>NZ_CP041409.1:0-1277500 GCF_007065885.1 Altererythrobacter sp. TH136 | reverse complement strand
AGCTAGGGGTGCACGGACAACGTACGCGAGAACGCCGGCGGGCTCTCGGCCTGAGTGCAGCTCAGCTCGCCCGTGCTGCCGGTGTTAGTGAAGCGACGTTGTCACGTCATGAGCGCGGCATCGGCTTCAGCCCATCACTCCTCGATCAGGTCGGCGATCGACATTACGCTAACAACGAGAAGTTGGCGGTAGCTCTGGGCTTCGCCGACATCGAGGAGTTCGAACAGTATTGCGGAGGCAAAAGTCGAGCCTAGCAAATCCGAGCAGCTTATAACGCGATTGCCTTAGCAGGGGCCGACCGACCTAAAGGGCGTAGAGGGACCAGCCGGTCCTGATGCCGGTCGCGGCCCCCGTCTTTAACTGCGGTTCCGCTACGTTTGCTTCCGCCGACCGCGTTTTTGGCCGGGTTTACGCCCAAGACCGATTTTCACTGCGAGATCGCGGCGTGTCTCTGCATACTCCGGCGCTACCATGGGGTAGTCGGCGGCCAGACCCCAGCGGCTTCGGTATTCAGCAGGTGTCATGCCATGCTCGTCATCAGGTGGCGTTTGAGCCTTTCTTGCCGTCTTCCAGGCAAACGAGATGGTCTCGCTTGACCGAGGCGCGAACCGTCACGGCCGGTTCGGGTCTCGCCGGTTCAGCTTGCGGCGCCTCAGCACCCATGCCCACGAGCGCGCCGTACACCGCTGGCCCGGTCCGAGCTCGACGTGACTTGGCTCATCTTCAGCTTCGCCATTTTCATGTTCTTCAGCTGGAAAATCGGCGGCGGGTTGGTTCTTAAGGCGCACTGGGATCGCCTGATCCGTGCCCAACGCAAAGAGCATTCGGGTGGCGCCCTCTGAGCCTTATCAGCGAGGTACGCCTTGGCGGGACCTCGGGTTGAAAGTGGCCAGTCAGTTATCACTCATTGCGGTCGACAGTGTTTAGCTTGAATCAGGTCTACCAGCCGGTGTGTCGGTTCCGCCAGTTGATCGCAACGACCTTGGGGCGAATGGCTGGAAGAAGAGTGGTGAGCCAATCGACCTCGCTGGCAATTCGGTCTGTTTCCCCTTCAATCGCCCAAGCCCGTTGTGGAGCTGCCCATCGATATCCGGCGGCTTTCAATGTGTCTTTCAACGCATATGGCGCTCCGACGGCATATGCGCGCGCAGTCGGGCGGCGGGCGCGATCGAATAGGTGGCTTGCGATTGAGCGGGCGTCGGCACCGCGCATCATCAGCAAGCAGCACAGGGCCCATGCATCCGGCGCCGCTCGATGCGCTTGCCCCAAGAAATGTCCTGCCGCCGTAAGCAGGCTGCCGATCGATTTTCCGCCTTCCAAGCCATGTGTTGGCCACTCGATTTCAGTCAAGGAGCAGGCAACCGGCTTATTGAGGCGGGGAAACCGGGCGGCCAGAAATCCGCAGTCGAAAGCAGCGTTATGCGCGACGAGGACATCGACATCGGAGAACGCATTGAAGATCTTCTCTTCGCAGAAAAACTCGCCCGCCAAGTCAGCGTCTGTCAGTCCCGTCAGAGCTTCGATCTGCGCGCTGAGCGGCTCACCCGGATCCTCTAACCATGAGATCGGAGCGCTGACGTCTAGTACGTCACCGGTGAGGGGGTCCATGGTAAGCTTCACCAGCGCCAGCTCGATCATCTTGTCCCGTTGGCAATCAAGTCCAGTGGTTTCGCTGTCGATTACCCCAAGCACTATTGATGCGCCGGCGTTCTCGACCGGCATGCTGCGGCACCAGATTTGCTCGCGGTGCGGGAGCCGGCGAAGAACACGATAGTTCGGATCTGCTTCGAGTTGCTCTGCAAGGATTTCCGATGCCGTGCGAGCTGTAGAGTAGTAGGTCATTTTGTAGTGTCCTTACGCGCGAACGGCCGCGCCTGAGGACAGGCGCGGCCGTTCTTTGGTGGAGATGAGGTAAGTTCAGGCGGCGAGAGGCAGGCGCTGCAACCCTGTCGCCGCGAGCCAGGCATCCTCGAGTTGATCGATCTGCCTGGCGCTATAAAGCCAGGTTCTCTGGCGCTGCCCTTTCTTCATATCGCTGCGATATCGGCGCGCGGTCACGATCATATGAGCGTGAGGGTGGGTTGCCCAGCCACCGGCATCATCACGCTTTGAATGTATCGCCCAATCAACGAGCATGCCTTTGATGACCAGATGGTCGTCAATGAAGCGCTCTAAAAGCGGGCGCCACTGTTCGGGCGCTATACCCAGCAAGCCCACTATCACGTGGACCGCTGCGGCTTCGGCAGGGTCCCGCGCGGCAGCCGCATCGGCCTCTTCCCAGATCAAACGGCCAGCGCGGAATTGCGGCGGAAAATTTTGAATTGGGTGGCGCCGACCGGAGGCGACTAGATCGTCCGCCTTCGCCATGTAAGCGTTTGGCAGGGGGCCGAGCCAATCTTCGCCTTCCGTTCTAGTTATATAGAGAGCGCTCGCCACGGCTGTGCGGTGCGTTTTGCGAAGTAGTTCGCGTTTCGGGTCAGTTGGATCTGGTGGCATTATAGGAGATGCCGTGAAGGGCGGGATGGCCGATCGACGAAGCGTGTCTGCCAGCCTGCTTTCCTTCTGCTCATGAATGGTATCGAGTGTCATATTAGTTCCTTGCAATTGGCCGTTCTATGGCCGCCTGAGCGACACCTTCTGATGTCGCGCGAGCCCTGCAGGGCGAGCTGAAAAGTTTTCTTATTTTCCACTCACCTGCAGAACTCACCTGTTGCCCTATCTGTGGCTTCCTACCTGGGCGCGATCACGCGCCTTTTCCTTCGGATCGTTCACGCCAAGGTCTCAGGCGATTCTCTGAAGGCACTTGGTCTGTCTGGGAGTGAAAGCGGTGCCCGGAGGGTCGGCGAACCAAGGGCTCGCGAAGCGGCCCGCCAAAGGAAACGCAAAGCGATCCGATCCGAGCAGCTATCAAAGCTGCGACCGCGGGAATTTCTTTCCGCGATACCGAACGTAGTGAGCTCTGAATTTCGGAACGGAATTCCGTCAGCAAAAACGTACGCCTGCGTATGTCTTTGCGGTATTGCGCCTAACTTTAATCCCTCCGCTTATCGAAATGATGCGCCGCCCGAGTTTTGGCGTATTGGCGACGTCTCTTCTGCAACACGTATCGACGCCGAATGCTCGGCATCGTACCAAGGCCTAGCCTGCGTTGCTTGTGCACCCGCTCGGGAAAGCTGGCCGCGGCAAAAGAGCGAGTTTTCTCTCCCCTGACGAGGTTTCCAACCCCTTCGGGCAGTTTCCCACCCTTCATCCTATAACTCCAATTTAAGGAGATTATGATGAATGCTGAAATCGTAAATGGGGTGATCGAACGTCTAAAGGCAGCCTATGATCATGTGTTCGCTAAACGTGAGAAAATCTCTCGTGAGGCAGGCATGGAGGATGTTCGGGTCGCTCGAGAGAATGCTCTTAAGCATCCCCACCTTAGTACAACACCTTTGCCCGAAGCACTCGAGCGCGCCAATAACGTCTACAACAAACTCGAGCGGGAAGCAGCGCCACTTATCGAAAAAGCTACTATTGCACTTCTGGCGGTTGATCAGGCCGCGCGAGAGGTGGAAGCAGTCAAGACGGCGCTCAACACAAAGCAGCTTTCGGAACACTCTAAAGCGGCCTTGGGTCTTTATAAGGAGGCTGTGAGGGTAGTGGACAAGCTTGCCGGTTTTGCGGCCAAGAGATGGGTGCTTCGGCAGCAAGGCAACTTCGAGATCAGGATCTACGCTGATCTGATGAGATGGAAGGCGCGCAACCATGAGCTGGATGACCCGAACTCTCCATGGCTATGTTTGCTATCCTGCTATGCTGGCCGTGAGATGGATTTCGAGCTCGATCCCGGTGAACGGTACGGAACGTCGATGCCCCAGCAAGTCGCCGACGACATGCGCGCCAAGCGCAAGCGGACCGGTTTGCGAACCTTCGAGCTAGGCACGAGTTCGACCAGCCCAAACGAAACTCTCAGTATCTCGGATGAAAAACCTGAGGAGGCGGAACTCCTTGCAAGCGTACCAGCCAGCGTGTCCGAAAGCGTGTCGCCTCTGCCATCTGTCGATCCAAGCGCGGACAGTTCTGGCGATCCTGATGGCGTAAGCGATGATGCCACTGTTCTGGACCTGCCGGTCCCCACCGCGGCTGAATACCTCCCCGTGGCAACTGAAATTGTGAAACGGGATGGCACCGATGATGCTCTCAACACTGCGGTCGGGTTGCCGGGTCGGATTACTACCGACTACGAAGCTATCGTGCGAAATGGGGAGGCGGCGATCGCCAGCGGCTCGACAGTGCCTCATCTTGCGGAATACGTTCAGGCTGCCCGTGATCGGAGGGCCTTGATTTTTCTGGCAGAGCTCCGGAACCAACGCGCATTGCGTTTGGCGGAACGCCTGTTGAAAGATCCAGCTGCAAGGGCAAGTGCGCGAGCTGCAGGTTACGAGCTTCCGCCAGAATAAACGGGTGCAGGTTTTGTTCATGGCCGCTCAAATGTCTACGTTTGATCGACTGTTGGTGCGACCAATAGAGTAGGGCCTCTGAGAGCATTTTCGGAGGCCCGCTCTCAAGCTCTTCGGCAACCAGGCCCTAGCATGGACAACGCCAATATAGTCAGAGGGCAGATTACTAAGCCAAATTATAAAACTCAGCTAAGGTATTGACCTCGTACCTCTGAGTGGGTTGCGGCATAGTCTAGGTCACTGTCCAGATGCGGCCAGAACCGAGGTGAACAAACTGACGATCTGGATCGAGCACCAAGCGAAGGCCCCCAGACGGTAAAGGTTCGGCCCCTACGATCTTGCAAGGGCAATCGAATGGCAATTCAACGACTGAGCTAACGGTTTGCCCTGGCAGATGGCTCAAAACCATCTCTGGGATGTGGGCAGCAGGCAAATCTAGGTCGGAGGAAGCTGTATATTCGATCTCTCCTGGTACGATCAATTCCACTTTGATGCAGCCGCTGCGCCAATAAAAAGTCGCAAACATGAATTTGCTGCTGACTGGTATCGATACGACCTTCTCATAATCTGTTGACAGCGCTGAGAGCACCGATGCCGCGCCTCCTGGTGCCGCACTAATCACGCAGGCAGCCATCTCTTCGATCCAGCCGTCTGCGCCCTGGCTACGCAATTCTGATATGGTTTCCGACCTCCCGCCCAAGCAGCTAGGAACACGAGCGAACCCGCCACTTACGTCAAATTGATCCGGAACGAACTGCAGCACAGTGCCGGGCCGTAAGGCTTCATCAATCGCGTTATATTCGACGTAGAGATCGAAAACCTTACTCTCGCGCTGAAACCGCATGTCCATCGCAATCAGGTGGACACTCGCAGGGGGCAGAGCTTGGGCAGCAGCTTGTTCTGCTGCTACGCGGACAGCATTGACCCGCGCTGCAACCGCAAGTCGGTTCGACCAGAGTGCTCGCATATCCAAGACAACGTCGTGGGCGAAATTCGTAATCTGCCGACGGCTTGCTGCACAAAAACGGGCAGCATCGGGGTCGCCGGTTGCGCGCTCCAGCGAAACGCCGCCGGCCTCAACAAAGGGTGGAAACCGGAGAAGTGTCCTAGAGCCCGAGTCTGCGCAGTGAGCAGAAGGCAAACCAATCCGGCGACAAGCAAGCTTCCGGGTTAATCGTTCGATCTCGTGGCGGAGGAGCTCAAGATTAGGTCCGTGAGCATCACGGGGGACCAATTCCATCGGAAAAAGACCGGGGCGACCAGCATCCAAAACTAGAACCAGGCTATCGACTTCGATGCTCCCCGGATACGAGCCACTGACCTTGCTCCCAAGGGGGAGGTCGAATTCGCCGCCATACTCCAGGGCTAAAGCCATATTGCAGGCGAGCTCGATGAGTTCATCATCCGAGAGCGCGAGAAGTCTCTCCAGTCCGCTCGTTGCGTCATGCTCATGGCAATCCACTTCCAGCATCGAAGCAGTGGCGTCAGCTAATGGCGTGCCAACGCTGGTTAATTCGTCTCCGAGAACGCTACGCAACCGCCGAAGTAGCACCGTTTGGATGTGTTCAGATTGCTTGGAACTAAGCATTTTCCATTCCTTTTATTGGATACTTCGCTCCGATCGCCTCATGTTGCACTTCTAACGGCGGGGGCATCCTGCGACCCAGCGGGTCAGAACCATTGGACCTTGGGTGGGCACGCCTCATACTCGATCGCGAGTGGTTACGTGATGGTGCTGATTTAAAAGAGTTGTGCCGGGTGCCGGCCTTCACACGGTGAAAGCCGGCTCGGCTTGGTCAGGCAGCGTACCTCCATCCATCTTCCGCATGAGCCAGTTGTTCCTCGGTGACGGCTCGTGCGGTTCGAAGAAGGCGGGCGCGCGCACGGATCATACCGTTTCGAAGCGATTGAGCAGCGCGGCTTTTATGCGAGATCAGCGCCTTGCCGTCATGCGAGAAACACATTTTAAGGCCTTTCGGCATGACCCGGAGCGCGCCACCATCCTTGGGAGCCCACAAGACGCAGTCTGCCCATCGGTAGATGATGCCTGACCGCTCCGCGAACACGGCCAACCTGGTCGGGCCATGGTGCTCGCGTCCAAGCTCGAAGCTCAAATAGATGATGTCCGTTTGGGTGTCTTTCGCGCTTTCAGCCCAGTAGAGCGCATAGTCCTCGGTAAGCGGCGGCCCGGCGATAATTGCAAACGAACTGCTGTCTTCGGCGAACTCCGGTGCCAGCTCATCCCGAAGAAGATCGGCAAGAGCTATGGCAACGCGGTTCATTGCTTCATTATTTTGGGGCATCATCGTATAAATCTTCACTGCACCATCCTTCATTTTCCCCTCAAACACTTGAGGATACTTTAGAAGAACCAACAAAACATTTGCAGTGTTTGCTATCTCAATTGCACGATCAGGTAAACGACGTGAACATTCGACTTCAAGAAGTTGGCAGCATGAAAGGCTACCGCAAACCCCAGGTCTCTAATCCGTGTTCGCTCTAGCCAAGCGTCTGCGTTGACACATTGGATCGAAGGCGCGGCGACGTCGGCTTTGCGCCCAATTGTTGTCGTTCACGCGATACAGACGTACGGCCAATACCAGACCTTTGCGGCGCTTCTGTTCGTTGGGATCTAGCGATAGGCACGCTACGTGGTCGGGACAACCGATACGCCGCTACCGCGCTACCAGAGCAAGGTTCTCTGTCGCGCGTATGGTTTAAGCCTATCGACTTGTGTTAGCTCCGCCGCAAATTCCGACGCCGGTCACGTGGATGCACGCGTCGTCACGTGAATACCTAGTTCCTAGGCCTCTCCCATTCGGTTCTTAGCCCATGACTTCGAATGCGGGACCATATCCTGTATTTTCTGGAATCGTGAGGACGTTCTTGCCCTCGCGCTGGACGATCTCAGGAATGACCGTCACGATTTTACGAGCAATGGCCTTGGCAACACACTCTTCGGCGCTGTCTGCTTCCGCCAGCAGTTGCAGGTTTAGCCGGGTGGGGAAGATAATCGTTCGCTCGCCAGATTCCCCCAATTGAAGCGCCTTGCGCGGCGAAAGCCATTCCGCATCGACAGTCTCGTAGCCATCGCATGCCGCAATCTGGCGGTCGGGAGCTCGAACAACAAAGAAATGTGTGTCGAAGCGCTTGTGCATAAAGGTCGGCGTTATCCATCTGGCAAAATGAATTAGGGGGTCAAGGCGCAGGCGCACGCCGGCATCGCGGACGATGTCTAAAAACGCCCGCGTTCCCACCTCTACCGCTTTGCGGCTTTCGAGGTCGCACGCGTCCTCGAATTCGGTGCCGTCGTTATTCTCGGCCAGGAGAATCCCCGCTTCTTCGTAGGCTTCGCGGATCGCAGCGATCCGCAAGGTCCGCTGCGTGTGGTCAAAATTTTCCCAGCCGCAGCAATGATCTGCCCATCCAGGGGCTTCGTCACTAGCCGTCGGCTTCCCGCCAGGAAATACCAACGCTCCGGAGGCAAAATCGATTTGATGGTGCCGCTTGACCATCAAAACCTCGAACTCAGGGTCGTCGCGAAGAAGCAGCATGGTGGCCGCCGGAACCGGAGCGACGGGATTTCGTAACGTCATGCTACTCTCCTTGTGTAGATCTGCCCCGTCCGGGCACTCGCACCCAGAAACCCATAAACCGCCCGATGTTCATTTGCGGAGCAAATGTTCATTTGCGGAGCAAGACCACGGCGGCACTCGCCAGCGAGATACCCGCGAGCAACCAGGATTGACCGACAAGAAGCGCGGCGGAAACAATCAGTGCGGCGCCTATCGGCCCTTTGGTGGACGGGGTCTCTTGGCGAGCGGCCGCAAGCCGTTCGACGCTCGCCGGGTCGAGCTGTATTGGCAGGTATCCTGACCTCGCGATCGAGTTCGCATTGGCCAGCAATCCGGGCAAGGAAGCCGATAGACCCAGCAGCTGACCGCCGAATTTCTTCAAACCCGTCCGAGCGCTGCCGAGCGAGAACCGCTCTGTGAGAAGCTCCGCGATGATCGGCCGGGTTTCTTGGGCGATGTTATAGTCGGGTGCCAGCGATCGGACGAAACCCTCTGCAGTCAACAGGGTACGCAGAAGAATGGCGAGATCGGGTGGCAGGACCAACTTATAATCCCGCAATAGATCGAACACGCGCGAAAAAATCTGCGAGAACTCGATGCCCGAAAGCACGGTCCCCCTGAACTCTCCGATCAACTGATCCAGATCCACCCCAAGCGCGGCGCGATCTACCTTCGGTTCCTCCGCCCAGCCGAGCAGGACATCGGCGACAGCGTTCGGTTCCTCACCGGCGATCGCGAGCACGAGGCGGACGATCTCGTCGCGCCTGGCCTTGGTCAGCGTGCCGACCGATCCGAAATCGATGAAACCGACATCCTCTTCGCCAATCAGGAAGACATTACCGGGATGCGGGTCGCCGTGGAATTCACCGTTCAGGATGATCATGCGCAGGACTGCGTCCGCATACCTTTTGGCGAAAGCCGCAATCTGCGGGTCGCCCGAGGCGGTGCCCAGCGAAGAAGCCGTTCTGCCGTACAGGCGTTCCTGAACGTTGACCCGCAACCCCGTCAGTTCCCAGTGAATCGCCGGGGTTTTGCTGCCGATGGTATCGAGATAGGCGCCGACCCGCTCGCAGGCTCGGGATTCCGCAGCCAGATCCATCTCCCAGGCCAGGTTGCGGCCGAAGGTCCGTAGAAACTCGACTGGCCGGTAGCGCGCGATATCCGGAGATCGGGCTTCGGCGATCCCAGCAAGGCGTAAGAGGAGGCGTACATCTGCTTCCATCCGCGCGGCGGTACCTGGCCGCCGCACCTTTACGATGACTTCGCTGCCGTCCCGCAGTTCGGCGGAATAGGTTTGCGCTATGGAGGCCGAGGCCAGAGGCTGTTCATCGAATCGCGCGAAGTCGCTCCGCCAATCCTCACCCCAGCTTGAAGCAAGAACGGGCTCTATGAGTGCAAAAGGCACTGGCGACACCTGATCGTGCAGCGTTGAGAATGCCGCAATCCAGTGTTCGCCAAACAGATCGCTGCGCGTGGCGAGAAGCTGACCCAGCTTGATACCGACCGGTCCGATATCTCGCAGGAACGCAACGACAGCGGCCGGACGAAATTCGCGTGGGTCGAAGATACCCTCTGGATGAGGAACGATCCCGAGTGTGCCAGCGAGATTTTTGGCGCCATGCCTGACGAGGATCTGCCCAATCTCGGCGGCACGTGCGATGTTGCTGATCGGGTTTTCCCGAGAAGCGGTCATGTCTCCGTTTCCTTCTCAGACCCGCTATGATCTCGGTTTCTTGCTACCCATTGTGGTATCATCTCCGCAGGCTGGACGCTCGCAGCCCTGCGAAAGACGGAACGACCGCCCCGGAGCCACCACAGCAACTCCGCCTCCTTCAATTCTAATTCTCGATGCTCCCGCCCATTTCTTCAGCGGGGTACGCCAATACAAAAAAGGGGGGCAACCCAGGGAGTTGCCCCCCCCAAGTCAAGGAGAGGAAAGGATGATCCTTCCTCGAGGACAGATTTTAGCCACGCAAGATTTTTTGTAAAGTGGTTTACCATGTACCCTATGCACAAGGCAGCTCCGAGCTCGGCTCGCCGCTTCATAGGACGATCTCAAATCCCACGCGGCCAAGGACTCGCACTCGTGCGTTCGATCTAACGGCATCCGCTGATTCAACGCCCGCGGGCGGTCAGGGGCAGGCGCTCGACTTGAGCACACGTCAGCGGGAGTCCGGCACCGTCGCAGATCCTTCTAGGTTTGCCGAAATTTTAGCGAGAAGCTGTTTCAAAAGGTGTTTATCGCTTGGCGCTATGTCGCGCCAAAGCACAGTGTGGAGTTGATCCGCCGCCTCTCTCAGTTCGGGGATTAGGGCACCAAGCTTGCGCGTCAGGATGAGCTTCCATGCCCTTCGATCCGTTTCAGCTCGCCGCCTTTCCAGTAACCCTTGTGCGCAGAGTACAGCAACCGCCTGCCCGACAGTTGCCGATTCAAGCTCGAGCGCCTTGGCGATTTCCGACTGCGTCAGCGATGGGTCGCGAAGGAGTTGCCCGATGATCCTCCACTGGGTCTGATTAAACCCGGTCTTGGCGGCCCGCGCATCGTATGCCCTTCTCGCGCCTCGACTTACTTCGTTCAGCAGATATAGAATTTGGTCATCGTCGGTGATGACATTTCGGCGTGATCGCCTCAGCGGCTCGGCACTATCGTCCATGCCGTTTGCCTAGCTAAACCGACCCTGCAATCCTACCTTCAAATAACTAAACCGTTTTACTATCTGGCCCGGCCTCCCTAAGGGCGCAGAACAAGCCACCCAGCGAAATCGCCGAGAGATCCAGATGACAGACGACGACTCCATCGAACCGGAGCAGCAAACTGCACCGGCGGCGAGCCCACAATCGCGGCGCCGGTTGCGTCTTGTGCTTGTCGTCGTCGGCTTGGCCGTCCTGCTCGCCGGTGGTTGGTGGTATTACCGGCATGTGACCTACGGCCAGTACATGCAGTCGACGGACAACGCCTACGTCGCCGCCGACAGCGTAGTGGTCTCGTCGAAAGTTGGGGGCTACATCGAAGAGGTCTTCGTTGCGGAAAACGAGCAAGTGGCTAGGGGCGAAGCGCTCGCGCAATTGGACTTGCGGGATTACCGCGCTCAGGCGCAACAGGCGCGCGCACAAATTACGGCTACGTTGGCCGGCGCCGACACGATCCGCTCTCAGGTTACGGAGCAAGACGCGGCCATTCGCCAGGCGCGCGCCCAACTTCCCGCCGCCCGCGCGGCGCTCAAACTCGCCAATGAGCAGGTCGCCCGGTATCGGCCTCTTGCCGCTACCGGAGCCGAACCCCGCGAAAAGCTCGACCAGTATGAGGCGCAGGCGCGCCAGGCACGCGCGGATCTAGAGAAGGCACAGGCGGCGGTTGCGGCGGCCACCGCGCGCAAGTCTACTCTTTTCGAGCAAATCGGCCAAACCCGGGCGCAGGCAGACGCAGCGCGCGCGGAATTGGAGGCCGCCGATCTTACCGTTGAGTCGACCCGGCTCCGAGCCAGCAAGGCAGGGCGCGTCGGTGACCTCACGGTCAGGGTGGGACAATTTGTGCAGCCCGGTCAGAGGCTGATGACCATCGTTCCGGTCAATGCGATCTACGTCACAGCCAATTTTAAGGAGACGCAGGTCGGCCTGATCCGGGCCGGCCAGCCGGTTATGCTGGAAGTCGATGCACTTCCGGATGTAGAGATCAAGGGAAGGGTGGACAGCATTTCGCCGGGGACCGGCGCGGAGTTTTCAATTCTTCCGCCTGAGAATGCCACCGGCAACTTCACCAAAATCGTTCAACGCATAACCGTTCGCATCGCGATAGACGCCTCGCCGGAACTGCGCCGAGTCCTCGTTCCTGGAATGTCGGTTGTCGCGACTGTCGACACGCGTGCAGCCGCTGATGCGCTCAAAGGGATCTCGGGCACCAAAAGATGAGCGGGGCGCTGCCATCCAGTAATTCGTCGGACCAATCTTCCTCGCTCCGGCAGAACGCCGACGTTACAGCTTGGGTCGCTGTAGCTGCGGGTGCTCTCGGCGCCATGCTCGCGACGCTGGACATATCGATCGTCAATTCCGCACTCCCGGTCATTCAGGGCGAGATCGGGGCGAGCGGCACCGAGGGCACCTGGATTGCGACCTCCTTTCTCGTCGCCGAGATTGTCGTCATTCCGCTGAGCGCCTGGCTGGAGCGCCTCTTCGGTCTGCGAACTCTCCTCATCATTGCGGTCAGCGCATTCACCGCTTTTTCGGTGCTGTGCGGGGTCGCAACCGACCTTACCACCATGATCATCGGCCGAACGGGCCAGGGCTTCATGGGCGGAGTGCTCATTCCGACCGCTATGACCATAGTGGCCAAGAGACTACCCCCGCATCAACAGCCGATCGGAATGGCGCTATTCGGCATGACCGTGATCCTCGGGCCCGTGATGGGGCCTTTGATCGGCGGTTGGCTGACTGAGAATTTGAGCTGGCACTATGCCTTCTTCGTCAACGTTCCGGTCTGCGGTCTGCTGCTGCTCCTGCTGTTCGTTGGTCTTCCCCACGAAAAACCGAAGTGGGAATATCTTACAGACGCGGATTGGGCAGGCATTCTCGGACTCATCTTGGGGCTGGGCGGCCTGACGGTTGTCCTTGAAGAGGGCCATCGCGAGGAATGGTTTGAATCCTCGCTCATTCGCTGGCTCACCTTAATCACCCTCATCGGGTTCGCCTCGCTGATTTACGGACAGGTGAAGGCTCGCAAGCCGGTTTTGAAACTGCAGCTCCTGTTCAATCGACAGTTCGGCAGCGTAGCGATCATGGCGCTGGCCCTGGGTATGGTGATGTATGGTTCGACCTACGTCATCCCCCAGTTCCTGGCGATCATCTCTGACTACAACGCGCTTCAGACGGGGCTGGTCATCTTCTGGATGGGCGTCCCGGCATTCTTGTTAATGCCTGTGCTTCCCTTGATGATCCGGAAGATTGACATACGCATCGCCGTGGGCGCCGGCATGTTGTTTATGGCGGTCAGCTGCTTTGTCAGCACCAGCCTTACAGCCGAATCCGGTGGTGCCGTTTTCACCGAGAGCCAGCTCCTACGCGGTGTCGGCATGATATTGTCGATGATGTTCCTGAACCAGGCGACGGTGGCTTCGGTGGCCCATGAGGATGCAGGAGACGCTTCGGGGATATTCAATGCGGCACGCAATCTCGGTGGCTCTTTCGCGCTTTCAGCTCTGGCATCGTTCCAGGATCAGCGGATCTGGCATCATAGCCGGCGAATGGAAGAGACCCTGAATTCGAACAACGTTTCTCTGCAGGCCTATCTTGACGGGCTGTCGCGAAACTTCGGCGGCATGGAGGGGGCCATGGCCGTCCTGAGCCGCACCCTTCAGCGCGAGGCGTTCATAATGACCTACAATGATGTCTTCATGGTGATGGGGGTTCTCACGCTCGCGACCGTTCCGCTGGTCCTCTTCCTGAGGCCGCTTCCGAAAAATGCTTCTCTTTCGATGCACTGAGCCCAACATGATGCGCCGTTCAATACCATCGCTTCTCCTCATCGCCTTGCTGGCTGGCTGTACGGCTGGGCCGGACTACCGGGGCCCTCCTGAAATACTGTCGGCGGATAGCGTCCATCGTTTTGTACGCACCGGCGAAGAGCTGAATGCGTCGGACCCGGCTCTTGCCGAATGGTGGTTGCTGCTCGACGATGCTGAACTGACGCGGCTGGTCACGGCTGCACTGTCCGCCAATCCTTCGCTTCAGGCAGCGCAAGCGCGCATCGCGCAGGCCAGGGCATCGGTCCGACAGGATCGGGCGGGGAGAATGCCGACGCTCGGGACGCAGGCCACCACCATTCAGGGTCGTCTTCCCGGGCTCGACCTCCAGGGCGGCCCACCTCACTCGTCGGGGCAAACCGAACCGGAGGCGGAAAGCGACGACGCGCTCAGTTTCTACAATGTGGGTCTCAATGCCAATTGGGAGTTGGAGTTCGCGGGCGGCTCCCGGAGGCGTGTAGAGGCCAGCAATGCGCAGGCTGCTGCAACCGTGGCCAATGCGGAGGACGCGAGGGTCCAGCTGACCGCTGAAGTTGCCAGCAACTACGTCAACCTGCGGGAGGCTCAGTTCCGCGCCGAACAATACCAGACGCAGATAAAGTTGCAGGAAGAAATCCTGGCCCTGACCTATCAACGGTATCAGCAAGGCGCGTTGCCGCTGTTCCCGGTGGGCAACGCGAACGCCGAGCTCGAAGTTCTCAAGTCCCAGCTCGCCGAAGCGGACGCTGACAAAGCCGTCCTGCTCGATGCGCTTGCCATCCTGATTGGCCGGGTCCCGGGATCGACTGACGAAGACCTTTCGACGCCGCGGGATATCCCCTTGCCCCCGGATCAGGTTACTGTCGGCGATCCAGCAAGTCTCGTGGCGCGTCGGCCTGACATCAGGGCGGCTGAGCGCAGTCTCGCCGCCGCAACGGCGCGGATCGGGGTGGCCGAAGCGGCAAGGTTCCCGAAGTTGTCCTTCATGGGGATTCTGGGCCTAGGCGGATCTTCCCCCGAAGAGGTCTTTGATCTGGGCGAATTTTCAGCATTGGCGATACCCCGCCTGGAATGGAACTTCCTCGATTTTGGAAGGGTGGACGCGTCGGTCGATCGCGCCGGGGCGGTCCGAGACGAGGCAGTCGCCAACTACCGTCAAACCGTCCTCTCGGCTCTACAGGATGCCGAGCGAGCACTGGCACGCTTTGGCCAGCAACGGGTCGCACTGGCAGCCCGCGCGCAGATCAAGAGCCAGGCCGATAGCGCTGCCGACCTCAATCGCCAGCGCTTCGCGGCGGGAGTGATCTCAAGGGCTGACCTCAATCGTGCGCTACGCGACCAGCAGCAGGCTTCGGCAGACCTCGTCCGGGCAAAAGGTGCCCTTACTTTAGCTTGGATTGCTCTGCAGAAGTCACTGGGCCTAGGGTGGCAGGAGCCTGCTCGAGATCAGTAGGTTCGTTTGCGTTTAACAATCGATCCGGTTCACGAAAAATACGCGCCCCTGCCGCTGGCGATCAACTTTCCGTCGGGCCCCACAACCCGGGTCTCCGCCACCGAAATCTGCCGCCCTAACTTCACGACCTGCCCATGAGCAGTGAGAGGGCCTGAGGTTGCAGGACGGTGGTAATCGACGTGTAGATCGGCCGTCGCTTTCGCCGGGGCACCACCTGCAAGCAAAGTATAAAGCCCGGTGAGGTCGACCAGTGAAGCCAGGACCCCTCCATGCGCCGACCCAATCATGGGGTTCGACACGATCTCTTCGCGCCATGGCATGGTGATCTCGATTCCCTGATCGGAGCATGTTGCAATCTCCAGCCCAAGCCATCGGTGAAACGGCGCGAGGTGAAGCATCTCCTGCAAGCGGTCTCGATCAATCATGTTCCACTCGTCCCCTGCATCTGAGTCGTATCGGAGGGGTGATGGCGCCTTAGGAACTCCACGATAGCGGCGGAAAAGGCGTCGTTCGCATCGCCCACGACCATATGTGTGGCATCGGCGATGTCCGTGTATTCTGCATGGGGGGCGAGTTGTCGCAGATGCGCTACGGCTTCGAGAGAGACCAGATCGCTGGATGCTCCACGAATGAGGTGAAGCGGTAGGGTCAGTTGAGCGGCGGCCTGTCCCAAAGCGTCGAATTGCTGCCGTTGCCGATGGGGACTCTCGCCTCCAGACACGGTTATGTTGCGGATGAAGGCAGGATCCCAGTGCCAGTAGTATCGGCCGTCCGCTTTTTGTCGCAGGTAGCTTTTCAAGCCGCTGCCCGCGCTGCGGTTGGGACGGTGGGGCAGGTAGCGTGAAATGACATCCGCCGCTTCTTCGGGAGAGCCGAAGCCTGAATCGACATGTTCTTCCATGAAGCCGACGACGCGGGCCACGCCATCCGGCTCCATGCGCGGCGCGATATCGACCAGCGTTAGCGACGCGAAGGTGCCCGGCGCTAGGTCACCTTCCGCCATCAGCCCGGCAAGGCCGCCGAGCGAGGCGCCTACGAGAGCCGGCTTGACCTCCATCGAAGCCGCCGCAGCAACCAGGTCAGCCGCGAAGTCGCGAATGTCATATGCGCCGGCTTTCGACCACTCGCTGGCGCCATGTCCGCGCATGTCGAATGCGATGGCACGAAAGCCAGCCTGCGCCAGTTCGCCCATGACTCGCTTCCACGCGCGCCGGGTCTGGCCACCGCCGTGTGCGAGCAGGACGGGCATTCCGCCAACATCGCCGTGAGCTTCCGCGGCAAGGGTGATCCCGCCGGCACCTTCGATCGAGAACGCCTCAGTGCTCATCTAACCAAGAGTATCTGAAACCAGAGGTGATCGCCACCAGATCAGCGACGACAGCTCCGATGCAACGTTCGCCACGAGGCCGAAGTTAACGGGGTTTATCCCGCTATCCTCGGCTTCATCGTGGCCGCGGGCCAATGACCCCTTTAGAATCTGAACCCCGCCGCGATGCCATAGCGCCTCGGCTCGAGGGTAAAGATATTCGTATAGTTGCCGGACGACTGATCAGTGACGTACAGGCCGGTCACCGCGGTGCTGTCGAAGATGTTCTGGATGTAACCTCGGACGTACCAGCGGCTGTCCGGACCATCGAGTTGGATCTGCGCGTTGGCCTGCACGAAGCTGTCGATGCTGTTGACGTTGCCATTGAATACGTTGCCGGTGGTCTCTCCCGTGTAGGCGACGTCCACGCGCGGGGTGAGTTTGGCCTCGCCGATGGGGAACGCATACTGGGCCCCCATCGATACCTTGTAGTTGGGCGCGCCCGGCAGCTTGTTACCCTTGATATTGACGGGGATACCCGCCGAGTAATCGTAAGTAACGCCGTCGATGACGGTGCTGGTCTCGATGCCCCCGAATTGGGCACCTATGTTCGGCGCTAGCCCCTGGAGCGCCTCGCAGATGCTAAACGCGCCGGTCGAGGCAATCCCGCTATTGGGCCCGAAGGAAGTCGGCGCCCGCAGCCCCGCACCTGCAGAAACGCCGGGAATGACGCCCGCGTTGATCAAGTTGTTCACCTGAGCGACGTACGCATTGACCCCGGCTACGTTGCCCGAGGACGAGGCGACGGCGCAGTTCGCGGCGTTGGTGATGTCCTTGATAATCACTGCATCCGCACGCCCGCCCCCGAAATCCCGCGGGTTCGACAGGTACTTGTCCGAAGCGACCTCTGTATGGAGGTAGCTGGCGGTCATGTTGACCGTCAGCTCAGGCACAGGACGGATTACCGCTTCTGCCTCCAGTCCCCAGATGTTCGCGTCGACGTTGTCGTTGACTGAGGTGCGGGCAACGATGCGGCTGAGCTGCAGTTGCTTGTACTGGTAGTAGAACCCAGTCAGATTCAGCTGAAGTCCGCCGAAGGTATTCTTCGAGCCGATCTCGAACGCGTTGACGTGCTCAGGAGCGAACGCTTCTGGCACCGCGAAGATCGGTGACAGAGGCGGATTGATGCCGCCCGACTTATAGCCACGCGAATAAGATGCATAGAGCAGGTTCGACGGAGTGATCTGGTAATCGATCACGGCGCGACCTGTGACCGCTTCGAAGCTCGCGCTGCGAACTGCATATTCCTGCGGCCCGGGCAGGCCGGCATCATAATCGAGGTTTGCGTATCCAAGCGCATTGGTGAGATCGGTGGCACCGGTCGGCACCAGCACCGAAGCGCCCGCCGCGTCGACTAACAGCGGCGTGCGAGCCCTGACCGATTTCTCGTCGTGGTTATAGCGCAAGCCCAGTGTGAGCTTGAGCTTGTCGTTGAATTCAAAATAAGTCTCTCCGAATATACCGTAAGTCGTGACCTTCAGGTCGTCCGACGTGTTTCGGTAAAACGGCGAGCCCAAGAAATACGAAGTTCCAGGCCCGGGTGGAATTCCCGCACCCGCCGCGCCAAGCGCCCCGAGAATGCCGGCCGCATAGTCGAGCCCGAATGCATTGACGTAATAACTGCTCTCGTCGAGGTGAAGCTTTCCGTAGATCCCTCCAAGTAGGAAGTTGAACATCCCGTCCCAGTCGGAACTGACGATGGCTTCCCCGGTCCAGCTGGTCTGGAACGCGTTCGATCGGTCGAACGCGAGTGGGTTCATCGAGCAGATCGAGTTATTCGCCGCGCCGAACACGCCGACCAGCTTGGGGTCCGACTGCGAGGTGCAGAGCTTGCCGTTTGGACCGTCCGGAATGAGGCGGTCCGCGATCGGCTTGAGATAGGCTTGCAGGACAGGACCGAACGCGCCCGAAGCTGCGGCAGCGAGGTTGTTGAGCCCAATCTGCAGCGGCGCGCGGCTTTGCGCAGCGTTGTTGTAGTCCTGCTGCGCGTCCACCTTGACCTTCTGCCAGTTGCCCCCCAGCTTGACGTTCAGACCGCCGCCAAGCTCCTGATTGACTTGCCCTTGGACGATCCACTCCTCGGCAAAGTAGTTGGGCTCGAAAGCGGTGTTGATCACCCGGGGATCTTCGGGATTCGCAGCGGCGGCGAACACGTCGGTCCCGTAAAGGCTGCCCGTCGAGAAATTAGGTGTCAGCGCCGTCTGACCTGCTGGCACACCGCGGATGCGGAAGAATTCCTGCGACGCGAAAATCGCTCCCAGCGTCGAGTTGCCGTTCGTGAAGCTATTGTCGAGACGGGAGTTGAGGCAACCCAGCACGCCAGTCGGATCACGCTGGCACAGCTGCTTCTGAATGCGCATGCGCTTGTCGTTCTCGCGGAAGTACTGCGCCACCAGATCGACCGTCGTGCTGCTTGAAGGCTCCCACCGCAGCGAGCCACGAATGCCGTACATGTCGCGGTCGTCGTAGCGGTCTCCGTTGAATTGATTGAAAGTGTAACCGTCACGGTTCAGATAGAACCCCGCGATGCGAACCCCGAGGGTTTCGCCAACGGGAAGGTTCACCATCCCCTTGACCTTGATGCTGTTGTAATTGCCGTACTCGGCCTCGCCGGCTGCGCCAAAGCCGCTGAGGTCGGGCCGCGCGGTTCGGATGTTGACCACCCCAGAGGTGGCGTTGCGTCCAAACAGTGTGCCCTGCGGTCCGCGCAGGACCTCGATCTGGGCAAGATCATAGAACTCGCCTTCGAACAGGCGGGTGCCGAATAGGGGGGCGTCGTTCAGGTGGATTGCCGTCGCGCTGTCGCATGACACGCCGACGCACAGGTCGCCGATCCCGCGGATGGTAAAGCTCGAGCTGGTGAAGTTCGTCTTCGTGAACGTGACGTTCGGCAGCGTGAGCTGGAGGTCCGATGTCGTTTTGATCTGCTGTGCTTCAAGCGCTTCGGCCGTGAATGCGCTAACCGCGATCGGCACGTTCTGCAGAGCCTCGGCCCGGCGTTGCGCCGTGACAACGATGACGCTGCCCTCCTCGGCCCCCACGGGGTCGGTAGGCGTGTCGTCCTGGGCATATGCGGGAACTGAAGCAACCGACGCACAAATGCCAGCAAGCAGGGCGGCCTTGATCCTCATTCGCATCTCTCCACTCGAGGCGCCATCTGTTGCGGCACCTTCGAACGCGAAGCTAAAGCAGTTTACCGTCATCTGGCAATAGGACGGTGGGCAATATGTCGCATTTGGTAGGGAGAGTCCGACTTTTGCTCTGCCGCGCGTTCAGTGTATGAAACTTTCTTACAGCGCGAAATTCTGGCAACTCGGAATCCCGCTTCGCTTCGAGGTGTGGCTTGAACATTCGGTGCTGGCGATCGGCGCTAGCAGCAAACTGCCAGTTCCCTTCGGTTTAGGTCACCCCGGAGGTTGACTACTCCACTGCACTTGGGATCAGGCGGATCCGATCTTCTTTTCGACGGCCTCAGTTCCGGAAGATAGTCGGCCAGCATCTATCCGGCATGTGGACGATTTTAGTGTTGATTTCGGAAGTACGTTTCTGCCGTGGCGGTGTCGTGAAGGACGAAGTGGCGACTGAACAATAGCGTCCACCCGAGCCCCCGGATGGAACTGGCAACCTTACAGCCTTAGCTCCAGGCGGCGTTCTCGGTGCGGCGCGCGCGGTTCCTTCGGTCATTAACAGCGGTAAGCAAGGGTACTCGGGCACAGCGTTCGTGGTTCATCGATCCCATACCGACTGCTCCCATTTCGCCCGTGATCCCCACCATCTCCTATGGCATCTCGTCCCTGGTCTTTCCTAATAAAAGACCGCCGCTGATGTGCTAAGGTTTTCGCGCGTATTGATGAGCTGCATCGGGCCATCGCAGCGCTGGCTGAAGGTCCGCTATTAATCGTTTGCTGCCAGTCTGCTTTTCGTCAGCGAACGGTGAAAGCGGACGGTCTACTTTCAGGCACACCTGCGCCGGTCGTCAACGTCCGCAAATGGGTGGAAAGCGGACAACTTCAACGTGATCGCCTCCCTTCCAAAAGCGAAAGCAATCCGCCCTCTAGTAACAGGAGCGGCAAAACAAAAATTGCGAAAACAACATCATTAAAGAGTGACCCGTCCCATTGTAACCACGCCCAAAAGCAAACGAGCGGCAACATGGCCGCTAGTCCGGCTCGGCTGGCGGCACCCATCGAGGCTACTCTTGTGCAAGCCCACCAGATGCTAGCGCAGAGAGCTAGCACCACCACAGACAGGAGAATGAAGAACATCCCGAGGCTCAAATCTGTGTCCTAAACCAAGAAGCAGCCTGTCCGTTTGTGGGTGCGGCAACCCGACTGGCCTGAATGTCTGAGATTGGATCAAGTAACGCCCAACCTGCCATCGAGAGATTTTGAGTCGACCTCGTCGTTCTACTCGCGTCTTGGTTTCATCGAAGGGTGGAGAGATGACGGCTGGATGGTATTGACGCGGGACAGCCTCACCCTAGAATTCTTCCCTCATCCGGAGCTAAATCCTGCGGATAGCTGGTTCAGCTGCTGCCTTCGGCTGGATGATCTATCGGGTTTCTACGCCCTGTGCACAGAGGCTGGTGTGCCTGAGCAGTGTTGGGGACATCCGCGTGTTCAGCCTCCGCAGAAGGAAGACAGCGGGCTTACCATCGCAGCGCTTATCGATCCTGACGGCACCCTCCTGCGCCTTATTCAAAATTGATGTCAGCATTTGCCTACATCGGAGCCGCACTGGCCGAAATTGCGGGCTGCTTCGCTTTCTGGGCTTGGCTCCGAATGGACAAGTCGCAGTGGTGGCTTGTGCCTGGAGTGCTGTCATTGGCGCTTTTCGCGTATCTGCTGACGCTTGTTGATGCGGAGCACGCTGGGCGCACGTATGCGGCTTATGGAGGCGTCTATATCGTCGCTGCGGTGGCGTGGTTGTGGGTGGTTGAAGGAGCGACGCCAGACCGCTGGGATATGACAGGCGCTGCAGTGTGCCTAGTGGGTGCAGCAATAATCCTCTTCGGACCCCGCCCTCTGTAGCACATTCAGCCAGACGTTGCTTTCCGATACGAGTAAATTGTAGGGCGCGCGCCGCCGTAGGAGGTTTCGTGCCAGCGGGCTGATCAACTCCACCGCCAAGGCTTCAAAACCGACAGTTGTCGCTAATTCTTGGGCGCGAGCGCCTCAATGATCCGGCAGTCGCCTACCGATCCTCCTGCGCACGACGAGACCACTGACTGTAGCTCACGACGAAGGGCATTAAGGTCCGCGAGCTTTCGCTCCACTTCGGAGAGGTGCTCACGCGCAATGCGGTCCACACTCGAACAGTCCTGACCTTTGCTGTCTGATAATGTCAGGAGCGCGGCGATCTGCTCGAGGCTAAAACCTAGCTTCCTGGCACGCCGAATGAATGAAAGCCTATCAAGGTCGTCCTGCCCATACGCCCGGTAATTGTTGTCCCTGCGGCTGGGCGTCTTAAGCAAGCCATTCTTCTCGTAAAACCGAATGGTGACCGGCTTCACGCCGGTCGCCTTGCTCATCTGGCCGATCGTCAAACCCATCGCTTGACCCTCTACTTGCTATAAGGTGCATATGTGATGCCGACTCGGAGTTTGTCGAGGAGGTAGGACCGTGAGTGGGAGTTGTTCGGGTGGCGGATGCGCCACCGAAAGCGGACTGAATGATCCACGCTGGCGTCGGGCGCTGTGGATCGCTCTGGTCATCAATGCAGGCATGTTCGCCTTAGAACTGGTCGCTGGTGTTAGCGCCGATTCGCGTGCGTTGATGGCGGACGCTCTCGATTTTCTGGGCGATGCGGCGAACTACGCCATCAGCCTAGTCGTTGCCGGGATGGCTTTGGTCTGGCGTGCCCGCGCTGCTCTGCTCAAGGGCGTCACGCTTATCGCGCTGGGTCTGTGGGTGCTGGGAAGTACCGCTTATGCCGCGGTGCTAGGAGCATCGCCTCATGCGGGGACGATGGGCCTGATCGGCGTTTTGGCCTTGGTGGCAAATGTTGGCGTCGCATTGATGCTGTACCGCTTTCGCTCTGGCGACGCGAATATGCGCTCGGTTTGGATTTGCTCGCGTAACGACGCGATCGGCAACGTCGCGGTCGTGGCGGCGGCGGCTGGTGTGTTTGGAACCGGGACCGCCTGGCCCGATCTCGTAGTGGCAGCAATTTTGGCGACGCTTGGCCTCTCCGGCGGGTTCCAGATTATTCGGCAAGCGCGCGGCGAGCTAGCGGACACCGCGCGGCCTCACGCGCACCCTGCGGAGTAACGACAATGCCTATCGCGCTCCTGGTCTTTTTCGCGACTTTCTTTGCCTTGGCATTTTTCTGGCCAACCTTTCGCCTGTGGCGACGCGACGGGGTGAACGCCCTGGTCTTGCCATATGATGACACGGCCTATGGTCTCGTCGGGAAGTGGTTTCGTGCGACGCTCATTGCGGTATTCGCTTTGTTGATCGCGCTTTCGCTGGGACTTCCTGACCGAGTGCTCGGGCAATTGCGCTGGTTGGAGCAATCCGCACTTCAGAAAGCCGGCTGGGCCCTGCTCATATTGTCGCTGGTCTGGATAGTGGCAGCGCAGGCTCAGATGGGCGCTTCCTGGCGCATAGGGATCGACAAGGATACGCCGACGCCGTTGGTCACGCGCGGGATATTCGCGCGCAGTCGCAACCCCATCTTTTTGGGCATGCGGGCAAGCTTGCTTGGCCTCCTCCTGGTCCTTCCCAGCGGGATGACACTGGCAATATTCTTGCTCGGCGAGGTGCTGATGCAGGTGCAAGTTCGCCTCGAGGAGACGCATCTCTTGGGCCTCCACGGAAACAGCTTCGAACAGTATCGCCAATCTGTGCGACGCTGGTTTTGATCTAAGGCTCCGTTGTGCGGCTTAGCGAATGGCGAATGCGGCTTATGGTCACCGCACAATTGCTTGCGAGGAAGCGGTCTGATAGGCGGCCCTCCGTGCATCGTAGCGTTCTAGCTTTTCTCGTACTTATCGGCCTGCTGTTAGGCAGCGTGAGTTCGCCTTTGCTAGCTCACCCCTCTGACGACGCTGCGGCCCACGCCGGTGAAGTATCCGGACATCTCGAAGAAGCCGAGAACCAGGCATCCGACGATGGTGCGCCTTCGGAACAAGCACCCATGGGATCAGGGTTAGCTATCCATCACCATTGCAGCTGCGCCACGCCGGTCTCCGCGATCGAGGCCGGCCCGAGCCGTGAGCTGATGGCCGAAGTTTATCTCGTGTCGTCAGTGCTCGCCATGGCCTCGCTGCGCAGCGCGCCACCGATCGAGCCTCCCGCAACCTGAGCCTTTTGCCCGCGCGAGCTTGCTCGCGCGAACTGCATAGGATCAGGAGTTTCTCAAAATGTTACGACGTTGGTGCGTCTCGCTTTTCGCGAGTGCGCTTGTCATTCCGGTCAGTTCAGCCCTCGCTGAGCCGGTCACCCTCGGCCAAGCGCTGGACAAGAGCCTGCAAGCTTCGCCACGAATTGTTCGAGCCCAGGCGCAACTTCGCGCGGCCGAGGCACGCGCGATCCAGGCTAGACTGCGTCCAAACCCTGAGCTCGAGCTAGAGCTGGAAAACTTTGCCGGCACCGGCCCCTACGACGTCTTTCGGCAAACCGAGACGACGCTGGCGGTTTCGCAGGAATTCGAACTCGGTGGCGAGCGTCGAGCGAGGCGGGGGGTCGCCGCCGCCGAGCTAAGCTTTGCTCAGCTGTCGCTACGAAAGGCCGAGGTTGATCTAGCTTACGATGTCGCGGCGGCGCATGCCGAGCTACGCGCGGCCGAGGAACGCGCAGTATTAGCTCGAAGCAACATCACGCGCGCCGAAGAGCTGTCCAGGGTAGCCGGGCTGCTGGTCGATGCTGGGCGTGACCCGCCGCTTCGCAAGTTGCGCGCCGATGCCCTGCTGGCCGAAGCACGCGCTGAAGCGCTCCGAACCTTCGGCCAACTCTTGACGGCCCGTCGGCGCCTTGGGCTTCTGATTGCCACCGACGATCCCGAGTTGTCGGCGTCTGGCAGCGATGTCCCTCCTACCGGCTCGCTACCTCCTGAAGCGGCGAGTCTCGACGAACGATTGGCTGCCGCTGAACGCGACACAAGCACCGCGCGGATCGCACTGGCGCGCGCAGAAGGTATGCCAAACATCACCGCGTCTGGCGGCGTGCGGCGGTTCGAAGAGACCGGTGACCATGCGCTGGTAATGGGTGTTTCGGTTCCCCTCCCGTTCAAGCGCTCGGTCCGATCCGGTGTGCCGATCGCTACCGCCGAACGGGACGCTGCCGAAGCCGCAGTGCTCCAAGCCCGGCTTGATACGGCCTTCACCCGACGCGAAGCAGAAAATTTGCTCGCTGCGGCTCACGAGCGTGTGACTGCCTTGTCTGGCGCCGGCCTTCGCGAGGCGACCGAAGCTCTACGCGTTGCAGAGCTGGGTTACCGTGCGGGCAAGTTCCCGCTGCTTGAACTTATCGAAGCCCAGGAAGCATTGAACCGCGCACGGCTGGCAGTGATCGATGCCCAACTTGACCGTGCTCTTGCCTTGGCAGCGCTTGCTCGCGCCAACGCTCAGTAGGATATCCAACGATGGAACTGCTCAAAAACGATAATCGCCGTTTCGCTCTCGCGGCGGCGGGGGCACTTGCGTTCACAGCCGGAGGCATTCTTCTTGGCCAGACCCTGTTCGACACCTCTCCGGACGCTGCAGAACCGGCAGGCGAAGCGGGTGAGCATGGCGAAGCGGAGGAAAACCACGGTCCTGAAGGGTTCGTCGCGATTGACGGGGCTCGCGCTCAAGCTGCCGGCATAATCACCGAAATCGTTCGCAGCGGCGGGCTCGGCTCCGAGATCATTGCCCAGGGCGTGGTTGCGGCGACCCCGGAGGGGGAGTCAGTTTTGACCGCACGCGCTGATGGAACAGTTGTGCGCATCAACCGCCGCTTGGGTGACTACGTCAACGCCGGGCAGGCGGTGGCAGTGATGGAAAGCCGCGAGGCCTCTTCGATAGCGTCAGAGCGCAGCGCCGCCGCTGCGCGGCTGGCGTTGGCGAGGTCGACCTACGACCGCGAGAAGCGTCTATACGATGCCAAGGTAACCGCGCGCCAAGATCTGGAAGGGGCACAAGCGGCGTTGGCTGAAGCCCAAGCCGAGGTCAGGCGGACTCAGGCTGCGGCCGGCGCCGCCAGGGTGAGCGGGGACGGTCGCACGCTATCCGTCGTTAGCTTAGTCTCTGGCCAGGTCACCAAGAGCGACGCCAAGCTGGGCGCATTCGTCGCTGCCGGGACCGAGTTGTTCCGCGTCGCGAACCCGAACAGCGTCCAGATCAATGCTTCCGTCTTGCCCGCCGATGCTGCGCGCATCCGTCCCGGTGTAGTGGCCGTTCTCGAATTGCCGGGCGGTAATACCCGCAGCGCAACAGTCCGCTCAATCACGCCTGGGCTCGATCCGGAGAGCCGTAGCCTTACTGCGGTACTGCAACCAGCTGGCGTAGCTGGGCTCAGCCAAGGCCAGGGTTTGCGTGTGCGAATCCGGTCGGGGGAGGACGGCGACGGGCGCATCACTTTGCCCGAAGAAGCTGTCCAGTCGGTCGAAGGCCGAGACGTCGTGTTCATGAAGACCGCCAAAGGGTTCCAGGCCACGAACGTAGCTACAGGCCAGCGCAGCGGCGGCCGGATCGAAGTCGTTAGTGGGCTACGTCCCGGCGTCACAATCGCCACGAGAAACGCTTTCTTGCTCAAAGCCGAACTCGGCAAGGGCGAGGCGGAGCACTAGGATGATTGAACGAATCCTAGACGCCGCCATCCGATTTCGGTGGGCGGTGGTCATCGTCACGCTGATCGTCTCGGCTTACGGGGTGACGCAGCTCCTCAAGCTGCCGATCGATGCAGTGCCGGACATCACCAATAAGCAGGTGCAGATCAACACAGTCGCGCCCAACCTTGGCCCGCTCGACATGGAGCGGCTGGTTACATTTCCGGTCGAAACCGCGATGGCCGGTATACCCGGTCTCGAAGGTTCACGATCGATCTCGCGCAACGGTTTCAGCCAGGTAACCGTTGTCTTCGAAGACGACACCGATCTCTACTTCGCGCGTCAGCAAGTCGCGGAACGACTGAACCAGGCGAAAGGCGCGTTGCCTGAGGGCATCGAGCCGGAGATGGGTCCGGTCTCGACCGGGCTCGGTGAAGTGCTGATGTACGTCGTCGACTTTGCTCCTGCAGGCACCAAAGCGAACCCAAAAGTGCCGGGTCGACCGGGATTTCAGCCCGACGGCTCCTACCAGACTCCCGAAGGCGAGCTCCTCAAAGACGATGTGGCCAAGCAGGGCTACTTACGCTCGGTCCAAGACTGGGTAATCCGGCCCCAGCTACGCTCGGTGACGGGTGTAGCCGGCATCGACTCGATCGGTGGTTACGAAAAGCAGTTCGTCGTCCAGCCTGATCCAGCAAGGTTGGTGAGCTTTGGGGTTTCCTTTACCGACCTCGCCGAGGCACTCGAGGCAGCAAATGTTTCGGTCGGCGCTAACTTCGTCGAACGCGGCGGAGAGGCGTTCCTCGTGCGGGCAGATGGCCGCATCCGCACTCTCGATGAAATATCCCGGGCAACGGTCGCCAATCGCGGCGGTGTGCCGGTTAGAGTAAGCGACGTCGCTTCCGTCCAGATTGGCGGAGAGCTCCGCACCGGATCCGCTACCCAGAACGGCAGGGAAGTGGTCATCGGCACGGTGCTTATGCTTGCCGGGGGCAACAGCCGGATTGTAGCTGCAGCTTCCGCCGAACGACTGGATCAAGTCGCAAAATCGCTTCCGCCGGGGGTGACCGTCAAGCCGGTGCTAGATCGATCCGAGCTGGTCGATGCGACCATTGGCACGGTCGAAAAGAACCTCGCCGAAGGTGCTCTTCTAGTTGCCGCTGTGTTGTTCTGGCTGCTCGGCAATTTCCGAGCCGCGATCATTGCGACGCTGGTGATCCCGATCTCGTTCCTGGTCATGGGCACCGGAATGAACTTCACAGGCACATCCGGCAACTTGATGAGCCTAGGGGCGCTCGATTTCGGCCTGATCGTCGATGGCTCAATCATCATCATCGAAAACTGCCTGCAACGCTTGGCGCATCGCCAAAGTCAATTGGGCCGCGTGCTCACGCTTGATGAGCGTCTGCATGAAGTGTTCGAAGCATCACGTGAGATGGTCAAGCCGACCCTTTATGGGCAGGCAATCATCTTCCTCGTCTTTGTTCCGCTGCTCACCTTCACGGGCGTGGAAGGCAAGACCTTCTCGCCAATGGCGATCACCGTCCTGCTGGCTCTCGCCGGTGCGTTCGTGGCCTCCCTTACTTTCGTGCCAGCAATGATCGCCCTGCTCATCCGCGGCGAAGTTGCCGAGAAGGAAGTGAACGCCGTTGCGTGGGTCAAGGAGCGCTACGAGCCTCTGCTCAAGCGCGTCATTTCTCGGCCGTGGCCTTGGATCGGGGCTGGCGCCGGCACTTTCGGGGCAGCGGTGCTGGTTTTTATGATGCTCGGAAGCGAGTTCCTTCCGGTGCTTGGTGAAGGGAACCTGGCAATGCAGGCTCTTCGCATCCCTTCGACCTCGCTTAACAAGTCGACCGAGATGCAGCGCCAAGTAGAGCGCGCCGTGGTCAAACTACCAGAAGTGTCGCTTGTTTACTCCAAGACGGGCACTGCCGAAGTGGCAAGCGATCCGATGCCCGTGAATGCGTCGGATACCTTTATCATCCTCAAGCCCAAGGATGAGTGGCCCGACGGTGTCGATACGAAGGATGAAGTCATTGAACGTGTCGAGGGGGCGTTGGAGCCTCTTATCGGAAACGCCGTAGAAATCAGCCAGCCGATCCAGCTGCGCTTCAACGAGCTCATCGCAGGTGTGCGAGGCGATATCGCCATAAAGGTCTATGGCGATGATCTCGAAGCCATGGGACGAACGGCCCAGGAAATCGCTGAGGTGCTCAACACCGTCCCAGGCGCAGCCGACGTAAAGGTTGAGCAGACGGCAGGATTCCCCGTGCTCGACGTGCAATTCGATCGCGATGCGATCGCTCGTTACGGGCTCAGTCTTCAGGACGTAAGCGACACAGTCGCGGCGGCTATGGGCGGGCGCGAAGCAGGGATCGTGTTCGAGGGTGATCGGCGATACGACATCGTTGTTCGTCTCGATAACTTCACCCGCAACGATCTCGACGCGGTCGGTGCGCTTCCAGTAATGCTCTCTGGCGAAGACGCGCACCGTGCTTCGGTGCCGTTACGCGAGGTAGCCCGCTTCAACTTTTCGGAAGGGCTCAACCAGGTCAGCCGTGAAAACGGAAAACGCCGGGTGGTCGTGCAGGCTAACGTGCGCGGCAACGATCTGGGCTCGTTCGTTTCCGAAGCGCAGGCCAAGGTCGCCGAGCAGATCAAGTTGCCGCCGGGCAGCTTCGTCGAATGGGGCGGACAGTTCCAGAATCTGCAGGCGGCTTCCCGGACCCTGTCGCTTGTCATCCCGGTCATCTTCGCGGCAATCTTCGGCATCCTGTTCATGGCGCTTGGAGGTATCCGTCAGTCTATCGCGGTTTATTCGGCCATCCCGCTTGCGTTGGCCGGGGGTGTGTTCTCGCTGTTGCTAACCGGGTTCCCCTTCTCGGTGTCTGCTGCCGTGGGGTTCATCGTGTTGTCCGGCGTGACGGTGCTGAACGGGCTCGTTGTGATGACCAGCATCAATCAGCGGCTCGACGCAGGGCGGCCGGTGGATCAGGCCATTGCGGAAGGCACCATGGAGCGCGTTCGTGCGGTGCTGATGACCGGCATCGTCCCTGCAATAGGATTCGTGCCAATGGCGATTGCCACCGGCACTGGCGCGGAAGTGCAGAAGCCGCTGGCGATCGTCGTCATTGGCGGACTGATCACTTCAACCTTGCTAACTCTCTTCGTCTTGCCCGCAATCAGTCTCCTGTTGCTGCGCGGCCGCCAAAAGGAGCACGTGCCTGGGGACTACAGCGATGTGACTTCGCTGGGCGAGCGGGTGGTCGACGACAATAGACCCGCAAGGCAGCCAGCATGAGTGCGGGGCCCGCAAGGTTTTGTGAGCGCGCAGTGAAACCGCGGGTTTCGGTTCTCCAAGCGCAACCTGCCGCGAAATTGGTGAGGGAGACAACTTGATGGCAAGCGTAGCTGAACCTCACCTTCCATCGAGCACTGGACGCTTGCCCGAGATCGGCAGCCACGAGGGTCACGCACATGGACCGGGTGGTCATGGACCTGATGATGGCCAAGACCATGCGCATGGGGGCATCCTCGGTCCGAACACGGAGCTGTATTTTGCCCTGGCTTGCGGAGCGGCCCTTGGCATCGGCTTCGCGATCGAAAAGCTGGTCGCCGGCGCGCCTGGCTGGTTACCCTTAGCGTGCTACATCGCTGCCTACGCCTTGGGCGGTTACTTCACCGCCGGTGAGGCTCTCCGAAACCTGCTGCAGAAGCGGTTCGAAATCGACACGCTCATGCTGGTCGCCGCAGCTGGCGCCGCCGCGCTCGGCGCTTGGGCTGAAGGCGCGCTCCTGCTGTTCCTCTTCAGCCTGGGGCATGCGCTGGAGCACTACGCGATGGGTCGTGCCAAGCGCGCGATTGAAGCACTTGCTGAATTGGCACCGAAGACCGCTGTCGTCCGGCGCGACGGTGCGACGTTGGAGGTGCCAGTAGAGGCACTGGTCATCGGCGACGTAGTTCTGGTGAAGCCCAACGAGCGGCTACCCGCAGATGGTTTCGTGGTGCTCGGTGACAGCAGCGTCAATCAGGCTCCCGTGACCGGCGAGAGCATGCCGGTCGACAAGCGGGCGGTCAGCGACCCAGCAACAGCGCGCGAAGCGCCAGAGCGCGTCGAAGCGGCACATCGCGTATTTGCCGGTACGATCAACGGTAGCGGAACGCTCGAAATTGAGGTGACGCGGCTTTCGACCGACAGCGCGTTGGCCAAGGTCGTGAAGCTGGTAAGCCAAGCCGAAACGCAGAAGTCTCCCACGCAGCGGTTTACGGACAAATTCGAACGCTTCTTCGTGCCTGCGGTTCTGGTCCTGGCCGTGCTGCTGCTATTTGCATGGGTGGTTGTCGACGAGCCATTCCGCGATAGCTTCTATCGCGCAATGGCGGTCCTGGTGGCAGCGAGCCCCTGTGCGCTTGCGATCGCCACCCCTAGCGCAGTTCTGTCCGGGGTAGCTCGCGCCGCTCGGGGCGGCGTGCTGGTTAAAGGAGGGGGGCCACTGGAAAACCTTGGCTCGTTGACGGCGATCGCTTTCGACAAGACGGGCACGCTCACTAAGGGTGAGCCGAGGATCACGGACCTTCTCCCGCTTGGCGGCACTTCGGAAACTGACCTGCTCGCTACGGCCGTAGCGGTCGAGAGCCTGAGTGATCATCCTCTGGCCGAAGCCATCGTGAAGGGTGGGCGGGAGCGGCTGGGAGATACGTCGATACCGGCCGCGTCCGACCTCGAAAGTCTCACTGGCCGCGGTGTGCGCGCCATGCTCGATGGACAGACGGTGCTCATTGGCAAGGCGGAAATGTTCGGCGCTGAAGGAATTCCGCCGCTCTCTCCAGAGGCCCAGGCGGCCGTCGAAGGTTTTCGCGAAAAGGGTCGCACAACGATGATCGTGCGTCGGGCCAAGATCGATCTTGGCGTTATTGGCCTGCTCGACACACCTCGTGAGGCCGCCAAACAAACTCTCGCGACGCTACGCGCTCTCGGCATTACCCGAATGATCATGATCTCTGGCGATCATCAGCGTGCCGCCGAGGCGGTCGCGGCCGAGGTCGGGTTGGACGAAGCCTGGGGCGATCTCATGCCCGAGCAGAAGGTCGACGCGATCAAGAAGCTGAGCGCCGAGGGCAAGGTCGCGATGGTGGGGGACGGCGTGAACGACGCGCCGGCTATGGCAAGCGCGACGGTCGGGATTGCCATGGGCGCTGCAGGGTCCGACGTCGCGCTCGAAACCGCAGACGTCGCGCTCATGGCGGATGACCTGTCGCACCTTCCGTTCGCCGTGGGGCTCAGCCGCCGCACCCGCTCCGTCATCAGGCAAAACGTCTTCGTCAGCCTCGGAGTGGTAGCCATCCTTGTGCCCGCCACGATTTTCGGACTCGGGATCGGTCCTGCTGTAGCTATGCATGAGGGATCGACCTTATTAGTGGTGATCAATGCGCTGCGACTACTCGGATACCGTGACCCGAGGGCGGTCGTAGGAGGTTCCGCCTGACTGCAGAGGCAAGGAGAAATGATACTTTTGTTGCCCTATGTGGCTAAGCCGCCAAGGAGCGAGTGTGACCTCTGATTGGTTTTCGCTTCAACATGTCGTGCGGGCGCGCAGCGGCGCGGCGTCTAATATGGCTCCATGCGCGTCAGAAGATCGCTGAGGGGCAGCTTTCGGGTCTATCTTTGAGACCTTCGAATGTCCTGATTGGGGGCGCAAAGCGGTCACAGAACGATCCGAGTTCGACAGCGGTCAAATCGAGCCCCCGCAACCATCAGGTGGTTCTGAATTACGTAATAGCCTCACTGGAGACAGTGGGGCTTTTTTGCGTCTCCCCTAAAACCTGTGTGACTCGGCTCCGCGAGTGCGCTTATGCTGACACATGAACGATAGCTCGGCAAAGGATGGCACGATGGCAACGGCGAACATGACCCAGGCGAACGATGACATGGCACCCGGAGAGTGGGCCGCGCGGGTCGATCTGGCGGCGGCATATCGCCTTGTCGCGCTTTACCGTTGGGATGACTTGATTTTCACGCACCTGTCAGCGCGCGTGCCGGGTCCCGAACATCACTTCCTGATCAACCCGTACGACATGATGTTCGAAGAGATTACCGCATCCTCGCTGGTCAAGATCGATGTCGATGGTGCGCCCGTTGGCAAGAGCGAACATCCGGTCAATCCGGCTGGGTTCACCATCCACTCTGCCATCCATATGGCTCGTGACGATGCGCACGCCGTGATGCACCTGCATACCCCGCACGGTCAGGCCGTATCGGCGATGGAGTGGGGGCTGTTGCCGCACACCCAGACAGCGATGATAGCTGCACACGATGTCGCGTATCACGAGTACGAAGGCATCGCGACAGACCTGGAGGAGCGTGAGCGGCTGGTGCAGGATCTCGGCACCAAAAACGCGATGATCTTGCGCAACCACGGCACTCTCGCTGTGGGGGATAGCGTCGGCGCATGCTTCGTGCGGCTCTATTTCCTGGAGCGGGCATGTGAAGCTCAGGTGCACATGCTCGCCGCGGGGCGGGACCATCTCTACAACCCGCCGCAGGGTACCCCTGAGAAGGTTGAGCAGCAAAGCAATCCGAAGGGCATGGGCGCACTTGCGCAGGCGCTTGCCTGGCCAGCGTTGTTGCGGAAGCTCGACCGCATCGACCCGAGCTACCGCAACTAACGCGGCGTATGCGGTAGGGCGTCGCCCGGTGGCGGACGCACCCGCGTTGCGTTAACGGCCAAGCGCGCCCGCGGCTGCGTCCAGTTTTTCGCGGCTATTGCCGTGCTTGTCGATCAGTTCCTGTGCCTGATCGATACTGATCCCATGCTTTTCGGCAAAATAGCGAACTTCGTAGCCTTGTTCGCCTGCGACGCGTGCGCGATCCTGCCCGCCGCGATCTTGTTTGTCGTCCGACATCACAAGTCTCCTTCCGGCAGGTTAACTCACGGGATTCGCGTAAGTTTCCGCCGAGGGGTTCAGTCGTCCGCCAAACCGTGTGCAACGGTGCCGGTGGAAAACAACCGTCCGATCTCCGCCTCAGAGAGGTGGAGGACGTCACGCAAAATGGCGCGAGTGTCCTCTCCCGCGCGTGGAGGTGCCCGGCGATAGCTTGCCGGTGTGGCGGAGAGCTGCGCGGGAAAGCCCACGAACCGGACTTCGCTGCCATCGCGGCGTTCGATGGAACGGACGAGGCCGCGTGCCTTCACCTGCGGCGCCGCTAGAGCTTCGGGCACTGTATTGACGCGGCCGCTCGGCACGCCTGCATTATTCAGTGCTTCGACGAGTTCCGCCGACGACCAGCCCGCCAACACCGGTTCGATCGCCGCCAGCAGGGCGTGCTTATTGGCGCTCCGAACGCTCATGGTCGCGAATGGCGGAGCGTCCGCCAGGGCATCAAGGCCAAGCACCCGGACCAGTTTGGCCCACTGCCGGTCGTTGGCGGTCGCAATCAATATGTCGCCATCGGCGCAGGTGAATACCTGATATGGAACGATGTTCGGGTGCTGGTTGCCGAGGCGTCCCGGTTCCGTGCCCCCGTTAAGCCAGCTGGCGGCCTGATTGCTCATGACCGCGAGCTGCGCTTCGAGCAACGACAGGTCGATCCGCTGCCCCTGGCCGGTATTGTCACGGTGGCGCAGCGCGGCGAGAATAGCGATCGCCGCGTAAAGCCCGGTCGTGAGGTCGCTGATCGGCACCCCCACTTTCATCGGCGGACCGTCGGCCGCGCCGGTGACGCTCATCAGTCCGCTGAGGCCCTGGATCAGAAAATCGTATCCGCCGCGGTCCTTATCGGGACCCGTTTGCCCGAACCCGGTGATCGAACACCACACAAGATCGGGCTTGATCGCTGCCAGACTGTCATAGTCGAGCCCGAAACGGGCGAGACCGCCGACGCGGAAGTTCTCCACCACCACATCCGCTGTCGCAGCAAGCCGCCGAATGATCTCGGCGCCTTTGGGCGTGGCGATGTCCACTGCGATCGATTGCTTGTTGCGATTGGCGCAGGAGAAATACGCCGAGTCCGTTGACTGCGCCAAAAAGGGCGGCCCCCAGGCGCGGGTGTCGTCGCCGGCGCCCGGCTGTTCCACCTTGATCACCTCTGCCCCCAGATCTCCGAGGATCTGCGTCGACCACGGTCCCGCGAGCACGCGCGACAAGTCGAGCACGCGAATACCGTCAAGCGCACCGCTCACCGGTTCTTGAACTCCGGCGCGCGCTTGTCGAGGAAGGCGTCGAGAGCTTCCTTGTGGTCATCCGTATGGTGCGACAGAGCCTGGTAAGCCGCCGCCGTTTCCAGGTGAGTGGCCAGCTTCTGATCCATGCCTTCGCGCATCATCCGTTTGGCAAGGCGAGTGGCGTGGCCGGGGCTCGAAGCGATGGCTTGGGCTAGCTCCTGCGCCCGGGCGAGCAGCCGGTCAGCCGGATGCACCTCGCTAACCAGCCCCCATGCTAGCGCCGTCTGTGCGTCCACCGGATCGCCAGTCAGCGTCATCTGGCTCGCGCGGGCATAGCCGATCACCCGGGGCAGCAACCAGGCGCCGCCGCCCCCCGGAATAATGCCCAGTTTCACGTAGCTTTCGGCGACCACCGCGCTTTCCGCCATGATCCGCATGTCGCACATCAGCGTGATGTCAAAGCCGAGGCCGATGGCATGGCCATTGATCGCCGCGACGACCGGTACCTCGAGCTCCCACAAGGCGCGGCCGATCCGTTGAACGGTCGTGCGGTAATGGTTGCGCTGATCGAACGGGGAGCCGGAGAACATCCCGGTCCCCTCTCGCATCGCCTTCACGTTTCCCCCGGAGCAGAACGACTTTCCGGCACCGGTCAGCACGAGCGCACGGATCGAACGGTCGCGCGCAAGGCTTTCGGTCAATTCGACGAATTCCGCGCTCTGGTCAGGATCGGTGATTGCGTTGCGATCTTCGGGGCGATCCATCGTGACGGTCATCACCGCACCATTGCGTTCGATCCTCAGGAAATCACCCATGCCCGCTCCTTTCGCTTTGTACCGGCTGTAAGGGGCGGGCGACCGCTGAGCAATTCTCCCGTTGCCGTCCACGCTTCGCTCGCGCAGACAGGGCGCGACGTGTTCGAGAGCCTGACCCTTGCAGCTATCCCGCCAGAGGACGACGCGCTTCGCCCGCAGGTCCGTGCCCTGGCGCAGGAGGTCGTCGCCGCGTTGTCGCTGGAACAGCGCGCGCGATCGTGGATGGGGCATGATGCTGAGTTCAGCCGCAAGCTGGGCGCGGCGGGCCTGCTCGGCCTGACGCTTCCACAGGAGTATGGCGGCGGCGGGAAGGGGCCATTCGCTCGATTTGTCGTGGTGGAGGAACTGCTGGCAGCCGGCGCTCCGGTCGGCGCGCACTGGATCGCCGATAGGCAAAGCGCGCCGTTGATCCTCAACTTCGGGACGGAGGCGCAGCGGCAATCCTACCTCCCGCGGATCTGCCATGGTGACGCGCTGTTCTGCATCGGCATGAGTGAACCTGGCGCCGGGTCCGATCTTGCCGCTGTGCGCACCCGCGCGGAGCCGGTCGACGGAGGCTGGCGGCTCAGCGGTCAAAAGATCTGGACCACCGGGGCCCAGTATGCCGATTACATGATCGCGCTGGTTCGCACGTCGGGCGGGCCGGAAGACCGCCACGCCGGCCTGTCGCAATTGATCGTGGACCTGTCGCTGCCGGGTATCTCCATCCGCCCGATCAAGGATCTGACCGGTGACGAGCACTTCAACGAGGTTTTCTTCGATGGCGTGGAGCTGCCGGGGGACTCGTTGATCGGCGCCGAGGGGCAGGGCTGGGCGCAGGTCACCGCCGAGCTGGCATTTGAACGCAGCGGTCCTGAACGGATCTATTCTAGCCTGGTGTTGCTGGACGGATGGTTGGCGCACTTGCGCAAGGCCGGCCGCACCGATGATGCCACCGCCGCGCTGGTTGGCGGGTTCGTTGCGCGGCTGGCGGCGCTTCGGGCGATGTCGCTCGCCTGTACCGCGCGGCTCGCGGCGGGAGAGAGCCCGGTGGTCGAGGCAAGCCTGGTCAAGGACCTGGGTACGGCTTTCGAGCAGGATTTGCCGCTGGCAATCGCCGATGATCTAGCGAGCCACGATGAGCCGGTCGACGCGGATCTTACGCGAGCGTTGACGTACGTTACCCGCGTCGCTCCCAGCTTCTCGCTGCGCGGCGGAACGCGAGAAATCCTGCGCGGGATCATCGCGCGGGGGCTGGGCCTGCGGTGACAGAGTTCCTCGAACCGTTCGAGCGGATGCTCACGCTGCTGTTTCCGGCCGACCGAGTGCGGGCGATCGACGCGGGCGCGGAATGGCAGCATGAGCGCGAGGAGGTCGAGCAATCGGGGTTCCTTGACGCGCTCGTGCTCGAAACCGCAGGCGGCGCCGGAATGTCAGTGGCCGACGCCGCCCAATTATGGCGCGCGCTCGGTCGCAACGCGGCCCCGATTGCGATCGGCGAGGCCATGGTCGCCCGGGCCGGCCTCTGTGCCGAAGCTGAGGTTTTGCTACTCGCCGCAGCCCTGTCGGGTGCCGCGGACCGGGTGCTCGCGATGAGCGCCGCCTACGCCGGGGAGCGCAGCCAATTCGGTAAGCCGATCGGCCGGCAGCAAGCGCTCCAGCAGCAGCTCGCGGTCATGGCGGAGGATTGTGTCGCCATCCGCCTCGCTGTTGAGCTTGCCGCTGCCGGTGAGCCGCCCGACCGGTTGCGCATCGCTGTGGCCAAGTCGGTCGCCTCCTCCGCCGCCCCTCGCATCGCCAACGCCGCTCACGCCGTGCACGGTGCCATCGGAATCAGCGCAGAATACGACTTGCAGCTTTACACCGGGCGGTTGCATGAATGGCGCGCGGCCCTGGGTTCCGAGACCCGCTGGAACCGCGAACTCGGCCATGCGCTGCTCGTCAGCCACGCGCCCGTACTCGACTGGACCCGGGCGCGGCTGTTCGGCGAAAGCTAGACAGCGCGCCGGCGTTGGGCGACGGTGCAGCAAAGGACAAGGATGCTGGCATGAATTTTCGCGCAAATGACCGGGTTTCCATCGATCTTGAAGACGGCGGCGTCGCGCAGGTCCGGCTGACCCGCGCCGACAAGATGAACGCGCTCGATGGCGAGATGTTCAATCGGCTGATCGAGGCCGGACAGGCGCTGCAGAACATGAAGGGGCTGCGGTGCGTGGTCCTGGCGGGTGAGGGGCGCGCATTCTGTGCCGGCCTCGATCTATCCAGTTTCGGCCGCGAACGCGGTGACGAGCCCCCGCTGACAGAGCGCACCTTTGGCAATGCCAATCGCGCGCAGCAGGTGGCGATGCAGTGGCGCAAGCTGCCGGTCCCTGTCATCGCCGCGGTTCACGGCGTGTGCTTCGGCGGCGGTCTGCAAATTGCCAGCGGCTCAGACGTGCGCGTGGTCGCGCCCGATACGCGCATGGCGATCATGGAAATGCGCTGGGGCCTGGTGCCCGACATGGGCGGCATCGCCCTGTGGCGCGACCTGATCCGGGGCGATGTGCTGCGCGAACTGACCTTCACCAACCGGGAGTTTACCGGGACGGAAGCCCAGGTGATCGGTCTGGCGACCTACGTCGAGGATGACCCGCTTCAGCGCGCCAACGAAATCGCGCGCACCATCGCCGACCGCAACCCCCACGCGATGCGCGGCGCAAAGCGCCTGATCAACGCGATGGCGGACAAGAACACCGCCGACTTGCTGATGGAAGAAAGCCTCGAGCAACACCCGCTGCTCGGATCGAAGAACCAGATGGAAGCCGTGATGGCCGGAATGCAGAAGCGGAAAGCGACCTACGAAGACGTCTAGCCGAAAATGGCGGCCGCCTGCATCCCGGCAAGTACCTGCTCGCCATCGGCGTTCCACAGCCTGAGTCGCTCGCTTGAGTATCCGTGGTCGGCATGATCGCTGGCGGCTTCGGCCAGGAACCAGCCGTCGCGGGTGCGCGCGTCAGGATCGAGCAGGTTAAAGCTCCAATTGATCGATGACAGCGGCCCCTGGCGCTGCATCGCGCGCATGGATCCGGGCGGCAGCGCATCCCCCAGGACAATCGCCTGGATGACCGGGTCCAGTCCCTCACGGTCGGCAAGACGGACCCAGCGGCGCACCAGCGGCGGACCCTTGCCCCGTTCATCCTGCGCGCGGCGAATCTCAAGATTCTGGGTGAAGAAGTTGGTCGGGCTTGGCACGCCCTCGCAGTCTTCCGGCGCTCCTGGCCATTGATCGACCTTGCTCGCCGGGTGCAGCGCATTCGGCTCCCGGCTTTCGCCAAACAGCATCAGCGCGGTGAGCGCGAGCTTGCCGTCGCTGGCGATATCGCTACGCACCTGGGTCACGTTACGGCCCTGGCGCACCATCTCGACCTTGAACGACAGGTTCGCCCCGACCGGCGCGACAAAGCCGACTTGCGCGGCCCGGAATGGCGGCAAATCGGGCATGGCTTTTCGCACCGCCGCCAGCGCCAGCGCGGCCGATGCGCCGCCGAACAGGGTGCGCCCCTGCATCCAGTTCTCCGCACCCGACAGGGTGACTGGGCGAGTGTCAGCGGGAACCGCATCAATCAGGTTGGCAAAACGCATAGGCTGCGTTGCATAGCGAAACGCAAACCATTCGCCAGTCCCGATTGCGTTGCGCGCGGCGAGCCGCTAGGGCGCCGCTTCCTCCACGCGAGTGGGGGCCGTTATCATGCTAGGGCCCGATGGCGGAGTGGTTACGTAGAGGACTGCAAATCCTCGCACGCCGGTTCGATTCCGGCTCGGGCCTCCAGATTGTCGCGGACAACAGACGCGTTGCGGCAAACCGCCGTCGGCGTTAATGGCCCGCCCGAGTGCCGCTTTAGCTCAGTTGGTAGAGCACATCATTCGTAATGATGGGGTCACAGGTTCGAGTCCTGTAAGCGGCACCAGTCTTTCAACAGGCAATTCGAGAGGGTTAAGGGGGACGGTCGTTCGGCTGGGTCGGCCGCTTGGGTCCTGTTTGGGGCGCTTTGGGCAGTCTTTTGGGTCGACCCACTCAACGCAGGCTCAGCTGCCTTGCTAAGGGGCCGCGATGCTGTTTGGTTGCGCCCGGCATTCGGTTTAAAGGTCGATCCAATTTAGCCATACGGCTGCGACTCTTATAGCGCGCGGCTGGTCGGGTGGCGAAAGCATCCGAGGGTTATAGTGCTTAGCCGCGAGAACGCACGCTCGTAGTGGCCCTGCACAGACGCGAGGCCCCACAAGACGGCTGAATGAATAGTGGTATCCGCTGTAGGGCCGTGCATTGCTGCGGTATTAGGACCTTGACGCTGAGCATCGCCGTGCGACAACAACCCCCGACGACATGGGGGTCTCATGGTATATACCGTATTGTTCGATGAGCCGCACGAGGCGGCGTGGTTTAAGAATCTCCATCCAGCTCTGAAGAACGCTGATGAAATAGCTATAAGTGATGCAAAGGGTATCGCTGCGGCTGCGGGAGTCCTTAGCTACGACCGACCGGACATCGTTCTGCTGAGGGATGGCAGGCCAATTCTGGTGGTTGAGGAAACGGTAGAAGTTCCAAGTGGTCATAATGTGGGACAGCGCTTTGCGAGGTTGGCGGCTGCTGCGGAACACCGAGTGCCGTGCCTCTATTTTGGTCCTTATAAGGCTCGAAAGCATGGGGGCCAAACCCAAGGCCCACGATACATGAATCTTAGATTGTTCGGCGCACTTGATGCAATGACACGAGTGACCAAGACCGCGCTGACCACCATCAATTGGCCTGTCGATGCAGCTTGCGAGGTTCGACGGGACCGCCAAAAAGACGATGATGTAAAGGAGTACGTGGGTACCCTTCTAGACATCCCGGCCGACGCATCGATCGCCCATTTGAACCGCCAGATGCTGGAATCGAAGATACACATCCGCATGCTCAAGGAGCGGGGCGAATTCGCAGCCACAGTCAAACGGGCAAAAGAGTATGATCTACCGCCTCGATCTGTTGAGATCGTAACTCAAAAGACCTTTTTTGCCGGTTATGGTGTGAATCCAGCCGCGGCCGGAATCGCCTCTGCAGAACTTATCGTCTATAATGTGGGTATGAAGAAAATTAGATCGGATCCCTACACAGGAATGGCGATCCTATACCACTACCTCTATATTGCGGAGCACTCTGATCGGGCATTGATTCTTTGGTTCCCTAATATCACACATAGGATGTGGGTTACGGCTGCCGCAAATCAGCGCCGCAAGGCCATACGGCTTTTCAAGCATGCCGCGGAAGGGATTATGTTTAAAGACGGCTTGATCGCCAGGGACGCCCTCTAAGCGCGTCTGAAGGTCAGCAAAGTCTCGTCGCCCATCTTATTAGCTCGTCGATTTTCGGCTGAGCGCACTGCGATTGCCACTTCTGCGTATCCAGCGGCCTCTGCGTGTTTACGCGTCATCTCCGTGAGATCGATGAGTTGTCCCTTAATCGTTGGATTTCCCACGAGGACAAATAGAAAGCCACCGTCGAGGGTGATGCGGTAAGATTCGGCGATCATCCTCGCGTAGTCGTTTGTGAAACGATCAAGTACGGTTCTGGACTGACGCTGACCCCCGGTGAGTTCACGATCAAGCGCCTTGTGGTCATAGCCGAGCCAAGTTAAACTGAGTGTTCCGTACTCCGCGTAGGGAATAGACCCGACGTAGGGTGGGTGTGTGACGACCGCCTGCGCTACTTTGTCACTCAGAGAAAGATTCCTCGCGTCACCTTTTGTGGCGTGAATGTCTCCCCAGTTCCCCTCTTGTGAAAGCCCGCCGACGCGCTCAATCAGCAGCTCGATCGCTTTCAGGAAATATCGGCCGGGTCGTGGGCGCTCGCCTCCCCGCTTGTCGAACATGACGTTTGGGTAGCCTTGGTGAGCGTTGCTTGCGCGGCGGAGTATGTCACTGAATGCCGTCAGGCCAATGTTCTGCAGTCGGGCGTCTGTCTCCTCCATAATAGAGTTGTGAATCGCAATAAGGTCACGCAAGACTTGAGGCTGAAACCATTTCCTGAACCATGGGTCATCAAGCCGAGCGTCGCCCTCATCTCGCATCAATGTGGGCGCAGCAAATAATCCTTCGCCGGGGAGCTGGGCGATCGTCGCCCGCATACGACGACCAAATTCCTTCAGCGACGCGAGCTCGACGGGCGTAATTTTTACAGACGCGATAAGCACGGCGAGGGGGTTCATGTCGATCCCAATCGCCCGTCGGCCGGCCAGACCTGCTTCCACAAGTGTCGTGCCGGACCCGCAGTACGGATCGACTATTAAGTCCCCGGGTGAGGATAAGAATTCGATCGCCTGGCGCGCGATCTGCGGAATGAATTTGCCCGAGTAGCGATGCGCAGAGTGGGTCAAATATCCCGTGTCGGTGTTCCAGAAATTCCAATCTGCATTGAGTACTTTTGACCGCACTGACTCCGCACCCGGCGCGCTCATTAGCGAGCGACCTCAGCCAGAGACCCCGTGCAAGATGAGCTGCCATCAGCGTCCAGGATCAAGCACGAAACATCCGCCGGTAATACGTTCATCTTCCGCCGGCTCGTGAACACCAGCGTAGGCATCAGGACCAATGTGTCTAAGGGTAACAACTCAGGGAATCCGCGTTCGAGAGCAAACTTCTCCAATGCTAGATAAAGATCAGCCAAACGGTAAGTTACTAGAGTAAGAAGCTTCCCGCGATCCGCCTCGTCGTAGTCGACTTTTGCCTCTCCGATAAGAAGGGCCCTGCCTTTCAACGCAACTAGATCGGGGATGAGCTCACCTGCACTGTGTCGGCGAGGATCTGGGCTGAAATCCCTCGCAACGCTTGGGTCGGTCACATTCAATGCATAAAGTTCATGATCGCTTCCCCCTGGGAACTCCCCGGCAATCAGCTGGAAGCCAGCACTCCTGATTGTTTCGCGCATTCGCAGATGAACATACCCCTCCGTCCAACGCTTCACCGGCGGGGAACTCTTTTAAAGAGCATAATCGCTTCTTCTTGGATAATTCTTTCCTGCCAAGGGACCTGAGAATTGCTATTATTCGTCTTCAACTTATGGCGTACCACGTCGTACAATTCGAGACCATTTGCTCGAAACGACTCTTCTATTATTTTGTCAGTAGGTATTACGCGATCGCCGAGGCGCTTATTTCCTATTACCCACGCGACTCTTCCGTCGTCCTTAAGCCAGGTTGCCAACCGAATGCCCATCAGATGCATGTCCTCGAAAAACTTGATCATGCCGGCGCGTCGCTGACGGGACTTTTTGTCCTCGGTTTCAGTAGGACGTGCAAAGAATTCACGGAATGTCGGAGATGTACCCGCAACTTCCAGAAGTTCGGGAACCACTGACTCCTCAAGATACTCCGACCCCACCGTCTGCTCTCGTACATCGTAGGGGTCATGACGAAGGATGCTTGCTAATGAGCGATATGAAAGCAGGTGCGTTCTGAGGTAACTCAAGGCTTCCACGCCGTAGGGCGGAGATGTGACTACTGCATCAATTGAGGCAATCGGCAGGTCGACTGATAACGCCGAACCTTCAATGAGCCGGATACTAGCTGCATCACCTATGGTCGATGCGTGCGTAATGGCCATTTTCTGCACGTCTGAAGCCATCTTCCGCAAATGCCGACTCACCAACTTGCAAACGTCGACACCCTCTCGAGGTACCTTGCTGTACTCTGCACGCACCACATCAACGTCCACGTTGCCGATACTGCGCATCTTAGCCGATAAGGCAACCAAGGTAAGGTCTCGTTCCGTCGCATTCAGAGACTGTGCAATTTCAACAGTAAGAGATACTCCGAGAAATGCTTCTGGCGTGAACCACTTTTCAATGTTTGCAAAGCTCGGGACGGTATTTCCTTTACGAGCCAGCACATCCGCTACATTGAACGAGCGACCTTTTTTCTCAAGGAATATCTTCTCGGCCGCCCGAAATGACGCCTCGAAGCTATCGGCAAGGAGGGATATTATCTTTGAATCCTTTGGAAACTTGGCCTTAACTTCTCCCATAAGGTGAGAAAGGGCTCCAATCTCAACGCCGACAAAAGGGATGCCCAGCAAGCGACACTCGACAGCAGTTGTCCCGCTTCCGGAGAAAGGGTCGCAGACCAGAGATTGCGGACCAACCCCAAAGTGATTCAGCAGCGCCCTCACAACATGTGGAGGGAAGCGCCCGACATATCTATGCCAGCCGTGAGACCCGTAGTTTGAATTCCAACTTGCTGCCGTGGGCTTTGGAGACTCAAGGAGGGCCTGCGCTGTCTGTTTGCCTTGCTCAAACTCGTCGATTAGGGACAGGCGCGCGCCGTCAGCGATCCCGGAGAGTTGCAGTTCAACGAGCTTCCCATAGAACGCTTCTTGATCTTGTGGTCCGTTTGCGACCCACGCGGGATATGTCGCTCCATAAAGTGCCGGGGCGATCGCCGATGTAGCCTGAGGACCCCCGCCACCTTCTGAACGCAAAGCAGCCGAGCCTCGTGACCGAGAGGACAGGTTTGTTTCCTCATCGGAGATGGGACCAAAACCTATGGCAGCGAGTGCGTTCGCCGCTTCGCGATCGGGGCGCGAAGTACCGATTTCCCAACGCCGGACTGTATAGGCTTTTGTCCCGATGCGGTCTGCCAAGCGATCTAAACTGAGGCCATGTTCCTTCCGGAAGGCCCGAAGACGCTGCTGAAAAGTGGCATTGGTGGACGTCAAATCGTTCAACACTTCGTTCCTAATTTCGCTCCGAACCGCTCTGTAGCTCCATTGCCGAACACAACCCGGCGGGTGGCCTTATCACCATATATCGCCTCCAACGCACCCGCTTTTTGAGCACAAAATGCCTGCTGAACACTCGACGGCTGCTATGGGACAAAAAGCGAACAGAGATCAACGTCCTAGGAAAGGCGCGCCTTAAAACGAGTGCGGTCGAACCGCGGTCAAACCCATTTTCCTGTGAGGGCGTGGCTATCGAACAAGGCGCACTGGATCGGGGTTCTACCGCCTCTTGCCCAGCCGAGCGCAGGGCGCGGCTTAGGAGACGGACTTAAGAAGTGGCGATCTTCCGCCAGTCGTCGGCTAGCGTCCAATCACCATGCTCATCGAGCAAGTGCCAGTCGAACCAACCATTGCGGCTTGTCTGAGTGACGGCCTTCGACGCGGCTGAGAAGCTCCCAAATGATCCTTCCAGACCTTCAACCTGCATTGCGCCGTCGAATACCGTCGCCCTGTATTCCTGACCTCCAAACCGAAAGCGGCAGGCCGTCCCATTCGCAGGCAGCCCAGCTTTCTGCTGTTGGATCAAGGTCTCCCAATTGAGCGCATTGTCTTGGGGCTCAGGCGCCATCCACAGCTGCTGTGCGACCTTGAAAAGCGCCGCACCGCGTTTCGCGATCGTATCCTCATTCCATACATCGAAGGCATTGAGCTCCCGGTTTAGCGCCAGGCTTGAATGCGCCCGGAGCGCCGGCATTTTGACCGAGTAGGGCCCGTTTGAGACCGTCGTATTTAAGGCACCGGTTAGGAGGGTGAGATTTCCCAGCTTGTTGACCGCGCCGGTTCGCTCGGCCTGCCGGAGCAAGAGATCTGGATCAAGTTCGTCGGTCTCGAGGTGGTCGAAACCAGGCACAGGCCAGGAGGCCTGCCACGATTGAGGCATGATGTGCTCAATGGTAAGGGCGGATTTGATATCTATTTCTTCGTTGAGGGTTGACCGCTTCTTTTGCTCGATGGCTTCGAACAAAAATCGTAGTCGTGCCTGTCGGGCACCCTTGTATTGATCACGGCCGAGCCAGCCTTGCATCCACGCGGTGTCGTCCGGCCAAACGTCGATTTCGGATTTCCTCGAGGAAAGAAAGGTGATCAGGGCGGCGACCTTGTCCCCTTCTGCGGCGCGGAGGCGCCCAATCAGGCCGACAAACAACTTGTTGTAGTTCTTGGTAGTCAGCCCGCAGATGTCGCGGCGCAAGATGTAACTTTCGAGCGCCTGAAGCGCGTCCTCCAGCCGGTCAGCAACGTCGGGATCGGTCGCAAGGTAGACGACGAGAGGCATTGTGGTTGACACATCGAATGCCTCCGCAAAGCGGCCGAAGCGACCAAGGGCATCCTGCTTATCCTGCTCAAAGAGCCGCTTCTCAACGGCCGCGGTGGCAGAAATGGACTCTAATTCCTCCATGACGTTGTCGAAGGGACGCTTATCCAAAATCCAGCGCCTGTAGGTTTCGAACAGATTGTCGACCGACACTAGGTCGCCAACCTGTGTCGAGAGGTGATCAGTCAACATCCAATCCAGGCGAGTGCGCACCTGCCGCCCCCTAGAAGCCGGCTCGTTCCAAAAGGCACGATCGAGCGGCAACCAGTGCTTCATATAAAGCTTGTCAACGATTAGCGACCCATCAGCGAGGCCGAGCCCCTTCGCGCGCTGAAATATGAAGTTCCGCATCAAATCGCCTGCGGTTAGATCAACCCCGCGGCTATTGAGGGTTTCAAAAATGGTTTGAGCGTCATCCCCACTTTCAAGCTCGATCGAGACCGCCGCAAGGCCTTCCTTCAAGGCCTCAAACAACGTCTCCAGGCGGTCCTCATCGAATACGCCGGCTACCTTAACGTGAGCCTCGATCTTTCCCTTGAAATAGGCTTGGGCACCAGCGGCCCGACGGACCACTCCGTCCTCGTCCAGCGGCTTTTCCGCGATCGTGTCCAGTTCAACATCTGGATCGATCAGCCCCACGAAAGCCCGTCGGTCGATCAAGGAAGGCCAGAGCTTGTACCGCTCCACGTGCGGTTCTTCCATTACTCCGTCGTTGAGCAGGTATTTGCCGAGCTCTGCGCCATATTTTGAACCATTGGCGATTGCGACATCTCGCAGAGCCGAAAGCAAGAGCTGAAACGTCGTGAGGCGCTGTTGGCCATCGATGATCTCAAATGCTTGGACCTGTTTTCCGTAGGTTTTGACCTGGCTAATTACCATCGCGCCCATAAAATGAGGGGTCAATGCGGCCCTGTCAGTATTCAAGTAGCGAACCGCGCGCTCAATATCTTCCCAAAGTAGGTCGAGCTGTGGCGCGATCTTCCACGCATATTGTCGCTGGTACAGCGGGATTAAGTAGCGCTTTTTGCCGTCAAACAGTTCGATGATCGATCGCGTATATGGTTTCAAGGGTTCCCCCTGAGCGCTGTGCTCTAGATATCGGAAGACCCCTCTGTACTGCCCCAAACGGCTCCGTTATGCCAAGCTAGATCGCGAACTGGGGTTCCACCAATGCCGGCCTCTCTACCTACAAACGCGACGCTCACAGACCTAAGCTGCCGCACCTTGAAGCTGAGCGCTTCATGCGCCGCGCCCGTCAATCCTACTAGACAAGGGAAAGTTGACCGTCCCACCCACGAGCAGCCAACTAGCCCCCACGCAAGACAGCATGGATCGTCCTGTCTTACTCACAGCGTTCCATTTCGGCTAAAAGTAAGCCAATCTGCACCGAGGAAAATCGCGTAGGAAATCGGCATGCCGGAAGACGACCATTTGTCAGAAGAAGAGGTCAATGCAGATCCAATCCTGAAGGGCTTAGCGCGTGATGGTCTCTCGTTGACCCGTGAAAATTACATCATCCGCAGCTATGGCGAGATACCAGATGATTGGGCCGCGGAGCTCGAAGCAGAACTCCCCGACAAGCTTCAGGACTGGTCGAAGGTCGAGGAATAGCATCCAGCCCTTCGCACCTGCTAAGGGTCAGATCGCGCATCCCAGACCAACTTTCAGGCCGCGGCCTGGAGCAGCGTCGAAGTCTCTGTAGCTGCCGTCCGGCTCGACATAAGTCGACTCCCCCTCCGCCCATTGGAGGCACATACGCATCCTGAAGTGCTCGGAAGCTTCCAGCGCGCCCTTGAGGATTGCTCGCCGGCAATCCTCGGCTAGACGACCGTCGGCATCAAAAGGCTTCGGATGTTGAACAAAGCTAACGTTCAACCCGAAGCTAACCGCGGCTGTGCCGACGCGGACACTGATTGGAATAGGCCGGTAAACCGCGGGCATCAGGCGAATGATGAGCGTCGGCTGCTGAAGCTTGGGCCCGGATGCCGCCGCCTCCGCTTCCTTCGCCTCCCTCCGAGCCCTGCTCCTTGCCAGACGCTCGTCAAGGGTCTGGGACCACACTCGAAAGCTGCCCGCCTGGTCTTTGAGATTTCGCCGGAAGCAGTTGAACCCGACCAGTGTCTTCTTTTCCACGCCAGCACCTCCTGACGACGCTCTAAGCGGCCTATACGACAGAAACGGTCTTGTTCGGCTTGGGGTCAACGGACTATCCAGCATCACGCCTTGGCAACCTCTGCCGAGTGGGGGGCAGCTGGTGCGTCACTACAACACCGTCAAAGTACTGGAACTCGCCAAGGCCCTCGCCGGAAGCGGAGAGGGGTACACCCTTGACGAGATGGCCGAGATGCTGCGCGCCAACAGGCGCACGGCGGAGCGCATGCGAGACGCCCTCAGAGTCATCTTCCCCCAGATGGAGGAGATTACGTCCGGCCGGCAGAAACGATTCCGCATTTCAGGCGGGCTGGACAGCTTCATGCAGTCGCCGACGGCGGAGGAGCTGGCCGAACTGGACGCAGCCGCCGCTGCGCTGGAAGCCTCAGGGGGAGAGGCGCGCGCAAGCCTCCTCAGGTCGGTTGCCGGCAAGATCAAATCGGCACAGCGCCCGGCGGTTCGCCGACGCGTCGAGCCGGACCTTGAGGCACTGACAAGCACTCAGGTAATGGCCACCCAAGCGGGTCCCCGGCCGCTGACGAACAGTGACACACTCTACACTTTGCGGAAGGCAGTGCTCTCGGGCTGCCAGGCGACGTTCTTCTACAGCGGACCCGCAGGAGCGCCCGCGCTCAGGACCGTCGAACCGTACGGCTTCCTGTACGGCAAGGCGTACTACTTGGTAGGTCCTGAGGCTGGGCGCGAGGACCCGGTGCTGTGGCGGCTGGATCGAATCTCCGAGGCAGACCTCGGCGCTCCCTGCAACGGACCGCCCGAAGACTTCGACCTGATTTCCTACGCCGCCCGATCGTTCGGAGCCTTTCAGGAAGAACCACGCGCCATCAGGGTTCGGTTCGACGCCGAAGTTGCGCCCTCCGTCGAGAGATTCCTGTTCCACCCTTCACAAGAAGTCGAACGCTTGCCCAGCGGAGAGATCGAAGTCCGGTTTACTGCAGGCGGCTTACTTGAGATCGCTCGCCACCTCATGACCTGGGGCGGTGCGGTCATGGTACTTGAGCCGCCGGAGCTGAAGAAGATACTGCTGGCGGAGGTAGAAGCCATCAGGTGCCGCTACAGACGCTCAGGACCCAATTGCTAGAAGCTTTGATGCTGCGGCTGGCGGTCGCGCAGCTAGAAAAGGTGGTCAAATTCAGCATCGAATTCCGCCAGCAAGTCATCCAAGTCATCGCCGTGCCTACGCCTCCTGGATTGCCGTTCGTGCTCGTTGCACATGTATGAAACAAAGCGCCAGACGTCCGCTCCTTGATCCACCCGCCGCTTCAGACCCGCATTAGCGAACCAAGTTTCTACAACGCGGCGGGCGCGTACAGGAACAGGCCGATTGCCAACCGTGTGAACGCCTTTCAAGTAGCACTCGTCGTCGCGCCTCGCCACCTCGGCAAGCACAGCTGGCCGGGTCTCTGTGCACTCGTAGAAAAAAAGGTCCCCCTTCAGGGCCGGGATGGTCAGGGTTCGCAGACAGTTGCGGAACTCCGCCGCGGCTCGCCTCATCTCCTTCACCGTCGTCAGAGGCCTAACCTGATCGTCTCCTGCTACCGGAGGGGCCGGAAGCTTGGCCCGAGCCAGCCAAGTGTCCACAAACCAGGGCAGTGACTTCCCTCGACTGAGCGACTTCGCGCTCTCCCGTAAAGCAGCGTCGGTCGCATCGGGGCACACAGCCCGAATGACGTCCAGGACGGCGTGAAGATCGTCAACTTGAATGTGTTCAATCTGCTCCGCGACGCCCGGGCGGAGGAACAGCGCAGGCAGGCGCTCGAGAGTCCTCAGGCGATCCATGTCCAGCTGCTGAGTGTGAAGCAGGACGCGGGCGAGTGGCCGTTTCTCTGGGGCCGAGAGGATGGAGTGGAGGCGAGGGTAGAACTGGCGTGGCTGAGGCTGGGGGCCGGCGCTGTTCAAAAGGCGCCGGAAGCCGGGCGGGCAACTGCCCAATGTCAGCGATGCTATCTCGCGCGCGGAGCCCGACAGCAGCAATTCCGATGCTTCGCCCGGTCTGACCCGCTCGAGTGGGTGTAAGTTCGTTCGGTCACGCCGACCTCTCTCATCGGTCTGCAGGAGATGCGGCCTCGCAGTCGACAAGCCGGCGGCGATAAGCTGCCGTCTGCCGTCTGAAGCTTTAAGCGCAGCACCAGCAAAGCCCGGAGCTTGGCTGTCCAAGGCGCAGACAGCCTCTAGCCACCAAGACGCTTTGACGGGCGTGAGAGGTTTCGCGGACTGGATTAAGGTCACGGATGATCCTTTCAGGCTTCTTCGGAACTTGGCCCGCTGAGGAGGACGAAGCTTTTTAGGGGGTGGTGACTTCGCAGGTCAGTTCCTCAGAATCCGAAGCCGATCCGCTTTTCATGACGAGCTCCTTTAGCGAGGCTTTCGACTTCCAGTAGTTCCACCAGGCGGGACGGTTCGGTGATCCCGAGAAGACGCGCTTTGCGGGCCACAAGGGCGAAGTCCCCTGGGGCAAGCTCCGGAACGTGATCGAGAGTGCTCGGCGGCTCGCTGCCGAAATAATGCTGGAAAAGGCGGCGCGCTTTTGCGGGGGTGAGACCCTGCAACTCCACCTTGAAGAGAAAGCGCCTTGAAGTCGCCGGATCTAGCGACTCGCGAAGGTTCGTGGTGGCCACGAAGGGAGTAGGAGAGCGCTCCATCCAAGTGAGCATCTCGTTTGTCATGCTCACCTCCCAGGAGCGCTGGGCAAGAGAGCGGTTGCGCAAGAGGGTGTCAGCCTCATCGATGATGAGCATCGCCTTAGTGTCAGCGGCCTCACGGAAAGCTTCAGCGATCGCCTTCTCGGTGCCGCCGACGAACATGTTCAGAAGGTCCGAAGCGCGCCGCTCCAAAACATCCATGCCTGCTTGTGCGGCGATGTGGCGGGCAAGTGCGCTCTTGCCTGTCCCAGGTGGGCCGGCGGCCAAAAGAGACCATGCTTGGCTGGTGGCACGGGCGAGCCGATCGACCAGCCGGTTCAGGTCCATATCCCCTTCAGAAAGCGAAGGGTCGAAATCGGCAACCCGATCGTCGTCGGGGCGGATCGAGCCACCCATGACCTTCTGAATGGATCTTGCGGCAAGTGCGGCCGTGTGTGGCTCCTTATCGGTCCAAGCAGCAGCGCGAACAGCGCTTGCCAACACCGCGGGAGCCACTTCGATCTTGGACAGACCGGCAAGATCCGCAGCGCGGAACGGAACGTCCTCCGCTATGGCCAAGCGTTCAAGCACTCGCCTGCGCACAGCTCGAGACGGCAGGCTGAACTCCAGCGCCAGCGCCATACGCCGGAGCACCGGACCTCCGAGCAGATCAGGCTGATTGACAATCCACACCGTTGGTGAGGTGGAGCTCTCCACAAGCCGGTTGAGGTAGAGCTTAGAGTTGCCGCCGTCCCTAAGACCAAAGACCGGGCGGATCATCAGATCTTCCGCTTCGTCGACGACTAACAAATGCCTCGGCGAAGCGCGCACTAACGAGCGGCAAACAGCGAGGTGGGCAAGCCTTTCGGAGCGGTCGGGCTCACCTCCCTCTTCATCGGTGGCTCCGACCAGGACCGGGTGAAGCCTCGCAGTTTCGGCAAGCACCCGGGCAAATTCTGACTTACCGGTGCCGGGGCGGCCATAGAGCAGAATGTTGATGCCACAGCGACGCCTGGCTGCCTCGACAATCAGCTGTTTGGCCAGCTCGGCAGGCTCGCCCAGGTGACCAAAGTCAGCCCACTCAAGTGAAGAAGGCGGAGCCGTGGAAAGAATGTGCCTAGCGAGAACAGCTGGTTGCACACTGCGCAGCCGAGCAACACGGACCGCAAAGTTAGTAGTACCGTAGTCGCCGCCGCGGCAGTCGCGCACCAGGCCGGCCTGGCGCAACGACGACTGCGCCTCGAGGCGACGATGGATAAGCAGCGGCTGCCGGCCGGTGGCCGCGGCAAGACCCTCGATGTTCACCTCGCCCCGCCCGGCATGGCCTTCGCCGAAGAAGTTCATCAGCGTGCCATAGGGCTCGTAGATGTGAGCTCGGACCAAGTGCTTGAGAACTTCGGTATCGAGGCGATCCAAGCCCACCGTGACCGAGAGCCAGTGCAGGCGCTTGTCCAAGCCAGTGCTCCTCAGCGCGGGCAAGCACTTCTGTAGGGCATTGAGCCGCTGGCTAAGCTTACAATCTAGGTCGGGGTCGCCTTCGCGAGACTGTCGTACCTCGTCCGCTGGAGCGGGAACTCCGAATTCACGGCCGATCCGATCGACGAAATCGAGGACCTCTGTGCCGCGATGCCTCAGAGTAAACGGAGAAACGGTAGCCAGGGACCGCGCGGCGACTTGTCCCAGAACAATGCGCTCGCCGACGGGCATGCTCTGCGGAAGCTTTTCGATCTGGCGGCGGTAGCGGCTGGAAATGGCGACTCTCCTCTGGGGAAAGCCTGAATCACACACCGACACGACAAAGGCGGTCGTTTTTAACGCCGTACGACACGTATCGCAGGGCGCCCGAACACGGATCATCTGACTTCGATGGGGAAAAATGACGAGTGAAATGGACAGCGACCGCAATTGTCGTGTCGCTCCAGTAGAAGGGTCGCATGGAAAGAGATGAAAACAGAAGCACTGCGGGCCTAGGCGTAGGCTTACCGTTTATTGAAGTCGGGCCATCCCGGGGACGGATCGCACTCGGCGCCTGTCCGGGAAAAGTTGCGTCGTTGGTCGAGGATCTGGACCGGGTTGCTCACTGGGGCGCGGCTGCAGTCGTCACTCTGCTGGGCGACGACGAGCTGAACGCGCTCCGAGTGCCGCAACTCGGCGCCGCTGTGCGGGAACGGTCCCTCGCGTGGTACCACCTGCCGGTGCGCGACATGTCTGCGCCTTCGAGGACGTTCGAAGAGGGATGGCGCCAGCACGGAGCCGCAATCCGATCGCTCTTGCTCAGCGGAAGTGCTGTGTTCCTTCACTGCAACCTCGGCCTCGGCCGAGCTGGAACTCTCGCTGCGCGGCTCCTTGTCGAACTTGGATGGCAACCAGCAGAGGCGATCCAAGCGGTTCGGAAAGTGCGCCCTGGGGCAATCCAGTCTCGAGCCCAAGAGCGCCATGTACTGGGGGTGCAGCATCGCCGGTAGATTTAGCGCACCTCGAGGTGGAGCGGGGAGAGTAGTTGTTTGTGGGTCCTGTGTTGTGGCACCTGACAGTGGGACACGGGTCGGGGGTTTGGGATGAAGCGGCAGACGTACATCGCGCAAGGCCGTTTGGCCGCCCGAGAGGCGCGCCTCCAGGCGGCACGCGAACATCGCCACGGTCTCCAGATCATGTCCTTCGAACAGCTGGCTGCACGATTGGCAGGTGGCTTCACTCAGACAATTGATGGCGACGCACTCCGCACCGCTATCCAGCGGGCGTTACCGGTTGTACAGCTAGGCGAACTGGGGCCAATCAAATCGCTGCCGGGTATGATAGGCGCTGCCGCAGAGACTCTGCAGAAGGTCTGGCGCGCAGGCATAGACCTGGAGGCACGGGCGGCACTTCATCCCCGTGTCGCAGCTCTCGCCGAGCTTGAACGAGCGGTCTTGCAGTCCTTACCTTTATCGATGCAAAGGCCGTGCGACTTGGTGTCGCGCTCAATGGAACGCCTCCGGCACGCGCCCGCGCTCTTCGGTGACCTTGATCTGATCGGGCTTGGGGACCTCCCGCCGTGCTGGCGTCCCTTACTGCTAGCCTTAGGCGAAGTTCTGCCAACACAGTGGCACGCGGGGCCTGTAGCGGTACCGGCCTGGCTCGAAGGGACTGCAGTCACCGTTCATCGCACTGAAGCGCACGATCCCGAGGTTCAGTTAGTCAGCACGGCCAGCCCTCTCCACGAGGCCATAGAAGCGCTGCGCTGGGCACGAGAGTTGATCACAAGCGGCATCGCCAAGCCTTCCGACATCGCGATCGCCGCAGCGGCGCCAGCGGCATTCGACGATGAATTCCTCGCGCTACGCGCGGACGCCAACATCGATCTCTATTTTGTCCATAGGGTACCCGTCACGGGTACGCGCTCCGGACAAGCTGCCGCTGCCCTCGCAGACGTGCTCGTGCGCGGGCTTTCCGCAGATCGAGTTCGGCGGCTCGCAACACTCCTATCTGGTTCTGGACCCTTCGCGGCGCTCCCGGCCGGATGGCAAAGAGTGTTGCCTCGAGAGGCTCTTCTAGACTCTTGGGGATCGTGGCAGCGGCTCCTCGAACCCATGGGGGCCGAGCAATGGCCTGGGGGCATCGACCACACGGCTGGGCTGAGGCGGATCATTGAGGCTTTGGCATCAGGCGCGGACCGCGCGGAGGAAACAGGCAGCCTTTTCCTTTCTGGGAACGCCCTGCACATATGGCGCAAGGCACTAGTAGCTGGCAGCCCCAGACAGATCGACGCGACGATCGCAGCTATGCGCCAGGAGGACGCTGGCGAGCCTTGCGTTTCGGTCGCGTGGATGCCTGCGGCGACCTTGGCGGGCTCGCCTCGGAAACACGTTCGCCTCCTTGGGTTAACTTCCAGCGATTGGCCAAGAAGAGGATCCGACGACCGGCTCCTTCCTGATCACATAATCTCGAGTGCAGAACTCGACCCTCTGCCAGTGACCGCGGCTGACCGCCGCGACTTCCAAACAATCATCTCCTCGACTGTTACTCAGGTCGTACTTTCGCGCGCTCGCCGAGACAAAGAGGGCCGGCTTCTGGGAAAAAGCCCGCTTCTCCGTGGGCGGGGCGCAGAAAAGCACCTGCGCAGAAACCGCCGGCCACAAAACGCGATGAGCGAAAGCGATCGCCTGCTGGCCCGATCGAACGAGTTTGCAGCGAGTGATCTGGCAAGGTCGGCAATCGAGTGCTGGCGAGATTGGCACAGCCCTAGCATTACCTCCCACGACGGCCTGGTCAGAGAAGGGCAACCAGCGCTCCTAACCGCTCTCGAGCGTGTGCAATCCGCAAGCTCCCTCGCCAAGCTCCTGCGGAATCCCCTAGGTTTCACTTGGCGGTATGCTTTGGGCGTCAATCCCCCCCAAGCAGCGAACAAAGCGCTGGTGCTTGATGCACGAGAAGCCGGACTCCTGCTTCACGATATCTTGGATGAAGCTGTTCAACTGCTTGAGGAGCAGAAGGGGCTCGCGGAATCAAATTCCGAAGAGATCCGGTTGGCCGTCTCCGAAGCGGCAAAGCAAGTTTCAAGCAACTGGCTAAGAGGCGGCTCCGTCCCGCCGGATATGATTTGGCGACGGACGATCGAGGACACAAGCGCAGTTGCGTGCAAGGCTCTTCAACATTCAGAGCCACCGCTGCCTAACCAAAAAAGCTACACAGAAGTCGCCTTCGGCCGTGACGACGGAAAATCAGCTCGGCGATCTCCATGGGAAATAGCAAAGGCGGTTCCAATTCCCACGACAGGATTTCATATCTCAGGTTACATCGACCGGTTGGACCTTTCGGGCGACAGAACCTTAGCACGGCTAATCGATTATAAGGGAGGCCGAACGCCGCCCGAGACTATAGCACTGAACGGCGGCGCAGAACTTCAGCGCTGCCTTTACGCCTATGCCGTCAAAGCTCTGCTCGGCGATGGAACCGAGATTGAAGCAGTCTTGCTCTACCCGCGCGACGATGTGTCACTTCGTCTCCAGGAGCCGGGCGCTGCATTACAAAGTCTCATCCAGTACCTGCGAATTGCGCGAGCCAGCTTGTTGAGCGGCAAGGCTCTGATAGGTCCAGATAGTGGGGGCGAGTATGACGACTTTCGGTTCGCTCTCCCCGCTAACGCGAGCAATGGATACTGCCCGCGGAAGCTGGGTGCCGTGAAAGAGCTGATGGCCGACGCCTCTCTAGTTTGGGAGGCACCCTGATGAACATGATGTCAGAGAACCTTTCTGACGAAAGTGCGCGGGTTGCTGCCCTGACCGAACACGAACGCACCTTCCTTGTGGAGGCAGGCGCGGGTTCGGGGAAGACAGCGTTGATGGCAGGTCGCCTGGTGCTCCTGCTCGCAGGTGGCGCTGCACCGAACTCCATTGCCGCGGTCACATTTACCGAACTTGCGGCAAGCGAGCTGCTCGAGCGAATTCGAGATTTCGTTGACGATCTTCTTGCTGGGTCAGTGCCGGCCGAGATGAGTGCTGCAATTCCCGACGGACTATCGCTTCGCCAGCGAGAGGCGCTCGAGGTGGCCGCGGGCAATCTCGATCAAGTCACTTGCACTACGATCCACGGTTTCTGTCAGCGACTGATCACGCCATATCCTGTCGAAGCCGGTATCGACCCAGGCGCCTCTTTGATGGATCCAGGTGAGGTCGAGCTGATGTTTGACGAGGCTGTCGATCGTTGGATCAGGAATGCGTTAGACTCGCGAAGTGAGACAATAGTTTCGGAACTGGTCTTTCAAGACCCCACCAAAGCGACAGAGCTCGTCTGGACAATCGCCTCGGCGCTCCGAAAAAATCGAGAGCTTAGGGCACCTGACGTTGAGCCTCTTCTACCAAAGATTTCGGCGTTGAAGGAGGCTGCGAAAGGATACGCCAGTTTCGTTGCTGGAGCACAGGTCGCAGAGCCGGAAAGCAAAGCAGCAGCAGAAGCCTTCGCCTCTATGAGCCGCGAAGCATCGTTCGCAGAAACCGATCAATCGGCAGCAGCGCTTGTTCGCCTGGTGACGCTGGCCGCTGATAAGTCGTTGTGCACGGCTAAAGGTTCATTTCGGGCCTATCAGAAGAGGACGAAGTGGGAGGCCGCAGCACGGGTTTCCGGCGTATCCAAAACCGACGCTGCCGAGCTCAACTCCAAGGCCGAAGATCACCACGCCACCTGCTGCGCCCGGTGGACTGCTATGCTCGAGACGGCGGCGAGCCACATCTTAGCTGGTCTGATGATTGAGCTACGGCCGGTCGCGGAGCAGTTTCAGGAAACCAAACGAATCTCAGCTCTGCTCGACTTCGACGACTTGATACATTCGGCGCGTCGGCTTCTGCGGGATCATTCCGCTGTGCGCGACGCCCTTTCTGATCGATTTAAGCACGTACTCGTTGACGAGTTTCAGGACACTGACCCCCTCCAAACCGAGATCTTTTGGCGCCTCTGCGGTGATCAGCGACCGGGCCATAACCCGTTAGATTGGCCCGAGTTCAAGATCCGCCCAGGCTCTCTGTTTTTGGTCGGGGATCCTAAGCAGGCAATTTACAGGTTCCGCGGCGCTGATGTGGCGGCGTACATCCGGGCCCGGGAGGCCATGGTTTCCCGTGATCCGAAAAGTCTCCTCGCCATCTCGACGAATTTCCGTTCGTGTGCCTCGATCCTTAGATATGTGAACGAGCGATTTGCCTCTGAACTGACAGTCGAGAAAGGGCAGCCGGGTTTCGCTCCGCTTGAAGCCTATCGTGCCGACCCCGTCGAAGGTTTGTGCGTTGCCGCGTTACCAATCGCATGTGCCGGTGCAGATGGCAAAGCTCCCTCAAGCGTGCAGCGTGACTGCGAAGCGGAAGCAGTCGCCGAGATGTGTTGCAGATTGATCGGCAGCCAAATCGTCGTGGATCGCAAAACTCAGGAGCAACGCCTCTGCCAGCCTGGCGACATTGCCTTGCTAGCCCCGGGGGGAACTGAACTGTGGCGCTACGAGGAAGCGCTTGAGAAACGTGGAGTGCCTGTCGCGACCCAAGCGGGAAAAGGTTTTTTCCAGCGGCAGGAAGTGCAGGATTTAATCGCTCTGACACGTGTGCTCGCAGACGGTAGCGATACCCTCGCTTTCCTATCCCTTTTACGGGGGCCTCTCGTTGGACTCACTGAAGAGCAGCTGCTTGATATTTTGGAAGGCCAGCCGCGTGATCCTGCCCAGTCAGGCGCCAGGCCAAGGCTAAGCATTTATCTGAATCCCCCAGAGATAAGGCATCCTGTCGCACGAAGCGTCCTTGAGAAGCTCCAGGCTCTTCGCAGACGGGCAAACGGAACCACGCCCCATCAGCTGCTGGCTGAGGCGATAGATGTTCTGAGAATACGGCCGATCGTCCTGCAACGTCATGGAGGTCAAGCCGAGCGGCCCCTTGCCAATATCGATCTCTTTCTGAGCCTCTCTCAGCCCTATAGTGTTCGAGGCATGAAGGCGTTCGCGGCTGCAATGAGTGAGGCCTGGGAAGGCAAGAGCAGATCCGTCGAGGGGCGGCCAGACGCGCAAGAAGAGGCAGTGTCCCTGGTCACGATGCACGCTTCGAAGGGTCTCGAATGGCCCATCGTCGTGCCGATCAACACAATGACGAGCGGTAACAACGTTCGTGATCCGATCATCGACAGCCAGAGCAACCGCATGTTCATTCCCATACTCGGAACTGGTCCGGCCGGGTATGAGCAGGCAAAAAAAGCCGAGGTGGCCGAACGTGAGCGGGAGCGGCTTCGGCTGTGGTATGTAGCTGCTACCCGCGCTCGGGAACTGCTTGTCCTTCCGAAGCTAAACGTGAGGCCCAAAGGCAGCAGCTGGAATGCGCTAATGGAGTTCGATCTTGAGAGCTTGCCGCTCATCGAGATAGAGAAACATCAGCCCGGCTTCGCGGTAGATTTGGATGCTGCAGAAAATCATCAAACACATGAGATGTTTGGCGAGGAGGCGGCATTCATCGCATCTGTCACTCCGACTTTACGATGGGTCGCGCCGAGCAGAGGTGAAGGCCTTCTAGGTGCGCCAGAAGGCACTGCGATTACTCTTACTATCGGCCCCGACGACGAGCAGGGGGTGGGGGCGCGTGAGATTCAAGGGGGACGTGAGCGGGGCTTGGTCTTACATAAGCTGTTAGAGGAGATTCTCACCGCGGAGATATCGCCTGATCCGATGGATTTGTCGAACCGAGCTGAGTTCTTGCTGCAAGAACTTGGCCAGGAGCCGCAGGACAATGCGGCGGTCGGCTTCTCCCCACAGGAGCTGGCTGAGACAGTCATGCGCACAGTGGCTCTGCCGGAAATTGCGCCACTCCTCTCAAGGCTTGTGCCAGAACTGCCGGTCTACGGCTATCGTTGCGCCGACGAGGGAGCCGTCGCGGTGTCGGGTATCGTCGATGCCCTACTAATTGGCGCTGACGGCACCCCAGAGCTGGTAATCGACTGGAAGAGCGACGTTAGCCCGTCGACAGCCGACGCAGATCTGTATGGTGAGCAAGTCAAACATTACCTCGAGATCACCGGAATACCAAAGGGACTTGTGGTGTTCGTTACATCCGGAATGGTACTACAGGTATCTCGGAGCTAAATCGCTGCTCCGGAAAGCGCCGAGAGGGACCGATGTGGCTAGCTTTGCGGCCTAAGGAGTATCGAGCGACGTATCTGGAAATGAAACGACGGGGGATTTCGATGACGCGTTATCAACGACAGGAATATGCAAAACATGCCGCCTTTTTCGGTGCGCAATCAGATGTAAAAACCGGTCATGAAGGGAGCGACGTGATGCTGCTTCGCGAGCACGCGGCCGCCAATTTTCATCCGGACTATGCTGATAAAATAGTCGCGTTTTTTGCCTACAAAGATGAGGCAGGAGCGCAGGCAATCGATTGGCACACGAGGGCAAATCATGGCGCCTCATCGCAAGTCTGCTGCGTGAACTTCCTGTTCCCAATGGTTCACGATCAGGCGCTTGCCTCCAGCTGGATAGATCACGTGCTTGGGCTGCGGGGAGCGGAAGCTAAACCAATTGAGAATCGAGAGGGCCGAGACTGCTACCTCACTTTCGAATGGTTCCCCGAAACCGATTATCTGAACGAAGCAAACTCGAACGGAGAGAGGTCGCGGGGGTCGAATTCTACTTCGGTCGACGCTGCAGTGCGCTACCGTTACGAGGGCAAGGAGTACCTGACCCTTATCGAATGGAAGTATACAGAAGCGTATAGCGCCATCCGTCACGCCAGCGAAATTGCTGGCGATTCAACGCGCTTGGCCCGTTATTCCAACCTATGGAAGCGGCCGCACGGACCGATCCGCGCCGACGCTCCTGTTCAACTGCCCGACTTCTTCTTGAACCCATGGTATCAGCTGCTGCGGCAACAGATGCTTGCCTACCATTGCGAGCTCGACCCGCTCAGCGGTTTTGATCGAGTGGACGTGCTTCACATCTCACCTAGCGAAAACGAGAGTCTGAAGGCAGCTAAAGGTGAGCTCGCACGTATAACGGGTGCGACCGACGTCTTCGACGGCTTCAAGTCATTGCTTGCTCCGGAATTCAGCGATCGCTTCATATCGGTGAGCACGCGTGACGCCTTTAGCTTTCCTGCTTTCCAGCGCCATCAGAGCTTCGAATGGCTCCGCAGCCGGTATGAATCCATATTCGAGCAGGGCGCTCCGAAAGCTGCTTAAGGCTGGGTCTTGGGCGGCGACTGGATGTCGAATGGTGGCGATACGACCCCACTCAAACGATAGTTGCCGCCGGCTTAGTAAGAAGTCCTATAGTGAGCACTTGCAGGACGACGGCAGGTTTCCTCCCAGGCAGTCTTCCAGATGAGCGGTATCTCGGCCCACAGGTGAGGGTTCCCCGCGCGGACCTGTCCTGAGGGGTGCGCAGAGTGGAACACCGCGTGGGCCCCTAGGCCTCGGATCAACGCTCGGCCCGCGCCGCCCTCCTGCCAACAAGCACGATCGTCTGAAGCCGGGGCAATAGCAGGAGGAGCGCCGCCAGGTCCTCGACGCCCACCCGCAGCTCCGCCGGGGTGACCTTGATCGTCCCGTTCCAGCCGGGGATCACGTTCCAGACAACCGACTTCCGCCGGTCGACGCCCGCCTCACGATAGAACCAGAAGGACGCCTCCGCGGTGGGGTCGTCGTTGTCGCGGCTGATGAAGCCCGAGCCCTGCCTGAGGCCCTTACCGGTCGGAACCGTCATCGGCCCCGGCTTCTCCAGCAGAAACAGAATTGCCGCATCAACGCCGCCATCGGCCGGGTCGAAGTAGGGGTACTCGCTACCGTCCCTCGCTCGGAATGCGTGGACTAGCTCCGTGAGAGGGGCGATGTGGGGCTCGCCCAGTGCGGCCAACCTTTCGGCCCGGACGGCCGGGTTCCTCATGGCTCTCGAGTGCTCAGGCAAAACCAGCATGACTGAGATTTAGTGCGAACTGCGGCAAAGGCACACGAACTTTTCGCTTTTCCATTTTCCTAACTCCTCGCAATTAGCTTCAGTCGAAATGTTGAGGGGGATCAAATGCGTAGGTTACTGTTGACGACACTCGCGCTCGCCACAGGGCAAGCTGCAACCGCTCAGGACGCGGCGTCGCTCAGCCTCGTCTGCTTCGGCGACGGCGCCGCGAACAAGCAGCGCGGCGGGGCATTCAACGCCTGGAACAGTTACGGTGACTCCGCGAGCGGGACGGTCACGCAGAACTCGCGAGAAGGGTTCGCGGATCAGGTCAACGTTCAGATCACGGGGTCGGAAGGTCAGTTGCGGATGCCGCGCGCAATGCTGCCGATGCTCAGGGGCGGTAAAGACGGCTGGTTCACGCTGAAGAACATCAAGGTCACCGACGCGGACATAACCGGCTCGGTCGCGGTCAACCCGATCAACAACCCCAAGATGCGCATCGACCGCTTCACCGGCGTGATCAACCTGTCCGGAAAGGCGGGCGACTTCGTGGGCAAGTGCCAGGCGTACGATCCGAGCAAGGCCGAGAGGCAGTTCTAACGTGCGATCGCTCGCTTTCCTCCTAGCGCTTGCCGCGACAACTTCGGCTCAGGCCGGCACGCTCAGCGGGCAGCCGCAGGTTATCGACGGGGACACCCTCGAAATCTCCGGGCAGCGCGTCCGTCTCTTCGGCATCGACGCCCCGGAGCTCTCTCAAACGTGCAACCGCAGCGGGCAAGCCTGGGAGTGCGGCAAGGCGGCGCGCGAACACCTGGCGGGCATGATCTCTACCGCACAGGTGACGTGTTCCGGCGCAGAGAAAGACACCTACGGGCGGCTGGTGGCCGTCTGCCAGGTAAGTGGCGTGGACCTCAATGGGGGCGATGGTCGCGGAGGGTTGGGCTACTGCGTTCCGCCGATACAGCGACCGCTACCTAGCTGATGAGGCAAGAGCACAAGCGGCCAAGCTCGGCATCTGGAGCTCGAGCTTCGTCCGGCCCGAAGAATACCGCACCGCGGTGAGCACGCCGGCAGAGGCGCGCGGCTCTCCGCAGAGGTACGCGACGCCCGCTCGCGCGAACGCCGCCCCGTCTCAAGGGTGCGTGATCAAAGGAAACCACAGCCGGCGAGGCGAGTGGATCTACCATCTGCCGGGGATGCCCTACTACGCCCAGACCCGGGCCGAGGCGATGTTCTGCAGCGAGGCCGAAGCGCGGGCGGCTGGGTATCGGCGCGCGATCGTTCGGTGAGGCAATGACGTGAAAGGTAGAGTAATGCAGCTTTGGAAGATTGGGCTGTGCTTGGTCGCACTGTCGTCTCCGGCGTTGGCTGACCGGCTGATCGACGAACGGAAGAAGCCTCCAGAATTCACAGCTGAGGTCGCGGGTCCTAGCATCTTTGACCTCGAGCGCTGCGTGATCGAGTATGTAAACATCGGGAAGCCGTGGGTTTATCGTCAACCTGATCGGCCGGGGGAGGTTATGCTGGTCTGGGACAGTAGAGAGTTTGGCAACACGACAATTCTCGAATTGAAAGGCACCGAGAAGGTCGCCGCCAGATTCTGGGGCAAGAATAAGATGTGGGAAGTCTTTCAACAATGCGCAGCAGACTTGGGTGCTCACAGCTCTCACTGAAACCTTTCAAAGGCAGTTGCTGCTGTGAGCGCTACACTCCGGCAATCTAACATTCGCGGGCGACAGTGCAGCATGGCAGCACGAGCGCGGTGCCAGTTTCTGAGGGCCCACTAAATGATCACCGACTGGGAGCTGTGGGCCTGCGCCAACTCCTACGTTGCACGCTACCAGGAAGACGCCCCGGTGCTGGCGGCAATCCGGTGCGATGAGTTGCTCGAGCAAAGGAACTTGGCCGGCGTCCGCACCTTCCAGGCGATCATCGAGCGCATTCACAAGCTGCTCGACAAGTGATCCGGCGAACAATGCCTTCACTGACTTCAGCCGCGGAAAATCGGGTATCTTATATAGAAAGCTAGAAGGCTTCCCCCCCAATTCGGACTTTCAACGCGGCGGAATTTCTAAAAGAAACGCAGGTTGCACGCCGAGGGCGTCAGCCAGCCGGCCCAACGTCCGTACAGTCGGGTTGCGCTGGCCTCTCTCAAGATCGCTGATGTAGCCGCGCTCCATCCCGACTTCGTGTGCCAGTTGCTCTTGGGTCATGCCCCTGAGCTTGCGATGGCGCCGCACGTTCGCACCAAAAAGCTGCACCACGTCCATGTGAAGAGGTGGCCGCAAGACGCTCCCCGCGTCTGTACACCAATCGTGTCATTTTAACTCGCGTTCCCCGTCGCTTCCGATAACTCGGTCCAGGCGACGGCTCACGCCGTTCAAGGAGCATCACCATGAGAAGCCGAACCATCCTCGCCACCGCCTCCGTGATCGCATTGGCCGCGGGCACTCTTTACCTATGGGATCAAGGCGGGGTCCTATCGGGGCCGCCGACAATGACGCCTGCCGGCGAAACAACGGATGACAGCTGGATCGTTAAGCGGCGGTCCGTCGATTACGAAGCAATCATCAAAAGCGTCCTCGCGGAGAAGGCGAGTTTCCTTACCCTAACCTTGGCACAAGATATCGTGCGCGATCGGCACCTTGAGAAGTCCATTGCCTACACACCGCTGCCCGCTTCAAGGGCGCGCGTTCGGGTCAAGTATCACGTGGAGTATCCCATCGGGTTTAACCTGGCGCCGGGCAACTTCGCTGTTTCTGGCGGACCCGACCGGTTGGTTATAACCCTCCGTCGGCCTCAGCTCGTCGCCCAGCCTTCTGTGCGACTGAAGAGCTACCAAGTCCTGGATTCAGGCTACCTGATTGACGAGAAAACCGCACTACTGAAGCTGCAGCAGCGCATTCAGCCGGAGGCCGTCGCTAAGTCACGCGCGATACTAAAGCGGCGTGACATCTTGCCCCGCAGCGAAAAAGTGCTGCGTGGTTTCCTAAATCCTATTTTGAAGCAGCAGGCCGGCGGCGAACCGGCGCCGCAGATCGAATTCCGTTACCGATAGACTAACAATCCAACAGCATTCCCCCGAGGGCCCGTGGAGCAACTCCGCGGGCCCTTTTTCTTTGCCTACGAAAGGGACCCCTATGTCCATCGCAATACGAACTGCGGCCCAGCTGGCCGCACTCCTTGAACAACCGCCCGACTACGTAGCGAGCGGCATTCTGCTCGACCACGTTGCACGACTCACTGAATACGAAGGCTACAGCCCGGAAGAGCTTGCCCACTTCCTTATCGTCTGCCCTGGCGATGAGCTTTGCGACGTCAATCGGGTGCTCGGATTCGATCTCGCCGCCACGCCACCGGAATACGTCGATCCACACGACGGCTGGTACGAGATGGCGGTAGTAATTTCCGACGCCGGGTTCGGGTGGGTCATCCTGATCAAGGACGATCCTGCCGTGGACGCCGCGTTGCTCAGCATCTGCCGGGATCACGTCCAGCCGGCCTGAATCGAGCGGCACCTAACCCGACAATCAGCAGCGCTCAGGCACCCGCCTCGAGCGCATTTTTGTGCCTGCCTGAAAGGATATCCAATGACCTATGTGATCTACGACGATGCCACGCTTGAAGCGGCGCTGGCCACACCACTCGACGCCAACCTTCGCGATCTCGTCAACCGCATCGTTTCCCACGCCCGCATGTCCGGCTTGTGGGGGCTGACCTGCATTGCGGTTCTCGAACCCGTCGACGGCAAAGAAGATCTTGAGCAACTCCTGGGCTTCGACCCGATGACCGGCCCGCTGGGTGATGCTGATGGCGAGTTCACGCCTTGGTGGGATTGGCTTGAGCACCACCCAGGCTATTTCGAAGTGCTCCACACCACGGGGACGGAATTTGCCTACTTTGTGTTGGTGCCAGACTTTGGTCCGGACCCGGCGGGGCTGGCCGAGCTGTGCCGTCGGAATTCCGGCACTCTGGAATCCTGAAAAGTCTGAAACTGTGGAGAGGGCGTAGCAACCCCTCTCTATGAATATCAGGCTTCCGATTGGGCACGCACCCCGTCCCTTCTAGCAGCTCTAGTTATCAGTGATCACGGCTGCACTATTTTATACACACAAATAGGAAGAACCATCGCCATTGGACCAATGCATACAATCATTAGTCAAGTATAAACAGATCGGGCCGGTACACAGTGCTCGATCAATGGATCCATTGACCCGCAGCCGAGCTTTCGACTTCTCCTAAGGTGTCCGGCCCATTGGGGCCGGCACCAACCACTGCCTATGCGCACGCCAGCGCCTTTCAGATCAGCCCTACTGGGGCCGCAGCAGTGAGTTCATCATGTCTCAATCTATCAATACCAGCGTGTCCGACGCCATGCAGTTCTGGACTGAGTTCGGCTTCCAGGTGCAGCATTCACCCACTCCTTCTCTGTCACCTGTGGTGCAAGCCATCGTGCCTCCCGGTTACGTGGCGATAGTCGCCAAGGGCGCTCAAGCGATCGCCCAACAAGCCCAGGCGCTCCGGGCCATCGGCATCCCCCCAGCCCTTTGGAGCGACACTGGGATCGACAGCAAGACAGCCGTGTTCAAATTGTCGCCCTCAGTCCTGATCGACGATCTACGCAGTTGCGTGGGCGATCGGGTCAAAGTCGTCGGTCCCGGAGGCGTTATCCCGCTTCCCGCGGGCCGCTATCTAGCGCCGTCGGACCACGTACTAAGTATTGCCGATCTATCGGTGCTCGACACGCTTGATGCTTATAGGGCAACGCCAGAACCTCCGAGCGCACCCACGGCGACGCCCGCCGCCAAAGGACCTCTCTCGAAGTTCAGCTTGCTCGGACAGGGCTCAACGCTTGAAGGCAGTGCCCAACCGAGTCACGCGATCTTGGGTGGCGCAATTCTCGCCGGACAGGCCACGGCCATTTACGCGGCGCCAAATGTCGGCAAGACGCTTATCCTGCTCCATCTTCTCTCTGAAGCAGTCGAAGCTGGCCGCATTCATCCTTCGACGACTTACTATGTGAACGCCGACGACAGCAGCAAAGGCATGGCCGAGAAGCTGGTGTTGCTCGACGATCTGGGCGTTCACACCTTGGTACCGGGCTACGAAGGTTTCTCACCGGCGAAACTCAATGAATCGCTCGCCAAGATGGTCAGGGACGACCTGTGCCGAGGCGTGGTTGTCGCCGTGGATACGCTTAAGAAGTTCGCCGATCTTATGGATAAGAAGGCTGCCGCTGCCTTCGGGGATCTCGTCAGGCAGTTCGTACTGAAGGGCGGCACACTGATTGCGCTGGCACACACGAGAAAGAACGCCAATCCCAACGGGCAGCTTGTGTACGGCGGTACAACCGACATCGTCGAAGACTTCGACGCGGCTTGCCTTTTGGTGCCGTCGCCGAATCTTTCCCCGCGCGGCGAGAAAGTTGTGCAATTCCAATTTCTCAAACGCCGCGGGCCGAACGCTGACGAGGCGTACGCCTACGCTCCGGACCCCGAACTATCCTACTCCGAGCGGCTGGCCTCCGTCCGATCGATCGATGCCGAAGATCTCGACAAGTTTGCAGAGACGGACACCCGCCTTGCAGACGACAAGCTTATTGCTGTCATCAAGGAGTGTATCGAGGCGGGTTTCGTGCAGAAGATGAAGCTCGTCAGGGAGGTCGCCGAGCGTACCCGCGTCAGCCGGCGTTCGGTGATGCAGGTGTTGGAACGCTACACCGGCGACGATCTCGAAAAGCACCACTGGGACTATTCGGTACGGGACCGGGGCGCGATGGTGTTTAGGCTGCTAGATTGGACAGCTCCCGACTAGCGGCTCGGGCCGCAGGTTTCAGAATTCCAGGATTCCACCTGCCCCCAGGTTCTCGCGGTTCGCTCGCTGTAGCTTGCGGGAGCGGCTGCCGCCCGACCCTTCGCAGTTCGCCTTTTCACTAAGCCTGGGGCCGCTCGGCCACTCCACCCGTACCCGGACCCCGCCCGCGGCGACGCGGCGCTCTTGGGTTCGGCAATCATCGCATTTCACAGAAAGGAACGGCCCATGGCCAAGCTTAAACTGACCTCGGCATTCTGCCGGGAAGTTACCTGCCCACCACATAAGCGTAAGGAAGTGTACCGGTGCACTGAACAAACCGGATTCGGGATCGAGATCAGGGCCACATCGAAGACGTACTGGCTCTACTACACGACCCCCCACGGGAATGCCGCGCAGATCAAACTGGGCGGCCATTCGGACATTACCTTCGACCAGGCGAAGCGCGCGGCGAAGGAGCTGCGATCCAAGATCGTCCTGGGCGGCAACCCCGCCGAGGAAAAGGCGAACCGGAAGGCTGTCGCATCGTTCAAGGAACTCGCCGGCATGCACGTCGAGCACGCGGAGGGGCATCTGCGTTCGCATGCCTGCGTCGAGTTGGCCCACCGTCGCTATCTGATTCCGAAGTTCGGGAAGCTGCGCATCGATCAGGTGACCACACAAGCGATCGAAAACTACCTCGCCGAGCTTCGCCAGCGGCTGGCGCCCGCCTCAGTGGATCGCCTGCGCCTGGTGATGCACCGCAGCTACAAGCTCGCACAGGGCTGGGGGCTACCGGGCTCTGATCGCAACCCGGTCTCCGCGGTGGCGAGGCCGCGCTACGACAACAAAAGGACCTGCTTGCTTACACCCGCCGAGGTCAACCGGCTGCTGGGTGCCTCCGGCCGTTCAGCCAATCCCCTGCTAAAGCCGATCGTTCAGATCCTCCTCGGGACGGCCGCGCGTCGCGGCGAAGCGCTTAATGCGAAGTGGGAGCACATCGACTTCGACCGTGAAGAATGGCTCATCCCGCACACCAAGAACGGGCACCCCCGCCGGGTGCCGCTGAGTAAGGCGGTCATGGCCACGATCAAGGCCCTGCCGCGCACCAGTGATTGGCTGCTGGCGAATCCGGCGACGGGTAAACCTTTCGATAACATCAAGCGCGCCTGGAGGACCGCTTGCATCGAGGCTCGCCTGCCGGACCTGCACATCCACGACCTGCGGCACGCCGCGATCGGCGCGATGATCAACAACGGGGTCTCGCTTCACGTCGCGGGCAAGGTGGCGGGCCACCTGAGGTCCGAGAGCACCGCTCGTTACGCCTATGTGAGTGACAGCTCGCTCGCCGCGGCGGTGGAGGCGGGCGCCGACAACCTCATGTTGGGAGGCGCAAGATGACGCCCAGCACCGGACCGGCTCAGTCGGGCACAGACGCACTGTTCCTCCGCCTGCGGGACCTTGAGCGGCACCTGGCGAGTGCCGGGGTCAACAAGCACGACCGGGTGCACATGCTGATCAACGCGTGCATCGGCGAGGGCATCGACACCGGATGCCGCATTGTCGGCGTGCTGGCCGCGCTGGGCTTCAACCGGCAACACGCGGGCATCACGCTGAAGGCCGGACTGAAGTGCGAACCCGAGTGGCCCAACTGGGGCCGAAGCGGGGACGGCAGATACTACGCGCCGCCGGAGCCGCCGGTCGACGCCTAACACTACACCCCCACACGGCCTGGCGCTGTGTGGGGGTGCTTTCTTCCCGCCTATTTTTTTAACTGCGCGGGGGAGCTGCAGGCCAATCCAAAGTGTGTCCGGCAAGCGCCATTACAGCCCGGCGACGATTTCCTCGGCGCGACCGAATAGCGCCGGATCGATCGACAAGCCCGATGCCGCGGCATTCTCATCGAGTTGCTCAGGACGGCTTGCGCCAACGATCGCGGAGGCCACGTTGGGCTCGCGCAGAACCCAGGCCAGCGCGAACTGCGAGAGCGTGCAGCCGGCTTCGTGCGCGATGGGCTTGAGCTTCTGCACCACTTCCAGAACCTCGGGGCGGAGCCAGCTCTGCATCATCGTGCCCATTTCGTCGCTGGTGGCTCTAGTGCCGGCCGGCAGAGGCTGACCAGGCGTGTACTTGCCCGAAAGCACGCCCTGAGCGAGCGGGGACCAGACTATCTGCGAAATGCCGTTCGCCGCGCACAGCGGGACGACCTTGGCTTCCGGACGCCGGAAGAGGAGCGAGTACTGAGGCTGGCTCGATACGAACCGCTCGACGCCCGGGATCGCCAACGCATCCTCAATGTTCTTGGGCGACCACTCGCTGAACCCGATGTAGCGCACCTTACCCTGCCGGGTGATCTCGGTCAGCGCCTCCATCGTCTCCTCAAGCGGCGTTTCTATGTCGAAGCGATGGCATTGGTAGAGGTCGACGTAGTCCGTGCGCAATCGCTGAAGCGAGGCGTCGATCTGTTTCAGGATCTGTGCACGCGACAAGCCTTTGTCGGTGTCGCTCATTGGCGCAAAGAGCTTGGTCGCCAGGACATAGGAATCCCGCGGGCGTCCTTCGAGCATCTCGCCAAGTACGGTCTCCGCCTTGCCGCGACCGTAGACGTTCGCAGTGTCGATGAAGTTGATCCCCAGATCGAACGCACGGTCGAGGCACGCTCGGGTCTGCACCGCCTCGACGCCGACCCCGTAGGTGAGCCAGGAGCCTAGGGAGATTTCGGAGACTTCAAGATCACTGCTGCCAAGCTTCCGGTACTTCATAAAATCTTCCTCGATTGGGGGAGCGGTTCGTGTCGGAGCCGCTATAGCGCTAGCCCTTCCTTGATCATTGAACCGCGGCACGGATCACTGCGATGGTTTCCTCCGGCATATCCCACATCGGGAAGTGGCCGCTGGCTTCGAACCAGTGCAGCTCCGCGGAGGGGAAAGCCAGTTTGGCCCGCGCCGCCTGCCTCGGAAGGCACAGCCGGTCGCGCCGGCCCCATCCGATCACGAGACGGCGGCTGGGGTCGGCCGCGGGGCCAGTCTGCTCCGGACCGTCGCCAAGGTCTCGGACGAGTGCGTCGAACGTCGAGGTGGCGCTGAGGCTCGCCAGTTCGGTCTCAACGAGCTTCGGATCGAGCTTCCAGGGGCGCGCGGACAGCTGTGCGAGCAGAGCACTGCGCGAGGCGGCGTTTCGGCTCAGCACGGGCAGGGCGGGGCGGATCGCCCGGACCAGGCGCCCCGAAGCTCCTATGGTGGTCTTGAAGAAGGTCCGCTCCCACCCGCGCCAGAAGCCCCCCGGATCGAGCGCAACAACGTTTCCGACTTTGCCTCGCCGGGCCAGCTCGAGCACAATCCGGGCGCCCATCGAGCTGCCCGCGACGTCGACCCCCGCCAAGTCCTTGTCGGCGATGTAGCGCTCAACGCTCCCCACCAGACCATGGAACGTCCCGCTGTCGGCTTCCGCTGGCGTGGCGCCGTGCCCGGGCAGATCGACCGCGATGACCGTCCGTTCCGCGCTCAGGGCATCGATGACGGTGCTCCACGACCGCCAGCTTCCGCCCAGGCCGTGGATCAGCAGGAGCTTGGGGCCGGAGCCGCGTTGGATCTGGTGCAAAGCCGTGCTCCTTCGTTGGAACACCAACGATCACGACCGGCTTGCGGGCCCCGCCTTCAGATGACGATTAGGATGCCTTCTTCTGGCGGCCGCGCTTTTGGCCGGGCTTGCGGCCGAGGCCGATCTGCACGGCGAGATCCCGCCGCCTCTCGGCATACTCGGGCGCGACCATCGGGTAGTCCGCGCCAAGCCCCCAGCGCTCCCGATAGATCGCCGGGGTCATGCCGTGGTCGGTCATCAGGTGGCGCTTGAGCATCTTCATCTTCTTGCCGTCCTCGAGGCAGACGAGGTGGTCCCTCTTTACGGAGGCCCGCACCGATACCGCGGGCTCCGGACGAGCTTCAGGGGCTTCCACAGGGGTGCCTAGGCCTGACAGCGCCTGGTGGACCGTCGCAATGAGCGCGGGTACGTCCGCCACGCGAACGTCGTTGTTGCTCACGTGCGCGGCGACAATGTCGGCGGTCAGCGTGATAAGCATCTCGCTCGTATCGGTGTTGATGTTATCCATGGGGTGTCCTTGCGATCACATTAAGTCGCGGCCCGAATAGGGAGGGGCGCCGCTAGCGCAAACCTTTCCTAAAGGCGGCGGGACACCAATGGCGCCCCGCCGTGCTGATTACTTAGCCATGTCCACTGCAGTCCACTGCGCATCATCAATGAAAGTGCGGTATTTCTCGTATCCCGCGACAGCAGCGTCCCCCTGTTTCTTGCTGAAGGCCGCGTACATCTCTTTCTCGATTGCCTTGTCCCTGGCCTTGTCCGCGTCGAGATTCGCCGAGGTGGGTGAGTGGGTCATGATCATCACGTTCGGCGAACCCTTCACGTAGCCGTTCCGTACCATGAACTTGTAATCATCGATCATACCGCGCCGCTTGAGTACTTCGAAGCCGCTGACCTGAGACGTGCGGAGACCCGTCAAATAATCGTCGACATGGTTGGGATCGACCTCGATTGCGTTGATCTGCCAGTAGCCCTTCTGCGGCGTGTAATCGACGTAAGGCTCCGCAAGTGCCGGCACAGACATGGCCATAAGACCCGCTGCCAATAGAGCGCTTGATAGTCTCTTCATTGATTTAACTCCCCCTGTGCCGACTCGGCAGCACGACCCCGAGTAGAGAACAACACAGTTTTGAGCGCACAGCAAGGCGCGCGGCTCAGGGCGAAGGAAGGGTACTTAATTTGCCAATTAATCTCGGCCCAATGGTTAAGACTAGGGCCGGGAGAACCGCCTCAATTGATGGGAGAGTGCGCTCGTCGTAACTTCCTCTCCGCGGCATCTTTTGGGGGTATGGTCCGAATTATCGCGGCATACTCAGCCACCAGAACAAAAATCCAGAACTCGAACCCAGCCCAGTCGCTGGTGAGGATGCCTTTTAGGACATCCGCTAAAAGCAAAAAGACAGCAAGCAACCGGAAAAACATGAAGCTCGCCGTCGGCTGGTCCGCGCGACGAGCGGCCGAGATCATCATAATCAAGCTCAATGCGCCCCACAGGAGAGACCCCACGAGCGTTTCCGCGCGGTAGAACCCGTCCAGGGCCGCGATGAACCAGAAGAGGCGGGAAACGGCAAACTGGCTCTGGCGGGTGATTTGGCAAAACTTGACGATTGGCGGGACGAAAAGAGTCCGACCGATCCAGTGGTCGATCTTGGCGAAAATCATAGGCTTCCATAGCGGCGCCCGCGGACCTTGCCACCTAGGCAAAGATCGTTGCGACCGTAAACAGGTAACGAGACGGCAGACTCCTGCAGCCCGTCTGTGACCACAAAGACCCTTACGCGTCAGCCGTGTGAGGGTTCGAGAGCTGGATGAACTCGCGCATCGCGCAGCTCTTCGTAAAGCTCGGGCGCAACATCCACGTAGGAGTAATGCCGGCCGCCCTTGAACGTGAGCCTCAGGCTTCGCGTGCCTGCGTCATACGTGATTCCTTGGATGACGGAGCAAGAGGTGGCTTCGGGGATTGGCATGTCCAAAGAAGTGCTCGCTGGAATCGCCCGTTCCACCTTGCGCGCTGAAGCGAATCCGTTTTGCGCCAAGGCGAGTCCGTCCCGGGGAAGGAACCCCGTCTTGGCGGTTAGGTTGACTCCGCCGTGGCGCGTATCTCAGATCAACGCCGGAAGGCGTCTAATCGCAAAGCGGCGATCGCTCCCGCCCTGGCTGAGGCTGAGCACTTTCATGCTTGCCCAGCGTGCGGCGAACTTGTCGATCGGCGCAATTTAGGCGACGTCGTATATCACGAGCAGCCGGACCACGGGCCGCTCGCGTCCGGACCGACCCCGGCCGTCCTGCGCTTTGTTGAGCCGCTGCTGCCAACCCTGGCCGACACCCCGCCGGAGCGAGACGGCTGGATCCACGAGATCAAGTACGACGGCTACCGGACCCAGATCCACATCGCTGAAGGGGTGGTGCGCGCCTATACCCGCAACGCGCACGACTGGACGGAACGCTACCACCCGTTGGTGCATGCGGCAGAGTGTCTTCCATGCGCCAGTGCAATCCTGGACGGCGAAGTGATCGTGCAGGACGCGAAAGGCCGAAGCGACTTTGCCAGCCTGCGGGCTACCATCGCCCAGCGGCCTCACGAGCTGGTGTTCATGGCATTCGACCTACTGCACCTCGATGGGCGCGACTTGCGCAACCAGCCAATCGAGGAAAGGCGTGCAGCCCTCGAAAGGCTGATCGGACCGGTGAACCCTTCACAGCCAATCCACTTCAGCGAAGGCATCGTTGGCAAAGGTGCCGACCTGTTTAAAGCTGCTGATCGCATGGGGCTTGAAGGCATCGTCTCCAAGAAACTCGGAAGCCGCTACACAAGCGGGTACTCGAAGCGTTGGCTGAAGACCAAAACCTTCACTCAGGAAGAATTCCTAGTCATCGGCACCAGCAAAGGCGACCGGGCGCCGGTGGCGCTACTGGCCCGTGAGAAAGAAGGCGGTCTCGAATACGCCGGCGGCGCGATGGTGACGCTATCGCACCCGGCGCGCGACCGTTTCTGGCAAGCCGCCGAGACCCTGCGAACAGACAAACCCATCCTGCCAATGGAGCCTCGAAAGGAGACCGGCTGGCTGCTGCCTGGGCTACGAGTGCGCGTCAAAACTTTGCGGGGCGAGGAGCTTGCCCGCCACGCGACGGTGATCGAGGTCGTAGAACCTGCGCATGCCTTTCGGACCGCCCGAACGGCTCGTTCTTCCGAGCCCCACATGCGCTCGCCAAACATCGATCGGGCGACCCTCAGAGAGTATTACGCCGCGCTGGCGCCGGTGATGCTGAAGTGGGTCGCGCGGCGCCCCCTGAACCTCGTTCGCTGCTCGGGCCGCAGTTGCTGGTTCCAGCGTAATCTCAATCATCCGCCCACTGATCCTGGCACTTTTGGCAAGGCCGTCGCACGCATGCCGATAATGCAGAAGAATGGCCGCACAGAGGACTACCTCCACGTTGAGGACACTCGAGGCGTTTTAGAGTGCGTCGAGGCTGATACAGTGGAGTTCCACGGCTGGGGCAGCCTGGTGACGAATGTGGAAGCGCCCGATCGGCTTGTGATCGACCTCGATCCGGACGAAGGCCTGGACTTCGAAGCGGTTCGGGAAGCAGCTCTGATTGTGCGTGACGCGCTCGAGCAGCTCAATCTCGCCAGCTTCCCGCTGCTGACCGGCGGTAAGGGCGTCCACGTCGTTGTACCATTGATCCCGCAGGCCGATTGGGAAGCGGTGCGTGGTTTTGCGCTCAGCTTGTGTACTGCGCTTTCCGAGCTGTCTCCAGATCGCTTCACGGTCGCGCTGCTTAAAAAGGAGCGGGCGGGGCGCATCTTCCTCGACTATCTGCGAAACGGCAGGACGGCGACCGCGGTGCTGCCCTATTCGGTCCGTGCCAGGAAGGGCGCGCCAGTTGCTGCACCAGTGACTTGGAGTGAACTTAAGAAAATCGATAGCGCTGCGGCGTTCACCACTAGGGACGCAGCCCAACTGATCAAACGTGCCAACTCCAAGGCGCTGGCCGGCTGGGGCCAAGTCGACCAACTCTTACCCGGCCAGCTTTCGTAGGGCTGCTGCTTGACGGCCGCCTGGTGAAGATAGCGGTCATCGTTTTCATCGTTGACGCATGTTAGTTGGCGGACTGTCGTGGCCAAATTAGCATGCTCGCGCGTGAGTAGCACTTCTGAGAACGTCCCCGGCTGCGTTAAACGCCACGCGCACCTGTGAGCGATCGGGGGAAGTGATGCCGCAGCGGATAAGGATGTTTCCGTTATTCCGGGTTCAGAGCAGAGCTATCAAAAAGTGCACCGTGTAATACGCCGCAGGCACCAACCCCACGAACAGCAGCATCAAAAATTCAAGCTCAGTTCGATCGAGACGACGCATGCCCCCAGCTACTCATGCTGGCACACTGTAGGAAAGTGGTTTCGCGATTCACGACCTTGCAGGCTGTTCCGCTTTCGTTCTAGCCCAGGTGGATGGGCTTCCGGCATTGCGAAGATGGGCTATTGGCTCAAGCTGAGCTGCAAGTGTGGGCATGTTCGCCGATGCAATCCGGACAAGTTGCTAGAGCGCCTTATGAGGCGCGGGGCGGACACGCGGCTTAGCCACTTGGCCAAGAACTTGAAGTGCGGAAAATGTGGGCGAAAGGACTTCGACGCCGCCCATTGCGAAGGTCCGCTAATAACCTCGCGCTGACCTAAGCCGCCTGTCCGCAAGCGACCCAAAGCAGACTTTGGGGCGCGGACAGGCGAGACATCATTGGCGTGAATGGGTCCGGGCAATATGAGGTCTGAAACCCGCAGGAGCCAATATGACATCGTTTGCTGACCCGCTGACCTTGCCGAACGGGCAGTCCTTGAAGAACCGGCTCTGCAAAGCTGCGATGACTGAGGGTCTAGCTGACGCTGCGGGCCGTCCGTCGGACGGACTAATCCGCCTCTATGGACGCTGGGCGAACGGTGGCATCGGTCTACTTCTGACCGGCAATATCCAAGTTGACCGAACGCACCTTGAGCGGGCGGGTAACGTCATCATCGACCGCGAACCTGACGACCTGATGCGAGAACGTCTCGCGGCATTCGCGCAGGCCGGGAAGACCAACGGAACAGCGATGTGGGCGCAACTCTCGCACGGGGGCAGGCAGACTCCTTACAATATCAATCCCGCGCCGAAGGCACCTTCCGCAGTCGCATTCTCGCTCGGTCCTACGGCGAAGTTCGGCCAGCCGGTGGCGATGACCGCCGACGATATCGCCGATGTCCAGAGACGCTTTGTAAGCGCCGCCATTGTTGCACGCGATGCTGGGTTCGACGGCGTCCAAGTTCACGGCGCGCATGGATACCTGCTTTCCTCATTCCTCTCGCCTCGGACGAACAAGCGAGACGACCAGTGGGGTGGCACTCTGGAGAACAGGGCAAAGCTTCTGCTGGAAATCGTGCGCGCTGTCCGAAGTGCCGTGGGTGACAGCTTCGGCGTCGGTGTGAAGTTGAACTCTGCGGACTTCCAACGCGGTGGCTTCGACATCGAAGACAGCATCAAGGTAGCGGGGTGGCTGGACCAAGAGGGCATCGACCTCCTCGAAGTCTCAGGCGGGAACTATGAAGCGCCCAAGATGGCGGGCATCAGTGGCAAGGCAGACGGTGCTTATGCGGCGACGCAGGCACGAGAAGCCTACTTTCTTGAGTTCGCGCCGCGCATTCGAGGCAGTCTCAAGCGGACAAAGCTCATGGTCACAGGGGGGTTTCGAAGCGCCGCTGCGATGAACGCTGCTTTGGCCGAGGGCAGCGTAGACCTGATCGGCATCGCGCGCCCCTTGTGCGCCGCCCCGGAGTCACCGGCAGACCTTCTTTCCGGCAAGATCGATGCACTGCCACGGCTTGAACAACATTTGAGGCTCGGTCCAGCATTTCTCGGACCCAAGAGCCGTTATCAGTCGATCAAGGCGCTCAACGCTGGTGGGGCGCAAGCTTGGTTCTGCGAGCAGATGGTCCGCCTCTCGGAAGGAGGCGAACCTGATCGGTCGCGGAACATTTTGAAGGCGGCAATAGCCTACAAAAAACGAGATGCGGCAAAGGCCGCTGAGATGGACAGGTAACTTCACGCCGTCCGCTTCCCACCCAAAATCGGTCGTAGAAGCCAAGCTCCACCTCGACTGAGCGCGGACAGGCGGCTTGCTTGCTGCGTCGGCAAAAAGCTGTCGGTCTGCAAACGACCCAAAGCAGTCATCACACGAGAAAATGGAGGCCACGCCGGAGTCAGCGCTGAACGCCCCTTAAATCTCCACCTGGCTTCCAAGTTCGACGACCCGATTTGTCGGAAGTCGGAAGAACACCATCGGTGTAGCGGCATTGCGCAGCATCCATGCGAATAGCTTTTCTCGCCAGATCGCCATGCCGGGTTTCTCTGACGCAATGAGCGTCTGGCGTGAAAGGAAGAAGCTTGTCTCAACCATCGAGAAGGGCCGACCGCACATTTGCGTCCGCGCCAAGGCATCAGGGATGTCAGTCTCTTCCATGAAACCATAATTGAGGGCGACCCGGAATAGACCATCGCTGATGTCCTCAACTTGAATCTTTTCGGCCTCCGCGACGAAGGGCACGTCCCTTATCTTCACCGTCAAAATCACCACACGCTCGTGCAAGACCTTATTGTGTTTGAGGTTGTGCAAGAGAGCCGAGGGGGTGCCTTGGCCGGTGGACGTCATGAAAACAGCGGTGCCAGGCACCCGCGTCGCGCTGGTGCATGCGCTCTTCGCGAACACCTCGATCGGTAGGCTGTTATCGGTCATCGCTTGGTGCATGAGCGACCGGCCTCGTGACCAGGTGGTCAGGAGAGTGAAGATGAATACCCCCATTACCAGCGGCACCCAACCACCATCCGGAACCTTCATGAGGTTTGCACCCAGGTAAGCGACATCAAGTGTAAAGAAGATTGCGAGCAGCGGAAGCGACACCCACGGCTTCCACTTCCACAAGTGGAAGAGCACGACCGCCAAGAGCACGTTGTCGATCAGCATCGCGCCGGTCACTGCGATCCCGTAAGCGGCGGTGAGGTTTTCGGACCTTTGGAAAATCAGCACGAGCGCAATGACAGCGATCATCAACGCCCAATTGACCACCGGAACGTAGATTTGCCCAGCTGCTGCCTCGCTGGTGTGCTTGATCTGCATGCGAGGAATAAAGCCGAGCTGGATCGCTTGCTGCGTTACCGAGAACGCTCCCGTGATCACCGCTTGGCTTGCGATAATTGCTGCGGCGCTAGCGATCAGCAGCAGGGGCCATTGGAACCATTCAGGAGCCAAAAGGTAGAATGGGCTCTGCAAGCTAGTGCTGTCACGAAGCAACAGTGACGCTTGTCCAAGATAGTTCAGTGTCAGGGCGGGATAGACGAGTGTCAGCCACGACACTCTGATTGGGTTGCGGCCAAAGTGACCCATATCAGCATAAAGGGCCTCTGCCCCCGTCACAGCCAGAACCGCTGCCCCCATGGCAAGAAAGCCATGCCACGGGTCGGCCGCGAACATGATGACCGCGTAATGCGGGCTAAGGGCAGCAATGACGCCAGGCATCGCTAGTATGCTGATGGCACCGAGAGTGGCGATCGTGCCGAAATACAGCAGCATGATCGGACCAAAGAACGTGGCGACCTTAGCCGTGCCCCTGCTTTGAATGAAGAAGAGCCCGACCATGATCGCAATCACGATCGGGACAACCATGGGACCCATCGCGGGCTGGAAGATCGCTAAGCCTTCGACCGCGCCGAGCACGGATACGGCGGGGGTGATCATGCTGTCGCCGTAAAACAGAGCAGTAGCGAATACACCCAGAAGGACGACCCCGGCGGACCACTTGCGTCCGGGTGTGCTCCGGTTGATCAATGCCAGCAGCGCTAAGCTTCCGCCTTCGCCTTTGTTATCAGCGCGCATGATGATCGCGACGTATTTGATCGTAACGATTATCATCATCGACCAGAACATGAGGCTCACGATGCCGAAGACATGGAGCCTATCAAGCGGGAGCGGATGGTGGCCGCCGAATGTGTCCCGCAATGCGTAAAGCGGGCTGGTGCCGATGTCGCCGAAGACGACTCCGAGCGCACCGAGCGCGAGCTTGATCTTGCCTGATTTGCCGTGACCGTCATGCGGACTAGTCATTCTGATCTTTCGGATTGCTCCCCGCCAGAGCGGGCTTGCTTGGCTCGGTCCAGGTGCACCGCCGCTAAACGGCATTCACCTGCAATGCTTCGCAAAAGGTGGGCACGCCGGGCCGGGTCGCGCTCGCTCGCAAGAGCCGCCTCATATCGATCAGCTGCGGCCTTGTAGGCACCAGCTAGAGCCGAATGCAGTTCCTCTGGCGGTGGAGGCTCAAGCCTTGGCACACGCGCGCCCTAGCCACCATCGCTCTGTTTTAGCAATCAGCTTTCAGATTCGCTTCGAGATCGAGCTTCCGCGGAGACCGCTGCAACGGCCGAGAGCGAAAGGTCAGCTTGTAGCCTATGCGGCCTAAAGAGACTGGCAGTCCTGGGGCAGACAGTCGATATCAAAGCCATCCCACTCGCTTGAAGCGAATGTAAAGAATGGAACAAGCTGCCAAAATCGCTGCAAGCACGACAAAGTAGCCGTATCGAGTTTGTAGCTCCGGCATATTGTCGAAGTTCATGCCGTAGATACCCGCAATGGCAGTCGGCACAGCGAGGATAGCAGCCCAAGCGGCGAGCTGCCGGGTGATGTCTCCGGTACGCTGCTGCTCAAGCAGGTTGCTGAACTCGAATACGGAACTGAGAACTTCCCTTAACGCATCCACCATGCCCTGAACTCGGCGAATATGATCAAGGACATCGCTGAAATACGGCCGGGTCTCTTCATCAATGCAAGGGAGTTGAAGCCGGACGAGCTTGGCTGCGAGTTCATTCATGGGCCCTAGCACTCGCTGAAACCGGATCAGCTCGCGGCGCAGCTTGAAAATGCGATTGATGTCGTCACGCTTCAAAAAGGCGTCGAGAGTCCGCTGCTCCATTAGGAGAACCTCATCTTCGATGGTCTCCACGAGCGGGAGGTAGCCATCGACGACAAAATCCAGGATCGCGTGCAAGACGTAGTCAACTCCGTGATTTAGCAGGGACGGTGACGCTTCGAGATGCTCGCGCAGTGGGCTGTGACTACGAGCAGAGCCGTGCCGGATTGTGATTATGTGACTGTGGCCAACGAATATTGCTGTCTCGCCATAGGCAATCTCATCCGACGCTGTGAGATGCGCTGTCCGAGCTACTACAAATAGTTGGTCTTCATAAACGTCGATCTTGGGAAGTTGATCGCCTTTGCGTGCATCCTCAACCGCGAGTGGATGTAGCTTGTAATTTCTTTGCAGTAGCTGGAGTTCTTCGTCAGTTGGGTCTGTTATTCCGATCCAAACGAACTCGGACTTGTCTTCAGGACAGTCGATCTTCTCGCTCAGGGTGACCGGTCGGACACGCCTGCCGTGTTGATACAGATAGGCAGCAACGATCGTCATAACGTCTCCAAGCCAACGAAACAGAAGCTCTTCGGCGGCCTATACCGGCGATTGCCGCAGGAAAACCTAGGTTCGCTAAGACTGCGCTGAGACTACAATGTCTGCTTTCCACCCATTCTCGGTCATTCGGTGACGTCGGCCAGAGCCTCAAAAGCAGACGCTGTTATCCGGCTTCAGGGGGAGGGGGCACCAGCAGCCAACACCGGTCGCCTGCCGACGTTGATGCACACACTTGCAAGCCGGCCAGGGTGCCCGCCATCGGGCTTGACGGGTATAGAACGGGTGACATTTTAGGGTTCCGTCCTACCAAAGTTCTTTCAATAGGAAGTTGGGCGTTGATGGTGACTGCGCAACTTGGGACAGGCTTGGGTCAGCAGCAAAAACCTTTTCCATCTGGGCTACAAACATCTGAAAACGCTCAGGTTATCGCAGGGCGATACTTGCTTTCGTAATGATGGGGTCACAGGTTCGAGTCCTGTAAGCGGCACCACTCCTCCGCAAGGCACTGGCCTCGCAGAAAAACCCCGGATTTACTGAGCCTTCAGCTTCGCCACGGTACATGGCGGAGGTACAAATTGTGGGTCTCTACATCATGCACATTTTGAAGCACCGGTCGGGGCGGCGCAGCTTTCGGCGGGTGATCCCGGAGGAGCTCAGGCCCTTCTGCGGCGGGAAGACAGAGCTCAAGGTCTCTCTGGGGCAGGAGGGCAGCCAAGGCTTCCATAGCCGTTATGAGGCTGCCGCGCAGGCTTACGAGGTCATGATCGCCACCGCTCAGCGGAAATTGGACGGCGCTTTCGATGCGCTCGATCCACCACGGATCGCTTACCTGGCCGAACTGTTCCGCTCCCAATCCCTCGAGGAGGATGACCTGGCGAGATACGACCTGGGCGAGCGGGAGCTCTATCAGAACGTATGTGCGGACCTGGAAGCTCGGGGGGCACCCGCTGCAAACTGGTCTGGCGATCCAGTGCGGCGATGGAGCGAGAAGGCACGCGAAACCACGGAGATGATGCTGGCCGTGTATCGCGACCTGCGGGCAATCGGAGACCACGAAGGATTACGGAGCTTATGGGAGGACGAGGCGGGCTATCTGATCGAAGCATCCGATTTGGTAGTCGACACGTCTCAAGTCGAAGCCATGGGCCTCCTGTACAGGGCGCTGAACGATGCAGCGATTTCAGTCTGTGAAGACAAGCTGCGACGGCTGGACGGAGACCATGTCCCCACACCGACTGAGCCGACCCCAGTCGCGGAGCTGGATCGCGCGGCCCCCGCTCACAAGCGGTCCCTCTCCCTGTTGACGATCTACGACGGTTACGCAGCGGCCCAGGGGCTGTCACCTGGCGTGCGTGACGAATGGCGGCGCTACATCGAGCGCCTGATCCAGTTCCTTGGGCATGATGATGCCACCCGCTTGACCCCAGAGAAGCTGATGGAGTGGCGCGACGACCTGTTAGCTCAACCTTCCCGGAAGGGTACGTCTCGCGATCCAGTGACGGTGCGCGACAAGTACATCACGTCTGTGCGAGCAGCTTTGGCCTGGGCTGTAGAGGAGCGGATGTTGCATGCGAACCCAGCGACGGGAGTGATCGTTCGAACTCCGAGGAAGGCCCGGCTGCGGGACCCCGATTTCACCGCTCAGGAAGCGAAGGCGATCCTCTCTGCCACCCTCGCCCCCGCGAGCCCTCGGGTCGCCGCCAGCCACGCCAGGGCCCGCCGATGGATACCATGGCTCTGCGCCTACACCGGGGCTCGTGTGAACGAGTTCAGCCAGCTCAGAAAGGAGGATGTGCAGCGGGTCGACGGCATCTGGACTGTGAGGATCACCCCTGAGGCAGGCACTGTGAAAACGAAGGAGGCTCGAGTGGTGCCTCTGCACGAGCACTTGATCGAACAAGGGTTCCTAACGATGGTCGAGGCGCAGTCAGAGGGACCGCTGTTCTATGAACCCGAGCGCCAGCGCGTCGAAGGAGACAGCAACCGCCACTTCAAGAAGGTAGGCGAGCGACTGGCCGAGTGGGTGCGCAAGGAGGTCGGCATCACTGATCCCGGCATCAAGCCGAACCACGCCTGGCGGCACACCTTCAAATCCATCTCCTACAGCGCAGGCATTGAGGAGCGCGTCGTCGATGCCATCCAGGGGCATTCTCCGAAGACCACAGGCCGCCGCTACGGGAAGCCTTCGGTGAAGGCTCTGGCCGAGGCCATTGCCAAGGTGCCCAGGTTTGAAGTGGGCGCTTTGGGGTCGGTCCCAACTCGACCGGAACCGCCTCTCGCCGCCTTGAGCTCCTCGAGAGGTAGCGGGTCGAGCTGACCCTTGCCCTTCTTGTGCGACCAGCGATGGCAGAGGGGGCATAGGATGACGAGGTCGGCCAGGGTCGTCTGCCGTGCGCCATACATGAGTGGCACGAGGTGATGGACGTCGAACATGCCGTCCAGCGGGTCGGTGAAATCGCAGCCTTCACAACCCAGGTCGCCGCCGTTCTTGTCCCGGTTCGCCTGGCGAGCATCTCTGGCGAGCTGACTGTCTCGTTCGAGTAGCTGGACCTCGCGAGAGATACGGGTTCCCTCTTCCTTGGCGTAACTCTTGGGGAGCATCGTGCCTACCTGGCGCACACTCGGGGGTTCCCTGAAGTTCGGAAGCGGGGGTAGGTCCAGAAGTCGCAGCTTGGCTCCCTGGAGGGCGTCCCAGAGGGCCTCTGTTTTTCCTTGGGGCCGGACGATGATGTCGAAGGCGTTCGCAAGGATTGTCCGGTCGGGAAGGCCAAGGTCGTTGACCAGGTGGGGAAAGCCTTCGACCTCGTAGATGTCTAAGAGCCCTGTTGCGACGGGCCACTGCGCGAGACGGCGTCGCTCCTCGGGATCGAGGTAGAAGGCCTCCATCAGCCCATAGGCCTTGCTGACCCTGGAGACGTTGAGGACGCAGCCGCCGAGGTTGTCACGCACCTGCGCCCCACCACCGATGGTTATGAGGTAGGGGCGCTCCAAGGCGTACTCCGACGCGATCCTTGACGACTGAAAGTGCTTTCGGCCCTTGAGCGCAGCGTCGCCCCTGGATGCGAAGCAGACCGCCCGACCCTTTAGTGGACCGAAAACGGCCTTCACGCCCATCAGTTCATCTACCGAGCGGACGACCTCCTCGAACGCAACCGTGCTCACTCCGCAGGCTCCGCCCCCAGCTTGGCCGCCACACTCCTGAACTTCTCGAGGGCCTCCTCAAGGTTCACGACGATCTCCGCCGCTATCTCATCAGGCGGAGGCAGGCTGTCTGGGTCGGTGGCGCTGTCGTCCCGAAGCCAGAAGATGTCGAGGTTGACCTTGTCTCGCTTCTCCAGCTCCTCATAGGTGAACTTGCGGAACCGCTCGGTCTCCTCGCGCTTGTGGCGGGCGTGCTTGGGACCGTAGCAGGTCACGAAGTTGTCCAGGTCGGCCCGGCGGATCGGGCGGGTCCTGAGGGTGAACTTCTGGTTGGTTCGGAGGTCGTAGACCCACAGAGCCTCGGTCGCCACGCGCTCGCCTGCCGGGGCCGCGTCGAAGAAGAGCACGTTGGCCTTCACACCCTGGCTGTAGAAGATGCCCGTCGGGAGCCTCAGGAGCGTGTGGAAGTCAAAATCCTTGAGCAGCTTCCGGCGCAGCGCCTCACCAGCCCCCCCCCTCAAACAGCACGTTGTCAGGGAGCACGACCGCTGCCGATCCAGTGCTCTTCAGGATGGTCATGATGTGCTGGAGGAAGTTAAGCTGCTTGTTGCCCGTGGTGACCACGAAGTCGTCGCGGACGTAGTCCTGGCGTTCGCTCTCGATCGCCCCTTCAGCGCTGACGATGCGGAAGGACTGACGCTTGCCGAAGGGCGGGTTTGTGAGGACCAGGTCGAACCGCTGACCGTCGTCAGAGAGTAGGGCGTCCTTTTGTTTCACCGGGGAGGCTGAGCCGCCGATCCCGTGGAGGTAGAGGTTCATGGCGCAGAGACGCACGACCTCCGGGACCACGTCGGTGCCGTGGAAGCTCTCCTCGCGCATCCTGCGGGCCATGGCGCGATCGCTGGCGGCAGGCTTGTGGCGCATGTGCTCATAGGCGGCCAGGAGGAAGCCTCCTGTGCCAACTGCAGGGTCACTCACAGTCTCACCAGGCTCGGGGTCGATCACCTCCACCATGGCCTCGATGACGGGGCGCGGCGTGAAGTACTGCCCGGCTCCTGACTTTACCTCGCCCGCATTGCGCTCCAGCAGGCCCTCGTAGATCGTGCCCTTCACGTCCACGTTGAGGCCCATCCAGGTCTCGCCGTCGATCAGCGATACCAGCCGCTGGAGCTTGGCCGGGTCACCGATCTTGCTCTCGGCCTTTAGAAAGAGTGTACCGACGATGTCGTCCCGCTTCGCCAGCGTCTCCAGGACCTGCTTGTAGTGCAACTCCAGCGCCGCGCCGGACTTGCCGCGCAGAGTGTCCCAGCGGCAGGTCTCGGGGATAGCTGAAGGCTCCCCCAGGAACTTGGTGCGCTCCTCGTCCATCTTGAGGAACAGCAGGAAGCTGATCTGGCCGAGGTAGTCGCCGAAGGACACACCATCGTCTCTGAGGACGTGCGCATAGCTCCAGACCTTCGCAACAAGCGTCTGTTCGTTCACTGGACGAGTTCCCCTCGGAAGGCGGCATTGAGGATGGACTGGCGGAGCTGACCGGAGTGTGCGGCCTGCAGCTCTGTCGCGCTCTGCCCGTCATTTGCTTCTTCCAGGCAGGAGCTCACTAAGGCAACGGCCGCAGCCATCTCGGAGTGAGGTGGTAAAGGCAGCCCCACCCGCCGGATGTCACCTTGGGAGACCTTCAGGATGCCAGCCGTGGACTTTGCGAGGGAAAGTAGTTGTTGGCGGACAGGCGGAGCCCCCCACATCAAGGCAATCCACTGCCAGACCACGTGGTCACCGCCGAGCCGATAACGAATTATGGTGTCGGGAAAGATCATGCCTACAGGCGGCTCTAACACCAACGAGCAGCGGCCAACTAATTTCGGCGAACCATTGGCTCTACTTACAAGTAGGTCGCCCGAACGAAGAGTGTACTGTGTCACTTCATCGGTGCGCCTTGGCAGAAAGCGGTGATTTTCCCACCTCACGCCCCCATCGCTCAGGGCATTCAGCCTAAGTGCTCGTACCTCAGTTGGCTCCGTGGCCTCTTTCACAGATAAGCCATTTCGTGAGGGCTCGACCGAGAGCGTCTCCAAGTCGGCAGTCGTCCAATTAGCTGGGATCTCGCTGAGTGCGCTCGGCACAGCCGGCAGTGGAAATCGCTTTCCCCGGTTTTTTGGATCGGCCTCCCATCGGTTCCGGCGGTCGGCCAGGATGCGCTGTAGCAGCTGCTGGCCCGTTTCAATGGTCGGGTGGGCCGCACGCCAGTCGGCAGTGAGTTCCCCCATGAAGGCAGACCTCAGGAGCGACTTGCGGTAGGTTTCTAAATCGTCCCGAGCGCGAGCCAGAGCGGCTTCCCCATCAACCAGCTCGGTGAAGAGTTCGTCGATGCGAGCCACGATACGCCGTTGGATGTCCAGGGGCGGTATGGGAACGGGGTAGTCGGCGAGGGTACGCGCTTTCACCCTCATGAGCGAACCACCTACACCCGAGACATTCATCGCCAGGAACGCGCGGAGCTGCTCCAGACGCAGGTAATGCCCTAAGAACTCCGGCAGAACCTCAGCGTTGGGCGGGAACCTAATCCATTCCGTCGATGCGATCTGCAGTAGGCCAGTCGAGGGACCGACGACCCAAACCCGGTTAATACGAGGATTGATCTTGCAGAGCAGGACATCGCCCCCGCTCACGAATTGTTTGCTCGACCCGATGCTCCTGCCGGAGACGCGTTCGGGCGAGCCAACATCGAAGCTCGGTACGCTGAAAAGCTCGAACTCCTGATCGGGCGCCTTCGCGGGGTCGACCGACTGGGAGCGGTTCCCGCTGTACCTGCCGAGCCGTTCCCAGCGCCAACCAGCTGGCAGTTCCCGAGGCACCTCGACAGGCGCACCCGCGAGGGCCCCCAAATTCTGCACGCTTGCCACTCAGCCCCCTTAAGCCACCAGCGCCTGCGTCACGTCTTCGATCACCGCTTCGAGCCGTGGGCCGAACGCCGTTCGCGCAGCGATCACCCCGCCGCGCTGGGTGAACTGCGGTAGGTCTTGGAGGTCACGCAAGTCCAGCTCGATGTTTGCTGAGAGGTGGTCGCGGATCGCCTCAAGCCAGGCAAGCTGCTGTTGGGTGTAGACCCGCCCTGCCTTCTCCTCACGGCCCAGCCACAGGTTGAAGTTGCCCGCTATGCGCGAGGAGAGCGGGGCCAGGCTGTCCGTCCGCCCAGTTGCGAACCGCACGAGCGCGACGATGTCGGTAAGCACCTTGGCAGGGTTCCCCCGCACCTTGTCGCCCTGAAGCCGCCTGTAGGCGCTCCACAGGGCCAGAGGCTGGAGCAGCCACGGCGGGCGCATCATGGCATCGCGCAGCTCCTGCAAGCTGGCATAGGTCAGCCGCGCGGCCCCCTGCGGCTTGCCGTAGAGGATGGTGAGCGCGACCAGCTCGTCCTGCTGCTCGTCCAAGAACGTGCCGAACCTGGCGATCAGCTCTTGCGCTGCCTTCTCGTCGAACCCGGTAGAGATAACGACGTCGGGGGACACCAGGTCGATCGTGACCTCGCTGAGCAGCTTGAGCTCGATCAGGAGATTGCGCAGCTTGGGGTCGTTGAAGGGCTCCAGTGCCGTTTCGCGCAGCTCGGCAGCCTTTGCCTCCTCCTGGTCCGGCGAGGGGGCCAGGCGCATGATGCGGTCCAAGTCGATCGCGTCCACAAGCCGCCCGGCAAGTTGGGTGAGGGTGGTGCCGCCAGTAGCAGCGATGACTTTGTCCTTCTGCTCTTGGGTCAGCTTCCGGTCGAGCTTGGCGAGGCGACCGGCCAGCGTGGAGACGGCGTCCTCGTCGCTGCGCCCGGCTGCCACCTGTTCCAGCAGGGTGCCGAATGAAACCGTGCGGTCCCGCTCCAGGGGCCTGGCGACGTGCTTTGCACTTTCTGTGACCCCTACTGCGTCGATCAGCACAAAACGGTCTTTGGCCCTCGCATCGGGCGTGACGCGGGCCAGGTCGCTGGGGTTCACGGTTCGGACGCCTCGCCCGACCATCTGCTCGAAGTACAGCTCGCTGCGGACGTCGCGCAGGAACATCAAGACCTCGATCGGCTTCACGTCGGTGCCGGTCGCGATCATGTCGACCGTGACCGCGATGCGCGGGTTGTAGTCGTTCCTAAAGGCGCTGATGAGCTGCTCGGGATCGACCCCGGTCACCCGATAGGTGATCTTCTTGGCGAACTCATTGCCCTTCCCGAAGACCTCACGGGCCAGCTTGACGATCTCCTCGGCGTGGTTGTCGTCCTTGGCGAAGATCAGGGTCTTAGGGACCTCGGTGCGCGAAGGGTGGCTCTCGGGGAAGAGCTCGGTCGCAATCGTGTCCCGGTAGGTCTCCAGAACCGTCCTGATCTGGTTGGGAGCGATCACCGAGCGGTCGAGGTCGCTGGCCGCGTAAACCAGGTCCTCGTCGAGCTGCTCGTACCGCTCGCGCCTGGTGTGCCGGTCGCGCTTGGGGACCTCGAAGCCCGCGGGGATGCGGCTGCCGTGTTCGCCGATCTGGGTGCGGATGCGGAAGATGTCGAAGGGCACGTTGACCCCGTCAGCTACCGACCGTTCGTAAGGGTACTCGGCGACCAGGTTCTTGCCGAAGAACGCGAGCGTGTGGACCGATGGCGTGGCGGTGAGCCCAATGATGTGGGCGTCGAAATAGTCGAGCACCTGCCGCCAGGAGCCGTAGATTGAGCGGTGACACTCGTCGACGATGACGATGTCGAAGGTCTCGGGAGGAAAGCCAGGGTTGTAGCTCACGACCCTGGGCAGGGCGGTGCCGCCGTTCTCCCAACCGCTGGCCTCCTCTTCCTCCTCCGACAGCTCGGAGCCTGAGAGCTGCGAGAAGACCCGCTGGATGGTAGAAACGACGACCTTGGCGTCCCCGTCGAGCCCTGCGGGACCCAGGCGCTGGACGTTGTACAGCTCGGTGAAGAGCCGCCCGGTGCCATGGGGGCGAAAGGCTTGAAACTCCTTGAGCGTCTGTCGCCCGAGGTTGTTCCGATCCACCAGGAACAGGATGCGCTTGGCTCCGGCATGGGCGAGCAGGCGGTACGACAGGTTGGCGGCAGTGAAGGTCTTGCCCGCGCCCGTGGCCATCTGGATCAGCGTGCGCGGCTGGTCCTGCGCCAATGAGTGCTCAATCCCTTCGATGGCCTCCACTTGGCAGTCACGCAGGCCTTCGGTCTCAAGCGGCGGCAGGCTGGTAAGCCGGAGACGCACACTGGAGGCCTCCTTGAGCCAGCCCAGCAGGGTTTCTGGCCGGTGAAAGGCAAACAGGCGGCGAGAGCGGGCGTCGGGGTCCACACGGTCCGCGAACTGGATTTCCGAGCCGCTCGCTTCGTACCCGAACCGGAGGGGAGAGCCCCAGGTGGCGAGAGGCTCTGGGAGGCTTGACTGGTAGACGGCGGACTGCTCCGCGACCCCGGAGAGCGTGGTGCCCTCAGGCTTCGCCTCGACGACCCCGCAGGCCTTGCCGTCGATGATGAGCAGGTAGTCGCATGGGCCACTCTTCAGGGGATACTCGCGCACAGCCACGCCAAGAGCTGCCCTGCGGTTCATCTCGTTCCGGTCCTGGAGGACCCAGCCGGCGGCTCCGAGTTGGCCGTCTATGATCTGGCGAGCGCGCGCCTCGGGTGCTGGCATGGACCGACTATGTCGCCCAGCGCAGAAAACTCAATAATTTAGCGCAGGTTTGTGCTCAGCAGGACCTTCTACAGGCAGCCACGACGGCGGATGCAATCGAGGGGTCCCACCGCAGCCGTCGGAGGGCCTCGGCGACTGAGGCTTCCGTGAGCACACCCAGTTCGACCTCATCGGGACCAGCGGGCTCCAGTCCCCCCACAAAGCCGCCATGCATAAACCCCACCACGGTGCAGCCATCGACCTCGTCAGGCAGCTTCAGATCACCGTCGGCATCTCGGTGTTCGGGCACGGGCTGTCCGTCATCGTCAAACCAATCTTGCTGCACTTCACCGAGCCACTGGTGGCGTAGCACATTGAGAACGAAGCCGCGGTCTGTACGAAGGGCGCAGAGGTACTCGTCCCAGCTATCGACAGCTCCGTAGGCTTCTTGGGTGTCCAGGATGATCCAGCCAGTTGGTACACCGGACACGGAGTTGAGCGTCTGATCTACGGTCGACGCCAGAGCCTCCGACTGCCTCTCAAGCTCGCTGTGCACGTCGTCAACGTTCACTACCCACCTCCCAGGGAAGCTCTCCTCCAGGCGCTGGAACGCAATCCCTGGACATTCCAGCAGCGGGCCTTGAGCCATGTCGACCACAGCCACGTCCTCCCCAGGCACCAGCCCGAGGTCGTTGAGCTCAGCCAACACCGCTTCGGTGTCGCTGATGGACATGGTGAGCAGGCTGACCAGCGCCCCATTCCTGAAGGCTGGCGGATAGCGGCGAAAGAACTGCTCGCGTCCACCTGCCAAAGACCTGTCGATCGCCGACGTCTTGATGATGATCGAGTAGAAGGCCGCAGGGATGGCCAGGGGTCGTTCGTCACGAGCGCATCCCCCTGATGACCCAAGCGATCGAAGAGCCGATGAGCAACGTGAGGACCGGGTAGGATGCCGCTGCCAGGACGACGGTGAGGACGCTCCGATCCCAAGCCCCTTGCAAGGTCGCGAACGCCAAGATGGTGACTACCCAAGCCACCGTGAAGACGATCCACGAACGCCACCAGCAGCCGAGGCGGGACGAAACTTTGCGGGCAGACCGCCTTTGTTTTTCGGTGGACATGGCTCGGCGCTCCTTGTGAAGCGCGTGATGCCGCAGGGCACCCGGAGCCGGTTGATATGCCTCCCGATTATCGCGGGCCCGGCGGTTAGTCTACAGCCGCGTCGATCTGAGGTTCGTCGTCCAACTCGTTTACAGTGAACCCGCCACCAAGATAGGTCTCGAACCCAGGGGGCACAGCGATCGCATACCGGTCCACTCGAAGTCCACGCGAGTTCAGGTACCGCAGCACGTCGCGCTGCTTCAAGAGCCTGCTGAAGTTCGAGGTTGTTAGTCCCAGCGCTGTCCTCAGCTCGCTCTTCGCAACCTCAGGCACCCTCTGAGCTCTCGCCTGCTCCAGGAGCTCCAGCAACTGGCCTGCTCGCCCGCCGACCTCAGGCACGTCCGGTGACCATCGCTCGACCATGCAGCCGGGGAAGACTTCGCGAAGCAACCCTCGTGCCCCAATGTTTGGAGACGCTACAACGTAGGCGGTGCACGTTCCCGCTAATCCGTTGCGACTGTGCCTTGCCGACGCTCTGGTGAGTGCCTGGAGGAGATGATGGCGATACTCGCCCACCCGGAGCTCGTCCTGCACATCTTCGTCGTCGACCGAAGCCCCGCATGCGGCAGCCAAGGCACGATACCCAAGGGCTCCGTAGGTCAGTTGCCCGATCAAGACGACCTTCTTGCAGTCAGCGAAGGCGTTCGTCCCATGGTGCATGCCCCAGGTGAGAAAGTGGAGCCGATCGCGCTGCTCGGGGCGTACGCTGTCCCGCAGCAACGGCTGGAACGGCTGGTCATTGTAATGGACCACGAGCCACTCTGACTTGCCATCCTCCGCGATAATTTCAGCGAGAGCGTCCACGACGTCCTCAACAGCGCCTGGGGTCCGCATAGCTACCCTCCCGACCGCGCGTTCCCAAAGGTGGACCCGAAGGTTGCTGTAGTCCTTGGTGGCGCTGGGGAGGCGCCGTAGAGGGCCCCCCGCCGCTTCCCAGACGTCGTAGGTCGAGCGCACGCGACCCGAGGCATCCAGGATGACCACCGGGGTGAAGTCGTTGGGGAGAGGCTGGCCCACACCGAGAAGATGGACATCCCCCAGTGCGATGTGGACAGCAGTGACCTCCTGACCAGCCATCCGCGTAAGGTCTTCGATTAGCGCCGCCGAACCGATTGAGGACCGCGATCTCGCAGGGGCATCAGCAAGGTTGGCTGGTATTGTGAACTTCTCCCCGTCCTTCAGTTCCCAGAGCCCCGGTAGCATTGATTGGACCGCTGCGGCGTAGGCGGGCGACTGGCGGCGGGTGGCTATTGGTAGGGTGCCCAGCTCGTCCACACTGACAGTTAGCTGCTCCGCTGGCACCAGGCTCTCGTCCCACACCCTTAGTGCTCGGGGACGGCCCTTGTAGTGGAACTCATCTGCCTCCGCGAAGAGGCGGTCCCTCGTGCGCCTCTCAATCATCTGTTGCGTCGTGAACATTATTGGCGCGGAGCCATACTGGTCCTCAGGCGCTCCCAGCTCGTTGAACTCGGGTTTGCTGGTGAGGACCGCTACGTCCTGCCGGTCGAGCCCTGCAGCTTGCAGATATGTCCTGATCTCCTCCAGCCGCGAGAGGCCAATGAGGATGCTGGATGATGGGTTGAAGCCCAGCTCCTTCCAGACCTTCAGGAACGTGGCTACGGTGAGAGACTTCCCGACCCCAGGGTCGATGGCAGACAGGTGGTAGTGCGGGCTCAGGGTTCCTCTCAGGCCATCCTCCAGAGCTTCCAGAAGGGCGTGAACGGCCAGGCGATGCTCGCCCTGCAGGGAGGACCCGTACTGGTGAAGCTGATCCGTAACTTGTGACAGGCTGATGGCGGCGAGCGAACTGGACGACACTGGAGGCTTCCTTGGAGGATCCACAGGTTGCGGGCACCCTTGGGTGTCTGTTGCCTCTCCATTCCTTCTATAGGGTGAATGATAGCTTGGGGATTTGGTGGGAATGACTGCCGAGCGGCTGGACTACCAAAGGGGCTGGAGGCACCTCGAGCAGTGGGAGTGGGTGACCACTATCTCCCACTTCCTGAAGTGTCCCTAAAGGTCCTTCGGGGGCGTCCGAACAATGGTCCTCTTCCCATTCTGCCCAGCCTCTTGATGAGCCCGCTGGGTCCCTCAACTCTCACAGCCGCGGGTTGGCCACCATAGCGTTAGCGCCACTGCCGATGACACGCACGAAGAGCTGTAGCTGGCTGTGGAGGCCGTTTAGAGGCTCTTCGGGCGCCTGATTATTTCAAGCTCGCGTGATACCGCTTCACGCTCGTAGGTGAGATGCCGAAGTGCTGGGCTGTGGCCTGGATGCTCGCCTCGTTCGCCGTCCTCCAAGCTACCACCTGGGGACCGTCAGCAGCCCTTGGTCTCCCCAGGCTCGGCTTTCCCCGGTGAGTTCGCCCAGTGGCCTTCAGGGACACTCGGGCAGCCTCACGGCCCGCGTCGCACCGCGCCTTGATCCTGTTCCTCTCAATCTCCGCCATCTGGGCCAGGACAGCCACGATTATCTTCCCTGCGTCCCCTGAGATGGGCCCAAGGCCCCTGACGTCGACAATGACGCCCTTATCGAGCAGGCGCTTCACGGTGCCCTGTACGTCCAAGGCATCGCGTCCCAAGCGGTCGATGGAGTACACCGCCAGGGTGTCGCCCTTCCTGACGTGAGCCAGGAGCCGGCTGAACCCTGGGCGCTCGGCAGCGAGCGTCGCGCCGCTCACCCCCTCGTCGACGAACTCCTCTTCGAACCCACCACCCAGGGCCTCCCGCTGAGCCTCTATGGACTGGTCGACCGTGGAGACGCGGTAGTAGGCGACGCGGTGGGCCATGGGACACTCCTGATGGGCCGAAAGATACCCCGACGCTGTGAGCCTGGGCCAAATGTCCGTCAAGTACCTTGTGGGCCATCAACGGAAGCTTCGTACGGGCTGGGCCAGAACTTACAACTTTCGGAGGAAGCACTGGCACGCGACACGGCAGCCTCCCTCAGCCTGCCAAGTACAATGATCAACTTTTTTGGGTCCCCTTTAATAGGTAGGCTGGGAACCCACCAGCCGCGCCGAACCTTGTTTCAAAAGTGACACCTTCGCTGAATTGGCATGCGATCATTGAGGTGCCAGTGCGTCACGCACGAGCTCCGCGCGAAACTCCCTCTGGGCCCTGTTATTTACGGCTTCACGGGCAGCTAAGCTGTACTCCGCCGGGAGGTTCTCCTCCAAGGCCGCAACACTCGCTGAAGCATCGGCTGGAGACTGGTTTCGGAGCATTGGCACTCGCGAGAGCTCCATAAGAAGGGTAAAGAAGTTCGCTTTGTTCCACCACATCGAGTTGAGCGGGAGGTCCATCGCCTTAATGAACTCAGCGGTTTCGTTCAGAACACTAATTACCTCTTCCTTCTCAGCAAAAGTCTCCGATTTGTCATCCAAGAATTTACGGACCCGGTCGTTGCGATTGTAGTATCCGGTCAGATAAGTACACATGGCATTTAGCGCGAACATCAAAGGCACTTTTCTGTCGAACTCGAAAGGCGTGAAGATCGCCTTGGTTTTCAAGAGTGTGGCTAACGGACCCTCCGCCCGCTCTATGATCCAAGTCCAGGTTTCCTCGCCAATCCCAGGATCACGACTGAACATGTTCCCGGGAATGATTTCCGCTCCCTCCTCGCTGCCTATGTCTCCCAGTTCCTCTACCAGAGGTTCGGCCTTTAAAATCTCACCCGCCAACGCCCTGGCTACTAACATAAATTCCGACGCTGAATATTCCGAAGCCAGCTTCTCGATAGCCGACAAGGCATAATAGGTTCTGTTTAGACGATGGAAAACGTCTTTTAGCCGCGGATCTCCTGCCTCCAGATCAAAATCGATGACTGCGACTTCATATTTGAGGAATTCTTCTTTCTGTCGGGGCTCCAAGTCACGAAAGAACCGCCCCTCAACCTCAAGCTTGCCGTCGATAAATTCACGGATTGCGTTCAAGCGCTGCTGCCCATCAACGACAGCTTGGCTTGACGTCATGTTCTCTACGTCAATCGGCCCACGGGCGAGGAATATCTGGGGGAACGGGAAGCCCTTCAGAATGGTCTCAATGAAGTCTCGCTTATGGGCGTCTCTCCAAACCAAATTTCTCTGAAAATATGGCGACAACGTTAGAGAAGCATTCTTCATTGCAGTTGCAAGGTCTACAATCTCTCGTGAGCGCACGGTATACCTAAGATCATTCAGCATGTCTTACCTCATTATCTCTGCTACGGCGCTGTCCTGCTTCCAACAGAATGCATATTCGTTCATGTAAATGCCAAACGATATGCGCTTGAATAGGTGCGCATGCTTACGACTGATCTGCCCTTGAAAGGTTGACCATTCGCTCTTCATTGCACTTAGAGGCATCGCGTCTACACGAATAAGTCCGCGTCGAACTATCTGATCGCGAAATCCGTTGATCTTTTCCAGGCTCCGCTGTCCGAATGGCGTTAGGTCACTGAATGCTCGAGTAGTTTCGACCACGTCAGTCCAGGCGATTTGGAAGAGACGGCTGTCGATGCAAGCTACGTCTAAGTCAGACACGCCAGGCTGGAAAAGGCGATCTTGGTGAACGCTGAACCCAATTTGGGCTGACCCGCAGAAGGCTATCGCGGAATATGGAATTCCGAAATATCGTGAGATGTCTGTCTTGATGCGCAGTTCTCGATCGTGATCACGAGCTAACGCAGCGGGGCGCTCGGTAAGGAAGAGCCGCCGGGCTCTCTCCTCCCTGTTGGGGAAACGGCCCCCAATAGATCGAACTGCGACCTTCAGTGCCTGCAAGGTCAAGCGTTTCGCCTCAACTTATCACCTCTGTGTTGCGCGACGGCGCTAAGCGATTGGGTAAGGCACTGTCTGGAAACGCACAATAGCAAGTGCAGGCTCTGCAATTGGTCGCATCTCGCGGCATACCAACCTGCTCGAGGTCGCCCTCAATAGTAGCATGACTGTGCAGTACGGAAGCAATCGCGCCGCCCTGAAGCGTTCCGAGCAACGGTGTCGAGCGATACCTCTGGACCGCGAGGGAAAACACGGTACAAAACCGCGGCACAAACACTCCTGTACACGGGCATAGAAAGCACTGAATTCGGAGGCTTTTTTCGAAGTTGCGCCGCATCCTGTAAGCGGCACCAGCTTCCCTCTTTGGCCGAAAACGGCTGCAACGGTACCAGCGCAACCGACCGAACTGGCGATGATCGCCGCGTCGAGACGTAGGTGGTGTTCACTTCAGGGAAACCATATTCGGGCAGTGACACAGCGCCGATATTGCGGGTCCTGCACCGATGAATAAACTTCAGATCCGCCGCGTGCTTTCGACGCTTATGCTGATGGCGATCCCGCTGGGTCTGCTGGGGTTCTTCTTCCTGATGCAGAACCAGTTTCGCGATATCAGCGAACTCCGGCAACTGGTTGATGAGTCGGTAGAAACGCGAGCTCAGCTCACCGAGCTGATGGTTGAGCACCTCAACATGGAAACCGGCCAGCGCGGCTATGTGCTGACTGGACGGCAGGAGTTCCTCGATCCCTATCTCGACGGAAAGGGGCAAATCGGCCGAACGCTCGAGAAGCTGGCCAAGCGCGACGAGGAGCGTCTGGCGCCTGGCGTCGCGCGGTTGCGCGAGCTTTCACGGCAAAAACTCATCTTCGCCGATGCCACGATCCGTCAGGCGCAGGTTGGCAATTCGGCCGCAGCACGCGAAATGATCGCCGAGGGCCGGGGCAAGCGGCTGATGGACGCCATGCGCGATGAGGTCGAGCAACTGGACGAAATCGAGCGCGCGCACCTGAAGCTCGCGACCAAATCGCGCGATCTTTCCCGCGAACGGGTTAAGAAGACGACGTATCTGCTGCTCGCGGCGTATTCGCTGCTGCTCGCTTTAGTGGCGATCATCACGGCGCGCGCGGTTCGAGAACGCCAGCGGGAGTTCGCCCGCGCGAACGAACTGGGCGAGCGTCAAACGGCGATTCTCAATGGCACGGTCGACGGCCTGCTGCTGCTGGACCAGGACGGCTACATCCGTGAGATCAATCCCAGCATCGTCCGCCTGTTCGGCTACGATGATGACTTCCTGACGGGGAAGCATAACACCTTCCTGATGGCTAACCCACCACCGCTGGAGGACAGCCTGGCGTGGCTGCGGGGCGTCGGCAGCGCAGGCCGGCGCGGTGCAGGGCGGCGGATGGAGTTCACCGGTCTGCGCCAGGATGGCACGACCTTTGAAACGGACGTGGCAATCAGCCGGATCGCCCCGGGTGCCAGCGGATATGTCGCCATCATTCGCGACGTGACCGAACGCAAGCGCATCGAAGGGCTGAAGACTGAATTTGTCTCCACGGTGAGCCACGAGTTGCGGACGCCGCTGACTTCGATCGGGGGAGCGCTTGGCCTGTTATCCTCGGGCGCGGTCGGAAAGCTTGGCGACAAGGCCTCACGTTTGGTGCAGATTGCCCACAGCAACTGCGAACGCCTGATCCGTCTGATCAACGACATCCTCGACATCGAGAAGATCGAATCGGGCAATATGCACTTCGACATCCGCCGCCTGCGGGTCGCCCCGTTGATCGAGCGAGTGGAGGCGGCCAACGCGCAATTCGCCGCCAGTCACGAGGTCGCGTTGCAGTTCACCCATCCCGCCTGGCCTTTGGTGATCGAGGGCGATGCCGACCGGTTGGAGCAGCTCGTCACCAATCTGGTGTCCAATGCGATCAAGCATTCGCCGCGCGGCGGGACGGTGGAACTGATGGCTAGCCAGCACGGCCAGAACGTGCGGATCGATGTCAGCGACCGGGGGGCAGGAATACCGGACGCGTTTCGTAGCCGCATTTTCGGCAAGTTCGCGATGGCCGACAGCTCGGACAATCGGGCGCGCGGCGGGACGGGACTGGGACTTTCTATCGCGCGGGAGATCGCCCAGCGGCACGGTGGCACCATTGGCTTCACCGACCGGCCGGGCGGAGGCACCACGTTCTCGGTCGACCTGCCTCTGATCTGCGAAGCGTCGAGCGAACAGTCGGCCGCTTCCGGCCTTCCCGCGGTGCTGCATGTCGACGACGATCAGGACTGTCTTGATGTGGTGGCCGCCGCGTTCGATGGCAGCGCGCGGATTCTGTCCGTGGCGACGCTGGATGAAGCACGAGCCGCTCTGAGCCAGCACACCTTCGCTGCCGCGATCATCGATGTCGGCATCGCGCCGCACAGCGGGCTGGAACTCGTGCCCGATTTGCGCGCGGCGGCGCCTGGTCTCAAGGTGCTGCTGTTCACCGCATTGGACGAACCACACGCCGATGGACAGGTCGATGCGGTGCTGGTCAAAAGCCGCAGCTCGGTCGACGATCTGGTGCGGCTGACCTTGCGCCTCGCGGGCGAAAGCAGGAAGGAAAGCGCATGACCCGGGTGCTGTACGTCGATGACGAACCCGACATTCGTGAAATCGCCGAGCTGTCGCTGTCACTCGATCCAGGGTTCGACGTGCGCACCGCCGCTTCGGGCGAGGAGGCGCTGGCGTTGGTGGCCGAATGGCAGCCCGACGTGATCCTGCTCGACGTGATGATGCCGGTGATGGATGGCCCGGCAGTGCTCGCTCGACTCCGGGAGCGCGAAGTCCGCACTCCGGTCGTGTTCGTCACCGCGCGCGCCCAGCGGTCGGAAATGCAGAGCTTCGCCACGCTCGATGCCAAGGGTGTGCTTGCCAAACCCTTCGACCCGGTCACGTTGGCGGCGCAGGTACGCGCACTGCTGTGACGTCGCTCGAACAGAAAATAGCCGAGTTGTCGGCCCGCTTCGCCGCTCGGGCAACCGATGAACGCGATGCAATCGCCGAAGCCCTGCAAACGGGTGACCGGGCTGCGATCATCGACCGGGCACACAAGCTGGCCGGCATTGCAGGCATGTTCGGTCATTCCCGGATCGGCGAGGCTGCGCTGGCATTGGAACAAGCCGCGCTGGCGGGCGAGGACTGCACCGCCGCGGGAGACGCGCTCCTGGAGCAGCTCAGCGCGCTTTGAGGATCAGGTCGGGGACGCGCCGCCGAATCCTTTGCGAGTCATCGTGCCCCAGCTCTGCTGCTTGCGCAGGAACTGCCACCAGCCTTGCAGCCGCCAGATATTCGACAGTTGACGGTAGCCGAAGTTCTCCACCACCGCGACCAGCGCCAGGATCGCCAGTTCGCGTGCGCGCGGGAACCGGCGTAGCTGGATCTCTTCCAGGATCAATGTGGCGACGCTGACGAACACCCCAAAGGTGAAAGTCACCGACAGGAACGCGAGCAGCCACGGCAAGGCGAGCAGTCCCAGTGCATAGAGCAGCGGCACCAGGATGTAGCCGAGCACCTCGATCAGTGGGCCGACGACATCGACCAGCAGGATTTGTCCGAAGCCGACAAACCCGATCCGGCCGTAACGGGGGTTGAAGCACATCGCCTTGTGCTTGACGAAACATTCCAGCGCGCCGCGCTGCCAGCGGCTGCGCTGGCGGCCCAAGACCTTTGCGTCTTCCGGACACTCGGTCCAGCAAACCGGTTCGGCGATGAATTCTATGCGATAGGGTTGGTTCATATCGCGCATGTGGCGGTGCAGCTTGAGCACCAGTTCCATGTCTTCGCCTACGGTGCCGTGGCTGTAGCCGCCGACTTCGACCACCTGCTGCCGCTTGAACAGTCCGAACGCCCCGGAGATTACCGTCAGGGCCTGCATCTTGCCCAGGGCCAACCGCGCCATCAGGAACGCGCGCAGGTATTCCATGATCTGTACCAGGGCGAAGAAGTTGGTCGGCAGGCGCACATCGGTGACCCGCCCCGCATCGATCGTGCAGCCGTTGGCGATGCGGATCGTCCCGCCGGCGGCGATCGTCAAATCAGGGTCGTCGATGAAGGGCCGCACTACGCGCAGCAGAGCGTCAGTCTCCAGAATGGAATCAGCGTCGATCGCACAGAACAGGGATGTGCGGCACGCGTTGATCCCGGCGTTGAGCGCATCCGCCTTGCCGCCGTTCTCTTTGTCGATCACCAAAAGCCGCGGCAGCGCCGGGCTGGCGTAGAATCCCCGGATGCGGGCGTGAGCGACCCGGTCGTCGACGAACCGTTCCACCCGGCTTAGCCCGAATTCGTCGATCACCCGCGCGAGGGTGCCGTCCTTCGACCCATCGTTAATCAGCAGCACTTCGAAATCCGGATACTGCAGCGCGAGCAGCGAGCGGACGCTTTCGACCACCGTCACTTCCTCGTTGAACGCCGGCGCCAGCAGGGAAATCGCGGGCGCCTGGTCGGAATAGCGGCGCCATAAGGTGGCTCCACGCGGCACCGGCGGCCGGTTCGTGAGCGCGAAGGCCGCGAACACGAGCTGCAGGATGTAGAACGCGACCTGCAGCAGACCGGTGACAATCACGACCAGCGCGATGCCTTCGGCGGCGCTGGTCATCCAGCTTTCGGCTGAGGCGATCCCCGGCAGCATCAGGCCATCCCCCGCTCAGCCAGGGTGGCCTTTGCCGCCGCGCGCGCGGCGGGCGCAGGATCAATCGCCGCCCGATGCAGGGCCAAGCGGCCCGCCGCCCCGAGCCGGGCGAGTGCCTCGCCGGCGCGGAAGCGGACCCACCATTCTTCGTCGTCGAGCATTCCGGCGAGTTTCGGCACGGCTCTGCTCAGCGCCGACCGTCCCGCCGCCTCGGCCGCCGCCGTGCGGACCTGCCAGGAAGGGCTGTCGAGACCGCCCAGGATCGCTTCGTGGCCCGCGGGGTGACCGATCCGCCCGAGCGCGCGGAAGATCCGAGGCTGCAGATCGCTGTCTTCACCCGCGGCCTCGGCCATCCATGAAACCAGCGGCGCATGATCAATTGCGCCGCTCTCCGCCAGGGCGTCGGTTGCGGCAAGCTTCGCCTCGTCCGGCAGATCGAGATCGTAAAGCAATGCCTCTACCGAATGGGGATCGGTCTTGACCAGGTCGCGCATCAGCGAAACAACCAGGAGAGAGTGTTCCCGGGTGCCGATCCCGAGCGCGCGGACAAGCTCCCCGGCAGACGGCGCGCGGCCTTCCTGGGCCAAGGCGAGCGCCGCGCCCAGGCGGACATCGGGGCTCCGGTCGGTCAGTGCGACCTGCGTGACCGCGTCGACGTGATCGGGAAACATCGCCAGCGCCTCGGCGGCGATCAACCGGTCCTGTGGTGCGCGGGAGCGGAGCCGCCGGCGCAGTTCCTCACCCGCTCCGGCCGAGCTGGCAGCCGTGATCAGCGCTTCCCGATCAGACCCGCGGACGAGTTCTGTCAGCTCCAGGGTGAGCGTCGCGGCAACGCTGCGTGCAAGGCGCGATCCGCCCACGTCGATGGTTTCCCCGCCCATCATGGCGGGCAGCAGCTTGCGGCGCCAATCGGCGCGATGTTTGCCTCGCCACTCGCCGATCACGCGCGCCAGCAGCAGGCCCGCGACCGCCGCCAGCGCGATCAGGCATAGCAGCAGTGAAAAGTCCCAAAGCGAGACGAGCGTAGTCAAAAGCGAGCCTTCAATCCCAGCCGAAACTCTGTCCGGTCAAGCGGCCCGTCCCGCCACTCGCGCGCCAGAGACCCCGTCACGCCGAAGCGAGGGCTCAACGGAGCCTCGACGCCGCCGAAAAGAGCCTTCACGCGGGTGACGACACCCAGATCGGTGTCCGGCCCGTTGGAGGCGCCGGCGAAAACGCGCCACCCCGATGCGGGCACGAAGTCGCCGCGTGCCAAAGCGCCGACTTCAAGCGGTCCGCCATCGGCCACCGTGCCGATCCCGCGCAGCGTCAGCCATGCCTTTCCGCCGGCCAGATACTGCACCACGCCGGGGTTGACCGTGATCACGTCCTGCAACGGAAACCTCTGGTAGGACGCATCGAGGGTCAAAACGGTCGCGTTGCCGTGGGTGACCCGCCAGTCGATACCCCCGCCAACCGCCACTTCCGGGCGGAAGTCAGCGTTCGGAGTTCCGCCCACGAACGCGCGTAGCCACACGTCGTCCGAAGGATGCAGACTGATCCGGCCGACCAGTTCGACATCCTCGCGCGCGAAGCGCCGGTAATACGCCGCCCGGGCACCGATGGTCGTGCGGGGCGAAATGGCGGTCTCGATATCGGCGGCAACCTCGCTCCAGCCGCGCGCACCGCCGCCGAGGTCGCTTAGCGAGCCCTCCACAATTACCGACCCTCGAGCTTCCGGGGCAGGCGAAGCCCGCCGCGCTGATACTGCGGCCAGCCCGTCTCGCGCGTCGGTATAGTCCGGTGCCTGCCGCAGGACGGCTTCGAAGCCGGCCTCCGCGGCATCCACGTTTCCTAGCGCGAGGTCGGCATAAGCGAGCTGGAGCATCGCGTCGGCGTCGTTCGGATGATCTGCCAGCCAAGCCATGAGCAAGCGACGCGCCTCTGCCGGCTGACCCGCCTGGCGGGCCGCGACCCCCGCCTCATACGCATTTTGCTGCTGCGCCGCGGCAGGTGAAGCGAACAGTGCAAACGCGGCAGCAGCCAGCCCGACGATGCCGGCCTTCACGCCTTCTTCCCCGCTAGCAGGCGGCTCAGCCGGACCAACAATTCTTCCGGAAGAAACGGCTTCACCAGGTAATCGTCCGCGCCAAGCTCCAGCGCACCGACCACGTCCGCCTCTCCGCGACGAGCGGTCAACATGATCACGGGGGTCGCGGCGTGCTTGGTGCCGGCGCGCATCCGCCGGAGAACCTCGAACCCGTCATGCACCGGCATCATCATGTCGAGCACCACGGCCGCTGGGTTGGTTTCGTCAAGCTTTGCCAGCGCCTCACGCCCATCGTGCGCGACCACGGTCTCATAACCCCGCGATGACAGACGGAATTCGAGCAGTTCCGTCATCAGCGGTTCGTCGTCAGCGATCAGTACCAAGGGAACGGGTGTCATGCCTGGATCTGTATAGGGCCGAAAATGAGGTTTGGGTAAATTTCGATCTAATGGAGATCGCCGATGTTGTGCGCACAGGCCAAACTGTGTTGTCAGCGGCCTTTGCGACAGGAGCTTGCGGTCCGGGTAGCAGCCCCGTCATCGAGCGCCCGCAGCAGGTCGCGAAACGCGTCGTCGCGCGCAGGTTCGAACACCTTGGGCAGGCTATCCTGCAGCATCGAGAAACTGGAGTGGCGGGGCAGCGGATACATCTGTGGCAATCTGGTTCGAGGTAGCCCCCAGACGCTTCATTCAAATGCCTGTTCCCAACTTAACTTCGGTGCAAGGAAGCAGCGCTGGCTTGACTTTCGCATATAACAATATCTTTATATGTGGGATGGGCATCGAGACCACCATGCGCGCGTTGGGCGACCTCACCCGGCTCAGGATCATGCGCCTGATCGCCGCGATGGAGCTTGCGGTTGGCGAACTCGCGCATGCATTGGGGCAGAGCCAGCCCCGCGTGTCGCGCCACGTGGCGATCTTGTGCGACGCTGGCCTGGCCGAGCGCCGCCGGGAAGGCAGTTGGGTATTCCTGCGCCACGCGACTTCGGGGGCTGCGGCAGCGACGGCCGGCGCGGTTGCCCGATTGCTTGCCGCGGCTGAGGAAGACGATCCGAATTTCGCCCGCACCTGTGCGGAGGACCGGCGCCATCTGGCGGCGATCCGAGACGCCCGGGAGAAGAGCGCAGCCGAGTATTTCGCGCGCCATGCAGGGGAATGGGATCGCCTGCGTGCGATCCTGGCGCCAGCGGAAGCGGTCGAGCAGGCGTTGCTGGCGTCCCTCAGTGACGAGGGCTTGGGCGAGGTGCTCGACGTCGGCACCGGCACCGGACGGGTCGCGGAATTGCTGGAACCGCTGGCGCATCGGGTGACTGGCCTCGACAAGAGCCCGGAGATGTTGCGGCTTGCCCGCGCGCGCTTGCAGGGTCTGCCATCAGGACGGGTGGAACTGGTGCAGGGCGACTTTGCGGCCCTGCCGTTTGCGCCTGGCACCTTCGACACGATCGTCTTCCACCAGGTGCTGCATTACGCGACCGAACCCGATTTCGCGCTGGCCGAGGCGGCGCGGGTGTGCCGTCCCGGGGGGCGGATCGCGATCGTCGATCTGGCGGCGCACGCACGCGAGGAATTGCGGCGGGCTCATGCCCATGCGCGGCTGGGTTTCGGCGACGAGCAGATGAGCGAAATGCTGGCCCGCTTCGGCTTCGAGCCCGCCGGTTGCGCGGTGATCGAGGGCGGCGAGCTTGCGGTCAAGGTATGGACCGCCCGCCGCGTGTCTGACGTTCCCAGGATCGGCACTGCTCGTCGGAGGGCTGCGCGATGAACGAGGAAATTGCCCACTCAGCGCCGCTTTATGCCTCGCTGCCCGGCGACATCGGCGTCTCGTTCGAATTCTTTCCTCCGAAGACAGTGAAAATGGCCGAAACGTTGTGGGAGAGCGTGCGCACGCTTGAACCCCTGCGGCCGGATTTTGTCTCGGTGACTTACGGCGCGGGTGGCTCAACCCGCGAGCGGACCCATGCCGCGGTTCAACGGATCATCCGCGAGACGGCCATCCCGGCGGCCGCGCACCTGACCTGTGTGGACGCCACGCGCGAGGAAGTCGATGCGATCGCGCGCGAATACTGGGACAGCGGAATTCGCCACATCGTCGCTCTGCGCGGCGATTCCTCCGATCCGGCGGGTGGGTATCGCCCGCATCCCGGGGGCTACGAAAATGCCGCCGCCTTGATCGAAGGGCTGCTGAAGATTGCGCCGTTCGAGATTTCGACTGCAGCCTATCCGGAAACTCATCCGGACTCAGTCGACGAGCAGGCCGATCTCGACAATCTCAAGCGCAAGCTCGACGCCGGGGCAACCCGCGCGATCACCCAGTTCTTCTTCGAACCCGAGTGCTTCTTCCGCTTCCGCGACAAGGCGGCCGCTGCGGGCATCACTGCCGAGATCATCCCCGGCATCATGCCGATCATGAGCTTTGCCAGCGTGCAGCGGATGAGCGGCTTGTGCGGCACGGCCATCCCAGGGTGGTTGGAGACCCTGTTCCGGGGGCTCGATGAACGCCCCGCCGCGCGGCAGCTGGTTGCCGCCACCGTGGCGGCTGAACTGTGCCGGCGGCTTTACGCCGGAGACGTTCGCCAGTTCCACTTCTATACTCTCAATCGTGCCGAGCTGAGCTACGCCATCTGCCACCTGCTCGGCCGCCGACCTGCCGGAGACGCCGCATGAGCAAGCGCGATGAACTGATCGCCGAAGCGAGTAAGCGCATCCTGATCAAGGACGGCCCGTATGGCACCGCAATCCAGGCGGCCAGGCTGTCGGAGGAAGATTACCGCGGGAGTACCGGCCTCCCCCGCGACCAGAAGGGAAACAACGACCTCGTCAACCTGACCCGGCCTGACGTGATCAGCGCCATCTGCGAGCGCTACATTGATGCGGGCGCATGCTTGCTGGCGACGAACACCTTCAACGCCAACCGGATCAGCCAGGGTGATTACGGGGCCGAAAGCCTCGTCCGCGAGATGAACGTCTCAGCTGCACGCGCCATCCGCGAGGCTGTCGACGAGGCGACGGCGCGCGACGGCATCAAGCGCTTCGTCGCAGGTGCCATGGGCCCGACGAACAAGACGTTGTCGCTGAGCCCGCGGGTAGAGGATCCGGGCTACCGCGAAGTCACGTTCGACGAGGTCAAGGAAGTCTACCGCGAACAGGCCGCCGCGTTGATCGAGGGCGGGGCGGACTTCATCCTGGTCGAAACGGTATTCGACACGCTCAACTGCAAGGCAGCGATATCCGGGGTTCGCCAGCTGGCCGACGAGCTTGGGCGCGATGTGCCGCTGATGCTGTCACTGACGCTCACCGACCTGTCGGGCCGCAACCTGTCGGGCCACACGGTCGAAGCGTTCTGGCACGCGGTGCGCCACGCGAAACCCGTGGCCGTGGGACTCAATTGCAGTTTTGGCGCCGAGCAATTGCGCCCCCACGTGCAGGTCCTATCCGCAATCGCCGACACGCTGCTGATGGCTTACCCAAACGCGGGCCTGCCGAACGAGTTGGGCGCGTACGATGAAGCGCCGGAGACCACCGCCAGGCTGGTGAAGCGCTGGGCGGACAGCGGCCAGATCAATATCCTCGGCGGCTGCTGCGGTAATACGCCCGAACACATCGCGGCGATGGCGCAAGCGGTCCGCGGCCTTGCTCCGCGGCAAGTGCCGAAGCCTGACATCGCCACCCGGCTTGCGGGGCTGGAGCCGTTCACGCTCGCCGCCTGATCTCCATCGAAAGTCTGTCGTGACCCAAACCGCATCCTCTCGTTTCGTCAATATCGGCGAACGCACGAACGTCACCGGCTCCGCGGCGTTCAAGAAGCTTGTCATGGCCGGCGACTACACCGCGGCGGTTGAGGTGGCGCGCCAGCAGGTCGAGAACGGCGCGCAGATAATCGACGTCAACATGGACGAAGGCCTGCTCGACGCGGTCGAAGCCATGACCACCTTCCTGAAGCTGATCACCGCGGAGCCGGATATCGCCCGCGTACCGGTGATGATCGACAGTTCGAAGTGGGAGGTGATCGAAGCCGGGCTGAAGTGCGTTTCGGGCAAGCCGATCGTCAATTCGATCTCCATGAAGGAGGGGGAAGAGGCGTTCCTGGCCCAGGCCCGCAAGTGCATGGACTATGGCGCTGCGGCCGTGGTGATGGCCTTCGACGAAACCGGTCAGGCCGACAGCAAACAGCGCAAAGTCGACATCTGTCAGCGCGCCTATGCTCTGCTGACCGGGATCGGCTTCCCGCCCGAAGACATCATCTTCGATCCCAACATATTCGCCGTCGCCACCGGGATCGAGGAGCACGACCGGTACGGCCTGGATTTCATCGAGGCGGTGAGCGAGCTCAGACAGCTGTGCCCGCACGCGCACTTTTCGGGCGGGCTGTCGAACCTCTCGTTCAGCTTCCGCGGCAATGAGACCGTGCGGCGGGCGATGCATTCGGTGTTCCTGTACCATGCGATCCCCGCCGGGCTCGACATGGCGATCGTCAATGCCGGCCAGCTCGACATCTACGACCAGATCGACCCGGTTTTGCGTGAGGCGTGCGAGGACGTGATCCTGATGCGCCGGCCGGATGCGACAGAACGGCTGATCGCACTCGCCGAAAGCTACAAGGGCAAGTCCGCGGCCGACGAAAAGGCTGCCGAGGAGTGGCGCGGCTGGCCCGTCGAACGCCGCATTGAACACGCGTTGGTCAAGGGCATCGACGCCTATGTGGTCGACGACACCGAAGAAGCGCGCCAATCCCGCATGGCGCAGGGCGGGCGCCCGATCGAGGTGATCGAGGGTCCGCTGATGGACGGCATGAACGTGGTCGGTGACCTGTTCGGCAGCGGCAAGATGTTCCTGCCGCAAGTCGTCAAGTCGGCCCGCGTGATGAAGAAGGCGGTCGCCCACCTGATCCCCTTCATCGAGGCGGAGAAAGAAGCCAGCGGCCTGGCCGATCAGTCCAAGGGCCGCATCGTGATGGCGACGGTCAAGGGCGACGTGCACGACATTGGCAAGAATATCGTCGGCGTGGTTCTCCAGTGCAACGGCTACGAGGTGATCGATCTGGGCGTCATGGTGCCGTGGTCGAAGATCATCGCCACCGCCAATGACGAACAGGCTGACATGATCGGGCTGTCCGGCCTGATCACCCCGTCGCTCGACGAGATGGTCACCGTGGCTGAGGAGATGACCCGCGCCGGCATGACCATGCCGCTGCTGATCGGCGGCGCGACGACCAGCAAGGTCCACACGGCGTTGCGGATCGATCCCGCTTACGATGGGCCGGTGATCCATGTGCTCGACGCCAGTCGCGCGGTCGGGGTTGCCAGTCGCCTGCTGTCGGATACCCAACGCGATCCGTTCGTCGCCGACACTGCGGGCGAATACGCCAAGGTGCGCCATGCGCGCGAGGGCAAGGCGCAAAGCGTGCTCCTGAGCATCGACGAAGCGCGCGCGAACTTCTACGATCCGCGGTACGGCGACAAGCCCGCCCCGCCGCTGCGGCCAGGGCTGCACTCCTTCGCCGACTGGCGGCTGGAAGACTTGCGCGAGATCATCGACTGGACCCCGTTCTTCCGCGCCTGGGAACTGCACGGCACGTATCCATCGATCCTGGACGATGCCGTGGTGGGTGACACCGCCCGCAGCCTGAAGGCCGACGCCGACGCCATGCTCGACCGGATCATCGGCGAGAAGTGGCTGATCGCCAAAGGGGTCGCTGGCCTGTGGCCGTGCGCCCGCGATGGCGACGACGTGACGATCCACCTGCTGGAGGAGGAGCGGCACGTCACGCTGCCGTTCCTGCGCCAGCAGGTGAAGAAAAGCCGCGACCGGGCGAACATGTGTTTAGCCGACTTCATCGATCCGTCGGGCGACTGGATCGGCGGGTTTGCTGTCGGCATCCACGGGATCGAGCCGTATTCCGAACGTTTTCGCGCCGACAAGGACGACTACTCGGACATTCTGTTGAAAGCGCTGGCCGACCGGCTGGCGGAAGCCTTTGCCGAAAGCCTTCACCGCCACGTGCGCACTGATCTGTGGGGTTACGCGCCTGACGAGCAACTGACCAACCAGGCGCTGATCCGCGAGGAATATCGCGGCATCCGCCCGGCGCCCGGCTATCCTGCCTGCCCCGATCACAGCCTGAAGCCGAGGCTGTTCGAACTGCTGGATGCGGGCAACACGGCCGGACTGATGTTGACCGAGAACTACGCCATGTATCCGACATCCGCGGTTAGCGGGTTTTACTTCGGCCATCCCGAAAGCGAGTATTTCGGGGTCGCGCGGATCGGCCGCGACCAGCTGGAAGACTACGCCCGGCGGCGGGGCGTGGATATCGCGACGGCCGAACGCTGGCTGCGCCCCAATCTCGATTGACCGCGCCTGCGGACTCGCGCAGGGCAGAGTTGTCGTTCGGAAGCGATTCCGGCGTCCGCCATGGGAGAGCGTCCCGCCGTCTGCTTGTCAGGGGCGGGGCCGCCGAAGGAGCAACCGCCCCGGAAACTCTCAGGCCACCGGACCGTGGCGGACTATGCGGCACTCTGGAAAGCGCCTCGTCGCCCGATAATCCGGGGGCGCGGCCACCGACGGTGTAAGCTGCGTGCCGCAAGGCACTGGCCAAACTCTCAGGTTTCCCGACAGAGGGGGCAGCGGTTTCGAGATGGCCTTGCCGGCCATCGGCCGCGCTGTCGGAGTGTGCGCGTGAGCGAGAGCGAAGAACCCATCGAGATCGAGGCGCTGCCGCTGGACGCGTGGCACCGCGCGCGCGGTGCGCGGATGGTGCCTTTCGCCGGGTACGAGATGCCGATCCAGTACGCCGGTCCCCAGGGTGGGATCATGGCCGAACATTTCTGGACCCGTGAGCATGCCGGCCTGTTCGATGTCAGCCACATGGGCCAGTTGATCGTCGAGGGGGAAGGCGCGGCCGAAGCGCTCGAGGCCTTTCTCCCCGGTGATATCTCGGGGCTCAAGCCCGGACGGATCCGCTATTCGCTATTGCTGGCCGAGGATGGCGGCATTCTCGATGACCTGATGGTGACCAACGTCACGCCGCCGGGAGGCGAGACGCCGCGCTTTTACATCGTCGTCAATGGCGCGACCAAGTGGGACGACATCGCTTTCCTGCGCGAGCATCTGCCTGACGAGATCACCCTGACGCATCTCGATGATCGCGGCCTGCTTGCGCTTCAGGGGCCTGAGGCGGCCGCGGTGCTCGAGGCAATTGCCCCCGGCGCGGCGGATGGCCTGTACTTCATGCAGGGCACCTCGGTCGAATGGCGCGGTGAGCAACTCGGCATCGGGCGGGGCGGTTATACCGGAGAAGATGGCTTCGAGCTGTCGTTCCCGGCCGAACGCCTGGCTGAGCTAGCTGAGGCGCTGTGTGCGGATGATCGGGTGCGCCCCGTCGGCCTAGGCGCACGCGATTCGCTCCGGCTGGAAGCGGGCTTGCCGCTTTATGGCCATGACCTCGACGAGAACATCGACCCGGTCGAAGGCAGCGCCGCCTTCGCGATTTCAAAACGCCGCCGCGAACAGGGCGGCTTTCACGGCGCCGACCGGATCCTGCGCGCCCTGACCGATGGTGCCCCGCGCAAGCTGGTCGGCTTTACGGTCGAGGGGCGCATGCCCGTGCGCGAAGGCGCGTCGATTTATTCTGACGAAGCGCTGATCGGCCGCATCACTTCCGGCGGCTTCGCGCCCAGCGTGGGTGCTCCGATCGCGATGGGGTACGTCGACACCCAGTACTCCGCGCCTGGCACTCCGCTGGAGGCCGAGGTGCGCGGCAAGCGCGTTCCGCTGACGGTGGAGACGATGCCGTTCATGCCCCACCGCTATCACCGCCAACCCCGCAATCAGGCGACCGGAGCATCGAAATGACCCGTTATTTCACGCAAGACCACGAATGGATCGAAGTCGAGGGTGACACCGCCACCGTCGGCATCACCGATTATGCGCAGAGCCAGCTAGGCGATATCGTGTTCGTCGAAGTGCCTGGCGAGGGTGCGGCCGTCACCAAAGGTGATGAGGCGGCCGTGGTCGAAAGCGTGAAGGCGGCGAGCGATGTGTACTCTCCCGTCAGCGGCACCGTGATCGAAGGCAACCCGGCACTGGAAGATGACCCCGCGCTGGTGAACTCCGCCCCCGAAGGCGACGGCTGGTTCTTCAAGCTGACGATCGCCGACGCCGGCGAACTGGACGGCCTGATGGACGGGAGCGCCTACAAGGACTTCGTCGCTGGACTGTGAGCCAATTTGGCGCGCCTTCGCCGACCCATCGGCGCGCCTGCTGGCCGCGACCCCTATGTACGGTTGGTTTTGCCACGCGCCGTACACGCGCCACCCTCTTCACTGCAGAGACCTGAACTATGCGCTATCTCCCCCTGACCGACAGTGACCGCGCGGCGATGCTTTCCGTGATCGGCGCGCCCGACGTGGACGCGCTGTTCACGGATGTCGCGGCCGAGCAATACCTGAAGCAGCCGATCGAAGGTCTTCCGGCCCACGCGAGCGAGATGGCGGTCGAGCGGCACATGCGGCGGCTGTCGAACAAGAACCTCGCTGCGGGCGATGCGGCGTTCTTCTGCGGGGCAGGGGCGTATCGCCACCATGTCCCGGCGACGGTCGACCATCTGATCCAGCGGGGTGAGTTCCTGACGGCCTATACCCCCTACCAGCCGGAAATCGCGCAGGGCACCTTGCAGATGCTGTTCGAGTTCCAGAGCCAGGTCGCGCGGCTTTATGGCTGCGCGGTGGCGAATGCATCGATGTACGATGGCTCGACCGCGTGCTGGGAAGCAATCAGCATGGCCGGACGGGTGACCAAGCGAAACCTCGCGATCCTGCACGAGGGGCTCCACCCCCATTACGTGTCGACCATCCGCACGATGGCGAAGTTCACCGGCGACAGCATCGCCGACCGCGCGCCGAGTCTCCAGGCCGATGGCGGGATCGGCGAATTGATCGCCGAGATCGAGGCCAATGAGCCAAGCTGCGTGGTGGTGCAGTATCCGGACGTCCTGGGCCGGGTATATGACCTGTCGCCCATCGCCGAGGCCGCCCACGCCAAGGGCGCGTTGCTGATCGCGGTCAACACCGAACCCGTGGCCCTGGGTGCGCTCCGCTCGCCGGGCGAAATGGGAGCGGACATCGTCGTCGGCGAAGGCCAGTCGCTTGGCGTCGGCCTGCAATTCGGTGGCCCTTACCTGGGCCTGTTCGCGGTGCGCGATCCCAAGCACGTCCGCCAGATGCCGGGCCGCCTGTGCGGCGAAACCGTCGATGCCGAGGGCAAGCGCGGGTTCGTGCTGACGCTCTCCACCCGCGAGCAGCACATTCGCCGGGAGAAGGCGACCAGCAACATCTGCACCAATTCCGGGCTGTGCGCGCTGGCGTTCACGATCCACCTGACCTTATTGGGAGAAGCGGGGCTGCGCGCGCTGGCGGCGGAGAACCACCGCCTAGCCTGCGTGGCTGCCGACCGGCTGGCGAAGGTGCCGGGCGTCAAGGTGCTCAACGACAGCTTCTTCAACGAGTTCACCATTCTGCTTCCCACCGACGCGCGGCCCGTCGTCCGCGATCTGGCGCACCGCAACGTGCTTGCAGGGGTTTCGCTTGGCCGGCTGTATCCCGCGGAGGAGCAACTGTCGCACGGCCTGGTGATCGCGGTGACCGAGACCGCCAGCGAGGAGGACATCGAAACCCTTGCCTCCGCTCTCGAGGAGTCGATCCGATGAACGCGCCCAACCAAAGCGGCTGGAAGCCCGCGATGACGCCGGTATCAGGCCACGCGAGCCAGACGGTGACCGGCAACCGTGCGCTGATGCTGGAAGAGCCGCTCATTTTCGAGATCGGGACGACCGCGACCACCGGCGTTGATTTGCCTACGCCGGTGGGCGGCGCGAACCGCTTGGGCGGGTTGGCGCGCGAAGGCGAGATTGGCCTGCCCGGGTTGTCGGAGCCTGAAACGATCCGTCACTACACCCGGCTCAGCCGGCAGAATTACGCGATCGATCTGGGGCTTTTCCCGCTCGGCTCGTGCACCATGAAGCATAATCCGCGCCTCAATGAAAAAGTCGCACGGATGCCGGGCTTCCTCGATGTGCACCCCTTGCAGCCGGTCGACACCGTGCGCGGTGCGCTGGAGGTGATCGACGAACTAGCGCAATGGCTGATCACGCTTACCGGCATGCACGGCGTCGCGATGACGCCCAAGGCCGGGGCGCACGGGGAACTGTGCGGGATCCTGTGCATCCGCGCGGCGCTGGAAGCGCGCGGCGATCCGCGCGAGGTGATCTTGGTGCCGGAAAGCGCCCACGGCACGAACCCGGCGACCGCCGCCTTTGCCGGCTACCGGGTGGAAAACATACCGGCGACCGCCGAAGGGCGGGTCGATCTGGCCGCGCTGAAGGCACGGATTGGTCCCGATGTCGCCGGCGTGATGATTACCAACCCCAACACCTGCGGCCTGTTCGAGCGGGACATGAAGGCGATCTCGGACGCGGTCCACGCGGCCGGAGGATACGTGTATTGCGACGGCGCGAACTTCAACGCCATCGTCGGTCGGGTGCGGCCGGGGGACCTCGGCGTCGATGCCATGCACATCAACCTGCACAAGACGTTCTCCACGCCGCATGGCGGAGGCGGTCCGGGCTCGGGTCCGGTGGTGCTGTCTGAAGCGCTGAGCCCGTTCGCGCCACTGCCGTTCACCACGCGCCGAGCTGACGGGACGGTTGATCTGATCGAGGAGGAGAATGCGGGGGAAGAGCATCCGCACACGTTCGGCCGCATGTGCGCGTTTCATGGACAGATGGGCATGTTCACTCGCGCGCTCGCTTATATCCTGAGCCACGGCGCCGACGGACTGCGCCAGGCATCAGGCGACGCGGTGCTTAACGCTAACTACCTGCTGCGCAGCCTCGACGACGTGCTTGACGCGCCGTTCGGCGCCAGCGGGCCGTGCATGCACGAGGCGCTCTTCAGCGACAAAGGTTTCGCCGGGGGTCTGACGACGCTCGACCTTGCAAAAGGCATGATCGACGAGGGCTTCCATCCGATGACGATGTACTTCCCGCTGGTGGTGCACGGAGCGATGCTGGTGGAACCTACCGAAACCGAGAGCAAGGCCGGGCTCGATCAGCTGGTTCTCGCGCTGCGCAGTCTTGCCGAGCGGGCGCGCGCTGGCGACGAAAGTCTGAAAACCGCGCCTCACTTCGCGCCCCGCCGGCGGCTCGATGAAACGCTGGCGGCGCGAAAGCCGGTGCTGGCGTGGGAAAAGCCCAAGGCCCCGGCGGGCGAGCCGACGCTCAACGAGCAGGGTGGGCGGTAAGCGTCATGTGGCAGGGGCTGTTCACCGCCACTAACGTGGTGGCGCTGCTGGCCTGGACAGTCCTGCTGTTCGCGCCGCGCCGGCCGGCGCCGCTGGCACTGGTGCTGTACCTGGGCGTCGGACTGCTGTGCCTCGCCTACGTGGCGATGGTGGCGGCGTTGGTCCTGGGATGGGCCGACCCGGTGCGGGACCCAGGCCTGGCGGCGATCGACTTCGGCAACTACTCGGTCGCTGGGTTGAAGGACGCGTTCCGCTCCGAAGGCGCGATTGCCGTGGGTTGGACCCACTATCTCGCGCTCGATCTGTTTACCGGCCTGTGGATTGCCCGCGATGCCGACGCGAAAGGCTTTCCGCGGATCGCGCAGGGAGCAGTTCTTTTACTGACGTTTCTGGCCGGGCCGGCCGGTTTGTTGGTCTGGCTCGTAGTGCGCGAGCGGCGCGCGCGCGGACCCGGCGGATGGAGCCGGAAAGGAAAAACGCCCGCCGGTTAGACCGACGGGCGCTTCCCTGCGACCACGAAAGGCCCGTGGGCCCTGTGGCTGTTGATAGGGTCAGATGGCCCGGTCGCCGGCTTCGCCAACCGACTCGACGTCGCGACCAAGGCCTTTGACGGTGTTGCAAGCGGTCGTGGCCAGCGTGATGGCGGCCACGCCCAGCGCTAGGATCAGTTTCTTGGCCAAGGTATCAATTCCTGTCTTGGTGAGAGAGCGGTCGAGAAGCTCAACGGCGTCGCGCGCGGCGGGTTCCCTTATTCCCCCACCATCGCGCGCGCCTTTTGCAGCGACAGGCAATGCTCGCGCCAGGCGATCAGTAATCCGGCGCCGACCACAAGCGGTGCGCCGAGCCACGTCGTGTGCGGTGGCAACAGATCGAACACCCACCAACCCAGCAGAGTCGCCCAGATCAGCGAGCTGTAATCCATCACGATGACGCTCGCCACGGCGCCGAACCGCAGCGCCGCGGTGAGCAGGAATTGGCCGAGCAACCCGAACAACGCGAGGCCACCCAGCAGCGACCATTGATACAGGGTGTGCGGCACGATCACGAACGGCAGCGCGATCGCCAGCGGCACCACGCTGAAGGCGGCGAACCAGAACACGATCGTCAGCGGATGTTCCGTCTGCGCAAGATCGCGGATCTGGATCGAGATCAGCGCGATCATGAACGCGGCACCGAGAGCGACCGCGGCGCCCAACAGGGGAATATGGCCACCACCGGGTTGAGCGATCACCAGCACCCCGGCAAACCCGAGCAGGACCGCGGCCCATCGCCACACGCCGATCCGTTCGTGCAGCAGCTGGGCCGAGAGGATCACCGCCCAGATCGCGGAGGTGAAGTTGAAGGTGGTCGCCTCTGCCAGCGGCAGCAGGGTCACTGCACCGAAGTTGAGGAACATGCCCATCAGGCCGGTCATCGCGCGGCCACCGTGCGCTTTCAGCCGCGTGCTGCCGAGCGTCGACAACTGGCCGCGCGCGGCGAACCAGGCGAGCAGGATCGGCACCGTCGGCAACTGGCGCCAGAACAGCGTTTCGGTCAGCGACACGCCCGACTGGGTGACCAGCTTGACGAACACCAGCATGATCGACAGCACCAATGCCGCGCCGAGGCGGATCAGGAGCGCCATCTGCGGGCGGTGGTATCGGATCGGCTCGGCCACGCTCCGCGCCATAAGCAGACTGGTCGCGGGCGCAACGCATCCCATATTGGCGCGCGTGAAGCTGACCGAAGAACTGCTGTTTGCCAGCACCGCCGAATGGGCCGCGATCGGCGGGGTCCTGTTCCTGCTGCTCGCCGCGATCACCCGCTATGGCGAACGCCGCCGCATGCGGAGGGAACGGATCGACAGTGTCGGCTGGGTGCCGTGGACCGGCCTGTTCCTGGTGTTCTCGGTCATCGGCGTCACGCTGCTGGCGCTCAGCGTGCCGGGCTTGCTGAAGGGCTAGTAGGGCGGACGATCCGTGTGCGCCCTGCGAGTGCGGGGAAGCCCGTTACAGGCAGGCTTCCAGATATGCCTGGTCGAAACCGAACTGGCGGGCCTTCTCCAGGGTATAGGGACGCAGGCCGCTCGAGCGGAATTCGCCGAGAATCTTGCCGTCCTCGCTCTCGTCCAGATACTCGAACTTGAACAGTTCCTGGGTGACGATCACGTCACCTTCCATGCCGATCACCTCGGTCACGTTGGTGGTCCGGCGCGAACCGTCGCGCAGGCGCTTCACCTGCACGATCAGGTCGACCGACTCTGCGATCTGGCGGCTGATCGCTTCCTTGGGGATCTTGATGTCGCCCATCAAAATCATGTTTTCCATACGGCCCAGGCATTCACGCGGGCTGTTGGCGTGGAGTGTGCACATCGAGCCGTCGTGGCCGGTGTTCATCGCGGCGAGCAGGTCGAAGCACTCGGCTCCGCGGATTTCGCCCAGGATGATCCGGTCAGGCCGCATACGCAGCGCGTTCTTGACGAGGTCGCCGATGGTGATCGCGCCCTGGCCTTCAAGGTTCGGAGGCCGCGTTTCCAGCGGCAGCCAGTGAGGCTGCTGCAACCGTAGCTCGGCCGCGTCCTCGATCGTCAGCACGCGCTCGCCCGGGTCGATCATCTTCGACAGGGCGTTGAGCATCGTCGTCTTGCCCGAACCTGTGCCGCCCGAGATGACCACGTTCATCCGGCATGCACCGGCGATCTTGAGCGCGGTCGCCATTTTGTCGCTCATGCTGCCGAAGTCGCGCAGCATGTCGATGGTGATCGGCTTTTCGGAGAACTTACGGATCGAGATCGCGGTGCCGCGCAAGCTCAATGGCGGGACGATCACGTTGACGCGGCTACCGTCCTTCAGACGGGCGTCCGCCAGCGGCGTGGTCTGGTCAACGCGGCGGCCGACTTGGTTCACTATGCGCTGGGCGATCTGGAACAGGTGCTGTTCGTCGCGGAACCGGATCGGCGCGATGACCAGCTTGCCCTTTTTCTCGATGTAGGTCTGGTCCGGGCCGTTGACCATGATGTCGGAGATGTCGGGGTCGTTGAGCAGTTCTTCCAGCGGCCCGAAGCCGAGCAGCTCGTCGATGAGCACCTTTTCAAGCGCGAACTGTTCGCGCCGGTTGAGCGTCACTTTTAGTTCGGCAAGAACCTCCAGGATGATCGGCCGGAATTCTTCGCTGAGCTCGTCCTTGGTCAGCGTCGCCGCCGCTTCGGGATCGACCCGCTCGAGCAGGCGGGGGAGCACCTGCTCCTTGATCTTGTGAACGCTGGCTTCGAACCCGCCGACCTGGCTGTTCGGATCGTGAATGGCGTTGGCGCGATCGGTCAGGCGCGTCATCGCGTCGTTCTTGTTCGGCGCTGAATCCGGTCCACCATCGGTGAACACGTCGGGAGCACCCGGGAGCGGGGGGAACTGATCGCCCCCCGGCACGGGCGCAGCCGCGCCCGCAGCCACGCCGCTGCCCTTCATGGGTCGAGCCACGCCAAAGGACGGGCGCGCGCCCGGAGCCATTCCCCCGGGTCCGTTCCTGCGTCCAAAAGCGCTCATTTACTGCCCCCCAAGGCCTTTGCGAAGTTCATCTGTCGCAAACGATGCCCCTCCGCCTGCGAAAGGGTCTTTGCGATGATTGGTGAATATGCCGGAAACCTTATTTTTTCCTAAACCCAGTCCGTCGCGGGTGCTGCGACCGCCGGACGATGGGCAGCGGCATCGCTCAGAAACGCGTTTCTCTACCAGGACATCTTGCCAATGATATCAAGTGACGATATCACGCGGCGGTGACCCGAATTCTGGCCGATTTGCATGATGACGACATCCAGCGGCTAGACCGGATGGCTGCCGATCAGGGAAAATCCCGGGCCGCGATGCTGCGCGAGGCCGTGCAACTTTACCTGCTGCACCGGGGCGACGATCGCAGCTGGATCGACCGGGGATACGGGCTGTGGTCGGATCGTCCGGACATCCGCGATGACTTCGACGATCGGCGTGCTGGTAAGCGTAGCCGCCATGATGAGCAGCACTGAAAATGTCGGCGCCATTTTTCGACACCACCATCATCGTCGACTGGCTCAAGCGCCGCCCCCAGGCTCGCGCCGAGATCGCGCGATACGCGCGGCACCAGATCAGTCGCATCGTATGGACGGAGATCATGGCGGCGGAGGCGCTGGAGGCGCGCCAGGTTCTGCAAGAAGCGCTCGCTCATTTCGAAGTGGTGGAATTGGATCAGCGGATCGCTACAGCGGCGGCCGACATTTGTTATCGGACCGAAATGAGCCTCCCCCACGCGTATGTCCTGGCGACCGCGCAAGTGAATGGCGCAATCCTAATTACACGAAACACCAAGGATTTTCCGGCAGAGCTGCCGGGGATCCGCGTTCCCTATACTCTCTGACAGGATACTAGACCCATGTGCGGCATCATCGGCATCGTCGGCAAGGAATCAGTCGCGGACCGGCTGGTCGACGGACTGAAGCGAATGGAATACCGCGGCTATGACAGCGCGGGCGTGTGCACCGTGCACGAAGGCGAGCTTGTCCGCCGCCGGGCCGAGGGCAAGCTGGTGAACCTAGTGCGCGAACTGGCCGCGCATCCGGCGCCGGGCGACATCGGCATCGCCCACACCCGCTGGGCGACCCACGGCGCGCCGACCGCTCACAACGCGCACCCCCATGCGACCGAGCACGTCGCGCTGGTCCACAACGGCATCATCGAAAACTACAAGCCGCTGCGTGACGAACTGATTGCCGCTGGACGCGCGCTGGAGAGCGAAACCGACAGCGAAGTCGTGGTCCATCTCATCAGCCGCGAAGTCGAGAACGGCGCCTCTCCGGAAGACGCGGTCAAAGCCGTGCTTCCCCGCCTGCGCGGCGCATTCGCGCTGGCGATCGCCTTCCGCGCCCATCCCGACATGCTGATCGGCGCGCGCCTCGGTTCGCCGCTGGTCCTCGGTTATGGTGAGGGCGAAACCTATCTCGGCTCCGACGCGCTGGCGCTGGCGCCGCTGACGCAGCGGATCGCTTATCTCGAGGAAGGCGACTGGACCGTCGTCAGGCGCGACGACGCGCAGGTCTATGACGCCGACAACAATCCGGTGACGCGCGAGATCACCACCTCCGGTGCCTCCGCCGCCTCGGTGGAGAAGGGCAATTACCGCCACTTCATGCAGAAAGAGATCTACGAGCAGCCTATCGTCGTCGCGCAGACGCTGCGCAGCTACATCCGTCAGGTCGACAGCACCGTGGCGCTGCCACAGATCGACTTTGACCTGTCGACGATCCGCCGGATCACCATCGTTGCGTGCGGAACGTCGTTCTACGCCGGCATGGTGGCAAAGTACTGGTTCGAGACTTTCGCCCGGGTGCCGGTCGACATCGATTACGCGAGCGAGTTCCGTTACCGCGAGCCGGTGCTGGAGGAGGGCGGCCTGTCGCTGTTCATCTCCCAGAGCGGCGAGACGGCCGATACGCTGGCTGCGCTGCGATATTGCAAGCAAGCGGGCCAGACCATCGCGGTGGTGGTCAACGTACCGACAAGTTCCATGGCGCGCGAGGCCGACCTGCTGTTGCCGACTCACGCAGGGCCGGAAATCGGCGTTGCCAGCACCAAGGCGTTCACTTGCCAGTTGGCCGTGCTCGCCGCGCTGGCCGCGCACCTGGCGGTGAAGAAGGGGCGGATGGACCGCAGCGAAGAACAGGAAGTCGTTCGCCACCTGCTCGAAGCACCCGCCGCGCTCAACGCAGCGCTTGATCATGATGACGATATCGCAGCGATGGCGCACCTGATCGCGCCGGCCCGCGACGTGCTCTATCTCGGCCGCGGCCCGGACTATCCTCTGGCTCTCGAAGGCGCGCTGAAACTGAAGGAAATCAGCTACATCCATGCGGAAGGTTATGCGTCTGGCGAAATGAAGCACGGGCCGATCGCGCTGATCGACGAAGCCGTCCCCGTCATCGTCCTCGCGCCCTCGGGACCGCTGTTCGAAAAGACCGTCTCCAACATGCAGGAAGTGCGCGCGCGAGGCGGCAAGATCGTGCTCATTTCCGACGAGGAAGGCCTAGCCGAAGCAGGCGAAGGCTGCCTCGCCACCATCGCGATGCCCAAGGTTCACCCGCTGATCGCACCGCTTGTCTACGCCGTGCCGGTGCAGTTGCTTGCCTACCATGTGGCGTGCGTGAAGGGCACCGATGTCGATCAGCCGCGCAATCTGGCGAAGTCCGTGACGGTGGAATAGCGGCCGCGCGTGCGGGCGATGGTTAACATCGCCTTGCACGCGCGTACGCTTTTTCCCCTTTCATTATCGCGGTTTACCGAGCCATAACCTTTGGCGCGGTAACTGCGGCGGGTGAGCGACAGCACCTCTCCTACCCCGCAAAAACCGGCCGACTTGCCGCTCCTGGCGATCCTTGGTCTCAAGGATCCCGAGGGTGAGGATTGGGGCCGGCTGCGCGGTCTGCAGTATTCGCAGCTAATCAGCACCGCCGGGCAGCGGACTGCGGTTCACGCTTTGTGTGCGCTGCTGACGGTGGCAATTTATGCGGGCACGGCGCCGATCTGGTTGATGGCGGTGTTCATCGCCGCTCTTGGCGTGAGCCTGGTCGTCAACCGGCGGGCCAATCGGGGTGTCGCCGTCGGGGACCGGCCCCGCGTCACCCGGGACGAGATGAACCGCAAGGCACGAGCGACCTTCGTCGTCTCCGCTGCATGGTGCATCCCTATCTTCGGATTTGCGATTTTCGGGACCGACGTCGAGCGCGCCAGCCTGGGGGTGCTGTTCAGCGTGCTGCTAATCGGATCCTCCCTGGCGTTGGGCGCCGCGCCTCTGGCGACAATCATCATGGGCGCCGTCGCGGGCGGTGCAATGATCCTGAGCTTCCTCTGGTTCGGACAGTTCTCCCTCGCCGCAGGGATCGCGATCATGTTGGCGGCGGTGGCCAAGGGCGTGGCCAGTGTCTCGCGCGTGCATCTGACCGCCTGCCTGGCCGAGGCGGGGAACGCGGAGAAGAGCGAGGTCGTGTCGCTGCTGCTGCGCGAATTCGAGGAAAACCAGGCAGACTGGTTGTGGCAGGTGGATACCAACCGGATGGTCCGCGGTGCCTCTCCCCGCTTCGCCTTCGCGCTCGGGCGTCCGGTGGAAGAGGTCGAAGGCCGGCCGTTCGTAGAGCTGATCGCAGGGGAGGCGTGGGAGACCGGCCAGTTTCCGCCGTCGCTGCACGATCTGGCCGAGCGCCTGAAACGCCGCGAAAGCTTCTCCAACCTGCTGGTGAAGGTGGCGATCGGCCGCGAGCATCGCTGGTGGGAGCTGTCGGGCACCCCCATGCTGGACGATAACGGCGCGTACCTGGGCGTGCGCGGGGTCGGGTCCGATGTCACCGAACAGCGCGAATCGAGCGAGAAGATCGCTTATCTTGCGCGCTACGACACCCTCACGGGCTTGCCCAATCGCCTGATGCTGACCGAGGCGCTGGGCGATGCGCTGCGGTATGCCGAACAATGGCGCACCCGCTGTGCGTTCCTGATGATCGACCTCGACCGCTTCAAGGCGGTGAACGATTCGCTCGGTCACCTCGTGGGCGACAAGCTGCTGGCGCAGGTGTCAGCGCGGCTCAAGGCGCTGATGGGCGACAACGAGATGTGCGGCCGCCTTGGCGGTGACGAGTTCGCGATCGTCGTGCGTGACGCTTCGGAACGGGGCTGCATCGAACGCGTGGCGAAGAATGTGATCGCGCGGCTGTCGCAGCCGTACGAAGTCGATCACCACACGCTGTACGTCGGCGCGTCGGTCGGCTCGGCCATCGGTCCGCGGGATGGCAAGTCGGTCGAGGAACTGATGCGCAACGCCGACCTCGCGCTCTACCGAGCCAAGGACGACGGCGGCAACGAACACCGCAATTACGAGCCGCTGCTGCACGCGAACGCCGAGGAGCGCCGCCAGCTGGAATTCGCGCTTCGCCAGGCGCTGGAGAAGCGTGAGCTGGAACTCCACTATCAACCGGTGGTCGATGCCAATTCGGAAAACGTGGTCAGCTTCGAAGCACTGGTCCGCTGGAACAGCGCCGATCACGGCCCGATCAGCCCCGGCAAGTTCGTGCCGATCGCCGAGGATACCCGCCTGATCGTGCCCATCGGCACCTGGGTCATGGAACAGGCTTGCCGCGAAGCGACCCGTTGGCCCGACCACATCCGGGTGGCGGTCAACGTCTCTCCGGAACAGCTGTTCGAACCCGATTTCGCCACCACCGTGGTGCGCGCGCTGACCGCTAGCGGACTGGAAGCGCGGCGGCTTGAGCTGGAAGTGACCGAGAGCATCTTCCTGCGCGACGCCAGTATCGCGCGCGCCTCGCTGGAGCAGGTGATGGCGCTAGGCTGCACCGTCGCGCTCGATGACTTCGGAACTGGCTATTCCTCGCTAGGGTACCTTCGAAAGATCAAGTTCTCGACCATCAAGGTCGATCGCAGCTTCGTGCAAGGCGCGGCGCAGGACAGCAAGGAGAGCCTGGCGATCATCCGCGCGGTCGTCGCGATGGCCGACAGCCTGGAGATGAGCACCACCGCGGAAGGTGTCGAGACGGCCGAGGAAGCCGAGATGATTCGCCGGATGGGGTGCACGAAAATTCAGGGCTATTACTTCGGCCGGCCGATGCGCGCCGACGATGCGCTGCAACTGTTCCGCCGGCGGGCGGCGGTTCCCGAACGCCTGCGCGCCTAAGCGCCGACCAGCGCTCCGACCGCGCCGGCGAACAGCGCGCGGCCATCGGTGCCGCCAAGCTCAGGCTCGATCGCCCGTTCGGGGTGCGGCATCATGCCCAGAACCGTGCCGGTATCGTTGAGTATCCCGGCGATCCGGCGCTGCGATCCGTTGCAATCATCGGCATAGCGGAACGCCACCCGGCCTTCGCCTTCAAGGCGGTCGAGCGTGTCCGTGTCGGCGAAGAAGTTGCCGTCGTGATGCGCGACCGGAAGATTGATCGTCGATCCCGCTGCGTACCCCGCGGTGAACAGCGACTGGTTGTTCTCCACGGTGAGCGGCGCCACGCGGCAGGTAAAGTTGAGCTGCGCATTGCGCATCAGCGCGCCGGGCAGCAACCCCGCCTCGGTGAGCACTTGGAACCCGTTGCACACCCCCAGCACCGGCACGCCGCGGCCCGCGGCCTCCACCACCGCACGCATGATCGGACTGCGGCTGGCGATGGCCCCGCAGCGCAGGTAATCGCCGTACGAGAACCCGCCCGGCACTGCGATGAAATCGAGCCGATCTGGCAGTTCGGCATCACCGTGCCACACCCGCAGCGACCGTTCGCCGGAGACTTTCTCCAGCGCGACCGCCATGTCTCGATCGCAGTTGGAGCCAGGGAAGGTGATGACCGCGCCGCGGAACGCCATCACGCGGTCTCCAGCTTCTCGATACGGTAGTTTTCGATCACCATGTTGGCGAGCAGCTTGCGGCACATCTCGTCCAGCGCGGCATCCGTAGTTTCGCTCGCCACCTCGAGTTCGATCAGGCGGCCGACGCGCACGTCCTCCACGCCTGAGAACCCGAGACCTTCCAGCGCGTGATGAACGGCACGGCCCTGCGGGTCGAGCACCCCTGGCTTCAGGCTGACGTGAACGCGGACTTTCATGGGGCTACGGCCCTTTCGCTGGCTGGCGGGGTCGCCGGCAGCCTATGGCCGAGGCCGCCCTGTGCGGCAAGGCTTAGCCGCCGCTTTCCCCGGCCGGCAGGGCCAGCACCTCGACCGCCGCGTCAGGCGCCAGGTACCGCGCGGCCAGCGCCTGCAGGTCTGCGGGAGTGATCGCTGCAATCTGCGCCTGGGCGGCATAGAACCGGTCGATCCGCTCGCGCTCGCTCTGTGCGCGGCCGGCTAGGCGCAGCCAGCCACCGTTGGTTTTCAGCGCGCTGGCATAGTTTTCGAGCAGCGGACGCCGCGCGCGCTCCAGCGTATCGGCGCTGACCGGCTGTGCGCTGAGTTGCTCCAGAACCGTGCGGATGGCTGCGCGCGTCGCCGCCACATCGCCCACGTCGATCGATGCCGCGAGAGAGAACGTGCCGTATCCTCGCCACACTTGCGATGGCGAACTGGACGCCCCCGGTGAATAGGCCTTGCCGAGCCGCTCGCGGATCTCGTCGGTCAGTTCGATCCGCGCCACCCGCTCAAGCAGTTCGAGTTGCTGGACGGTGACGGCGTCGCGGTCGTCGGTGGTAGGCCAGGTGTACTGCAGCAACGCTTGGTCGGCTTCTCCGGTATGGCGGACGACCCGGGCTGAACGCTGGGCAGTGAAAGCGCGTTCTCGCGCCGCTTCCCGCGGCTGGAACTCAGGCTCGCGCGGGGGCAACGCACCCAGCGTGCTGCTGACCAACGCGATCGCCGGTTCTTCGTCGACATCGCCGACCAGTGCTAGCTCAAGCGCGCCGCGCGCCAGGCGGTCGCCGATCGCGGCGCGCAGCTTGTCGAACGACAGCTTCTGGTAATCCCCTGGCGGCTGAGTGGTGAAGCGCGGGTCGTCATCCGACAGGATTCCGCCGATACGCGATCCGACGGCGCCGCCGGGGGTGGCGTCCTTGCGCAGGAACCAGTTGGCAGTCTCGCGCCGGTAACGCACTTCGCCTTCGCGCCGGTAACCCGAATCGCTCACCGCCGCGGCGAGGAGTTGCAACTGAAGTTCCAGATCGCGGGACGTGGTGACGCCGCCGCTGGTGAAGACATCGCCTGCGGTTGCGAAATTGAGGCTGACCGAGCGTCCCGCCATCAGGCTTTCGAGTTCGTCCTGCGAATGCCGGCCCAGACCGCCCGCCGGCAGCATGGACGCCATCGCGGTCGCCAGCGGGTCCTCACGGGTCGCCAGCAAGCTGCCGCCGTCGATCGACATGGCAAAGCGTACCCGATCCGCTTCGAGGACGGTACGCTTGAGGTTGAGGCGCACACCGTTGGCAAAACGCACGATGCGAATGCCGGTGCGGGGTTCGACCATATCGGTGACCACCGCGCTCGGGCTGCCAAAGTCGGTGTAGGCGAACTCGTTGGCGGCGGTGGCGGTCGGCGATGCGACAGCCTCGGCCATCAGCGCGTTCCAGGCCGTTCGCAGAGCGTCCGCGCCGCCCTTGGGCGCGACCCGGCCCTGGAAGCGGATCAGCGGATTGTCGAGCGGAGCGGCATCGGCGGTCAGAGCGGCCCTCACCGTGGCCGGGGTGATCGACGGCGCGAATGCGTTGAACCGTTCCAGTGCGCTTTCTGGCGTGGCTGGCACCAGGTCGTCGGCGATCAGTCGCTCCACCGCATTGACGAGCACGCCATTGCTGCGGGTGGCGGCGGCCCGTGCGGCGTTCTCCTGGCTCTGACGGGTGCGGGCCACCTGTTCCGCGATCTCGGCATCGGTGAAGCCGTGTTCCAGCGCGCGCCGCCACTCGCGCACTGCGGCTTCCAGCCCCTGGCGCCATTTGCCGTCCAGCGCGTCGACGATGAGGTTGGTGGTTCGCCCATCCTCGAACACATCGCCGGTGCCGAAGCCCGCGCCGCGATAGGGCGCGTCGGGCCGGCGGGCGATCGCTTCGAACCGGCGATTGATGGCGGCGTAGCCGATACTTTCCAGCAAATCCGTGCGGCGCTGGGCAATCGTGTCGGGTTCTTGCCGCCAGGGCGACAGGCGGGTGACGGTGACTCTCTCCGACAATGCGGGATCGAGGTAGATGTCGGTTTCGCCCTGCCGCGAAAGGTCAACCGGGCCGGCGCGCGGCTTGGGCGGAGCGGGGGGCCCCGACCAGTCCCCAAACCGCTTCCGGATCGCACTTTCGACCGCGGCAACATCGATCGCGCCAATGACCACCAGCACCGTGTTCGCAGGAACATAGGCGCGGCGATAGAATCCGCCGATGCGAGCTGCGTCCGCTGCCTTGAGCGTTTCCTCCTCGCCGATCGGCAGCCGGTCGGGGAACCGCGCGCCGGGTTGGACGAACGCCCACTCGTCCTGCGTCTCCTTCAGCGTATAGGTTGTGCGGTCGCGCTTCTCGGCCAGCACTACCCCTCGCTCACGCTCGATGGCTTCGTCCGAGAGGGTCAACTCGCTGGCAGTCTCGCGCATCAGCATCAAAGCGGTGTCGATCAGCTTGGGATCGTTCCGCGGCAGATCGAGCTTGTAGGTGGTCGCCTCGAAGCCGGTCGAGGCATTGGTATCGGCCCCGAACGCCAGCCCCTCGCGCTCCAGCAACCTGATCATCTCGCCCTCGGGCACGTTGCGGGAGCCATTGAACGACATGTGTTCCAGAAAGTGCGCCAGACCCCGCTCCTCGTCGGTTTCCTCCAGCGATCCCGATCCGATCCGCAGGCGCACCAGCACCGTGTCTTGCGGCGTGTGGTTCTCGCGCAGGACATAGCGCATCCCGTTGGGCAGCGTGCCGAAAGTAAACGCCGGGTCGACCGGCACGTCGCTGGCTGCGAAGCTCCACCCGGCCGGTGCCGGTTCTTCAGCGGAGGCGGGAACGGCCAGCAGGGCGGTGCAGGCGAGCAGCAGGAAACGCATCATCGCGCCCTTCCTTGCCGGCGGAAGCTGAACCGGGCAACAACCGCGGCGCGCATGAAACTCGATCTGGTCTACAACCCCGTCGCGGGCAGCTTTCGGCCGGAGCGGTTGGAGGCGCTGGTGCGCGCATTCACGGCGCGCGGCGCGCGAGTAACGCCGGTAGCGACGACCTTGCGAGGGGTGACGATTTCGCCTGATGCCGAGCTGGTCTGCGTCCACGGCGGTGACGGCACCTTGCGCGACACGGTGCAGTCGCTGGGCGCACGGGCTGTCGAGATGCCGCTGTGCATCGCGCCGGCGGGCACAATCAATCTGGTGGCGCGCGAGATCGGCTATGTCCGCAAACCAAAGGCGCTGGCAGATCAGGTCCTCCGCGCGTGGGACCGGCCACAGGGATGGGTGCGGGCACCGCTTTACACGCTGGGCGATCTACCGGTGGTGTCGTGCCTGTCGATCGGGCCCGACAGCCATGCCGTGGCGCGGGTCTCGCCGGCATTGAAGCGGCGGCTGGGCCGCATGGCGTACGTCGTGGCGCTGCTCCGCGTGCTGCGCGAATGGCCCCGCGAAACGATGTCGTTGTCAGGCGAACTGATTGACGGAACGCCGTTCAAGTGCGAAGCGGCGGCTGTGATCGTCAGCCACGGCGCACTTTACGCAGGGCCGTTCCGCCTGTCGCCGGGCGCCTCACTGGCAGCGGATTCAGTGGAGCTGATCGTGCTCGAACGCCCGTCGCGCCGCGGGGTCGCCGCGTTCACCGCCGCGGCGTTCGCCGGCTGGCCGCTCGACCGGCTTGGCCTCGCCAGCTTCCGCAGCGTGCGCCGGGTGGCGTTCGACCGCTGCGTGCATCCGGTGCAGGTGGATGGCGACCACATCAGCGACTGCGGATTCGCGGTCGGGCCAAGCGGGATGACCCTGCGCTACGTGATCTGAGCGGTTACTTCTTGGGCTTGGGCGTTGAGCGCAGGCGGGACCGGTGCGCGCTCATGTCGAATACCTCGCCCGGACCCGCGCCATCGTCCTGCAGCAGGCCGAGCCGGCGCGCGACTTCCTGATACGCCTGTTCCTCTCCGCCGAGATCGCGGCGGAAGCGGTCCTTGTCGAGCTTCTCCCCGGTGGCGATGTCCCACAGCCGGCACCCATCAGGGCTGATCTCATCCGCCAGGATCGTGCGCGGGAAATCGCCATCCCACACCCGGCCGAACTCCAGCTTGAAGTCCACCAAGCGGATGCCGATCGCGGCGAACATGCCGCACAGAAAATCGTTGATGCGGATCGCCATCGACGAAATGTCCTGCATCTCTTCGTGACTGGCCCAGTTGAAGCAGGCGATCTCTTCTTCGGAAATGAACGGATCGCCCAGGGCGTCGTCCTTGTAGCAGTACTCGATCAGCGTGTGCGGCAGCGGTTCGCCTTCTTCGATGCCCAGCCGCTTGCTGAGCGAACCGGCGGCGACGTTGCGCACGATCACCTCGATCGGGATGATCTCAACCTGGCGGATCAGCTGCTCGCGCATGTTCAGCCGCCGGATGAAGTGCGTCGGGATGCCGATGTGGCCGAGGCGCGTGAAGACGTACTCGCTGATCCGGTTATTGATTACGCCCTTGCCGTTGATCGTGCCCTTCTTCTGGGCGTTGAAGGCGGTGGCATCGTCCTTGAAGTACTGGATCAGGGTGCCGGGCTCAGGCCCTTCATAGAGGATCTTGGCCTTGCCTTCGTAAACCTGGCGGCGGCGGGAGGACATGGGCGCTTACCTTCTTGGAACAGCCGTGAACGCGAGCGCCCCGGCGGCGGGTCGGTTGAAGACGCGCGGGGGCCGGGGCGTGGCCTGCGCCTTAGGGAAATCAGCGGGCGAAGGCAAATGCGCGGGCGGCCGGTATGCCGGCGGCCCGACAACCGTCCGGCGCCTAGGGGCCGGCGACAAGCTCTTGCACGCGGGCGGTCAGGGCGTCCATCTCGAACGGCTTGGTCAGGAGATGCATCCCGGCGTCGAGCTGGCTTTCGCCGATCACCGCGTTCTCCGCGTAGCCGGTGATGAACAAGACCCTGAGATCGTTCTGGCGCGACCTCGCCGCGTCCGCGAGCTGGCGGCCGTTGACCCCATTTGGCAGGCCGACATCGGTGATCAGCAGATCGAGTGGGGGACTCGACTGAAGCAGGGCCAGCGCCTGCACGCCGTCGGCGGCTTCGATCACGTTGTAGCCCATGTCCCGGAGGACTTCGGCCACCAGCGAGCGGATGACGACCTCATCGTCGACCACCATCACGGTTTCACCGTGGCTGTTTGCCGGCCGTGCGCTGGTCGGCGCCACCCGATCGTCTGCCGCTTGTGCGGAGAGCGTGCGGGGGAAGCGCAGTTCGACCGTCGTCCCCTGACCCACAGCCGAACGGATGCGCACCTGCCCGCCCGACTGGCGCACGAAGCCATAGACCATCGACAGGCCCAACCCGGTCCCCTCGCCGGTCGGCTTGGTGGTGTAGAACGGGTCGAACGCCCGTTCGAGGGTCTGGGCGTCCATTCCGCTGCCCGTGTCGGTCACCGACACGAGCACGCAGTCGGCCGCCTCCTCGCCCTCAGCGAAGCCTTCCTCGAGGCGGCAATTCTCGGTGGCGATCCGCACCGTTCCGCCTTCCGGCATCGCGTCGCGCGCGTTGATGCACAAGTTCAGCAGGGCGTTCTCGAACTGGTTGGCATCGAGCAAGGTCGGCCACACTTCGTCCCCGCCATCAATCTCGACCGCCACGGACGGTCCCACGGACCGCTGCAGGAAATCGCCGATGCCCTGAATGACCTGGCGCAGGTCGACCGGCCTGGGATCGAGCGTCTGACGCCGCGAAAATGCGAGCAGACGGTGCGTGAGGCTCGCCGCCCGCGATATTCCCGCCTCCGCCATCTCGAGATATTTGCCCAGCTCGTCGACCCGCCCCTGCTCTACCCGGCGGGTAATGAGGCTCAAGGCGCCCGAAACGCCCATCAGAAGGTTGTTGAAATCGTGCGCCAACCCGCCTGTGAGCTGCCCCACGGCTTCCATCTTCTGTGCCTGGCGCAGCGCATCCTGAGTGGCCTCAAGTTCATCCTCGCGCGCCTGGGTTTCGCTGAGATCGCGACCGATGGCGATGAAGTTGATGCCGTCGGGCTCCGGTGTGACGGTCCATTCGATCGGCTTGAAGGTGCCGTCGCTGGCGGAGATGCGATTGCGGAAGCGGGTGGGCCGGCCCGCTTCCTGCATTCGGGTGATCGCCTGGAGCGTCGGGTCCGCATCCTCCGGATGCATGAAGCTTGCATACCCGCGGGACAGCAACTCGGCTTCGCTCCACCCCAGCACCTGCCCCCATGCGGGGCTTACCGCCGACATCATGCCGGTGAAGTCAGCGCGGGCGAGCATATCCTGCGACAGGTTCCACAGCCGCTCGCGCTCGGCCGACCGGGCGGCGACTTGCACTTCCAGCGTCTCGTTCAGCGCCCGCAGGCGCGCTTCGGCCAGTTTGCGGTCGTGGATATCGACGGAGGCACCGAACCAGCGGGTGACCACGCCGGAGTGCGGGTCGCGGTACGGCTCCGCCCGGACCAGGAACCACCGGTATTCGCCCGTGCGAGAACGGATGCGATGTTCGACCAGGAAGGTGGTCCCGGCCGACCGGGCATTGTCGAACGCGGTGGTTGTCTCTGCCGCATCGTCCGGGTGGACATAGTCACCGGCGATGCGGTTGGCGGTCGATGCTTGATATTCGTCGCCGGTATAGACGGACCACTGCCGGTTGAAGAATTCGGTTCGGCCCTCGCCATCGGTGATCCACATGATCAGCGGAGCGGCGTCCGCCATCAGGCGGAACCGCTCCTCGCTTTCCCGCAACGCCGCTTCGGCAGCCTTGCTCTCGGTCACATCGACCACGATCCCGGCGGTGCGAACGGGCGTGCCGCACTCGTCCCGCTCGACCGCCCCGCGCGAAGCGATCCAGCGGACCTCGCCAGACGGCCGGACGATCCGGTATTCGCTGACCAGGTCGCTGCCGTCCTTCAGCGCTGCGGCGTATTCGCGCCACACGCGGCCGCGATCGTCCGGATGGATGGTCGCGCTGCGCTGCTCCGGCGTGATGTCCGTGCCGTGGCTGGCGCCGAGGATTTCCATCGTGCGGGGCGACCAGTCACCGCGCATCGTGCGCAGGTCCCAGTCCCACGTGCCGATCCGCGCGCCCTCGACCGCAAGGCTCAGCCGCGCCTCGCTGTCGCGCAAGGCGCGTTCAGCAAGCACGGTCTGCGTGGTTTCCACCACGGCGCAGAAGATACCCTGAGCGGTGCCGCCGTCATCGACGACCGCGGAATAGGAAAACGTGAACCAGGTCTCTTCGTCGAACCCTTTGCGGTTCATCACGAAATGCTGGTTTTCGTGATACACCGGCTCGCCCCGCAGGGCGGATTGCACCAGCGGGTGCAAGTCCGGCCAGATCTCCGGCCATATCTCCTGGAACCGCCCGCCCAGGGCGGCAGGGTGCTTCTCCGCCAGGATCACGGCGTAGGCGTCGTTGTAGAGAAAGCCGAGTTCCGGGCCCCACGCCAGGAACATGGGCAGCCGCGACGCGAGGATCAGATTGACCGCCTGCACCAGCGGCTGAGGCCAGGTGCCGGGCTCACCGAGCGGCGATGTGGACCAGTCCCGCGCGCGGATGAGGCCCGCCACTTCGCCGCCGAACGCCATGAAAGCCGGGTTTGAATCGAGCGGCCCACCGTCCATCGCCGTGTTCATATCCACTCGATCAGTACGACGCGAGCAGAAACCGCCGCATTTGCAGGTCAGGATGTGCGACCTTGGGAAGTGGTGCCTCGGGGCGGATTCGAACCACCGACACTGCGATTTTCAGTCGCATGCTCTACCAACTGAGCTACCGAGGCGGCACTGCACGACGGCGCTGTCAGCGGCCGTCGGTTGGCGAGGCGGCGCTATGGCCAAGGGCGCGCGCCTTGGCAAGTGCCTCAATCGCGCGATGCGTCAAGCGCCCGGTCAAGGTCTTCGGGATCGGCCGGCCGTCCGGGCACGGCGTAGCTGTCGGAAAACCACCGGACCAGGTCGCGGTCCTTGCACCGGGTCGAGCAGAACGGCGCGTGCGCATCGCCGCGCGGCTTTCTGCAGATCGGGCACGGGCGAGCGGCGAGGCGGCTGGGCGAGGTCATCGGGGAACCATCTGGGCATGGCCCGGCCCCAGCGCAACATCGGCGGCCGGTTGCACCCGTACTTCGCGCCCGGTTCTCTGCGCGAGTTCGGTCAACCACTCCGGTAACAGCGCGGCGACCACGGCCGGGTGCGCGGCGAGCAGCACCGCCCCCGCGCCCGCCAGCCCTTCGGCATCCCGCAGCAGCTTGCGCGCAGCGGCACCCGCCCGGTCGAACGCCAGCCGATGCAGCAGCGACGGGCCGGTCTGGCGCGCGACCAACTGCACGAAGCCGAAGCCGTTCATCGCCGTCCGCTCGTGAGCCCACCCGGACAGCGCCTGTCCCAGGAGCGCATCGACCGCCTTGCGGTCCTCGCGGGCGGCCAAAGTGGGAAAGTCGACCCCGATCGATCCCCCCAGATCGAATCGGGTGAGCGATGCGGCAAGCGCCGGGACCGCCGCGAGCGCGAGCGCGCGCGCCGCCAGGGGACCGTCGACGTCGATCAGCGTCATCGCGGCAGTCGGGGCGAATTGCAGCGCGCCACCGGGAAAGGTGACATCGCCCTCCCACGCTTCGCTCCACAGCTCGTCCCAGGCCCCGTCGGGGAAGCGGCGGACGACAGAAAAATCCGGCAGCGTCTCGGCCAGCGTCGGTGCAGGCCGGGGGTCCGCGTCGGTCGGACGCGCCTGGGCGAGCTTGCCGCGCTTGCGTTCGGTCACCGCGGCGCGGGTCACTTCGAGGCCCAGCGGAGCGCCTTCGCTCGCATCCGGCGGCAGGCGATCAACCAGCGCGTCCTCACCGCCCGAAAAGCGGGCGCGCCCGCGGAATGCGCCCTTGGCGCGCTCAACCAATACGGCATCGGCCACTAGCCCCGCTTCCAGGCCGCCGGGCCAGCGCAGCCGGGCCGACACCGCGCGTCCGTTCCGGTATTGGAGCGCCCGCTCCTCGCCGATCCCCTGTTCGACCAGCCAGGTCATCTGGCCCGGGTCACCGGACTTGGAAGCCTGCCGCCTGCAACAGTGCGCGGGTCTCGAACAATGGCAATCCCACGACGCCCGAGTGGCTGCCGGCGATCCACGCCATCAGGCCTTCGGCGGAGCCCTGGATGGCGTATCCGCCTGCCTTGCCGTGCCATTCGCCGCCTGCGAGGTAGGCGTCGATCTCTTGGCTGGAGAGGCGCTTGAACCGGACCTGAGTCTCGCTCAATCGTTCGCGGATCGTGCCATCGGGTGCGCGCAGCGCGATGGCGGACAGGACCCGGTGGCGCCGGCCGGACAGGAGTTCCAGGCACGAGCGCGCGGTCGCCTCGTCTTCCGCCTTGGGCAGAATACGCCGGCCTGCGGCTACGACCGTGTCCCCGGCCAGCACGAACTTGTCAGGTGCGGGCGCGGCAAGTGCCTTTTCGCGCGCCATGCGTGATGCATAATCGCGCGGCAATTCAGCCCCGCGCGGCGTTTCGTCGATGTCGGTAGCGATCACGTCCGCCGGCGTGATGCCTAGCCGGGCGAGCAGTTCGCGCCGGCGCGGGCTGGCAGACGCGAGGATCAGGTCGGGCATGACCGCCCGGCGCTGGTTACTGCGGCCCCGGGCCGCCGCGCCCAGGCATGAAGCGGTAGGTGATCCGCCCCTTGGTCAGATCGTAAGGCGTCAATTCGACCAGCACCTCGTCACCCGTCAGCACGCGGATGCGGTTCTTGCGCATCTTGCCGGCGGTATGGCCGAGGATTTCATGGCCGTTTTCGAGCTCCACCCGGAACATCGCGTTGGGCAGCAGTTCGACCACTTTCCCACGCATTTCGAGGAGTTCTTCTTTGGCCATGCGGTTTGTCGGTACTTTCTGATGATTGGACGAGGCGGATGCCCGGTCGGACTGGCCGCGCCCCATATACGCGCTCGCGCCAAAAGGGAAGCACGCGCTCATCGCAGGGAAAGCTTTGCGCGACAAAAAGTTACCCGAGTTCGGGTTGTGCCCCATGCCCACTTCCGCAAGGCAGGACGTCGCGGAAGGGGAGCCGCAGCCAACAATCAAGGATACAGATCACTTGCGTTCCCTTTACCCCGTTTCGCTGTTCGCTCTTGCCATCGCCGCTCCCTTGAGCGCCCAGGATGCCGGCGGCACCGCGCAGGCGGAGACCCCGGCGGCCGCCGATGACGCCGACGCCGACGAGAGCGAGATCGTCGTCACCGCCACGCGGCTGCCGGGCCAGGTGGTGACCGACAGTCCGCCGGTGCTGGAACTGGAGGAAGCGGACATCGCCGCATATGGCGCAACCTCGATCGAGGATCTGGTCGCGCAACTGTCTCCGCAAGTCGGTTCTGGACGCGGCCGTGGGGGGCGCCCGGTGATCCTGGTCAACGGCCAGCGCATCACCAGCTTTCGTGAGATCCGCCGCTTTCCGCCCGAAGCGATCCGCAAGGTCGAGGTGCTGCCCGAGGAAGTCGCGCTCAAGTTCGGCTACGCTGCCGATGCGCGGGTGATCAACTTCATCCTGAAGGACGCGTTCGCCTCTACCGAAGTGGAAGTGGAATTCAGCGCCCCGACCCGCGGCGGGACCGCGACGGCCGAGGCGGAGGCATCGCTGCTGACGATCACCGGCCCGCGCCGGACCAGCGCCAACCTGGAATACACGCGGACCAGTCCGCTGACTGAAGGCGACCGCGGCGTCGTGCAGGCGGCCGGCAGCAGTCCGACGCTCGCTACCGATCCCGATCCCGCTGATTACCGTTCCCTCGTCGCGCGCTCGGAAACGGTCGAGGCGAACGCCACTCTGACAACCGGGCTGGGCGAATTGGGATCAGGCAAGCAACTGACCCTTAACGGCAACGTCAGCCGCAATGTGCGCACCGCGCTGTCGGGGCTGGACACGGTGGTGCTGACCGATCCCTCCGGGGCCCAGGCGCTGCGCACGCTCGATGCCGATCCGATCACCCGCAAGACCGCCACCGATACCTATTCGCTCGGCGCGGGCTACAACATGCCGCTGGGCGACTGGCAGCTTTCCAGCACGCTCGATGCCAGCCGCACCGACACTGACAGCCGGATCGACCGGCGCCGCGACACGGGCGGGCTGGTCGCTGCCGCCGCGGCGGGGACGCTGGCGCTGGACGGCGCGCTGCCGGCCACCGCGGGGGGCGGGTTCGACCAGTCGCTGAGCCGGGTCTGGTCCGCTAGCCAGAAGAACACCCTCGCCGGCACGCCCGTGCGTCTGCCGGGCGGAGAGGTCAACGTGACGCTCGACGCGGGCTACGACTGGACCCGGATCGAGAGCAGCGACACCCGTTCCGGCCTCGCGCCGACCCAGCTCACCCGCGGCAATCTCAACGCCGGATTCAATGTGGGCGTGCCCATCGCCAGCACGCGTGAGGGAGTCCTCGACGCGATCGGCGACCTGTCGCTCAATTTCGGCGGCGGGATCGATCATCTGTCGGACTTCGGCACGCTGACCGACTGGAATGTGGGCGCCAACTGGCGACCGGCCGAAAAGCTGGCGCTGCAGGGCAGCTACACCGTGCGCAAGGTCGCTCCGGGGCTGAGCCAGCTTGGCGGCCCCACCATCATTGACGTGAACGTGCCGGTGTTCGATTTCTCGACCGGGCAAACCGTGCTCGCCACGGTAACCAGCGGCGGCAATCCCGGCTTGCGCGAAGAAACCCAGCGCGATCTCAAGCTGTCGGCGAGCTACGACCTCGACTGGTTCGACCGGGCCAACATCCGCGTCGAATACTTCCGCAACCAGTCGGACGACACCACCGAGGGGTTCCCGCTGCTGACCCCCGCCATCGAGGCGGCGTTCCCGGGCCGGGTGGCGCGCGCGGCCGATGGCACGCTGCTGTCGATCGACCGGCGTCCGGTGACTTTCGCTGAGCGCAATTCGTCGCGGATCCGCTACGGGATCAACCTGTTCGGCAAAGTCGGCAAACCGAAGCCGGAGACCGAGGACAGCGGCGGCGCGGGGCGCGGTGGTTTCCGCGGCGCGATGGCTGCGGCGGAGCCCGCGCCCCCCGCGGCAGGTGCCGGCGGATCGTTCGATCCGGCGCGGTTCGCCCAGATGCGCACGCAGTTTTGCGCCAGCCCCGCGGACGCGGCGCCGGATCTGTCCGGATTGCCGGAGCGCATGGCCGAGCGACTGAAAGGCCCCGACGGACAGATTGATCCGGCGAAGGTGGCCGAAGCGCGCACCCGCATGTGCAACGCCGACGGTACGCCGCGCGCCGACGCCGGCGGTCGCACCTTCGATCCGGCGCGCTTCGCGGCCCTGCGCACGGCGCTCAACTGCGGCGCGGACGGGCAGCCGGTCGATCCCGCCGCGCTCCCGCCGGAAATCGCCGATCGGCTCAAGGGACCTGACGGAACGATCGACCCGGCGCGGCTCGCCGAGCTGCGCACCCGGTTGTGCGCGCTGCCGGCGGACGGCAGCGGCGGCTCCGGCCGGCGCGGCGGTCAGCCTGGCGGACAGCGCGGTCCGGACGGCGAGCGCGGCGCCGGTGCCGGCGGGCGCGGCGGCAGCGGCGGCGGGCGCGGCGCCGGCGGCAGTCCCTTCGGCGGGGGCGGCGACGGCCAGGGTCGCTGGAATCTGTCCCTGTATCACACGGTCGAACTCACCAATCGCGCCCTGATCGCCGATGGCGGCCCGGAGCTCGATCTGTTGCAGGGCGATGGCCTTACCGATGGCGGCGTGTCCCGCCACCGCATCGAGCTGGAGGGCGGCGTGTTTAAGGACGGACTCGGCGCCCGCGTTTCCGCCAATTATCAATCCGGCACCACCGTGCGCGGCAGCGGCTTGCCGGGATCGAGCGATCTGCGGTTTGGGGAGCTGGCGACGGTCAATCTCAACCTGTTTGCCAATCTGGAACAGCAGGATTGGCTGACGGGCGGCGGCGAGCCGGGGTTCTGGAAGGGAACCCGGCTCAGCCTGAGGGTGAGGAACCTGTTCGACGCGCAGCAGCGGGTGACGGATGCCGACGGCATCGTTCCGCTACGCTATCAACCCGCGCTGATCGATCCGACCGGTCGCACCGTCGGGATCGAATTCCGCAAGATGTTCTGACCAATATCCGCGCGCGATTGTCACTTGACGGTCGTGCGCGGCAAGGCGGACGCCGCTTTGGCGATGCGACTGCTAAATCGCCTCTCCAGCCGCGACGCCGCTCGCCCAGGCCCACTGGAAGTTATAGCCGCCCAGCCACCCCGTCACGTCCACCGCTTCGCCGATGGCGAACAGGCCGGGCACGCGTTTGACCGCCATCGTCTGCGACGACAGCTCGGCGGTCGAGATTCCGCCCACGGTGACTTCCGCCTTGGCAAGCCCCTCGGTCCCGGTTGGATGAAAGGTCCATGCGGCCAAGCGCATCTCGGCTTCGCGCAAGGCCTTGTCGGACAGGTTCGCCAGTTCCGCCGGCAGGGTCAGTCGGTCCGCGAGGATATCCGCTAGTCGGGCCGACAGGGCACCGCGCAGCAGCGAGCGCAGCGTTGCGCGCGGGCTCGCTCGCTTGGCCTCGACCAGCCATCCAGCGGAGCGTCCTGGCAGGAAGTCGATGACGACCGGCTCTCCCGGGCGCCAGTAACTGGACACCTGCAGGATTGCCGGGCCCGACAGGCCGCGATGCGTGAACAGCGCGGCTTCGGCAAAGCGGGTCTTGCCCGCGCTCGCCGTAACCGGAGCCGATACGCCCGAGATTTCGCAGAACAGCACCTCCTCGCCGCCGAGGGTGAGCGGGACGAGGGCGGGGCGCGGCTCCACCACCTTCAGCCCGAACCGGCGCGCCAGGTCATAGGCAAAGCCGGTCGCCCCCATCTTGGGGATCGACGGGCCGCCGGTGGCGATCACCAGTGCGGGCGCGGCAACGTCGCCCACGCGAAACGATCCATCGGCGTGATCGACTGCGCCCACATCGGCACCGCACCTGATCTCGACCGAGCCCCTGGCGCATTCGTCCAGCAACAGATCGACGATCTGGCGCGCCGACCCGTCACAGAACAGCTGCCCGAGCGTCTTTTCATGCCAGGCGATGCCATGGCGTTCCACCAGATCGAGGAAGTCGCGCGCCGTGTAGCGGGCAAGGGCCGATTTGGCGAAATGCGGGTTGGCCGACAGGTAGCGGTCTGGCGCGGTGTGGAGGTTGGTGAAGTTGCACCGGCCGCCGCCCGAGATCAGGATCTTCTTGCCCGGTGCCTCGCTCTTTTCGAGCACCACCACGCGCTTGCCCCGCTGGCCCGCACGCGCGGCGCACATCAGGCCGGCGGCGCCTGCGCCCAGGATGATCGCATCGTACTGCATGGCTTGTCGTTGCGCTTAGGTCGGTTGCCGCTCGACGCAAGAGCGGGAACGATCACCGTGCGGGGGGGATGCCCTCGTATCCCCCCGCCGCTCCCCCCTGACGATCATCTTCGAGCGGCCAGCAAACTGGAACGCCCATGAACAAGATGATGCTTCTCCCGCTTGCCGCCGCGGTCATGACCGCTGGCTGCGTCACCGATCGATACGGCGGGTATGGCGATCGGTACGCCAACAACGACTATGGCTATTACGATCGCGAATATTCCAGCCGCTACGGTCAGTACGACTACAACCGGCCCGATCCGCGCTATGGCGGGTACTACGCCGACAATTACTACCGCAACGATAGCTGCTATCGCGAACGTCAGCTGTCGTACGATGACCGGGTGTATCGCGGTCGTGACGGGCGGCTTTACTGCCGTCGGTCGGACGGTTCGACGGGCCTGCTCGTACTCGGCGGTGCAGTGGTCGGCGGGGTGGCCGGCAACGTCATCGCGCCTGGCGATTCGCGTACGCTGGGGACGATCATCGGCGCCATCGCCGGGGGCGCGCTGGGTGCCGCGGCAGCAAGCAACGCCAACCAGTCGGCCTATTGCCGCTGAGGCTACGCTGACGAAAAGCAGGGCCGGCTTTCCTTCGCGGAGGCCGGCCCTTTTCATTCGCGCCCGCGACTCCTAGCTGATCCCCATGTCGCGCACAGGTGAACGATCCGGGGCGGGAAGCCCGCCAGACCCGCGCGGTCAGGATCGCTTCCTGGAGGAGCGGGCGACCTACACCGTGAAGGGCGCCGGCGCGCACCCGGACCTGGAGGCGGGGGTAGCCGCGATCCGCGACACCGTGCGCACGCTGCGGCCCAAGCCGGGCGTATATCGCATGCTCGATGCGCGCGGCGACGTGCTCTACGTCGGCAAGGCGCGCAGCCTGAAGGCGCGGGTGGCGAACTATACCCAGGTTAAAGCGCTCTCCACCCGGCTGAAGCGGATGGTCAGCCAGACCCGCCGGATGGAGATCGTCACCACGAACTCCGAGGCGGAGGCATTGCTGCTGGAAGCGCAGCTGATCAAGCGGTTCCGCCCGCCGTACAACGTGCTGCTGCGCGACGACAAAAGTTTCCCCTTCATCCTGCTGCGCGCTGAACACGCGTTTCCACGCATCCAGAAGCATCGCGGCGCGCGGCGCAGCAAGGGCAACTACTATGGCCCGTTCGCCAGCGCGGGCAGCGTCAACACCACGATCAACGCGCTGCAGAAGCTGTTCCTGCTCAGGAGCTGCACCGACAGCTTCTTCGCCCGCCGCGACCGGCCCTGCCTGCTGTACCAGATCAAGCGCTGCAGCGCGCCGTGCGTCGGCCGGATCGACGAGGCCGGCTATGCCGAGCTGGTGGCCGAGACGAAGGATTTCCTGTCCGGCAAGTCGGGCGCGGTGCAGAAGAAGATCGAGACCCAGATGGCCGCCGCCGCCGCCGATCTCGACTTCGAGCGGGCGGCGATGCTGCGCGACCGGTTGCGCGCGGCCACCGCGATCCAGGGCAGCCAGGCGATCAACGCCGCCGGGGTGGGGGACGCCGACATCTTCGCGCTCGCCAGCAAGGGCGGGCAGATGGGGGTCCAGGCGTTCTTCGTGCGCGGTGGGCAGAACTGGGGCCACCGCGCCTTCTTCCCCAGCCACATTGAAGGCGAGACCGAGGAGGACGTGCTCGCCGACGTACTCGCCCAGTTCTACGAAGAAGTGCCGCCGCCGCGCACGATCCTGCTCGACCGCGACCTGCCCGAATGCGAGCTGCTGGCCGAGGCGCTGTGCACCGCCGCCGGCCACCGGGTGGAGATCAGCGTCCCCCAGCGGGGCGACCGCCGCCGGCTGATGGCGCAGGCGCAGCGCAACGCGGTGGAGGCGCTGGAGCGGCGGCTGGCCGAAAGCGGCACCAAGACCCGGATCATGCGCGAGCTTGCCGAGTTCCTCGAGCTGCAGGAGCCGCCTGACCGGATCGAGGTATACGACAACAGCCACATCCAGGGGACCAAGGCCGTCGGCGCAATGATCGTCGCCGGGCCCGAAGGCTACCGCAAGGGTCAGTACCGAAAGTTCAACATCAAGACCGCGCAGACCAACGACGACTTCGCGATGATGCGCGAGGTGATGACCCGCCGCTTCGCCCGGGCGCTGGAAGAAGACCCCGACCGCAGCCAGGAACGCGGCAGCGGTGTGTGGCCCGACCTGGTGCTGATCGACGGCGGCAAGGGCCAGATGTCGAGCGTGAAGGACGCGCTGGAGGAACTCGGCATCGAGGACGTGCCGTTGATCGCCATCGCCAAGGGGCCGCACCACGGGCGCGAGGGGCGCGAGGTGTTCCATTTTCCCGACGGGCGCGAGAAGATGCTGCCGACCAATTCGCCGCTGCTGTTTTACCTGCAGACCTTGCGGGACGAGGTTCACCGCTTCGCCATCGGCGCGCACCGCGCCAAGCGCAGCCGCGCGATCAGCGCCTCACCGCTGGACGAGATCCCCGGCATCGGCCCGGGGCGCAAGCGCGCGCTGCTGCTGGCGTTCGGCACCGCGGGCAAGGTGCGCGCGGCGGCGCTGGAGGATCTCAAGCGCACTCCGGGCATCAGCGAAGGCGTGGCGCAGAAGATCTACGACTTTTACCATCCGGCGGGGTGAGGAGGCATCACTCCTTCACCAGGTTGAGGTCCTGGAAGTCGAACGAGAAGTCGGTGATGTCGGAAATCGGCTTCATCGTGATGCCGGTCACCTTGCCGTCCTCGACCGCAAACGTGACGAACGCATCGGCCTTCATCGTTCGGTCGGGCCAGAACGCCGCAAACGTATCGCCATCGTAAGGCGTCAGCGGCCCGTCGAGCAGTTCGGATCGGCTCATGTCGATCGCCAGCCGGCCTCGTTTCTCGGTAATCGTAACGGTGCCATACCACGGGTCACGATAAGTGCCGGCGTAGGCACTTGCTGGCAGGCTGGGTTTCTTCGCGTTCTTCGGCGGCGCCGCGGCTGCGGCCACCGCGTTCTTGGCCGCGGCATTGACCTCCGCATTGGACTTGATCGCGCCCGCGATCACGTCGTTGTCCTGCTTGCCGTCGATCAGTTTGTCGGCGATCTGGCGGGTCCACGCGCCCGCAGTGCTCATGTAATCATTCGACGAGGCAAACACCGCGATGTTCCGTTGCGGGATCAGGATCAGGTTGCTGGTGACCCCCGGGGCACCGCCGGAATGGTGGACGATGGGGGTGCCTTCCATGTCCGACACGAACCAGCCAAGCGCATACATCTGCAAGTTGGTCGAGCCGCCGGTGGGCCGGATGGTCCCGCTGCCGACCGGGGTGACGCCCTTCCACAGCTCGTTCTTCTGCTTTTCGCTGACCAGGCGCTGGCCATCGGCCGTCACGCCGCCATCGAGCCAGAACTTCGCCCACTTCATCATGTCGGCGGATGGACACCAGATGCCGCCCGCCGGGGCCACGGTGGGGCTGAATTCCATTCGCGGGTCGATCGGTACGCCCGCGCTCGCGCCCGCCTCGCGCTCGTGACCGCGCACGAGAGGCTGCCCGGGCTTGAGCCGCGAGCCATCGGCCGCGCATGCCGTCATACCGACGGGGCGGAAGATGTCGTCGGTGACGAAATCCTGCCAGCTCTTGCCCGAAACCCGCTCCACCACCTCGCCAGCGACGATGTAGAGCAGGTTGTCGTAGGCATAGCCGTCGCGAAAGCCGGTGGTCGGCTTCAGGTGCTTCAGCGCGTTGATCACGTCCGGCGCCTTGGCGTTGCCGTCAGGCCACATCACCAGGTCGCCCGCGCCAAGGCCCAGGCCCGAACGGTGCGTCAGCAGGTCGCGCACGGTGAACCGCTCGCTGACCCAGGGGTCGTACATGCCGAATTCGGGCACGTACTTGCGCACCGGATCGTCCCAGCCGAGCTTGCCCTGATCGACCAGCATGGCGAGCGCGGTGGTGGTGAACGCCTTGGAGATGGAAGCGATCGGGAACAGCGTGTCGTTGGTGACCGGCTTGCCCGAACCTTCCTCCAGCGTGCCGAAGGCGCCCGCATAGACGACCTTGCCGTCCATCAGCACCGCCGCGGTCATCCCCGTCGCGCCGAGCCCTTCGATGATCCGTTCCGCCTCGGCCGCGTAATCGGGCTGGGCGACCTTATGAGCATAAGCCGGCTGCCATGCCAGCGCAGTGGCAGCGACCGTCGCTGCGATCCGGACCCTCATCATCTTCGTTCCCCCTTGGGCGTATTCGTGTGCGAGTTCTAACGCGTCCGATTGGCCTGCCAAGCGAATGCTTCAGAAGACCATTCGCGCATGGAAAAGGGGCGCCGGATCGCTCCGCCGCCCCCCCTTGGTGATCTCTCGATCTTGTGATTGGCAGGCGCTCAGCCTTGGCGCGTCCCGCTCATCGGCATGGCACCGAAGGCGCCGGCATTGACGCTGCCGGTCAGCTGGTCGCCATCAACGGTGGCGCTGCCTTCCAGCTTCATCGGCATCGGGACAGTCATGTTCATCGTCCAGGTCAGGTTGTTGCCGTCGATCTTGCCGTTTTCGATGTCCATCGAACCCATCGCGCCGGCGTTCTTGCCGGTGAAGGTGCCATCGCCGTTGTCTTCGATGGTGAACACGCTCTTCTGGTCACCCATCGGGGTCTTGGTGATGCAATCGTAGCTGCCGGCAACAGACATGGGCAAATCCTCTGAATGATTGGAAAGGGAATGACTGGAAGGGTTATTCCCCGCTGCTGACATCGGTGTCAACGGGGGCGCCGGTATCGGCTGGCAAGTAAGTGATCGGCAGCTTCAGCTTGGCCAGTTGCGGATCGATCACGTCGCGGTCGCCCACGACCACGATCGTCAGCCCGCCCGCGCCGAGATAATCCCGCGCCGCCTGGTCGATCGCGTTCGTCCGGATGGCGCGATAGGTATCGGGCAACTTGGTGTAATAATCGTCGGGCCGGCCGCGCGCCTGGAGGTCGAGCAGCGCGCGCAGCACCTGGCCGTTGGTCTGGAATCGGTTGGGCAGGCCGCGGATGTTGCCGTCGGTCACGCGGTTGAACTCGTTCGCGTCGACCCCTTTGCCGCCGCCGGCGAACTGGCCGATCACGTCGAGTGCCAGCGCGACCGAATCGCCCGTCCGATCGGCCTGCACTGGCGCCGAGAACGTGAACAACCGCTGCCCTTCAGGTGCGGTCACGCCGGTCCGAACGCCATAGCTCCACCCCTTTTCCTCGCGGATCAGCAGGTTGAGGCGCGACAGGAAACCGCTGCCGAGCACTTCGTTGGCAAGGTCGAGCGATTCCAGGTTGGCGGTCGCACCGGTGACCGGCAGCAGCCGCCCGGCATAGATCACCGACTGCGGCGAGTTCGGGCGGTCGATCACCACCAGCCGGGTTTCGGCCGCCGGGGTGATCAGGGGCAGGTCCTTCTTTGCAGGCGCTTGCTCGCTGCTCGACCAGTTGCCGAACGCCTGGTTGAGCTGGGGCAGAAGCTCGGCCATCGTCACGTCGCCGACCACGGTGATCCGCGCGTTTTCAGGGCGGAGCCAGGCCTGCGCTTCGGCAGTCAGGTCCTCAGGAGTCAGCTTGGCCACCACTGCCGTGGTGCCGAGTGCGCCGACGGTGCCGTATGGGTGCCCTTCGCCATAGACCAGCGGCGCCAGCGCGCGCGATGCCAGCCCCTGCGGAGACGCGAGCTGCTGGGCGATGTCGGCGGCGCGCTGGTTCTTGAGCCGGGCGACGTCATCGGCCCGGAACGCGGGGTTACGCACGATGTCCGCCATCAGTTCGAGCGACGGCGCGAGGTTAGCCGACAGCGCGGTGAGGAACACGTCATCGTAATCGAGCGAGGTGCCGGTGGAGATGTCCGCCCCCAGCCGCTCCTGGTCCTCCGCGATCCGGGTCGCGTCGCGGGTGGTGGTGCCTTCGTCCAGCGCGCTGACCATCAGCGAGTGGGTTCCGGCGCGCGCCAAGCCGTCGGCCGAATAACCCGCGTTGAACCGCAGGTCGACCATCACCTTGGGTACTGCGGTCCGGCGGGCGAGAGCGACCGGGATGCCGTTGGTCAGCGTCGCCCGTTCGATCGCGGGGAAAGTCAGCTCACCCACGTCCTCGACCGGCGGGATCGCGATTGGCGGCGACTTGGCGATCGGCGGGACCGGCTTTTTCGCGTCAGGCTGCGGAGCAGGAACAGTGCCCTCGTCGCCCCAGCCGCCCATGGTGGCGCCATCTTCGGTCCGCTCGCCCGAGACCACCGCTACGGTGAGCGCCGGCCGGCTCAGCCAGCGCTGCAATGCATCCTGAACCTGCCCCGGCGTCAGCGCGGCAATCGCCTCGAGCTGCTTTTTGTAATCCGCCGGATCGTTCGAATAGAGCAGCCCCTCGGCCAAGGTCGCGCCCTTGCCGCCGAACCCGCCCACTTCCTCCAGCGCGCCGATCTGGCCGGACACGATCTTGGTCGCGGCGCGCTGGACTTCGTCCTGCGTGGGTCCGCGCGCGATGAAGTCGGCGATCACCTTGTCGAACGCCGCTTCGGCCGCGGCCCGGTCGGTGCCGGGCTTCACGTCCATGTCCGCCTGCAGAAAGCTCAGCAGTTCCTGCTGCTGGTTGCCGGCAGACACCCGCACCGCCAACTCGTCACCGCGCACCAGCGCGTTGTCGAGCCGCGAACTCGCGAGCCCGCCAAGGATATACATGCCCACCGCCAGCGCCGGAGCGTCGGCATGGTTGATGCCGGGACCGGTCCAGGCGCGGGTGACCCGGGTGACCGGAACCTGGTCGGTCATCTCCCGCCTGACCGGCGCGGCGGGGCCGACCACCGGCGCATCGACCGGCTTGACCTCGGGACCGCGGGGAATGGCGCCGAACCACTTTTCCACCTTGGCCCGCGCGGTCGCGAGATCGATGTCGCCCGCCAGCGCCAGCACCACGTTGTTGGGCGCGTAGTGATCGCGGAACCAGTTGCGCACATCGGTCAGGTTGGCGGCATCCAGATCGGCCATCGAGCCGATCGTCGAATGGCGGTACGGGTGGCCGACCGGCAGCAGCCCGTCACCGATCGCGTACTCGACCAGGCCATAAGGCTGGTTGTCGCCCTGCCGCTTCTCGTTCTTGACCACGCTCCGCTGCTTGTCGAGCTTGTCCTGGGTGACCGCGCCCAGCAGGTGGCCCATTCGGTCCGCCTCCATCATCAGCGCCCGATCGAGCGCGCCGGTCGGCACCGTTTCCACGTAATTGGTCCGGTCATACCAGGTTGAACCATTTGTGCTGGTCGAACCGACCGCTTCGAGCGGGACATCGAAGCTTTCGACGTTCTCGCTGCCGCCGAACATCAGGTGTTCGAACAGGTGCGCAAAGCCGGTGCGTCCGCGCGGTTCGTTCTTCGATCCCACGCGGTAGTACAGCGTGACCCCCACCACCGGAGTCTTGCGGTCGGTGTGGACCAGCGTGGTCAGCCCGTTGGCGAGCGTGAAGCTGTCGTAGGGAATCGACACTTCCTCGACCAGCGCGCTCAAGGGAGCGGCAGCCGGCGCGGTGGCCTGCGCCGCCGCGACCGGAGCCGAACTTGCCGATTGCGGAGCAGGGGCAGCAGCGCAGGCGGTGAGCGCAAGCGCCAGCACGCTGGTGGAAGCGAAACGAAAATGCATGACAGTCCCCGGAGCAGTATCGGCAAGCGGTGTGAACCGCCTGCCTAAGGTCACTTTGCCGGGTGTGTCACCACCTTTCGACTAACGGCATTCGCCAGCGCATCGGCGCGGGTGAAGTGCACCGGTTTCAGCTTGTGCTGCACGAACAACGGCGCCTGGTCGGTGAAGTGAACGCTGCCCGGCCGGGTGGTCGCGGCGCCAAACGGCTGGATCGACTGGCTCGCCACCGGCTTCCCCGGCGCCCATTCGACGAACATCACGTAGCTGTCGCCGTGCTTCACCTTGAGCCGGCCGTCGGGTTCGACGTCCCACAGGGTGGAGGCGCGCAAGGTGTCGCTACCTCCGTCGAGCGGCAGGTCGACCGTATGGCGACCGGGTCCGCGGCGCAGGCGCAGAATGTCCTGCAACGGCGGGTCGAGCCGGCCAAAATGCGTCATCAGGTGGTCGGCGGCGTCCGCCAGCAGCGTCTTCGCCGGGCGGAGCGGCTTGCCGGAGTAGCTGTCGCCCATCGCGGGCCGCATGATCAGCAGCGCCAGCGCATCGGCCCGGCCCGCCCCGTCGGAGGTCAGGTCCCAGCCCGCCAAAATCCGCTGCGCCTTGGCGAGCGTCGGCTCGTCTCGCAGATCGAGCGCGGCGATCCCGTCGAGCACCTGCTTGACGTAGCCCGCCCGTTCCCAGCCGGTGTCGTACTTGATCCGCTCCAGCCGCTCGCGCCCGATCGGACCAGCTTCGTCAAGCAGCTTTTCGGCGCGGTATGCGCGGTTCGTCATGCGCAGCTCGACGCCCATCTCGGGCGGCGCGCTCGCGGGATCGAGGTTGCTCGACTTGCCGGCCGCGACAAACGGCGTGTTGTTGGCGTTGAACACGAAGCCGGAGGCGGGGTTCAGGTAGTGCGGCAAGCTGTCGTACGGCACCAGACGTTGCCAGATGACATCGCTGCGGTCGCCGGGCAGCACGCCGCGCCAGTTCGGCCCCCGCTGCCGCTGCGGGATCGCGGCGTTATACCAGTAGGCGATGTTGCCCGCCTTGTCGGCGTAGATGAAGTTGGTCGAAGGCACCGCCTGACGCGCCAGGATGGATTGCCACTCGGCAAAGGTCTTCGCCTTGTTCAGATCATAGTAGGCGTCGAGCGTGGCCAGCGAATCCATCCCGCCATAGCGGAAGGCGAACGCACCCTTGTCGTTCATGATCACGGGGCCGTGCACGCTGCGATAGACCTTCTGAGTCACCGGAAGGACCAGCGGGCCGAAGCGCACCGGAAGGCGCACGGTGGTCTCCTGCAGCGGCAGCCACTTGCCATCGAGCCGGTAGCGCGTCTTGCTGTCGTCGAGCACCAGCTGGTACACGTCCACCATGTCGGGCTCGTTGACCGTATTGGTCCAGCCCAGGTCCTCGTTATGGCCCAGGAACGGGAACGGGCTGCCGGGAAAGTTCGCGCCGGCATAGTGCCAGCCTTCGCCGCTCTCCACGACCAGCTCGTACCACGCGACGCCGCCTTCCCACGGCTGGTGGCTGTTCGACACCAGCCGGGTGGTGCCGTCGTCCGAGCGGCCCGGTGCGATGGCGAAAGCGTTCGACCCGAGGTGCTCGGCCGCCTCGCGGTTCGGTAGCGGGGTATTCAGCGCCGGGCCGGGATCGGGCAGCAGAGTCTCGCCCGCGACCAGCGGGCCGACGGTGTTGTTGAGGCCGAAGAAGAACGGCTGGCGCAGGGCGAAACCGGTGGCGACGTCCTCTCCGTTGACGGGGAACAGGTTGCCGAGCCGAACCTCGCCCGGATGCGCGGCGGCATAATCGTTGAGGCCGACCGCATAGGCATCGAGCAGCGCCCGCGTACCGGGCTTGAGCTTGTCGTAATTCCGCCGCACCGTCCCGCGTGCATCGAGCAGCGCCAGCACGTAATCGAACTTCGCGCCGTCCTCGCCCGCCAGGGCGCCATAGCGGCCGCGGGTCATTGCCACCACGTCCTGCAGCGTGCGGAAATCGTCTTCGGCGTGCGCCAGCGCCACGCCGTATGCGACGTCCGCGTCGGTCTTGCCGTAGATGTGGGGCACACCCCATTCATCGCGCACGATTTCGGCTTGGTAAGCGCGCGGGGCAGGGGCCTTGGCTGAACGTGCGGCGAGCGGTTCCCACACCATCAGCCCGATGAGCACGACCATCAGCAGTAACGCCGCCGCCACTGCCGCCCGCACACCCCACTTGCGCATCAGAATACCTCTCCCGTCGCGCGAGCCATAGTCGCCAGGCAATGAGTTGCAACCGCGCACTTGACCATCCCGGCAGCGCTCGGCACCCCCACGCGCCATGTCCTCGTTCGAGCTTGATCCCCGCCATGACGCAGACGAACTGGCCGCCCGCTTCGCGCGGGACGGCAGGGTGACGATCGACGGTCTGATCCAGCCGGATCAAGCGCTGGCGCTGCACCGCCAGTTGCGCGCGCGCGACGACTGGCGGCAGGTCATCATCACCGGCGAAAAGTTGGTCGAACTGGATCGCGCCACCCGTGCAGGCCTGACCCGGGAGCAGCAGGACGCGCTCGATCAAGCGGTCTACGCCGGCGCGCGCACCGGTTTCCAGGCGCGTTACGAAGCCATTCGCGTGCCCGATGCGGAGCGGGATCGCGCCGCCAGCGACGATCCGCTTGCCGGTCTGGCCGCATGGCTTTCGGCAGGCAACACGCGCGACTTCCTCCGCACCGTGACCGGAGAGCCTGACATCGCCTTCGCCGACGCCCAGGGCACCGCGTATTCACCCGGAGACTTCCTCACCGGACATGACGACGCGGTCGAAGGCAAGCATCGCGTCGCTGCTTATGTATTCGGGCTCACCCCCACCTGGAGGATCGAGTGGGGCGGACTGCTGATGTTCCATGAGGCGAAGGGAACCATGGGGACCTTCATCGCGCCCGGGTTCAACCAGCTCAACCTGTTCCGGGTCGGTCAACAGCACAGCGTGTCGGAAGTGACGCGCGCGGCTGCGTATCGCCGCTACTCGGTCACCGGATGGCTCCGGCGTTCCGCGGCGGGCTAGCGCTTAACCGCTAAAGCGACCCGCCGGCGCGCTCCAGCCATTCGAGCGCGGCGTCGAACCGGGCGCCGTGATGCGCTTCGATTGCCGCGTCCTCGACCGCGCGCTCCTTGGGCGCGTAGCCGGCGGACGGGTCCTTGGCGTGATGCGGGACCGCAGGGACGGCGGCGTCGCGATGGCGCGGTGGAAGGTCCAATACGCGCGTCACTCTGGCGAGGACCGCTTCACGGTCGCTCAGCAACTCTGCAAAGTTGACCTTGACGTCTGCCGGCCACCGGTTGGCTGTGATCGCGCTGTCGAACAATGCTTCCTGTTGCGCGTGGAGCACGGCGCACGCCCGGGCCGCCTGATCGAGCGGATCGGCGCTGCTGCGGATGGCGGATGCCAGCAGGTCATGAAAACTCGCACTGAGCGACGCGACTTCGCCCGCGAGCCGCATGCAGAATTCGATCCGCGCGCGTCCCCCGCGAAAGATCGCCCCCAGATATGCGCGCCGCTCCATCGACACGAACACGGCGCGCACGGGGCGCTCGGGCGGGCACAGGTCAGCCACGATCAGGTTCACCCAATTGGTGGGCTTCACCACCACGACCCCGCCTTCCTGGGCGCAGGCACCCAGCCAGTCGAGCGCGTGGTCGATGGCCGCCTGGAGCGGTGCCGCTGCCGAGCCGCTGCGAAGCGCCTCGCGCTGGCTGGCGATGTCCGCCAGGCACTGCGGCTCCTTCAACGCGAGAATGTGACGCCCGTTGTCAAGGAGGCGCGCCAGCAGGGTCGAACCGCAAAAACCGACGTGGAAGATAAACCGCGAAGCCGCTTGCTCGCCGCGGTGAGGCAGGTGCAGCGGCTGCAGCGTTTCGGACGACCAGAACCTCTCGCGGCCATCGAGAAAGCTCGCCTGCCGCAGACGTGCGGAGGTGGTGCCGACCATCACGGCGTCGCCGCGAACACCGTCGAGCCGATGCAGGAAAGCGATCTCTCGTTCAGCCGCGGCGCTGGTTGTCATCTATCCGCACTAGCGGGCAGACCGGTCGCGATCCAGCACGTCTGGACCGTTCGCGCATTGCGTTCTGCCGCCTTGCTTGCACCGGCGCGTAAAGCCCGACATCTTTATCCGGGGCGGTCTTGAGTTGCAAATTGGCAACACCACCTAAGCGTCGAAGGACGAGGGAATCTGAAGATGAATATGGAACAGTTCACCGATCGCGCGAAGGGCTTCATCCAGAGCGCGCAGACCGTTGCCATCCGCATGAGCCACCAGCGGATCACGCCCGAGCATCTCGCCAAGGCCTTGCTGGAGGATAGCGAAGGCATGGCCGCGGGCCTGATCACGCGGGCGGGCGGCAATCCGGCGGCGGCGGTGCAGGGGATCGACGCGGCGCTCGGCAAGATCGCCGCCGTCTCGGGCGGCGGCGCGCAGGCGACGCCTGGTCTCGACAACGATGCGGTGCGCGTGCTCGACCAGGCGGAGCAGCTGGCCAGCAAAAGCGGCGACAGCTATGTGACGGTTGAGCGCATGCTGCTGGCGCTGGTCCTGGCCAGCACGACCGCTGCCGGCCAGGCGCTCAAGGCGGCGGGGGTGACCGCGCAGTCGCTGGAAGCTGCCATCACCGATTTGCGCGGCGGCCGGCAGGCACATTCCTCCAGCGCGGAGGAAAGCTATGATGCGCTGAGCAAGTATGCGCGCAACCTCACCGAAGTGGCGAAGTCCGGCAAGCTCGATCCGGTGATCGGGCGCGACGAGGAAATCCGCCGTACGGTGCAGATCCTCGCCCGCCGGACCAAGAACAACCCGGTGCTCATCGGCGAGCCGGGCGTCGGCAAGACCGCTATCGCTGAGGGTCTCGCGCTGCGTATCGCCAACGGCGACGTTCCCGACAGCCTGAAAGACCGGAAGCTGATGGCGCTCGACATGGGCAGCCTGATCGCTGGGGCCAAATACCGCGGGGAATTCGAGGAGCGGCTGAAAGCCGTCCTCGACGAAGTGAAAGGGGCCGAAGGCGACATCATCCTGTTCATCGACGAAATGCACACCCTGATCGGGGCAGGCAAATCCGAAGGCGCGATGGATGCCGGCAACCTGCTAAAGCCCGCGCTCGCGCGCGGCGAACTGCATTGCATCGGCGCGACGACGCTCGACGAGTATCAGAAGTACGTCGAGAAGGACGCCGCTCTCCAGCGCCGGTTCCAGCCGGTGTTCGTCGGTGAACCCACGGTCGAGGACACGATCAGCATCCTGCGCGGACTAAAGGACCGGTACGAACTGCACCACGGGGTGCGCATCACCGATGGGGCGATCGTGGCTGCCGCGACGCTGTCCAACCGCTACATCTCCGACCGTTTCCTGCCTGACAAGGCGATCGACCTGATGGACGAAGCCGCTAGCCGCATCCGCATGGAAGTGGAGAGCAAACCGGAAGAGATCGAAACGCTCGACCGGCGCATCATCCAGCTCAAGATCGAGGAAATGGCGCTGGGTCGGGAGAACGACCAGGCTTCCAAGGACCGTCTCGCCGCGCTGCGCGAGGAGCTCGGCAACCTGGAGCAGCAATCGAGCGAGCTGACCACCCGCTGGCAGAACGAGCGCGACAAGATCGCGGCTGAGGGCAAGATCAAGGAAGCGCTGGACGCGGCCCGGATCGAGCTGGAGCAGGCGCAGCGCGAAGGCGATCTCGCGAAGGCGGGAGAGCTGTCGTATGGCCGCATCCCCCAGCTGGAGAAGCAGCTGGCCGATGCGGAAGGCCAGGCGAGCAACGCCCTGCTGCGCGAGGAGGTCACCGCCGACGACATCGCCGGGGTGGTCAGCCGCTGGACCGGCGTGCCCGTCGACAAGATGCTGGAGGGCGAGCGCGAAAAGCTGCTGGCGATGGAATCGGTCATCGGCCAGCGCGTGATTGGTCAGGAGCAGGCGGTGCAGGCCGTGTCCAAGGCCGTGCGGCGCGCGCGCGCCGGGCTGCAGGACCCGGGGCGGCCGTTGGGGAGCTTCCTGTTCCTCGGCCCGACCGGCGTCGGCAAGACCGAACTGACCAAGGCGCTCGCCGGGTTCCTGTTCGACGACGACAGCGCGATGGTCCGCATCGACATGTCGGAATTCATGGAGAAGCACGCGGTCGCCCGGCTGATCGGTGCGCCTCCCGGTTACGTGGGATATGAAGAGGGCGGGGTGCTGACCGAGGCGGTCCGCCGGCGGCCATATCAGGTGGTGCTGTTCGACGAGGTCGAGAAGGCGCACTCCGATGTCTTCAACATCCTGCTGCAGGTGCTCGACGATGGCCGGCTGACCGATGGGCAGAGCCGGGTGGTCGATTTTTCGAACACGTTGATCATCCTCACCTCGAACCTCGGCAGCCAATACCTCACCCAGATCGAGGAAGGGCAGGGCGTCGAAAGCGTGGAGCCGCAGGTGATGGACGTCGTGCGGGCGCACTTCCGTCCCGAGTTCCTCAACCGGTTGGACGAGATCGTCCTGTTCCACCGGCTGGGCCAGGAACACATGGCGCCGATCGTGGAAATCCAGGTGGCGCGGGTTCAGAAGCTCCTCAAGGATCGCAAGATCACGCTCGACCTGACCGACGCGGCCAAGCGGTGGCTGGGGCGGGTGGGGTATGACCCGGTGTACGGCGCACGGCCATTGAAGCGCGCGGTGCAGCGGTACCTGCAGGACCCGCTGGCGGAAAAGATCCTCGCCGGCGAAGTGCCCGACGGCAGCACGGTCGCGCTCGATGAAGGCGACGGTGGTCTGTCGATGACGGTGTAATCAACGCTCCAGCCGCGGCGCATCTTTCTCCACTTCGCGCCATAGGCCAAAAAAAAGGCCCCCGGTTCTCCGGGGGCCTTTTCTCTAGGCGTTGGACGTAGACCTTAGAACTTGAAGTTCGTGTTCACGAACCACTGGCGGCCCGTGTAGTCGTAGCCCGAGTACAGCGGCGCGTTGCCGATCAGCGTGTAGTAGCTGGTAAGGCGCGGCGGATCCTTGTCGAACAGGTTACGCACGCCGAGCGTCAGCTCGAAGTTGTCCATCACATCGAACTGCACCGAAGCGGTGTGCAGGAAGTAATCCGGCGCTTCGATCAGGTACTGCTCGTTAAGGATGTCGACGTTGGTCTGGTTAACTTCGCCAGTGGTGCGGTTGGTCTGATTGAGCACCGCGGTGCCACTGCTGCTGTCGAACCACGACACGCCGTAGCGCAAGGTCACCGGACCAGTGCGATACGAGATGTCACCGTTGGCGACCCAATCCGGCACGTTCAGGGTACCGTTCGCGTCCAGCAGGATTTCCTCAGGGAAGATCCGGTCGGACTGCTCGGTGTACCGCGTCGCGCTGGCATTCAGCGTCAGGCGTCCACCTGCCACTTCGGTTGCGAACCGGCCGGTGAATTCAAAACCCTTCACTACGTCTTCTGACAGGTTCACGAAACCGCTGGTGACCGTCAGCGCCTGGTTCGCATCGCGAGTGACGAAGCGGCAGAAGCCAGTGGTCGGGCTGAAGTCATTCGCGTTGTAGCAACGGTTGAGGATCGTCGTTCCCGTCAGCGAAGAAACACCGTTCGACACCTTGATGTCGAAATAATCCAGCGCCAGCGCCAGGGTCGTCGTGGACGAGATGCGGGGCTGAGCCACCACACCGACAGACCAGTTACGCGACGTTTCTGCCGACAGACCCGTCTCCGCACCGCCCCGGGTGAACGACGTGATGCCATTGTTCTGCTGGAAGGTCGCGACGTTGATCCCGACTGCAGCACAGTTGGCAGCACGTTGCTGTTGAGCCTGCGAGTATGCCGCCGGGTTCGGAGCACCGTTCAGCAGCGGGAAGTTATCCGCATCGCAGGGATCGTTCGCAGCAGCGATGAAGCCGCTGGTCGAGCCCAGGAACTGCTCGGCAAGGGCAGGGGCACGATACGACGTGCCGTAGCTGCCACGGATGCCGAAGCCGCGGAAGAACTCCCATTCGCCGGCGATCTTGTACGTCGTGTCGCTGCCGTACGAGGCGTAGTCGGTGTAGCGGAGCGAGGCGTTCAGGTTGACGTTGTGGAAGAACGGACGGTCAGCCATCAGCGGAATGAAGATTTCGCCAAACACTTCCTTGACGTTGTCCGTACCGCGCGTGGGCGTGCCGGCGGTCAGGCCGAGCAGGTTCCCGCGGATCGAGTTTTCGTCCGGAGTGTCGTCGATTTCCTGCTTACGATATTCTGCACCGAGCGCCAGCTGCACCTCGCCAGCCGGAAGGCTGAAGAGCGGGCCGTCGATGTTGAACACCGCCGTGGATTCACGGAATTTCGTCGTGCCGATGGTGTTCACGAGGATGTAGTCGCGGAACGCCTGCGGCAACTGGCCGCCGATCACAGCAGCGCTAAGCGCGGGTGCCGCTACGCAGCTCGGGTTCGATGCCTGGCTGCGGCAGCTGAACGTGCCGTTCGCGTTCTGGACAACGTCGGTGGCGAAGGCGACGCGATCGACCAGGAACGATTCGATCTCGTAGGTGCCGTCAGTCCACGACTTGCCCACATAGGCATCATAGCGCCAGCCGGGGATGAAGAAGTCACCCCGGATACCGCCGCCTGCACGGACGTAGTCGACTTCCTGAGAGGAGTCGGTCAGGCCGAAGCCGATGAACGCACGAGCGGCGATCTGCTGTCCGCTGGTGGTGTTCGTCGCGTTGGCGAACAGGCCGTTACGGAACTGAAGCGGAAGCAGCGGGCTGCCGCGCAAGTAGTCCAGCGAAAACTGCCGGTAGAGCAGCGAAGAGGACTTGCGCCGAGTTGCCAAGACTTCCGCATACACTTCGGCACCGCCGAGCATGTCGAGATCGTAGCTGCCCGACAGGAAGCCCGTGTAGGTCTCGACCGGGGTAATCAGCTCTTCTTCCTGGCTCGCCGGATCGAACGAGTCACGGTCGTAGAGGCCGACGCCAAGGAAGCCGGCAGTGTTGCCGACGCCTTGACCAGGAGCCGGAACGAAGCGGTTGAAGTTGCCAAGGGTGCCCGAAGTCCGGCCGATACCAGCCTGTGTTGGGATGCCCAGCGTGTTGATCGTCACACCGCCGTTGTCGATGGTGAAGCAGTTGCGCGGATCGCCCAGCGGGAACGGATCGTCCGACCCGATCGGCGAATCCGCATCCAGGCGGAAGCCCGGGATCGGGCAGCTGGTGAAGTCACGGTCGTTCAGACGCAGCGCGTCGCGCTTGCGCCATTCGAGCGAGCCGATGATGTCGAGCCGATCGTCGCCGAACCCGAACGTGGCGGCCACGCGGCGATCGACGCCGGCGCCGACTTCAGGAACGTTGACCTGCGCATCGAGCGTCAGGCCGCGGGTCTTCGCGTCGGTGATGATGTTGACCACGCCCGCGACGGCGTCCGAGCCGTACACCGACGATGCGCCGGCCTTGAGCACTTCGATCCGCTCGATGATGGCGGTCGGCAGGACGTTGAGGTCGGCCGCGAGAACGTTGCCGCGCGTACCGGCGGGCGCCAGGCGGCGGCCGTTCAGCAGGATCAGCGTACGGGCCGGGCCCAGGTTGCGCAGGCCCAGCGTGTTGGCGCCGGTGCCGCCAGCGGTCACGAAGCCGCCGTAGAAGTTGTTGATCTGGCCAGCGCCGGCGGTCACTTCGCCGCTCTGCAGGGCGTCGGCCGCGCTGTTGAAGCCACCCTGGGTGATTTCTTCGGCGGTGACGACGGTGATCGGCTCGATGGTCGAGAACTCGTCGCGGCGAATGCGCGAACCGGTGACGACGATCGCGCCCGAAGTCTCAGCAGTCGAGCTGCCGTCGGCGCTGCTCAGCGTCTCGATCGGATCGCACACACCGTCGGTGTTTTCGTCGGGGCAGTCAGGTGCCTCGGTCGCGGTCGTGCTCTGCGCATAGGCAGGGGTGGCAAAAGCAGCCAGCGAGAGAGCAGCGATGCCGGCGCCTGCCAACATTCCGCTCTTGCCGCTGAGCGCGGTGAACTTGATCATGGTTTAGTCGTCCCCAGAATTTGCCGACGCGACCCGCCGGCGACACGATTAGATGCGACGCGCACTGATCCGCCACACGGGCGGACGTTTGCGATCTGGCCGAATGACCCCCGCGTCGCGGTGCCGCAACCGGAAAGCTACAGCTCGGTTGCACTCGGGCAATTGTTGTTGCGCGGTTGCAACACTTGAGTGGGCCGGCGTGGTTGAGATCGTTCCGCCGGGCCCGGCTAGTCGATGCGCTTGCCCTTGACGCCCATTTGCCCGCCGATGCGGATGAAATAGCTCCCCATCGCTGCCCGTTTGAAGACCACCGCATCGCCGGAACGGGCTTCCCGCAGCCGCGAGGGGACGTTGGTGACCTGCCAGGTCGCGCCTTCCTTGGTGCGGAACACGAAGGAATCACCCCCGGTGTAGCGGACGCTGATAATAGTGGTTTCCAGCATGTCCATGTCGGGTTCGTCACTGCCACCACCGAACAGTCCCAGATCGGGCAGCGAGAACCCGAACAGTCCGCGGCGGGTGCGCTGGATCTCTTCCTTGTCGACCACTCTCAAGACGCCGGCGTCCGCCGCGCTGACGATGTCCTTGGCGGCGGTGTCGTAGCACGCCAGGCGCGCCGCCGGATCGGCCTGGTTCTGGCAGGCGCGCAGGGCGGCGAAGTGATCCTGGGTCGATGCTTGCGCGGCAACGCCGGTCCCCGCGACCGCAGCAGACAGCACAAGGACGGCGCGCAGCGCGGCGACAGTGGAGAGGCGCATGGAGCGGTGTATCCCGGGTGTTGGTGTGATGCGCGAGAATGGCACAGTTTTTCGCGCCTCGCCAACTGTCACGCGATTGCCACAGTCCGCTTCATTACGCGCGGCAGAACCACCGAGTGGATTGCGAAAGGTTGGTTTGGCCCACTACAGGCCCCGGGTCGGTGTAATGCCGAACGAGATACCGCGGCTCTAGGACCCGCGTGAAAAAGGGGATGAATATGTCCAATCGTCAGAACAAGGCGGTGCTCATGGTCGGTACGATCATGGCGTCGCTCGCAGTCGTCAGCCCGGCCTACGCGCAGTCGGACAGCCAACCGCAAGAAAACCCGGTCGGCACCGACATCGACGCCGACGCCGGCACCGGCGGTGAAGCGATCGTCGTCACCGGTTCGCGCATTCAGCGCCGCGACCTTACCTCGACCAGCCCGCTTGCCACCGTGCAGGACGAAGAGTTCAAGCTGTCGGGTTCGGTCAACGTCGAGCAGGTGATCAACACCCTGCCGCAGGTCGTTCCGGGCGCTACCTCGTTCTCGAACAACCCGGGCGGCGGCGTCGCAACCCTTAACCTTCGCGGCATCGGCACCGCCCGCACCCTCGTGCTGGTCAACGGCCGCCGCTACGTGTCGTTCGATCCGCAGCAAATCGTCGACCTCAACACCATTCCGCAGTTCCTGCTCGACAGCGTCGACGTGGTGACCGGCGGTGCTTCGGCCGTGTACGGTTCGGACGCGCTCGCAGGCGTCGTCAACTTCCGCCTGAAGCAGGACCTCAGCGGCATCGAAGCCGGCGGCCAGTACAGCATCACCGATCGCGGTGATGGTGCGCGCTACCAGGGTTTCGTGGCAATCGGTGCCAACACGGGCGACGGACGCGGCAACGTTACCGCCTATGCCGAATACTTCCGCCGCAAGTCGGTCTTCCAGGGCGCGCGCCAGTTCTCGCGCTTCGCGCTGGGTGACGATGGCACCGTTCTGTCGCCGGCCGGTTCGCCGACCACTCCGCAGGGCCGCATTTCGGTTGCTCCGACCTCGGTCGTGGGCGTCGACCCCGATGGCGCCGGTCCGCTGACCGCACCGACGCTTACGCGCGGCGTGGGCGCTTTCGCGACCGATTTCGGCGCGAACTTCGGCTCGCCGGGCGTGTCGGACGTGTTCGATTTCCCGGGCGATCTCTACAACTACGCCCCGGCCAACTACCTGCAGGTTCCGCAGGAGCGTTACTCGATCGGCGGCTACGGCCACTACGACATCACGGACAACATGACCGCGTTCGTCGAAGCGACCTTCGTCAACAACCGGGTGGCCAACGAACTGGCCGCGACCCCGGTTGGCGGCACCTTCAACGTCAACCTCGCCAACTCGCAGGCGTATCTGTCGGCGGCCGATTTTGCCCGTCTGCAGCAGATCGACGCCAACGAAACCGCGATCAACGCCGCTCGTGCTGCCAATGGCCTTGCGCCGCTGTTCGGTCCTGCGGCCACCGGTGGCCTCGACGCCCGTCTGCCCGGCATCGTGCAGCTGAGCATCAGCCGCCGTATCCTGGAAACCGGTTCGCGCAACACGCTCGACGAGCGTAACGCGTTCCGCGTGCTCGCCGGTGTTCGTGGCGGCGCGTTCGCCGACTGGACCTACGAAGCGTATTACAGCTACGCCCGTACCCGGAACGCCAATATCCAGGCCGGCAACATCTCGAGCTCGGCTTACCGCCGCGCGGTCGAGAACGGCACGATCAACATCTTCGGTGCGGGCACGCTCGACCAGGCGGATGTGGATTCGATCTCGATCCTCGCTCAGAACGGTGAAATCTCCACGCTGCAGGTCGCTTCGGCCTCGCTCGCGGGGACCCTCGGCAACTTCGGCTGGGGTGCAGAGGACATCGGCCTCGCGATCGGTACCGAGTACCGCAAGGTCGCCGCGCAGTTCATTCCCGACACGGCGCTGTCTTCGGGTGACGTGGTCGGCTTCAACGCCGGCGACCCCACCGCGGGCAGCTACAACGTGAAGGAAGTGTTCGGCGAAATCCGCGTTCCGCTGATCGCCGACAAGCCGTTCTTCTACCGTCTCGACCTGAACGGCGCTGCCCGTTACTCCGACTACTCGCTCGAAGCGGTGGGTGGCACCTGGACGTACGCTGGCGGCATCGAGTTCGCTCCGGTTCCGGACATCACCTTCTGCGCTCAGTACCAGCGCGCGGTTCGTGCTCCGAACGTGGGCGAGCTGTTCGGCGGCCAGTCCAACGGCTTCCCGGGCGCGACCGATCCCTGCTCGCTCGCTTCGGCAGCGACCAATGCCACCATTAACGCGCTCTGCCAGGCGACCGGTGTACCCGCTGGCCTGGTCGGCAATGCAGGCCTCCAGCCCGCATCGCAGATCCAGGGCCTGTTCGGCGGCAACCCGGACCTCGAGGAAGAAACCTCGGACACCTACACCGCCGGTGTGGTCATCCGTCCGTCGTTCATTCCGCGCCTGAACATCTCGGTCGACTACTTCAACATCACGGTCGACAACTACATCTCGACCCTCGGTGGCGGCCTGAACGGCACCCTGGATCTCTGCTATAACGTGATCCAGGACATCAACAGCGTCTACTGCCAGGCGATCGCCAATGGCGGACGTAACCCGGCCAACGGCCAGATCGGCGACGGCGACTTCCTGCCGCTGATCGGCAACGCCAACGTCGCCAAGGTCGAAACCCAGGGCGTCGACTTGCAGGTCGATTACAGCATGCCGCTGTCGTTCGGGATGTTCGGTGAAGAGTCGAAGGTGAACTTCTTCTTCCTCGGCACCTACACCAAGGACTTCAAGTTCTACGCGGTGCAGGATCTGGACGACTTCACGCAATGCGCCGGGCGCTTCGGCCAGCTGGTCTGCGGCAACCCGCAGCCCAAGTACAAGTGGTCGAGCCGCCTGAGCTGGATCGATGGCCCGCTGACCACCAGCCTGCGCTGGCGTCACCTGGGTTCGGTCCGCGACGACGACGTCTCGACGGACTACGTGGTTGAGCGTCTGAAGTCGTACAACCTCATCGACTTGTCGCTGGGCTTCGACATCACCGAGCAGTTCAGCCTGTCGATGGGTGTGAACAACCTGTTCGACAAGCAGCCGCAGCTGATCGGCGACAACCAGGAGCAGGCGAACACTTACCCGGGTGTCTACGACGTGCTCGGCCGCGACTACTTCGTTTCGGTCAACCTGAAGTTCTGATCGAACCGACGCTTAAACGAAAAGGGGGCGGCACCAGCGATGGTGCCGCCCTTTTTCGTGTCCTATTCGATACGATCCGTACCGTGGGACCAGCCGGAAATGGGAAGGCTAGTCCAGGCGCCCGATCAGCCTGAAATCGGCGAACGCCGACGTGCCGCGGCGGTCGTCGAGCGGGTGGCGCTCCCGCTGCCGAAACCCGGCCGCGTTTAGCGCAGCCGACAAGGCGGTCTCGTCTGCGATCTTCGCACACGCGGCTTCCAGCGCGGTCAACCGTCCGATCTCGCCCATGGCTCTGTCTTCGATCTCCCGGACCGCCGCCGCGACATCGATCGCGGGACCGGCCTGTCCGCGCTCCATTGTCAGCCGAATGGCCTCCGCGATCTCCCACGCCGCCGATCGGGCACCGAACAATTCGGCACCGCACTGCGGCGCATCGCGAATGGCGGCAGGCGGATAGGGCTGTCCGGCAGCGCGTTGATCGAGCGCCCGGCGCGCCAGCGAGGGAAGCTCGACCTCGAACAGCGCCCACTCGATCCCCTGCCGCCGTCGGAGGTTCTGCGCGAAGATCGGACCATCGCTGCGATGAGTTACTAGGCCGATCACGCCGTTACCGGTGAGGACGCGGGCGAACTCCGCTGCGGTTGCGGCCAGATCGCCATATTCGAATGCGAACTGTCCGACGATCGCATCGAAGGCGCCAGCGGCGGCCGGCAGCCGCTCCATCGCCACCCCTCCGCGCGACCGAGTGCCGGCGGGCGGCGGGGGAAGCTCTTGCGCAAGGTCGATGCCTTCCAGCCGCAGGTCGGCGCGCTCCGCCAGCATCCAGCCCATCACCCGGCCGTCCCCGGTGCCGATGTCGAGCACGCGGGCGCGAGCTGGCAAAGATTGCGCGAATTGCCGCCAAACGCTCGACAGGACCTCAGCCAAGCCTCCGCCTGCCGGCAGGCAACCGGGCTTGCCGGACGGCGCCGCACTGCCGCGCCAGAACGCGTTCCACGCGACGGAGTGCGTCCCGGTCGTCAAGCAGTTGCCCCCCCGGTGTGGACATCGAACGCCACGGTCATCCGTCTTCCGCCGGAGAATGGCCGCGTGCCGTGAAACAGCGTACTGGGGAACAGCGCGAGATCGCCAGGAACGGGGCGGATCACATGCAAGGGCGGCAGGTCGAGGCGGAGGTCCGCGGCGGGACGCCCGACTTCGAGCCAGCCGGCTTCCGGATCTTGGTCCAGCGCAGGTGGCGGAATTTCGGCGTACAGCGCCGAGGAGAGGATACCGAAAGGGTGAATGTGCGCGGTGTGGTGATCCCCGCCGCCTGCTAGCCGGACGGACCAGGATCCGGCGATTCGCCAGGGGGCGTCGCGGTGCCGGAGCAGCGGGTGGGCTGCATCGGCGGCGGGCAGCTGGGCGCGATAGTCCTCCAGCGTCGCATCGATGGTATCGGCCAGCCGGACGAACGGCTGCTCCATGCGGTCGAACAACCCACCTCGGGTCTGGGTGCCGCCACGGAGCGACTGACCGAGCGGCGGAGCGGCGGCGTCGTGCAGTTGATGGAGCAGCGCGGTGACCTCCTCGCGCAATTCGGTCCAGCCATGAAGCGGCAGCATGGCGACCAGACCGGGCTGCTCGTGAAGCCAGCCAGCGCGCGGATCGTCCAGCAGGCGCCACGCGACCCCAAGCAGAGCCCAGGCGGTGACATTCGCGTGGTCGGCTTCGCGCACCCGGTTGAGCAATCGGACGGCTGCGTCGGGCTGCCCCACCCGCAGCCGGTGGCGCGCTTCCAGCAAGTCGCGTTCTGTGCTCCGCAGCGGCAGCTCGCGCCAGATCAGCTCCGCCCGCGCGTCATCACCGGCGGCGCCGGCGTGCTGGGCTTCCAGCATCGCAAACTCGGGGATCGCCGGGAACCGCGTGCGCGCCGCCGCGGCGCGATCTGCGGCGGCGCCAAAGCGGTCGAGCGCGCCCAGCGCCTCGACATGCGCAGCTGCGATTGCGGGATCTCCGGGCAGGGCCGCTTCGGCCGCGGCGAAGGGACGGGTGCAGTCGGGATCGCCGGCTTTCAGCAACAGAGCCGTTTCGAACCGCAAGGCATCGATCCATCCCGGCATCTGCGCTGTCAGGGCAGCGGCGACCTCGGCCGCTTCGGCAAACCGGGCATCCGCTTCGAGCGCCTGCGCCTTGCCGAGCCACCGTTCGCGGTCGCCGGGTTGCGCCGCGATCGCCCGCTCGAATTGCTCGACCGCATCCGGCTCCGCTCGCTCCAGCGCCACCCGGGCGCGTCCCAGGGTGGCGCGGGCGTGGCCCGGCTCCGCCGCCAGCGCCGCATCATACCAGCGCGCGGCTTCCGCCCGCTGGCCAAGCGCGAGCGCGCGCGCCGCCCTGACGGAACAATACCGCGCATCGCGCGCGCCGGCGGCGGCATGGTGCACCAACGCGTCGATCGCGGCTTGGTCGCGTCCGCACCGGCCCAGCGCGATGGCATGGTTGATCGCGTATTCGAGCGATGCCGGATCGGCGTCGACCGCGCGGCCGAACGCGGCGGCGGCATCTTCCACCTGCCCTGCGCGCATCGCGGCGTTGCCCGCGCTGTTCCACAGCGGCGCGTCGGAGCCTCGCTGGCGGGCGGCGGCTTCGAGCAACCGGAAGGCTTGCAAGGGATCGCCGGCGGCGGCGGCAGCGCCCGCCTGTCGGCGCGCTTCGTCTGCCAAGCCGGTCACCGGTCGCGAAGCCAGCCGGTGATTGCCAGCCGCCCGAGCGGCGCGAACGGCGGAACATAGCTGACCAGATGGCTCTGCGGGACGGCAAACAGGTTAAGCGCGTTGAACCGGGGGCGAAACCCCTCGACCACGTCGCCTTCATCGTCGAGAAACAACAGGTAGCCGCCCCAGTCGGGATGCCAGTCCTGCGGTGCGAAATTGAGGACGTAGGCGATCCGCCAGCCTTCCGCGACGTGGCTGTCGATATGGCGGCCGAGGTAATGATTGGGCGCGTACAGCGTCGCTTGCCCATCGGCCTTCACCAGGCTGTCGATGCCCGTCACATCGCGCGCCAGCTGCAGAAAGTCGGGTGCGTTGAGGTATTCCAGCAGCAGTTCGTGCGGGCCGTCCGGTTCCCACCGGTTCTGCAGCGCATCGACCATCGGATAGTGCGCAAAGCGGAAGCCATAGTCGCCGCGCGCCGAGGCGGCGTGCGCGGCGAGCGCCGCCTTGTTCGCGCGCTCCCCGCCGCCCGGCGCGGCGAGTTCGTGCGCACGCAGGCTGACAGGCGGCGTCGCCTCGCCATCGCCGCCCCGCGTCGCCAGTCCCCACCGGGTTCTGCGGCGCAGGATGCCGGCCACTTCTTCCGCCGTTTCCGGCGTCAGGACGTCGCGCACCTGCACCCGGCCGCGCTCCGCGAAGCGCCGCGCGCAAGCCGCTCGATCAAGCGCGGGATTGATCTCGAACAGCTTTTTCATTGCGGGATCACAGGTTGGTCCAAGGCTGGTCTTTTGGCGCTGGGCAGGATGCTTGGCAAGCGACCGGGTCGAGGCTTGACCTGCGCGAAACTTCCCATAGGTCGGTTGCCAATCGATACGGAGATCAACATGACCACTGCCTACATCGTCGATGCCGTGCGCACCGCCGGCGGTCGCCGCGGCGGCAAGCTCGCCGGCGTTCACCCCGTGGACCTCGCCGCCGCTTCGCTTGATGCGCTGGTCAGCCGCACGGGGATCGACCCGTCGCGCGTGGACGACGTCGTCATGGGCTGCGTGACGCAGGCGGGCGAGCAGTCGATGCAGGTCGGCCGCCACGCCGTGCTCGCGTCCAAACTGTTGCCACAATCGACACCTGCGGTGACGATCGACCGCCAGTGCGGATCGTCCCAGCAGGCGATCCAGTTCGCAGCACAAGCGGTGATGAGCGGGACGCAGGACGCGGTGATCGCGGCCGGCATCGAAAGCATGAGCCGGGTGCCCATGGGCACCAGCGCGACCTTTCACATGAAGGAAGGGATGGGGCACTACAAATCGCCCGGCCTCGAGGCGAAGTTCCCCGGCATCATGTGGTCGCAGTTCGCCGGGGCCGAGATGATCGCCGACAAGTACGGTTTTTCCAAGGAAGACCTCGACCGCTTCGCTTACGAAAGCCACCGCAAGGCAATCGCCGCGACGGAAAGCGGCGCGTTCCAGCGCGAGATCGTGCCGATCACCATCCAGACGCCCGACGGAGAGGCGCAGCACACGACCGATGAGGGCATCCGCTTTGACGCGACGCCCGAAAGCATCGCCGGGGTGAAGCTGCTCAAGGAAGGCGGCAAGCTGACCGCGGCGACGTCCAGCCAGATCTGTGATGGATCGAGCGCGGCGCTGATCGTATCCGAGGCCGCGCTGAAGGAACTCGGCCTCACGCCCCGCGCGCGCATCCACACGCTGACCGTGACCGCCGGCGATCCGGTGATCATGCTGGAAGAGCCGCTGTTCGCGACCGACAAGGCGCTGAAGCGCGCCGGGCTGACGATCGGTGACATCGACCTCTACGAGGTGAACGAGGCGTTCGCATCGGTCCCGCTCGCGTGGCTCAAGCACACCGGTGCTGATCCGGACAAGCTGAACGTCAACGGCGGCGCGATCGCGCTCGGCCACCCGCTCGGCGCCAGCGGTACCAAGCTGATGGCGACCCTGCTCAACGCGCTTCAGGCGCGCGGCAAGAAGTACGGCCTGCAGACGATGTGCGAAGGCGGCGGCGTCGCCAACGTGACCATCATCGAAGCGGTCTGAGTTTCATTCAATCGGGAGAGTTACATGATAGTCGATAGCAACACCGCCGCCGTCGTGACCGGCGGCGCATCCGGCCTTGGCGCGGCCACCGCGCGCGCGCTCGCGGCCAAGGGCGCGAAGGTCGCGATCTTCGACCTGCAGGCGGAGAAGGGCGAGGAAGTCGCCCGTGAGATCGGCGGCGTGTTCTGCGAAGTGAACGTGACCGACGACGCTTCGGTGGATGCAGGGTTCGAGAAGGCGCGCGCCGCGCACGGGCAGGAACGGATCCTGGTCAACTGCGCGGGCACCGGCAACGCGATCAAGACCGCCAGCCGGTCCAAGACCGATGGCAGCATCAAGCATTTCCCGCTCGATGCGTTCAACTGGATCATCCAGATCAACCTCGTCGGCACGTTCCGCTGCATCGCCAAGTCGGCCGCCGGGATGCTGACGCTGGAGCCGCAGGAAGATGGCGAGCGCGGCGCGATCGTCAACACCGCGTCGGTCGCGGCCGAGGACGGCCAGATCGGCCAGGCGGCCTATTCGGCGTCGAAGGGCGGGGTGGTCGGCATGACGCTCCCCATCGCCCGCGATCTGATGAGCGAAGGTATCCGCGTGAACACCATCCTGCCGGGCATCTTCAACACGCCGCTGATGAACGCGGCGCCGCAGCAGGTGAAGGATGCGCTGGCCGCCAGCGTGCCGTTCCCCAAGCGTCTCGGCAACGCGGAAGAGTACGCGATGCTGGCCATGACCATGATCGAGTGCGGTTACTTCAACGGCGAGGATGTCCGCCTCGACGGCGGGATCCGCATGGCCCCGCGTTGATCGGGATGGCGCTGCGGCGCTTTCCTACATGACCCCGGTCGCGCTAGACCCGCACCGATGACCATTTGCCGGCGCCTCCTCCTCGCATTGACCCGCGAGATGGGAGGCGCCGGTTTTTCTTGTCCTGAACAGTGTGACACGTGTGACACTTTCACCAGCCAGAGAGAGGCCCGCGCATGACCAACGCCACGCAGATCACGTATGAAGTGCAAGGGCCCGCGGCGATCATCACGCTGAACCGCCCGGAAAAGATGAACGCCTTCACCCGCACGATGATGGACGAGATCATCGCCGCAATGGACGAAGCCGACGCCGACGACCGGGTCCGCGCAGTGGTGTTCACCGGGAGCGGGGAACGAGCGTTCTGCGCCGGCGCGGACTTGACGCCGGAGGGTGGGGGCCATGTGTTCTCCGATCCGCAGCCGGTCGAGGACCTGTCGGACGAGCGCGTGCGCGACGGTGGCGGGCGGCTGACGCTGCGCCTGTTCGACAGCAAGAAACCGCTGATCTCCGCCTGCAACGGCGTGGCGGTGGGCGTGGGCATCACGATGCAGCTGCCGATGGACATCCGCCTTGCGTCCGACAACGCGCGCTATGGCTTCGTCTTCGCGCGGCGCGGGATCGTGCCCGAAGCGGCCTCCAGCTGGTTCCTGCCGCGGATCGTCGGAACGCCCACCGCGCTCGAATGGTGCATGACCGGCCGGCTGTTCGATGCGCAGGAAGCACTGACGAAAGGGCTGGTGCGATCGGTTCACGCCCAAGGCGAACTGATGGACGCCGCGCTGGCCCTGGTGGGCGAGATCGCCGACAACACCTCGGCGGTGTCGGTGGCAATGACCCGCGCGATGCTGTGGCGCCTGCCCGCCACCGAACACCCGATGATGGCGCACCGGATCGACAGCCGCGCGATCTATCGCCTCAGCCGCAGCGCCGATGCGCGCGAGGGGATCGACAGTTTCCTCGAAAAGCGCGCGCCGAATTATCCGGACACGGTCAGCGGCGACATGCCGGACTTCTATCCCTGGTGGGAGCAGCCCGGATACGCGTGACGCGCTTGCTTGCCGCGATGGTTGCCGTAGAAACCGGTACCAGATGACCCTCTCCCCTGTCCCTGCGCGCCTGGCGGATTTCCTGCCGTACCTGCTGTCGGTCACGTCGAACGCGGTCAGTGGCCGGGTCGCCGATGCATACCGCGCGCAATTCGGGCTGCGCATTCCGGAATGGCGTGTGATGGCCGTGCTGGGGGACGCAGGCGCTCTCACGCAGCGCGAACTGACCAGCGCGACGTTGATGGACAAGGTGGCGGTGAACCGGGCGTGCAAGGCGCTGGAGGACCGCGCCCTCGCTGCCCGCATCGCCAACGAACGCGACGGCCGCTCGCATCACTTGGCGCTGACCGAGGAGGGGCGGGCGATGCACGGGCGGATCATGCCGCTCGCACTGGCGATGGAGGAGCGCCTGTTCGAGCGGTTCTCGGCCGAGGATCGCGAGGCGTTCGCGCGCCTCCTCACCCGTTTGCGCGAAGCATCGGCCGAACTTGGCCACCAAAGCGCGGCCGGCGGGCCTGACTAGCAGGCCCGCCCGTGCCGCCGGTTACTTGCCGGGGCCGCCGCCGGAGAACGCATCGCCGATCGAACAGGCCGCCGGGCCCAGGATGACGATGAACAGCGTCGGCAGGATGAACAGGATCAGCGGGACCGTCATGATCGCGGGAAGCCGCGCGGCCTTTTCTTCGGCGCGCATCATCCGCTCGTTACGGAACTCGGCCGACAGCACGCGCAGTGCACTGGCGAGCGGGGTACCGTAACGCTCGGTCTGGATCATGGTGGTGACCACGCCCTTCACCGCATCGAGGTTGCACCGGTAGGCGAGGTTGTTGAACGCCATCTTGCGTTCGTTGAGGAACGACAGCTCGATCGCGGTCAGGGCGAACTCGTCCCCCAGTTCGGGATAGGCCCGGCCCAGTTCCTTCGCCACGCGGTTGAACGCGGCATCGACGGTCAGGCCGGCTTCGGCGCAGATCACCAGCAGGTCGAGCGCATCGGGCAGGCCCTTGCGGATCGCGTCGGTCCGCTTGCCGGCCTTGTTCTTGAGGTAGATTTCGGGCGCCTTGTAGCCGAGGCCGACAGCGGCGGAGAGCGCGAACAGCCGCTTCATGTCGCCCCATTCGGGAAACGCGTTGAGCGCGTAGATAAAAACGAACGCCAGAATACCCATGACGACCGGCACGATGGCCCGCGCCCCGATGATGTAGACCGCCAGTTCCTTGTTGCGGTAACCGGCCCAGGCGAGCTTTTGCTGGATGACCTCGAGCTGGCTCTGCTGGAGTACCTTGAGGTTCGCCAGCGTCTCCTTGACCTTGTCGGTCGAGTCCGAGCGGCGGACCAGGCTGGCGCGCTTGCGGGCATTGGCCTTGACCACACCCGCCTTCAGCTCCTCGCGCCGGGCGCCGAGAGCCTTGACGCGCTTGGCCATGGGATCCTTGACCGTAACCGCGGCATAGATCGCCAGGATCATGGCGAAGGCGGCGACGCCCGCAAGCATCGTGCCGACGAAGATCACGTCGAAGCCGAGAAGCGTGGGTCCGGGTGCGTTGCTGATCATGGCTGCCTGCTCAGTTAGATTTCGAAGCTGACCATCTTGGCCATGATGAACACGCCGATGCCCATCCACACCATTCCGCCCAAGCCGGCGACGATGAGGCGGTCCTCGGTGAAAAACCCGCCGACATAGCCAGGGTTGATCCACCAGATCATGATGAACACGATGAACGGCAGCGCACCGACGATGTAGGCGGACGCTTTGGATTCAGAGCTCATCGCCTTGATCTTCAGCTTCATCTGACCGCGCTTGCGGAGCACGTCGGCGAGGTTCGACAGCGTCTCGGCAAGGTTGCCGCCGGTTTCGCGCTGGATGGCCAGGGTGATGCAGAAGAAGTTGAATTCAGGGATCCCCAGGCGATCTGCGGTTTCCTGCAGCGCTTCTTCCATCGTCCGGCCCACACGGATACGGTCGGTGATCGCCTTGAACTCTTCGCCGACAGGTCCCGGAACCTCGTGAGAGACGATCGTCAGCGTTTCGGTGACCGGCAAGCCGGAGCGCAGGCCGCGTACCAGCAACTCGATCGCGTCGGGAAACTTTGCATTGAACCTGTTGGTCCGCCGCTTGACGTGGAAATTGACCACGAAGTGCGGGATGCCGGCGCCGGCGAACAGCCCGACGCCCAGCGACAGCATCGGTGCGCCGGTTCGCAGATAGAGGATGACCGCGACAGCCAGGGCGATGCCCATCGTGGCATACAGATACTGCGTGATTGTCCACGACTTGCCAGTCCGGTCCAGCCGCCCGGCGAGTGCTTCCGTGCGCGACCCCGATCCTGCGATCTTGAAAGTCTTCGGTTTGCGGGCGGCGATCGCCTTCTTGAGCTGCGATTCAACCTTGGTGTCGGTGCTTTCCGAGTGGCGGTAGCGCACGGCCTGCAGCCGCCGCGTGCCTTCCTTGGCAGCCGACGGGCCGGCGAGGGCGGTGTAGCCGAGCGCCAGCACAGCCATCAGGCCTCCGGCGAACAGCATTAGCTGAAAAATGCTCATCGAACCCTACCGCCTCTCGTTCCCATACCGCCCCGCAGTCGCCGCACCGATGACGGCGCAGCGCCCTGGGGTCAGGCGTCCGCCCGCGCGCCGGCCTTGTCTTTCTTCGCCAGCAGCGACTTGAAGTCGAAGCTGCCGAGCAGGGACTTCTTGCCCGCCGGACCGTCGACCGCTTCCTCGTCGCTGGCGCCAATGACCCGTTCCGCGAGCTCCCGCAGGGCTGCGCTTGCCTTGCTGGCGCGGTTCGCGTCGGCGAACGTCTGGCCCAGCTTCGCAGCGTTGGACGCCGCCTTGAGATCGTACGGCACGGAGAAGTCGATCTTGCGCTCGATCGAAGCCTCGAAATCCGCCTTGCTGATCTCCGCCACCCCGTTCTGGACCTTGTTGGCGACGATGACCGGCTGGGCATGCGCCGCGTTGCTCTTGAGCCAGCTGAGAATGCGGATCGTGTCGCGCGCGCTGGCGAGCGTCATTTCAGTAGCCAGGATGACTACGTTCACGTCGGCCAGCAGGTGCGGGAAGTTGATCAGCATGTTCCGCGGAAGATCGATCACCGTCATTTCGAACGCGTGACGGAATTCCTCCTCCAGCTGAACGAAGGCGCTGCCATCGGTCATCAGGGGCGAGTTGATCGGTGCCTCTGCCGAAAGGATCGCGAGGTTGTCGTTCGCGCGGATCATGGCCCGTTCGATGAACAGCCCGTCGATCCGGCTGGGGTTGTCGATTGCGTCGGTCAGGCCGCGGCCCGGCTCCAGGTCGAGCGCCAATGCGCCCGTGCCGAAGTGTACGTCGAGATCGAGCAGCGCCGTCGGCAGCTTGTGATCGGCCGAAAACAGCCACGCGAGCGATGTCGCGATGGTCGAGGCGCCGACCCCCCCACGCGTGCCGACCACGGCGGTCGAGATATGGCGCTTGGCCGCATCCGGGTCGTTTGCCTTGGGCGCCGCGAATACCGCCTGGGCGTGATTCAGCGCATCGCGCAACTGGCTCGCCGACAGCGGCTTCAGCAGGTAGTCGTGGATCCCGCTCGCAAGCAGGTCGCGGTAGAGCCGCACGTCGTTGACTTGCCCAACGGCGATCACCACGGTTCCAGGCTCGCACACTTCGGCCAGCGCGTTGATGTCGTTCAGCGGGTCGCCGCTTTCCGACAGATCGACCATCAGGATGTTCGGGCTGGCCGCCACCGAGAGCGACTGGACTGCGTTGCGCAAGCCGCCCTTGGCGCACTTTTCGGGCTGCCAGCCGAGCTCGATCACGACCGGGCGCAGCGTATCGAGCGCGGCTTCGTCGCAGATGAACGCGGCGAACGGATCGCGGTTGCCGGGAGTTGGTTTCCAGGGGGCGTTCATGGCTTAGTTTCCTCCCGAAGCGGTAGAGCTGGCCTTGAGCTCGCCCGCACCTGTGTTGGCCTTGTCACGGTAGGTCGTGATCGCCTTGGTCGAGCTCATGATGACGGTCTCGCCGGTCCCGGCCTGGCCGTGCAGCAGGTCCTCAGGATTGGCGACCATCGCCGCCAGGTTGCCGTTGACCCCGCACCCGTAACCCGGGGACGTGGCGTTCTCGTAATTCATGTCGCTCCGCTTGCCCCAGTCAGGGCAGCCGGGGACGCTGGCGACCGCGCGGGTGATCACCACCCGGGCCGTGCCGGGCTGCAGGAACCCTTCGGTCACCGGCGCGCCGTCTGCCAGCAGCAGACCATGACGCGCGGCGATCTGCGCGACCGCTGCGCGGGTCGCACCGCTCGCGATTGGATCCTCGATCGAGAGCCGGTCGCCATAGCGCAGGTTCATCGCGTCGAACCAGGCGGACAGGCGCTGCTGTTCAGGCAGCGACAGACCGTCATAGGTTGTAGCCAGGTCGAGCGTATAGCTGGTCCGCGCCACGACCGGCTGCTTGACCGAATACAGGCTGGTGTTGTCCATCGCTCCCGGTGCGTTGCACCCGGCAAGCGTAGCGGCGAGGGTGAGGGCAAGGGTGCCCGCGGTAAAGCGTTTGCTGGTCATCACTCTCACCTCTCAGTTGAAGCTGAAGCCGGGGGCGGCAGCGTCGTTGCCGGCGCGGCGGTCCTTGCGGCGTTTCTTGTCGCTGCCGGCGGCGCGGCTCGGCAGGGCCGCGTCGGGCTGCACCTGCGAAATGGCCGGCCCCGCGGGTATCTGTTGCTGAGCCGCGGTCGGTTCAGGGCGGGTCGCGATGCCGCTGGTCGCTTCCTGCATGCCGAACAGGCGCGCAGCCTCGTTCGGCGCATTGAAGCCATCGGTCGGCAGCTTGACCTGGTTGCCGTCGATCGGGTTCACCAAGTACGGGGTCACGATGATCACCAGCTCGGTTTCGCCCCGGCGATAGCTGGTCGAGCGGAACAGGTTGCCCAGGATCGGTACGTCGCCGACGCCGGGGGTCTTTTCGATCGCGTTTTGCGAGTTGTTGCTGAGCAAGCCGGCGATCATGAAGCTCTGGCCTGAACCCAGCTCGATCGTCGTTTCCGCCCGGCGCGTGGTCAGCGCGGGGATCTGGAAGCCGTTCAGCGTAACCGAGTTTTGGCTCGAAACCTCCGACACTTCCGGCCGGACGCGCAGCGATATGCGGCCGTTGGCCAGCACCGTGGGCGTGTAGGCCAGACTGACGCCGTACTTCTTGTACTCGATGGAGGTCGAGCCGAGACCCTGGCTGATCGGGATCGGAAATTCGCCGCCCGCGAGGAAGTCGGCGGTTTCGCCAGACAGGGCAGTCAGGTTCGGCTGCGACAGGGTGGTCACCAGGCCGACCGATTCCGCCAGGTCAAACGCGCTGGCGATGTCGAGTCCGAGCAACTTGCCGAACAAGCCGATCGTCGATCCCTTGCCGGTGCCCGCCACCAGACTGCCCCCGTCCGGAGCCGACGTAAAGCCGACGCCGAGGCCCGCAGGACTGCCCGGGGTATAGGTGGACGTCGGCCCCCGCCCGGTGGTGACACCGAACTTGAAGCCGCCGGTGGTATCGACCGTCTGCAGGTTGGCGCCAATGGCGCGGACCAGCGAGCGGCTGACTTCGGCGAACTTGACCTGCAGGTTGACCTGCAGCGGCGTCGCGGTCTTCAGCCGGCTGATGACATTCGCTTCATCCCCGACGAACGCCGCGACCAGGCGCTCGGCCTCGGCGGCATCTTCCGGGGCGGCGACCGTGCCGGTCAGCAGGAACGTGTTGGTCCCCATGGTGGCGACGCTGATCTTCGCCTCGGGCATCGCCAGCGCCAGCATCTGATCGACGCTGTCGATGTTCGATCCGACCCGCACATTGGCCGACCAGATCACCGCGCCAGCCTTGTTGCTCGCGTAGACGGTGGTTACCCCGCCTGCTTTGCCGAACAGGTAGAGCTGGCGTTCGGACTTCACCTGAACGTCGGCAATTCCGTCGTTGGCGACGAACACGTCGGCCATCATGCCCGGTACGGTGATCAGCTCGCCGCGGCCGATCGACAGATTGATATCGCGGCTCGGGGCGATAGTTTCCTGCGCGTTCGCCGGCAGGGCGGGAAGCCCGGCGAGCGGCGCTGCGGCGATGCCGAGCATCAGCAGCGTTGAAGTAAAGCGGCGGTTCATTGTCTGGCCCCTCGAATGGAACAGGTCTTTGCCGAAGATGCGGGTCGCGGTCATTGCAGGCCTCTTCACGGCATCATGCCGAGCGTGCCGGAGACCACCTGGCCGCCGTTCTGGATGGCGCCCGCCTGGCTTTCCAGGACCTGGCCGTTGCGTGAGATGGTGACGGTGCTCGCGTCCTTGCCGCGGGTCACGGTGACGACCGAGCGGGGTGCCGGTGCCGGAGCATAACCCCGCGGTGCCGAACCTGCCGCGCTGATGGTCGGAGCGGCGCCCATCGCAGGGGCCGGTGCCGGCATCGTGCGGCGCTGGAAGCGGGACACGTCGCCGCCAGTCTGGAAGGTGGAGGCGCCATCACTGGGGCGGTTCATGGCCGCGGCAAGGAGCTTCTCTTCCTGTTCGGGAGTCGCGCCATCGGGGATCTTCACATCACCCTGGGCGATCGCCCGCTCAAGTTCGGACTGGCTGTCAGCAATCGACCGCAGCGACAGGCTGAGAGTGCCGATGGTCTGCGCGACTGCCACCTTTTCGGCGATCTTGGGCGTCACTTCCAGCGTCACGGTGCGGAACTGCTTGACCACGGTGGTGCCGTTCTCGGACTTTTCCTGGGTGGTCGACTGGTCGGTTGCCAGCACGCGGATGTTGCGCAGGATTGTTTCGGAAGCCTTCAGATCTCCCGAATCGCCGTTGCTCTTGACGGTTTGCGTCAGCATCAGGTCAACCCGGTCACCCGGGAAGATGAAGCCGCCGACGCCCGTCTTGGCAGAAACAGGAACGGTGACGGCACGCATGCCGGGACCCAGTGCCGCGGCCAGGAAGCCGCGATCGCCCGGCGCCACCAGCGAACCCTGCGTCACCGGCTCGCCGGCCGTGACCGGAAAGCGAACGACGGTGCCCAGCAGCTTCGACACATCGGATTCGCCATCGATGTAGTAGGCGTCCTTGACGAGCTCCTTGGGCCAGGGCTGGAAGCCGATCGCATCAGCCGTGATGATCGTGCCGGTCGGCAGCACGCGCTGGGCGACCAGCACCTTCGGTCCTTGCGGCACCGCCGGTGCGGCCTGTGCGTCCGGTGCCGACGATCCGGCAAACATGCTCCGAGCCATCACGGCGGTCACGATGGCGATTGCCAGAGCACCCACCAGCAGCAGCAGCTTCTTCCTGTCCATGGCTGTCAAAGCCCCCTTATGCAGCCCGTATGATCCCGACGGGCCGGAATGAAATTCGTGGTTAAGCGAAAAGGGTTAACATCGAGTTCACCCAACCAGCGCGCTTTGCGCGGCTGGCAAGTAATGGGTGCCGAGAACCCACAATCCGGCGGTGGCGATCGCGACCCCGTAGGGGATGGCAAGACGGTCCCGCTGACGGCGCGTGACGTGCCATGCGCCCAGCACCAGCGTCAGAACGCCGCCGGCCAATGCCATCACGATCAGCAGCCGCAGAAACCATTCGGGCTCGATCCACAGCGCCATCGCGGTCAGCAGCTTCACATCGCCGCCGCCCATCCACTTCATCGCGAACATCGCCGCGAAGACCGCAAACGCAGCCACGCCCACGCCCAGTTGCAGCGCGACATCGGGCCACAGCGACAGCCCGCTCGCCCACCAGAACAGCGGTGCGGTCAAAGCGATCGTGAGGTTGAGCCAGTTGTCGATCTGGCGCCGGCGCCAATCGGTCACCGCGGCAACCAGCAGCGCAATTGCCAAGGCTACGAGCAGCCCGTATTGCAGATATCCGCCCAACATTGAGTAAGCCCCCAAAGACCCGCAAAGGGTCCCGAAGCTTCAGTGTTAGCGCGCATGGCTTACCAAAAAGTAACCACAGCCGGAGGGTCCCCATTAGCCAAGCCAAAGCCCCTGCCGGCGTTTCGGCCGATCGCCGTGCGATCCCTGCAGACGCGCAGGAAAGTCTATGGATCGCGCCGGACGGCCATAGGGTTCGCCGCATCGACCTGCCGCAAGACGAGCCGCGCGGATCCATCCTGTTTCTCGGCGGTCGCGGCGATTTCTTCGAGAAATACCTGGAAGCACTGGTTCACTGGCAGAGCAGGGGCTGGCGGGTCACCGCCGCCGACTGGCGCGGCCAGGCCGGCTCCGGCCGGTTGGGTGTCGATGCCGTCACCGGGCATATCGAGGATTTCGCCGTGTGGGTCGCGGATCTCGCAGCGCTGTGGGCGCAGTGGTCTGCCGAGACGCCTGGCCCCCACGTCTTGGCCGGCCACTCGATGGGAGCGCATCTCGCATTGCGCGCAACTGCCGAAAGGGCGGTGCAGCCTGATGGCCTGGTGCTTGTCGCGCCGATGCTGGGGTTGGCCGGACGGCTGCCGACGGGCGTGACACACGCGCTTGCGCGAGTGATGGTTGCGCTGGGCGACGCACGCCGCCCTGCCTGGAAGTGGAGCGAAAAACCGGGCGAGCCGCCCGCCTCGCGGGAGCACCTGCTCACGCACGATCCTGCCCGGTATGCAGATGAGTTATACTGGCGCCAGCAGCGGCCCGACCTCGTCATGGGTCCGGGAAGCTGGGGCTGGGTGGAGCGGGCCTCCGCCTCCATGCGAAGCTTGCTGAGACCGGGCGTGCTTGAAGCGGTCGCCGTGCCGACGCTGATGCTGGCGGCGCGCGAGGACAAGCTGGTGGCCTTTCGCGCCGTCGCTGATGCGGCGGCCCGTCTGCCGAATGTCGAATTGGTGACATTCGGGCCAGAGGCGCGGCACGAAATCCTGAGGGAGTCCGACGCTGTCCGCACACGAGCCATGACCTCGATCGATGCATTTCTCGACCGGATCTCCGGATGACGGCAGGGTTCGACATCGCGGTTGTCGGCGCGGGCATTGCTGGCGCCAGCCTTGCCGCAGAACTGGCGGCGCAGGGTGCGCAGAGCGTCGTGCTGATCGAGGCCGAGGATCAGCCCGGCTATCACACCACCGGGCGGTCCGCGGCGTTTTGGGAGGAGTGCTATGGCGGTCCGGACGTCGTCCCGCTGACGCTCGCATCCGGGCCCTGGTTGCGAGACAACGGGTTCCTCAGCCCCCGTGGTGCGCTGTATATCGGCCGGGAAGACGAAGCGCCCGCGCTCGACGCGTTCATGGAGCGCTTCGAAGGCAGCGGAGTCCACATCGAACGCCTCGACCGGGAGGGGCTGACAGCGCATCTGTCCGGATTGCGCCCCGAGTGGGTAGGAGCGGTGTGGGAGCCTGCCTGCGCCGACATCGATGTCAGCGCGCTGCACCAGCATTATCTCGCTGCTGCGCGTAAAAGCGGCGTCCACTTGGCTACCCGCGCACAAATCGTCGGTGCGGAGCGCACGGAAGCCGGCTGGATACTGACAGATGCGCATAATGAGCGCTTCAGCGCCGGAGTGGTGGCCAACGCAGCCGGCGCGTGGGCCGATACGTTCGCCGCGCTAGTAGGTGCTCGGCCCAAGGGCATCCAGCCACTGCGGCGGACGGTCGCCCAGCTGCGCACGGACCCCGCGCCGCCCGCCACCCTGCCGCTGGTGCTCGACATCGCTGGCCGGTTCTATTTCAAGCCGGAAAGCGGCCGGCTGTGGTTGAGCCCGCATGACGAAGAACCATCGCCGCCGTGCGATGCAGCGCCCGAAGAACTCGCCGTGGCTGAAGCGATTGCCCGGTTCGAAACCGTTGTCGACTGGCGCGTGGCGGCAGTGGAGCGCAAGTGGGCAGGGCTGCGATCGTTCGCACCCGACCGGCTGCCAGTCTATGGCTACGATCCGGCGGTCGAGGGTCTGTTCTGGTTCGCCGGGCAAGGCGGGTTCGGCATTCAGACCGCGCCGGCGGCGGCGCGTCTGGCCGCACAGCTGCTGCTGGATCTACCGCGCGACGCCATGACTGCGGAGCTGGACGCGGGCCTCTACGATCCGGCGCGGTTTTAACGCCGTCCAGCCTGCTCGGCAGCCGCACAGGCGAGCGCATCGACCCGGTCGTTTTCCGCGTGGCCGCTATGCCCCTTCACCCACACCCACTCGACCTGATGCGGCCTGGCGGCGGCAATCAGCTCATGCCACAGATCGGCATTGCGAACGGGCTGCTTGCTGGCGTTCTTCCACCCGTTCTTCTGCCAGCCGTGAACCCACTTGGTGATTCCATCGAGCACGTACTTGCTGTCGGAATGGAGTTTGATCGCGCACGGTTCGATCAGCGCCTCGAGCGCCCTGATGGCCGCGGTCAGTTCCATGCGGTTGTTGGTCGTTGCCGGGTCTCCGCCCGATAATTCCTTCTCATGTGCGCCCATGCGCAGCAGCGCGCCCCAGCCGCCGGGTCCCGGGTTGCCCTTGCAGGCCCCGTCTGTGAAGATTTCAACCTGCTTCATGATGCGAATGCGCCTTGCCCCGCCTCGGCATAAAAATTCAAGCGCCGCACGTAGTCCATCGGATCCTTCCTGGTCACGAGCGCGTCGGCCGGGGTGTCGAGCCAATCCTCGGCACGGCTGGCCACGAAGCGCAGGCACGCGCCTTGTGCAAGCACCGGAAGCGCGGCGCGTTCATCATCCTGCAGCGGCCGCACCGCATCGTAACCGTCGATCAGAGCCGCGCCGATCGCGGGTGCGAAATTGCTGCCCCGGCGGTCGAAACTCCACGCTGCGTGCGTGACCGCCAGATCGTATGCCATCGCCTCGTTGCAGGCGAAATAGAAGTCGATCATCCCGCTGACGGCGTCGCCCAGCATCAGGACGTTATCGGGAAACAGATCGGTATGGCAAACCGAACGCGGCAGATCGCCCGGCCAGCGATCGCGCACATCCGTTGCGACGGCGACGACCCCGGGCAGCGCCGGATCAATCCGGCCGAGGGCCATGGCGTTGTAGTGCGCGAGGGTGCCGGCCGTTTGCGCCACCCCCAGCGCATTGTCGCGTTCGAGCGCGAAATCCCGCGCCGCCAGGTGCACCCGGGCCAGGGCCGCGCCGACTGCGTGAGCTTGCGCCGCCGTGGGCCGATCGACCGACACGCCGGGCAGAAACTCGATCAGCGCCACCGCCTTGCCGCCCATCTCCCGCCACGCGGCGCCTGTCCGGTCGTGGATGGTGCGCGGCACGGCACAGCCCCGTTCCGACAGATGGTCGAGCAGGCCAAGAAAGAACGGCAGGTCCGCCAGGTCGATGCGCCGTTCGTACATCGTCAGGATATACCGCCCGCGTTCGGTTTCGATCAGCCAATTGGAGTTCGAGATCCCCTCGGCAATGCCTTTCGCGGAAATCAGCCCACCGACATCGTACTCGGCGATCAGTGATGCCAGATCTTCTGCCCCCAGGTGCGTGTAGACCGCCACTAGTCGATCAGCTGGCGAGGCAGCTTGAACACCATCTTCTCCTCAGTGGTGACGATGGTGCGTTCTTCGACAGTGCGCCACTGGGCAAGCTGCTCGACCACTTCGCGCACCAGCTTTTCAGGAGCCGAGGCGCCCGCCGTGAGGCCGACCGTGCCCACGCCGTCAAGCCAAGCCGGGTCGATGTCGCTCGCCCGCTGGATCAACCTGGCATCGGTGCCCATGCGCATGGCAACCTCTACCAGGCGGACCGAATTAGACGAGTTGGTGGCACCGATCACCAGCACCAGATCGCTGCCGGGGGCAATTGCCTTGACCGCGGCCTGACGGTTCGAGGTGGCGTAGCAGATGTCTTCCGCCTTTGGACCCACGATGTCCGGGAACCGGGCCTGTAGCGCAGCAACGATCTCTCGCGTGTCATCGACCGACAGGGTCGTCTGGGTCAGGAACGCGAGCGGCAGGTCAGGGGGGAAATTCAGCGTGCCGACATCGGTGAGGGTTTCGACGAGGGTGATCGATCCTTCGGGCACCTGACCCATGGTGCCGATCACTTCCGGGTGACCCCGGTGGCCGATGAACAGAATATGCCGTCCGGCCTCTACCTGACGTTCAGCCTGGCGGTGCACCTTGCTCACCAGCGGGCAGGTTGCATCGACCCACGTCATCGTGCGCCGCTGCGCTTCCACGGGTACCGATTTGGGCACGCCGTGGGCGCTGAACACGACCGGGGCACCGTCAGGCACCTCGTCCAGTTCTTCCACGAAGATGGCGCCCTGCGCCTTGAGGGCATCGACGACGTACTGGTTGTGAACGATCTCGTGCCGGACGTAGACGGGCACGCCGTACCGCTCGATCGCGCGTTCGACGATCTCGATCGCGCGCTCGACGCCGGCGCAGAAACCGCGCGGTGCGGCGATCAGCAACTGCAGGGGCTTGCGCTGGTCAGCGGAGCGGGAGGGTTGCAAGCGCGCGTTCATCGGTCGCCCCCTAGCGCTTCGCCGCGTGCGCCGCTAGGGCGGCGGCTGCAATGACAACCGGGACCGTGCCGAACATGATCAATCGCCTTCGCCTTGCTGTCTTCCTGACGATGGGTATCGCGCTGGCCGGCTGCAAGACCGCTGGTGAACTGGTGGTGGATCAGGGTGTCGGCATTTCGGCGATCCGCACGGTGTGCCCGGCCGTCGGTGTGCCCAACTACACCGGCGATATCACTGTCTTTCGCGTGCCGGGAGATACCAGTGCAGCGAACATCGACCTGACGGCGGCGATCACTAACCTGCGGTCCACTTGCGACGATGCGACCGGCGGCGACAGGGTGTATTCGAATGCGACGTTCGACGTCCTCGCCCGGCGCATCGACACGCGGGGCGCGCGTCAGGTCACATTGCCCTATTATTCCGTAGTGCTGCGGGGCGGATCGTCGGTGGTGACCAAGCGCATCGGGCAGGTGACGCTGAGCTTCGCCGACGGTCAGGAGCGTGCTCAGGCGCGGGCCCAGGCAGGCGCTTACGTCGACCGCGCTGAGGCGACCTTGCCGCAGGACATCCGCGATCAGATCACGCGCCGGCGGAAGGCAGGCGACGAGGATGCGGCGATTGATCCGTTGAGCGATCCCGCGGTCAAGGCGGCCGTCGCCCGGGCCACGTTCGAACTGCTGGTCGGCTTCCAGCTCACCGAGCAGCAACTGGCCTACAACGCGACCCGCTAGGCGCGGCCCCCTTCCAGCCCCGCGCGCGGCTTGCGCTTTGCCGCCGATCCGGTAACCCGCGCCGCCATGTCAGACACCCAGACCCTTCACGCGGCCTTTGCGGCGCGCATCGGCGCGGTCCTGCGCGCGCTCGAACTGGAAGGCGCGCTTCCTCCCGGAGCATCGGAGGCAGCGGTCACCGTAGAACCGCCGCGCGATCCAACCCACGGCGACCTCGCGACCAATGCCGCGATGGTGCTGGCCAAAGCGGCGGCAACCAATCCCCGCTCGCTGGCGGAGAAGATCGTCGAGCACCTGAGCCGCGAACCCGCCGTCGCCGCGGCTGAAATCGCCGGACCCGGGTTCATCAACCTGCGGCTGGCGGACTCCGTCTGGCTGGACGAGCTTCAGGCGATCGCGGCGCTAGGTGCGAATTACGGCCGCGCCACCACCGGCGCGGGGCGGCGCGTGAACGTCGAATACGTATCGGCCAATCCCACGGGCCCGATGCACATGGGCCACTGCCGGGGCGCGGTGGTGGGGGACGCGCTGGCCACGCTGCTCGAGTTCGTCGGCCATCCCGTCACCCGCGAATACTACATCAACGATGCGGGCGCCCAAGTCGACGTGCTCGCCCGCTCGGCGCACTTGCGTTACCGGGAGGCGCTAGGCGAAACCATCGGCGACATCCCCGAAGGGCTCTACCCCGGGGACTACCTCGTCCCGGTCGGTCAGGCGCTGGCGGCTCAGTTCGGTCCGCGGTTCGTGAACGCGCCCGAGAGCGAATGGCTGCCTGAGTTGCGGCCGATCGTGGTCCACGCGATGATGGACATGATCCGGGCCGACCTCGCGTTGCTCGGGATCGAACACGATGAATTCGCGTCTGAGGCGGAGTTGCAGCAGGCGGGCAAACCGGCCGAAGCCGAGACCTGGATGCGCGCGCATGACCTGGTTTACGACGGCGTGCTCGAGGCACCCAAGGGCAAGACGCCGGACGACTGGGAGCCGGTCGAGCTGCCGCTGTTCCGCGCCACCCGCTTCGGAGACGACCAAGACCGGCCGATCCGCAAGAGTGACGGCAATTGGACGTACTTTGGCGCCGATCTGGCCTATCACATGCAAAAGGCGGCCACGGCCGACGAACTGATCGACATCTGGGGCGCGGATCACGCCGGCACGGTGAAGCGCATCAAGGCCGCAGTGGCCGCTTTGGCGCAGGGCGAAGGGCGTGTGATCCCGTTCGACGTCAAGCTGGTGCAGATGGTTCAGCTGCTGCGCGGCGGCGAGCCAGTGAAGATGTCGAAGCGCTCCGGCACGTTCGTGACGCTCGCTGACGTGGTGCGCGAAGTCGGCAAGGACGTGGTCCGGTTCACGATGCTGACGCGCAAGCCCGAAGCCCAGATGGAGTTCGACTTCGCCAAGGTGGTCGAGGCGACGAAGGACAACCCGGTGTTCTACGTCCAGTACGCCAGCGCGCGGATCCACTCCACGTTGCGCAAGGCCGCGGCAGAAGGCCTCGGTCCCGACCCTGCCGCGATCGAGCGTCTCGGCGCTGAAGGACTGTCGCTGATCAAGCACGCCGCACAGTTTCCCCGGCTGGTCGAGGCGGCCGCGGCGGCGCGTGAGCCGCATCGGATCGCCTTCTTCCTCTATGATCTTGCCGCCGCACTCCATGCCTTCTGGAATGCCGGCAACGACGCGCCCGAGAAACGCTTCATCGTGGCACAGGACCCGGCCCTTACCGGCGCGAGGCTTTTCCTTGGTCAACAGATCGGGCAAGTTATCCGTAACGGTCTTGCGCTACTGGGCGTCGAGGCTGTCGAGGAGATGTAAGCATGGCGGGGCAGGGCGGGACGATCGACGACGACTTCATCGCGGACGAACAGCTGACGCTGGGGGCCGAGGAAGATGAGCGCCTCCCGTGGCTCGAGGCCGGCGATGAGGACGAGGATGAAGGCGGGGTCGACACCGGACGGATCGTGGGGTTCGCGATGTTCGCCGCACTCGCGCTGGCGGCGCTGGTCGGGGGCATCTGGTGGTTCGGGCAGCGCGGCCCCGACCCTGAACTGGTCGCCGACGGCAGCACGATCCAGGCGCCCGACGGCCCTTACAAGACCCGGCCGACTGACCCGGGCGGCAAGACCTTCGAAGGCACCGGCAATCTCGCCCCGGCCGTGGGCGAAGGTGAAAAGCGGGAAGGCCGCATTGCGGAAGTAGATGTGCCCGCTCCCAGCATCGACACGCCCAAGGCAGGGGCAACAGCCGCAGCGCCAGTCGCAAGCGGCATCGGGGTTCAGGTCGGCGCCTATACCGACAAGGCAACCGCCGAAGCGGGCTGGCAAAAGCTGCAGTCGCGAACCGACAAGCTGTCGGGCGTCAGTCACCGGGTGGTCGAGGGACGCGCCGACATGGGCACGGTCTACCGGCTCCAGGCCGTGGCGGGTGATCTGGCCGGTGCCAACGCCCTGTGCGCGGCGTTGAAGAGCGACGGAGTGGACTGCCAGGTCAAGCGCTGAACAGTTCACGCGCCAGGTGGCAGGGGATTGGTCGCGCCACCTGACTTGCAGTAGTCGCGGCTTGCTGCGAATCTGCGGTCCATGACGCCTGCGATCTTCGGCCTTTCCGGTCTTACGCTGAACCCCGACGAACGGGCTTTCTTCCGCGAGTGCGACCCGGCGGGCTACATCCTGTTCGGCCGCAACATCGACACGCCGGCGCAGGTGCGCGCGCTCACCAATGAGCTGCGGTCGATCCATGGCCGCGACAGGTTGCTGGTTTCCATCGACCAGGAAGGCGGCCGGGTCGCCCGGATGCGCCCGCCGCAGTTCAGCGCCTTTCCTCCGGGCGCGGCATTCGACGCGTTGTACGAGCTCGCGCCGTCCTCCGCGATCGCCGCGGCGCAGATGAACGCTCACGCCATGGGGATCGAGCTGGCGGAGGCCGGGATCACAGTCGATTACTATCCTTCGCTCGATGTCCGCCAGCATGGCGCGCACGACGTGATCGGAGACCGTTCGTTCGGGTTCGAACCGCTGCGCGTCGCGGCGATCGGCCGCGCTGTTCTGGACGGCCTCGCCGCCGCCGGCGTGGCGGGGTGCATCAAGCACATGCCGGGGCACGGGCGTACTTCAGTTGACACGCACAAGGCGCTGCCGACCGTCACCGCGACCGCGGAGGAGCTCGAGATCGATCTCGCGCCGTTCAAGGCACTAAGCCACGCACCCGTCGGGATGACCGGTCACCTGGTGTTTCCGGAGTGGGACGCGGAGTGGCCGGCAACCCAATCGCCGACGATCATCCACGAGGTCATCCGCGGCCAGATCGGGTTCGATGGTCTGCTGCTGACCGACGACCTGGATATGGAGGCGCTGTCCGGCTCCGTTCCCGAGCGGGCCGAGCGCGCCATTGCGGCGGGTTGCGACCTGGCGCTGAACTGCTGGGCGAAAATGGAGGACATGGTGGGCATCGTCGAGCGCCTGCCCGCCATGTCGGCGCAGACCGCCGCCCGGCTCGCTCGCGCGTTGGAGAACACCGGCCTCGCACCTGAGGGCGACAAGGCGCAGCTGCTGGCCCAGCGCGACGAACTGCTGGCCTTCGCGGAAACTGCCGCGTGACCGACGGCGCCATGCTGCTGCCCCTCCATTCGGCCGCGGAGGATTGGTCCGGCCCGGGCGCGGCACCGACCGAAGACGCAGCGCTTTACCTCGAGCTGGACGGTTGGGAGGGACCGCTCGACCTGCTGCTGGACCTGGCGCGGCGGCAGAAGGTGGATTTGAAGGCGATCTCGATCCTCTCCCTGGTGGATCAGTATATCGCGTACATCGAGCAGGCGGAGGCGCTGCGGCTGGAGCTGGCGGCCGACTACCTGGTGATGGCGGCGTGGCTCGCGTATCTGAAATCCGCGCTGCTTCTTCCGCGCGATGAGCGGGAAGACCCCAGTCCCGAAGACCTGGCCTTGCGACTGCAGTTGCGCCTCGCCCGGCTGGGCGCGATGCGCGAGGCGGCCGCCCGGCTGATGGCCCGCGACCGGCTTGGCCGCGACGTGTTTCCCCGCGGCGCTCCGGAAGGTTTGCGCACCGACCGCAAGACCTTGTGGCAGTGCGACTGGTTCGCGCTGGTCCAGGCGTACGGCCAGATCAACGCCCGCACTGCACCGGTTGTGCACATGGTGCGCGAACGGCCGGTGATGACGCTCGATTCCGCGATCGACCGCGTCTCCGCGATGCTGGGCGTGACGCTCGACTGGATCGAGCTCAGGCAGTTCCTGCCACCGCATGCGGAGCCGCGGCTACGCAAGTCGGCGCTTGCCTCCAGCTTCGTCGCGGCGCTGGAACTCGCGCGGCGCGGGCGGGCGGAGTTGTCTCAGGAGGAGACGTTCGGACCCCTTCGGCTGCGGCGGATCGCCGGGTGAGCGACGGCTTCGACCGCGCGCTGGAAGCGACGCTGTTCGCAGCGGAAGAAGCGATGACGGTCGACGCGCTCGTGAACCATCTGGGAGCGGCCGCTGCGGCAGACGTGCGGCAGGCCCTAGCGCGCCTCCAGGTCCACTACCGCGAGCGGGGCGTCCAGCTTGTCGAGCGCGGGGGGCGCTGGCACTTCGAAACCGCGCCGGATCTGGCGCACATCCTGCGGCGCGAACGAGAGCAGGTTCGCCGCCTCAGCCGGGCAGCGACCGAGGTGCTTGCCATCGTGGCCTATCACGAACCCGTCAGCCGCGCAGAGATCGAATCGATCCGCGGGGTGCAGACCTCGTCCGGCACACTCGACGTGCTGATGGAGGCGGGCTGGGTGCGGGCCGCGGGCCGGCGCGAGGTACCCGGGCGGCCAGTCATCTACGCGACCACGCCTGCGTTCCTGGATCACTTCGGCCTGTCGTCCCGCAAGGACCTGCCCGGGATCGACGAACTCAAGGCGGCTGGCCTGCTCGATCCGGTGGACGAGGCGTTCGATGCGCTTGCTAATGAGGATGCAGCCGCCGCGGAATCCGACGGCTAGACTGGCGCTCGCGGCCCGTATCCCCTAGATGGGCGGCAAGGAGATTACCCATGGGTTCGTTTTCCATCTGGCATTGGCTGATCGTCTTGCTGATTGTGCTCGTCCTGTTCGGACGCGGGCGCGTGGCGGAAATCATGGGCGACTTCGGCAAGGGCATCAAAAGCTTCAAGCAAGGCATGAACGAAGATGAGGCGGCCCCCGGGAGCAAGGGGCAGGGCGCCGTCCCCACGGTTCACAGCCTGGAAGGGCCACACCACGATGCCAAGCCAGCTCAGGAAGCCGCCAAGGACGCCCACCCGGGAGCAGAGCACCGCCCATAAGCGGCTGATCGGCGCCTGACGGCGGATACCCATGTTCGATATTGGCGCATCCGAGTTGTTGATGATCGTGATTGTCGCGGTTGTCGTGATCGGTCCCAAGGACTTGCCACGCGCGCTGCGCACTGCGGGCAAGTGGATCGGCAAGGTCCGCCGCACCTCCAACCATTTTCGATCGGGTATCGAGGCGATGATCCGCGAAGCCGAGATGGAGGAAATGGAAAAGAAGTGGGCCGAGCAGAACGCCCGCATCCTGGCCGAACATCCGCCGGTTGACCTGTCGGATCACGAAATGCGTCCGCTGCCGTCGCAGACGGGTGAGGAGCGCGTCGATGATCCTGCGGTCGACCCCCCGCCGCCCGACGAACCCCAGCTCCCGCTACGCTGATGGTGTTCTCGATCCGCGACATCGACCAGTCCCAGGCGCCGCTGCTGGACCACTTGATCGAGCTGCGCGCGCGGCTGCTACGCGCGTTTCTCGCCCTGGCCGTCGCGTTCGGGGTTTGCTTCTATTTCGCGCAGGAAATTCTGGGCTTCCTGGTGCAGCCGCTGCTCGATGCCGGGCAGAACCGGCTGATCTATACCAAGCTTTACGGGCAGTTTTTCGTCGAGCTTAAGGTCGCGCTGTTCGCGGCGTTCTTCCTGGCTTTTCCGATCATTGCCAACCAGTTGTGGGCGTTCGTCGCCCCGGGACTGTATGCAAAGGAAAAGAAGGCCTTCCTGCCGTTTTTGCTGGCAACGCCGGTGCTGTTCGTCGCTGGCGGGGCGCTGGCGTATTACGTGGTTATGCCCACGGCCTTCGTGTTTTTCCTGGGATTCGAAGGCACCCAAGGCGGCGTGCAGATCGATGCGCTGCCCAATTCCGAAGACTATCTCAGCCTCGTGATGCAGTTCATCATGGCCTTCGGGCTAAGCTTTCTGCTGCCGGTCTTGCTGCTATTGCTCAACACTGCAGGCATCGTCAGCCGTGCCCAGTTGGTCAGCGCGCGCCGGTACATGATCGTCGCCGCATTCGTGGTCGCAGCCGTTGCCACGCCGCCCGACGTGATCAGCCAGTTGATGCTCGCGATCCCGTTGCTGCTGCTGTTCGAAGGCGCGCTGGCGGTGATGTGGTTTACCGAAGCCAAGGCTGCCCGCGAGAAGGCCGCAGACGAGACACCTACTTCAGCGTCCGAATGATCCCGCTGAAATCGGTGTTGCCGTTGCCGGCACCGACAAAATCTTCGTACAGCGCGCGCGCCCGCATGCCCATCGGCACAGGGGCGTCCGCGGTTTCGGCGGCCTCCATCGCCAGCCGCAGGTCCTTCAGCATCAGGCCCGCCGCGAACCCGCCCTGGTAATCGTTGTCGGCGGGCGACTGCGGGCCGACGCCCGGAACGGGGCAATAGCTCGTCATCGACCAGCACTGGCCGCTGCTAACACTGGAGATATCGTAGAAAGTCTGCGGATCGAGGCCCAGCTTCTGCGCCATGGCGAACGCCTCGCACGTGCCGAGCATGCTGATGCCCAGCAGCATGTTGTTGCAGATCTTCGCCGCCTGCCCATTGCCGGCTGCGCCCGCATGGATCACCGCCTTGCCCATCGCCTGCAGGATCGGTTCGGCGCGCGTGAACGCGCTGTCGCTGCCGCCGACCATGAAAGTGAGCGTGCCGCCGTTCGCCGCCGCGATCCCGCCGGAAACGGGCGCATCGACCATTTCGTGGCCATGGTGCTGCGCCTGCTCGGCAACTTCGCGCGCGGTCGCGACATCGATGGTCGAGCAATCGAGCAGTATTGCCCCCTGCGGCGCCGCACCGAACACCTCGCCGGTATAGGCGCTCAGCACGATCTGGCCGTTGGGCAGCATCGACACCACCGCCTCTGCATCCGCGACCGCTTCGGCGATCGAGCCGGCGGTATCGCAGCCATTCTCACGCGCTCGGGCGAGCGCTTCCTCGTTGAGGTCAAATGCACGCACCTGGTGCCCGGCCTTGACGAGGTTTGCGGCCATCCCGCCGCCCATGTTGCCGAGGCCGATGAAGGCGATTTTCATGTAGGACTCCAGCTAGTGAGATGGCCAACAGGGGTGACGGCGAACCGGATCGCCCGATCATTTGCTGAGGCGGCGATGACGGTCAGCGCCCCTTCCACTGCCCCTCACGCTTTTCGATAAAGGCGGCCATGCCTTCCGCCTTGTCCTCGGATCCGGCGAGAATCTGGAAGATGCGGCGTTCGACGATCAGGCCCTGGTCGAGCGTCGTCTCGAACGCGGCGTTGACCATTTCCTTGTTCGCGATCGCGGCCATCGGGGGCATCGCGGCGATGGCGGAAGCGGTCTTAAGTGCCTCATCCAGCAGGGTTTCATGGGGCACTACCCGCGCCACCAGGCCGCTACGCTCGGCTTCGGCTCCGTCCATCATCCGGCCGGTGAGGCACATCTCCATGGCCTTGGCCTTGCCGACCGCGCGGGTCAGCCGCTGGCTGCCGCCCATGCCCGGCGCCACGCCGAGCTTGATCTCGGGCTGGCCGAACTTCGCCTTGTCGGACGCGATGATGAAGTCCGCCATCATCGCCAGTTCGCACCCGCCACCGAGCGCGAAGCCGTTGACCGCCGCGATCCATGGCTTGCGGACCGCCTTGACCAGGTCGCTGGTCCAGCGGGCGAAGAAATCCTCGAGGTAAAAATCGGCTGCCGCCTTGTCGGCCATTTCCTTGATATCGGCCCCGGCAGCGAACGCCTTGTCGCCAGCGCCGGTCAGCACGGCGCAGCGTTGGCCCCGGTCTGCCTCGAACGCTGAAAAAGCACTGATGAGATCTTCTAGAACCTGCGAATTCAGGGCGTTGAGCGCCTGCGGACGGTTCAGCGTGATCAACGTCACCGCGTCGCGGTGTTCGACGGTGACGGTCTCGAAAGGCACGTTGCGGTCGGTCACAGGGGCTTCCATTCTTCGTTGTCCGGCAACGGCGCGAAGATGCTGTCGATCAGTTCGTCGCTCACCTGTTCCGGAGTGGGCGGATTCCACTGGGGATCGCCGTTCTTGTCGACGATCACCGCGCGCACGCCTTCGGCGAAGTCGGGACGGGTCAGGACGCGGCTGGCGATGCGGTATTCCATCACCATCTCGTCGCACAAGTGATGCAACCTCGCCGATTCCGCGAGCTCGCGCAGCGCGACCTTGCAGGTCTGCGGGCTCTTGGTGCGCAGCGTGGCGAGTTCCTTGATCGCCCAGTCACTGCCCTGGTCATCGGCATCGGCTTCCAGGCTGGCGATCACCTCTTCCAGCTTGTCGGATTTGAAATGGTGCGCGATCTTGTCGGCGTTGGCCTCGATCCGGGCCGGGGGCGGGGTGACCGACAGTTCCGACAGGATGCCCGCGATCCGGTCAGGGTGCTCGGCGATCCGGACCTTCGCCTCCTCCAGTTTGTCGGTCGCCAAATAGTGAGTCGCGAGCCCCGCCCAGAGGCACTCGGCGCCATCGAGCCGGGCGCCGGTCAGCGCGAGGAATTGGCCGAGCCGGCCCGGCAGGCGCGACAGGTACCAGCCGCCGCCCACATCCGGGAACAGGCCGATGCCGGTCTCAGGCATGGCGAACCGGGTGTTCTCGGTCGCTACCCGGAACTTCGCGGGTTGCGAGATGCCGACCCCGCCGCCCATCGTCACCCCGTCGATGAAGGCGACGATCGGCTTGGCGTATTCGAACATCTGGTGGTTGAGCTGGTATTCGTCGTGGAAGAACTTGCGGCCCGAAACGCCGCCGTCGTTCAGCGCCGAGTTGCGCAGGAACGCGATGTCGCCCCCGGCGCAGAACCCGCGGCCTTCTGCGTGATCGACGATCACCGCCTCCACCGCGTCGTCCGACGCCCACTTCGTCAGCGCGGCGCTCATCGCGTGGCACATGTCGAGCGTCAGCGCGTGCAGCGCCCGGGGGCGGTTGAGCGAAAGGCGCCCGGCGCGTCCGGTGGTCTCGATCAGGATGTCGTTCGTCATGGGGTCCGTCATTGGCGCAGCATATCCCGGCCGACGATCATCCGCATCACCTGGTTGGTCCCTTCAAGGATCGAGTGGACGCGCAGATCGCGCCAGAACCGCTCAATCGGATAATCCTTCAGGTAACCGTAGCCACCAAACAGCTGCAGCGCGTCGTTGACGATCTTGCTGCCGCTATCGGTCGCCAGCCGCTTGGCCATCGCGGAAAAGCGCGTCTTGTCGGGCGCATTGTCGCTGACCTTGGCGGCGGCGAGGTAGAGCAGGGCGCGCGCGGCTTCCAGGTCGGTCGCCATGTCGGCGAGCATGAACTGGGTGTTCTGAAAATCGGCGATCGGCTGTCCGAACTGCTGGCGCTCCTTGGTGTACCGGACCGCCTCGTCGAGGCACCGCTGCGCACCCCCCAATGAGCAGGCGCCGATATTGAGCCGGCCGCCGTCTAGCCCGGCCATGGCGAAGCGGAAGCCTTCGCCCTCGGCGCCGACGCGGTTGGCGACCGGAACCCGGCAATCCTCGAAGATCAGCTGCGCGGTGGGTGAGGCGTTCCAGCCGAGCTTCCGCTCCGGCGCACCGTGGCTGAGGCCAGGGGTGCCCTTTTCGACCACCAGGCAGGTGATGCCCTTGCTGCGGTCCTCGCTGGTGCGGACCATCACAACGTAGATGTCGTTGAACCCGCTGCCGGAGATGAACTGCTTGGTGCCGTTGATCACGTAATGATCGCCATCCAGCACCGCGGTGGTCTTGAGCGCTGCCGCGTCGGAACCTGAACCCGGCTCCGTCAGGGCATAGCTGGCGATATGCTCCATGCTGACCAGCTTGGGCAGGAAGCGCGCCTTCACCTCGGGCGAAGCGAACCGGTCGATCATCCAGCTCGACATGTTGTGGATGGAGATGAACGCCGATGTCGCGGGACAGCCATAGGCCATCGCCTCCATGATCAGCGCCGCCTCCAGCCGGCCGAGGGCGATGCCGCCGCTCTCTTCCGAGACGTAGATCGACCCGAAGCCGAGCTCGCCCGCCGCCTGCACCACGTCGCGCGGGAAATGGTGATCCTCGTCCCACTGGGAGGCGAACGGCGTGATGCGGTCGGCGGTGAACTTGCGCGCCATGTCCTGGATGGCGAGTTGGTCGTCGGTAAGCTGGAACTGTCCGGTCATGCTGGTTGCGTTAGCCCATCGGGTTCAAGGTTCAAGCGGCACACTTGGTGTAGGTGAACGGCCCGCCCGGTTCCTCGCCGCCGCGTTCGGTGCGGGTGAGCGTGTCGCCGCTGGCCGACAATTCGACATCGCGGGTCCAGCTCATGCCTTCGCCGCTGAAGGCGAAGTTCGCGCGAATGGCCGTGTCGCTGCTGCTCTTGATCGTGCCGAGCTTGCCGACCGATTCGTAGAACGTCAGCGTGGTCGGCGAAATCCGCAGCAGTCCCTTCGCATCGCCGCGCGTGCTGGTGCAATCGGCGGGGACCATGCCCCAGTTGCCCTGCAGCGCCACCGGGATGCCGAATTCGGGAACACCGGTGCCATCGGTGGCGATCGCAGTCACCGCTGGCGCCGGGGCCGCTGACGTGAGAGGAGTCGGCGTGCCGGCTGCGTTCGCGCTTGCGCTCGGTTCGGGCGTGGAATCCGTGTCCTGCTGGCAGGCGGCAAGCGCCAGGGGCAGTGCGGCGAGGGCGACGAAGCGCATTGCCGGGCTCACGCGAACGTCGGGATATTGAAGGCGTTGGAACCGTCACCCCCGCCGTCGGGCCAGCGTTGGGTAACGGTCTTGACCTTGGTCCAGAACTTCATCCCTTCGGTGCCGTATTGGTTGGTGTCGCCGAACGCGCTGCGCTTCCAGCCACCGAAGCTGTGATAGGCGACCGGCACCGGGATCGGCACGTTGATCCCGACCATGCCGACGTTGACCCGGCTGGCGAACTCACGCGCCGCGTGGCCGTTGCGGGTGAAGATCGCGACCCCGTTGCCGTACTGGTGCTTCGATGGCAGCGCGACCGCTTCTTCGAAGTCCTTGGCGCGGACGATCTGGAGCACCGGTCCGAAAATCTCTTCCTTGTAGCTTTCCATGTCGGGGGTGACGTGGTCGATCAGCGTCGGCCCGACGAAGTAGCCATTCTCGTGCCCCTGAAGGGTAAAGCCGCGCCCGTCGACGACGATCTCGCCGCCTTCGGCCTCGGCGGTGTCGATCCACTGTTCAACCCGCGCCTTGTGCTCGGCGGTGACGACGGGACCGTAATGCGCGTCCTTGTCGGTCGAAACGCCGATGCGCAGCGCCTCGATCGCGGGGATCAGCTTTTCGCGCAGGCGATTGGCCGTATCCTCACCCACCGGCACCACCACGGGCAGCGCCATGCAGCGCTCGCCCGCCGAACCGAAAGCCGCGCCCGCGAGGTCGTTGACCACCATGTCGAGATCGGCATCGGGCATCACGATGCCGTGGTTCTTTGCCCCGCCCATCGCCTGCACGCGCTTACCGGCGGCGACGCCGCGGTTGTAGACGTAGTGCGCGATGTCGGACGAGCCGACGAAGCTGACCGCGGCGATGTCGGGGTGGTCGAGGATGGCGTCGACCATCTCCTTGTCGCCGTGGACCACTTGCAGCAGCCCTTCGGGCGCGCCGGCCTCGAGGAACAGCTCGGCCAGCCGCACCGGCACGGATGGATCGCGCTCCGAAGGCTTGAGGATGAAGGCGTTGCCGGTGGCGATCGCCATGCCGAACATCCACATCGGGATCATCGCCGGGAAGTTGAACGGGGTGATGCCCGCCCCGATGCCGAGCGGCTGGCGCATCGAATAGACATCGATGCCCGGCCCCGCGCCGATGGTGTATTCGCCCTTCTGCACCTGGGGGATGCCGCAGGCGTATTCGATCACCTCCAGCCCACGCTGCACGTCGCCGAGCGCGTCGTCGATCACCTTGCCGTGTTCGGAGCTGAGCAGGTGGGCCAGTTCCTCGCGGTTGGCCTCGATCAGCTGCTTGTAGGCGAACATCACCCGCGCGCGCTTCTGCGGGTTGGTCGCCGCCCAGGCCGGCTGCACCGCCAGCGCGGACTGCACCGCGCGGTCGAGCAGCGCCGCGTCGCCCAGCGGCACGCGCGCCTGCACCTCGCCGGTGGAAGGGTTCATCACATCCTTGAAATGGGTCGCGGCCGCGCCCGGGCCGCCGACCATGAAGTGATCGATGTCGCGCATGGGAAATCTCCTTTGCCGCTGCCTTGCGAGCGCAGGTGACGGAAATCAACAGGTTGCCGCTGAAACGATTGACCGGCGCGGCGAGGCCAAGCTAATGGCCGGCACACAGGGCTTCCCGCGAAGTCGTACTTCGCGGGGTCCCTCACAGGCGCGGGCATGATGTAGTGGTAGCCTGCCAGCTTCCCATGCTGGACGTGCGGGTTCGATTCCCGCTGCCCGCTCCATCCTCCTGAAAAGAGAGCCACCAGAGCCTCAAGAAACTCTGGTGCCGTGCGGCTTGCCACGGGCGCCGAAGCTGGCAATGCGCTTTGGCAGGGGAGAGACACGCTTGGCAGATACGGAACTTATCACCGACGGTACGCTGCTGGGGCGCTTCGACGGGGAGCGGCCGCCCGCGCCGCCGTGGTTCGAACAGGTGCTAGCCATCGAGCCTGAACGGTCGACCTTCGACGTCGATGGCGCCGCGATCGAGCTGCTGACCTGGGGCGAGGTGGGCCGGCCGGGTCTGCTGTTCCTCCACGGCAATGCCGCGCATGCCGACTGGTGGAGCTTCATCGCGCCGTTCTTTGCCGCCGACTATCGCTGCGCGGCGATCTCGTGGTCCGGCATGGGCCGCTCCGAATGGCGCGAGCGGTATGCGATCGCGACCTTTGCGAAAGAAGCTTTGACGGCGATCGAGGTGGCGGGCTTGGCCGCGTCAGGCGCGCCGCCGGTGATCGTCGCTCACTCGTTCGGCGGTTTTCCCACGCTGTATGTCTGCGCCGAGCACCCCGAGGCGATCGGCGGCGCGATGCTGGTCGATTCCGCTCCGCCGAAGCCCGGTGGCGGGCCGCCGCCCCGGCTGGCGGAGGGACGATCGCAGCACAACCGCTATCCCACGCTGGCGCACGCCCTGCGCCGGTTCCGCTTCCTGCCTGAGCAGGAAACCGGCCGTCCCGAGCTGATCGACCACATCGCGCGCGGGGCGCTGCACGAGGTGCCGGCCGAGGGCGATTCCCCGGCCGGGTGGACCTGGCGGTTCGATCCGCAGTTCTGGGCGCATTTCGACCGCGGCGACCTGGCGGAAGGGCTGATCGCCCGCGCCCGCGCCCCGATCGGCATCATCCATGGAGTCCATTCCGCGCTGCTGACGCCGGAACGGGTCGCGGAGATGACGGCCGCCATCCCGGACCTGCGCTTTGTCACCGGCCTGCCGCACGCGGCGCACCACGTGATGGTCGACGATCCGCTGGGGTTGATCGACGCGATCCGCGACGGGCTGCCGAAGCTGGGCTAACCCCTAGCGGGGCGGCATCCGGATGCCGCCGTCGAGCCGGAACTGGTGCGCGTTGAGGTATCCGTTGCGCGCGATTTCCAACACCAGCGAGGCGAACTCCTCCGGCTCGCCCAGCCGCTTGGGGAACGGGACGCTCGCGTTTAGCTGGTCCCACATCTGCGGATTGCGGTCCTTCATCCCCAGCATCAGCGGGGTGGCGAAGATGCCCGGCATGATCGAATTGACCCGAATACCGAGGTCCATCAGATCGCGCGCCATCGGCAGGACCAGGCCGTTCACGCCAGCCTTGCAGCTGCCATAGATCACCTGACCGATCTGCCCGTCCTGCGCGGCGACCGAGGCGGTGAGGATGATCGCCCCGCGCTCGCCGTCGTCATTGAGCGGTTCGGCATTGGCCATGCCGAGCGCCGAGATCGAGGCGACGCGGTAGCTCGACACCAGGATGCCTTCGGCGCCGAACGCGTAATCTTCGGTCGAGACGCGCTTGTATCCGCCGCTTGCCTTGTCCCACCCGACCGTCTTGCCGCGCCGGCTGGTCATCGCGCAGTGCACCGTCAAACGTTCCTGTCCGTGCGCGGAGCGGGCACGCTCGAAGCCATCGAGCACCGATTGTTCGTCGGTGATGTCGACCCGTGCGAACAGCCCGCCGATCGCCGCCGCGTGCGCCTCGCCCGCTTCTTCGTTCACGTCGAAGATGGTGACCTTGAAGCCGGCTTCGGACAGCGCCTGCGCGCTGGCCTTGCCAAGACCGGAGGCGCCGCCGGTGACCACCGCTGCCAGGCCTGGTTCTAATTTCATGGTCGCTGTCCTCTCGCCTCAAGAATCGGCTGTCATCGCCGTGTCTCCACGCTATCGCAGGGCACAGGCACGATCGCCAAGAGGGTTCGCCGCATGACGTTTGAAATGCACCGCCGCACGTTCCTGTCCGCTACCGCCAGCGCGTTCGCCGCGCTCGCCGCGAGCGGCTGCTCGACCGTCCAGCGCCGCTCCACGGTGGGTTACGGTCCGCTGGTGGCCGACCCGGCCGGGTTGATGGACCTGCCGGCGGGCTTCACCTACCGCGTGATCTCGCAACTGGGCGACACGATGAGCGACGGCTTCACCGTGCCCGACGCCGCCGACGGGATGGGCTGCTTCGACCTTGGCGGCGGCAAGATCGCGCTGGTGCGCAATCACGAACTGATGCCGGGCAAGGACGGCGGCGGCGTCATGGGGCCCGCGTTCGACACCACCGGGCGCAGCTTGGTCCCGCTGCCGGGCGGCACCACCACGATCGTGCTCGACGCGCGGACGCTGCAGGTGGAGAAACAGTATCGCAGCCTTGCCGGCACCATCCGCAACTGCGCGGGCGGCACGACCCCGTGGGGCAGCTGGCTGACCTGCGAGGAAGCGCCGTTCAAGGCCGATGGCCGCGTGGCCAACCAGGATCATGGCTGGACTTTCGAAGTGCCCGCGCGCGCGCCGGGCCTGGTCGATCCGGTGCCGTTGACGGCGATGGGGCGGTTCAATCACGAAGCCGCCTGCGTCGATCGGGCGACCGGCTATGTCTATCAGACCGAGGACCGCGCGGATGGGCTGCTCTATCGGTTCATTCCCGACGTGCCCGGACAGCTGGCCAAAGGCGGCAAGCTGCAGGCGCTGGCACTGACCGATGGCGTGCGCGACACCCGCAACTGGGACGGGATGACGGTTGCACCGCAGAGCTGGCGCGGGGTGAAGTGGATCGATCTCGACGACGTGGAAGCGCCCGCCGACGATCTGCGCAACCGCGGCGCGGCTGCTGGCGCCGCGCTGTTCGCGCGCGGGGAAGGCATCTGGATGGGTGACGGCGAGGCGTATTTCACCTGCACCAACGGGGGTAACGCGAAGCTGGGCCAGATCTATCGCCTCGACATGCGCGGCGAACGCGGATCCGGCGGCAAGCTGCAGCTGTTCTTCGAATCGACCAGCGCGGACCAGTTCAATTACGGCGACAACCTGACGGTCGCGAACTGGGGCGACCTGATCGTGTGCGAGGACCAGTACACCGACGACGTCACCAACCACCTGCGCGGCATCACGCCCGAAGGCGTCGCCTATCCGCTGGCGTTGCTGCGCCAGCAGACCGAGCTTGCGGGCGCCTGCTTCTCGCCCGATGGGCGGACACTGTTCGTCAACGCCTACAGCCCGGCAAAGACGCTGGCGATCACCGGGCCTTGGGTCTGATGGGGCGAGTGACCGGCCGGGGGTGTGACGGGCTGACCTCTTGAACGCGTTCCTGTTTTCGCTGGTCGCGGTGTTCGCCGTGTCGCTGGGCAGCGGCGATCAGCTGCTGGCGGCTCGGCTGGCCGATCGAACGGGCCGGGGCGGCGGGCTGCTGGTGGTGGGGGCAATCGCCTCCGCGTTGTCGGCCCTGGCCATGGCGGTCGCCGGTCTCGCCTTTGCCCTGATCCTGCCGGAACCCGCCGCCGACATGCTGGTGGCGATCGCCTTGCTGGTCGCGGCGGTGGAGCTGGCCTGGCCGTGGCGGCGCAAGCTGCCCGAAGAGCCGACCCATTCCCTGTTCGCGACCCTGATCGTGCTGCTGGCCCGGCAGATCGGCGATGCGGCGCGGTTCCTGGTGTTCGCCTTCGCAGCGGGCGGCTCCGCCTGGCTGGCGGGCGCAGGCGGAGCGCTGGGCGGCACCGCCGCCATTGCGCTGGGGGTGACGCTCGCGGCGGAGCTGGAGCGCTGGCCGGTGCGCGCCATTCGCCTGACGCTGGCAGCGCTGGTCGCGATCGTCGGGGTCTACGCCGGGCTCGCCGCTCGCGGGATCATCGGCTAGGCGGGTGCAGGTGTCATCGCCCCACATCATCGAAGGCGCGGACGACGCCGAGGTCGCCCGATGGATCGAGCGGACGCTCGCCAACGCGCTGGCATCGACCGGGGGCCCTGTCGCAGTGACGATGCCCGGTGGCTCGACCCCGTTTCCCATCCTGGAGCGGCTGGCCGCGGCCCCGCTCGACTGGCGGCGGGTGACGGTGTGGCCGGGCGACGACCGGGTCGTGCCCGAGGATCACCCCGCGTCGAACACCGGCCGCATCCGCGCGCTGCTTCAACCCGCGGGCGCCGAAGTGGTCACGCTGACGGTGATGGAACAGGTGCCGCGCTTCGCGCTTGCATGGCTTGGCATGGGCGAGGACGGGCACGTCGCCTCGCTATTTCCGGGCAGCGAGCCGCGCGTCGATGATCCGGAATCGATCCGCCGCCTGACCCCCGATCCGCTGCCGCCCGAAGCGCCGTTCGACCGGATCACGCTGACCCTGCCGGCGCTGCTGGCCAGCGACGCCTTGTTGCTGGTGATCCGTGGCGCGGCCAAGCGGCGGGTGCTGGCTGACGCTATCGCCGGCCGCAGCGATACGCCGGTCGCGCGCCTGCTCGCCGCCGCCAGCCAGCCGGTCACATGCTTCACCTGATCCCGCGCCCGCTGCACCGGCTCGTCCTGCGCGCCGCACATGCGCTGCGGCAGCGCTGGCGCAGGCACCTGCGGCTGCCGATCCAGGGGGTGACGGTGTTCGTCACCGATCTTGAGGGCCGGTTGCTGCTGGTGCGGCACAGCTATGGGTCCGGCAGCTGGGCGCTGCCCGGCGGCGGGATGCGGCGGGACGAGAAGGCCGAGGATGCGGCAACGCGCGAGATCGCCGAGGAAGTCGGTTGCCGGCTGGAAGGCGCGCGCGTGCTCGAGGCGCTGGAGGAAACCCTGTCCGGCGCGCCGCACACCGCCTGGCTGGTCGCCGGGCGCACGCCCGACTGGCCACGCCCGGATCGCCGCGAAATCCTGGAGGCGCGGTTCTTCCCCACCCATTCGCTGCCCGAGCCACTGACGCGGTTGTCGCGCAGACGGATCGAGGCGTGGCGGGGGCAACTGCGCTAAAGCAACGACAGCTGCGCGTCGTCCCGCGCCGGCTCGGCCGCGCCGCCCCGGTCGAGGTTCGACAGCGTCAGGCCCATCAGCCGGATCGGCAGCGGCAGGGGCAGCGCTTCGTCGAGTAGCTCGCGCGCCACGCGGGCGAATTCGGTCTTGTCCGCCACCGCGTGAGGCAGCGAGCGGGCGCGGGTCATGATCTGGAAATCGGTGTATTTCATCTTGAGCGTGACCGTGCGCCCCTTGGCCTCGTTGCGCTCGATCGAGGTCCACACGATGTCGATGATGCCCTCCAGCGTTTCGCGCAGGGCGGGGCCAGTGGAAATATCCTCGCTGAAGGTGCGCTCTCCGCCCACCGACTTGCGGATCCGGTTGGCGCGTACGGGGCGCAGGTCGATGCCGCGCGCCGCGCGATAGAGGTAATCGGCAAAGCTGCCAAAATGCGCGCGCATCCACGGCAGGTCCTTGGCGGCGAGATCGGCGCCGGTCGTGATGCCCAGCCGCGCCATCTTTTCCGCCCCCTTGGGCCCGACCCCGTGAAAGCGGCGGATCGGCAGCGACTGGACGAACGCCGCCCCCTGGCCCGGAAGGATCACGCACAGCCCGTCGGGCTTGTTCTGGTCGCTGGCGAGCTTGGCGAGGAACTTGTTGTAGCTGACCCCCGCGCTGGCGGTGAGCCGGGTATCCTCGCGGATGCGGCGGCGGATGTCCTGCGCGATCTTCGTGGCGCTGCCGATGCCCTTCAGATCATCCGTCACGTCGAGGTATGCCTCGTCGAGGCTCAGCGGCTCGACATGGGGGGTATAGTCGCGGAAGATCGCGCGGATCTGCTGGCTGACTTCCTTGTAGACGTCGAAGCGGTGACGCACGAACACCAGGTCCGGGCACAATCGCCGCGCGGTAGCGCCGGGCATGGCGCTCCGCACGCCGAACCGCCTTGCCTCATAGCTGGCGGCGGCGACCACGCCGCGCGTGCCCGACCCGCCCACCGCCACCGGCAACCCGCGCAGCGAGGGGTCGTCGCGCTGCTCCACGCTGGCGAAGAAGGCGTCCATGTCGACATGGATGATCTTGCGCAGCCCTTGCGCGGTCTCCCCATCGTCATCATCTTCCTGGCTCACGGCGTACAGCTAGACCTTCACTCGGAAAATCGGAACTGGCCACGGCCTCGCAAGAGGTGCACCGCCGCCCCGCCATGCACGGACCTGCCACCCCCGCCGAAGAACGCACCTTCGCCGCGATGAGCGAGCGGCGGCTGGTGTTCATGATGGCCGCGCTGATGAGCCTGCAGGCGCTGGGAATCGATTCGATGCTGCCCGCGCTCGGCATGATCGGCGACGAGCTGGGCGCGGTGGGCAACGAACGCCAGCTGGTGATCGGCGCCTACCTGCTGGGATCGGGTCTGGGGGCGCTTGCCCCCGGCGTGCTGGCGGACCGGTTCGGCCGGCGGCCGATCCTGCTTGGCTCGATCGTCATCTACGCCGCGCTGTCGCTGGTCTGCGCGCTGGTCACCCAGTTCGAAGTGATGGTCGCCCTGCGCATGGGCCAGGCGTTCCTGACTGCCGGCCTGTCGGTGCTGCCCGCGGCGATCATCCGCGACCGGGTGGGCGGCGACCGGATGGCGCGGATGATGTCGACCATCATGGTCGTGTTCATGGTCGTCCCGGTGCTCGCACCGTTTCTCGGCCAGACGGTGCTGCTGTTCGCCGGCTGGCGCTATATCTTCGTGCTGATGGCGGCGCTGGCGACGGTGATCGGCGTGTGGACGTGGTATGGTCTGCCCGAAAGCCTGCACGCCGAAGATCGCCAGCCGATCGCGCTGAAGCCGGTGTTCCGCAACATGCGCGAGGCTTTCCTGCGGCGCGACGCGATCGGCTATGTCATCGGTTCCAGCCTGGTGTTCGGCGCGCTGTTCGGGTTTCTCAATTCGGCCCAGCAGCTGGTCAGCGAAACCTTCCAGATGGGTCCGTACTTCCCGTTCATCTTCGGCGGCGCGGCGGCGGGGATGGCGCTGGCGAACTTCTTCAATTCGCGCATCGTGGAGCGGTTCGGCGCGCGGCGGGTGTCGCACACCGCGCTGATCGCCTTCATCGCCACCTCGGTGCTGCAGGTGCTCGCCGCCAGCCAGCAGGACGAAAAGCTGTGGCAGTTCCTGCCCCTGATGGCGGCCAACATGGCGCTGCTGGGCTTCGTCGGCGCGAACTTCGGCTCGATCGCGATGCAGCCGTTCCAGCATATCGCCGGGTCGGCATCGTCGGCGCAGTCGTTCCTGCGGATGGTCACCTCGGCCGTGCTGGGCGCGGTCATCGGCCAGGCGTTCGACGGCACCGCCCGGCCGCTGGCGTGGGCGCTGCTGATCGCGGGCGTCGTCAGCCTCGCCTGTGTGCTGTTCAGCGAGAAGGGCAAGCTGTTCCGCCGGCTTCACCCGCCGGAAGGGGCGCGCTAGGCCCCCAGCGTTCGCCACGCGAGCCCGGCAAATTCGCACAACAGCGGCCGGGTATCGCGCGGATCGATGATGTCTTCCACGTTGAAGCGTTCGGCGCTGCGGAATGGGGAGGTCACCTTGCCCAGCCGCTCGCGGATGCCTTCGAGTTCCGCCGCCGGATCGTCCGCCGCCTCGATCTCCGATTTGTAGGCGACCTCCAGCCCGCCCGCGATTGGCAGGCTGCCCCAATCCCCTGACGGCCAGCAATAGCGGTACTGGTACCGGTCCGCGTTGGACATCGCGCTGCCCGCGATGCCGTATGCGCGGCGCAGCACCACGCTCGCCAGCGGGACGGTCGCCCGGTAGACCGCGTTCATCGCCTGCACGCCGTAGCGGATGGTGCCGGCCATCTCCGCCTCGCGCCCGATCATGAAGCCGGGGTTGTCGACCAGGTGGACGATCGGCAGGCGGAACTGGTCGGCGAGCTTCACCCAGCGTTCGACCTTTTCTGACGTCTTGGCGTCCCACGATCCGCCGAGATAGCTGGGGTCGCTCGCCAGGACCGCCACCGGCCAACCGTCGAGCCGGGCGAGTGCGGTGATCGCGGCGCGTCCCCACAGCCGGCCGATCTCGAACACCGTGCCCCGGTCGAAAACGAGGTCGAGCGCGCGGCGCATCGAATAGACCTGCTTGTCGCCGCGCGGGACGATGTCGAGCAGCGCCTCCTCGCGCCGGTCGGCGGGATCGCCGGTATCGATCCGGCGGGCGAGCTGGCCGGCGTATTCGGGCATGAACGACAGGAAGTGCCGCGCGCGGGCAAAGGCCTCTTCCTCCGACGCCACTTCGTCATCGACCACTCCGTTGCGCGCGTGGATGCCGCTGCCGCCGAGCGCTTCCTTGGCTTCTTCGTGATTGGCCGCGCCGCCTTTCCAGTTGTCCCCCAGCGCATCGACCACCGCGGGTCCGGCGGCGAAGATCTGGGACAGGCCCTTGACCATGATCGAATAGTGGCTGGCGACGATCCGCGCCGCGCCGAGCCCCGCCGTGGGGCCGAGCGCCAGCGCCACCACCGGCACGGTGTCAAGGTTCTGCACCACTTCGCCCCAGGGGGTCACGGCGGGGATATAGGTCGCGCCGATCTGCTCCAGCGTCTTGACCGAGCCGCCGCCGCCGGTGCCGTCGATCATGCGGATGATCGGCAGCTTGAGCTCGTGCGCCATCTTCTCGGCCTGAACCATCTTGCGCCCGATCCCGGCATCCGCCGCGCCGCCGCGAATGGTAAAGTCGTCCGCGGTGGCAACGACAGGGCGACCGTTGATCTCCGCCTTGCCGAACAGGAACGGGGCGGGGAGGACGCCGGTCAGTTCGCCGTTCTCGTTGTAGCTGCCCTTGCCGGCGATCTTGCCGATCTCGCGGAAACTGCCCGGATCGACCAGCGCCGCGAGTCGCGCGCGGGCGTCCATCTTGCCGCGGCCGTGCTGGCGCGCGACCTTGTCCGCGCCGCCCATCTGTTCGGCGAGCGCCTCGCGCCGGCGCAGCTCTTCGAGTTCCTTGGCCCAGGTCATTCCGTAGCGGCAGCCTCCACTCGCGCCAGCAGGGTTTCGACCTGCACCTGGCTGCCCTGGCTGACCGACAGATCGGTCACCGTGCCGGCAAACGGAGCGGTGAGCGCGTGCTCCATCTTCATCGCCTCGAGCACCATCAGCCGCTGGCCGGCAGTGACCATTTGGCCTTCCGTCACATCCACCGCGATGACCTTGCCCGGCATGGGCGCGACGATGTCGCCATCGTGAGCGGAGTGGGAACCGGCGGGGTTGGCGCGGTCGGGTGAAAACTGGAACGCCGCTCCATCTTCGAAGAAGGTCCGCAGATCACCATCACCAACAATGGTGCGGGCGTATCTATGCCAAACTTCGGCATCGTCCAACTCGACCGTCCGGACTGCACCGTCCACCTGGAGCCGGACGCTGTGCTCGGCGTCGCGGTTGAGGCGAAATCCGCGAAGGGTCTGGAGCATGAAGTGGTCGGTGGCGGCTTGCGATCCACTCACCAGGTCATCTGCCGCGGCTTGCAACAGATTACCCGTAGGCTGCGGCGGATCGATCAGCCGATCCTGATTGTCGCCAATAAAGCCCGTGCTCAAATCGCCCCGGCGAAAGGCCGGCTCTGCCAACAAACGCGCAAGGAACCAGGCGTTGGTCCTGACAGGTTCGATTTCCACCGATCGGCAAGCGGCCGTGAGGGTATCGATCGCCTCGTCCCGGTCCTCTCCCCAGGCGATCAGCTTGGCGATCATCGGATCGTAGAACGGTGAGATGTGGTCGCGCTCTTCTACCCCGGTGTCGATCCGGCCGCCAGAGAGGTGAAAATGATCGAGCGGACCAATGCTCGGCAGGAACCCCTTCGCGGGGTTCTCCGCATAGAGCCGCGCTTCCATGGCCCAGCCGTTGATCGACAGTTCGCCCTGCGTCAGCGGCAGGGGCTCCCCGCTGGCGACGCGCAGCTGCCACTCCACCAAGTCGACCCCGGTAATCTCCTCGGTCACGGGGTGTTCGACTTGCAGGCGGGTATTCATCTCCATGAAGAAGATGCGGTCGGCACGCAGGCCCTCGCTGGCGTCGGCGATGAATTCGATGGTGCCCGCCCCCTCGTAGTCGACCGCCTTGGCGGCGCGGACGGCGGCGGCGCAGATTTCTTCGCGGGTCGCCTCGTCCATGCCGGGGGCGGGGGCTTCCTCGATCACTTTCTGGTGGCGGCGCTGCAAGGAACAGTCGCGTTCGAACAGGTGGACCACGTTGCCGTGGCTGTCGCCGAACACCTGCACCTCGATGTGGCGCGGCGAGGTGATCCATTTTTCGAGCAGGACCTGATCGTTGCCGAAGCTCGCTGACGCCTCGCGCCGGCACGATTGCAGCATTTCCTCGAACTGCGCCGCGTCATCGACCTTGCGCATGCCCTTGCCACCGCCGCCGGCGACGGCCTTGATCAGCACCGGATAACCGATCGCGTCAGCCTCGGCCTTGAGGCGCTCGATGGACTGGTCGTCGCCCAGGTAGCCGGGCGTGACCGGCACGCCGGCGGCGATCATCCGCTCCTTTGCCGCGTCCTTCAGGCCCATCGCCTCGATGCTGTCGGGCTTGGGCCCGACCCAGATCAGTCCGGCCGCGATGACCGCGCGGGCGAAGTCGGCGTTCTCCGACAGGAAGCCGTAGCCCGGGTGGATGGCATCGGCGCCGGTCGACTTCGCGGCGTCGATGATCCGCTCGCCCACCAGGTAACTTTCGGCCGCGGGGGAGGGGCCGATATGCACCGCCTCGTCCGCTTGCCGCACGTGCAGGGCCTTGGCATCGGCATCGGAATAGACCGCCACGGTGGCGATCCCCATGGCGCGCGCGGTGCGGATGACGCGGCAGGCGATCTCGCCGCGATTGGCAATCAAAAGCTTGGTGATCATGGCGGCGGGGTTAGTGTGCGCCGGCGGCCCCCGCAAGCGGCTCACTCGTCGGCGAGTGGCTCCATCGGCGGGGGCGGGATGGGCTGGGCCATGCGCACGTCGATCAGGATTGCGCCGCGAGTCCAGGCGGGCGGCTCAGGCGGTTCTTCCGGCTTGTTGCGCACCGCCTCGCCGAACGCGGCGGCGACGTGGCGCAGTTTTTCGAGCCGGCCGATCACCACCCGGTGATCCCACGCGCGCGTTCCCAGTTCCACGACCCGCCGCCCGATCGCGCCATAGATGCGCGCCGCCGCCAGGATTGCCCAACGCTGGCGGAACGGCAGCTTGGCCGCGCCGAGCCGGGCATACGCCTCGTGCCGCTCCATCCGCCGGATCAGCCGCGCGGCGATGTCGGTCAGTTCCTGCCGGTGATGCGGCTTCAGGTGCTGTCCGGGTTCGATGTCCTCCTCGACCAGCCACTCGACCGGCAGGTAGCAGCGATCGGCCTTGTCATCCTCGTCAAGGTCGCGGGCGATGTTGGCCAGCTGAAACGCCAGGCCAAGGTCGCACGCCCGGTCGAGCATCCACGAATCGTCGCGCGGCACCCCCATGACCTGCGCCATCATCACGCCCACCGCGCCGGCAACGTGATAGCAATAGCGCGCCAGGTCGGCCTCGCTCCGCGGCCGCCAGCCGCGGGCATCGAGTTCGAAGCCCATGATCACGTCTTCGGCCATTTCGCGGGTGAGGCCGCTTTCGCGCGCCACCAGGCCAAACGCGTCGAACGCGGGATCGGCGGTGGGCAGCCCTTCGAATGCCCGCTCGGTCAGCAGGCGGATCGCGGTCAGCCGGCGCTCGGCGCCTTCCTCCTCGCCCAGTGTACCGCCGTGATCCTGGTTGTCGGCCAGATCGTCGCACCGGCGGCACCAGGCATAGAGCAGCCACACCTTCTCGCGCGTGTCGCGGTCGAACAGGCGGCTGGCGAGGGCAAAGCTGCGCGACCCCTTGGCGATCGCGTGTTCGGCGTAATCGACCAGGTCCTCACGCTCGCGCCCCCCGCCGGCCTGGGACGGGGTGGTGCGCAGGATGCGACTGGGCGCCAGCATCCGGGGAACGACCCGCCTTGGCTTCCTCATCGCGGCTGGCTCACAGTTCGCTCGCGCTCATCTGGAAGATGGGGGTGTGCGGGCGGTAGGCGGCCATCTTGTCGAGCAGGTCGGGCAAGGTGTCGGCGGCGACGATGATGTTCTGGTGCGCCGGCCGGACGAAGCCGACGTCCGCCATGTGGCGGTTGAACGCGATCAGGTGATCGTAGAACCCGAACGAATTGAGCAGGCCGACGGGCTTGGTGTGATAGCCCAGCTGCGCCCAGCTGACCGCCTCCCACAATTCATCCATCGTGCCGACCCCGCCGGGAATGGTGACGAAGCCGTCGGAAAGGTCGGTGAAGCGCTGCTTGCGCTCGTGCATTCCGCCGACGGTATAAAGCTCGGTGCAGTCGCGGTTGGCCACTTCGGAGCCGGCCAGCGCTTCGGGGATGACCCCGATGACCTCTCCACCCGCTGCCAGCGCACCCGAGGCGACCGCCCCCATCAGGCCCAGCCGGCCGCCGCCATAGACCACCCCGATCCCGCGCTCCGCCAGCCCGCGGCCGACGTCGCTGGCCAGTTCGATGTAGCGCGGATCGGCGGGGGTGGCGGATCCGCAATACACAGCCAGCCGCTTCATTGCGCAAGGTCCTCGATCATCAGCCCCGCGGTGGTCTTCGCGCTCGCCACCACGCCCGGAATGCCCGCGCCCGGATGCGTGCCGGCACCTACGAGGTAGAAGTTCCTGATCACGTCGTCCCGGTTATGGCCCCGGAAATAAGCACTTTGGGTCAGCACCGGTTCCAGGCTGAACGCGCTGCCCAGGTGGGCGTTGAGGTCGCTTGCGAAATCGCTCGGCGCGTAATGGAACTTGGTCACGATCCGATCGTGGATGTCGGGGATCAGCCGGCGGCCGAGTTCGTCGAGGATGCGCTTTTCCAGCATCGGACCGACTTCGTCCCAGTCGACCGCCAGCTTGCCCATGTGGGCGACCGGCACCAGCGCATAGAACGTGCTCTTGCCCGGGGGCGCCATGCTGGGATCGGTCACCGTGGGGTGATGGAGATAGATCGAGAAGTCCTGCGGCAGCACGCCGTGTTCGTAGATGTCGTCCAGCAATCCTTTATAGCGCGGACCGAACAGGATCATGTGGTGCGGGATGCCGGGCCAGGTACCCTCCAGCCCGAAATGGACGACGAACAGAGACGGGCTGAAGCGCTTTCTGGCGAGCTTCCGCGCCTGGTCCGTGCCCCGCCGGGTCTGCCCCAGCAGGTCGCGATAGGTGTGGACCAGATCGCCGTTGCTGGCGACGGCGTGGAACCGTTCGCGCCAGCCGCTGTGCGTTTCCACCTCGGTCGCGCGGTCGCCGATCGTGTGCACCCGGGTGACCGGATCGTGCAACCGCACCTCTCCGCCGAGCCGCTCGATATGCCGCACCATCGCGGCGGCAAGCCGGTTGGTGCCCCCGCGCGCCCACCACACGCCGCCGTCCTTTTCCAGCTTGTGGATCAGCGCATAGATCGCGCTGGTGGTCATCGGATTGCCCCCCACCAGCAGGGTGTGGAAGGAGAGCGCCTCGCGCAGCTTTTCCGATTTGATGTAACTCGACACCATCGAATAGACCGACCGCCACGCCTGATACTTGGCGAGCGCCGGGGCGGCCTTGATCATGCTGGCGAAATCGAGGAACGGCTTGGCGCCGAGCTTGACGTAACCCTGCTCGTAGACTCCTGCGGAATAACGCAGGAAATCCTCGTACCCTGCGTAATCGCCCGGTGCGACGCGGTCGATCTCCGCGCGCAGTCCCGCTTCGTCGTTCGAATAATCGAAGTTTACCCCGTCGGGCCAATTGAGGCGATAGAACGGGCTGACCGGCATCAGTTCGACATCGGCGGCGATGTCATGGCCGGACAGCGCCCACAGTTCCTTCAGGCAGTCGGGATCGGTGATGACGGTCGGGCCGGCGTCGAACGTGAAGCCGTCACGCTCCCAGTAATATCCGCGGCCGCCGGGCTTGTCGCGCGCCTCCACCACCGTGGTCTTGATGCCGGCGGATTGCAGCCGGATGGCGAGCGCCAGCCCGCCGAAGCCTGCGCCGATGACGCAGGCGCGCTTGCCGCCTTCCGTTTGCGGCTGGGCAGGGGCGGTCATGCCGCAGCCCTCGCCAGCGACGGTCCCGCGGTGGCGAGCGCGCGCATCGCGCCCAGCACGGGCACCGGGGGTTTGCCCAGCAGGACCCGCGCCTGGTCAAGGCGGGTGGAGCGGGCGGCGTAGAAGCGTTCGATCAGCGGGTGTGGCAAGCGATAGAACCTTTCAAAGATCTTGTAGCGATCGTCCGCCGCGCCGGCGCCGAACAGCATCCGGCCGAGGCGGCGGTAGAAAATCGTGTTTTGCCAGTGGTCGCGGGCGCGGCCCTCCAGCAGGTCGGCGAGTGTTGGTCCGGGCAGATCCGCGCTGCCCGCGATCGCCAGCGCGGTTTCGGCGGCGAAGGGCAGGGTATAGCTGGTCAGCGGGTGCGCGAACCCGCCGCGCGCTCCGGCCACGGCGACCCCGGGGGTGCGGTGCGCGGCTTGAAACGCGGCGAAGTTTCCGCCGGTGATGACCGGCAACACGCCGGTTTCCTCAGCGACCGTGGCGCCCTCCCAGCCGTTGCGTGCGCAGTATCGATCGATCCGCGGCGCGAGCACGGCGGGATCGAGCGCCGGACTGTCGGCATAATAGGTGTCTTCGACGAACAACTCGTCCGGCGTCAGGGGAAGCGTGTAGACGAACCGATAGGCGCCATGCTGCGCGACGGCGGCGTCCATGATGATCGGCCGGTCCAGTCCGTGCGGCACGCGCGTGCGCAGATGCCGGCCCATGAACACCTGCCAGCCGCCAGCCAGCGAAGGCGCGGCGTCGATCCCGCGCGCATCGATCACCATCCGTGCCGCGATCCGCTCCCCGCCCGAAAGCACGATCCCGGCAGCGTCGAGCGCGGCGATCGGGCAACTAGTGCGGATCGCCTCTCGCGGTAGCAGGCGCCGCAGTTCGCGGTCGAACGCGGCCGAGCTCAATGACCGGTACGGCGTGCTCAACTCGCGCGAGAGGGCGGGAAAGCGCACCGAATAGCCGTTCCATCGGGCCGGTTCGAAGTGATCGAGCAATGCGGTGCCGGCGTCGTCCAGGTCGGTTGCGAACCAGCTCCAGCGGTGGTTGCCGCCCAGCGTTTCGCCGCTCTCGACCACCGTGACCGCAAGATCCGGGCGCGCCTGCCGCAGCGCGAGCGCGATCAGACCCCCGGCCAGACCGCCGCCGGCGATCGCGATATCTGTCGAGCGCCCGTTCATGCGCCCCTGCCCTAGGACGCATCGGCGCATCCGGCAACGCTTCCCGTCGTTCGCGCAGCGCGCCGTGCCGGGCGGGTCGGTCAGGAACGCCGGCACCCGTGAACGGTTTGCTTCGGTACAACAGGGGTACATGAAAATGAGGACCATTATTTCGGGCGCTTGCCTGTCCGCCGCGCTGGCCGCTTCGCCGGTGCTGGCGCAGGACAGCGGCGCCGCTTCAGGGCCGCCGGCGGACATCGACATGACCGACACCGTCTATGACGATACCTGGATCAGCCTGGGCGTGGGGGTTGGCTATGGCCCCAGCTATGACGGGTCGGACGATTACGTCGCCTTCCCCGCGCCGATCGTTCAGGGCCGGGTCGCGGGCATCGGCATCCAGCCGCGCCCGGCGGGTCTCGCGCTCGATTTCATCCCCGACGCGGGGAACGGGGCGGGCTTCGCCTTTGGGCCGGTGGCGCGCGTGCGCACCAACCGCGCGCGGCAGATCAAGGATCCGGTGGTCCGCGCCGCGGGCAAGCTTGATACCGCGATCGAGGTCGGCGCCAACGCCGGGATCAGCCTGCCGCGGGTGCTGAACCCTTACGATTCGCTCAGCTTCGGCGCCGATGCGCTGTGGGACGTGGGCGGGGCGCACGAAGGTATGACCTTCACCCCGTCGGTCACTTACTTCACCCCGCTCAGCCGCGGAATGGCAGCCTCGCTGTCGCTGTCCGCCCAACATGGCGACGACGACTTCGCGCGCTACTACTATTCGGTCAGCCCGGCGCGGAGCGTGGCCAGCGGATTGCCGGTCTACACCGCCGACGGCGGCTGGAACAAGGCGGGCGCGACGTTGCTGACGGCCTTCGATTTCGATGGCGACCTGACCAACGGGGGCCTGTCGGCGGTGCTGATCGGGGGTTATTCGCGGATGCTGGGCGATGCCAAACGCACGCCGTTCACCAGCATTCGCGGCAGCGCGGATCAGTGGTTCACGGCCGTGGGGGTCGGCTACACCTTCTGATCTTCGAACGGGCTACGACCAGGCGCGGGCGCTCACTGGCGCGCGCGGTCGGTTGCCGCTTGCAACGAATCTGCCGCTCCGCCATCCTCGATCAGAGGCCCGATAACGGGCGGGAGAGGATCACGCATGCACGCGCCGGCGACAGCCACCACGATCGACAAGGACGCCCTGCGCGCCAAGTACGCCGAAGAACGCGACAAGCGGCTGAGGGCCGAGGGTTCGTCGCAGTATTTGCGGCTCGAACGCGAATTCGCCGAACTGGCGGCTGACCCCTACACCCCGATCACCCCGCGCGAGCCGCTGACCGATCACGTGACGTTCGCCTTCATCGGCGGCGGGTTCGCGGGGCTGGTCGTCGGCGCGCGGCTGAAGCAGGCCGGGATCACCGATGTGCGCATCGTCGAGAAGGGCGGCGATTTCGGCGGCACCTGGTACTGGAACCGCTACCCCGGTGCGCAGTGCGACACCGCGAGCATGATCTACATGCCGCTGCTCGAAGAAACCGGCCACATGCCGAGCGAGAAGTACGCGCACGCGCCCGAGATCCGCAACCACTGCAGCCGCATCGGCGAGACTTTCGGCCTGTACGACAAGGCGCTGTTCCATACCGAGGTGACGGGCCTGGAATGGAACGAGGGCGACAAGCTGTGGACCGTGCGTACGAACCGCGGCGACGCATTCGCCGCCAAATACGTCGGCATGGGCACCGGGCCGCTGCACGTCGCCAAGCTGCCGGGTCTGCCGGGGATCGAGACCTTCAAGGGCAAGGCGTTCCACACCAGCCGGTGGGACTATGCCTACACCGGCGGCAACCCCGAAGGCGCGCCCATGACGGGTCTTGCCGACAAGCGGGTAGCGATCATCGGCACCGGCGCGACGTCGGTCCAGGCGGTGCCGCACCTGGCGCGCGATGCGAAGGAACTGTACGTGTTCCAGCGTACCCCGTCATCGGTCGACCGCCGCGACAACGCGCCGCTGGATGACGACTGGTTCGCCAGCGTCGCGGAGCCGGGTTGGCAGCGTAAATGGCAGGACAACTTCGCCGCCAACCTCGGCGCCGGCTTCCCGGCCGAAGACCTTGTCAATGACGGGTGGACCGATCTTGCCAAGCGGATGCGCGCCAACCTGCGCACCGTGCCGCCGTCCGAGTGGACTCCCGCCCGGATGATGGCGGCGTTCGAGGATGCCGATTACGAGAAAATGGAGCAGATCCGCCGCCGCGCCGAGGAACTGGTCAACGATCCGAACACCGCCGACGACCTGAAGGCGTGGTATCGCCAGCTGTGCAAACGGCCGTGCTTTCACGACGAATACCTGCAGGCGTTCAACCGGCCCGGCGTGAAGCTGATCCACACCGATGGGCAGGGCGTGTCCGCGATCACCGAAAAGGGCGTGATGGCTAACGGCACCGAGTACGAGGTCGACTGCATCATCTATGCCTCGGGGTTCGAGATTTCGACCGACTACGTCGCGCGCGCCGGGTTCGACGCGGTGGGGCGGGACGGGCGAACGCTGTCGGAATACTGGGGCGGGGGGATGCGCACGCTCCACGGGTTGCACATCAACGGCTTTCCCAACCTGTTCATGGTCCAGCCGGCGCAGGCGGCCAACTTCATCGCCAACGTGCCGCACAACATCGTCGACCACGCCGATACCATCGCCAGCGTGGTGTCCGCCGCCGAGCAGCGCGGCGCGCAGACGGTGGAGCCCACGGCGGAGGCAGAGCAGGCCTGGCTCGACCTGCTGCGCACGGGCCCCGCGCGCGCGATCGGCAGCACGGAGTGCACGCCCGGATACTACAACAACGAGGGCAAGGGCTGGGGGGAGGACGCGCCGTTGTTCGTCGGCCACCCCGGCGGTGCCCTGGCGTATTTCGCGCACATTGATGCGTGGCGGAAATCGGGCCGGTTCGAAGGTCTGGAGTTCACCTAGACAGCCCGCCGGCACGAGCCTATCCATCCTGCATCCCCGGGGAGCCTGCGCCGCTATCGAGATATTTCGAAGGCGGTCAAAACTGGCTGAGAGGTGGGCTTCGCAACCCACGACCCGTCGAACCTGAACCCGTTAACACGGGCGGAGGGAGGGTCGCTGGCGAGGCGCTTTCCATCTGTCCACAGAGGAACTGCGCATGGCGGACATCAATTCCAAGCTCGAAATCGGCGTCACGACGGGAGCCATCCGCGGCAGCCGCAAGGTCCATGTCGGCCCGCTGGGCGTCGCGATGCGCGAGATCGTGCTGGAACCCTCCTGCGGTGAGCCGCCGGTGCGAGTGTATGACACCTCCGGCCCCTACACCGATCCTGCGTGCACGATCGACATCCGATCCGGCCTGCCGATGATCCGCCGCGACTGGCAACTCGCTCGCGGCGATGTGGAGGAATACGCCCCGCGTGAGGTCCGGCCGGAGGACAACGGCCAGCTCGGCCCCGATCGTTCAGGCGGCGTGCCCCCGTTCCCGACCGCGCTGCGCCGGCCGCTGCGGGCGAAAGCCGGCGGCAACATCAGCCAGATGCATTACGCCCGCCGCGGCATCATCACGCCCGAGATGGAATACGTCGCGGAACGCGAGAACCTCGGCCGCGAGCGCGCCGCGAACGAACGCGACGGCCAGGATTGGGGCGCCGAGATTCCCGACTACGTCACCCCCGAATTCGTCCGCGACGAAGTGGCGCGCGGGCGCGCGATCATCCCGTCCAACGTCAACCACCCCGAATGCGAGCCGATGGCGATCGGGCGCAACTTCCTGGTCAAGATCAACGCCAACATCGGTAACAGCGCGGTCGCCAGCGATGTCGCGAGCGAGGTCGACAAGATGGTCTGGTCGATCCGCTGGGGCGCCGACACCGTCATGGACCTCAGCACCGGGCGCAACATCCACGACACCCGCGAATGGATCATCCGCAACTCGCCCGTGCCCATCGGCACCGTGCCGATCTACCAGGCGCTGGAGAAGGTCGGCGGCATGGCCGAGGACCTGACCTGGGACATCTTCCGCGACACGCTGATCGAGCAGGCCGAGCAGGGCGTCGACTACTTCACCATCCACGCCGGCGTGCGCCTGCCGTACATCCCGATGACCGCCAAGCGCGTGACCGGCATCGTCAGCCGCGGCGGCTCGATCATGGCGAAATGGTGCCTCGCGCATCACAAGGAATCGTTCCTCTACGAACGCTTTGACGAGATCACCGAGATCATGAAGGCGTATGACATCGCCTATTCGCTGGGCGACGGCCTGCGCCCCGGATCGATCGCCGACGCCAACGACGAGGCGCAGTTCGCCGAGCTCTACACCCTGGGCGAGCTGACCAAGCGGGCCTGGGCGCAGGACGTGCAGGTGATGATCGAGGGTCCCGGCCACGTGCCGATGCACAAGATCAAGGCCAACATGGACAAGCAACTGGAGGCGTGCGGCGAGGCGCCGTTCTACACCCTCGGGCCGCTCGTCACCGACATCGCGCCGGGATACGATCACATCACCAGCGGCATCGGCGCGGCGATGATCGGGTGGTTCGGCACGGCGATGCTCTGCTACGTCACGCCCAAGGAGCATCTCGGCCTGCCCGACCGCGACGACGTGAAGGTGGGCGTGGTCACCTACAAGCTCGCCGCCCACGCCGCCGACCTCGCCAAGGGCCACCCCGCCGCCAAGGTCCGCGACGACGCGCTGAGCCGCGCCCGCTTCGAATTCCGCTGGCGCGACCAGTTCAACCTGTCGCTCGACCCCGACACGGCGGAGCAATACCACGACCAAACCCTGCCCGCCGAAGGCGCCAAGACCGCGCACTTCTGCTCGATGTGCGGACCCAAGTTCTGCTCGATGAAGATCACCCAGGAAGTGCGCGACTTCGCGGCGAAGCAGAACGCCCGGGTGGAGACGTTCGTCGCAGCCGAGGAGGCGGAGGCCGGGATGGCTGAGATGAGCCGGGTTTATAACGAGGGTGGGCGCGAGCTATACATTGGGACCGGTGGTAGGGAGCACGATTGAGCTTCGGGCCGTTGCTTCCTGAATCAAATAATCGCCAGCAAATAGTGGCGTCTTGTTGCGCGAGCTATGAGCGATTGAACTTTCACTGAGTTTCCGATCTGTCTGCGATCTCGGAAAAGATTACTTTTCGGCCATTCTGAAACGGAAATTTCTTATGAAAATTTTGTTGTACGTTTCAATTCTGGCCGCGCCGGTGGCCGTATCCGCTCATGAGATTACCGAGACGCTCGAGACGCCGATTAGGGCGACGTTGCATAGCCCAAAGCAGCCATTTGATCTGGAAATCTGTGTCGCTGATGCCATCACCCAGATTGGCGGTGCAGTTCCAGTCGCACTACGAAAGGGGCCGTCGGACGTTATGATGCTCGGCTACGGAAACACGCCGAAGATCATAATTATGTTGAGCGCTACCCCCTCTGGTACGACGCTCGAGGTGCGCACAAGGTCGGGTGACATGGACGACAAACTCGTGCGCAATCTCAGAGAAAGCTGTCAGATGTAGGTTCAATCAGGCCTTGCAATCCGTGCCGCCCTTAACTCCGGCCTCAGCGGCCCGGTCAGCCACAGCCACCGAATGCGGAAGTCGGCGGCGAGGCTTCATAGGGGGTAGGTGAAGGTCGCGGCGCGGTTCTTCTCGATGGTGAAGTGCGCGAGCACGGCGAAGAAGTAGCCCGCCACCGGCATCGCCAGCAGCCTCCACCAGCGGCTAGCACTACAGCGAAAACCGCTATCCCCGCCACCCGGCGCGGAGCCGGCGAGCGGCGCGCGCCCAGTCTGGTGCGGGGTTTACTCCCGGCGCTTGCGGTTCCACAGGACGGGCATGGCCGATCTGTATGCGAAGAAGCTCGAATCCGAACGCAAGACGCTGTGGGCGACTTGCCGGTTGAAGGGGCTGCCGGTGGGCACGCCCGAGCGCCAGCGGATTGCCGAGCTCGATCAGCTGATCGCCGAGCACAAGGCCAGGCCGGGCGCAAAGCCGGCGGGCAAGCCGGCGCCGAAGGCGGACCGCAAGACGCCCGGCTGACCGGCGGCCGGCGTCCCGGCTTACTTGTTGCGCATGTTCTCCAAGCCCTTGACTTCGCCGTGCTTCAGGGTCGGGGTGGAGGCGTTGGCTTTGGGCTTCTCCGCCTTGGGTTTGCGCTTTTCCTTGTTCGACTTAACCTGACCCTTGGCCATCTGCTCTCTCCGGTGGGCGTGACGCCCAGCCGCTCTCTAGCCGCAGGGGCGGCGGATAGCGACAGGAGCCGGCAGGCAGGTCGATCGAGGTCTGGTCCTAACCCCGCGGCGGGTACGCCCCGGTATAGAGCGCCGAGGGCTCTGAGGGTTCGTCGGCATCGTTCACGCACAACAGTTCAGGCCCGCTGGCTGTCTCGCGGATGGCGATGCCTTCCACCTTGAGGGGCGGGTCCAATGGATGGATCGCCGCGATGGCGAACTCCGGGTCGAGCTCCACGATGGCGGCGCCCATCAGGTCCCCATCGGCGTAATTGTCCTCAGTTTCCTCGGCGACGGTGGACAGCAGGATGCGGCCGTCAGGCAAGCGGCACGCGTCGGTCACGTTGAGCGGCACGCCCGACACCACCGGCAGCGCCAGTTCTGCCCGGACGGAGGCCTTGACCGGGCCGCCCGCCAGCACCGCGCCCAAAGGCACCTCGAGCATGTGTGACGCGGGTGAGCGCATGTTTCCGCGATTGAACAGCAGCAGCCCGTCACCCGCCAGCACGGCGCCCTCCACGTTGATCTCCGGCACCAGCGGCTCCAGCGCGGCGAACAGCGGCCGAAGGTCGATCGGGCGGGCGCGGGACTGTCCGCCAGCGTCGCCCAGTCCGATGACCGCCCCGCGCATCCGCCGAGCGGTCGATCCGCTGCCAAGCGCCAACAGGCGGCCTCCCGATGCGCCGGGCACGTCCACCAGCGTCTCGAAATCCGGCTTCGCCCGTTTGCGGTCCGCTTTGTCGCTCGGCAGATCGCCCTCGATGAGGGTGATCAACTCCCCCGGCCTGTCGCCGTCGAGCGTGAACACCGCCAGGCAATGGGCATCGTCGGCGACCACGTACAGCCGGTTTTCCCGCACCACGATCCCGCTCGCCGCCGACACGAACGCGTGCCCGGAAGCGAGCGGGGATTCCACTGTCAGATCGCGCAGGTGGTTCAGCTTCATCGGGCGCTCGTCAGGTTCAGGGACCTGCGGCATTCAGGAGTCCTTGCTGACCCCGTTGTCGTTGTCCTGCTCATCGACATCCTTCTCACCCAGCTGGCCGTGCCCGTGATAGGCGGCGCCGCTCTGGCCGCCGTGAAAACCGTCGGTATCCTTGGGCCCGACCGGCCCGCCGCCGCCCGCGCCGCGGGTGTCCCGGGGGCCGCTGGTGCCGTCGTATTCGCCTTTGTGTCCGTCGTCGGGCGCCATGTCGGGGGTCGGGTGCTTGTCAGCCATGGGGGTTCTCCTTCCCCCGGCAACGAGCCGCTCTGCCGCGGCGTTCCCGGAAGCTATCCGCGCGCGAGCCGGACCAACGCCTGGTCGAGCGCCTGCAGGAACCGCGAGCGGTCGGCCTTGCTGAACGGTGGGGGGCCGCCGCCGCTGCCGCCAAGCGGGCCGTCCATCCCGGCGCGCAAGTCGGACATGATGGCGCGGGTGGCGATCGCCGCGCCGATGCTGCCGGCGTCGAACGGCTTGCCGGTGTGCGCCAGGACCTGGGCGCCTGCCTTGAGGCACCGCTCGGCCAGCAGGATATCACCAGTGACGACCACCGACGATGGCGAGGCGTGGTCGGCGATCCAGTCATCCACAGCGTCGAACGCGTCCGACACCAGGACCCTGCGGATGAGCGGACTGTCGGGCACCCGGAACGGAGAGTTGCTGACCACGAAAACCAGAACCTTGTGACGCTGAGCGACGCGGTACACCTCGTCCTTCACCGGGCACGCGTCGGCGTCGACCAGCACGGTGGGGGGTTGGCGCTCCATGGCTTTGTCGCCTAGCGCGCTTTCGCACGCACCGCCAACGGCGGAACCGTCCCGCCTCGCGCGGTTTTTTCGCACAACTGCAAGTTTAAGGAATAACGATGCTGGAACACGTCCCCGCTTTCCTCGGTCGCGCGCTCAAGAACGTGCGGGCCGGCCACGGCAAGCTGGCGGTCGCACGGCTGGGCGCCGAGGACACGCTGCATAAGGGCGGCTTTGCCCTGACGAGCGCGGCGTTCGCTGACGGCGAGGAACTCGACCCGATGTTCACCGCCGATGAGGAGGATGCCTGCGCGCCGCCGCTGGCGTGGACCGCGCCGCCGGCCGGAACCCGGCAGCTCGCGCTGATCGTCGAGGATCCCGACGCTCCGAGTCCCGAGCCGCTCGTGCACCTGATCGGCTGGGGGTTCGACGGCAAGGCGGGCGACCTGTTCGAAGGGGACGAGCCGCCGATGGTGGGCCTCAACTCGTACAATCAGGCCGGCTGGCTCGCGCCCGATCCGCCCACCGGCCACGGCGTGCACGATTACGTGTTCCAGTTGTTCGCGCTCGATCGCGCGCTCGATCTGCAGCCCGGTGCCGGGCGTTCGGCGCTGGTGGAGGCGATGGAAGGGCACGTGCTCGCCGCAGCCGTTCTGACCGGCACATATCGCCGGGCAAGCTAGGTCGCGCTTGGGGTTAACCCTCACAATTGTCAGGGTTTTTCCCTTTCCTTACGTGGAACCCGACGGGCGATTGAAGGTTGCGTGAGCACGAGCTTTCAATGCCCGTTCCACTCAATCGAAGGGATGCCATCATGAAATATCGCTTGCTGATATCCGCTGCCGCTGCGCTCGCCCTGTCCGCTTGCGGCGGAGGGACCGACACCGCCGATACGGACGCAGTGGCGACTGACACTGCCATGGCTGGCGACACGACGACCGCCACCCCCGCCGGAGCGGACGCTTCCGCGATGACCGCGCAGGCGTTCGCTGACAAGCAGGCGGCGAGCGACATGTTCGAAATCGAAGCGGGCAAGCTGGCGCAGTCGATGGGCAAAAGCCAGGCGGTCAAGGATTTCGGCACGATGATGGTGACCGAGCACACCAAATCGACCGCCGATCTCAAGGCTGCCGCGGGTCAGGCGAGAGGCGTGACCGTGACGCCCAAGCTTGACGCCATGCAGCAGTCCAACCTCGATGCGCTGAAGAATGCCGGCGACCAGTTCGACGCGACTTACAAGCAGCAGCAGGTCCAGGCGCACGAGATGGCGCTGGCGACCCTGCAGGGCTATGCGCAGAACGGTGATACCGAGGCGCTCAAGCAGTTTGCCAGCAAGACCGCGCCGGTTGTCGAGAAGCACCTCGCTGAAGCGCGTGGGCTGAACTGACCCGCAAGCCGGGGCGGGCCCGTTGGTCGGCCCCGGCACCACCGGCGCTGCGATGAAATGAATGTCGCGCGCCGAGGGGCAGCCGCTCCCGACCGTGTTTGATTCGCTTTTGTTAAATGCCTGTGCTAGGCAACTGTCGCTGACGTCGAAATGTGCGACGGACTTCGACTTTTGACGACCGCCCCCGCTTTAGCGAGCCTTGGCGTAACCCAGACGACGACTTCCTTTCATCAGACGATCTGACGCCTCTCGTCCGCAAGTGCGGGCGGGTTGAACCACCTGTTTCTTGAAAGGAAACACCATGTCGAAAACCGGCACCGTAAAGTTCTTCAACACCGACAAGGGCTATGGCTTCATCCAGCCCGATGATGGCTCGCCCGACAGCTTCGTGCACATCTCGGCCGTTCAGGCCGCTGGGATGCAGACGCTCGACAAGGATCAGCGCCTCAACTTCGAAATCGAACAGGGCCGCAACGGCAAGGCCAGCGCAGTCAACCTGAGCGCTGCCGACTGATCAACCGATCGGCCCCTCCCGGCGTGTCCGGGAGGGGCTTATCGCCCGTCCAAAACAGGAGCATCGCCGTTGAGCCAGACCTTCGAATTCTACAACGCCCGCGCCAACGAGGCTGCGGCCGAAGCGGACGCGGCAACGCTGGACAACGTGCGGGACCGTAATCTGCGGGCAGCCAAGACCTGGCGCGGCCTGGCGGATCAGGCACGCAAGGTGATGGTGGACCGGGTTACCTCGGAACGCGAACGGGCCGAGCGCCGCTCCGCCGAAGAAGCCGCGCTTCAACCGCCGGCGAGCGCCTGATCCACGTCGATCAGGCGAGCCTCTCCGACAGGGGTGGGCTCCTCCTCGACTGAATAGTGGGCGGCATCCGCCACCTGCACTGCCGCATTGGCTGCTTCCTGAGCATCGACACGGACCGGTTCCGGCAGCGAATTGTCCGAACTGTAATCCTCCACGCTGTAATCGGGCAGTGGCGGCGGGTTCCATGCCGCTTCACGCCAGCCGAACCGGCGCTGCGCGTATAGCCCCCGCGTCGTCAGTTCGCCGACCTCCACGTTGCCTTCGGGCGTCTTCATCGCATAGTGATCGGGCAGCGATGGCTGATCCCGCAGCGGGGCGTCGATATCGATGACCGGGCGGGCGATCTCGTCCATGCCGATCCCCCCGCGCTGAATCGGGTTAGTATTGATGCTGGTGCCGCTCACCATTCCGGCGATCGAAACGAGTGCGCACGCACCGAGGAACAAGGGCGTCGCCTGCATGGCTTTCGCTCCCAATAATGTTGCTTTGGTATTTTAATGCGCTGTATTCGGCAGTGTTCCCGCGTCCCGCCACAACGAGCGGGTTTCAGGAGATCGTTTGTGCGCCGACCGACTTTACCGCTCCGCGCGATGCTTGTGGCCGTGATGCCGCTCGCCGCCTGTCAGGGGGCGCAATCTTCCGGAAGCGGACCCGAGGCTGCGTCTGGCGCAGGATCGATGCCGGGCGACATGAGCGAGACGCAGGCATACAGCGGCATCCGCGCGGACGAGACGGTGCGCTTCACCGGCACGGAGCCGTTCTGGGGCGGACAGGTCGCCGGGCCGACCCTGACGTATTCCACCCCGGAAGATCCCGACGGCACCCCGATTGCCGTCACCCGCTTCGCCGGACGCGGCGGGGTATCATGGACGGGGACCTTGCAGGACCGGCCGTTTCACCTGGCGATCACCGAAGGCCAGTGTTCCGACGGGATGAGCGATCGCACCTATCCGTTCACCGCGACGCTGCAGGTGCTTGGTGAACAACGCCAGGGCTGCGCCTGGACCCAGCGGCGACCGGCGACGCTGCCGGACGGCGCGACGGCGCCCTAATCGCGAAGCTGCATCCAGGCGGGGGCGTCCCCCGGCTCGACGGTTTCGACCCGCAAGAGATCGACCGCCAGGCCAAGCTCCGGGTACGCGGCCTTGCGCCGGTTTTCCGCCGATCGGGCGAGTGGAACCACAAACAGGCGCCGGTTGACCTTCTGGCGCCAGTTCATCCGCGCCGTATTCTCCTGCCCGATGTAGCAGCCCTTGGTGAAGCTGACCCCATGCAGTTCCGAGGCATTAGTCTCCAGCCACAGCACGTCGCCCAGTTCTCCGCGCCCTTCCGCGATACCGAGCGACAGGCGGTGCGCGCGCCATGCCGCGTCGGCCGCCTCTTCCTGAGCTGACACCGGTGCCAGCCACCGGTTGCCGAGGTCGGGCAACCGCGGGTCGGGGTGCGCGTCGCCGGCGGGCTGCGGTGACCAGTGCACTGCCAGTTCCGGCTCGCGTTCGATCGCGAGCTTGCGCCGCAGCCGGTAAAGCGACAGCCGTTTCACCAGTTCGTCCGCCACCGCCGCTTCGCAGTCCAGCAGCAGCGCGCCGTCCTCGCCCGGCCACACGAGCAGGTCGAACAGCGCCTTGCCCTGGGCGGTGAGCAGACCGGCGTAGACCGGCAGCGGCCCCGCGACATCGTTGGTCAGCAATCCTTGCAGGAAGCCCGCCGCATCTTCCCCCTCGGCTTGGGGAGAGACACGGACAATGGCGCGATCGAACAGGCGGGTGGCAGGCATGGGTGACAGATAGGAGCGCGCTCGCATAAGGGGAAGCAATGGCCGACTCCCTCACCATCCGCCGCCCCGATGATTGGCACGTCCACCTGCGCGACGGCGCCATGCTGCGCAGGGTGGTCGCGCACACCGCCCGTCAGTTCGCGCGCGCGATCGTTATGCCCAACCTGGCGCCACCGGTCACCACCACGGCGGCGGCGCAGGCATATCGCGAGCGGATTTTGGCCGCACTCCCTGATGGGCTGCCGTTCGAGCCGCTGATGACCGCCTATTTGACCGACCACACCGATCCTGCCGACCTGGTGCGCGGCAAGGGCGAAGGCGTGCTGACGGCGGCCAAGCTCTACCCTGCCAACGCCACCACCAACTCCGCGCACGGGGTCAGCGACATCCGCCACCTCGCCCCGGTGCTTGGCGCGATGGAGGAGGCCGGGCTGGTGCTGTGCGTGCATGGCGAGGTCACCGATGCTGAGGTCGACGTGTTCGACCGCGAGGCGGTGTTCATCGACCGTCACCTGCAGTGGATCGTGCGCGAGTTTCCCGCGCTCAAGGTCGTGCTGGAGCATGTGACGACCGAGGACGGGGTGCAATTCGTCGAGGCTGCCGCCCCCACCGTCGCGGCCACCATCACGCCGCAGCACCTGCATCTCAACCGCAACGCCATGCTGGTGGGCGGGATGCGTCCGCACGCCTATTGCCTGCCGGTCGCAAAGCGCGAGCGGCACCGGATAGCGCTGCGCAAGGCGGCGACTTCGGGTTCAGCGAAGTTCTTCCTCGGCACCGACAGCGCGCCGCATCCCCGGCACGACAAGGAATCGAGCTGCGGCTGTGCGGGCATCTTCAACGCGCCATTCGCGCTGGAAAGTTACCTGCAGGTGTTCGACGACGAAGGGGCGCTGGACCGGTTCGAAAGCTTCGCGTCGCTGAACGGTCCGGCGTTCTACGGCCTGCCGGTCAACGAGGCGACGGTCACCCTTGTGCGCGGCGGAGTTCAGGTGCCCGATGAAATCGCCGCGGGCGAGACGGTGATCGTTCCGTTTCACGCGGGCGAGATGCTCAGGTGGCGATTGGCGTCCGGTTAGCGCGCAAGTCCCACACGAAGATGGCGATCGCGATCCAGATCGTCACGAACGCGGCGAGCTGGACCGGCATCAGCGGCTTGTGGAACACCGTCAGGCCGAGGATGAACACGATCGTCGGGGCGAGGAACTGTACGAAGCCGAGGGTGGAATACGCCATCCGCCGCGCCGCCACCGCGAACAGCCATAGCGGGATGGCGGTCAGCGCGCCGCCGAGCATGATCAGCAGGCTGAGCTGCCAGTCATGTCCGAATGAGGAACCGACGGGCGACGCCGCGTACCACGCTGCCACCCCGATCGCCGGCGCCAGCAGGATCAGCGACTCGATCGTCAATCCCGGCAGCGCGCCCACCGGCACCCGCTTGCGCAACAGGCCATACGAGCCAAAGCTGAGCGCCAGGGTCAGGCTGATCCACAGCGTGGTGAGGGCACCGCCCAGCAACAGCGCGATGCCAGCAGCGGCGACGCCGACGGCGGTCCATCCGCGCGCGCTCAGCCGTTCTCCCAGCAGCAGCGTGCCCAGCAGCACGTTGATCAACGGGTTGATGTAATAGCCAAGGCTGGCGGCATAGACCTCGCCGGTCTGGATCGCCCAGATATAGACCAGCCAGTTCACCCCGATCAGCGCCGCGCTGGCGGTCAGCGTCGGCATGATGCGGGGATCGCGCAGCGCGGCCAGGATTTCCGGCAACTGGTGGCGCAGCCCTGCGATCAGCAGGCATAGCGGCAACGTCCAGACGATCCGCCAGGCGACGAACTCGACCGCCGGCACCGCGCTGACCAGAATCAGGTAGAGCGGCAGAATGCCCCACGTGAGGTAGGCTCCGAGGGCCGCTGGCAAGCCGGAGGGGGTGGCGGGGGCGCGATCGTTCATCTTGGCGCGGGCCGTAGGCTCGTCCCGATGGCCTCACAAGCGCCAGCCCACGGACGCGCGAGAGCAAAAATGTCGACCGGTGAAGTTTTTTCAAACCTGCACCCTTGGTTGCGCATCGTTCAGCTTCGCCCCGCTATTTATGAACACATCAAATGAGGCTTCCACTCCGCCTCTCCGTTCAAGAGTGAAAGGAAGACCCGATGCAGATTTCCCAGTTCAAGAGCGCAGCGCTGGCGCTGGCCGTCCCGGGTCTTGCGATCGCCACCCCGGTGCTGGCCGCGCCCGCGCCGCATAGCGCCGCCTATGCCAACAGCGCAGTCTGGGGCGACCAGAACGTGAACCAGTCCCGCAAGCACAAGCGCCACTACGAGCGTCAGGATTGGCGCTATTACGGTGGCAGCAACTATCAGCAGCAGGGCTATTACGGCGAGCCTGTCTACGCTAACACCCGTGTGTGGCGCGGCGACAACAATCAGTACTACTGCAAGCGTTCCAACGGCACGACCGGCCTGCTGATCGGCGGCGCGGCGGGTGCCTTGCTGGGCCGTGAGGTTGTCGGCCGCAACGGCGACCGCACCCTCGGCGCCATTCTCGGCGCGGCGGGCGGTGCGCTTCTCGGCCGCTCGATCGACAATGGCGGCGCCCGCTGCCGCTAGGCGGAAGGCTGAACAGCTTTGCGACCGTGCCCACCCACGGTCGCAAGCCGCGAACTCTCTAGGGGGATCGCGGGAAGGCGTCTCTTGCTTCGGCAAGAGGCGCCTTCTTTCTTATGCGTTCAGGATGGGTTACGCCGGTTCGATGATCCGCAGCGCGCTTTTCGGTTTTCTGGCGCTGTGCCTTGCGGGCTGCGGCGATGACACCGAGCCCGCTGCTCCAGCCCCGCTTGATCCCGCGATTGCCCAGGCGCTGAACGATCCGTTGATGACCGACCCCGACCTTTCGTCCAGCAACGAAGGGGCGGCCGCCATCACCGTACAAATCGATGGTCCCCTGCCCATCCTCCCGCCACGCGACCAGGCGGTCGAAGATGCCCGTGCCGAGGCCCGGAGGTTGCTTGGTGCCGGTAAGCCGGTGTCGGTCCCGCAGGCGTCGGGGCAGGTGCCCCCGTTACCGAACGATCGTGAGCCTGCCGACCACCTTCAAGCGCTCAAGACAAAGACCACGTGCCGGGCGAAGCTGATCAATTCCGCCATCTGGGCTGCGCGCCTGCCGCCGGCGCTGCCGATATATCCCCGCGGCGCCACGCAGGCCGCCACCGGCGGTGACGGCAGCGGGTGCCGCGTGCTGGCGGTGATCTTCACGACCCCTGTGCCGCTGGACGAAGTGCGCGCCTTCTATTGGCACAAGGCGCAGGGTGCAGGGCTTGCGCCAGTTCACCGCTCGGCGGGGGAGTGGGCCGTGGTGCAAGGTCAGGATAGCGCGATCGCGTTCGACTTGCGCCTGCGTGAACGCGGTGGTGAGACCATCGCCCAACTGGCGGTGGTCACCCGCTAGGCCATCGGCTTGCGCGTTTCCTCGCGAAAACCTGCGCCCAGGCTGGCTCGCGGCTGCTCCATTTCGGTGCTGGCGACCGGGTATGCGCAGTAGTCGGCGGCATAGAACGCCGCGGGCCGGTGGTTACCCGACAGGCCCAGCCCGCCGAACGGCGCCTTGCTGCTCGCCCCGCTGGTCGGGCGATTCCAGTTGATGATGCCGGCGCGCACATTGGCCCAGAAGCGGTTGTAATCCTGTGGATTGCCCCCGACGAGCGAGGCGCTGAGGCCGAAGCGGGTGTTGTTCGCCTCTGCAATCGCCTGATCGAAATCATCGACCTTCACCACCTGCAACAGCGGCCCGAACAGCTCCACGTCCGGGCGGTCCGTCATGGCCGAAACATCGATGATCGCCGGGCTGACGAAGGGCAGGTCTTCGCTCGGACGCTGCATGTGCTTGATCGCGCGCCCGCCGTTGGACAGCAGGTACAGGAAGCTTTCGGTCAACTGGTCCGCCGCCCGGTTGTCGATCACCGGGCCCATGAACGGCACGGGGTCGGCAAACGGATGATCGTAGACGATCCGGTCGGCCAGCTTCTTCACCTCGCTTACCAAGGCATCGTACATGCTCGCCTTGACGATCAGCCGGCGCGCGGCGGTGCAGCGCTGGCCCGCGGTCATGAACGCACTCTGGATCACCAGAATGGCGGCGTCGGTGACCAGCGGCGTGTCGATCACCACGATCGGGTTGTTGCCGCCCATTTCCAGCGCGACGATCTTGCCGGGGTTGGTGGCCAGTTTCTTGTTGATCGCGATGCCGGCCTGCACGCTGCCGGTGAACAGCACCCCGTCGACATCGCGGTGCGCGACCAGCGCCTGACCCTCGCCGGGTCCGCCGACCAGCAGCTGGATCACCGCAGCGGAAATCCCGGCGCGGTGGAAGCAGCCGACCAGGAATTCGCCCACCGCGGGCGTCTTCTCGCTCGGCTTGAAGACCACCACGTTGCCCGCGATCAGCGCAGGGATGATGTGACCGTTGGGCAAGTGCGCGGGGAAGTTATACGGGCCCAGCACGGCCATCACCCCATGGGGCTTGTGGCGCACCGCGGAGCTGCCCTGCAGCGCACTGTCGAGCCGTTTCTGGCCGGTGCGTTCGGCATAGGCACTGACCGAGATATCGACCTTGGCAATGACCGCTTCCACCTCGGTCCGGGCCTCCCACAGGGGCTTGCCGGTTTCCCGCGCGATCAACTCGGCGAACGTGTCGCTCTGCTTGCGTACTTCGTTGGCGAACCGGCGGCACAATTCGATCCGGGTCGCGAGCGGCTGGGCCGCCCACGCTGGCCAGGCACGACGGGCGCGGTCGACCACCGCGTCGACGTTCCCGGGCGTGCCGCGCCACAGTTCAGCGCCGGTCGCGGGCTCGATGGAAATGATCTCACTGCTGGGCAATCGAGGATATCCGAAGTGAGGCGCCGCCGCGGCCGCGCGCGAAAGATGAACGTCGCGCGCTTTCTAGCGCAGGGGGTCTTGCGGTCAAATGGCCGGGCGTGGTGAAGAATGCGTAGTGGCCGCGCCGGGTTCCGCGTGCCCCGCAGCCTGGGGAGCGGGGCCGAGCCGCTCGCCGAAACTCCGAATCGCCGCGACTTGCGCCGTCAATGGCTGCCAGTCGTCGCGCTCGGCTATGGCGGTCCAGATGCGCTCCACCTGATCGATCACCAAGCTGGGCGGCGCTTCGTCGCTGTTCAGCGGATCGCCCGTTGGCTGATAGTCTGCCAGCGCCACAGCCAGCGCGCCCTCTGCCGCGCGCCCATGGCGATGGCGGTGGAAGAAAGCATCGGGTGCCGCGCCGCTTTCGCTCATCGCGGCCTCGCTGGCAGTGACGACGGCGGTGTCGCGCTCCTCGCCCAGGCTGGCGAGGCCGAGCCGCCACAGCCAGCGTCGGCGGACATTCGCCATGTACAGCGGGCCGAACCGCTCCAGCGCGGCCAGCAGCGGCGCCCCGTCCGCCAGGGTGCGCAGCGCCATCGCCAGCTGTCCGCAGTTCCAGTACAGCGCTTCGGGCTGGCGACCGAAGGCGTACAGGCCCGCGTGGTCGAAATAGGCGGCGGTAAAGCCCGGATTCCAGTCCGGCAACCAGCGCCACGGACCGTAGTCGAAGCTCTCGCCGGTCACGTTCATGTTGTCGGTGTTGAGCACCCCGTGGACGAACCCCGCCACCATCCAGCTGGCCGCCAGGTCGGCCAGCCGCTCGACCACCTGATGAAGCAAGATCACCGCGGGCTCATCCCGGCCCGGCGCGTCGGCGGGGGGCAGGGGTCCGGGGAATTCGCGGAGGCAATATGCCACCAGCTGCGCCATGTGGTCCCGCTCCTCCAGCGCCGCCAGCCGCTGAAACGTACCGATGCGGATGTGCCCGTGGCTAAGGCGGACCAGCACTGCGGAACGGGTGGGGGAAGGTTCATCCCCGCGCACCAATTCCTCACCGGTCTCGACGATGGAGAAAGTCTTGCTGGTGTTGACGCCCAGCGCCTCCAGCATCTCGGTCGCCAGCAATTCGCGCACCGCTCCCTTCAGCGTCAGGCGGCCGTCCGCCGTGCGGCTGTGCGGCGTGCGGCCGGAACCCTTCGTGCCAAGCTCGAGCAGCCGGCCGCGTCCGTCGCGCATCTGCGCGAAGGTGAACCCGCGCCCGTCGCCGATCTCGGGATTGTACACTCGGAACTGGTGCCCGTGGTAGCGCAGCGCGAGCGGGCCGGGCAACGTATCCGCCAACGGTTTGAACCGCGCGAAATGGCGCACCCAATCAGCGCCCGACAACTCTGCCAGGCCGATCCCGGCGGCCGCGCGATCGTTGCGCCAACGCAGGGTGGTTTCGGGAAAATCGGCCGGGGCGACGGGGTCCGCCAGCCACTCGGCAAGCTCCATCAGCGGTGCCCGCGGTTGATAGGCCTGCTGTTCGGCCTGTTGCGGTTCGCGTTCCATCAAGCGATAGTGGGGGCATGGGGACGACCGTTCAAGCGGCGCGTCCGATCGCTAGATCAGGAAACCGGACGCACCGATGGACATTCACGACCGCGCCGGTCCGGATCGCAGCGCTGCGGCACCCAAGGGGTGGAGCGACCGGTTCTGGCACTCGGCAGATGGACTGCAACTCCATTACCGCGACTATGCGGGAGCTGCCGACCGCGCCCCCGTGATCGTGCTTCACGGGTTGACCCGCAATGCCCGTGACGGCGCTGAACTGGCCGGGCGTCTGGCGGGGACACGCCGGGTGCTGGTCCCCGAAATGCGCGGGCGGGGCATGTCCGACTATGCGCCCGACAGCGCGAGCTACAATCCGGTGCAGTATGTCGCCGATCTCGTGGCGCTGCTCGATCAGGAAGGCATTACGCGGTTCGTAGCCGTGGGCACCTCGCTGGGCGGGCTGATGACGATGCTGCTGGCGCTGCAGCAGCCCGAACGGATCGCCGCCGCCGTGCTGGTGGACGTGGGGCCCGAGATCGACCCCGCGGGCATCGAACGGATCCTGGAATACGTGGGCCAGGGCGGCAGCTTCGCCACCTGGATGCACGCCGCGCGCGCGCTGCAGGAACTGCACGGCGATGTGCACCCCGACTTCGCGCTGGAGGACTGGCTCGCGATGGCCAAGCGGGTGATGGCGCTGGGCGCCAACGGCCGCGTGGCATACGATTACGACATGTCGATCGCCGACCCCTTCCATGTCGAGGCGGCACCGCCGGCGGCTGACCTGTGGCCGGCGTTCGAAGCGCTTGCCAACCGGCCGCTGCTGCTGCTGCGCGGTGAAAGCTCGGCGATCCTGTCCGCCGCGACAGCGCGCGAGATGCAGCGCCGGGTGCCCGACCTGACCGTCGTCACCGTCCCCCGCGTCGGTCACGCGCCGACGCTTGCCGAGCCGCAGTCCATCGCGGCGATCGAGGCCCTGCTCGCGAACGTGGCATGAGCGCTGCAAACCGCGCGCCCACAGCGCGCATCCTTCACCTGCACTCGACGTTCTCTGCCGGCGGCAAGGAACGCCGCGCGGTGCGGCTGATGAACGCGTTCGGGCCCAGGGTCGCGCACACGGTGGTCACCGGCGTCTTGGGCGAGACCGGCGCGGCGCGGGAATTGTCACGGGCGCTCAAGATCGCGTACCCCACCGATTTCCCCGCGCTGGCCGGGCGGCCGACGCCCGCGCGCCTGCAGAAGATCGCGCGCGCGATGCAGGGCCACGACCTCGTGCTGACCTATAACTGGGGGGCGCTCGATGCGGTGATGGCGCACACGCTGTTCGCCGACTTCTATCGCCTGCCGCCGCTGATTCATCACGAGGACGGATTTAACGCCGACGAGCAGGGCGGCCTGAAGAAAAGCCGTAACTGGTACCGCCGGATCGCGCTGGGCCGCGCCCGCGCGCTGGTGGTCCCGTCCGAGGTGCTGGAGGAGATCGCGTTGACCGCCTGGGCCCAGCCTTTGGGCCGGGTGCACCGGATCCCCAACGGGATCGACACCGCCGCCTTCGCCAAAAAACCGCGCGCGGACGCGTTGCAGGGCATCATCAAGCGCAAGGGCGAACTGTGGGTCGGGACGCTGGCGGGTATGCGGCCAGTCAAGAACCTGCCGGGTCTCGTCCGCGCTTTCGCGCCGTTACCTGCGCAGTGGCAGCTGGTGATCGTGGGCGACGGCCCCGAACGGGCGGCGATCCGCGCCGAGGCCGAACGGCTGGGCATCGAGGATCGGGTTCATCTACCGGGCTTCGCCCCCGACCCCGCGCGGTTCGTCGGCCTGTTCGACATATTCGCGCTGTCTTCCCACAGCGAGCAATTTCCGCTTTCCCTGGTCGAGGCGATGGCTGCCGGCATCGCCGTCGCCGCGCCAGCCGTGGGGGACATCGCCGACATGGTGTCGCCAGACAACCAGCCCTTCATCACGCCGCGCGCTGACGAGGCCGCGCTGTCCGGCACGCTGGCGGCGTTGGCGGTGGACACCGGTCTCAGGAACCGGCTGGGCCAGTCGAACCGGCTTCACGCCCGCGCGCACTTCGAAGAACGCGCCATGATCGAAGCGTACCGCCGACTCTATGCAGCGGCGATGGGCCGAGAGAGCCTGCCATAGCGCTTCACTTAGCGTTCACCGCCGGGGACGCATCCGGTTTGCAAGTTGAATTGGCCTGTCCTTAAGGTAAAGACGCCCGCGCGACCGGTTGGCGGATCGCATGGCATTACATAAACGAACGGCATCACGCGCTTGGCCCTGACCCCCGACAAATCACTTGCTCCTGACGACAAGCGCGCACGCGCCGCGGCAGCGCAGAACGACGTTCTGCTGCGCGAGGTGGACGATGCCGTGCGGCAGGACCAGTACGCCGATGCGGCCCGGCGCTATGGCCGCCCGGCGCTGATCGCGGTCGTGGTGGTCCTTGCCCTGTTCGCCGCCTACCTGTTCTGGAACAGCCGGCAGGACGCTGCGCGGGAACGCGATTCCGAAGCGCTGGTCGGCGCGCTCGATCAGGTGGAACGCGGTAATCTGGAAAGCGGTGCGACCGCGCTCGACCCGCTGATTGCCGATGGAACGGATGGTGCGAAGGCGGCCGCGCAGATGCTCAAGGCGGGGATCGCCATGGAGCAATCCAAACCCGATGACGCCGTCAAGCTTTACGATGCGGTCGCCGCCGACGGCGATGCGCCCCAGGCGCTGCGCGATCTGGCGACGATCCGCGGGGTAACCGCCCGTTATGACCGGCTCGCGCCGGCTGACGTGATCGGCCGGCTGAAGCCGCTGGCGGTGCCGGGCAACGCTTGGTTCGGACCTGCCGGGGAACTCGTCGCCATGGCGTATCTCGACCAGGGGAACACCGCCGAAGCCGGCGCGCTGTTCGCTGCGATCGCCAAGGACAAGGGGACCTCTGAAACGCTCAGGTCCCGCACCCGTCAGATGGCCGGCTTGCTGGGCGTAGACGCGATCGATGATGTCGACACAGTGCTCAACCGCCCGCAAGCCGCCGGCGAATGATTAAAACAAGGAACCGACCGCCGATGACCACTGCCAAGGCTCTATCAACAGCCGGGCGCGCGACGCTGACCCTGGCACTGGCGCTGGGGCTGTCGGCGTGTGGCGGCGGGCTGTTCGGCGGCAAGGACAAGAAAGTCACGCCCACGGTCGGCAACCGCATCCCGGTGCTGTCGCGGATTGAAGGCGTGAAGATCGACCCGGCGCTGGCCGGCGTTTCGGTCGTGCTCCCGCCAGCTTCGGCCAACACCGAATGGGCGCAGGGAGGCGGCACCGCGGCCAAGTCCTACGGCCACCTGGCGCTGGGCGAAAACCTGTCTCAGGCGTGGAGCGCGCAGATCCCCGGATCGACGCAGCGCCGGCGGCTGGCCGCTGCGCCGGTGATCGGCGGCGGGATGCTGTTCGTGCAGGACAGCGCGGGCGTGGTCCACGCGTTCGATGCCCAGACCGGCGCGCGCAGCTGGACCCACACCGCCGAGGTCGCGAGCAATGTCAGCTCGTCCAATTTCGGCGGCGGGGTCAGCTACGATTCCGGCCGGGTCTACGTCACCAACGGCGTGGGCGAAGTGCTCGCGCTCGATGCCTCGAACGGCAGCCAGATCTGGAAGGTCAAGCCCGGTGGGCCGCTGCGCGGTGCTCCCACCGTGGCGTTCGGTTCGGTCTATGTGATGACGCAGGACAACCAGATTTTCGCGCTCTCCAGCGGCGACGGCAAGCTGCAATGGACCGAATCCGGCTCCAGCGCGCAAACCGGCGTGTTCGGGGTGGCAGCGCCGGCCGCCGCGCAAGGGACGGTCATCGCGGGCTATTCCAGCGGCGAACTGGTTGCGTACCGGTACGAAAACGGCCGCTCGTTGTGGGCCGACGCGCTTGCCAGGACCTCGATCTCGACCGAGGTCGGCGCACTGACCGACATCGACGCCGATCCGATCATCGATTCCGGCCGCGTCTATGCCCTGGGGCAGGGCGGGCGCATGGCGGCGTATGAACTGGTCACCGGCCAGCGCATCTGGGAACTCAACCTCGCGGGGATTTCCACCCCCGCGGTCGCGGGCGAGTGGATCTTCACGCTGACCGACGACGCGCGCCTGCTGGCGATCGCCCGCGGCACCGGCAAGGTGCGCTGGATCACCGACCTCGGCCAATGGCGCAACGCGGAAAAGAAGAAGGATCCGCTGTTCTGGACCGGGCCGGTGCTGGCCGGAGGCAACCTGTGGGTCGCCAATTCCGCAGGGCAAATCCATCGCGTAAGTCCGGCCGAAGGGTCGGCAACGCTGTTCCAGACGGTCAAGTCACCCGTCAGCCTGGCCCCGGTGGTCGCGAACAACACGCTCTACGTGCTGGATGACGGCGGCACGATCCACGCATACCGCTGACCCGTTCGCGCTTTGCCGCACTGTTAACCGTTAGCGGGTAATGCCGGGCGCCAATGAGCGCGCCCGATCGTCCCGCCGTATCCCACCGCCCGCCGAGTGATGTCTCGGCGTGGGTAGGGTTGGCAGGTCTTGCCGGGCTGTTCGCCTGGTTCCTGATCTGCCGCCATTGGCCTGAGGTCGCCGCTTCCTTTGGTGTGCCCGGTCCACGGTTGCGGATGGACGGGCCATACGCCGCGCTGGCTGCGATGGTCTGGTCGGTGCTGCCGATGATCGTCGCCACGCTGGTGATCGACAAGGCGCACCGCCGCGCCTCGACCGGCATCGACTGGTCGCGCAAAAAGCTGCTGCGCGAGACGTGGCCGGTTTCGGCGGTCAAGCTGCTGGCGCTGTGGGCGACCTGGCTGGTCATCGCCGGCGTGTATTGCCTCGCCCGGTGGTACTGGGCCGAGCCGTACCTGTTCGCGATGGGCGTGCTGAAGGCGGCGGCCATCCCGCTGTTTGTTCTCGCGGTGCCGTACGTTGCGTGGCTGGATCGCTACATGGTGAACCCCCGCGATCATGCGTGGCACTTTGGCGCGATGCTGTTGGGCCAGCCGTTCGATGCGGCCGAGGTGAAGCGGCACTGGCGCGCGTGGATCATCAAGGGGTTCTTCGGCGCGTTCATGATCTCGATCCTGCCCGCCGGTTGGCAGGCTGCGGTCAATGCCGATTACGCCGCGATGCTGGGCAATCCCGCGGCGCTGGGCATGGCGCTCATCACCCTACTGTTTCTGATCGACGTGCAGATCGGCGCGGTCGGCTATCTCGTCACGTTCCGCCCGCTCGACGCGCATATCCGCAGCGGCAATCCGCTGCTCGCCGGTTGGGTCGCGGCGCTGATATGCTATCCGCCGTTCGTCTACGGCTTCTTGGGCAACGGCATCCTGGGGTATGAGTTCGGCACGCCGGGCAGGGGCGATGCCAACTGGACCGTCTGGCTTGCCGCTCACCCGGGGCTGATGTGGCTGTGGGCCGGACTGCTGGTGACGCTGACCGCGATCTATGCCTGGGCAACCTTCGCTTTCGGCCTGCGGTTCTCCAACCTTACCTATCGCGGCGTGCTGACGAACGGCCCTTATCGCTTCACCCGCCACCCGGCGTACCTGTCGAAGAACGCGTTCTGGTGGGCCTCCACCCTGCCGTTCCTCGTCACGAACGGGTCGCTCACCGACACCATCCGCAACACGGTGTGCCTGGCCGCGGTCAACGCGATCTATTTCTGGCGCGCGCGCACGGAGGAGGAGCACTTGTGGGCCGAAGACCCCAAGTACCGCGCGTACCACACATGGATGAGCGAGCACGGGCTGATCACCGCCCCGCTGGTGCGCCTGAAATGCTTGCTGCGGCCGCGCGGCGGCGCGCTTCCCCTGCCGGCGGAGTGACCCGCTAGAGCGGGGTGCCTTCGCCGACCTCGTACCATTTGAGATCGCGTTCCAGGACGCCGGCCTCGCGCATCGCGGACCCCCAGATCTTCATGTGCGGCGCCGCGCCGTGCGCCTTCAGCGCATCCATGTCGCGCCACAGCTCCGACACGTGCATCAGATCCGGGTCGAGCACGTCGCGGGCGTAGGCGTACTGGATGCAGCCATCTTCCGCGCGGGTGGCGCTGAGAACCGTCTCCATCGCATCGCGCACCTTGTCGAGCCCGCCTGCAGCAACTCGCACCGTTCCGGCAATCAGGATCATCGGGGCATCCCCTCCTTAGAAGCTTTCTTCGTACACGCGGGTCAGATCGCCCGCCCATTCACCGTGATACAGATCGAGCAGCCGCTGGGCCGGAACCTTGCCGCTTGCCACGATGTCGTCGAGCGGGCTCAGGAACCCCGTTTCGTTGTCGCCGCCGCTGCTCAGCTTGCCGCGCGCCGCCAGCCCCGCGCGGGCGATCCGCAGCGCCTCGGGCGCGATATCGCGCAACGTGCGCCCGCCACCCAATGGCGCGTCGAGGCCGAGCTTCGGCACCGCGTTGCGCAGCGCCTCACGCTCGTCCATCGTCCAGTCCTTGACCAGATCCCACGCGGCATCGAGCGCGCCCTGGTCGTACAGCAGCCCGACCCACAGCGCGGGCAGCGCGCAGATGCGGTTCCAGGGGCCACCGTCCGCGCCGCGCATTTCGAGGAACGACTTGAGCCGCACCTCGGGAAAGGCGGTCGACAGGTGATCCCACCAATCCGACTGCCGCGGCTTCTCGCCCGGCAGCACCGACAAGTTGCCGTCAAGGAAATCGCGGAAACTGAGGCCGGAGGCATCGATGTAGCGTCCGTCGCGGAACACGAAGTACATCGGCACGTCGAGCATGTAGTCGACGTAGCGTTCGTAGCCGAAGCCGTCCTCGAACACGAACGGCAGCATCCCGGTGCGCTGCGGATCGGTATCGGACCAGATGTGGCTGCGGTAACTGAGGTAACCGTTCGGCTTGCCTTCGGTGAACGGCGAATTGGCGAACAGCGCGGTCGCCAGCGGCTGCAACGCCAGGCTGACCCGGAACTTCTGCGCCATGTCGGCCTCGCTCGAATAGTCGAGATTGGTCTGGATGGTGCAGGTCCGCAGCATCATGTCGAGGCCCAGGGTGCCGACCCGGGGCATGTGCCGCATCATGATCTCGTACCGGCCCTTGGGCATGATCGGCAGTTCGGCGCGGGTCTTGTCGGGCCACATGCCCAGGCCGAGGAAGCCCACACCGCAGCGGTCTCCGATGGCCTTGACCTGATCGAGGTGCCGCCCGGTCTCGGCGCAGGTTTCGTGCAGCGTTTCCAGCGGTGCACCGGACAGTTCAAGCTGACCCGCCGGCTCAAGGCTGACCGCGCCGTCCGGGCCGGTAAGCGCGATGACCTTGCCGCCTTCCTCAACCGGCCTCCACCCGAACTCCCGCATTTGCAGCAAGATGTCGCGGATACCTCCGGGCTCGTCATAGCTGGGGGCGGCGTGGTCGCTCCTGCGATATACCAGCTTCTCGTGCTCGGTACCGATGCGCCAGCTCGCCTTGGGCTTCTCGCCCTTGGCCATGGGCTCCACGAGCTGGTCGCGGCTGTAGATGATCGGATCGTTGGCGTCGGAGGCCTGCCGCGTGCTCATGCAGGTTGCACTAGAAAACCCGCTTGAACCGCGCCAGCGAATTAATCGCGCCAGTCACCCGCCGCGCTCATCCACAGCGAAACGGCTGCGATGGCGGCAGTCTCGGCGCGAAGGATTCGCGGACCGAGCGAGATCGGCACCGACTGAGGCAGCCTGCGGATCGCCGCGTTCTCGCTGTCGTCAAAGCCGCCCTCGGGGCCGATCAGGATGGCGGCCGGACCGGGTCGAGCTGCCATTGCAGGCGCCGCCGGCTCCCCGCCGCGCTCGTCGCAGAAGAACAGCGTGCGCTCGGCAGGCCACTCGGCGAGGAGCTTATCCAGCCGCACAAGAGGTTCAACCTGCGGCAGGGCGGTGCGCTCGCACTGTTCGGCCGCCTCGATCATTCGCTTGGTGAGGCGGGACGCGTTGATCTGGCGAATCTGCGTCCGGCGCATCTCTACCGGCACGAACTGGCGCACCCCAAGCTCGCAGGCTTTCTCCGCCACCAATGCGAAGTTGTCGCGCTGGATCGGTGAGACGCACAGCCACAGGTCGGGGACTTCCTCGCGGGCGGCCAGCAAGCTGTCGATGGTGACGGAGGACCGCTCTTCCAGCCGGGCGACGTATTCGCCGGTGCGGTCGTCGAACAGGCGGACCGGGTCGCCGACTTTCAGCCGCAGCACGGTGCGCAGGTAGCGCAACTGGCCGGCGTCGAGCGGCACCTCGGCACCCACTGCCAGGGGCTGGTCGACAAACAGCCGCGGGGTCGATCGGGGCGGCCAGGCGGGGACCTGTGGCAGGTGCGGCGGGGTCATCGCTTTGCAGGTGGCATGCGCGGCGGTAGGGAACAAGCCATGGCGGATGCGATCGTCCCTGACAGCGAACAAGTTCCTGACAGTGAGTACGGGGGGCTGGTGGCGCGCCTGCCGCAGCGCCCGCGCGATCTGGCGATGCTGGCCCGATTCGACCGGCCGATCGGCTGGTGGCTGTTGTTCTGGCCCTGTTCCTGGGGGGTGTGGCTGGCGGGCGCGGGGTGGCAGATCGGCCTGGTGCTGTGGCTGCTGCTCGGCAGCATCGCGATGCGCGGCGCGGGGTGCGTGTACAACGATATCGTCGATGCCGAACTTGATGCCCGCGTGGCGCGCACCGCCAGCCGGCCGGTAGCGAGCGGGCGGGTATCCACAAGACTGGCGTGGGCGTGGCTGCTGGTCCTGTGCCTGATCGGCTTGGTGGTGCTGCTCCAGCTGAGGTGGCAGGCGCAGCTGGTCGCGCTGGCGAGCCTTGCGCTGGTGGCGGCGTATCCGTTCATGAAGCGCATCACCTGGTGGCCGCAGGCGTGGCTGGGGCTGGTGTTCACCTGGGGCGCGCTGGTCGGCTGGGTGGCGCTGCGCGGCGACCGGCTGGAGGTGGCGGGCGTGCTCTACGCGGGCGCGTTCTTCTGGTGCATGGGGTACGACACGATCTACGCGCTGCAGGACCGCGAGGACGATGCGCTGGTCGGCATCCGCTCCAGTGCATTACGGCTGGGCGCGCGGGTCAAGACGGGCGTCGCGCTGTTCTATGCCGCCGCGGTGATGCTGTGGTGCCTAGCGCTATGGTTGCTGCGCGGCGACCCGATCGCCTTGCTCGCGCTCGCGCCGGCGGCGGCGCACCTCGCTTGGCAGGTGGTGACATTGAACCCGGCGGACCCGGCGAACCCGTTGGCGCGTTTCCGCTCCAACCGCTTTGCCGGGGCGCTCGTTGCCGCGGCCTGCTTCGTCGCCGGAAACGCTTGAGACCAACGCCTGATGTGCAACCTCTATCGCATGACCAAGGGCGCCGACGAGGTCGCCAGGATGTTCGCCGTTACCAACGGGGCTGTCGGCGCCAACTTCGGCGAGGAAGTCTATCCGGGGTATCCTGGCCTGGTGATCGCCGAGGGCCAGCTGCGCCAGATGGCGTGGGGCTTTCCGGTGGTGTTGAAGGGCAAGCAAGGCCAGCCGCTGAAGCCAAAGCCGGTCAACAACGCGCGCGACGACAAGCTGCTGACCGGTTTCTGGCGCGACAGCTTCGTGAACCGCAGGTGCCTGATCCCGGTGACCCAATGGGCCGAGGCGGAGGGCGAGGCGGGGCGGATGACGCGCACCTGGTACCGGCTGGCGGGCCACGACCTGTTCGCGGTCGCCGGCCTGTGGCGCCCGACCGCGGAATGGGGTCATGCCTATACGATGGTCATGTCGGATTCGTGCAGCCAGATGGCCGAGGTGCATGACCGGATGCCGGTGATCCTGACCCGCGAGCAATACGGCCAGTGGCTGGACGGCACGGCGGACGAGGCGCTGCGCCTGGTGCAGACCTGCGACCTTGAACTGCACACCGAAAAGACCGCCGAACTCTGGGTCGGCCGGCCGAAACCAGCGGCGCCGGCTGAACGCCAGGGCACGCTGCTTTAGCAGCGCCAACGATTTCGCCGGTTGACCCGCGCCAAAACCGCCCCGACAGGCCGCCGGGCATGACCGGCCATCTCACGCGAACTCAGGAATATCTGCTCGCGGTGGCCGCCGCCGTGGTGACCGCCAACGCGTATTACATCCACCCGATCATCGGCGAGGTGGCCCAGCATTTCGGCGTCAGCACCGCGCGGATCGGGATCGCTCCGGCGCTCAACCAGCTGGCCGTGGCGGTCGGCATCCTGCTGCTGTTGCCGCTGGGCGACCGGTACTCCAATCGCCTGCTAACGATCCTGTTCACCGGCGGGCAGACGGTGGGCCTGCTGGTGATGACGTTCGCGCAAGGGTTCACCCTGTTTGTCGCCGGATCGACCGTGCTCGGCTTTTTCACGGTCGCGCCCTATCTGCTGCCGGCCTATGCCTCGAAGCGGGTCGCGCCGGAACGGCTCGGCCATGTGACCGCGATCCTCACCGCAGGGGTCATCTTCGGCATCCTGGTGGCGCGGGTCGGCGCCGGCGTGGTGGCCGAGCATTTCGGCTGGCGCACCGTTTACTGGATCGCCAGCGCGGCAATGATCGCAATCACCCTGGCGATGCCGCGGATCATGCGCGCCGAACCCGATGCGGCGCGCAAGGAGGGGCTCGGTTACCTGACGCTGCTCGGCTCGCTGATTGGCCTGGCGCGGACCCACCGCGAAATCCTGCTGTCCGGCGCGATCCAGGGGATCGGCTTTGGACAGTTCATCGCCTTGTGGCTGGGCCTGGCGCTGTATCTCACCTCGCCCGAGATGGGTTACGGCACCGACGTGGTCGGTTACCTCGCCGGGTTTGCCGCGATCAGCGTGTTCACCACGCCGATGTGGGGCCGGCTGGCCGATCGCGTTGGCCCACGGCGGGCGCGGCTGTGGTTCGCCGTGGCCCAGACCGCCGGCGTCGCGCTGCTCTATCCCTTCAGCGGCAACCTGATCCTGCTGGCGATCCCGCTGATCCTGGGCAACATCGTCGGTCCGGCGATCGACGTCACCACCCGGATGACCTTCCTCGCGCTCGATCCCGCGCTGCGCACCCGGCTGACCACGATCTACATCGTGCTGATGTTCGTCGGCGGCGCGGTCGGCAGCGTGGCCGGCACCGCGGTATACGACGCGTTTGGTTGGGCAGGCACGGCGGCGTACGCGTTCGCTTCGTGCCTGGCGTTGACGGTGCTCGCCGCGATCGGGCTGCGGCTTTACGGCAACCGGGTCTAGCTTTCCGGCCCCAGCGCCGGATCGAGATCGCGCGGCCGGGCGAAGTGGACCAGCTTGCCGCGTTCCTTTTCCAGCGAGGCCCAGTCGTCGATCGCCAGTTCAAGCGCCGCGAACGACGCGGTAGGAAACTTGACCGTGGCTTCATCGAACAGCTCGTTCTCGGCCGCCGGGGCGACCATCGCGAACAGCACGTCCTGCAAGCCCGGATTGTGCCCCGCGATCAGGACCGCTTTCGCGTCGCCCGCCTCGCGCAGCACATCCAGCAGGGTTTCGACATCGGCGAGGTAGAGCCGCTTGTCATAGCGCGGCTCGATCCCCAGCAGCGCGGCCTCCAGCGTCTGCTTAACCCGTGCCGCGGGGCTGGCGATCAGCGCGTCCCACTTGACGCCGTGATCGCGGATGTGCGCGCCGATCAGCGCCGCGCCGCGCCGGCCTCGGTCGTTCAGCCCGCGGTCGAAATCGCGCATCCCGATGTCGTCCCAATCGGACTTCGCGTGGCGCAGGAGGCCGAGCAGCTTGGGCAGGTTAAGTGATCCCGTCAGCGGCCGCTTCGGCCGACTCTTGCGCGCCCGAAACACCGGATGCGAGGCGTTGTAAAGCCTCGTCGAGCGTGCAGCGGATCACCGGCGTGCCGGCGGGGAAGGCCGGCAACAGGCGGCTGGGGAACGCAGGCGACAGGACGACAAAGTGGCCGCGGTCGTCCTTGGACCGGATCAGCCGCCCGAACGCCTGCGCCAGCCGCGCGCGGATGATGCGGTCGTCATACGCGCTGCCGCCGCCCGCCGCCCGGCGCGCACGGTGCAGGATGGTCGGGCGCGGCCAGGGGACCTGTTCCATGACGACGCACCTGAGACTCCGCCCGGGAACATCAACCCCGTCGCGCAAGGCATCGGCGCCGAGCAACGAGGCGGCGGGATCGTCGCGGAAAATATCGACCAGCGTGCCGGTGTCGATCGGATCGACGTGCTGCGAATAGAGCGGCAAACCCGAACGCGCGAGCCGGTCGGCGATGCGGCCGTGTACCGCGCGCAGGCGGCGGATGGCGGTGAACAGCCCCAGCACCCCGCCGCCGCACGCCTCGATGATGCGGCCGTATGCGCCTGCCAGCCCCGGAACGTCGCCGCGCTGGATGTCGGTGACGATCAGCACTTCGGCGTTGCTGGCGTAATCGAACGGGCTCTCCGCCTCGCTCAACCGCGGCTGGGCGTCGAGATGCCGTGCCCCGCTGCGCGCGACCGCCGCGTCCCAGTCCGGCCCGTCCTTCAGCGTCGCGCTGGTCAGCATCACCCCGTGCGCCGGCTCCAGCACCACCTGGGCAAACGGCTTCATCGGGTCGAGCCAGTGGCGATGCAGCCCGACGTCGAATTCGCGCGTATCGCTGCGCTCCACCGCCAGCCAATCGACGAATTCGGGGTCGCCCGGCCCGCCGAGCCGGTCCAGCAGCGCTTCCCACGCGGCGAGCAGGTCGCAGCGCCATTGCAGCGAATGACGCGCGCCTTCGATCCGGGCGCGGCCTTGCCCGTCCAGCCAGTCGGGCGGATCGGCGATCACCGCCTCCAGCCGGCCCCCCAGCTTCATCAGGGGAGAACGGATCGCGGCGAGGGCACCGGCGGCTTGCGCGGCCAGCTCCACCACCGGCCCATCGAGGCCGGCGGCCTCGGTCTCGATGCCGTAACCCGCTTCCTGCCCGCCGCTTTCGTCGCGGGCATAGGTCGTCGCGCGCACCGCGCCGAGCAGCGCCTCGACCGGTCCCGCCGGCACGCCTTCGACCAGGCGCTGCAGCCAGCCTTCGCTCGGCAGCGCCTGCGCCGCCTCCAGCGCCGCCTCGATCGCGGCGCCGCCCGCGTCATCATAGCTGGCGACATCGGCCAGCCGCGCGGCAAGCCCGCGCCGCCGTCCGCGCGACTGCTTTTCCGGACCGACGATCCACCGGCGCAGCTCGATCGCCTCGGCCCCGGTCAGCGCGGCGGCAAAGGTAGAATCCGCCGCCTCGAACACGTGATGCCCTTCGTCGAACACGATCCGCGTGGGGCGCTGCGCATGATCACGCCCGCGCGCTGCGTTGACCATCACCAGCGCGTGGTTGGCAATGACGAGGTCGGCCTGCGCGGAGGCGCGCGCGGCGTGCTCGATGAAGCACTTCCGGTAATGCGGGCACCCGGCATAGACGCATTCGCCGCGCTGGTCGGTCAGCGCGGCGATCCCGCGCTTGCGGAACAGCGTGCCCAACCAGCCGGGCAGGTCGCCGCCGATCATGTCGCCGTCCTGGCTGAACGCCGCCCACCGCGCGACGAGCTGGGCCAGGATCGCCGCGCGCCCGCCGAACCCGCCCTGCAGCGCGTCTTCCAGATTGAGCAGGCACAGGTAGTTCTCACGCCCTTTGCGCACCACCACCGGGCGGGTGCCGTCCGCACGCGCTTGCGGCCACGCACGCCCGCTTTCGCGGCGGAGCTGGCGCTGGAGGTTCTTGGTGTAGGTGCTGACCCACACCGTGCCGCCGGACTTCTCGCTCCACAGATGCGCCGGTGCGAGATAGCCCAGCGTCTTGCCGATGCCCGTACCGGCTTGCGCCAGAAGCACATGCGGCACCCCGCGCTTCGGCCGCGGCGCGAACACGGCGCCCGCTTCGCGCGCGTAGCGGCGTTGGCCGGCGCGATGTTCGGCGCCTTCGCCGGTCAGCCGTGCGAGGCGGCCCTCGACCTCCTCCTCCTCGATCAGCACGTGACCGGGGGCGGGGCGCTCGGGCGCTTCCTCCCACTCGGGCAGCCGCGCGAACAGCCAGCGCTCGGCGCGTTCGGGCTTGCGGACATGGGGAACGAGTACCTGGGCCCACGGCCAGCGCAGCCGGACCAGCGACTGGAGAGTGGACCACGCGCCCTCGCGCTCGGGCCAGTCGGCGCTTTCGCAGGTGGCGATCAGCTTGCCCGCGGCAGCCTGCAGGAACGCCGGCACCGCGTCGTCGGCCGCCGGCTCGTCCAGCCCCAGCGCATGCGCCAGCCCCTTGGGCGTCGGCACCGCGAACCGCGCGGGGTGAACGAAAGCGAACAGCTCCAGCAGATCCAGGCCCGACAGGTCGGGATAGCCGAGCCGTGTCGCGACCAGCGGCGCGTTGAGCAGCAGCAGCGGGGTGTCGGCCGTCGCCATCACCGCATCGCCCTTGCCGCACCCGCGGGTCACTTCGCGGTCGCGCAGCCAGATGCCGGCATGGCTCGCGTGGAGGGCGGGGAGGGGCAGCAGCGCGCTCACCTGGCAATCCATGCGGAGCGTGGAACGAAAAGTAAACACGGCTTTCCTACAGCCGTACTGGCCGCCTAGAATCTAAACATGCAACTGTTCGCACCCGTCATGCCCAGCGATCCGGCGCCGTTCGCGCAGACTGTGATATTTGCGCCGAGGACAGTGTGACACGTGTGACACAAGCCCCGCCGCGGCGGGCCGCTTGCCCTTGCGTCCGCGGCCGTTTCACTAAATGAAGCCCCGATGATCGATGATGCCCTGACCGAAGCCGCCCGCGTATCCAAGGCCTGGCCGTTCGAGGAGGCGCGCAAGCTGCTCAAGCGCTATCCCGAGGGGCGCCGCCCGGATGGCCAGCCGGTGGTGTTCGAAACGGGCTATGGCCCCAGCGGCCTGCCGCACATCGGCACCTTCCAGGAAGTGCTTCGCACCACGCTGGTGCGCCGCGCGTTCGAGGCGCTGACCGGCGGCGCGCCGACCCGCCTGATCGCGTTTAGCGACGACATGGACGGGCTGCGCAAGGTGCCCGATAACGTCCCCAACAAGGAGATGCTGACCCGCCATCTCGGCCTGCCGCTCAGCCGCATCCCCGATCCCTTCGGCACGAACGACAGCTTCGCGGGGCGCAACAACGCGATGCTGCGCGCGTTCCTCGACCGGTTCGGGTTCGAATACGAATTCGTCGCCGGCAGCGACCGGTACAATTCGGGCGCGTTCGATGCCGAGCTGAAGAATGTCCTGCAAAATTACGACGCCATCATGGACATCATGCTGCCGACCCTGCGCGAAGAGCGGCGGCGGACGTATTCGCCGGTGCTACCCGTCAGCGCGCTCAACGGCGTGGTGCTGCAAGTGCCGATCGAGGTGGTCGATGCCGATGCCGGCATGATCCGCTTCGAGGACGCCGGCCGCACGGTCGAGCAGTCGATCCTCGGCGGGCGGGCCAAGCTGCAGTGGAAGGTCGACTGGGCGATGCGCTGGGTCGCGCTGGGCGTCGATTACGAGATGTACGGCAAGGATCTGACCGACAGCGGCGTGCAGTCAGGCAAGATCGCCCAGGTGCTCGGCGGCCGGAAGCCCGAAGGACTAATCTACGAGCTGTTCCTCGACGCCAATGGGGAGAAGATCTCCAAGTCGAAGGGCAATGGCCTGACGATCGACGAATGGCTGACTTATGGCACCGAGGAGAGCCTGGGGTTGTACATCTTCCCCAATCCCAAGAGCGCCAAGAGCCTGCACCCCGGCGTGATCCCGCGCGCGGTGGACGATTACTGGCAGTTTCGCGCCGCGCTGGCCGAACAGCCGCTCGACAAGCAGCTCGGCAACCCGGTGTGGCACTTGCTGGGCGCGACCGATCCCGCGCGGACGGGAGCGGGCGACACGGTGCCGGTGACCTATGCGCTGCTGCTCAACCTCGTGGGCGTGCTCGGCGCAGGAGCGACGCGCGAGCAGGTGTGGTCGTATCTGGAGAACTATGTCCCTGATGCCGATCCCGCCGCGCACCCCGAACTCGACAAGCTGGTCACCACCGCGCTCGCCTACAACCGCGACCTCGTGGCGCCGGGGCTGCATCGCCGGGCGCCGAGCGAGAACGAGGCGGCCGCGCTGCGGGAACTGGACGCGCAGCTTGCCATGCTTGGCAGCGATGCTTCGGCGGAGGAACTGCAGACGATGGTGTACGAGATCGGCAAGCGCGAGGAATTCGGCTTCACCTCGCTGCGGGACTGGTTCCAGGCGCTGTATCGAACGCTGCTGGGCAGCGACCAGGGGCCCAGAATGGGCAGCTTCATCGCGCTATACGGAGTGGACAACACCCGCCGCCTGATCGCGGAGGTACTGGTCCAGACTTCGCCCGCATGATCGGCGCGGCCGACCCGGAAACGCTTGCGCGCGAACTGCTGGGCCGCGAACTGCACGAGCTTGATGACGAGGAGCAGGCGGTCATCTGCCGGGTGGCCGCAGGAACTTATTCGCAGCTTGATGCCGATGAAGCGGCGCAGATCGCATCCACCTTCGGCGACCGGCTGGCGGACCGGGTGGCGCGCGTCGGCGGAAGCTGGGGCTTCATCCTGTTCTTCGCCTGCGTGTTGCTGGCGTGGGTCCTGATCAACGCCGGTTACGTTTACGGCGTGCCGGTCTTCGACCGGTTCCCGTACATCTTTCTCAACCTGATGCTGTCGATGCTGGCCGCGATGCAGGCGCCGGTAATCATGATGAGCCAGAACCGGCAGTCGAAGAAGGACCGGATCACCGCCCGGCACGATTACGAAGTGAACCTGCGCACCCAGCTTGAGATCGTGCGGCTGTCACGTAAGCTGGACAAGATGGTCCACCTGGCGATCCGCGAGGCGAAAAAGGCGGAGGATTCCATCGAGGAGGTGGCGCAGGAGGTGCGCAAAACCACCGACTAGCTGTGGCGGCGGGTCCGGTACCACTTGGTTAGGACGTACTTTACGCCCTCCAGCACCGGAGTGCCAGCGTGCAGCGTGTTTTCGTTGGGTGAGCCGTCCGCCAGCGCGTTGTTCCACACCATCAGCACGCCGGCCTTGGGTTCGATCTTGGCGCCGACCTCCACGAAGTGGGTCTCGCCGCCCTTGTCCACGTTATTGAGGAACGCCATCGCAGTCCAGCTGCGCTGGCCGCCGCGCTTCCGCTCGGTCTTCCAGTAATCCTCGCTGGTGTAGAACCAGTCGTTGTGCGGCTTGAATTCCTGCCCCGGATAATACCGCTGGCCCTGGATGGATTCGCCGCAGATGCCGTTGATTCCCAGGAGGTCGTCGATCCGCCGGCCGATCGCCTTGACCAGCGGGTCATGCCCGTTGAGGTCCCCGGAATACGAGGTGCGGAACCCGGTCGAATAATCCTGGTCGTACAGCTTGCTCGGCTGCGCGACGGTGTCGATCATCCGCATCAGCCGCTGGCATTCGGACGGAGTGATGAAATCGCCGACCGCGAAGATCTCCGCCTTTTCGGTGGGCACTTTGTACACCCGCGGATCGGCTGCCAGCCGGGCGCGGACGGTTTCGCCCACTCGCCGCAGGGCGTCCTTGTCGGGAATCAGTTCGGTCGTCGGCATGGTGTGCGTCCTAGCAATCGGCTTGCCGCCCGCAAAGCCGGAGCTAGTGTGGCGCGACAGGACAGAGAGGGGAGGCACTGATGCAGGCGGAGCAAGGCGCGCGATATTCCGGGGTGGCAATGCTGCTGCACTGGGTCATCGCGATCGCGGTGATCGTCAACTGGCGGCTCGCCGAGAGCGCCCACGATGGCCCGCGCGAAGCGGGCGCGAGCCTGATGGCGACGCACAAGGCGATCGGCATGACCATCCTGGCGCTGACGCTGGTCCGGCTCGCCTGGCGGCTGGCGCATCCTTCGGTGGTGCGAACGGGCGATCTCAAGGCATGGGAGCGGGTCCTTGCCAAGACCGTGCACGTGACGTTCTACGTGCTGCTGGTGGGATTGCCGCTGCTCGGCTGGCTGGGTTCTTCGGCGTTCGACAAGCCGGTGGACTGGTTCGGCCTGGTGCAGATACCCGCGCTGCCGTTGGGCCGGAATCCCGACACTGGCGAGACGCTGTTCGAGATCCACGAAACGCTGGGCGGGGCGATGGTCTGGCTGATCGCGCTGCATGTGGCGGGCGCGCTGAAGCACACGTTCTGGGACAAGGACGGCACGCTGTGGCGGATGCTACCGTTCGGCAATCCCCGCGGCTGAGTTGGCGGAAAAGAACCCCCGCCGGCCGAAGCTGACGGGGGTCCAGTTTTCCCGGACAGGCCACTCAATCCCACCCGGGAAGAGCGCGTCCGTTACCAGAAGAAGTCGTAGATCACGTCAGCAACCTGACCGGTATAGACGTTCACCAGCAGCGCATCGTCGTAGTAGCGCACCCAGCGATACGGGCCGTAAGCTTCCGGCAGGCGGTACTGCCAGGGATCGTTGATCCAGTAGCGGTTACTGTAGAACAGGCTGCCAAGGCGCAAGCCGATGCTCAGCCGGTTGTAGCGATAGTTGTTGTACGGCGAGTAATAGCGACCCAGCCGGTACCGATCCTGGTACTGGTTGCGGTAGCTGTACCAGTTGTAACGGTTATCCCGCCGCCAGTCGCGGCTCCACGTCCGGTGATTGTCGCGGTAGTTGCCGTCCCGGCGCCCGTCGCGCCAGCTGTCGTTGCGGTCACCGTCGCGATAGCCGCTGCGATACGCGTTCTGCGTCTGTTGCCGGTCGCGGACATTGTCGACCCGGCGCCCGTCGCGATAGCCGTCACGGTAGGTCTGGTTGCGCGTGTTGTCGGTGTAGGTCCGGTTGCGCTCCCAGGTGTTGTTCGTGCTACCCGTGCGACCGTTCCAGCCCGAGCGATCGCGGCCCGTGGTCTGGGCCTGAGCGCGCGCCTGTGCCTGCGCCTGGGCACGGGCACGGGCTTGAGCCTGCGCCTGCCAGTCGCCGCCGCTGCGGTTCCATTCGCGGCCTGAGCGCGCGGTGCCGGTGTCGCTGCGCCGATCACCGCGGTTCCAGTCGCGGCCGCTGCGCTGTTGCGCCACCGGTGCCGCCTGAGCGGCCTGGCGCTGCGGGGCCTGGTACGACCGCTGCGGAGCCTGCTGCGGAGCTTGGGCGGCCCGCTGCTGCTGGCGCGCCTGGCGTGCCTCGGTACGGACTTCGCGCTGTTCGGCGCGGCGGTTCTTGTAACCGTCCTCGTCCTGCGCATGGGCGATGGTAGGGAGGGCGCCGAACGACAGGGCAGCAGCAATCGCCGCGGCGCTTCCGGTGCGCAGAAGGGTCTTGATATTCACGGGCGTTCTCCAGATCGAAGAAGCCGCTCCACCACCTGCGGCCGTATGTCGATGAGTCGTTTTCTAGTTAATCCTGGCTGTCGCGAAACTGAACGATACGGCCAAAGTGTCACACGTGTCACACTGTCCATGGCACCAAAAATCTTCCCGCTCTTGCGCCCGTCCGCTCGCGCTGAAAGCAGACGGGGCCTGAGGTGAGCCCTCGCTAGCAAGCGCCGGCGGATGTAGGAAAGCGGGAACCCCGCGCCCTTACGCAGCCAGCGGTGCGAGCCGGCGAATGTCGTGATGCGCGCCGGCGATCGCCTCGGCCTGCGCCGTCTCGCTGACCTTGAGCCCCTCGGCCACGACGAAGGTCAGGTCGGTCACGCCGATGAACGCGAACACCGCGCGCAGATAGCTTTCGACATGCTCGAAGGCGGCCTGGCCGCTGCCTTCACCATAAAGCCCGCCGCGCGCCACCGCGACGATCACCCGCTTGTCGCCCGACAGTCCTTCGGCCGCGCCGGTTTCGGTATAGCGGAAGGTTTCGCCGGCGATGGCAATCCGGTCGATCCATGCCTTGAGCTGGCTGGGCACGCCGAAGTTGTACATCGGCGCGCCGATCACCACCGTGTCGGCCGCCTTGAACTCCGCCACTGCGGACTGCGATTCCTCGCTGGCGAACGCGGGCAGGGTCAGGTGCTCGATCGGCGCGGCGGCCAGGTCGCGGTAGACGACACGCGCTTGCGGATCAGCGGCGGTCAGTTCGCGGGCGATGGCGGCAGTCAGTTCGCGGCTGGCGCTCGCCTCGCCGGTGATGGCGCTGTCGAGATGCAGGATGGTCATTTGCAGAAACTCCGGTCTGGAATGTTGACCAGCACCACATAAGTGACCACATCAGAGCCGCAAGAACGCAAATATTGCTGACCAGGTCACACCGATATGACTACCTCTCCGCATCCCCACGCCAACCCGGACTGCCGCGCGGTCAGCGAACTGTTGAGCCGCGTGGGCGACAAGTGGACCGTGCTGATCGTCAAGTCGCTGGAGGGCAAAGCCTGCCGCTTCAACGAACTGAAGCGCGAAGTCGGCGGGATCAGCCAGCAGATGCTGACTCGCACCCTGCGCACGCTGGAGCGCGACGGGATGGTCGAACGCATCGTCCACCCGACGGTGCCGCCATCGGTGGAATATCGCCTGACTGCGCTCGGCCGATCGCTTGCCGTGCCGGTGATGGCGCTGGCGGACTGGACATTCGCGCACCTGCCACAGATCCACGCGAACCGGGCGGCGTATGACGGGGCGATCGACCAGGCCGCCTGAGCGGGCGGCCGGTCGCCCGGCTTACTTCATCGCGAATTCGCCGGGCTTCGCGCGGAACTCCGCAGCCGCATGCTGGCGCGCCTTGGTCGCGGTTTCGAACGCCTGGTCGACCACGGTCGCGGTGACCAGCGGATAACCCTGGCTGTTGTATCGCGTCTCGCGCACCGTCAGGCGGATCATGCCGTCGTCATTCTTGGTGATGAGGAACGGTTTCAGGGGAACGTAGGCTTTATCGGGCTTCATGGGCGGCACCTTTGCGCGTTGGGGGTTAAGATGACGATCGGGCGATCAATGGGCGTCACCAGCATTGCCATGCGCCGCGGTGGCGTTTGGCCTCAGGTAAGGCGGGCGTGGACCACCAGGCGGACGCTTCCGCGCCAAGCGCGGCCTGCGCAACGGCGATATGGTCGGCAATGGCCGCCGCGCTGAGCAGATGGGCAGACCGCTTGTCGTTGGAACAGGTCCGGTCAGCCGCGATCAGCGACGCCTGATGATCGAAATAAAGGCGGTTGAGATCCATCTGTCGCTCCGGTCACAAGCGGGAGCACAAACAATCTCTCAGTCGCGGGGCGCTTATTCAGATCGACCGCGATGTGGATGAACTAGCACAGATCGTCCGAAATCCCAAATGGCTCGCGGGATGAAGCATACAGCTGATCAGCCGGCTGCTGTGGTCGGGCAGCTATCCGCCCGCTTCGCATTCTGACCGCTTCAGGGGCGAAACAGTCGGCCGCGCATGTCCAGAAACGGGTAGAAAGCGGTCAACGTTGCGGTCATCGGGTTCAGCCTACTGAAATTCCAATGCCGTAGGACCTGGTCAGAGGCTGATCGCAGCCTGGAGAAAAACTGCATGAAAATCAGTCTGCTCTTGGGTGCCGCCGCATTAATGGCCGCCAGCCCGCTGGCGGCGAATCCGCGAGGCGATGAGCCGATCGCGATCCCCGCTTCGATTAAGCAGGGGATCGACTTCATCTATGTCGATCCGCAGATGGCTGAAGTTGCGAAGCCGAAGCAAAAGCCGCGAAATTGGCTTCAGCGCATCTTCAAGGGTCGCGAAGAGACGCGAGGGAAAGAACCTAACTCGGTTTTCCTCGGCCTCGCGGGCGGTCTCGAACGGTACAAAACAAGTTGGGGCGGTTTGCCGCAGATCAAGGTTGCCGCGGGCGGTCCGCTGAAGGCGGGCTCCAAGGGAAGGCGCGTGGAGCAGCTTCGGACCCGCTTAGGGCTGCCTGAAGGGGGCGGCTATGACGAGACGCTTTTGCGCGCGGTGACCGAGTACCAGCGCGTGCATGGCCTTGACGCCGATGGCGTTGCTGGCCGGTCGACGATCGCCTCGCTCAACTTGGGCGCGGATCATTATGCTCGCCGGATCGCAATCAACATGGAACGTGCCTACCGCCTGCCGGTCACCCGCACGTTCGACCGATATGTGGTGGTCGATTCAGGCGCGGCCGAAGCATACCTCGTTCAGGGTGACAAGGTGGTGGACAGCATGCGCGTGATCGTGGGCGCGCCGAAGACCAATACGCCAATGCTAGCGGTTCTGATGCAGCGCGCGAAGGCCAATCCGTACTGGAACGTGCCGCCGGACATGATCCAGACCGTGACGGCCAAGCGCGTGCTCAATCAGGGCGTCTCCTACTTGAAGAACTTTCATTACGAGGTGCTGTCCGATTGGACGCCCGCTGCCCAGGTGGTCGATCCGAAGACCATCAACTGGAAGCAGGTCGCAGCGGGCAAGAGCAACATCCGCGTGCGCCAGCTGCCCGGGCCGTGGAATTCGATGGGTGAGATGAAATTCGAGATGCCGAACGACTACGGCATCTATCTCCACGATACCCCGACCAAGGAAGTGTTCGACTCAAAGGACCGCTGGCTGAGCAATGGTTGTGTTCGGCTGGAGGACTATCGCCGATTCGCATCGTGGGTGTACGGCGGTGTTCCGCAGCCCGGGCCGGCAGCTGAGCAAGTTCTCGAGCTGCCGAAGCCAGTCCCTGTATTGATGACTTACCTTACCGTGATGCTCAGCGGCACAAGCGTCCAGTTCCGCCCCGACCCCTATGGGTTTGACGCGCTGGCGATGCCGCAGATGTTTGCAGCCACCCGCAGCGCAGGCCTCGAACCCATCGAGAAGGGAGCCCAGTCCTAACGCTGCTTGGTGTCTCTGGCATCGTCACCTGTGTTCGAAGCACCTTCTACGGAACGTCGGCAATGGGCCGATACCCGGCAGTATGCAGGCAGGCGCGTTGCTGCCAATTCTACCGCGTCAGTTTCTTGTAGGCGAGCCGCGTCGGCCGATCTGCGGCATCGCCCATGCGGCGGCGCTTGTCTTCCTCGTACGCCTCGAAGTTGCCTTCGAACCATTCGACGTGGCTGTCGCCTTCGAACGCCAGGATGTGCGTCGCCAGGCGATCGAGGAAGAAGCGGTCGTGGCTGATGACCACCGCGCAGCCGGCGAAGTTCTCGATCGCTTCTTCCAGCGCGCCCAGCGTCTCGACGTCGAGATCGTTGGTCGGCTCGTCGAGCAGGAGGACGTTGCCGCCCGCCTTGAGCATCTTGGCCATGTGCACGCGGTTGCGCTCACCGCCGGACAGCTTGCCGACGTTCTTCTGTTGGTCGGCGCCCTTGAAGTTGAACGCGCCGACATAGGCGCGCGTCGACATGTCGTGGCCGTTGACCTTCATGTAATCGAGGCCATCGGACACTTCCTCCCACACGTTCTTCTTGGGATCGAGATCGTCGCGGCTCTGGTCGACGAAGCCGAGGTGGACGGTCGAGCCGATCTCCACCGTGCCGCTGTCGGGCGTCTCCTTGCCGGTGAGGATCTTGAACAGCGTCGATTTGCCGGCGCCGTTCGGGCCGATCACGCCGACGATGCCGCCGGGGGGCAGCATGAAGTTCAGGTCTTCGAACAAGAGCTTGTCGCCATAGGCCTTGGAGATGCCCTTGGCCTCGATCACCTTGCCGCCGAGGCGCTCGGGCACCTGGATGACGATCTGGGCCTTGCCCGGCTTGCGGTTGTTCTGCGCTTCCTGCAGCTGCTCGAACTTGCGGATACGCGCCTTGGACTTGGTCTGGCGCGCGGCCGGGGTCTGGCGGATCCACTCCAGTTCGTCCTTGAGCGCCTTGGAGCGGCCGGATTCCTCGCGGCTTTCCTGCTCCAGCCGCTTGGCCTTCTTCTCCAGGTAGGTCGAATAGTTGCCCTCGTACGGGTAGTACGAACCCCGATCGAGCTCGAGAATCCAGCCGACCACGTTATCCAGGAAATAGCGGTCGTGGGTGATCATCAGCACCGCGCCGGCGTATTCCTTGAGGTGGTTTTCGAGCCACTGGACGCTTTCGGCGTCGAGGTGGTTGGTCGGCTCGTCCAGCAGCAGGATGCCCGGCTTCTGGATCAGCAGGCGGGTGAGCGCGACGCGGCGCTTTTCACCGCCCGAGAGGCTTTCCACACCCATGTCGCCCGGCGGGCAGCGCAACGCTTCCATTGCGATCTCGAGCTGGTTGTCGAGCGTCCACCCGTCGACCGCGTCGATCTTGTCCTGCAGTTCGGCCATCTCGGCGCCCAGCGCATCGAAATCGGCGCCCTCCTCGGCCATTTCCATGCCGATGGCGTTGAACCGTTCGACCATGTCGGCGGTTTCGCGCGCCCCGTCCTTGACGTTTTCCAGCACGGTCTTGGTCGGATCGAGTTCCGGTTCCTGCTCCAGGTAGCCGACGGTGATGTTCTCGCCCGCCCACGCTTCGCCGGTGTAGTCCTTGTCGATCCCGGCCATGATCTTGATCAGGGTCGACTTGCCCGCGCCGTTGGGGCCGACGATGCCGATCTTGGCGCCCTGGTAGAACTGCAGGTTGATGTCCTTCAGCACCGGCTTGGGCGCACCGGGGAAGGTCTTCGTCATGCCTTTCATGACGTATGCGTACTGGGCGGCCATCGGTGGTCCTCAAAAAAAGCAGAGTGTGTCTGAAAGTTGGCCGCCAGATAGGGGTTGGGGCGGGGAGGGGCAAGCGGGTTGGCACCGCCGATGCGAGGCGCTAGCAGCGCGGGCATGAAGTCGCATTTCTCCGCGCTCGCCGCGCTGTCGCTCCTCGCCGCAACCGCCGCGTCTGCCGCGCCGCCGCCGCTCTCGCTCGAGCGTTTGGCCGATGACGCGCTGGAGAACGACCGGGTCGCATGGGACTTTGTCGAAGGGATCACCACCGAAGTCGGTCCGCGCCAGGCCGGCACCGAAGCGGAAGCGCGCGGGCGGGACTGGGCGGTGAAGTGGCTCAAGGCCAACGGCTTCGCGGGCGTGAAGGTCGAACCCTACAAGATGCAGACCTGGGTGCGGGGCGAGGAACGCGCCGAGATCGTCGGCACCTTCGCCCAGCCGATGAAGATCACCGCGCTCGGCAACTCGGCCTCGACCGGGGCGGCGGGCCTCACGGCGGAAGTGGCGTACTTCCCCACGTATGCCGACCTGGTCGCGGCCCCGGCGGGCAGCCTGGCGGGCAAGATCGCCTTCATCAGCCACGACATGCGCCCGACGCAGGATGGCTCCGGATACGGATTTGCCGGCCCTGCGCGGTGGACCGGCGCCAGCCTCGCCGCGAGCAAGGGCGCGGTCGCGACCGTGATCCGCTCCATCGGGACGGAGAACCACCGCACGCCGCATACCGGCGGTACCACCTTCGCCGAGGGCGTTACGCCAACCCCGGCCGGCGCGCTGAGCAACCCGGATGCCGACAATCTCGAGCGGATGTTCGCCCGCGGCAAGCCGATCCGCATGAAACTGACGTTGACCCCCAGCGCGGTGGGCGAAACCGACAGCGGCAACGTGGTGGCCGAAATCACCGGCCGCGATCCTAAGCTACCGCCGGTGTTGATCGCGTGCCATCTCGATAGCTGGGACCTGGGCACCGGAGCGATCGATGACGCGTCAGGCTGCGGGATCATCGCCGCCGCCGCCAAGCAGATCGCGCGCGGCGACCGGCCCTTGCGCACCATCCGGCTGCTGTTCGCCGGGGCGGAGGAGACCGGCCTGTGGGGCAGCCGTGCCTACGCCGCGGCCCACCGGGGCGAGGCGATCCACGCCGGCATCGAAAGCGACTTTGGCGCCGACCGGATCTGGCGGCTTGACAGCAACTTCACGCAATCCGCGCCCGCGCTCTATCAGCGCCTGGCCAAGGCCGTCGCGCGTTTCGGGGTAGCGCCATCGCAGGAGGTGGCCACCGGCGGGGCGGACCTGAACCTGGCGCGCGAATCGAAGTCAGCCATCCTTGATCTGCAGCAGGACGGCACCCGCTATTTCGACCTGCACCACACGCCTGACGACACGCTGGACAAGGTGGATCCGGTGCAACTGCGGCAGAATGTCGGCGTTTGGACTCAGGTGGTCGGCATCCTCGCGAACGAAGCCGACGCGATCACCCCGGGGGCGTAGCGCGGCGTTTCCGTTAGCATCCCGCGCTGGTTTCGCGTGGTGCTCATGAACGCGCTGACCTGTAAAGTCCGGGCGCGTTGCTCCCTCGGCGGTGATCCTGCGGGAACGGCACAAAAATCGCGCAAGCGGGTCCGGGAACGGCGCCGGAAACACCCGCCCGCCCGCGCGTTCGGTCAGCGGACGGGCACACTTTCTTGCAGGAGCAACCAATAGTGGCGCAGCAATTTGACGTGGCGGTGATCGTGGGCAGCTTGCGCAAGGAATCGGTCAACCGAAAAGCCGCGCTGGCGCTCGCGCGGCTCGCCCCTGCCAACCTGACGCTGCGGATCGTCGAGATCGGCGATCTCGCGCTGTACGACGAAGACGTGGAGAAAGCCGGCGCGCCCGATGCGTGGCAGCGTTTCCGCCGCGAGGTAGGCGCGGCCGACGCGGTGCTGTTCGTGACGCCGGAATACAACCGGTCCGTGCCGGGCGCGCTCAAGAACGCGATCGACGTGGGTTCGCGCCCCTATGGCAGCAGCGCGTGGGCCAAGAAGCCCGCCGCGATCATGAGCGTGTCCCCCGGCGCCATCGGCGGCTTCGGCGCCAACCATCATCTGCGCCAGGCGCTGGTGTTTCTCGACATGCCGACGTTGCAACAGCCGGAGGCTTATGTCGGCGACGGGTTCAACCTGTTCGGCGACGATGGCGGTATCGTGAAGGAGGGGACCGAGACGTTCTTCCAGACCTTCATCGACGCGTTCGCTCAGTGGATCGAGCGCACGGCAACGCCGCGCACTTAGCCGAGCCGGTTTTTATCCTGCTCTCACTGGGTTGATTGGTCGGGGAGACAGGATTCGAACCTGCGACATCTTGCTCCCAAAGCAAGCGCGCTACCGGACTGCGCCACTCCCCGACCCATCGATGCCGGCCACCTGGCACGCCTTGAAAGGCGCCGGTGGTGGGCCCGGCAGGATTCGAACCCGCGACCTAGCCGTTATGAGCGGCCAGCTCTAACCGCTGAGCTACAGGCCCCCTGGCCGAACCGGACGGGCCGGTCCGGTCAAAGCCGGTGCGCGGGGCGGTAGACGCAGGGCTGCACGCTGGCAAGCGGCTCAACGCTCGGCGGTGGAGATGATCTCGCTGACGCTGGTGGGAGCCACTCCGCGCATGTCCAGATACATGTAAACGCGGCGGAACCAGTCATACAGCCGATCAAGGTCGGCTTCGGTGCGGACGTAGGGTGTGTGGCCGGGTGACAGCGACGGGCTGTGAAAGCTCAGCACCAGCAGCGGCAGGCCATCGTCCAGCGCCATGTCGATGCCGCGCAGCGCTTCCTCGGCGGTGACGCCTTCGGGGGTCAACGCAATCCGTTCGAGCACGCCGAACCGCGAGCACGCGCCGGCCACTCTCGGTAACTTGCGCAGCAGCGGATGCACCCAGCGGCCCTGCCGCCGCAGCATTCCCCAATAAACGGTGGTGAGGGGCAATTCGAGGAGTTCACGCGCCTCGTCCACCCAGTACGGCGCCAGTGGATGGCGGCTGTAATCGGGACCCTGGCCGTCCCGATAGTCGAAGTTCGCCCGCACCGAGGTGTCGATCGGCACCCCTGCATCGCGGAGCATGGCGGCGGTTTCGGCCCCCAGCCCATAACGGCCCGCCCGGTAGATCAGCGGGGTAGTCTCGAATGCCTGCTCGACCTGCCGGCGCAGCCGAAGGAACTTGGCGCGCTCGAGCGCCGGCGGAAGGTTGCCGGCATAGCTGTTGTGGACGCTCACCTCTTCATCGAAGGGCGGATTGACCCATGGGTGAAGCTGGACGCCGACTTCGGCGCGGCCCGCCTTGACCGCGCTGCCGATGATGTCGATCGCCAGCGGCGAGGTGGCGACCGGCCAGTCGACGAGGTACACCGGCACCACCCCCAGCCCTTCGCAGAACTCCTGGAAGCGGGCGATCCGCGGCACGTGCATCAGTCCGTGCCCGTCGCGGGTGAAGGGGTCCGCCCAGTTGAATTCTTCTTCCGTATCGACCGTCAGCAATGAGCGGGTGCCGAACCGGGGGGCGAAGCGCGCGGCCGAACCGGGGAGCGGCGGCTGGGTGATCGGACGATCCATGCAACTCCCCCGCTGGCGGGCGGCGTGAGGTCAGCCGTGAGCGGCGCCAGCGCGGTCGTGGCTAAGTTGCCCCTCGGCGGCGGTCAAGCCGGGGAGAGTGAGGATCAGCGCCTTGTTCGCGGCCACCAGGTCGCCGCCTGCGGCCTGCGCCTCCGCCCGGGCGAGCCGCAGCGCGAAGCCGGCGCCGAACATCCCCGCGCTCACCGCGCCGCTGCCCGCGCGATAGTCAGCGGCAAAGACGTCGTCCTGCGTCGCCAGCGAGGCGGGCAGGGCAATGCGCAGTTGCACGCCGTTCGCCAGGCGAGAGAGGCGCAGGGCAATGACTTCGCCCGGACCGGTCGCGCCGGTCGCCGTCGCCAGCAGCCGCCAGGCGAGCGCTTCGGCATCGTGGCGGGCGAGGGGCACCGCGCCCGCGGCCCCGTCGATCTCGCTGAGAAACTGCGCATTGCGGCTGCGCAACACCTCGCCCAGTTGTACGGTCAGCCCCTGCAAGGTCTGCGCAAAGTCCGAGCTGCCTTCGTCCAGGGAGAGGGTGCCGCTCTCCAGCCGGGCCAGCCGGTCAAGTTCGTCGAACCCCGCCAGCATCCGCGCCGCGTCGCCCGCGATCGTCGCGGCCAGGGCGCGGTATTCGTGCGGCGTGGGTCCGAACAGCTGTTGCTGGATCACCTCGGCAAAGCCCTGGATCGCGTTCACCGGGGTCTTCAGTTCGTGCAGCAACTGACGCATGCGATCTGCCTGCGGGCTGGACGCGGCGGCAGCGGCGGCGAGTGCTGGCCGCCGGAACCGGCCCGCGTACCCCATGAACCGGCCACCCGGATCGGAGAAGCGGGGACCCGCATCGATGAGCCAGTCGCCCGCTACCGCCGGAGCGCCGCTCCACGTCATCGCGACACGGCGCAGCGGCTGGTGCTGGTTGCGCCCGCTGTCCGCGGCGACGGGGACGAGTGCCCCCATGACCATCGGCGCGATCGGCGCATCGGCCCAGTCGATCCGCCCTTCGGCGTCGGTGGTGAAAGCGAACCCCTCGCACCGCGAGCGCGCCTGGTCGGGCCGTTCGTTTAGCGGCAGGCGCGGCGCTTCTTCCGGCGGACGCGCGGCGCGGGTCTTGCGGAAAGTCTCGATCCGGCGGACCAGCGCGCCGATTTCGCTGGCGGAGTCGTCATCGCTCTCCGCCAGGTCGTTGGCCGGGACCGGCCGCAGGGGCGGGAGCGGGGCGGCGGGCGCCGCGTCCATGGCGGGATAGGGGCTCGGCAGACCGCGGTCGCGAATCCCAAGCCGGTCGAGCACGTGCTGAGTCGCCTGCGGCAAGTCGCGCCGCAAGCGCAGAAAGCCGCGCGCGCGGATCGGCAGGCGCGGGATCAGCGCGTCCCAGTCGTGCACGCTCAGCTGCGCGACCGAGAGTGCCGCCGCCGCGACCTCGGGCTCGTCCTCGGCCAGGTGCAGCGCCAGTTCGGGGTTGCGGAACCGCAGTCCCGGTTCCCGGATCATCATCGCGCGCTGGTCAGCGGCAATCGTCTCGCCCAGCGCCGCCAGCCTGAGCCACGCGGCCGCAAGCATGGATTCGTCGCGGCCGGCGCGGCGGTTGCCCAGCAGGTCGAGCAACTGGCGGAACTGGGTCATGGCCGCACGCTCACCCGTCGCCCGGTGGCGCAAGACGGTGGCAAGGCGGTCGTCGAAGTGCATCATGCTCCAGTCAGGCGCTCGGCGCGGGTGCGAGGCGGTATCCCAGCTCGTTCTATCACGGAGCGCCGATGTGAACATTGGGGCTCGGCCCCGCGTTGCAAAGCGGGACAATTGCTGGCAGAAACAATAAAATTAGCAGGCGGTGCCGTAATCTGCCGCCTTTATTGCCCGGCGATGTCTGGGTACCATCTCGCGGGGGCGCGGCAATGGCCAATCTCGACGATATCGACCGCAAACTGCTGGCAGAGCTGCAAAGCGAAGGCCGGGTGACGAATGTGGAACTCGCCAGCCGGGTCGGCCTCACCGCCCCGCCATGCCTTCGGCGCGTGCGCGCGCTGGAGGAAGAGGGCGTAATCCGCGGCTATCATGCCGATCTCGATCCGTCGAAGCTCGGCTTTGCGATCACGGTGTTCGCCATGGTCAGCCTGAAAAGCCAGGCGGAAAGCAGCTTGCGCGAGTTCGAGGATCACATGAAGTCGCTGCCCGAGGTGCGCGAGTGCCACATGCTCAACGGCGAGATCGACTTCATCCTCAAGATCGTCAGCCCCGATCTGCAGAGCTTCCAGGAGTTCCTGACAAGCAAGCTCACGCCCGCGCCAAATGTCGATAACGTAAAGACATCTTTGACCATTCGGACCGCCAAGCAGGAACCTGGGGTGCCGCTCGCCGACTAAACCGCGCGGCTTGGCAGATTGTCGAATCCCTGTCGGAACGCATCGCCGCGCCGGCGCTTGAGTATGTGATAACCCACAAGGAGATTCGCATGCCTACTCACGCCATTTTCGACAGCCATGACCATGCCCGCCGCGCGGTCGACGACCTGCGCACCGCCGGGGTGCGCGACGATTCGATCTCGGTCGTAGCCCACCATGGCCGCACCACCATCACTACGGACGCCGACGGCAACGTGACCGATGAAGACCACCAGAACATCCTGCGCGGTATTCTGGGCGGGGGCGCCTTGGGTGCCGGTCTCGGCGTTGCGGCGCTCGCCATCCCCGGCGTTGGCCCGATTGCGGCGGCTGGCGCGATCGCGGCCGGCGTAGTGCCCGAAGCGATGGGCATCGGCGCGCTGGCTGGCGCGGCGTTCGGGTCGATGAACGAAGTGCTGAAGGGCCACGGCGTCGATGACGATGACGCCGCGTACTACAGCCCGCGGATGAAGGACGGCGCGGTGTTCATGTCCGTCGACGACGAGAAATCGGGCTACGACGCTGATCGCACGTCCGAAGTGATGTACAACGCCGGCGGCCATAACCGCAGCCGCCCGCGCACGTAAGCAAATCGCGGGGGGCGGGCCAGACCGGCTCGCCCCCTGCTATCCCCTTGAGCACCCGCGAAAGTTAGGCTTCGCGTTCCCGGAGCCAGTCCTCCAGCCATTTGATCGAATAATCTCCGCTGAGGACATCGTCCTGGCGGATCAGTTCCCGGTGGAGCGGGATGCTGGTCTTGACGCCTTCGACGACCATTTCCTCGAGGGCCCGCCGCAGCCGCATGATGCATCGTTCGCGGTTGCGGCCATAAACGATCAGCTTGGCGATCATGCTGTCGTAGTACGGCGGGATCTTATACCCGGCGTAAAGCCCACTATCGACCCGCACGTGCATCCCGCCGGCGGCGTGATAGGCGGTGACCATTCCCGGTGAAGGGGCGAAGGTCCAGGCGTCTTCCGCATTGATGCGGCACTCGATCGCGTGGCCGGTGAAGGTGATGTCGGCCTGGCTGCACGACAGGTCCTTGCCATCGGCGATGCGGATCTGTTCGCGCACCAGATCGATGCCGGTGATCATCTCCGTCACCGGGTGTTCCACCTGCAGACGCGTGTTCATCTCGATGAAATAGAACTCGCCGTTTTCCCACAGGAATTCGATCGTGCCCGCGCCGCGGTATCCCATGTCCGCCATCGCGTTCGCACAGATCATGCCCATCCGATCGCGCTCTTCCGCGGTGATGATCGGCGAGGGCGCTTCCTCCAGCACCTTCTGGTGCCGGCGCTGGAGCGAACAGTCGCGCTCTCCCAGATGGACCGCGTTGCCGCGCCCGTCGCCGAACACCTGGAATTCGATGTGGCGCGGGTTGCCGAGGTATTTTTCAATATAGACCGTGGCGTCGCCGAACGCGGCCTTCGCCTCGCTGCCGGCCTGACGCATCAGCGTTTCGAGCTGTTCTTCCGCCTCGCACACCTTCATGCCGCGGCCGCCGCCGCCGCTCGCAGCCTTGATGATCACGGGATAGCCGATCTCCGCCGCGATGGCGCGCGCTTCATCGAAGTCGCTGACCGCGCCATCGCTGCCGGGGACCAGCGGCAGGCCGAGCGCGCCGGCGGTGCGCTTGGCTTCCACCTTGTCGCCCATCGTGCGGATATGCTCGGGCTTGGGGCCGATCCAGGCGAGGCCGTGCGCCTCGACGATCTCGGCGAACTTGGCGTTCTCCGACAGGAAGCCATAGCCGGGGTGGATCGCATCGGCATGGGCGATCTCGGCCGCCGAGATAATCGCCGCGACGTTGAGGTAGCTGTCGGTCGCCGGCGGCGGACCGATGCACACCGCGTGGTCGGCCAGGCGCACGTGCATCGCATCGGTATCGGCGGTCGAGTGCACCGCGACCGTCTCGATGCCCATTTCGTGGGCCGCACGATGGATCCGCAGCGCGATTTCGCCGCGGTTCGCGATCAGGATACGGGTAATCGGCATGGCCGGATCAGCCGATCACGACCAGCGGCTGGTCGTATTCCACCGGCTGCGCGTTCTCGACCAGAATCGCCTCAATCGTCCCTGCCTTGTCGGCGGCGATCGGGTTCATCACCTTCATCGCCTCGACGATCAACAGGGTGTCGCCCTGCTTGACGGTGTCGCCGACCTTGACGAACGGCTGGGCGCCCGGTTCCGGCGTAAGATAGACGGTCCCGACCATCGGCGACTTGAGCGCGTCTGCATTCGCGGTCGGTGCAGCCGGCGTCGGCGCGACTGCGGCGGACGGGGGTGCCGCGGCTGGCGCGGCCGCCATCGGTTGCGGCGCGGACGCCATCATCACCCCGCCGCGGGCGACGCGGACCTTGCGGTCGCCATCTTCGACCTCGATTTCGGTCAGCCCGGTTTCCGCCAGCAGTTCGGCCAGTTCACGGACCAGTTTGGTGTCGACGTTCATGCCCGAGCTCCGCGCGCTTGCGTCCTTGGTTTCGGCCATTGCCTGCCCCTTGTTGTGTCAGGCGAGTGCCTATGCGCGGCTCGTCCGCCAACCGCAAGCCACTAGCAAGCCGCTAGAGCGCCGCCGCCTTTTCCAGCGCGGTGACATAGCTTTGCGGACCCAGGCCCTTCACCTCGGCCACCGCGCCCATGCCGACATAGGATACGTGCCGGAACGCCTCGCGCGTCAGTGGATCGGACAGATGCACTTCGATCACCGGCACGGCGATCGCCTTGATCGCATCGAGCAGCGCGATCGAGGTATGGGTATAGGCCCCGGCGTTGAGCAGCACCGCCCTGGCCCCTTCGGCATTCGCCTCGTGCAGCCAGTCGACGAGATGGCCCTCATGGTTCGACTGGCGCACGTCGACTTCCAGCCCCAGTTCCTGCCCCCGGTCCTCGAGCATCCTGGCGATCTCGTCGAGCGTGGCGGAGCCGTAGATCTCCGGCTCCCGCGTGCCGAGCAGGTTGAGGTTGGGACCGTTGAGGACATAGACGAGGTTGCTCATCCGCGCTGCTTACAGACCCCGCGGCCCGGCGTGCAAGCATGCCGGACTGGGGCGAGTGTCACACGTGTCACACTGTTCAGAGCCGAAACAACTTATCCCTCCACCCCCTTGATCTTCCCCCACTGGCGCGCGGCGGTGTAGCCGAGGTAGCCGGTGCCGAAGAGGGCGTAGAGTTCCTCCGGCAGGCCGCGCAGGTATGCGGTCATCGATCCGGCAATCGTCTCGGCGGTGCCGGGGGCAAACAGCGACAGGATGCCGATCGGCAGCGCGGCGAGCAGCATCACGTACATGACATAGAGGAAGCTCGGCCGCGCGCGGCTGGTCCAGGGATCGGACGACGCAGCCTCCGTAACAATGGCCGATAGCTGGGTTTCGATCAGCCTGAGTTCGTGCGTCCCTTCCAGTTGCAACAGTTCAAGCTTCGCCTGCGCGGCGGCCTGCTTGTCGGGAATGACCTTGTCGATGATCGAGGTGACGGGACCGATCAGGACGTCGAGGATAGACATGTGCTTACTCCGGTTGAAACGGTCGGTCTGTAACCAGATGGGTTTGTGTAGGAAAATTCTTTCACCATTCGTAGCTCTGGCCCGCCAGGTTTGACAGCACGCCGGCCGGGCAGCAGGAAGGCGCGCATGAAATCGACGCTGTTGCTTGCCGCCGCCCTCTCCTTGTCCGCCACCACCGCCGCCGCGCAGGACGCCGCCGCGCAGGACGCCGCCGCGGGGCCTGCCGACGAGGCGCTGCAGGCGCTCTACGATGAATACTGGAACTGGCAGGTGCGCGAGTACGGCTGGATCGAGAACGCGGACGGATCGACCGACCAGGGGCCGACCATCGCGCCCGCGACGCCCGCTGCCCAGCAGGCCCGCGCCGCGCAGGCGGTAGAGTTCCGCAGGCGGCTCGGCGCGATCGACCTGGCGGCGCTGTCATCCCCGGAAAAGACCAACGCCGCCGTGCTGCGCGCCGCGCTGACCGAGACGATCGAGGACGCGAAGTTTGCCGAATGGGAGATGCCGTTCGACAGCGATTCCAATTTCTGGAGCTATTGGGACGCGCCCACCGGATACCAGACGGTCACCGAGTACGAGCATTACATCGCCCGCCTGCGCGCGCTGCCGCGCCATTTCGACGAGCAGATCGCCAACGCGCGCGCAGGTTTGAAGCGCGGGTTCAGCGTTCCGCGCGTGACGTTGGCGGGGCGCGACGGGAGCCTGGCGGCCTATACCGTCGACGAGCCGGAGAAGAGCCCGTTCTGGCGCGCCTTCGCCGACATGCCTGCGCGATTTTCCGACGCCGACAAGGCGCGGCTGAGGGCGGACGGGCGCGCGGCCATCGCGCAAGGCGTCACCCCCTCTTATGCCGAGCTGCTGACATTCCTGCGCGACGAGTACGCGCCCAAGGCGCGCACGACGCTGGCGGCCGAGGCGATGCCGGATGGCAAGGCGTATTACCAGCAGCAGATCCGCCAGTACACGACCCTCGACCTCAAGCCCGCGGAGATCCACCGGACTGGCCTGGCCGAAGTCGCCCGGATCGAAGGCGAAATGCGCAAGATCATGGCCGAGGTCGGTTTCACCGGCACGATCGCGCAGTTCACCGAGAAGCTGCGCACCGATCCCGCGCAGGTCGCGGCCACGCCCGACGAGCTGATGGGCGTATCCGCCTACGTGGTGAAGCGGGTGGACGGGAAGCTGGCCGATTACTTCGGTTTCCTGCCGCGCAGGCGCTTCACTATCCGGCCGGTCGCCGATGCGATCGCGCCCTTCTATACCGCGGGGCGCGGCGGTCTGGACGCGTGCCAGATGAACACTTACAACCTCGCGTCCCGCCCGCTGTACAACATCCCCGCGCTGACGCTGCACGAGTGCGCGCCGGGGCATAGCTTCCAGATGGCGTTCCAGCAGGAGCAGGGCGAGCAGCCCAAGTTCCGCCGCAACCTCTATTTTAGCGGGATGGGCGAAGGCTGGGGCCTCTACACCGAGTTCCTGGGCGAGGAGATGGGCATCTACCGCACGCCGGAAGAACGCTTTGGCCGGCTGAGCTACGAGATGTGGCGTGCCGCGCGGCTGGTGATCGACACCGGCATTCACCACGATGGCTGGACCCGCGACCGGGCCATCGCCTATCTCGCGGACCGCACCGCGCTGTCGCGGCACGAGGTGGAGACCGAGGTGGACCGGTACATCTCGTGGCCCGGCCAGGCGCTCGCCTACAAGCTGGGGGAAATGACCATCCGGCGGATGCGGACCAAGGCCGAAGGCGCGCTGGGTGCGGCGTTCGACATCCGCAAGTTCCACGATGTGGTGCTGGCGCTCGGATCCGTGCCGCTGCCCGAACTCGAAGCGCGGATCGACGCCTTCATCGCCGATGGCGGGCAGGGGTTGCCGGGCGTGACGTACGATTGACCCCGGGACCATTCCCGCTGACCCGCGTTGACCCTCAAAAGGGGAAGCACATGACCGACGACGGCGGGCCGGGTGCCGGCAGCGGCTGCGCGGTGACGCGCGGTTTCCTGGCGCCCTGTGCGCCGCCAGCGACGCGCGCGGGCTAAGCGGGTGGCGTTTCGCGTACGCGTGCGGAAGCTGGTCGAGGACATCCGCGACAGCTACTGGTTCGTCCCCGGGCTTCTGGCGCTGGTCGGCCTGGTGCTGGGTCTTGCCGCGATCCTGCTCGACGTGCGGATCGGGGATGCCTGGCTGGGCCGCTACGAATGGCTCTATGGCACGCGCCCCGATGGCGCCCGCCAGATCCTTGCCACCATCGCAGGGTCGACCATCACTGTCGCGGGCGTGGTGTTCTCCATCACCCTGGCGGCCGTGACCTACGCCTCGGGCCAGTACGGGCCGCGATTGCTGAGCAACTTCATCCGCGATCGCGGCAATCAGGTGACCCTGGGCGTGTTCGTGGGAACGTTCCTCTATTGCCTGGTGGTGTTGCGAACGATCCGCAGCGCGGAAGAAGCGAGCGCCGACAGGGCAGGCACCGTGCGCGAGGCATTCGTGCCGCACGTAGCGATGTTCGGCGCGCTGGCGCTGGCGATCCTGTCGATCAGCGTGCTGATCTACTTCGTGCACCATGTCACCTCGGGCATCCATATCAACAACGTGATCGCGAAGATCGGCAGGCAGCTGCTCAGCGACATCCGCGACCGTGCCGCCGAGCGCAGCGACCTGTTACCCGGACCGCCGGCATCGCCCCTCGATGGAGCGGTCCGCGTCGCCGCCGACCGGACAGGCTATATCGAAGCGATCGACGAAGGCGTGCTGATCGATTTCGCCGAGCGTCATCAGCTGACGGTGCGGCTGGTCCGCCGCGCGGGTGATTTCATGCACAACGGCCGCGCGATCGTGGAGGTCTGGCCTAGAGAAGCGGTTGATCCGTCGATCGCGCAAGCATGCAACGCCGCCTTCGCCATCGGTGATCGCCGGAGCGCGCAGCAGGATTTGCGCTATGGCATCGATGAACTGGTGGAGATCGCCACGCGCGCCCTGTCGCCCGGGGTCAATGATCCCTTCACCGCGATCGCCTGCATCGACTGGCTGGGCGCGGCCTTGTCCGAACTTGCTCTCATGCGACCGGCCCCCGACGTTATGGCGGGCGAGGGAGGCGAGGCCCGGCTGGTCGCCGATCGGCTGGGCTTCGAAGATTACCTCGCCAGCGCGTTCGGTCAGCTGCGTCCGTACCTGGCGGGGGACGTCAACGCGCGCACCCGCGCCCTTGCCGCGCTGGATGAGGTGGACGCGACGCTGTCGGACCCCCGAAATCGATCGCTGCTGGCCGCGGAGCGGCGGGCGCTGCGGGCGTGCGCGGCGTAGACTTCGCTTCTTGCAGGACAGCCATGCCCGCGGCGGGGCGCGCGCTGGCAAAGAAAGCTGAAACCACTGGTCGGGACGAGAGGATTCGAACCTCCGACCCCCACACCCCCAGTGTGATGCGCTACCAGGCTGCGCTACGTCCCGAGACCAGTGGAGCGGGCGCCTATAGGTCCGGCATTCCGGCAGCGCAAGCTGCGCAAGTGCAGGTGTGTCGCGCGCGCAACGGTTGTCACTCGATTGCCCTTGCCAGGCGATGCTGCTAGGCGCGCCGCCATTGCCGCTGGAGCGAGAGTTCCTACGTTTTCCGGCGCCCATTCTCGTTCGAACGGACCATTTTGACGATGCTCGATTTTCTCGCTGCCGCCGCCGGTGGTGCCGCGCCCCCGGTATGGATCAGCTGGCTGCCGATCGTCGGCATGATCGCGATCTTCTGGTTCCTGCTGATCCGCCCGCAGATGCGCCAGGCAAAGCTGCACCGTGAAAAGATCGGCGGGCTGAAGCGGGGTGACCAGGTGGTCACCGCTGGCGGTCTGGTCGGCAAGGTGTTGAAGGTGGATGATAACTACGTCGAGCTCGAACTGGGCAAGGGCGTTCAGGTCAAGGCGGTCAAGCACACGATCGGCGACGTGATCCCGCCCGCCGGCTCTGCCGCGAACGACTGAGGCGCAGCGCACAATGCTCGATTTCCCGCGCTGGAAGAAGATCTGGCTGTGGAGCGTGATCATCCTGGTCTCGCTCGCCGCGCTGCCATCGCTGGTGTCGCTGGCTGGCGGCAAGTGGCCGCAGAACCTGCCGGACCCGTCGATCAATCTCGGGCTGGACCTCGCCGGCGGCAGTCACATCCTGCTCGAAGCGGACAGCCGCCAGATCGCCGCCCAGCGGCTGGAAACGATGGAGGAATCGGTCCGGACCGTGATGCGGCAGGCCACCCCCGCGGTTCGCATTGGCGACGTGTCGACCCAGGGCCAGCGCCTCAGCTTCATGGTCGAGAGCGCCAGCGACGTCGATCGCGCGCGCGAGCTGTTGCTGCCGCTGGTCAACGGCGAAGGCCTGCGCCGCGAATGGACGCTGGAGGTGGTCGACGAAACCCGTTTCGTGCTGACCCCGACGCAGGAAGGGCTCGACGCCGCGCTCGACCAGGCGATGGACAGCGCCAAGGACGTGATCGACCGGCGGATCAACGCGATCGGCACGCTGGAGCCAACGATCATCCGCCAGGGCGACACCCGGATCGTGGTGCAGGCGCCCGGGCAGGAAGATCCCGAACAGCTCAAGGCGCTGATCGGGCAGACCGCGAAGCTCGAATTCAAGCTGGTCGACGAGACCGCGCTGCCGAGCGACGTGCAGGCGGGCAATGCGCCCCCGGGGAGCGAAATCTTCCCGTATGCCGAAGGGACGCCGTTCACCGGCCAGAACCTCGCGGTTCGGCGGCTCGGCGGGATCAAGGGCGACAGCCTCACCAACGCGCAGGCCAGCGTCAATCCGCAGACCAACGAACAGGTCGTCAACATTCAGTTCGACCAGCAGGGCGCCGCCAAGTTCGCCCGGCTGACGACGCAGAACGTCAACAAGCCGTTCGCGATCATCCTCGACAACAAGGTGCTGTCCGCACCCAACATCAACGAACCGATCCGCGGCGGCACTGCGCAAATCTCGGGCAGCTTCACGTCCGAAAGCGCCAACCAGCTCGCGATCGCGCTGCGGTCCGGCGCGTTGCCGGTCGATCTCAAGGTGATCGAGGAGCGGACCGTCGGGCCTGACCTGGGCGCGGATTCGATCCGCAGCGGGATGATCGCGATGGGCATCGGCACCGGTCTGGTGCTGATCCTGATGCTCGTCACGTACGGGCGGTTCGGGGTCTACGCGTGCGCCGCGCTGGTGCTGAACGTGGTGATGATCCTGGGCATCATGGCGGTGCTCAACACCACGCTGACGCTGCCCGGCATCGCCGGCTTCGTGTTGACCATCGGCGCCGCGGTGGACGCCAACGTGCTGATCAACGAGCGTATCCGCGAAGAACGGCACCGAGGCCGGCGCGTCGTCCAGGCGGTCGAGTTCGGGTATAGCGAGGCGAGCCGCGCGATCTTCGACGCGAACATAACCAACGTGATCGCAGCGACCCTGCTGTTCCTGTTCGGTCAGGGCCCGGTGAAGGGGTTTGCCGTCGTGCTCGTCATCGGCGTGATCACCTCGGTGTTCACCGCCGTCACCATCACCCGCATGTGGGTTGCCGGCTACCTGCGCCGCAAGCGCCCCACCGACCTGCACATCTGATCGAGGGCCGAAAGCCATGAAACTCCTCAAGCTGGTGCCCGATCACACCAACATCCACTTCCTGAAGTGGCGGATCCCGTTCTACGTCGTCTCGATCCTGCTGATCGCCGCCAGCTGGGGGCTGGTGATGACCAAGGGGCTCAATCTGGGCGTCGATTTCGTCGGCGGGCAGATGATCCGGGCAACCTTCGTGGGACAGGCTGATGCGCCGGTCGCCTCGATGCGCGAAGAGATCACCCGGCTGGGTTACGGCGATCCGATCATCCAGCGGTTCGGCGCGCCCAACGAAGCGTCCATCCGGATGAAGCTGCCCGAAGGGTCGGAAGCGCGGCCCGATCTTGCCAACACCATGGCCAGCCGGATCACGGGCGCGCTCAAGGCGGCACATCCGGAAGTGCGGATCGACGGGGTGGACTCGGTATCCGGCAAGGTATCGGGGGAGTTGTTCCAGACGGGGTTGATGTCGCTGCTGTTCGCGATGATCGCGATTTCGATCTACATCTGGGTGCGGTTCGAATGGCAGTTCGGGGTGGGCGCACTTTTCGCGCTGCTTCACGACGTGTCGCTGACACTGGGCATGTTTGCGCTGACCCAGCTCGAATTCGACCTCAACATCGTCGCCGCGATCCTGACGATCATCGGTTATTCGCTTAACGACACGATTGTGATCTACGATCGCATCCGCGAAAACCTGAAGAAATTCCGCAAGATGCCGCTGCCGGAATTGCTCGACCTGTCGGTGAACGAAACGCTGGCGCGCACCGTGATGACATCGATGACGTTGCTGATCGCGCTGATCCCGCTGCTGCTGTTCGGGCCCGCGAGCCTGTTCGGCCTGACCGCTGCGATCACGCTGGGCATCTTCGTCGGCACCTACAGCTCGATCTACATGGCGGCGCCATTGCTGATCTGGTTCGGGGTCAAGTCCGACAGCTTCGTGCCGACCGACAAGGGGCCCAACCAGGCCGAGCGGATCGCGCGCGGCGAGGTCTAGGCGAGTAGACTTTCGTAGTATCGGGCCAGCGCCTCTGCGTGGGTTTGCCAGCTGAACCGCTCGGCCATCGCGGCCACGGCCTGGCGCTGCGGCGGATCCTCGAGCAGCTCGCGCACCCCCTCGGCGATCGCCCGCGCGTTGCGGGCGACGATCCGCCCGGCCTCAGGCGCGGTGAGCACCTCGCGCGCGCCGCCCGCGTCCGTGATCACCAGCGGTGTGCCGCAGGCCAGCGCTTCGACCCAGGCGTTGGCCAGGCCCTCGCGGGCCGAAGGCAGCACCATCGCATTCGCGGCCGACAGTACCAGGGGCAGCAGGTCGTGATCGAGACTGCCGAGGAAGTGGACCCGGTCCGCCACCCCGAGTGAGCGCGCCTGGGCTCGCAGCCGGGCTTCGTCGTCGCCCCGGCCAACCAGCAGCAGCACGGTCCTTTCCGGCAAGTCGGCGAGCGCGTCGATCACCAGCGACTGGCCCTTGTGCGGCAGCAGCGCGCCCAGGGTCACCAGCACCGGCGCCGTATCGGGCAGCGCCACGCCGAGTTCGTGGCCGAGGCGCCGGCGCAGCTGCGTGTGTTGCAGGGGCCGGAACCGATCGCGGTCCAGCCCGGTGTAGTGAACCGTGACCTTGTCCCCGGGCAGCCCGATGGTCGCCATGTCGCCGGCCAGCGAGCCGCTGACCGCCAGCAATCCGCCTGCGTGCTTCCCCGCCGCAATCATCTGCGCCAGCGCCCATGGGCGGGTACTCCAGTAATGGATGTCGCTGCCGCGCGCCTTGATCGACAATGGCAGGTCCAACGCGCGGGCGATGCGCGCCGCGGCGGGCCCGTCGGGGTAGAAGAACTGCGCGTCCACCAGGTCGAACGGCGCTTCGGCATGGAGCCGGCGGGCAAGGGGGAGCACCGTGCGCGCGATCAGCGCGGGGTTGATCCGGCCGCCCACCCTGGGGACCAGCGGAAAGGTGGGGCGGTGGACCGCCACGCTGTGCTCCACGCCATCGGTCGCCGCTGCCTTGAGCGCGCGGTACCGGCCAAACGCCACCGGCGGCACGCCGATCGGGTTGATCACGGTTACCTGCCAGTCGCGGCGCGCCGCCAGCGCTTCCAGGCTGCGCGCGACGAAAGTGCCAAAGCGGGGCGCAGCGGCGTTGGGATAGAGCGTCGCCAGCGACAGAACGCGCTTCATGACCGTAGCTACAGCCGGCGCACGAGCATTTCGGCGACCGCGATCCACGCCGGATCGTCGACCACCAGTTGCTTCTGCCCCGCGCCGACCGGCAGCACGCCCACCTTGCCGCCTTGCCGATCGATCAGCCGGCCGAACGCGAAGCGGCCGCCCTTCCGCGGGACCAGGACGTCGCGGTTAACGGCGCGGCCCGCGTCCTCCGGCGCGATCTGGCGCAGCCACAGCTGGTCGCCCGCGCGGTATTCGCCCGCGCTCTCCTCGATCGCGAGCACCACGCGCACCGCTTCACCGCCCAGTTCGCTCGGCAGCAAGGCATCGCGCGGGCTGCTGAGCGCTTCGGCTCCGCCAGCGGTCAGCTGGGCGATCACCTGCGCAGGCGCGCTGCCTTCGGACCGGATGAGCATCTCCGCCTCCACGCCCAAGGCGGCGGCGATCCGGTCCATCCATTTGATCGACAGGTTGCGCATCCCCGTCTCCAACCGGCCGATCGTTTGAGGCGTGGTGGGCGGGCGGCAAGCATCGGCGAGGTCTGCCAGCGTCATGCCTTTCTCCCGGCGGATGTCGCGGATGCGGTTAATCACAGGCGAAGCGTCCTAACCAAATCGGTTTTCCGCTTTCCTACAGCAAACCCCTTTTGGCAAGCGGCGTTTCTCAGCGAGGAGAATCCGATGCGCCGCCAACTTGTCGAACGCGAACTCACGCCGGAAGGTCCACGGCGGTCCGGAGCCACGCAGGACAAGCGGCGGACGGTGACCGTCAACCTGGGCGAATCGCCCATCGCTTGGCTCCATGCGCGCGGCCATCTCGACGATCGGCTGTTCGATGCCGGCGAGCGCCTGCGAGCCGATTACGAGCGTGCCCAGCTTGCTCCCAGTGTCACCATGCGGTGGGATCCGGTGCGCATCCGGTCGACCGGGGACACCGGCCTGACCCCGGGCGAGCGGCAGATCGCCGCCAAGGCGCGCTTCGACGGTGCGATCGGCGCCGCCGGCGAAGGGCTGTCGGACGTGCTGTGGCGGGTGGTCTGTGCCGGGGAGACATTGCCCGATGCGGAGAGGGCGCTGGCGTGGCCGGCGCGCAGCGGCAAGGTGGTTCTGCGGATCGCGCTCGATCGGGTGGCGCGGTTCTACCGGATTTTCTGACTGCCGCGGTCGAGCGCCGCCAGCGTCCGGCCTTCGCGCACCGTCTGGACCATGAACAGGACGACCAGCAGCGTGGCCAGCGCGGTAAACAGGATATCGAATCCGTTGAACCCCGCGACCCGGCCGACGTCCGGGCCCAGGAACCCCATGATCACGGTCAGCGCGATAAGCACGATCCGCAACTCGGTCGGTCCGGCACCGAGGTGCGAGAGGGGAAACTCGCCAGCCACCTTGGCGAGCAGGAACGTATGCACGGACATCAGCAGATAGGCGACGACCGCGAACAGCGCGACCTCCACCTGCAGATACGGGCTCACCCCCAGGCCGCCCAGGATCAGCAGGGTCGCCAGCCCGTCGCAGCTATGGTCGATGAAATAACCGTAGCGCGGCCGTTCCACCCGCCGGTAACGCGCGATGGTCCCGTCGAGCGAATCGCCGAACCAGTGCGTGAAGTACCCGGCGACCGACAGCGCCAGCCACCACGGGTTCCAGGTGCTCAGCGCATAGCCGAGGCCGATCGCGACGGCGGACAGCAGCGCCAGCGCGGTCAGGCCATCGGGCGTCACCCACGCCGGCAGCCGCGGGCACAGCCACGCCAGCAGGTGCTTCTCGCCGCTGGCGAGCAGGTTGCGCTGGATGCGGCGGGGTGGCGCCGGGTCGAGTGGCCGTGTCATGAAACTGCAATGCGCCCGCGACGGTCACCGGGGCAAGCTTTTATACCGCTTGCTGTTCGACCATCTCTGCCAGGGTGAGCCAGCGCTCCTCGGCGGCGTCCTTTTCGGCCCGCGCGTTGGCCAGCCCCTGGTTGATGGTCGCAAAGCGCTGCGGATCGCGGGTGAACAGGTCCGGATCGCTCAGGATATCCTCCCCCCGCGCGATCGCCTGGTCGAGTTCCTCGATCCGCGCGGGCAGCAGTTCATAGTCGCGCTGGTCCTTGTAGGTCAGCTTCGTCCGGGCGGCCTGGGGCGGGGCGGGGGCCGGTTCGCGGGTGCGTTCGGACCGCGCGGAGGCCTTGGCAGCCGTGCTGCGCGCCTTGCGCTTGGCGACCCAGTCCTCGTAGCCGCCAGCCACCACGTCGACCGTGCCGCTTCCGTCGAGGCCGAGGGTGACGGTCACGGTCCGGTCGAGAAAGTCGCGGTCGTGGCTGACGATCAGCACGGTGCCTTCGTAATCGGCGATCACTTCCTGCAGCAGGTCGAGCGTTTCGAGATCGAGATCGTTGGTCGGCTCGTCGAGCACCAGCAGGTTCGATGCCTTGGCGAACTCGCGCGCCAGCAGCAGCCGGCTGCGCTCGCCGCCCGACAGCATGCCGACCTTGGTATCGACGATCGCCGGTTCGAACAGGAATTGCTTGAGGTATCCCTGGACGTGCGTGCGGTGGCCGCGCACGTCGATCCAGTCGCCGCCTTCGGCCAGCACGTCGCGCACGGTCTTGTCGGCCGCCATGACGCTGCGCTGCTGGTCGATCATCACGCCGGTCAGGCGCTTGGAGATCTCTACGGTGCCGCTGTCGGGTGCCAGCTCGCCGGTCAGCAGCTTGAGCAGCGTGGTCTTGCCCGCGCCGTTCGATCCGACGACGCCGATCCGGTCGCCGCGCTGGATGCGCAGGGTCAGGTCGCGGATGATCCGCCGGTCACCGAACGACTTGGAGACCTTGTCGGCGACGATCACCGACTTGGACTTGAACTCGCCGTCGGTCGCCAGCTTGAGCTTGGCCGCGCCTTGCGGGTCGATCATCGCCGCGCGCTGCGCGCGCATCTGCCACAGCTTCTCCAGCCGCCCCTGGTTGCGTTTGCGCCGGGCGGTCACCCCGCGTTCAAGCCAGTGCGCCTCCAGCTTGAGCCGCGCGTCGAGCCGTTCGGCGGCGCGCGCCTCCTCGGCATAGACCTGTTCTTCCCACGCCTCGTAGCCGCCGAAGCCCACGTCCTTGCGGCGCAGCCCGCCCCGGTCGAGCCACAGCGTGGCGTTGGTCAGGCGCTTGAGGAACGTGCGGTCGTGGCTGATCACCACGAACGCGCCGGTGTAGCGGCTGAGCCAGTCCTCCAGCCAGTCGATCGCGGCCAGATCGAGGTGGTTGGTGGGCTCGTCCATCAGCAGCAGGTCCGGCTCCTGCGCCAGCGCGCGGGCGATGGCCGCTCGCCGCCGCTCGCCGCCGCTCGCCTTGTCGGCCGGACGGGTCATGTCGATGCCCAGCTGGCCGGCGATCGCCTCCACTTCGTGCGCGGCCGGGGGTTGATCACCCGCCAGCGCCCAATCCATCAGGGTGGCATAGCCCGTCAGGTTCGGATCCTGCTCCAGCAGCACGATGCGCGTGCCGGGCTTCACCTTGCGCAGGCCGCGGTCGGGATCGATCTGCTGGTCGATCAGGCGGAACAGCGTGGTCTTCCCCGCGCCGTTGCGGCCGATCAGCGCCAGCCGGTCGCGCGGGCCGATGTGCAGGTCGAGGCCATCTGTGCCCGGCCCACCGAACAGCCAGCGCCCGGCTTGTTGCAGGCCGAGCCCTTCCCAGCTCAAGATCGGAGGCTGTGCCATAGGGGGCCGCACCTAGCGACGGCGGGGAAGGGGAACAAGCCGGTTCACCCGCGCGTAATCGCGGCCGAGCCAGCTAGGTCTTCAGAAATGATAAGGAGCCTCTCAATGATCCGCACCGTGCTTTCGCTTGCCGCCGCATCGCTTGCCATGCCCGCCGCCGCCGCCGAGGTTCAGGTGACCTCCCAAGGCCCGGTGGTGGAGCTTGCGGTCACCGAAACGGTCAAGGCGAAACCCGATATCGCGGACGTCAGCGCGGGGGTGACCACGCAGGCGGCGACCGCGGTCGAGGCTATGCGTGCGAACGCCGCCGCGATGGACCGCGTGGTGCAGCGGATCAGGGCGTTGGGCATCGCGCCGGCCGACATCCAGACCACGGGTATCAACCTAGGCGCGCAGTACGATTACGACCAGCAGACCCAGCGCCAGGTGTTTCGCGGTTACCAGGCTTCGAACCGCGTCAGCGTGACCCTGCGCGACGTGAAGCGGACCGGACCGGTGCTCGATGCGCTGGTGGCGGCGGGCGCGACCGACATCGGCGGGCCGAGCTTCTCGATCGACGACGACACCGCGCCCCGCGCGCAAGCACGCCAGGCAGCCTTCAGGAAGGCCCAGGCCCAGGCAACCGAATACGCGCGCTGGGCGGGTTATAACGGCGTCCGGCTGCTGTCGATCGACGAAGCGGTGAACCCCGGCCGCCCGATGCCGTACGCCGAGGCGCGCGCTGCCTCGATGGATGCCAAGAGCACTCCGGTAGAGCCCGGGCTGGTCGGCACCTCCGTCACCGTATCGGTGACCTTCGAGATGACCCGCTGAGTCGGGCAGCGCCCACCTGAACAGCGTGGGGAGGCGACATTCACGGGTTGTTCAATGCACCGGCTGTAATCAGGTCGGCATCATGAACAAGCCGGTCGCCTCTCTTCTCGCCCTTATGCTCGCCCCCGCGCTTGCCGTGACTGCGCTGCTTGCGCCGGCTGCGCCCGCTCTGGCCCAGCGCAATGACCAGGGCGAAGCGCGCAAGGAAATGCGTGCGGGCAACGTGCTCAGCTTGCGGCAGATCGAAAGCCGCGTGGTCCCCACGATGGACAGGCAGCAGTATCTGGGTCCGGCGTACGACGCGACCGCGATGGCGTACCGCCTGAAGTTCATCGACCAGAAGGGCCACGTGACCTACGTCGATGTCGATGCGCGGACCGGCCGGGTGCTGGGCGTCACCCGCTGAGGCGACGGTTCGGAAACCGCGCGCTCGGTTGACGCGTTCATGTCTTGCGCCCACATCGCGGCGGCAAGATAGAACACACAGGGGATCACTCGCCCATGCGCATCCTGATCGTCGAGGACGAGCCCACTCTCGGCAAGCAGCTCAAATCCACGCTGGAACAGACCGGCTATGCCGTGGACCTGTCGACGGACGGGGAAGACGGTCATTTCCTGGGCGCGACCGAGGAATACGACGCGGTGATCCTCGACCTAGGCCTGCCCGAGATCGACGGCCTGACCGTGCTCGGCATGTGGCGGAAAGAGGGGCGCAAATTCCCGGTCCTGGTCCTGACCGCGCGCGACAGCTGGTCGGACAAGGTCGCCGGCCTCGATGCCGGGGCCGACGATTACCTTGCCAAGCCGTTCCAGACGGAAGAACTGATCGCCCGGCTGCGGGCGCTGATCCGCCGCGCATCGGGCAACACGTCCAGCGAACTGACCGCGGGGCCGGTCCGGCTCGACACCCGTTCGGGTCGGGTCACCCTAGCCGGGGAGCCGGTCAAGCTGACCGCGCAGGAATACAAGCTGCTGTCGTACCTGATGCATCACAAGGGCAAGGTCGTCAGCCGCACCGAGCTGATCGAACATATCTACGATCAGGACTTCGATCGCGATTCCAACACGATCGAAGTCTTCGTCACCCGTATCCGCAAGAAACTGGGCGCGGATGTCATCACCACGATCCGCGGTCTTGGATACAGCCTCGACGATCCCGACGGCCAGCCGCGCGCCAACTGAGCCGGCCGTCCAGGACGCGGGCCATCCTGCGTCCGGAGCGCCGGTGAGCGCGGAGCCGGCGCACGTCCCGCACACCGGCAGCCTGGCGCGCCGGATGATGCTGATCGCGTTCGGGTGGATCGCGCTGCTGCTGGTCGGCGGCGGTTTTGCGCTCGACCGGACGCTGACCAATCTGGTGGAGAGCAATTTCGACGATCAGCTCGAATACCTGCTGAATTCCATGCTGGTGTCGGCCGAGATCGGCCCGGACGGCGAGGTTTATTTCAACCGCACCATCGGCGAACCGCGCTTCCTCGAACCGAATAGCGGCCTCTATTTCCAGATCAGCGCGCAGGGGCAGGAGGGGTATCCCTCACGCTCGCTGTGGGACAAGACCCTCGCCACCCGGCCCGACCACGTCGATTCGATGCCGCACTTCTACGACAGCGCCCAGTTTCCCGATGAGCCGCTGCGCGTGATCGAGCGTACCGTCACGCTGCCCTTCAGCGATGCGCGCTGGACCTTCACCGTCGCTTCGGCACGCGTGCAGCTCGACGAGCAGATCCAGCGCATCCGCTCGATCCTGGTGTGGAGCTTCGCGATCCTGGGGCTGGGCCTATTCCTGATGGCGGCGCTGCAGACCTGGTATGGCCTCAGCCCCTTGCGCCGGGTGCGGATCGCCATCCAGCACATGCGCACCACCGGCATCAACCGGGTCGCCGACCCGCTGCCGCAGGAAGTGCGCCCCTTGGTGGAGGAGCTCAACGCCCTCCTCGCCCATTCGGAAAAGCAGGCAGAGGAAGCGCGCACGCACGCCGGCAATCTCGCGCATGCGCTGAAGACCCCGCTGACGGTGATCAACAACGCGGCCACCGCCAAGTCGCCCGACCTTGCCGACACGGTGATCCGCGAGGCGGGCACGATCCGCCGCCATGTCGATCACCACCTCGCCCGCGCGCGCGCCGTGGGCCGCCGCGCTGTCGGCCACGCGCGGACGCCGGTGTGCGAAAGCGCCGAAGCGGTGCGTCGTGCGGTCGAGCGGCTGTATCCCGAAGTGCGCTTCGATCTTGATGGCAACCGCGGGGCCACGGTCGCCATCGAACGGCAGGACCTCGATGAAATTCTAGGCAATCTGATCGAAAACGCCGCCAAGTACGGCGGGGGCAGCGTGTTCGTGACCGTGGATGCCGAACCGGAAGACGCCGCCTGCGTCATCTGGGTGGAGGACGACGGCATGGGCATCCCCGATGCCGAGCGCGACCGCATCTTCGCACGCGGGGCGCGGCTCGACACCGGCAAGCCTGGTACTGGCCTCGGCCTCGCGATCGTGCGCGATGTGGCGGAAATCTATGGCGGCGGGGTGACGCTGGGCGAGAGCGAGGATCTAGGCGGCCTGCTGGTCCGGCTAATCCTGCCCAGGGCCGGATAACGCGCTGGGTAACGGGCCGGGGAGCTACGCTTCGCGCGCCTGTTCGTGGTGCCGGATCACCTCGTCGATCACGAAGCGGATGAACTTTTCGCTGAATTCGGGATCGAGCTGCGCCTCTTCCGCCAGCGTGCGCAGGCGCTGGATCTGCGCCGCCTCCCGCGCGGGATCGGCCGGGGGCAACTGGGCGTGCGCCTTGTATTCGCCGACCGCCTGCGTGATGCGGAACCGTTCGGCCAGGATATGGATCAGCGCGGCATCGAAATTGTCGATGCTCTTGCGATAAGCGGCCAGCACGGGATCGGGGGCGTCGGTCATCTGGCGGCGCACGATAGCGGCGATTCCCGGCTTGCCAAGCGTGGTCCAGCCCCCCATGTCGCGCGCCATGAGCGCCGACATCGTCCCGCTGAAGCGACACGCAGGCGAGACGCCGTCCCTCGACCCCATCCTTGCGCTGACCGCGCCCGGCATGAACGCGGTCAATGCCGTGATCCTCGACCGCATGCAGTCGAAGATTCCGCTGATCCCGGCGTTGGCGGGCCACCTGATTTCGGGCGGGGGCAAGCGGCTGCGGCCCATGCTGACGCTCGCGGGGGCCGAGCTGGTGGGATATAACGGCGCGCGGCATCACAAGCTCGCCGCCGCGGTCGAATTCATCCACACCGCAACCCTCCTGCACGATGATGTGGTGGACGGCAGCGACCTGCGCCGCGGCAAGGCGGCGGCCAACATCATCTTCGGCAATCCGGCGACCGTGCTGGTGGGCGATTTCCTGTTCAGCCGCGCGTTCGAGCTGATGGTCGAGGACGGCAGCCTCAAGGTCCTGAAGATACTGTCCAATGCCAGCGCGGTGATTGCCGAGGGCGAGGTCGACCAGCTGACCGCCCAGCGCCAGATCGAAACGAGCGAGGAACGCTACCTCGCGATCATCGGCGCGAAGACGGCAGCGCTGTTTGCGGCTGCCAGCCGGATCGCGGCGGTCGTGGCCGAATGCGACGACCGGCGCGAGCAGGCGCTCGACGATTACGGCCGCAACCTCGGCATCGCATTCCAGCTGGTCGACGACGCGATCGACTACGATTCCGATGCCAGCACCATGGGCAAGGCGCGGGGCGACGACTTCCGCGAAGGCAAGATGACCCTGCCGGTGATCCTCGCCTATGCCCGCGGCAGCGAGGTTGAGCGCAAGTTCTGGCAGGCGGCCATCGCCGGCCATCGCGGCGGCGACGAGGCGCTCGCCGAAGCCACCCGGCTGATCGCGCAGCATCAGGCGCTGGAGGCCACGCGCGAGCGGGCGCGCCACTTCGCCCAGCGCGCGATCGATGCGCTGTCGATCTTTCCCGACGGCGCAGCGCGGCGGGCCATGACCCAGGCCGCCCAGTTCGCGGTGGCGCGCGGGTACTGAACCTCTGCGTTGCCCCATGAGAAGGCGGGGCTTCATTCCCCGATGCATGTGATCGCCGCAACCAGTCCCAGCTTCCGCTCGAACGGCAGGGTGGGTAGGCCAGGTCGATGAGCGCCGATCTGCCCATCGACGCGGTGCTGCCCGATCTCCTCGCGGCGCTGCGCGAACGAACCGGAGCCGTGCTGATCGCTCCCCCCGGTGCCGGCAAGACCACTGCCGTCGCGCCCGCGCTGCTCGGTCAGCCATGGTGCACCGGACAGGTCATCGTCACTTCGCCCCGCCGGGTGGCCGCCCGCGCCGCTGCCGAGCGGATGGCGGAGCTGATGGGCGAGAAGGCGGGCGAGACGGTCGGTTACCTCACCCGGCTCGACAGCAAGCAATCCGCGCGCACCCGCATCCTGGTCGTGACCGAGGCGATCCTGGTCAATCGGCTGCTCGACGATGCCGAGCTATCGGGCGTTTCGGCGCTGCTATTCGATGAAGCGCACGAACGGCATCTCGACGGTGACCTTGGCCTGGCGCTGGCGCTGGAAACGCGCGCGGTGCTGCGCGAGGATCTGCGGGTGGTGGTCATGTCCGCGACCATCGACGGCGCGCGCTTCGCCGATCTGATCGGCCTCGGTACGCCGGTGATCGAGAGCGCGGGCAAGGCCTTTCCACTGGAAATCAGGTGGCTGGGATCGGCTCCCGCCAAGCGCATCGAGGATGCGATGGCGGACGCGGTCATGCAGGCATGGCGCGAAACCGAGGGCGACCTGCTCGCTTTCCTGCCGGGGGTAGGGGAGATCGAACGGGTGCGCGAGCGGCTCGAGCCGCGCCTTGCCGATACGCCGATCCTGCCGCTTCATGGCCAGGTCGAACCCGCTGCCCAGCGCGCCGCGATCCGCCGCGATCCGCAGGGACGACGCAGGATCGTGCTGGCGACCAGCATCGCTGAAACCTCGCTCACGCTCGACGGCGTGTCGGTGGTGGTCGACAGCGGGCTGGCCCGCGGCGCTGCGTTCGACAAGGCAGCCGGAACCACACACCTGGTTACCAGCCGGGCGAGCCAGGCCGCCGCCGCCCAGCGCGCCGGCCGCGCGGCGCGGCAGGGGCCGGGGGTCGCCTATCGCCTGTGGGAAGCCGCCGCGCACGCTGGCCGTCCGGCGTTCCAGGCGCCCGAGATGCTCACCGCCGACCTTGCGCCACTGGTGCTGGCGCTTGCCCAATGGGGCGCGGCCGATCCGGCGGGCCTGCCGTGGCTTGATCCGCCGCCCCCCGCCGCAGTGGCTGCCGCGAGAAGTGCCTTGGCGAGCTTGGGCGCGATCGGCGGGGACGGGCGCATCACCGCACACGGCCGCGCGATGGCGCAACTGGCGATGGCCCCTGGCCCAGCGCACATGGTGCTGTTCGCAGCGCAGAACGGGGCTGCGCGCGATGGCGCCGAACTGGCGCTGCTGCTGCAGGAGCGGGGACTGGGCGGGCGGGGTGAGGACCTGGCCCAGCGCCTTTCCCGCTGGCGGGGCGACCGCTCGCCCTCCGCCACCGCAGCGCGCAAGCTCGCCGCCCGCTGGGCGCGCCGCGCCGAGGAGCTGACCGGCCAAGACGCCGCTGCCAATGCGCCGACTGCCGGGGTGCTGCTGGCGGAGGGCTTCCCCGACCGGGTGGCGCGGCGGCGGGGCCCGGATGCGGAAGAATGGCTCTCCGCCGGCGGGCGCGCTTACCGCCTGGAGCGGACGTCCCCCCTCGCGGGCGCCGAATGGCTGGCGATCGGCGACGCGCAAGGCTCGGCGCAAGGGGCACGGATCACCGCCGCGATCGAACTGCCGTATGCCGAACTGACCCGCTGGCTGGACCACCGGATCGAGGAGCGCTGCCACGTCCGCTGGATCGCCGAGCGGGAGGCGGCCGAGCCGGTGCGCGAGCGGCGGCTGGGTGCCATCGTACTGTCGCGCGGGCACGACCCGTCGGCGGCCCAGGGCGCGGTAATCGCGCTGCTGGTCGACCATTTTCGCCGGGAAGGGCTGGCGGCGCTGCCGCTGTCGCCGGCGTGCCGCACCCTGCTCGCACGGGCGCGGTATGCCGGGATCGAGGCGCTGTCGGAGCCCGCGCTCAAGGCCGATGCCGAAGACTGGCTGGGCGACATCGCCGGGGCGTTGAACTCGCTGCGCAAACTCGATCCCGCGGCGATCCGCCAAGCGCTGCACAATCGGCTGACCTATCAGCAGCGAATGGACCTGGAACGCTATGCCCCGGCTGAATTCACCAGTCCCGCGGGCACCAGCCATGCGATCGACTACGCCGGCGACGACGCGCCCAGTGTCGAGGTTCGGGTCCAGGCGCTGTTCGGGCTGGAAGTGCATCCGATGATCGGAACCACGCCGCTGCTGCTCAAGCTCACCAGCCCCGCCGGGCGCCCGCTTCAGTCCACCCGCGATCTGCCGGGCTTCTGGCGCGGCAGTTGGAAGGACGTGAAGAAGGAGATGAAGGGCCGCTATCCCAGGCACCGCTGGCCGGACGAACCGTGGGCGGAAAAGCCCAGCCTCAAGACCAAGAATGCCTTTTCCCGCTCCCAAAGCTGATCTAGGACGCAAAGCATCATGGCAGCACGTATTTACCAACGTCCCAAAAGCACGATGCAGTCCGGCAAGGCACGGACTGCAGAATGGGTGCTCGAATTTGAAAGCACCGAAGCCCACCGGCCCGACCCGCTGATGGGCTGGGCCGGTGGGTCCGATACCCAGAGCCAGGTGGTGCTGACCTTCGCCAGCGTAGCGGAAGCGACCGCCTATGCCGACAAATACGGCATCCCCGCGCGGGTCCAGCCGACCCCGCCCAAGCGGCTGAAGCTGCAGGCCTACGCCGACAACTTTCGTTAGTGCGCGGACCGATCATCTGCGGATGACTTCGCGCCGGCACCGTGGCCAGCCGGACGGCTGGACAAAACACCACGAAGACTCCATATGCCCGCCCGGGAGTCGGTCGGACGCTTGCGTCCGCCAACCTGGTCAGGTCCGGAAGGAAGCAGCCACAACGGGTTGCGGCGGGTCGGCCGGCTCCTCCTCATTCATCCGATGACTTTCGCCCCCTCAACCCCTAGCTTCGCTTCATGAGCGAATCCGGGGACATGTTCGGCGAGACCCCGCCCGAAGACGATGCCGACCGCGCCCCCAGTGCGGCGGAGCTGGAAGCGGCGGGTCAGAGCGCGATGTTCGCCGATCCCGCGCCGGCCCCGACGCCCGCACCCGCACCCGCAGCTGCGCCGGCACCCTCTCCGGCAGCGCAGCCGTATCGCGTCCTCGCCCGGAAGTACCGGCCACAGACCTTCAGCGAGCTCATCGGGCAGGAACCGATGGTCCGCACGCTGGCCAATGCGATCAAGCGCGACCGGCTGGCGCACGCGTTCCTGATGACCGGCGTGCGCGGCGTGGGCAAGACTTCGACCGCGCGGCTCATCGCCAAGGCGCTCAACTGCATCGGCCCCGATGGCACCGGCGGCCCGACGATCGACCCGTGCGGAGAGTGCGAGCCATGCCGCGCGATCGCCGAAGGGCGCCACATCGACGTGATCGAGATGGACGCGGCCAGCAACACCGGCGTCGACGACGTGCGCGAGATCATCGAGGCGGTCCGCTACGCGGCAGTCAGCGCCCGCTACAAGATCTACATCGTCGACGAAGTCCACATGCTGTCGCGCAATGCGTTCAACGCCTTGCTCAAGACTCTTGAGGAACCCCCCGCGCATGTGAAGTTCCTGTTCGCGACCACCGAGGTCGAGAAGCTGCCGGTCACCGTGCTTAGCCGGACCCAGCGGTTCGACCTGCGGCGCATCTCCGCCGAGCTGCTTCAGCAGCATTTCGCCAGCATCTGCCGCCAGGAGGGCGTCGAGGCGGAGGACGAAGCGCTGCACCTGATCGCCGGCGCAGCAGAAGGATCGGTGCGCGACGGCTTGTCGATCCTCGACCAGGCGATCGCCCACGCCGACCTCGACACCGAGGGGCCGACCAACGCACCGATGGTGACCGCAGAGCGGGTGCGCGACATGCTCGGGCTGGCGGACAAGAGCGCGCAGCGGCGGTTGTTCACTCACCTGCTCGAAGGCGATGCCAAGGGCCTGCTGACCGCGCTCGCTGACCAGTACGCGCTGGGCGTCGAGCCGATGGCGCTGATGCGCAGCCTGATGGAACTGACCAACCGCATTACCGTGTGCCAGGTCGGCGGCAGCGGCGCCGATGCGCCCACCATCGAAGAACGCGCCGTGATCGACGAGTGGGCGGAGCGGCTCTCTCCCGGCCAGCTTCACCGGCTGTGGCAGCTTCTGCTCAAAGGCTACGACGAGGTGCGCACCGCGCCCGATCCGCTGGTCGCGGCTCAGATGGCGCTGCTCCGCGCCCTCCATGCGAGTGATCTGCCCGACCCGGGCACGCTGGCGAAATCGCTGGAGGAGATGGCGGCGCGCGCCGCCGCGTTGCCCTCTGCAAGTGCTGGCGCCGATGCCGCGCCCGTGGCACCCGCCGCGCTCGACTGGACGCAGTTGGTCGATGACATCGAGAACAAGATCGGCCGCCTGCAGCTCGCCTCGCAGCTCAAGATGCAGGTGCGCCCGGTCGAGGTGGTCGCGGGCCAGCTGACGTATGCGCTGGCGCCCGGCTTCAGTGACGATCTGGCTCCCGATCTCAGGCAGGCGCTGCTCGAGCTGACGGGCGAGCGCTGGCAGGTCGAGCGCGTGGCCGAGGGCGGCGCGCCCACGCTTTACGAACGCGAGCAGATGGACCGCGATGCCGCCGCGCAGAAGCTGCGCGCGCATCCGCTGGTTGAAGCCGCCTTCGCCGCATTCCCCGACGCCGAACTGGTGCCTGAAGAAGGCGCCGCCGGCTCACCCCCATGGAGAAGTCGCGCATGAAATCGATGGAAGAGATGCTGGCCGCCGCGCAGAAAGCGGCGGAAACGATCCAGCAACAGATGGGCGACGCCCAGGCCAAGCTCGACGCGCTTGAGGTCGAAGGCGTATCGGGCGGCGGCCTGGTCAAGATCCGCTGTACCGCCAAGGGCCGCATCCTCGGCGTGTCGATCGACGACAGCCTGATCGTGCCGGAAGAAAAGACGATGCTGGAAGACCTCGTCACCGCCGCGTTCAACGATGCGCGCGGCAAGGCGGACCGGGTGGCCAACGACGAGATGCAGAAGATCCAGTCGGGCATGGGCCTGCCCCCGGGACTGGAAATCCCCGGCTTCAGCTGAACGGAGGCGGCCCCGCGCCTAGGGGTTCATACGGAGGCCCTGGTCAGCAGGCTGTTGGTGCCCGGCGGCATAGCCCTGCCGCGTGGCGCGCTTTCTTCTGCTGATCGGCCCCGTCTTCGCCGCCGCCGCTCCTGTGCTGGCAGCGGAAGAGCGCGCCACGATCAACGTCTCCCTCAAGATTGAGCCGTTTTGCGCGGCGCGCTCCGTGCCGGCAAGAAACAGCGCAGCGCCCAGCTTTGCGATCGACTGTGCACGGAACCCCCAGCGGGCCGGACCCGGGCGCGAGGGTTCGCCGCCTTACTCCGTGCGAACCGTGCGCAATGCCAGGGGCACGGTGATCTCGTTCGAGTTCTGATGCGACTGTGCGCAGCGGTGCCTGCGCCCGTTGCGCGCCCGCGCGCCAGCTCCCATATCCGTTTTCAACAGACGGATATCTTTCATGAACCAGCTTTTCCCCCTCCTCCCCTTGCGCGACATCGTGGTCTTTCCGGGCCAGGTCGTGTCGATCTTCGTCGGCCGCGAGAAGTCGGTCGCCGCGCTGGAAGCAGCGATGGAAGGCGACAAGGACATCTTCCTCGTCGCGCAGCTCGATCCGGGATGCGACGATCCGTCGGACGACGATCTGTTCGATACCGGGGTGATCGCGCAGGTCCTGCAACTGCTCAAGATGCCTGACGGCACGGTTCGCCTGCTGGTCGAGGGTGGCACCCGCGCCAATCTGATCGCCATGCGGCAGGAGGGCGGCTTCGTCGTCGCCGAGGTGGAGAGCACGTCGCCAGAAACCGCGGCGGGCAGCGAAGTCGTGGCGATGATGCGCCAGGTGGTCGAGCAGTTCGGCGAGTATGCCAAGCTCAACAAGAAGCTGGGCGAGGGCGCGGGTAACGATCTGACCGAAATCGACGACGCCGGGGAGTTGGCCGACACGATCTCCGCCGCGCTGGCGGGCAAGGTCGCCGACAAGCAGGCGCTGCTGGCCGAGCGCGATCCGCTCAAGCGGCTGGAAATGGTCATGTCGATCATGGAAGGCGAGCTGTCGGTGCTCAAGGTCGAGCGCAAGATCCGCGGCCGCGTGAAGCGCCAGATGGAAAAGACCCAGCGCGAATATTACCTCAACGAACAGTTGAAGGCGATCCAGAGCGAACTGGGCGGCGACGGCGAGGACGGTGACGAGATCGCCGAGCTGACCGACAAGATCGCCAAGCTGAAGCTGAGCAAGGAAGCGCGCGCCAAGGCCGAAAGCGAGCTCAAGAAGCTCAAGACCATGCAGCCGATGAGCGCCGAAGCAACGGTCATCCGCAATTACCTCGACGTGCTGCTGGGGCTGCCGTGGGGCAAGAAATCGAAGGTCAAGAAAGACATCGCGCAGGCGCAGGCCGTGCTCGATGAGGACCACTATGCGCTGGAAAAGGTCAAGGACCGGATCGTCGAATACCTGGCCGTCCAGGCGCGCACCAACAAGCTGAAGGGGCCGATCCTGTGCCTCGTCGGTCCTCCGGGCGTCGGCAAGACCAGCCTCGGCAAGTCGATCGCCAAGGCCACGGGCCGCGAATTCGTGCGCCAGTCGCTGGGCGGAGTGCGCGACGAGGCGGAGATCCGGGGCCACCGGCGCACCTACATCGGATCGTTGCCGGGCAAGATCGTGTCCAACCTGAAGAAGGCCGGGACCAGCAACCCGCTGTTCCTGCTCGACGAGATCGACAAGCTGGGCCAGGATTTCCGCGGCGATCCGGCGTCGGCTCTACTGGAAGTGCTCGACCCTGAACAGAACGCCAAGTTCCAGGACCACTACCTGGAGCTGGACCTCGACCTGTCGGACATCATGTTCGTGACCACAGCGAACAGCCTGAACCTGCCGCAGCCGCTGCTCGACCGGATGGAGATCATCCGGCTGGAAGGCTATACCGAGGACGAAAAGGTCGAGATCGCCGAACGCCACCTGATCGCCAAGCAGATTGAAGCGCATGGCCTGAAGGACGGCGAGTTCGTCCTCACCACCGATGGCCTGCGCGACCTGATCCGTTACTACACGCGCGAAGCGGGCGTCCGCACGCTGGAGCGCGAGATCGCACGGCTCGCGCGCAAGAGCCTGCGCAAGATCCTCGAAAAGCAGGTGACCAGCGTCACCGTCACGCCCGAAAACCTTGGCGAGTTCGCCGGGGTGCGCAAGTTCAAGCACGGCGTCTCCGAGGAAGAGGCGCAGGTCGGCGCGGTCACCGGGCTGGCGTGGACCGAGGTGGGCGGTGAGCTGCTGACCATCGAAAGCGTCACCACGCCAGGCAAGGGCGAGATCAAGACCACCGGCAAGCTGGGTGACGTGATGACCGAGAGCATCGCCGCGGCGTTCAGCTTCGTGAAGGCGCGCGCGCCGGCCTATGGCATCCGGCCGAGCGTGTTCCAGCGCAAGAACATCCACATCCACCTGCCCGAAGGCGCGGTGCCCAAGGACGGGCCCAGCGCGGGTGTCGGCATGGTCACCTCGATCGTTTCAACGCTGTCGGGCGTCGCCGTGCGACCCGACGTGGCGATGACCGGTGAGGTCACCTTGCGCGGACGGGTGCTGGCGATCGGCGGGCTGAAGGAAAAGCTGCTCGCGGCCCTGCGCGGCGGAATTAAGACGGTCCTCATCCCGGAAGACAACGTCAAGGATCTCGCCGAGATACCGCAGAACATCAAGGATGGGCTGGAGATTGTGCCGGTCGGCCATGTGGACCAGGTACTGGAACGGGCGCTGGTGAGCCCGCTCGATGCGATCGAGTGGAGCGAGGCCGACGACCTTGCCAGCCAGCCGCTGCGGCATGAGCCGGGCGAAGGCGCCACCGCGCACTAGGTCTGTCCGCGACATCGGCGTGCGCGGCCAGCCACGCACGAAACGCCGGTGGTGCGACGCTACGGCATCCGAACCGGACCGTTTCGAGACGGTTCGGCTCGGTTTGCCCCGCGTGGCAGGGGACCGGCCCTATTTGGCTTTGACTCAGGTGCCAAAACCTCGTCAGAAGTCCGCCCTTCGCAGCAGCGAATCCTGGGGGACGAACGGCGGGTCCGCGCGCGCCATCCCAGGCGGGTCTGACATATCATCGCCGCAAGGGGGAATGGATGAACAAGAACGATCTCATCGGCGCGGTCGCCGAGAATGCGGGGCTGTCGCGCACTGACGCCGCCAGCGCGGTGGAAGGCGTGTTCGACGCCATCACCGGCGCTCTCAAGAAGGGGGACGAGGTCCGCCTGGTCGGCTTCGGCACGTTCACCGTGTCCCGCCGCAAGGCATCGACCGGACGCAACCCCCGGACCGGCGAACCGATGAAGATCAAGGCATCCAACCAGCCCAAGTTCAAGGCGGGCAAGCTGCTGAAGGATTCGGTCAACTGACCGTCTAGCCAGTCACGGCCATCGGCGACACCGGGCGCCCCAGCGGGGACACCCGGTGCCAGCCGCTAATCGATCTTGATCAGCGCGGTCGGCGCCTGCTTGGTGCGCACGTTGATCATCCAGGCCAGCGTCTTGCCGCGGGCACCGGTGGCGGCTCCCTCGTCGGTGTTGTTGGCCAGGATCTCGCCATCGGTGGTGACGGTGAAGGTGCCCTCCGTCACCGGCCATACGGGCGGCGTGACCGAGTCTTCGCCGGCCTCTGCCGCGACCCTGGTCGCTTCTTCCGCCGCGCCCGCCATCATCCCGCCCATCATCATCGCTTGAAACGGGTTGGTCCCCGCCGGGGAGACGAGTCCCGCAGCGTCGATCCGCACGGTCCCGCCCTGGCGGCGGGTGGCGGTGACGAAGAAATTCGCCATCGGGAAGCCTTCGAGTGTCGGAAACACGAAATCGTGGTCCAGCTTGCCGCTCAGCGCAAAGCGAACGTCGAACAATCCGTCGCCCTTGTAGTTGACCCGGCTCCAGCCGGCCTGGCGCCGAAGCCGGGCGGCCAGTTCTTCGGCCGCCGCGGGGTCTGCCGGATCGATCCCGCCGAGCATTGCGCGCATCGCCACGGCTTCCTGGTCCTTTTTCACCAGCCGCGCGGCCGCGCCGTCGTCCCACGCCTGGCGCTGCTCGGCTTCCTCCTCCGGCGTGCAGTCGCGCTGCTCGAACGTGTCGTCGTCGGCGCAGAAAGCGGTGAAGGCTTCCTCTGCCTTCGCGCCCTGACCCATCTGCGCCAGCTTGCTCAGCGCCAGCAGGTGGATCTCGCCGTCATAGGTATAGGTAAAGGCGCCGCCCTTGCGGATGTCGAGCGTGGAGGCGAACTTGCCCGGCGTCAGCAGGCATCCGGCCAGCAACAGCGCGGCGGCGGCCGTGATTGCCGCGGCGGCAAACCGGCGCGGTCGTTTGATCCAGATCATCGAGTTCCCCCTCCGTTAAACCCCCGTTGCGGCGCGCTTACGGCGTTCGTGTCGCCACCGCATACAGCGCGATCGCCGCCGCGTTCGATACGTTGAGGCTTTCCATCGCCTCGCTGATCGGCAGCCGCGCCAGCGCATCGCAATGGCCGGCGATGTTGTGCCGCATGCCTTCGCCTTCCGCGCCGAGCACCAGCGCGACCCGTCCGGCGGGCAGCGCCTCGGCGAGCGTCGTGTCCGCTTCGCCCGCGAGGCCGATGCGCCAGTATCCCGCCTCGGCCAGCTCCTCCAGCGCGCGGGCCAGGTTCACCACCCGCACCCACGGCACGATTTCGAGCGCGCCGCTGGCCGATTTGGCCACCGTTCCCGATTCGGGGGGAGCATGGCGATCCTGCGTGACGATGGCTGCCGCCCCGAACGCGGCCGCCGACCGCATGATCGCGCCCACGTTGTGCGGATCGGTCACCTGGTCGAGCACCAGCACCGGACCGCCGCCTCGCCCCTCATCAAGGTCTTCATCGCTGGCGATCACATCGTCGAGAAACACGTCTTCCAGTGGGACGCATTCGAGCACCAGCCCCTGGTGCGGCGCATCGCGCGCCACCAGCCGGCTCAGATCGTGCGCATCGGCGTATTCGACCGGGAAATCCGCCGGCAGTTCGCCATCGAGCGATTCAATGCCTTCGCGCGTCGTCCACAACTTGCGATGCTGGCGTTCCGGGTTCTTGAGCGCGGCTTCCACCGCGTGCCGGCCCCACAGCCGGACCTGGCCGGTGCCGGCGCGTCCGCTGCCCCGGCCGCCTTGCATGCGCCCGGCGCGTCCGCGCATCGCTCTTTTTTTCTCGCCCTTGGCCATCGGCAGCCCCTGCCAGCGCGGCCATTGACAGGCAAGCGCTGCTTCGCCATGGCGCGCCTCTCTCGGCCCACGGACCCCGCATGCGGGATGGAAGTGGAGCTCGTAAGCCCTGTGTGGACAGGTGGCCGAGTGGTTAAAGGCAGCAGACTGTAAATCTGCCCGTGCAAGCGTACGCTGGTTCGAATCCAGCCCTGTCCACCACCGCCTTTTCAAGGTAGGGCTTTCCCGGTGGGGCGTGTTTCTCGGTGGGCGGGGATCATGAAGCGAATACCAATGGGATATGAGGCGCGGCTCAAGGCCGCGGCGCGGCGGCGCAAGCTGGTGCGTATCGGGAAGGCCGCGATCGTCGGGATCGTGGTGCTGACCGCAGGTCTGTGGGGATACGTGCTGCTGACGGGCTGAGCGGCGCTTGCCGTGCCCGGCCCGCGCGCCTAATCCGCCGCGATGGACGCAACGCACCGCCCGGTGATCTCGGCGACGGGACTTTACACTCCGCCGGAAACAATCACCAACGCCGAACTGGTCGACAGCTTCAACGAGTATGTCCGGCGCCATAACGCCGAGCACGCTGACGCGATCGCGGTGGGGGACCGTCCGGCGCTGGAGCCAAGCTCTGTCGAGTTTATCGAGAAGGCGAGCGGGATCAAGTCGCGCCACGTGGTCGATAAGGCGAGCGTGCTCGATCCCGGAACGATGTGCCCGCGCATTCCGGAACGCGCGAACGACGAACTGTCGATCATGGCGGAGGTTGGCGTCACCGCCGCGCGCCAGGCGCTGGAGCGGGCGGGGCGCGCGCCCGGCCAGGTGGACGCGGTGCTTTGCGCGGCGTCCAACATGCAGCGCGCCTATCCGGCGATGGCGATCGAGATCCAGCATGTGCTGGGCATCGACGGCTTCGGGTTCGACATGAATGTCGCATGCTCGTCGGCCACCTTCGGCATCCAGACCGCCGCCGATTACATCCGCGCGGGCAACGCGCGCAGCGTGCTGGTGGTCAGCCCCGAAATCACCAGCGGACACCTTAACTGGCGCGACCGCGACAGCCACTTCATCTTCGGCGATGTCGCCACCGCGGTGCTGGTGGAGGATGCTGCCATGGCCCCGGCGGACCACTGGGACATCCTCGGCACCAAGCTGAAGACGGTGTTCTCCAACAACATCCGCAACAACTTCGGCTTCCTCAATCGCGCCGCGCCAGAGGGCGCCGGCCAGCCCGACAAGCTGTTCGTCCAGGAAGGGCGCAAGGTGTTCAAGGAGGTGGTGCCGATGGTCGCCGCGATGATCGTCGAAGAAGCGGACCGGTTGGGCATCGATCCGCGCTCGCTGCGGCGGTTGTGGCTCCACCAGGCGAACGCCGGAATGAATCGCCTGATTGCGCAGAAAGTGCTGGGGCATGAGGCGAGCGAGGACGAAAGTCCGACGGTGCTGGATACATACGCCAACACCTCCAGCGCCGGCTCGATCATCGCGTTCCACCAGCACTCCGGCGACCTGGTGGCGGGCGACACCGGGATCATCTGCAGCTTCGGCGCCGGGTATTCGGCGGGGACCGTGTTCGTCCGCAAGGCGGGGTAGCGCCCGCGCGGTTTTGCCCACTCGGTTTTACTTGTGAGCATCGGGCGCACGACCTAAGCCACCGCCTATGGCCGGAGAAATTCTCGACAACAAAGGCCGCGGCGACGCGCACTGGCAGTGGCCCTCGGTCCATCCTGAAGGTAGAAAATTCGCGCTGATCGGCGCGACGGCGGCGTTCGTGTGCGCGCTGCTGGCGTGGGAGACGATCGCCTGGCCGCTCGCCTTCCTGACCTTGGGCGTGCTGGCGTTCTTCCGCGATCCGGAGCGCGTGGTCCCGCAGGACGATCGGCTGATCGTCTCGCCGGCGGATGGCATGGTCTCCCTGATCGCGCAGGTGGCACCTCCGGCCGAACTGCAGGTCGATGATGGCAGCGGCGCGCGCGGGCTGCCTGCCGGACCCGTCACCCGCATCTCGATTTTCATGAGCGTGTTCGACGTGCACATCAATCGCGCGCCGATTGGCGGCACGGTGCGGCGGGTGGTCTATATCCCGGGCAGGTTCGTCAACGCCGACCTCGACAAGGCGAGCGAGGAGAACGAGCGTCAGCATATCCTGATCGAACGGCCGGACGGCACCGCGATTGGCTTCACCCAGATCGCCGGCCTGCTGGCGCGGCGGATCGTCCCGTTCGTCAAGCCGGGCGACATGGTCGCGGCGGGCCAGCGGGTCGGGCTGATCCGCTTCGGCAGCCGGGTGGATATCTATCTTCCGGCCGGCACTGATGCGAAAGTCGTGTTGGGGCAGACGGTGGTCGCCGGCGAAACCCCGCTTGCCGAAATCGGTACGCAGAAGCTGCTGGAAGGCATCAACCAATGACAGATTTCGACCGGCCACGCGTCGGCCCCAAGGCGGCCGAGGACGAGGTTCCGCTCGCCACCCGCCGCCGCCCCAGCGGGCTGGCGATGCGCGCGGTCGTGCCCAATGCCATCACCGCCGCGGCGATGTGTTCCGGGCTGACCGGCATCCGGTTCGCGATGGGCGGCCTGTGGGCGGAAGCGGTCATCGCCGTCATCCTCGCCGGGGTGCTGGACGGGATGGACGGGCGCATCGCACGGCTGTTGCAGGCGCAGTCACGCTTCGGGGCGGAACTTGATAGCCTGGCCGATTCGCTCAGCTTCGGCACCGCTCCGGCGCTGATCCTGTTCCTGTGGTCGCTGGGCGATCCGGCCAGCCCGCTCGCGCGGCTCGGCTGGTTCGCGGCGCTGGCGTTCGCGATCTGCGGCGCATTGCGGCTTGCCCGGTTCAACGCGCAGATCGACGTGAAGGAACAACCGCACAAATCCGCCGGCTTCCTGACCGGGGTGCCCGCCCCGGTGGGCGCGGGGCTGGCCTTCCTGCCGGTTTACCTGTGGCTGGCGACCGGCGAGGACATCTTCCGCGATCCGCGGCTGGTGGCGCCGTGGATCGCGCTGATCGCGTTCCTGATGATCTCGAACGTGGCGACGCTCAGCTGGACGCTGATGCGACCCCGGCGTGACGTGCGGCTGGGAGTGATCCTGGTGGTTGGACTGGTGTTCGCGGCATTGCTGCTGGAACCGTGGTGGACGCTGGTGGCGATCTGCGCCGCGTATCTGGCGCTGATCCCGTATGCCTGGATACGCTATGCGCGGATCAAGCGGCAGCGCGCAGCGGCTTTGCCGTCCACACCACCCGGCGCGCTCCCCGAGCACCCCTGACCGCGAGCGGGCGCAGCGCGGGCAACGGCTGCCACATGTCTTCGCCTTCGAACCGCACCGTCACGCGCCGGTCCTCATGAGCCGACACCCGCTCGCTCCGCAGCAGCCGGAACGCGTTCCGGCCGCGGACGGCGGCATCGGCAAGAGTGGCGACACTGGTCACGGCGACAGCGGCAAACAGTGCGACGAGCAGGATAGCGATCATTTTTGCGAGACCTTCGATGGTCGGCACAACCGCGTTGACGGTATGTGGACAACTGGTGGAAAACTCCGAATCGGTTATGGTTCCCGATACGAGACAATGTTCGCTTTTTGTTCCGCACGGTCAAGGGTAATTCTCGGCAGTCCGAATCACGGGCGCGGTGAATTGAAGGTGGCAATCCGCGCGCGGTGACGCTATGGGCCGCCCCTGTTCGTCATCTTTCCCGATGGGAAATGGCGGGCAAATCCACATGGAGAGCACTTCATACCGGTGCCGCGCGCGGGATCTCCGCACGGGTTCCAGCTCTCCAGAGGCCAAACCGGAAAGGAATTACCTATGGCGGCTCCGACCGTCTCCATGCAGCAATTGATCGAGGCCGGCGCGCACTTCGGCCACCAGACTCACCGCTGGAACCCGCGGATGAAGCCGTACATCTTCGGCGCCCGCAACGGTGTCCACATCATCGACCTGTCGCAGACCGTGCCGCTGATGGCGCGCGCGCTCGACTTCATCCAAGACACCGTGCGTTCGGGCGGCAAGGTGCTGTTCGTCGGCACCAAGCGCCAGGCGCAGGAGCCGATTGCAGAGGCCGCCCGCCGTTCGGGCCAGCACTTCGTCAACCACCGCTGGCTGGGCGGGATGCTGACCAACTGGAAGACCATTTCCGGTTCGATCAAGCGCCTCAAGAGCCTGGACGAGCAGCTGTCGGGCGAAATCTCGGGCCTGACCAAGAAGGAAATCCTCCAGCTCACGCGTGAGCGCGACAAGCTCGAGATGAGCCTGGGCGGCATCCGCGACATGGGCGGCATTCCGGCGGTCATGTTCGTGATCGACGCGGGCAAGGAAGACCTCGCGATCAAGGAAGCCGGCGTGCTCGGCATTCCGGTCGTCGCCGTGCTCGACACCAACGTCGATCCGAGCGGCATCGCGTTCCCGATCCCCGGTAACGACGACGCCGCGCGCGCCGTGCGCCTGTACTGCGACGCGGTGGCCGAAGCCGCCTCGAGCGGGAAGGGCCGCGCGACCATCGATTCGGGCCAGGACATCGGCGCGATGGCCGAACCGCCGGCGGAAGCTGACGTGGCCGAAGCGAGCGGCGCCCAGGCCCCTGCCGAGGCTGCCGCACAGGGCTGATGCCCGCGCATCGCCTGCCTGCCTAATACCCTGTTCGCGCGGCGCCGGGCTCAAATCCGGCGCCGCGCCGCATGATACCAAGAAGGAAGACTGACATGGCTGCTTTCACCGCCGCCGACGTGAAGAACCTGCGCGAGAAGACTGGCGCGGGCATGATGGACGCCAAGAAGGCGCTCGAGCAGACGAACGGCGACATCGAAGCCGCGGTCGACGCGCTGCGCGCCAAGGGGCTTGCCACCGCCGCCAAGAAATCGAGCCGCACCGCGGCCGAAGGCCTGGTCGGCGTGGCCGTCGAGGGCACCAAGGGCGTGGCCGTCGAGGTCAACTCCGAGACCGATTTCGTCGCCAAGAACGACAAGTTCCAGGACTTCGTCCGCAAGGTCACCGAAGTGGCGCTGACGGACGGCGCCAATGACGTCGAAACGCTGAAGAGCGCCGCCTATCCCGACGGCGGCACGGTAGCCGACAAGCTGACCGACAATGTCGCGACCATCGGCGAGAACCAGCAGGTCCGCCGGATCAAGCATGTGTCGGTGAACCAGGGCGTGGTGGTACCGTACATTCACAACGCCGCCGCGCCGAACCTCGGGAAGATCGGCGTGCTGGTCGCGCTGGAATCGACCGCCGACAAGGGCGCGCTCGAAAGCCTCGGCAAGCAGCTGGCGATGCACATCGCCGCCGCGTTCCCGCAGGCGCTCGACGCTGACGGCCTCGACGCGGAAGTGATCGAGCGCGAACGCAAGGTCGCCGCCGACAAGGCTGCCGAGAGCGGCAAGCCGGCTGACGTGCAGGCCAAGATGGTCGAAGGCGCGGTCAAGAAGTTCGCCAAGGAGAACGCGCTGCTCAGCCAGCTGTTCGTGATGGACAACAAGACCGCCATCAGCGACGTCGTCGCCGCCGCCGGCAAGCAGGCGGGCGCGGAGATCGTGCTCAAGGATTACGTCCGCTTCCAGCTCGGCGAAGGCATCGAGAAGGAAGAGACCGACTTCGCCGCCGAAGTCGCGGCCGCGGTCAAGGGCTGAGCGCCAACCGGAACCACGGGCGGCCGCCGGAGCGATCCGGCGGCCGCTTTCGTTTGTAGCCCTCGCGACCCTCACCGCCGACCCTTGCCGCAGGGGTCCCGCCGCCTATAAGAGCGCGCAATCCGCCCCGGCCGTTACACGAGAAACCAGCTTCATGGCCCTGCCACCCCTTAAGCGCGTGCTCCTCAAGCTGTCGGGCGAGGTGTTGATGGGCAGCCAGCAGTTCGGCATCGACCCCGCGTTCGTGGCGGAGCTCGCCCAGGAAGTGAAGGCGGCCAAGGATACCGGCCTTGAAATCTGCCTGGTGATCGGCGGCGGCAATATCTTCCGCGGGATGGCGGGCGCGGCTGCCGGGATGGACCGCGCGCAGGCCGATTACATGGGCATGCTGGCGACCGTGATGAACGCGCTGGCGATGCAGAACGCGCTCGAACAGATCGGGGTGCAGACCCGCGTCCAGTCAGCGGTGCAGATGGACACAGTGTGCGAACCGGTGATCCGCCGCCGCGCCGAACGGCATCTCGAAAAAGGCCGCGTGGTGATCTTCGCTGCCGGCGTCGGCGCGCCGTACTTCACCACCGACAGCGGCGCCGCCCTGCGCGCGGCCGAGATGCGCTGCGATGCCCTGCTGAAAGGGACCAGCGTCGACGGTGTGTACGACAGCGATCCCAAGAAAAACCAGACCGCCCGCCGTTTCGATACCGTGACTTACGACCGGGTGTTGGCAGACAATCTCAAGGTGATGGACGCATCCGCCGTGGCGCTGTGCCGCGATAATGACATCCCGATCGTGGTGTTCTCGATCCGCGAACAGGGCAATCTGGCGCGGGTGCTGAGCGGGCAGGGCGTGCAGACAATCGTTCAATCCGATGACGCGGGAGAAGCCTGATGGCAAAGTATGACAAGGCCGACATCGAGCGGCGGATGAAGGGCGCGGTGGAATCGCTCAAAAGCGATCTCGGCGGCCTCAGGACCGGGCGCGCCAATGTTGCGCTGCTCGATCCGGTGGTGTGCGAAGTGTACGGCGCGATGATGCCTTTGAACCAGGTCGCCACCGTGTCGGCGCCCGAGCCGCGGATGCTCAGCGTCCAGGTGTGGGACAAGGCGAACCTCACCGCGGTGGAAAAGGGCATCGCCAAGGCCAACCTAGGCCTGAACCCCATGATCGACGGCCAGACCCTGCGGCTGCCGCTGCCCGACCTGACGCAGGAACGGCGCAAGGAACTGGCCAAGCTGGCCGGCGAATACGGCGAAAAGGCCAAGATCGCGATCCGCAACGTCCGCCGCGACGGGATGGAGAACCTGAAGGACGACGAGAAGAAGAAGGACATCTCCGAAGACGATCGCAAGCGGTCAGAGGAAGACGTCCAGAAGCTGACCGACGCGCACGTCGCCGACACCGATGCCGTCGTCGCGGCGAAGGTGAAGGAGATCCTCACTCAGTGAGCACCCGGACGGGAGCGCGTGGGTGACGAACGAGGCCGGGGTCGCACGGCACGTTGCGATCATCATGGACGGCAACGGGCGCTGGGCCAAGGCGCGCCACCTGCCGCGCGTGGTCGGGCACCAACGCGGGGTGGAGGCGGTGCGCAAGCTCGTCCGCAGCTTGCATGACACGTCCATTGAGTGCCTGACGCTGTACGCCTTCAGCTCCGAAAACTGGAAGCGACCGGAGGATGAGGTCGACGATCTGATGAACATGATGCGCAAGTTCATCAAATCGGACTTGCCCGAATTCATCGCCAACGACGTCAAGCTGCACATCCTGGGTGACTGGCGCGTTCTTGCGCCCGATATCGTCGCGCTGCTCGAAGATGCACTGGCACAGACCGCCAAGGGCAGCCGGACGCTGGCGGTCGCGCTGAACTATGGTTCGCAGCAGGAAATCGCCCGCGCCGCGACACGCGCCGCCGAGGAGGGAGCGATCACCGCCGAGGCGATCGAGCGCCACCTCGATACGGCAGCCCTGCCGCCGCTCGACCTGCTGATCCGCACCAGCGGCGAGGTGCGGCTGTCGAACTTCCTGTTGTGGCAGTGCGCCTACGCCGAAATGATGTTCACCGACGTGCTATGGCCGGATTTCACTCCGGCGCATTTAAGCGATGCGCTTGACGACTTCGCGCGCCGGGAGAGGCGGTTTGGTGGACGATAGGATTAGCCCGGCAGCGCCGCGAGCAAGGCGCAGCGACCTGCCGGTGCGGCTCGCTTCGGCCCTGCTGATGCTGGCGGTGACCATCGCCGCGCTGGTGATCGGCGGGCGGGTGTTCGATGCATTCGTGGTGCTGGTGGCGCTGGTCGCGTTCGCCGAATTCGTGATGCTGGTGATGAAGGCGACGGGGAGCGTCGCCATCCGCCTCGCCGCGATCCTGGCGGGCGCGCTGTACTTCGGCTTTGCCGGCGGCGTGCTGGCGGGCGCGGGCGATTTCCTGATCGTGCTGATCATCGGGGTGACCGTTTTCACCGACACCTTCGCCTATTTCAGCGGGCGTACCATCGGCGGCCCGAAGGTGGCGCCGTCGATCAGCCCCAACAAGACCTGGGCTGGCGTGATCGGCGGGATGATCGGCGCAGGCTTGTGGGTGGTGCTGTGGATCGTCGCGATCGACGGCGGGATCGCCGGCCCGCGGTTTGAGCTGGGCCTGCCGCTGATCGCGGAAAACCTGGGGCTCGCGGCGGTGCTCGGCGCGATCCTCGCCGTGCTGGCACAGGCGGGCGACTTCTTCGAAAGCTGGCTCAAGCGGCGGGCGGGGGTGAAGGATTCCTCCACGCTTATTCCGGGGCACGGCGGCGTGTTCGACCGGGTCGACGGCATGTTGCCGGTGGCGATCGCGGTCGGCGTGCTGGCAGCGACGCTGGTCAACTGATGCGGACGATCTCGATCCTCGGCGCGACCGGATCGGTGGGCGCCTCGACGCTCGACCTGATCCGGCGCAACCGGGATGACTGGCGGGTCGTTGCGCTGACCGCCAACTGCAACGCGCAGGAACTGGCCGCTCTGGCGCGCGAGTTCGGCGCGGAAATCGCGGTGGTGGCGGATGAAAGCTGCCTGCCTGAACTGCGCGATGCGCTCGGCATGAGCGGGATCGAGACCGCGGGCGGAGCATCCGCGCTGATCGAGGCGGCCGCGCGGCCGGCAGACCTGACTGTTGCCGCGATCGTCGGCTGCGCGGGCCTCGCCCCGGTGATGGCCTCGATCGAGCAGGGCGGCACGATCGCGCTCGCCAACAAGGAAGCGCTGGTCTCCGCCGGTGACGTCATGACCGCCGCGGTCGCGCGGCACGGGGCGACGCTGCTGCCGGTGGACAGTGAGCATAACGCGATCTTCCAGTGCCTCGCCGGAAACCGGATCGAGGATGTGCGGCGGATCACGCTCACCGCGAGTGGCGGTCCGCTGCGGACGTGGGACGCGGCGCGGCTCCAATCCGCCACGCCCGCGCAGGCCGTCGCGCACCCCAACTGGGACATGGGCGCCAAGATCAGCGTCGATTCGGCGACAATGATGAATAAGGGCCTCGAATTCATCGAGGCGCACCACCTGTTCCCCGTAGGGCTCGATCGGATCGCCATCGTGGTCCACCCGCAGAGCGTGATCCACTCGATGGTCGAATACCGCGACGGATCGACCCTGGCGCAGCTTGGTCCCAGCGATATGCGGGTGCCGATCGCCAGCTGTCTTGCATACCCTGCACGGATGGAGACGCCGATGGCGCCGCTCGACCTGCCGGCGCTCGGCACGCTGACCTTCGAGGCGCCCGACGAAGCGCGCTTTCCCGCCACCCGCCTGGCGCGTGAGGCGGCCCAGGCGGGCGGGGCGGCACCGGCGGTGCTGAACGCGGCGAACGAGATCGCGGTCGCACGCTTCCTCGCCGGTCAGATCGCGTTCACCGATATTGCCGCATTGGTCGCGCGCGCGCTGGAGGAAGGCAACCTCCCGCCCGCCCCGCAAACCCTTGCCGAAGTGCTTGATCTGGACCGTGCGACCCGCGCACGGGTGACCGCCATGCTGGAGCTTGCCTGAGTTGATCGAAAGCCCCCCCTTCTGGCTCTACATTGTCGGTTTCCTGCTGTTGCTGGGGCCGCTGGTGACGGTGCACGAGTTCGGCCATTACCTGATGGGCCGGCTGTTCGGCGTCGGGGTGGAGGCGTTCTCGGTCGGGTTCGGCAAGGAGATCGCCGGCTTTACCGACAAGCACGGCACCCGCTGGAAGCTGTCGGCGTTGCCGCTGGGGGGATATTGCCAGTTCAAGGGCGACATGAACCCCGCCTCGATGCCCGATGCGGCCAAGGTCGCGGCGATGAGCCCGGCGGAACGCGACGGCAGTTTCCATCATGCGCCGCTGTGGCAACGATCGCTGATCGTGCTGGCCGGCCCGCTGACCAACATCGTCGTCGCGCTGGCGATCTTCGCCTCGTTCAACCTCGCGTATGGCCGGGTCGAGGCACCGCCGGTGGTCGACCGGTTCGCTGCCGGATCGGCGGCGGAAGCGGCGGGGCTGGAGGCGGGCGACCGGATCGTCGCGCTCGACGGTGCGCCGGTCAGCGATTTCATGGCCATCCGGCGCGAGGTCGCGCTCTATCCCGGCCGCGCGATCGAACTCACCGTCGACCGCGAAGGCGATACGGTGGAGATCCCGGTCACGGTCGGCGAGATGATCCAGCGCGACACGTTCGGCAACGAATCGCGCGTCGGCGTGCTCGGCATCTACGCGGTCGAGCCGCGGATGGTGCCGATGGGCGTGGGCGAGGCGGTGGGCCAGGCGTTTGTTCAAAGCTGGCAGATGGCCGAGATGATGGTGGTCGGGATCGGCCAGATCGTCACCGGCGACCGGTCGGTGCAGGAACTGGGCGGCCCGATCAAGATCGCCAAGTTTTCGGGCGAGCAGCTCAGCCTTGGGCCGCAGGCGTTCGTGTGGTTCGCGGCGCTGATCTCGCTTAATTTGGCATTCATCAACCTGTTGCCAATCCCCGCCCTCGACGGCGGGCACCTGGCTTTCTACGCGGCCGAAGCGGTCCGCCGGAAGCCGATCGGCGCTCGCGGTCAGGAAGTGGCGTTCCGCGCCGGCGTGGCGGTGATCCTTGCGCTGATGGTGTTCGTCACGATCAACGACCTGCTCTCGCTGCCGATCCTCGGGCGCTAGCAGCACTCTGTTCGGGGATCGCAGCGCGGGAACAAGCGGTGCCGCACCGCTTGATCGGGACCCCGCTATCGGGCAAGGGCGCACGCACGTGCCGCCGGGCCTGTAACCGGCAGGCGGCGGGCGCGCACCTTCGCGCACAACTTGGAATTTGGACGGGAGTCCCACCTCAATGATGGCACGCGAAATCGCCGGTTCACGCACCCGGCCGGGCATGACCAGACTGGCTTTGTCCCTGCTGTGCGGAACCGTGCTGAGCGGCATACCCGCGGTTGCCCTGGCGCAGGATGCTGCCCCTGTGCCGGGCGCTTCCGCGGACGTGGCCCCGCAGGCTGACGTCATCCGTTCGATCTCGGTCTCGGGTTCCCAGCGGCTCGAAGCCAACACGATCGTGTCGTACATCCGCCTGCGCACCGGTCAGGTCTACACCCAGGCCGCGGCCGATCAGGCGCTGAAGGACCTCTACGCGACCGAGCTGTTTTCCAGCGCCAACATCGTCAACAACGGCGGTGACGTGATCGTCACCGTGGTCGAGAACCCGGTGATCAACCGCATCGTGCTGGAAGGCAACAAGCGGATCAAGTCGGACAAGATCACGCCCGAGATCAAGCTGGCCCCGCGCCAGATCTTCACTCGTTCCAAGGTCCGCGCCGACGTCGCCCGCATCGTCGAGCTGTACAAGCGGCAGGGCCGCTTCGCCGCGACGGTTGAGCCCAAGATGGTCGAGCTGTCGCAGAACCGCGTCGACGTGGTGTTCGAGATCAACGAAGGGCCCAAGTCCAAGGTCCGCCAGATCAACATCATCGGCAACGAGGCGTTTTCCGACAGCGACCTGCGCGGCGAAATGGTCACCAAGCAGGCGCGCCTGACCAGCTTCCTCAGCTCCAACACCAGCTACGATCCGGACCGGCTGGCGTTCGACCAGCAGAAGCTGCGCGAGTTCTACCTGACCGAGGGCTACGCCGACTTCCGCGTCGTGTCCGCGGTGGCCGAGCTGACGCCCGACAAGCAGGACTTCATCATCACGTACGTGGTCGAGGAAGGCGAGCGCTACAAGTTCGGCGATGTCGCCGTGCGCAGCGAGATCCGCGATTTCGACAGCGACGTGCTGACCCGCAACCTGCCGCTGAAGGAAGGCGACTGGTTCAACGGCAAGCAGGTGCAGGACACCGAGGAACAGTTCACCGAACTGGCCGGCACCTTCGGCTATGCCTTTGCCGACGTGGAGGCGCAGTACCGCCCCAACCGCGAAGAAAAGACGATGGGCCTGACCTTCGTGCTGAAGGAAGCGCCGCGCGTCTATGTCGAGCGGATCGACGTCAACGGCAACACGCTGACCCAGGACAAGGTCCTGCGCCGCGAGTTCCGCCTGGTCGAAGGCGATGCGTTCAACTCGCTGCAGGTCAAGCGCACGACCAACCGGATCAAGTCGCTGGGATATTTCCAGGACAGTTTCGAAGTCGCGCAGAAGGACGGCAGCACGCCCGATCGCATCGTGCTGGAAGCCAACGTGGAGGAGCAGCCCACCGGTCAGCTTCAGCTCTCGGCCGGTTTCTCGTCGATCGAAAGCTTCATCCTCGCCGCGTCGATCCAGCAGCGCAATTTCCGCGGCCGCGGCCAGACCGTCGGCTTCGGGGTGAACTATTCGCGCTATTCGAAAAGCGCGAACATCAGCTTTGCCGAACCGTACGTGTTCGATCGCAACATCTCGATGGGCGTCGACCTCTACCGGCGCGACACCAACAGCTTCAACTTCCTGAACAACACCCGCAACACGACCTTCCAGCAGACCACCACCGGCGGCCAGGTGCGGCTGGGCGTGCCGCTGACCGAGTACATGTCGGCGGTCGCCAGCTACACGCTGAACTTCGACGACGTGACGCTCGACCGGAACCGGTTCTTCACTCCCGATGCGGCCGGCAACCTGTCGTGCAACCCGATCCTGGCGGGCCGGTACCTGTGCGACGCAGTGGGCAGCCGGACCAGCTCGATCCTGGGCGTGAACGTGGTGTACGATTCGCTGGACAGCCGCCTGCGGCCCACCCGCGGTCGCTCGATCTCGCTGGGCGCGGAATTCGCCGGGCTGGGCGGATCGGTGAAGTTCGCCCGCATCCGCGGCAAGGCTTCGCAGTTCTGGCCGCTGGGCGGTGGGTTCATCTTCTCCACCTCGATCGAAGGTGGGGCGATCAAGGGACTGGGCGATGGCGACGTCCGCCTGACCGACCGCTTCTTCCTGGGTGAGCCGCAGTTCCGCGGGTTCGCGATCCGCGGGGTTGGCCCGCGCGTGATCCGGCGCCCGCTGGTGGACGATCCCGCCAGCACCGATCCGACCAAGTTCCTGGAACTGACCGACCGGCGCAGCGTGTCGGACGATGCACTGGGCGGTAACTACTATTACCTTGGCCGGGCCGAGCTGGAGATTCCGCTGGGCAGCGGGGCGCAGGAACTTGGCCTGCGGCCGTCGATCTTCGCCGATGTCGGCGCGCTGTGGGGCGTTCGCACCCCGCAGCTCAACGACAGCAGCAGCACCTTCCCGACCGGCTTCGAATTCCCGATCCGCGATGCCAGCGGCAGCCCGCTGTTCACCCAGATCAACGTTGCCACTCTGGTCACGCCGACCGGCGGCGGAACGCCTGTCTGCACCCCGGGCACGGCGGCTGGCGACGTCACCACGGTGACCAACCCGACCAATCCCAATCCGCCGAGCTGCCTCGGGACCAACACCAACACGGCGCTGATCAGTTCGATTCCGCCGTTCCGCGAGGTGTTCCTGGGCGATTCCCCCAGCCCGCGCCTGTCGGTCGGCATCGGGGTCAACTGGAACTCGCCGTTCGGCCCGTTCAGGATCGATTTTGCTCACGTGCTCTTAAAGCGTGCCGGTGATGACACGAAGCGATTCACATTCAACGTAGGAACTCAATTCTGATGAAGAGCTATCTCAAGCCGGCGCTGGCCGCCGGGATCATGTTCGCGGCCGCATCGCCGATGATCGCAGCGCCCGCCGCGGCGCAGGTCGTCAAGGGCATCGGCGTGGTCAGCCTCCCCGCGGTGGTGGCCAATTCCAACGCCTACAAGACGGCCGAGACCCAGCGCCCGGTGACGTACAAGGCGCAGGTCGATGCTGCCGAAGCGCGCCGCGCGGCGATTGCCGCCCAGCTCCAGCCGCTGCTCACCAAGTACAACGCGGACCAAGCGGCGGACGCCAACAACCCCGCGCTCAATGCGCAGCGGCAGACGATCCAGCAGATCGGCCAGTCCGGTCAGCAGGAACTGCAGCAGCTGCTCGCGCCGATTTCGCTGAGCCGCGCCTATGTCACCGAACAGATCGAGGATCGCCTCGACACCGCGGTGCAGAATGCCGCCAAGCGCAAGAACATCCAGCTGATTCTCGATCCCACGCAGGGCGCGGTGATCTATGCCGATGCGGCGTACAACATCACGCAGGACGTGCTGAACGAACTCAACACCCTGCTGCCGAGCGCGCAGCTGGTGCCGCCGGAAGGCTGGCTCCCGCGCGAAATCCGCGAACAGCAGGCGGCCGCCGCGCAGGGCGGGGCAGCCGTGCCGACCGTGCCGCAGAACCCGCCGGCCGCGACCGGCCGCTAAGACCAGGCCGAAACCGGGGGCAGGGCCGATGAGCGACATCAACACCCAAGGTAACGCCGGCCAGACGCCGTACGATATCTTGAAGGTGCTCAAGGCCCTGCCGCACCGTTATCCGCTCCTGCTGGTCGATCGGGTTCGCTCGATCGACCTCGGGGAGCGGATTCATGCGGTGAAGGCGGTTTCGTTCAACGAGCAGTTCTTCCAAGGGCACTTCCCCGGTCGCCCGATCATGCCGGGCGTGCTGCAGATCGAGGCGCTGGCCCAGGCCGCCGGCGTGCTCGGGATCGAGACGTTCGAGCTGGCGGGCACCGGCAAGCTGGTGATCTTCATGGCGATCGAGAACGCCAAGTTCCGCGCGCCGGTGGAGCCGGGATGCCTGCTCGACCTCGAAGTGGAATTCACCCGCAAGTCGAGCCGGGTGTGCAAGTTCAAGGGCCGCGCCAGCGTGGAAGGGCAAACGACTTGCGAGGTCGAGTTCACCGCGATGATCGCCGATCCTCCCAAGGACTGACGCCGCGCTTGCCAATCCGCGTCGCCATCGCTAAGCGCGCGCCTTTCTCATCACAGCTGGACCGGTCGGAACCGTTCCGAGGCTACGGAGCATATGCCATGAAGGCCGATACCCACCCCGATTACCACATGATCACCGTCAAGATGACCGACGGCACCGAATTCCAGACCCGTTCGACGTGGGGCTCGGAAGGCGACACGCTGGCGCTGGATATCGATCCGACCAGCCACCCGGCGTGGACCGGTGGCAAGCAGCAGCTGCAGGAAGGCGGCCGCGTGGCCAAGTTCAACCAGCGCTTCGGTGGGCTCACCCTCAAGAAGTAAGCCGCGGCCCGGGACTCGTTCCGGGGCCTCAGCACAAGACACCTGGGCGGTCCTGCGGGGCCGCCCTTTGTGCGTCTACACCAGCGTGCTTCTACACCGGCGTGCGCTTACACCGGCTCCAGTCTCCGGCGCGGTCCAGCCGGCTCCTCGATCCTGATCGGTGCTCCGACGGCGATTTCGCCACCGTGCTCGACCACCGCCATGACCCCGCACTTGCGGTTGAGCGAACCATCGGCGGGCTTCTCGATCATGTGCTTGAGCAGTCCGGGCATGAAGTCGTCGATCTGGCGGCACGGATTGCGCAGACCCGTCACCCGGATCACCGCTTCTCCGATATGCAGCCGGGTACCCTCGTGCAGGGCGAGCAGGTCGATCCCGCGAGTCGTGACATTTTCCCCCAGCGCGCCGGGCGCCAGGACATAGCCGTGCTCAACCAGGTCATCGAGCAGCTCGGCATGGATCAGGTGGACCTGCCGCAGGTTCGGCTGGTCGGGATCCTGCTTGATCCGTGACAGGTGCTGGACGGTCACCCCGGCATGGGCGTCGCCTTCCACCCCCAGCCCCTCGATCAGGCACAGGCTGTCGCAGGGAAGCTTGGAAAAGTGATGCGCCATGCTGCGGGCGAGGCCGAACACGTGCGGTTTGTTCATCGCCAGGGCCCCTCCCGATACCATTTGGTGATCACGTACTTCACGCCTCTGCGCACCTTCATTCCGTGGTGGAGCGTCGCCGGATTGGGTTCGCCGCCGGCCCGCCGGTTGTTCCATGCCAGTAATTTGCCTGCTTCCGGCTGAACGATCTTCTTCGCCGCCACGAAACGGGTGCCGCCGCCGGCCTCCACGCTGTTCGGGTAGACCATGAACGTCCAGGTCCGCTGGCCTGACACAGCACAATACCGCTCCCAATCGGCGCCGTCCGGATCGAAGTAATCGGTGTGCGGCTTGAACTCCTGCCCCGGGGCATAGCGTTGCCCCTGGACCGGCTCGCCGTGTGCCGGATCGATTTCGTTGAGGGCCACCAGGCGGCTTTCCAGCTCGCGAACCGCCGGGTGGTCGGGATCGAGATCGCAGGTCTCGCTGGTACGGAACAGCGCGTCGCCATTGGCATCGGCGATGGTGGAGGGCCGCCGGCCGGCTTCGATCAGTTCGATCAGCGCCGCGCACAAAGCGGGTGCCAGGAACTGTTTGCGCTGGAACAGCTCCAGGTCGGCGAAGGGCGCGCGCTGGACGCCCGGCGTCTGCGACAGGATGTCAGCCGAGGATTCGCCAAGTTGCATCATTTGTGCGTTGTTAGTGGCGAAACAATCTTGCGCCGCAAGTCATCCTGCGCAGTTTTCCCTTCCCAATCGGCAGGGCTTGTGCAACAGGCGCTCGCCCCGTGGGATGCCGCTTGACGGCGCCTCAGGGGGGTCTATCTGCCCGGGCCTCTTGGCATGCAGCAGGGCATGTGGCGATCGTAGCTCAGTTGGTTAGAGCGCCGGTTTGTGGTACCGGAGGTCGGGGGTTCGAGACCCCTCGATCGCCCCATTTTCCCTGTCCTTGCCGCCACTTAGCGCAGGCAAACCGATGACGGCTTTCTGGACTCAGGCGGATTACGACGATCACGAACTGGTCGAGGTGGTCCACGATCGGGCTTCCGGGCTGACCGCGATCATCGCGCTGCATTCGACGCATCTCGGACCCGGCGCCGGCGGCACCCGCTTCTGGCACTATGCCGATAGCGCCGATGCGATGCGCGATGCCCTGCGGCTAAGTCGCGGAATGAGTTACAAAAATGCCATGGCCGGCCTGCCGATGGGCGGCGGCAAGGCGGTGATCCTCGCGCCGCGCGACAAGCGCAAGACCCCTGAAATGCTGGCTGCATTCGGTCGTGCGGTCGACGCGCTCGGCGGACGTTACGTCACCGCCGAGGATGTCGGCATTTCCGAAGCGGACATGGTCGAGGTTTCGCGCCACACGAAGTTTGTCTCCGGCCTGCCTGTGGCCGAGGGCGAGGCCGGCGGCGATCCGGGGCCGTTCACCGCCATGGGTATCTACCTTGGCATCAAGGCGGCGGTGGAGCACAAGCTGGGCAAGACCTCGCTGCAGGGCGTTCGGGTGGCGGTGCAGGGTACCGGCAGCGTCGGCGGCGGGGTGGCCCGGCTGCTCGCGAAAGACGGTGCCCGGCTGGTGGTCGCCGACATGGACGAAGCGCGCGCCCGGTCGCTCGCCCTGGAAACCGATGGGGAAGCCGTGGCGCCTGACCAGATCATGTCGGTCGCGTGCGATGTCTTCAGCCCCAACGCTCTCGGCGCGATCCTGGACGAAGAGGGTATCGCCCGCCTCGACTGTGCGATCGTCGCTGGCGGCGCGAACAACCAGCTCGCGCGGTCGCAGCACGGCGGTCTGCTGGCGGAGCGGGAAATCCTCTACGCGCCCGATTATGTGATCAACGCCGGCGGCATCATTTCGGTGGCGCTCGAGTATCTGTGCCGCACCGAAGGTCATCCGTGCGACATCAACGAGGTCCGCAAGCGGCTCGCGCAAATCCCCGATCGTCTGCGCGCCATCTGGCAGGAAAGCGACCGTACCGGCGTTTCTTCCGACGTGGTGGCCGACCGCATGGCGCAGAAGCTGATCGGGCGCTAAATATCAGGCGCGGGGGGCGGCGTGATGCTTGCCGCGCCTGTCGCACCCTGCCAAAGCGGCGCGGACGGTTTTCCGATGCACGGCTTCGCCAATCCCAAACGCTTTCTGAGCCTCGCGCGTCCGGTGACGCCGTGGCTGCTCGTGCTCGGGGTGATCGTCACCGGGGGCTCCCTCGCCTGGGGGCTGACCCAAGTGCCGGCAGAGCGCCTGCAGGGCGAAACCGTCCGCATCATGTACCTCCACGTGCCGGCCGCCTGGCTGGGCATGGCCGGCTGGCTGACCATCGCCGCCGCCAGTTTCACCGAGATCGTCTGGCGTCACCCGTTGAGCGCGATCGCGGGACGGGCCGCCGCGCTGCCGGGAGCGTTCTTTACCGCGCTCTGCCTCGTCACCGGATCGCTGTGGGGACGACCCGCCTGGGGCAAGTGGTGGGTGTGGGATGGCCGCTTGACCAGCATGCTGGTGCTGCTGTTCCTGTACCTAGCCTACATCGCGCTGGCGGGCGCGACCGCGCGCGAAGGTGCCTCCAGGCGTATACCGGCGATCTTCGGCCTGGTCGGCATCGTCAACCTTCCGGTGATCCATTATTCGGTGATCTGGTTCTATTCGGTCCATCAGCCCCCCAGCATCTCGATGGGCAACTCTTCGATGGCACCGGAATTCCTCTGGCCGTTGCTCGTCGCGACCTTGGGCTTCACGCTGCTGTTCGCCGCAATCGTGCTGATGCGCATGCGTGCGCTGCTGGCCCAGACCCAGGCCGAGGCGCGGCTGCGGCGGCGGGCGCGCGAAGTCGATCTGGCACCGGCACAAGCGTGATGCGCGAGACGCTTGACCCCTGGCCGTTCATTCTTGCTGCCTACGCGATCGGCGTGTTGGGCACGCTCGCGCTCCTCGCGTGGAGCTGGCTGGCCATGCGCCGTGCCGAACAGCGCCGTGAAGGTGCCGGGCGATGAGCGAAACGCGGGGCCTGCAGCCCAAGCATCAGCGGCTCGCCTTGGTGGTGCTCGCAGTGGTGGTTCTGATTGCCGCCGCCCTGATCGCGACCTGGGCGCTGCGTAGTCAGGCGAGCTATTTCTACGTCCCGAGCGAGATGGTGGAAGAGCGCCCCGCCGCAGATCGCGCGGTGCGGTTGGGGGGGATGGTCGAAACCGGCTCGATGGTCACCCGCCCGGACGGCGTCACCGTCGATTTCGTGGTTGGTGATGGCAAGGCGCGAGTCCCGGTGCGTTACTCCGGGATCCTGCCCGATCTTTTCGTGGAGGGTTCTGGCGTGGTGGCCGAGGGGCGCTTGCAAACTGACGGGACCTTCGTGGCCGACAACCTGCTTGCCAAACATGACGAAAATTACGTCCCTCGGGAGCTGGAGGAGATGACCGCCGCGCAAAAGAAGCTCGTGGTCGAAGAGACGACCGGCACGTGATCGCCGAACTTGGCCTTGCTGCGCTGTGGCTGGCCGCTGCGCTGGCCGCGTTGCAGCTGGTGGCGGGGGGTCTCGCCGCCCGGCAGGAGGACAGCGAATTGGCGCTGTTGGCTCGTCCTGCAGCCGTCGTCCAGGGGGCGCTGTGCCTGTTCTCGTTCGCGATGCTCGTGTGGCTGTTCGCGCGCACTGATCTGTCGGTCAAGCTGGTGGCGATGAACTCGCACTCCATGAAGCCGATGGTGTTCAAGCTCGCCGGCTCATGGGGCAATCACGAAGGCTCGATGCTGCTGTGGGTCACCGTCATGAGCGCGGCGGGCGCGCTGATCGGGTTCCTCGAGCGGCGGCTGCCGGAACGGACCATGCAGGCAACCCTGGCTGCGCAGGGGTTCGTCGCCTTGGGTTTTTACGCATTCCTGCTGTTCAGCTCCAATCCGTTCGAACGCCTGCCGGTGCCGGCGTTAGAGGGCAACGGCCTCAACCCGTTGCTGCAGGACATCGGTTTGGCCTTCCATCCGCCCACGTTGTACCTGGGCTACGTCGGTCTCTCGGTCGCCTTCAGCTTCGTCGTCGGCGCTCTGCTGACGCGCAGCGTGACCCCGGACTTCGCCCGGGCGATGCGGCCGTGGGTGCTGGGTGCCTGGATCTTCCTGACCATCGGCATCACCGCCGGTTCCTACTGGGCGTATTACGAGCTTGGGTGGGGCGGCTGGTGGTTCTGGGACCCGGTCGAGAACGCTTCGCTGATGCCGTGGCTGGCGGCGACCGCCTTGCTCCATTCCGCCAGCGTGCTGGCCGCTCGCGACGCCTTGCGGACCTGGACGGTGATGCTCGGCGTGGTGGCGTTTTCGATGAGCATGATCGGCACGTTTCTGGTGCGATCGGGCATCCTGACCAGCGTTCACGCCTTTGCCGTCGATCCTGAACGGGGCGCATTCATCCTCGCGCTGCTGATGATCTACATCGGCGGGGCGTTGGCAGTGTTCGGCTTTCGCGCGGGGACAGTGGCCGAAGGGGAGAGGTTTGCCCTCGTCAGCCGCGAGGGCGCGCTGGTGATCAACAATGTCATGCTTTCGGCGATCCTGGGCGTGGTGTTGCTGGGAACCTTGTACCCGCTCCTGACCGAGGCAGTGGGCGTGCGGGTTTCGGTCGGGCCGCCTTACTTCGATCCCGCGGGTGCGATCTTTACCCTGCCGATGCTGCTGGTGATGGCGGCAGGACCGCTGCTGCGCTGGCGGCGCGACCGGCTGGAGCGGGTCAAGGCGCCGCTGATCGCGGCCGGACTGGTGGCGCTGGCAGTCCTCGTCGGGGTGTTAGCCTTTGCCGGACCCGGGGTGCTGCCGCTGCTGGGGCTCGCGCTCGGGGCCGGGCTGGCGGTCGCGAGCCTGTTGCCGCTGCGCGGGCGCAAGCTGACCCGCCTGCCGCTGGCGACCTGGGGAATGGTGGTCGCCCATTTCGGGATCGCGGTGGCGCTGATCGGCATGGCGAGTGACAGCGCGTTCAGCGAAGAACGGCTTGCCGCGCTGAAGATCGGTGATAGCGCCGAGATCGGGTCGTGGCGGGTTACGCTGGCTGCGGTGTCGCCGGTCGCGGGTCCGAACTGGAACGCGATCGAGGGGGTCATGCTCGCAAGCTATTCTGGGGGCATACCCGTACGGCTCGCCCCGCAGGCCCGCAGTTTCTGGACGCCTCCGCAGGAGACCACCGAAAGCGCGCTGGAAACCCGCTGGAACGGGCAGCTTTACGCCGTGCTTGGGAAGGCAGCTGACGGTGAGCGCTGGCAGGTGCGGTTGTGGTGGAAGCCGTTTGTCACCCTGATCTGGTTCGGCGGCTTGCTGATCGCGTTCGGCGGTGTCCTGGCGCTGCTGGGGCGCCTGGCACAGGATCTGCGCCGACGGACCATTGCGCGCAAGGGTGCGGCCCGGCGAGCGGAGCTGAGCGCATGAATTCGTGGCGCTTCTTCGTGCCGCTCGCCATCTTCGCCGCCTTCCTTGGCGTCGCGGCGTGGCAGTTGACCCAGCCGAAGGACGAGTTTGTCCATTCCGCCATGGTGGGCAAGCCGATCCCGGCCTTTGCGATGCGGCCTGCCACGTCCGACCGTCCCGGACTGAAGCTCGCGGACTTGAAGGACGGCAAGCCCAAGCTGCTCAACATCTGGGCGAGCTGGTGCGTCCCGTGCGCGGCCGAGGCGCCCCAGTTGGCTGCGTTGAAGGCGCAAGGTGCTCCGATCGTCGGTGTGGCCATCCGCGACCGGCCAGAGGATGTCGCCGCGTTCCTGGCACGGTATGGCAACCCGTTCGACAGGATCGGCGCCGATGACCTGTCCGAACTGCAGCTGGCTATCGGCAGCTCGGGGGTTCCCGAAACCTTCGTCGTCGATGGCCAGGGCGTGATCCGCTACCAGCACATAGGCGACATCCGCAAAAGCCACGTGCCGATCCTTCTCGAGAAGCTGGCCGAGGCTGGCGAATGAAGCGGATTGCCACCTTCCTGCTCGCTCTGCTTGCCGTCCCCGTGGCAGCGCAGGACACCATGCCGCCGGCTCCCTATGCCTATCGGCAGCTGGAAGATCCTGCGCTGGAGGCGCGGGCGCAGGGGCTGATGGCGACGCTGCGCTGTCTCAAGTGCCAGAGCCAGTCCATCGCCGACAGCGACGCGCCGATGGCGGGCGACATGCGCCATCAGGTGCGAATCCGCCTCGCGGCAGGCGAAGAACCTGAACAGATCCGCGAATGGATGATGGAGCGGTACGGCGACTATGTCAGCTACGCGCCGCAGGTCAGCCGGACCACCTGGCCGCTGTTCGCCGGACCGCTGATCCTGTTGGTCATCGCCGCGCTGCTGCTGTGGCGCCGCTTCGGTGCAGGGCGATGAGTTTCCTCCCCGTCATCCTGTTGGCGGCCGCGGCGTTCGCGCTGGCCGCGCTGATGCTGCGCTTGCCGCGCGCCGGCTGGGCCCTGTTCGGTGCGGCGCTGCTGTTCGGGCTGGCGGGCTATGCCTTGCAAGGTTCACCCGGCTACGCGGGAGCGCCAAAGGCTGCCGCGAGGGAGGCCCGGGATGTGGGCGTGGCGCTGGTCGATGCGCGGCGCGAGCTGTACGGGCCGCTTCCGCCCAGCCGATTCGTTACGGTGTCCGACGCGTTCGCTCGCCGCGGCCAGTTTTCCGATGCCGCCGGCATCTTGCGCAAGTCGCTTGAAGAAAATCCCCGCGATGCCGAAGCCTGGCTGGCGCTGGCCAACGCGTTGGTGGAGAACGCCGAAGGCCAGCTGACCCCCGCCGCGACGTACGCATTCTCCCGGGCCGAGCAGCAGGCCCCGGCGAACCCGGGACCGGGGTTCTTTCTGGGAATCGCCTTGATCAATTCAGGGCGTCCGGCGGAGGCGCGCCAGCTGTGGAGCGACATGCTCGCCCGCGCACCAGCGGATGCGCCGTGGCGCGAGGGGCTGAAGGAACGGCTCGATCGGCTGGACGTACTGATCGCGCGAATGGGAACCCGGTGACCAACGTGCGCCTCGGTTGCAGGCGGTCGGCGGCGGTGCTAAGCGCCGCGGCCTTCGCAGCAGGGGTACCCCGCCAATGAGCGTAGCCGTCGACCCCCCAGGGGGCGGCAAGACAACCTCCGCCAAGGTCAAGCTGGCGGCGGGGGCGGTCGGTATCGTGTTCGGCGATATCGGCACCAGCCCGATCTATGCCTTCCGCGAAACGTTTGTCGGTCCGCATCCGCTGACGCTCGACACCTTGCACATCATGGGCGTGGTGAGCCTGATCTTCTGGGCGATGACGATCGTCGTTTCGCTCCAGTACGTTGCCATTCTGATGCGCGCCGACAACCGCGGGCAGGGCGGCACTCTCGCGCTGGTCGCCTTGATCTCCCAGAAGGTCGGCGGCACCAGTCGGGGCTGGATCGCGGTGCTGCTGGCAGTGTTCGCGACGGCCCTGTTCTATGGCGACAGCATGATCACCCCGGCGGTGTCGGTGCTGTCCGCGGTCGAGGGGCTGACGACGGTTGAGGAAGGGCTTGCTCCCTTCGTCATCCCGATCGCCCTCAGCCTGCTGATCTGCCTGTTCCTGCTCCAGAAGCGCGGGACGGCAGCGATCGGCAAGCTCTTCTCGCCGATCATGCTGGTCTACTTCACCACGCTCGCCGCCTTGGGCCTGGTTCAGATCATCGACAATCCGGGCGTGCTCGCGGCGCTGAATCCCTGGTACGCGGTCCAGTTCTTCATGACCGACAAGTTGCTGGGGTTCCTGGCGCTCGGGTCAGTCGTGCTGGCGGTTACGGGCGCGGAGGCGCTTTACGCGGACATGGGACACTTCGGACGCGGACCTTTGCGGATCGGCTGGTTCGGTTTCGTCATGCCGTGCCTGCTGCTCAACTACTTCGGGCAAGCGGCGATGATCATGAACCTCGAGGCAGCCGCTGCCGCCGAAGCGATCAAGAACCCGTTCTTCGTCATGGCCAGCGAGAGCTTTCGATTGCCGCTGGTGCTGCTGGCCACGTGTGCCACCTTTATCGCCAGCCAGGCGGTCATCACCGGCGCGTTCTCGGTCACTCAGCAGGCGGTCCAGCTGGGTTTCGTGCCTCGCCTGTCGATCCTGCACACCAGCGAGACCGAGCATGGGCAGATCTACATCCCGTTTGTCAACTGGGTGCTGATGATCGCCGTCATCCTGCTGGTGCTGACGTTCCGCAATTCGTCCAACCTTGCCAGCGCTTATGGCATCGCGGTGACGGGCGCGATGTTCATCGACACCTGTCTGATGGCCGTGCTGTTCATGGCGGTCTGGCGCTGGCGCTGGTGGACTATGGCGCCGGTGGTCGGCCTGTTCTTCCTGGTGGACGGCGCGTTCTTCGGTGCCAACCTTTCGAAGGTGCCGGACGGCGGCTGGTTCCCGCTGCTGGTGGGGGCGATCGGCTTCACTCTGCTCACCACCTGGGCGCGGGGGCGCAAGCTGATGCGCGACCGGATGAGCGAAGTGGCCCTGCCGATCGCGATCTTCGCCAAGAGCGCCAAGAATTCCGCGACCCGCGTTCCTGGAACCGCAATCTTCATGGCGTCCAACAGCGGCGGCGTGCCGAGCGCGCTGTTGCACAACATCAAGCACAACAAGGTGCTGCACGAACGGGTGGTGATCCTGACCGTCGAGATCGCGGACGTGCCCTATGTCGATCCGGGCCGACGGTTCGAAATCCATACCGTCGGCGATGGGCTCTACCGCGTGGTCCTGCACTACGGTTTCATGGACGAGACCGATGTCCCCGCGGCGCTCAAGGCGAACGCCGAATGCGGCGGGTTGTTCGACATGATGCACACCAGCTTCTTCCTCAGCCGCCAGACACTGATCGCGAGCAAGCGGCCCGGTATGGCAATCTGGCGTGAGAAGCTGTTTGCCTGGATGCTGCGCAACTCGGCAACCGCGATGCAGTTCTTCCGTCTGCCACCGAACCGCGTGGTCGAACTCGGCAGCCAGCTGGAGATTTAGTCGGTCGGCGGCTGGTCCTTCAGCACTTCGTCGCGATCCTCGAAGCTCAAGCCGTGTCGCAGCAGCATCGGGATCTGAGTAAAGGTGAACAGGAACGACAGCGGCATGAACACCCACAGCTTGGCCCACAACCAGGTTTCGAAGCCGCCGTTTTCTGCGTTATAGAAGTACCGCAGCGCCTCATTAAGGGCGGCCAGGAAGAGGAAGAACAGCCCCCAATTCCGCGACAGCTTGAGCCAGCCGGCCCGGTCGACCCCTTCGAAGGCCGCGGCCAGCAGCACTTCCAGCAGAGCGGCCCCGCGAGCATAACCAATCAGCAATGCGGCCGCGAACAGCAGGTAGATTACGGTCGGCTTGATCTGGACCCAGAACGGTTCGCCAAGGAAGATGGTGAGACCGCCGAACCCGATGATCAGTCCGGTGGAAAGCCATAGCATCGGCGACACGCGGCCGAATTTCACCCGGCTGAAGATCAATGCCGCGATCGCTGCGACGATGAATGCGCCGGTGCCGCGAATGATCGCTGCGATCGTCCCGCCGATGTCGTCTCCGCCTGGATCGGACAGTTTGAACACGGCCAGGAACACGATCAGTGGCCCGTAGTCGACCAGGACGTTGAGCCACCCGGATGGCTTTTGCCTACCGTCGTTCATCACGCCACTCCTGCGATGACCCGCGCGACCAGGTCAGGGTCGAAGGGTCTTAGATCGTCGATCTTCTCGCCCACGCCGATCGCGTGGATCGGGAGGCCGAACTGCTCGGCCGCGGCCACCAGCACCCCGCCACGCGCGGTGCCGTCCAGCTTGGTCATCACCAGGCCGGTCACGCCCGCGACTTCCTTGAACGTTTCGATCTGTGCGAGGGCGTTCTGGCCGTTGGTGGCATCGAGCACCAGGATCACGTCGTGCGGCGCCTCGGGGTTAAGCCGGCCAAGCACGCGTCGGATCTTGGCCAGCTCCTCCATCAGCTCGCGCTTGTTCTGCAATCGGCCAGCGGTGTCGACGATCAGCGCATCGGTGCCGATCGACGTGGCCTGCTTGACGGCATCGAATACGATGCTTGCCGGATCGCCTCCCTCCGGGCCGCTGATGATCGGGACTCCCACGCGCTCGGCCCAGGTCGCCAACTGCCCGATCGCGGCGGCGCGGAAGGTATCTCCTGCGGCGAGCATGACCGCGTAGTCATCTTCCTTGAGCCAATGCGCGAGCTTGGCGATGGTCGTGGTCTTGCCGCTTCCGTTCACGCCGATCACCAGGATCACCTGCGGCCGCGGGAAAGCAACGATCTCCAGCGGCTTGGCGACGGGCCGCAGAATGGCGGCGATTTCTTCGGCAACGGCCTGCTTGAGATCGGCTTCGGTGATGTCGAGGCCAAAGCGCTTCTCCGCCAGCCGTTCGCGAATGCGCTGCGCCGCCGCCGGGCCGAGGTCCGACATGATCAACGCGTCCTCGACGTCGTCGAGCGTCGCGTCGTCCAGTCGCGCGGTTCCGACCACCCCGGCCAGGTTCTGGCCGAGTTTTTCGCTCGTCTTGCGGAAACCGCCGAACAGGCGCTCGGTCCAGGTGGGTTCGCTCATGCGAGCAGGCCTTCCTCGATGGAGGTGGGAGTGATGGGGACAATCGCACCCCGCGGCGTTCCTGCGGGCAGCCGCGCCCGCGCGAAGTTTTCCGCGTAGCCGGTGCCGTCCGCCTCTGCGAGCACCAATAGCGGGCGGCCGATCTGCCGGTCGAGCCATTCGCGGCGCACGTCGGCAACGGCCGCACGCAACTCGCCGGCCCGCGCCTTCACGGCAGCGCGCGCCACTTGCGGCATCCTTGCAGCCGGCGTTCCAGGTCGCGGTGAATACGGAAAGACATGGCCGTGAACCACGCCGAGTTCTCGCACGATCGAAAGATTGGCAGCGTGATGCGCCTCGTTTTCAGTGGGGAAACCCGCGATAAGATCGGCGCCGATCGCGATCTCCGGCCGGCGCCTTTTCAGCCGCTCGACCAGGGACACGGCATCGCCGCGCGAATGACGCCGCTTCATGCGCTTGAGGATCAGATCGTGACCGTGCTGAACCGACAGGTGGATATGCGGCATGATCCGCGGCTCGCTAGCCAGCAGATCTTCCAGCAGAGGATCGATCTCGATGCCATCGAGCGAGGACAGCCGCAGTCGGGGGAGAGCCGGAAATGTCGACAGGATCGCCGTGACCAGGTCGCCTAGGCGGGGGAGGCCGGCAAGGTCGTTCCCCCAGCTGGTCAGATCCACGCCGGTCAATACCACCTCGCCAGCTCCGCTCGCGAGCTCGCGCTCGAGCTCGTGCAGGACCTGCGCGACCGGGGTCGATCGACTGGCACCGCGCCCCTGCGGGATCACGCAAAAGGTGCACGCGTGATCGCAGCCGTTCTGCACCGCAAGGAACGCGCGCGTATGTCGTGGGGCCGGGGTGGTGCGCGCAGATGACGCGTTCCAGGCGCGCGGGTCCAGCTTGGCGGCATTCGCGACGATCCCGTCCACTTCGCTCATCGCACCAATGTCCGACCGGTCGATCTCGGCGGCGCAGCCGGTCACCACGAGGCGCGCATCGGGCCGCGCACGCCGCGCGCGGCGGATCGCCTGGCGCGTTTGCCGGGCGGCCTCGGCCGTAACGGCACAGGAATTGATCACGACCGTATCGCTCTCGTCGCCCAGCAACGCGCGAATGCGCTCCCCTTCGGCCAAGTTCATCCGGCAGCCGAGCGAAATCACCTCCGCGCTCATGCGAACGTGGCCCAGTCGAATGTGCCGCGGAAGCTTTCCGCCGCCGGGCCTGTCATGATGATCCGGTTCGCGTCGGTCCATTCGATCTCGAGCGTGCCCCCGGGGAGGGTCACGCTGGCGGACCGCCCCGCGATCAAGCGCCGGCGGATGGCCGCAACCGTGGTAGCGCAGGCACCGGTCCCGCAGGCGCGAGTCAGACCGGCGCCGCGTTCCCAGACCGTGAGCAGGATGGAATTCGGCCCGGTGATCTGCGCCACGTTCACGTTGATCCGTTCCGGAAACAGCGGATCGCGCTCGATCTCCGGTCCCAGCCGTTCCAGCGGGACCTGCTCCAGATCGGGCACGAAGAACACCACGTGAGGGTTGCCCACGCTGACGGCAGATGGCGTCTCGAGGTCCTCCCACGAGACAGGCATGGTCAGCGTATCCATCGCGTATGCAAGGGGGATCGATTCCCAGGAGAAGCGCGGCTCACCCATGTCGACGCGGGCGCCGCCGTCAGTCGGGGCAAGGGCGATCGTGCCGCCGGACGTCTCCACGCGCGCTGCACTGCCTTGAAGCAGCGCCACCGCCCGGCTGGCGTTGCCGCACGCCTCCACCTCGCTGCCGTCCGCGTTGAAGATGCGCATGCGGAAATCCGCGATGTTGGACGGTTCCAGGAGGATGAGCTGGTCGCAGCCGATCCCGGTGCGCCGATCCGCCAGCGCGGCCGCTTGCCCGGCGGTGACCGGCGGCAGCGGCTCGCTCCGGCCATCCATCACGACGAAGTCGTTGCCGAGGCCGTGCATCTTGACGAAGGGTACCCGCATCGCGCGCGGGCTCTATGCGGGGGCGGCGGCGGCGTCCAGTGGCGAGGACGATTAGCCCGCGGCTCGTCGGCCGTCAGTCAGCACGCACTCGCCATCAGGAGCAGCCCGCGCGGCGAGCAGTCCCGCCGATGCCAGGCGGGCGCGCACCGCGCCAGCATCCTCGGGCCGGCCATAGAGATAGCCCTGGCCCTTCAATTCGCCCATCTTCTGCAACTTGGTGAGGATCGTCGGATCCTCGATGCCCTCGGCGGTCATCGGCAGTTCCAGCCCGTCGCCCAGCGAGACTATCGCCTGGACCAGCTTGTCGCTGTCTTCGCCGTCCTTGAGTTCCGAGACAAAGCTCCGGTCGATCTTGAGCCGATCGAACGGCAGCGAGCGAAGCTGCGCCAGACTGGAAAATCCGGTGCCGAAATCGTCCAGGCTGATGGTGACGCCCTGGTTGCGCAGCGACGTGATGATCGAGCGGACAAGGCCGATGTTCTCGTGCAGGCAGCTTTCGGTAATCTCGATATCGAGCCGCTGCGGGGGGAAGCTATGGCGTACCAGCATCTGCAACAGCTTTTGCGAAAACCAAGGATCGCGCAGCTGCACCGGCGAGATATTGATCGATAGTGAAAGCTTGGGATCCCACTCCTTGGCATCCTCGAGCGCCTGTTCGATCAGGTTCTCGCTTAGCTCGCCGATCAGGCCGATTTCCTCGGCAATGGGGATGAAGATTTCGGGGCTGACCGTGCTGAGCGTCGGCGATCGCCAGCGGGCCAGCATCTCGAAGCCGGTCAATTCCCCCGTCGCAAGATCGATCTGCTGTTCGTAGAATGGGACGAATTCGCCTCGCGGAATACCGCGGCGGATGCCGGTTTCGAGCTCGCTGCGGAAGCGCAGTTCACTCTCCATCGCCTCTTCGAACCAAAAGTAACGGTTCTTGCCCTGTTTCTTGGCGTGATACATCGCGATGTCGGCGCGATGGATCAGCGTCTGTGCGTCAGTCGGCACCGGCGATCCCTGAGCTCGGCCCGGGATGTCCGCCGCCATGCCGACCGACACGGTGACTTCGAAAGTAAGCCCGTTGAACTCCGACGGCTGCGACACCCTCTCGATCAGCAGGCTGGCGAACTGGTCGATGCGATCGGGGTTGCGGGCGTCGTACGGCACCACGCAGGCGAACTCGTCCCCGCCCAGCCTCGCCAGGAGCGCATCCTTGGGCAGCAATGCCCGGATACGCTCGGCAGTCAGCTTAAGCAGGGCGTCGCCCGCCAGGTGCCCGTTGAGATCGTTGACGAGCTTGAAGTTGTCCAGATCGACCATCACGAAAGCGGCGAGGCGCCCGCTGGCATGTGCGTCGGTGAGCAATTGATCGGTAGCCGGGCCGATGCTGCGCCGGTTGAGCGTGCCCGTCAGCGGATCGATTTCGGAAAGCTGGCGGGCGATTTCCTCGGCCTTCCGGCGCTCGGCGATCTCGGAAGTGAGTTCCGCATAACGGCGCCAGCCAAAGATCACGAGCGCGATATTGAGCAGCAGGGTGGACACCAGCAGCGGATCGGGCGTCTTGCCGCCCCCCAGCCATGCGTGGATGACCTGCGGCACGACCATCCCGCCGGTGCCGACAAACAGGAGGATCGCGGCAGTCGCGATGCCGAGCGCGACCAGATCACGCTCCGCACGGCCCATCTTGGGCGCGTGCGATGGCGATTGACCAGCGTTGGCGTTAGAGCCAGGCAACAAGAACCCCCGTCGTTGCGAAGCTCCGGCTATCCCCTAAGAGATTGAAAATCGGGTTAAGGCTGCTTGCGCCCGTTTGCGGAGGAAGATCGAGACATGGCGCGCCGGTATTGGCTGATGAAGTCGGAACCCGACGTATACAGCTGGGATGACCTGGTCACCGAGGGAGAGGGGACGTGGGACGGCGTCCGCAACTACCGCGCGCGCAACAACCTTGCCGCGATGAAAGTGGGCGACCGCGCCTTTTTCTACCATTCGAACATCGGCAAGGAGGTCGTCGGGATCGTCGAGATCAGCCATGCCGCCATTCCTGATCCCACTGACGATACGGGCAAGTGGGTTGCGGTGAAAGTCAGGCCGGTCAGCAAGCTTGCCTCTCCTGTCACGCTTGCAAGCATCAAGAGCGAACCGGCCCTTGGCGAGAGTGAGATCATCCGCCAGTCGCGGCTCTCCGTCGCGGAGCTTGAACCGGAGGAGTGGGAGCAGATCCTGACGATGGGCGAAGGTTAAATCGGAACGCTCTGCCGTGCCCATCCGTTGAGTTGGTGATGGCGGCGCTGAGCCGTCGAACATACTCGAGGAGAAGCCAGATGGGCGAACTGAAAGACAAGGCCAAGGGCATCGGTAACGAGATCGCCGGCAACGCGAAGCAGATGTCGAGCGATGCCGAAACGCGCGCCGAAGGTCACGCGCAGGAGCGCAAAGGCGAAGGCCAGAACCTGAAGGGCGAAGTGAAGGGCATCCTTGGCGACAAGGTCTAGCCACTTTCGAACCCGAATATATTGCAAGGGCCACCCATGATTGGGTGGCCTTTTTGCTGTGGACGATCGTGACGCTTGGTCAACGAACACGCTTAACGTCCCGCAGCGCGACAGCCCCCAGATTGCAAGGAGCGTAATGGTTTCCGTGCCGTTAACACCTTCATCATGCGACGCTCCCTTGTTCTTACCGATGAATCGGCCCGGCATCCGTTCCGGGCTTCACTCCCGCCGCACGTCTGCCGAGGCGGTCCCGTCGTGGAGACACGCCCGTCATGGGTGATCTCCCGCGATGACGTGCAGGGTTTCGTCGGTGCTTACTTCGCTTGCCTGGCGGCCGTGGCGGTGTTCATCGTCTAGGTCCGGGCGGCGCGTTCCGCCCGTAATAAAAGCAAGCCTAGCCAGGCAGATACGACGCACATCGCCGCGCTCAGAAGCAGGTGATGCACGATGTCGAGTCCGGCTGCGGTAAGTCCGGCGGCCAGCAGCGAGCCGGCGACCATGGCACCCGAATTGACGATGTTGTTTGCCGCGATTGTTCGCGCTGTCTGGGTCTTGGGCACGAACGTCGTCAGGAACGCATAGAGCGGAACGACAAACATGCCGCCGGCGATTGCGATGCCCAGCAGGCTCAGCAGCAGCGGGATCGCGAGCGAATGCGACACGAACTCCCCGACATTGAGCAACGTGCCGACAGGCTCAGCCGTCCACCCCCGGCACAGTAGATAGAACGCCAGCACGAACGCGCCCATCATCAGGACCGATACGGGTGAATAGCGTGCCGAAACCGTCCCCTTGAGCAGCGCGTTGACCGAGACCGAGCCGATCGCCACGCCGATCGAGAAGATCACCAAGAACAGGCTGGCGACCTCCTTGCTGGCGGTGAGCACGTTCTTCACCAGCGGGGGAAACTGGATGAACAGCACCGCACCAATGGTCCAGAAGAAGCTGATGGCCATGATCGCGAGGAACACCCGACGATCGTGGCTGGTATTGCGAACCAGCGCGATGGAACTGCGCACGACGTGGTAATCGAGCGGTTCGACTTCGCCCTGCGCTGGCGCTTCGGGCACCTGACGTGCTGCCAGGTAGCCGATGATGGCGGTAACAACTACGCAAGCCGCAGCCGCTTCCACCGGGATCCATCCGGCCAGGATCGTTCCGAACAGGATGGCAATATAGGTGCCGGCTTCCACCAGTCCGGTTCCCGCCAGGACCTCGTGCTCTTCCAAATGCTGCGGCAGAATCGCGTATTTGATCGGACCGAAGAAGGTCGAATGCACTCCCATCGCAAACAACGCCACCATCAGCAGCGGGATGGACACTGCTTGGACCTGGATACCCTTCCACGCGAGCAGCAGGCCCACGGCGCCCACGCCCATGATGGCGATCTCGCAAGCTTTCACGATGCGGATGATGCGGGCCTTGTCGCGCATGTCGGCAAGCTGGCCAGCGAGGGCTGACAACAGGAAGAACGGAATGATGAAGACGGCCGATGCGACCGCGCTGAACATTCCCTCCGCCTCTTCGGAATTGTAGATGCTGTACACGACGAACAGCACCATCGCGGTCTTGTAAAGGTTGTCGTTGAAGGCGCCGAGCAGCTGGGTGATGAATAGCGGCAGGAAGCGCCGGCGCCGGAGCATGTGCGTGGAAACAGTCATGCAGGTCCCGAGATTGCCGCTCCGGAGCAGGGGTCTAGCGCCTCGCGCTCAGGTCACAAGGCCAAAGGACACTTTTGCACCGCGGCTCGCTGGTCTACGGACGATGGCGCATGCTGACCTTGCCCAACCTGCTCACCTTGAGCCGCATCTTCGCGGTCCCGTTACTCGCGTTCTTGCTGTGGTGGCCTGACTGGAGGCTGGGCTACGCGATCGGTTTCGTCGTCTACTGCGTAATCGGCTTCACCGATTATCTCGATGGCTATCTGGCGCGCGCGCAGGGCACGGTCAGCAAACTGGGCCAGTTCCTCGATCCGATCGCGGACAAGATCATGGTGGCGGCGGTGATCCTGGTGCTCGCCGCGCAAGGCTACATGCGCGGACCGTATGTGGGCGACCTGCACGTCATCGCTGGCCTCATCATTCTGGTGCGCGAGATCGCGGTGTCGGGCTTGCGCGAATTTCTGGGACCGCTGAAAGTGTCGATCCCGGTGTCCAGGCTGGCCAAGTGGAAGACGACCTTTCAGCTCGTCAGCCTAGGGGCGCTGATCCTGGGCGGGGCTGTGCACGGCGCTCCCTGCGTTATGCGCGGCGATTGCGGTCCCCTGGCCGATCAATGGGTTCATCTGGTCGGACTTGCGAGCTTGTGGGCGGCCGCAGTGCTCACGCTGATAACCGGGTGGGACTATATGCGCGTGGGCATCAAACACATGGACTAGCGCTCCGGTGAGTTTGCGAGAGTTCAGCCTGCCCGCAGCTCCTCGGCCAGCAGCCTGAACTCCTCCGCGCGAGGGCTGTTCTTGCGCCAAACCAGCGCGATCTCGCGCTTGGCCGACTTTCCCTTCAGGGGCCGGGCGACGACGTCGGTCTCGTGCAGGATGCCCGCATCGATCGCCATTTCGGGCAGCATCGTCAGGCCCAGGCCGTTGTCCACCATCTGCACGAGGGTATGCAGCGAGGTGCCGATCATGGTCGCATTCGCGCGCAGTTCGGGACGGTTGCACGCGGCGAGCGCGTGATCGCGCAAGCAATGTCCATCCTCCAGCAGCAGCAGTCGCGCATCGTCGACCATTGCTGGCGGTATCTCCGCCGGCGGGTCGCGTGGATCATTCTTCGGAAAGGCCACGAAAATCCGGTCGTCAGCGATGTGCGCGCTTTCGATCTCCCCCGTCGCGTAGGGTAGCGCAAGCAGCACGCAATCCGCGCGGCCGTGGTGAAGGCTTTCGAGCGCGTCGCCGGTCGTCTCCTCCCGCAGGAACAACTTGAGCGCGGGACGTTCGCGCCGCAGTCGGGGCAGCATGCGGGGTAGCAGGAAGGGCGCGATGGTCGGGATCACGCTCATCCTGAGTTCGCCCGAGAGCGGCTTCCCGCTGGCCTGCACGAGATCTGACAGTTCCTCCGCCTCACGCAGCAGCCGGTGTGCCTTGGCGACCACCTGTTCGCCCAAGGGCGTGAAACGCACCACCCGCCGGCTGCGCTCGACCAGCGTTACACCGAGGAGCGATTCAAGCTCGCGGATTCCGGCTGACAGCGTCGACTGGGAGACGAAACTCGCCTCAGCCGCGCGCCCGAAGTGGCCGTGCTCGTGAAGCGCGACGAGGTATTGTAGCTGCTTTATGGTGGGAAGGTACGTGCTCACTCCGCCGTCGGCGCCCCGGGTACCGGGTCCTGGATGCGGGTCATCTTCAGGCGCCCGCTCTCGACCCCGAAGCCTAGTCGCCCTTCCACCAGCTCAAGCGCGTCCTTGCCGAATACTTCATAGCGCCAGCCTTGCAGGACCGGCAGGTCGCGGACCCCCGCGGCGAGCGCTTCCATTTCATCGCTCCGGGTCAACAGCCGGGCAGCGACATCGATTTCCCGACTGCGAATCTTGAGCAGCAGCTTGAGCAGGTCGGCCACCAGGGCCCCCTCCTTGCCAAGCGGCGCCCCGCGTTTCGGTTTGTCCGGCATCTCGTCTGCGGAGAGCGGCGCCGCGCCCTCGATCACCTTCATCAGCCGCTTGCCGATGTCGTTGTCCTTCCACGCCGCGGACAGCCCGCGCACCTTGACCAGGTCGCCTTGCTGCTTGGGAGCATGACTTGCCAGATCGGCTAGGGTCTCGTCGCGCATGATCCGGCCGCGCGGAATGTTCTTGTGCTGCGCTTCCTGCTCACGCCAGGCGGCAAGCGCCTTGAGCCGACCGAGCACCGCGGCGTTACGGCTGGGCGGGCGGATGCGCTCCCACGCCGCGTCCGCGTCATTGGCGTAATTGGCCGGGTCGGCGAGCTTCTCCATCTCCGCATCTAGCCACGATCCACGGCCGGTCTTGATCAGCTTTTTCAGGATTCGCGGGAAAATATCAGCGAGATGCGTGACGTCGCCGATCGCGTATTCGATCTGGCGGTCGGTCAAGGGGCGTCGGCTCCAGTCGGTGAACCGGGCGCCCTTGTCGACGGTGAAGCCGAGCCAGCTCTCGACCAGATTGGCGTAACCGATCTGTTCGGACTGGCTGATCGCCATCGTCGCGATCTGGGTGTCGAAAATGGGGTGCGGGGTCTTGCCGGTGAGGTTGTAGACGATCTCCACATCCTGCCCGCCGGCATGGAATACCTTGAGCACGTCCTCGTTGTCGCACAGCAACTCGAGGAGCGGGGCGAGGTCGATCCCGGGCGCCAGCGGATCAATCGCTGCCGCTTCTTCCGAATTGGCGATCTGCACCAGGCACAGCTCCGGCCAGTAGGTATTCTCGCGCATAAATTCGGTATCGACGGTGACGAAATCGCTTTTCGCCAATCGCCCGCACAGTTCGGCGAGCACGTCGGTAGTGGTAATAAGATCGTGTATCTTCATGAATCTTTTCTCGGGCTGAGCGGAGTGCCGCCCCCGGGACCGAGACGCCCTGCCATTGCTTGACAAAGCCCCGCCGTTCCCCTGTTAGCGCGCGTCGTTTCCGCCTATGGAATGCGCGCGCGACGCGCCCCTAGCCTCAACGCCCAGGAATTGGAACAACTTAAGATGCACGCCTATCGTACTCACACCTGCGGCGCCCTGACCAAGGCCGACGTGGGGGAGACAGTCCGCCTGTCGGGCTGGGTGCACAACAAGCGTGACCACGGCGGCGTGCTGTTCGTCGATCTGCGCGATCATTACGGCATCACCCAGATCGTGGCCGATAGCGACAGCGAGGCGCTGGGAGTTCTCGACCGGCTCAAGCTGGAATCAGTGGTCACCATCGATGGCACGGTGAAATCGCGCGCCGACGCGGCGGTGAATCCCAACCTGCCGACCGGCGCGATCGAGGTCTATGCGCGCGGTGCGACAGTGCAGAGCCGGGCCGAAGACTTGCCTCTGATCGTCAATTCAGCTGACGACTACCCGGAGGAGACGCGCCTGAAATATCGGTTCGTCGATCTGCGCCGCGAGCGGGTGCACGCCAACATCGTGCTGCGTTCGAACGTGATCGCCTCGCTGCGGCGGCGCATGATCGACAACGGATTTACCGAGTTCCAGACGCCCATCCTTGGTGCATCCTCTCCCGAGGGCGCGCGCGACTACCTGGTGCCGAGCAGGCTGCACCCGGGCCGCTTCTATGCACTTCCGCAGGCGCCGCAGATGTTCAAGCAGCTGCTGATGGTCGCCGGTTTTGATCGTTACTTCCAGATCGCGCCGTGCTTCCGTGACGAGGATCTGCGCGCCGATCGCAGCCCCGAGTTCTATCAGCTCGACTTCGAGATGAGCTTCGTCACCCAGGAAGACGTGTTCCAGGCAATCGAGCCGGTTCTCGCAGGCGTGTTCGAGGAGTTCGCGAACGGCAAGACGGTGACGCCGGCGGGCAGCTTCCCGCGCATCCCGTACCGTGAGGCGTTGCTGAAGTACGGCACCGACAAACCCGACCTGCGCAACCCGCTGATCATCGCTGATGTCTCGCGCCACTTCACGACTTCGGGCTTCGGTCTGTTCGAGAAGATCGTCGGCAGCGGCGGCGTGGTCCGCGCGATCCCCGCGCCCGCGACGCACGAGAAAAGCCGCAAGTTCTTCGACGAGATGAACGACTGGGCCCGCCGCGAAGGGTTCGCTGGCCTGGGCTACGTTACCCGCAAGGGTGGCGAGTTCGGGGGTCCGATCGCCAAGAACCATGGCGCCGAGGGCATGGAGGCGCTTTATGCCGAACTGGGGTTGGGCGAGAACGACGGCCTGTTCTTTGCTGCCGGCAAGGAGAAGGATGCGGCCAAGCTGGCCGGCGCCGCGCGGACCCGGGTGGGCGAGGAGCTTGGCCTGATCCCACAGGACCGGTTCGACTTCTGCTGGATCGTCGATTTTCCGATGTTCGAATATGACGAGGACGCCAAGAAGGTCGACTTCAGCCATAACCCGTTCTCGATGCCGCAGGGTGAGATGGAGGCGCTGGAGACCAGCGACCCGCTCGACATTCTCGCCTGGCAATACGACATCGTCTGCAACGGCTACGAACTGTCCTCAGGCGCCATTCGGAACCACCGGCCCGACATCATGTACAAGGCGTTCGAGATCGCCGGTTACAGCCGCGAGGATGTAGATACGAACTTCTCCGGCATGATCGAGGCATTCAAGCTCGGTGCCCCGCCGCACGGCGGCTCGGCTCCAGGTATCGACCGTATCGTCATGCTGCTGGCAGACGAGCCCAACATCCGCGAAGTGATCGCCTTTCCGCTGAACCAGCGCGCTCAGGACCTGATGATGGGCGCACCCAGCGAAGTCTCGTCCCGGCAGCTGCGCGACGTACACATTCGCCCGCTGGATCAGCCCAAGTCGTCCGTGCCGAACCCGGACAGCCTGGTCGATCCAAAAGCCGGTTGAACGCAACTTGTCGGGCACTTGCCAGCCTGAACGGTGTTCATTAGGGCGACAGGTAACTCGAAACCCCAACTCAAGAGGGAAACACTCATGAGCGATACCGCTGAACGCGTGCAGAAGATTGTCGTCGAACACCTTGGCGTCGAGGCCGACAAGGTCACCCAGGACGCGAGCTTCATCGACGATCTGGGCGCCGACAGCCTCGACATCGTGGAACTCGTGATGGCTTTCGAGGAAGAGTTCGGCGTCGAGATCCCCGACGATGCGGCGGAAAAGATCACCACCGTCGGCGATGCGACCAAGTACATCGAAGAGCACAAGGGCTGATTGCCCATCCCGCTGTGCTCGCCTGACGGCTGTTCGGCGGGGCATGAACAGGCTCGTACCCTTTTGCAGGGTTCGGGCCTGTCGCGTTTACGGAGACTAGCATGCGCCGAGTGGTCGTAACCGGGCTGGGCCTCGTCACCCCGTTGGGTGCCGACGTCGAGACCACGTGGAAAAACCTGATTGCTGGGAAAAGCGGCATAGGCCCGATCACGCGTTTCGACGTTTCGGACCACAAGGCCAAGATCGCCGGCGAGGTGAAGGCCAAGGACCACGAATGGGGCTTCGATCCTGACAAGCGCGTCGACTTCAAGGTCCAGCGCCAGGTCGATCCTTTCATCATCTACGCGATCGATGCCGCAGGCCAGGCTATCGAGGATGCCGGTCTTGAAGACATGGACCAGGATTTGAAGGAGCGCACCGGCGTCTCCATCGGATCGGGCATCGGGGGCCTGCCGGGCATTGAAAGCGAATCGCTGGTGCTGAAGGAAAAAGGGCCGAGCCGGGTCAGCCCGCACTTCGTACACGGGCGGCTGATCAATCTGACCAGCGGGCAGGTATCGATCAAGTACGGGCTGATGGGCCCGAACCATTCGGTGGTCACCGCCTGTTCGACCGGCGCACATTCGATCGGCGACGCCGCGCGGATGATCCGCGATGACGATGCGGACATCATGCTCGCAGGCGGCGCGGAATCGACGCTGAATCCGCTCGGCCTGGCAGGCTTCGCTCAGGCCAAGGCGCTCAACATGAGCATGAACGACCAGCCCGAAAAGGCGAGCCGGCCCTATGACAAGGGGCGCGACGGGTTCGTGATGGGCGAAGGCGCGGGCGTGATGGTGCTGGAAGAATACGAACACGCCAAGGCACGCGGCGCGAAGATCTATGCCGAGGTCGTCGGTTATGGCCTGTCCGGCGATGCCTATCATGTCACGGCGCCGCATCCGGAAGGCAAGGGCGCCGAGCTCGCCATGAAGATGGCACTGCGCAAGGCCCACATGGAGCCGGGCGACATCGATTATGTCAACGCTCACGGTACCTCCACGATGGCCGACACGATCGAACTGGCCGCGGTGAAGCGCGTGCTGGGGGACGACCTTCACGGCGCGTCGATGAGCAGCACGAAATCGGCGATCGGCCACCTGCTTGGCGGCGCAGGCGCGGTTGAGGGCATCTTCTGCGTGCTCGCCATTCGCGACCAGATCGTACCGCCGACGCTGAATCTCGATGATCCGGACGAGGGCACCGAAGGCGTCGATCTGGTGCCGCACCGCGCCAGGAAGCGGGAGGTGCGCGCGGCCTTGTCGAACAGCTTCGGTTTCGGCGGCACCAACGCAAGCGTGATCTTCAAGAAGGTCGAGGACTGACGTGAAGCGCCTGCTGATTGCAGCGGCGCTGGTCGGCGTAATTGTCGGCGCGTGGTTTGCGTGGGGCTGGTACGGCGCGAGCACCGTCAGCAAGGAGACGGCCTTTACGGTACCCGATGGGGCGACACTGACCTCGGTCGCTGGCAAACTTGAGGATGAAGGCCTGATCGGTTCCTCGAGCAGCTTTCTGCTGCGGGCGAAGATACTGGGCAGCGGCGATCCGGTACAGCGGGGGGAGTTCGCGATCCCTGAGGGCGCGAGCGGCGCGGCCATTCTCGACACACTACAGCACGGCCAGGTCATTCGCCGGTTCGTCACCGTGCCTGAAGGTCTGCCGTCGATCATGGTCTACGAAAAGCTCATGGCCGAGCCTCTGCTGACCGGTCCGATCCCGGTCCCTGCCGAGGGTTCGGTGCTCCCGGACACCTACGATTTCGAGCGCGGCGAAGCGCGAACAGCGGTTCTGGCGCGGATGCGCACGGCCATGACGAAATACCTCGCCGAGGCCTGGTCGAAACGGAAACCCGGCATTGCGGTTTCGACCCCCGAGCAGGCGGTGACGCTGGCGTCGATCGTTGAAAAGGAAACCGGCGTTGCAAGCGAGCGGCGGATGGTGGCCGGGCTGTATTCCAACCGGGTCAAGCAGGGGATGCCGTTGCAGGCCGACCCGACGATTATCTACCCCATCACCAAGGGCAAGCCGCTGGGGCGCCGCATCCGCCAGAGCGAGATCGCCGCGGTGAATGGCTACAACACCTACACCATGAGCGGGATGCCGGTGGGTCCGATCACCAACCCGGGCCGCGAAAGCATCGCCGCGGTGCTTGATCCTGCGCAGACGCAGGCGCTGTTCATGGTCGCCGATGGCAAGGGCGGGCATGTATTCGCCAACACCTTGGCCGAGCACAACGCTAACGTGCAACGCTGGTTCGCCATCCGCCGCGCGCGCGGAGAACTCGACTGAGCGGGCGCGATCTCGCGCCGCTGATCGTGACTGCCGAATTGCCCGAGGCGCTGCAGTCGCGCGCCGACCAGTTGCGGCGCGAGCATTTCCCGCCGGAGCGCAACCACTTAGCGGCGCACGTGACGCTGTTCCATGCGCTGCCGCCGCAATACGAAGACGAACTCCGCGACCTGCTCGCCAGTGAAGCGCGTGCACGGCCAGTGCCTGCACGGCTTGAGGGCATCATGTCGCTCGGCGGCGGCACTGCGCTTAAGCTTTCAAGCCCTACCATGCTCGACCTGCGCGAACGCATCGCCGAGCGCTTTCATGGACTGTTGACGCCGCAGGACCAGCAAGTCCCCAGGCTTCACGTGACGATCCAGAACAAGGTCACCAGCACCAAGGCGAAGGCACTCCAGGCACAGCTTGCCACCGTCATCGTGCCGCTCGGCTTTACCTTCGCCGGCCTGGCGCTGCACCGGTATCGCGGCGGTCCGTGGGAACTGGCGAAACGCTGGTCATTCCGCGGTTGACCAGGCGGAGCGGCCAACCTAAGTGCGCCGCCTGTCCGGGCCTCGCGCCGGGCCTGCCCCTGGGGCGGAGTAGCTCAGCTGGTTAGAGCAGCGGAATCATAATCCGCGTGTCGGGGGTTCAAGTCCCTCCTCCGCTACCATTCTTCGTGCTGCGAAATCAGAGACTTAGGTAGGCGCTGATGTAGCGACGCCGCTTAGAACACGTTGCGCCACAATGCATCGCAGTTCTTTGATTTACCCCGCTTTTCCGTGGCTTCCGGCGAGTCCGTGCAACACGAGTGCAGCATGGGTGAGGTGGTGAAAGCGCTGTTAGTGGGCTAACATCGCGAACTCCGCGTCGCTCTCTTTCGGCAACTTAGCCCGCTCGCGTGGGGATAGAGCATGACTACAGGATTGGGGCGCCGCCGATCGTTAGGGGCAATCGTATTACATCGGCGCCCCGGATCTCTTCTAGACTGAGCAGGGTGCGACGCCGTCAACGCTATGATCCGCATAAACCCGTATTGCCGCGTTGCCCCCAAAGCGTTCCAAGCCGGTCCACCTCCTAACCCGCTCTTTACGTTCAGCGACTGAGGGGGTTAGCTTCATCCTAACGGTGGGGGTGCGGCATGGGCAACGACGGTAGCGGGAAACCAGCGGCAAGCGCGTTCAACTGGGCAACTTTATCCAGCGAGGAGAGCATCGAAAGCTACCTCATCGAATGCCGAGCAACTGGTGACGATGAGATCATTCGCGATGCCGAGTATTTGTCCGCTCTGGCGCGCGAGGCACTTGCGCGTCAGAGATGATCTTCTAGGCCGCGCACCTTATCGCGAAGCGATCGGCCGCCCCCTCGCAATGCGTCGCCTCAAAGTCCTTCCTGCCGCACATCCCGCACTTCATGTTCTTTGCCAGGTGCGACAGCCGTGTGTCGGCACCGCGGCGCATCAGGCGCTCTAGCAGCTTGTCAGGATCGCAGCGGCGCATGTGTCCGCACTTGCAGGTGAGCTTCAGCCAATACCCCCGCTTGGCAATGTCGGAGAGGGTGTTGATTCGCTGGAAGCCCATGCCTCTCGGCTAGAACGAAAGCGGAACACGGTGCAAGCGCCCGCGTTAGAATGCAGCGTCGAACTTCGCTTGAAGGAGCTAGGGAGCTGGCGAGGCCAGCAAAGACGGAGAAACGCATGAGGGCGATAATCGCTCGCGCTGGCGGGAATTCTCGTAAGCTGCAATGAGGAGCCTGAAGACATACCTGGCGTCAACGGTCTTGTGAGCCAAGTTGAAGGCAACGAGGTAGGCACCGACACCGATCGTTGGATCGAGATGAAGAACATCGCGAACGAATGGGAGCGTGTCGGCCTCATCTTCGGTTATGCTGGCGACTACGTCGAGTGCTTGAATGCGATAGCGGGCCTAAGCAGGTTAATTACGCGCGGGAATATCGCTGCGTCCCTGCCAGTTGAGCACCTCCCTGCAACGCACCAGTCCGCCTAGCTTGCGACATGCCCCGGCATGATCGCGCAGAGCTTGAGTTCACCATGGTGCTTTGCGGGTCTGATGCCCCTAGCGAAGGTGAGTGTATTGTAAGCGTGGATGGAGTGCAGAAGAGCTACTCCATCCACGCTCGGTTCCCACGATGGCTTCGCTTCGAGATAAAGCCAGGTGGTACGAAACTTAGGCGCTTACGGAGTTATCATCATCATCATCGCCGTTCGTGGCAGCAATGACCGCGAGAACAACAACGGCAATCGCGGCCGCGATCCCAAACCAAGCCAGCCCATTGCCGCTCATCTCGCTTTCTTCGGTCACGGGTGCTGAGGCGCGAGGTGCGGCCTGAGCGGCCACTGGCGCTGCGACAAGTGAACCTGCGGCAAGTGCAGCCGCTAATTTGTTCGAGATACTCATAGGAATTCCTTTTCTCCGCCGGAATGGTTCGAACTGATGGAATGAAAGATAGTGCCCGTTCTGCGAACCTAATCGGCCAGCAGCACCTCTGCGGCGGCGAACGGTGGCCTAGGCGGGTTGTGAACGGCCAAATCCATTAGGCGCCACCGCGCGCGCTCGGATCTAGGTGGAGCCGATCTGGAGACAGATAGCGGCCGTCTGCTCTGCGCTCAATTTCGGTCGTACGGCCTTGTCGCCGACGATCCCGAAAATCGCCATTCGTTCAGCCAGCGCTCAACTGGTTCAGACCCGACATTGCGCTCCCGGCTTAATAGCCGTCACCACAATCATATTGGGAGTGCAGCGATCAGGGCGTCGCGCGCCATCGCCACCCGCGGGTGTCGCAGCGATGAGCGTGCCCAGACGAGGTAGTAAGCGTTGCGCGGCACCGTGACTGGGGCGGGTATCTCGATCAGCGTGCAGGCCGAGCGTTCGCCGCGGGTGAGATAGCCGGGCAGTACCGTCCAGCCGAGGCCCGCGCACAATCCCGACCGTAGCACCCTGAGGTCGGGCGCGGTCAAGGCGGGCTGGCTGGTCAGCTCGATCTGGTTTGCCTCGAGCCAGGTCCGCAGCAACGGCCGGTCGAGATCGTAGGCGAGGTGGGCTGTTTGATTGAGCCCTTCGACCAGCGGCAATTCGGCAATCCGCCCCGCCAAGGTGGGCGAGGCTACGGCGCGCAGGTGTTCCTCGCCCAGCGCATGAAAGGCCAACCGCGGATCTTCGGGTTGCGAGGCGGTGACGGCCAGGTGCACCTTGTCTTCGAGCAGCAAAGCATAGAGCGCCTCGCGCCCGCCGATATGCAGGCGCAGGTCCAGCCCTGCATCCAGCAGCGGCGCCAAGCGGGGCGTGATCATCTCTCCCAGCAGGTCCGACGGCGCGGCGATGTGGACCGTGCCCGAAATGCGGGACGAGCGGGCCCGCGCGCTGGCCAGTGCTGATTCCGCCGTGTCGAGGCTGCTTCCGATCGAAGCCGCGAGGTCGTCGGCCATCGCGGTCGGTCGAACACCCCGCGAATGTCGATCGAACAAGGGACGACCCAGTTGCGCCTCGAGCGATGCGATGTGCTGCGACGCCGCCGGTTGGGTGATGCCGATTGCCCGGGCCGCCTCGCTCAGTGAACGACGGCGGTAGACTTCGACGAAGGTGCGCAACTGCAGGAGGGACATTGCGGTTCCATAAGCGGATTTATGGCCGTCCGCCATTCCCGCTGGATTTCATGATGCCGTTCCCTGCGTATCTAGGCTGCCGAAGGGAACGATCGAATGCAAAATCGCCGCCAACTGCTGAAAGCTCTCACCGCTTTCTTTGTGGCGGTTGCGGCTGCGCCGGGTGCGTTTGCTCGTGTCCCCGACGTCAACGGAAAAGGACAATTGACGATGACCCGCATTCTGATGGTGGCCACCTCCGCCGACCGCATGACCCCCGGCACCGAACCGACGGGTGTCTGGCTCGAGGAACTTACCACCCCGTATTATGCCTTCCGCGATGCGGGTGCCGAGGTGACGCTTGCCTCGATCAAGGGCGGCGCCATCCCCGTCGACCAGCGCAGCGTCAATGCCGACGGCGAGAACGACGCTTCGGTCGAGCGCTATCTGAAGGACGAGGCCCTGAAGGCCGAGGTTGTCGGCACGCCGGTGTTCACCAGCATCGATCCCGCCGGCTACGACGCGCTGTTCCTGCCCGGTGGCCACGGCACCATGTTCGATTACCCCGGCAGCGACGAACTGGCCCGCCTGGTCGAACGCTTCGACCGCGAAGGCAAGATCGTCGCCGCCGTCTGTCATGGACCGGCAGGGCTGGTCTCGGCGAAGAAGGCCGATGGCACGCCCCTCGTGGCTGGCCGCCGTGTCGCGGGCTTCACCGACAGCGAGGAGCGCGCGGTCGGCCTCGATCAGGCGGTGCCGTTCCTGCTCGAAACGCGCCTCAAGGAACTTGGGGGCAAGCACGAGGGCGGCCCCGATTTTGCCCCCTTCGCCCTACGCGACGGCAATCTGGTGACCGGTCAGAACCCCGCCAGCGCGGCGCGCACCGCGGAACTCGTGATGGAAGCCCTCAAGGAAAAGGTCGCCTGATCATGCGCTATATCCACACCATGCTGCGCGTCGCCGATCCAGAGTCGTCGATCCGTTTCTTCACGCTGCTGGGTCTCAAGGAGACCCGGCGCATGGAGAACCAGGCCGGGCGTTACACGCTGATCTACCTTGCCGCCGACGAGGGTTTCCGCGGCGACGGCGAGCAGGGCGATGCCGAGGTCGAGCTGACGTACAACTGGCCGCCCGAGGACGGCAGCCCTGCCGAGACATACACGGGGGGCCGAAACTTCGGCCATCTCGCCTATCAGGTCGACGACATCTACGAAATCTGCGCGCGGCTGCAGGCGGGCGGCGTGACGATCAATCGCCCCCCGCGCGACGGGCACATGGCGTTCGTCCGCTCTCCGGACGGGATCTCGATCGAACTGCTGCAGCAGGGCGAACACAAGGCTCCGGTCGAACCCTGGGCCTCCATGCCCAACACGGGCGAATGGTGATGGCGAATTTGTTCGAACCGATTGAGGTTGGCGGGCTGCGGCTCGCCAACCGCATCGTCATCGCGCCGATGTGCCAGTATTCGGCAGTCGATGGCGCGATGACCGACTGGCACCAGATGCATCTCGGCCAGTTGGCGCTCTCGGGCGCGGGCGCGCTGACGATAGAGGCGACCGCGGTCAGCCCGGAAGGGCGCATCACCTACGGTGACGTCGGCCTCTACGACGACCGTACCGAAGCGGCGATGCGAAGCGTGCTCGAAAGTGTGCGCCGGTGGTCGGACATGCCGCTGATCATCCAGCTGGCCCATGCCGGCCGCAAGGCGAGCTGCGCCAAGCCGTGGCACGGCGGAGCGCAGATCGCCCCCGATACGGAGAATGGCTGGCAGACCGTGGCACCCAGCGCCATTCCCTTCGCTTCGGACGACCATCCCCCTGTCGAACTGGACAAGTCAGGGCTTTCCCGCATCCGGGAGGCGTTCGCGGATGCCGCCCGGCGCGCCGGCAGGCTCGGCATCGAAGCCATCCAGATCCACGCGGCGCATGGTTATCTGCTCCACGAGTTTCTTTCGCCGATCTCCAACCGGCGCGGCGACGAATACGGCGGCAGCCTCGACAACCGGATGCGGTTCCCACTCGAAGTGTTCGATGCCGTGCGCGAAGCGTTTCCCGCCGACCGCCCGGTCACCGTTCGCGTTTCGGGGACCGATTGGGTTGAAGGCGGCTGGACAGCGGAAGAAACCGCACGGTTTGCACAGGAGCTGGAGCGGCGCGGTTGTTCGGCAATCCACGTCTCCGGCGGCGGCCTCGACCCGCGCCAGCAAATCCCTGTCGGTCCCGGCTATCAGGTGCCGCTGGCGCGGACGGTCAAGGACGCGGTCGCCATGCCTGTCGTGGCGGTCGGAATGATCACCGATCCGCACCAGGCGGAGCGCATCCTCGAAGACGGGCATGCCGACGCCATAGCGATAGCCCGCGCTGCGCTGTGGGATCCGCGCTGGCCCTGGCACGCCGCCACCGCGCTTGGCGCATCGGTCAAGGCGCCGCCGCAATACCTCCGGTCCGAGCCCCCCGAGGCGGGCAGCATCCTCAAGGAAATGACACCATGAAAATCTCCGTCAAACTGCTTCTTGCCGCTGGCGCGGCCCTCTCGCTCGCCGCCTGCGCGACGACCCGCGAGGGTGCATCCGCGCCCCAGATCGAACAGGTCGCGACCTTCGATGGCGCGATGCCGACTGGCGTGACCGTCGCCCCCAACGGGCGCATTTTCGTCAACTTCCCGCAATGGGGCGACAACGCGCCGTTCACGGTGGCCGAACTGGTCGACGGCAAGGCGGTGCCCTATCCCGACGCCGCGACCAACCGTCCCGATCCGGCCGACCCGGCGGGGCATTTCATCTCGGTGCAGAGCGTGGTGGCCGACGGCGCCAACCGCCTCTGGGTGCTCGACACGGCGGCGCCCAAATTCTCTCAGCCGCAGGCCGGCGGTGCAAAGCTGGTGGCAATCGACCTTGCGACCGACCGGGTGGTGAAGACGATCGTCCTGCCGCCCAGCGTGGTGCTGCCCACGACCTACCTCAACGACGTGCGCTTCGATCTGCGTCAGGGTGCCGAGGGCGTCGCCTACATCACCGACAGCAGCAACGAGGGGATCGGCGGCATCATCGTCGTCGATATCGCCAGCGGGCGTGCGATCCGGCGCCTGTCGAACCATGCGACGACCAACCCCGAGCCCGGCTTCACCCCGTTTGTCGACGGCGCGGTGCTCATGAACCGCCCGGCCGACGGCCCCGCGACGCCGGTCACGATCGCAAGCGACGCGATTGCGCTCAGCGCCGACGGCAGCCTGCTGTATTACGGTCCACTGTCGGGCCGTACGCTGCACGCGATCCCCACGGCGTTGCTGCGCGACCCTTCGGTGTCCGAAGAGGAACTGGCCCGCGCGGTCCCCAGCCTTGGGCGCAAAGGCGCCTCGGACGGGATTGCCGAAGACGACCGGGGCCGCGTGTTCGCCGGCGATTACGAGAACAACGCGATCCGCGTGCTCGACCAGGGCCGCTGGACGACGGTGGTCAGCGACCCGCGCATCAGCTGGCCCGACACGCTGTCGATCGGCACCGACGGCTACCTCTACTTCACCGCCAACCAGCTTCACCGCCAGCCAGGCTTCCACGGCGGGCGGGACTTGCGCCGCAAGCCCTACGAGCTGCTCCGCATCCGGGTGGGCGCCGGGCCCGTACTGTTGCGCTCTCAGTGATCCCATCAGGCCGGGCAGGCTCGCGCGGGGCCGCCATCCGGCGAAAAATCAACAACTGACTTGAAGGAATACAATCATGACCAAGGGTATCGAAGGCAAGGTCGTTCTCATAACCGGCGGCAGCAGCGGCATCGGCGCGGAAACCGCGCGTCTTCTCGCGGAACGCGGCGCCAAGGTGGCCATCGCCGCGCGGCGCAAGGACAGGCTCGACGAGGTCGTCGCGGACATCGCCGCAAACGGTGGCACGGCACGTAGCTACGCGCTGGACGTGACCGACAAATCGGCGGTCCAGTCCGTCGTCGCCGCAATCATTGCCGACTTCGGCCGCCTCGACGTGCTGATCAACAACGCCGGGCTGATGCCGATCCGTCCGATGGCCGAGGTCAACACCGACGAGTGGGACCAGATGATCGACGTCAATCTGAAGGGTACGCTCTACGGCATCGCGGCGGCGCTTCCCGGTTTTCTCGAGCAGGGCAGCGGTCACATCATCAACTTGAGCTCGGTTGCGGGCATCAAGGTCTTCGCACCGGGCGGCACGGTCTACTCCGGCACCAAGTTCGCAGTCAGCGCGATCAGCGAGGGCTTGCGCCACGAGGTGGGGGAAAAGGTCCGGGTCACGTCAATCGAGCCAGGAGCTGTCGAAAGCGATCTGAAGTTCACGACCTCTGGCACGGCTGCCGAGACGGTGCTGGACTTCTACAAGCAGGCCATCCCGGCGGCATCGGTGGCGCGTGCTATCGCGTTCGCTGTCGAACAACCTGATGACGTCGACGTCAACGCGATCGTCATCCGGCCGACCGCACAAGAGTTCTGATTTCGACGAGGAGGCGGGGCCGCGTGTGCTTCGCCTCATGGGGAACGTACCGGCCCGCTCGTCGGTTACTTTGCCGAATAATATCTGTCCGTTTCACTTGAGAGTCATTTATGCCCAAACTTGCCCTGTATGTACCGCTGAAGGCCAAGCCCGGAAAAGAGCGCGATGTCGCCGACTTCCTGACCTCGGCATTGCCGCTCGTTCAAGCTGAGTCGGGCACTTTGACCTGGTATGCGATCGAGGAAGGTCCCGGTGCGTACGCGATCTTCGATACGTTCGACACAGAGGAGGATCGGCAGGCCCATCTTGACGGCAAGGTTGCCGCCGCACTGATGGACAAGGCAGAAGAACTGTTTTCTGAACCGCCGCAGACTCACAAGTTCACCCTACTGGCCGCGAAATAGCCGAGCGGTCGGCACCCTAGCGCGTCGCTCTCATCGCCCGGGTTAGGGTGGAACCCCGGGCGCGGCGGCGTGCGTTGAGCGGCTTTCCCCGAACCAGCCACGGAGATACTTCATGCGCACCACCCAGACGCTCGACCTCAACGACGCGCGGACGATCATCGATGCGGGGATCGCGGAGGCCGAGCGGATCGGCAACCCGATGAACATCGCGGTGGTCGACGCGGGCGGCTGCCTCCTAGCGTTTGCGCGGATGGACGATGCGTGGCGCGGCAGCGTCGACATCGCGATCGGCAAGGCATGGACGGCGCGCGCGTTCGACGTCGAGACCAAGGGGCTTGCGAATCTCGCCCAGCCGGGCGCCGACTTCTACGGCATCCATGCCTCCAACGACGGCAAGGTGATGATCTTCGCCGGGGGCGTGCCAATCAAGGTGGGCGAGACGGTGATCGGCGCGGTGGGCGTGTCGGGCGGCACCGGCAAGCAGGACCAGGGCGTGGCCGAGGCGGCGGCGCGGGCTTTCGCGCACGGCTGAGCCTTGAAGCGCGGTGGCGGGCGCGGCGGAGCCGGCTCAGTCGACAGGGGTTCAGTCGACGGCGGCGGGCTCGGGCGCCGGGCGCGCCTCCCGCGCGGCGCGGGTCGCCTTTGTTAGGCGCGTTATTCGGCCGGTTCTGGCCCAGTCATCCAGAAAACCGCCGGAAATCGATTCCAGGACGGCCCTACGGGAAGGAACCTCCCAGGTAGCAGGAGGTTCAGGAAACTGAGATCACTTGGAAGGGTACGATGTCCTCCGCCGTTGCGATGGCCCGGATCATCAGCAAGCTCTCAATTTAATAACGCGTTGAGAATAGCTGCGAAAGGAAAAGATCCGTGAAAGCTGTCGTGTACAACGGGCCAAAAGATGTTTCTGTCAATACCATCGATGATCCCAAGATCGTAAAGCAGACCGATGTTATCATCCGGCTGACCACGTCCAATATCTGCGGGTCGGACCTTCACATGTATGAGGGCCGTACCAGCTTTGAGAAGGGCAAGGTCTTCGGTCACGAAAACCTTGGCGAGGTCGTCGAAGTCGGCGCAGCCGTAGATCGTATCAAGAAGGGCGATCGCGTGTGCTTGCCGTTCAACGTCGGTTGCGGTTTCTGCGAAAATTGCGAACGCGGTTTGACGGGTTTTTGCCTCACGACCAACCCTGGAACCGCCGGCGCAGCGTATGGCTTTGCCGAGATGGGTCCGTGGCAAGGTGGTCAGGCCGAGTTGATGCGCGTTCCTTATGCGGACTTCAATTGTCTGAAGCTGCCTGAGGACGCCGAGGAGAAGGAGGATGACTATGTCATGCTCTCCGACATCTTCCCGACGGGTTGGCATGGCGTCGAACTGTCAGGTTTCCTGCCCGGCGAAAGCATCGCGATCTACGGCGCCGGTCCGGTCGGTTTGATGGCCGCGCATTCAGCCGAAATCCGCGGTGCCTCTCAGATCTTCGTGGTCGATTCTCACGATGACCGCCTGAAACTGGCCGAGGCGATGGGCGCTATTCCGATCGACCTGCGCAAGGGCGATCCCGCCCAGCAGATCCTTGACGCGACCGGCGGCCTCGGGACCGACCGGGGGGTCGAGGCGGTCGGGTATCAGTGTTGCGATCGCCACGGCAAGGAGCGCAGCAATTACACGATGAACTGCCTCGTCAAAAGCACGAAGGCCACCGGCGGGATCGGCGTCGTCGGCGTGTTCATTCCGGAAGACCCGAACGCGCCCGACGATCTCCAGAAGGAAGGCAAGATGGCGTTCGACTTCGGCAACTTCTGGTTCAAGGGCCAGAAGATCGGCACCGGTCAGTGCAATGTGAAGCACTACAACCGGCGACTGATGAAGCTTATCGAGCAAGACCGGGCCAATCCTGCCCAAATCATCTCGCACCGACTGCCGCTTGATCAGGCACCCGACGCCTACAAGCATTTCGACGAGCGCGATGCTGGTTGGACGAAGGTCGTGCTAAAGCCGGGCACCTGACCTTAGCCTTCGACGGAACAGGAAATAAAGCATGACTTTAGAAGGCAAATCAGTTGCCATTCTGATCGCACCCCGCGGGACGGAAGAACCGGAATTCTCGAAGCCCAAGCAAGCTGTCGAGGACGCTGGTGGCAAAGTGACCGTGGTCAGTTTTGAATCGGGCAAGGCTCGCACAGTCAATAGCGATCTCGACGAGGGCGGTAGCTATACGATCGACAAGACGTTTTCCGAGGTCAAAGCCGACGATTTCGACGGGCTTGTTGTGCCCGGAGGGACTGTCGGTGCAGACAAGCTGCGCGGCAACGTCGAGGCAATCGGTTTCATCCGGGCTTTCTTCGATCAGAAAAAACCTGTTGCGGCTATATGCCACGCACCCTGGACATTGATCGAGGCGGGTGTGCTCAAGGGTCGCACCTTGACGTCCTACCCGACGCTGAAGGTCGATATCGAGAACGCCGGCGGTGCATGGACCAATCAGGAAGTCGTGGTCGACAACGGCCTTGTTACCAGCCGCGATCCCGATGATCTGCCCGCCTTCTGTGCCAAACTCGTTGAGGAAATCGCAGAAGGTGCGGGCGGAGCGCTCGCAGCAGGGAATTAAGACGGGACGTTCTGACGAACCTTGTGAGGGCCTCTTCCTGGAGGAAGTTCGCACAAAGGAAGCGTGGCGGATGGCCAGCGATTGGCCATCCGCCACGCCGCGTATCACACGAACAGGGCGCACCTGACGGCACTCAAGCCCTGAGCCGCGTCAACCGCGGTGACGCGGCTCCGGCTCAAGCATCCAGATTCGACCCATTCTAACGTGTGGTTGAGATGCACCTGCCCGAACGTGCATTCGGCCAGATTTACGACTTACAGCGCCGCCTTGAGATAGCGGGCGGTGAGACTGCCTTCCGCTTCCGCAACCACGCCAGGGACGCCGCTGGCAACGATACGCCCACCATCTTCCCCGGCCCCCGGTCCCAGGTCGATGATCCAGTCCACCTGTGCGATGGCGCGCATGTCATGTTCGACGACTACGACGGTGTTGCCGGCGTCTACGAGGCCCTGCAGGTGTTGCATCAGCCGGTCGCCATCGGAGGGGTGAAGCCCCGAAGTTGGCTCGTCGAGGATGTAGATCGTGTTACCGCGTTGAGCGCGTTGCAGTTCAGTGGCCAGCTTGATGCGCTGCGCCTCCCCGCCAGACAGTTCGGTCGCCGGCTGACCGAGCCTCAGATAGCCAAGACCTATCTCCCGCAACACGTCGAGGGAGCGCATCACGGATGCCTCGCCAGCGAAGAAATCGCACGCATCGTCGACCGTCAGTTCGAGCACCTGGGCGATATTGCGCCCGTTCCATTCGACTTCGAGCGTTTGCGGGTTGTAGCGAGAGCCATGACAGGTCGAGCACGGGGCAAAAACGCTCGGCAGGAACAGCAGCTCCACCATGACGTATCCCTCGCCCTCGCACACAGGGCAGCGGCCTTGCGCGACGTTGAACGAGAACCTTCCGGGGCTGTAGTGCCGCCGGCGAGCGAGCGGCGTATCAGCGAAGATCCGTCGCACATGGTCGAACATGCCGCTGTAGGTGGATAGGTTCGAGCGCGGCGTGCGGCCGATCGGTTTCTGATCGACCCGCACCAGCCTGCGAACATGCTCCATGCCTGCGACAATGCGTCCTTCAGTGTCGTTCTGCGCAACATCGAGCAGCGGATCGATATCCTCCTCCTCGGCGACGGGGGAGCCGCCGAGGTGTTCCGTGACGAGCTCGGGCAGCGCCTGACTGACAAGACTGGATTTGCCCGATCCCGAAACGCCGGTGACAGCGGTGAAGCAGCCGATGGGGAACTCGACGTCGAGACCATGAAGATTGTTCCGCCTGATCCCTTCCAGGCGTAGCCATGCCTTGGGATCGCGCGGTGTGCGCTCACTGCGGAACGGCTCTGCGAACAGGTAGCGGCGGGTGATCGAAGTCTCGACGTCGGCAAGCCCCTCTATCGGCCCGCTGTAGAGGACTTCACCGCCCTTTTCCCCGGCTCCTGGCCCGACATCGACGAGCCATTCCGCGCGGCGGATCACGTCGAGATCATGTTCGACGACGAACAGGGAGTTGCCCGCCGCCTTGAGACGCTCGAGGATGGTGAGCAAGGCTTCGCCATCTGCCGGGTGCAACCCTGCCGAAGGCTCGTCAAGCACATAGACTACGCCGAAAAGCTGTGACGACAATTGCGTGGCAAGCCGCAAGCGCTGCAGCTCTCCCGAGGAGAGCGTCGGCGTGCTGCGGTCGAGCGAAATGTAGCCAAGGCCAAGATCGATCAGCGGCTCTAGCCGCTCGATCAATTCGCAGGCAAGGCGTTGGGCGGCGATCCGCTTCTCGTCGGAGAGATTGGGCGTGCGGCGTACGTCGGGCGCGCTCTTGTGCGCAGAGCCGCCCGCCGCAACCCGTTGTTCGACCGCTGCATCGCGGGCCGCTTTTTCCAAGACATGGCCCTTCGAGGGGGCGGAGACCGCCCCATACGCGCCTTGCGCGACGGGCATCAGCAAGTCCTTCAGCTTGAGCACCGTCAGGTCGCCGAACTCGGCAATGTCGAGGCCGGCGAATTTGACCGACAAGGCTTCGCGCTTCAGGCGCTTGCCGTCGCAGGTCGGGCAATCGCGGCCGATGATATATTGCGAGACGCGCTTCTTCATCAGCGCGCTTTTAGTGTTGGCGAAGGTTTCCAACACATAGCGGCGCGCGCCGGTGAAGGTGCCCTGATAGCTCGGCTCCATGCGGCGCTTGAGCGCCGTCCGGGTCTGTTCGGGCGTCAGGCCCGCATAGACCGGCACCGTCGGCGCCTCGTCAGTGAAGAGGATCCAGTCGCGATCCTTTTTCGGCAGGTCGCGCCACGGCGTATCGACGTCATAGCCGAGCGAAACGAGGATATCGCGCAGGTTCTGGCCATGCCACGCGGTTGGCCAGGCGGCGATCGCCCGATCGCGAATGGTGAGGCTGTCGTCAGGCACCATCGTCTCTTCGGTCGCGTCATATACGCGGCCGATGCCGTGGCAGGTCGCGCAGGCCCCCGCGACCGTGTTGGGGGAGAAATCCTCCGCATAGAGCATGGGCTGATGGCGCGGATATTCGCCGACGCGCGAATAGAGCATCCGCACCAGGCTGGAGAGCGTCGTCACGCTGCCGACCGAGGATCGCGCGTTGGCCGAGCCGCGCTGCTGCTGCAACGCGACCGCAGGCGGCAAACCGTTGATCGCGTCGACCTCCGGCACGCCCGCCTGGTCGATCAGGCGACGGGCATAGGGCGCAACCGATTCCAGATAACGCCGCTGGGCTTCGGCATAAAGGGTGCCGAACGCGAGCGATGACTTGCCCGAGCCCGATATGCCGGTGAACACCACGAAAGCGTCCCGCGGTACATCGACGTCAATATTTTTGAGGTTATTCTGGCGCGCGCCGCGAACCTGCACGCAAGCGGGCGGCCCCGTATGCCCATGATTGGTGGCCGGCGTCGTCGCGTGAATGTCCTTGCTCTTCAATTCAGTCTTCCTGCCTTATACGCCCGTGCGGCCCGTGGTTCATCACAGTCGGGTAACAGATGAATGCATTTCCCCGCGTTGCCCATTTGCCAGAGCGCGCGTCATCATGGCCGGGGTCGGGCCATGATGACGGCCGAGTTGTCGATCCGAGCGCCTCGCTCCGCTTCGGATCGGCGGGTCAGTAGTGAATGACCGTGCGGATCGACTTGCCTTCGTGCATCAGTTCGAAGGCCTCGTTGATCTCCTCCAAACCCATCGTGTGGGTAACGAACGGGGCCAGATCGATATCGCCTCGCATCGCGTCCTCGACCATGCCGGGGAGCTGTGTCCGTCCCTTGACGCCACCGAAAGCGGACCCCTTCCATACGCGGCCCGTGACGAGCTGGAATGGGCGGGTCGAGATTTCCTCGCCCGCGCCGGCAACGCCAATCACGATCGACTGACCCCAGCCACGGTGCGCTGATTCAAGCGCGGCGCGCATGACGTGCACGTTGCCGATGCACTCGAAGGTATGATCGATGCCCCAGCCCGTCATCTCGATCAGCACTTGCTGGATGGGCTTGTCATGGTCCTTGGGGTTGATGCACTCGGTCGCACCGAACTGGCGTGCCAGCTCGAACTTGGACGGATTGGTGTCGATGGCGATGATGCGACCCGCCTTCGCCTGGCGCGCACCCTGAATCGCCGCGAGGCCGATGCCGCCGAGGCCGAACACGGCGACCGAGTCTCCGGGCTGGACCTTGGCGGTATTGTGGACCGCGCCGATGCCGGTCGTGACGCCGCAGCCCAGCAGGCAGACAAGTTCGGGGTTAGCCTCGGGATTGATCTTGGCGAGCGAGACTTCGGCGACGACAGTATATTCACTGAAGGTTGAACAGCCCATGTAGTGATAGAGGGGCTGGCCATTGTACGAAAAGCGGGTGGTGCCATCGGGCATCAAGCCCTTGCCCTGCGTTTCGCGGACAGCGACGCACAGGTTAGTCTTGCCAGACACGCAGAAGTCGCACTTGCCGCACTCGGCGGTGTAGAGCGGGATCACGTGATCGCCCGGCCTGACGCTGGTGACGCCCTCACCGACCTCGACAACGATGCCCGCGCCCTCGTGGCCTAGAACCACCGGAAAAACACCCTCCGGATCGCTCCCCGCCAGTGTGTACGCGTCGGTGTGGCACACACCGGTGTGCGTCACCCGGATGAGCACTTCGCCTTTCCGGGGCGGGGCGACATCGATCTCGACGATTTCGAGTGGCTTGCCGGCCTCGAAGGCTACAGCGGCGCGAGATTTCATATTTGGATACCCTAGTTGAGTTAAACTGATTGCTGGTGCGAGGCCGTTGCGTCGGAGCCATCGCTCGCTCCCCCCCGGTTTGCCGGTCAGACCGTGACGACGACCTTGCCGATCTGTTCGTTCGATTCGAGGAAGCGATGCGCGTCCTGGATGGCGTCGAGCGGGAAAGTGCGTGCGATCCGCGGCTTGAGAGCGCCCGATTCCAGACCCGCCACGATGAACGCCTTGGCGCGATCGAGGGCGGCATCGTCCGAGACGATCTCGCTGTAGAGATACCCCTTGAGCGTGAGGCTCTTGCCCAGCACGGAGAACAACGGGAACGGCGTCGGTTCGCCGCTGAGCGCGCCATATTCGAGCAGGATGCCGCCGCGTGCCATGCTCTCGGTCAGCGGCTCGAACGACGGGCCTGCGACCGGATCGAGCACCACGCGCGCACCCTGACCATCGGTTATCTCCATCACCCTCGCTACCAGATCCTCTTCCCCGGTCGCGACGACATGATGTGCACCGGCATCGATCAGGGCCTGGCGTTTGGCGCCGGTACGCGTCGTCGCGATTACCGTCGCGCCGACCATCCGCGCAATCTGGAAGGCAGCAAGGCCGACGCTGCTGGAGGCAGCAGTGACGATGACGAAATCGCCCTCGCCGAGTTTCGCCTGCTCCACCAGCGCACCCCAGGCGGTGACATACTGCATCCACACGGCCGCGGCTTCCTCGAACGACAGCGCCGCCGGATGCTTGACGACGAGGCGGGCGGGCACGTTGGCGACCTCGCCATAAGTGCCCCAGCGCGCGATATCGAGCGGGGGGATGACGCTGACGGCTTCGCCTTCCGCAAACCCGGTCACGTCCGCGCCGACCGTAACGACAGTGCCGGCAGCCTCATAGCCCAGGCGGCTCGGGAACTCGGCTTCCTGAAGGTAGGCATGGTTGCGGAACATCACCTCGGCGCGGTTTATGCCTATCGCCTTCACCGCGATCTGCACTTCGTCGGCCGCGGGCGGGGGGACTGCCACATCTTCAATCCTGAGGACGCTGGCGTCGCCATATTCGTGGATACGGACGATGCGGCTCATCGGGGAATCCTTGATTATTGAATGATCGTTCTGTAACGGAGCAGACCACCAGTTTCAAGATATTATTTATCGATCGTTCCATATCGTGCACCAGAGATGACAGAGACGAAAACCCGTCGCCGCGCAGGTCGCCCTCGTGTGTTCGACACTGACGCTGCGCTCGACAAGGCGGTGCGGCTGTTCTGGCAGCGCGGCTACGAGGCGACATCGATGGCCGATCTAGTGGCGGAGACTGGCGTCGCCGCCGCCAGTCTCTATGCAGCGTTTGACAACAAGGCGGGGCTGTTTGCGGCGGTGATCGAGCGCTACGCCGCGACGTTCAGCGTCCACCTCTATGCACCCATCAACGATCCGGCGTTGTCCACCTACGATGCCGTCGAAGGCCTGCTGGAACGGGCGGCGTCATCATTCTCGGAACCTGGAACGCCGGCCGGCTGCTTCATGTATTCGGCAGCGGCAGCCGTTTCGCCGGCGTCCGCCGCCATCGAATGCCTGCTGCGCGACAAGCGTATCGCGGCGGAGGCCCTCCTGATCGAGCGTCTGCAACGCGGCGCCGCGCAGGGCGAGCTGGCGGCCAGCACCGATCCGGCCGTGCTGGGCAAATTCATCAACACGATCATGGAAGGCATGTCCGTTCAGGCGCGCGATGGCGCTACGCTCAACGAACTGCTCTCCATCGCCAAGATGGCACTCGATCGATGGCCGGCCCCGATATGATCGTTACAGGGTGGTCATCTGCCAATCCGCCTCCGGCGACCGATCAGTCGAACTCATCTCATAGGACGAAAGCGCATGAAACACGTGACATTGCCCGGCGGGGAAGTGGTTCCTTCAATGGGTCAAGGCACCTGGAAGATGGGCGAACGTCCCGAGCGGCGATCCGATGAGATCGCCGCGCTACGCGCCGGTGTCGAACTGGGCATGACGCTCATCGATACCGCCGAAATGTACGGCGATGGTGCAGCGGAAACGCTGATATCCGAGGCGCTGGGCAGCGTTCGCGACCAGTTGTTCCTCGTCAGCAAGGCATATCCGCAGAATGCATCGCGCTCCCGCCTTGTCGGCGCGTGCGAGGCGAGCCTGAAGCGGCTCGGCACCGACCGGCTCGACCTCTACCTGCTCCACTGGCGGGGATCGGTGCCGCTCGCTGAAACAGTGGAGGCATTGGAGGCACTCAAATCGGCAGGAAAGATCCGACACTGGGGTGTCAGCAATCTCGATACCGACGATATGGAAGAGCTTGTCGCTGCGGGCGGGGATGGCTGCGTGACCGATCAGATCCTCTACAATCTGGTCCGGCGAGGCCCTGAGTTGGACCTGTTGCCGTGGCTCGCACAGCACAAAGTGCCAGTGATGGCGTATAGTCCCGTCGAGCAGGGACGCCTCACAAGCCATCCCGCCCTCGACAAAGTAGCGGCCCAGGTTGGCGCAACCCCTGCGCAGGTGGCACTTTCCTGGACGCTGCGCCACGATGGCCTCATCGCCATCCCGAAAGCGAGTTCGATTGCACATGTGCGGGAGAACCGCGCTGCCGCAGATATCGTGCTCTCCGACGCCGACCTTGCGACACTCGATGCGGCATTTCCCCGGCCAGCGGGCCGTCGCCCACTCGAAATGCTGTAGCGTCAGATGGCGACATCCTCTCTCAAAGCAACCGAACGCAAATCGGACCGCCTCGAGGCGTTTATGGACGCGGTGCTGGCAATTGCCATCACCCTCCCGGTGACCGAACTACACGCACCAGAGCCGACTGACGGCGACCTGGCAGCGGCATACCTAAAGCTGGCACCGGAATATGCGGCCTACGCCCTTAGCGTGATCCTGATCGGCCTCTACTGGGCGCACAGCCATTTCAGCGGCAAGCTGCTGGAGAAGACCGATCACGGCTACAACCTACTGAGCATCGGCTTTCTGGCTGCCGTCAGCATCACTCCATTTCCCGCGCGCCCGTTGGTCGAACACCTCGGCGGAGATGCGGAGAGCACCACCGCCGCCCTTTGGTATCTAGGCGTAGCAGCGGCGCCCGCGACGTGGTGGTTCGTGCGTTGGGTCTATGCAACCGCGAGGGGGCTTCCAGACCCGCGCCTGACGGACGCCTACCTCAGGCGGACAACTCTCAAATTCGCCGTCACTGCCGGGGCCTATTGGGCAGGGTTCGCCCTGGCTTTCTGGAATTGGCGTGCTGGACTGATCGTCGCGGGGATCGTTACGTTGAGCTATATCGTTCCGCCAGCAAAGCCCAGCTACAAGCCAGGCCAAGAACCGGAGAATGGCGGAGACCGGCTATAGACCCGGCACGGCGGATGCTCACATCGGCTAATCAATCCAGAATTTTGTCTATCGTGATCGGCAAGGACCGCACCCGCTTACCGGTCGCGTGATAGATCGCATTGGCGATCGCAGCCGCGGTGCCGACGATACCGATCTCCCCTAGGCCTTTCACTCCGAGCGGAGTTACCTCGGGATCGGGTTCATCGACGAAGATCACTTGTATATCGTGGATGTCGGCGTGCACGGGCACATGATATTCGCCGAAATTGTGGTTCATCCAGCGTCCCAGCCGGTGGTCGGAGAAGGTCTCCTCGTGGAGCGCCATGCCGATGCCCATGACCACGCCGCCCAGGATTTGGCTGCGCGCGGTTTTCGGATTGATGATGCGGCCGGCGGCGACCGCATCGACGATGCGGGTGACGCGGATCACGCCCAGCTCCTCGTCCACCTTCACCTCCGCGAATATCGCGCTGTGTGTGTTCTTGGACTTGTGCAGACCCTTCCACATGTCGCCGAATCCGGGCGCAGCGGTCGCTTTTTCCTCGATCTCCGTCAGGTCCGCGGCGCGCATCGCATCGCCGAACGGCACCCGAACGGTCGGCGTGTCCTTCAGCACCAGGCAGCCGTCCTCGAAGAGCACGTCGTCTATCTTCGCATTGCCCAGCGGTTCACCAGCGATCTTGCCGGCCGCCTTAAGCAGCTTCTTGCCTACTGCCTGACACGCCAGCTGCACCGCTGCGCCCGATGAGGCGGCGCCCCACGACCCACCCTCGACCGGGGCCGTCGGCAGATCGGAGTCGCCCAGCTTGGCGGTGATCTGCTCGGGCGGCACGCCGAGCGTGTCGGCGGCGACCAGGGTCATGACTGTGTAGCTGCCGGTCCCGATGTCCGACGTCGCGCAAGCCACTTCCAGATGTCCGTTGGCAGTCAGCTTGGCGCTGGCGGACGTCTTGGAGAATTGCGCATCCCACATGCCGGTCGCGCAGCCCCAACCGACCAGCTCCTTGCCATCGCGCATGGAGCGCGGCTCGGCCGAGCGCTTGCTCCATCCGAATGCCTCGGCGCCCTCGCGGAACGCCTCGCGCAGCGCCTTGCTGGTGTACGGCGTGCCATTCATCGCATCGATCGGTGAGTAGTTGATCAGCCGGAACTCGAGCGGATCGACCTTGGCGACATAGGCCATCTCGTCGATCGCCATCTCGAACAGCGTCATGCCGGTCGCCGCGCCCGGCGCGCGCATGTCCGCCGATGTCGCCGTATCGATCTGGGCGACGGTGTATTCCGCGTCGGCGTTCGGGCAGTCGTAGTTCATCAACCCCCAAGTGACGACGTTCTCCATATTGTCCTCGTAGCGCGAGGTAGAGGTGGTCGCCTCGTTGCGGATCGCGGTGAGCTTGCCGGTCGTCTCCGCGCCCAGCGCGATGCTCTGGATCGCCTGCGGGCGGTAAGCGTGGCTGAACATCTGATTGCGTGTCATCGTGACCCGCACCGAGCGTTCCAGCATCTTGGCGGCAAGCACGGCCAGGAACACCTGATGCTGCGGCCGCAGGCCCGAGCCGAAGGCGCCGCCGACATACGGGTTGAGGACGCGCACCTTCTTCTTGGAGAAGCCGAAGACGCTGGCAATGTAGCCCTGCACGACCTGGGACCCTTGGGTCTTGTCATGAACGGTGATGCTGCCGTCGTCGTGCCACTCGACGGTCGATCCGAACATCTCCATCGGATTGTGGTGCTCCGGCGGGAGCCGGTAGTCGCCAGACACCTTGAGCGGGGCGTCCGCAAACGCCTGTGCCGCGTCCCCGCGGTCCTTGGGCGCCATGTAGCCGCTGCGCTTTTTCTTCGGCACATACTTCTCGCCGAGCGCGGCCTCGAAGTCGGTATTGTGCGCCTCCGCTTCGTAGGCGACCTCGACCAGGCTGGCGGCGTAGCGCGCTGCCTCGAACGTCTCGGCCATCACCAGCGCGATCGGTTGCTGGCTGAACTGGATGCGGTCATCGTAAACTGGCCGGAACGGCGAGCCGGGAATCTTCAGTTCATCCTTGTAGCTGTGGTCGGTCCAGGCGACGTGTGGCCGGTTCAGATGGGTGATGACCTCGATTACGCCGGGGACAGCGCGCGCCGCCTCCTCGTCGATACTGACGATCCGCCCTTTGGCGATCGCGGCCTCGACGATGTAGCCGTACAGCAGGTTCTCCACCGGATGCTCGGCGGCGTAGCGCGCCGTCCCGGTGACCTTCTCGACGCCATCGACGCGGTTGATCGCACTGCCGATCCCGATCTTCGCTGCGGTAGCCATGATGTCTGTTCCTTTAAGCGACGCGCTTGTCGGTCTGCGATTGCGGGGTGGCCTCTGCGGCCTGCTTCAGCGCACGAACGATCGCCTTGCGTGCGAGCGGAATCTTGAAGTCGTTCTCGCCCTGTCCGACGGCACCCGCGAGGAGGGCGTCAGCGAAGGCGCGGAACGCCTGCGGGGACGGCTGCTGCCCCTTCAACTGTTGCTCGGCCTCCTTGCTGCGCCACGGCTTGTGCGCGACGCCGCCGAGCGCCATCCGCGCTTCAACGATTGTGCCGCCTTCGACCCGCATCGCGACGGCAACCGACACCAAGGCGAAGGCGTAGGACAGGCGATCGCGCAGCTTCAGATAGGTGTAGTTCTGCGTGAAGTCCTCGGCCGGCAGGTCGATGCCCGTCACCAATTCGCCGGGCTTCAGTGTATTGTCGCGCCACGGTTCGTCGCCGGGCAGCCGATGATAATCGGCAATCGGGATCGCTCGGTCGCCGTCCGGGCCGGTGACCTGGACGGTTGCGTCGAGGACCGCCAGCGCCACGCACATGTCCGACGGGTGCGTGGCGATGCACTGGTCACTCGCGCCCAGGATGGCGTGGATGCGATTGACCCCGCCGATCGCGCCGCAGCCGGAGCCCGGCTCGCGCTTGTTGCAGGGCGTGGCGACGTCATAGAAGTAATAGCAGCGCGTGCGCTGGTTGAGGTTGCCGCCGTTTGTCGCGGCATTGCGCAGCTGGGGGCTGGCGCCGGCGAGGATAGCCGAGGACAGCAAGGGATACCGCTCCTCGACCCGCGCGTCCCACGCAGTGTTGGAGTTCGGCACGAGCGCTCCGAGCCGCAACCCTCCGCCGTCCAGCTCCTCAATTGCGTCCAGCGGCAGGCTATTGATGTCGATCACAGTCACGGGGCGCTCGACGTTCTCCTTCATCAGGTCGATCAGGTTCGTGCCGCCCGCCAGATAGCGGACCTGCTCTCCAGCGCCTGCTTGCACGGCTTCGGCAACGCTTGCAGGGCGGGCATAGTCGAAGCGGTTCATGCCTTTTCTCCGATCACGTCGAGCACCGCATCGACGATGTTCGAATAGGCGCCGCACCGGCACAGGTTTCCACTCATCAGCTCGCGGACCTCGTCGCGGGTTCTGGCCTTGCCTTCGTTGATGAGGCCCTGCGCCGAGCAGATCTGGCCAGGCGTGCAATAGCCGCACTGGAACGCGTCGTGGTCGCAGAAGGCGGATTGCAGCGGATGAAGATCGCCCGGCTGGCCCAGCCCTTCGATCGTCGTGATCTCCGCCCCGTCCAGCGTTACCGCCAGCTTGAGGCACGAGTTGATGCGGCGCCCGTCAATCAGCACGGTGCACGCGCCGCACTGGCCATGATCGCAGCCCTTCTTGGTGCCGGTTAAGTCTTCGCCCTCCCGCAGCAGGTCGAGCAACGTCGTCCAAGGCTCGATCGCGCGGGTGCGCGTCTCACCGTTGATCGTCAGGGTGGTCGACACCGTGCCGATCGGCACGGCAGCGTATGTGGCGGTATTGACGGCTGTCGGCATGATTGGCGCCTTCTTGCTTCGGTTCAGGCCGGGATGGCGGTGATATCAGCGGTGTTTTCCTCGGCAACCCCGTTCTCGCGGTGGCGAAAGGCGGACAGCGCACGATAGACCTGAAGTCGCGCGCGCATCACCGACCCGAGCGGCCGATGCGCGGCCAGGCTGTGGGCCGGGCGGAAGGTCATCACCTCATCGAAGTAGCGGACGCGCGCCGGGCTGTAGGCTTCCTGCGCGGGAATGCGGATCGTGGCGACTGTACGATACTGGCTATCCTGCGATGGCCATTCCACCGAGGCGTCCTCAATCGGCTGCGTCTCCGCGTCCGCCCAAAGCTGGACCTTCAGCTCGAACACCGCATCGTGGCCACGGAAATAGTCAATCGCGGCGCGGCGGAAACCGTCCTCGTCCTCATGTGGGTCGAGCTGCCACTCACCAAGCGCATCCTGCGCCTGCGATGCCGGCACGGCCCCGAGCTTCGCGACGTAATCACCATAGCGTACCGGCGCCTGGCTGAAATAGTCGTCACCGATCGGATGGCTGAATGGGTGGCCGAAGAAGTCCGCCTTGGCATAGGCGGTGTCGAACATGCCCAGCACCTTGTTGAAGTTGCGCGCCATCGACGACACCGCGCTTTTGACGCCCTCGGGCATCGGCGTCGCCGCGCCGAGTTTTTTCGCGTCGCCCAGGAAGCCGCTCGCCGTGCCGGACGGAAAGGTGCGCCCCGTGGCGAAGACGAAATCCTGGGTCGGTGCATCGTGGCCAGGCAGCTTCTCCCCTTCAACGCCGAACACCTTGATCGCCATGCCCCGGTGCGTCGACACGCGGTCGCCCAGCGTCTCGCCCGGGCCTTGCGCGAAGCGGATTGCGACGTCGTAGCTGCCAGGCTTGGCGAAAAGCCCCTGCGCCAGCTCGGGCGGAAGGTCGTCCACGATCACCAGCGTGCCGACGACGCAGGCCGAACTCTTGGCATGACTGGCCCGCACGGCGTGCTGCTCGCGCTTCTCGACCACCTCGCTCTGCTGCGTCATGCCCTGAATGATGCCGTCAATCGTTTCCTGTTCATCGGGTTCAGGGGTCTCGATGTCGTCGCGATAGCGCAGGTAGGTCATGGCGATCCTCAACGGGTCGGAGTGAACGAGAACAACTCGGTGCGGATCGACGGCGGGGCGCCCGGTTTGAACCATGGCGTGTCCTGGATATGGCTGGCGGTGACGTACATCGTCCCGTCCGGGCCTTCGGCGAAGGTGTCGGGCCAGCGTAGCCGCTTGTCTGTCAGGACTATCTCCGTGCCTGAGCCGGCAAGCCGCCTGATCGAATAATCGGTCGGCGAGGTGATATAGAGCACTCCCGCCTTGCTCATCCACAAGCCGTCGGCGACGGCCGTAGTGGCGACGGTCTTCACCGCAGCGGCGCGATCGCTCTCGCCGACATCGGGGCGCAGCTTGTCGGTTGCTATCGAATAAAGCGTCTTGCCGGTCAGCGCCTGCCAGTAGAGCGTCTGTCCATCGTCCGAGATCGCAATGCCGTCGGAGGCGAACGCGGGTTGCCGGCCATCGGGTCGGACCAGCGGTTTGCCCTCGATCGCGACGGTGACGCTCTTGTCGATCTGGGTCGACGGATGGCCATCGAGCGCGCGAAAGCTCTTTCCGTCCTCCAAGTCGATGACGATGATCGCGCCGCGCGTGCCGCTATCGGTTATGTATCCGGTCTTCCCGTCGGGCGAGAAGCGGATGTCATTGAGGTAGGTGCCCTGCAGCGCGACATCGCCTGGCACCGCTATGACCTTGGTAACCTTATTCGTTTTCAGATCGATGCGGACGAGCTTGGGCGCGCCTTCAAGGATCTTCTCGTTACCCGGCGCGCCCGGGTCGAGCACCCACAGATTGCCATGGCCGTCTGGCACGATCGACTGAACGCAGACAAAGTGTTCACCGACCGGCATCTCATTCGCCTTGGCGTTGCGCCAGCTGTTCCACTTCGCGTCGGGATACGGTTGAAGCGTCCCGTCGGGCATCACCTCGGCAACCGAGATCGGCGCGTCGTCGGTCCAGCGTGGGAAGTTGACGAAGCGGCGCCCGTCTTCAGTAACAGCGACGCCCGTGACCTGGTGATCGAAGCGCGCGACTTGGGTGAGCGCAGCGCTGCGCCCTGCCTGTGCGTAGGCGGCCCCTGCCAGCGCGATCGTCGTAGCTCCCAACCCCATCAAAACACCGCGCTTTGGCATCCACCTGCTCCTTTTACCGAACACAAAACGCGGCGGTTTGTCAGTCAACGGCCGCGCGCCGTGAATGGGCCGAAGAAAATGCGCAAATCGAAATGGGTTAGTTATTTTTCCGAGCAGCTCGGTTGTGGCGAACCTCACCAGCGTCGCTTCAGCGCACGTGCGGACGCTTACCCACCGGTCACGCTCATGTGACGCGCGACCGCTGGGGTTTGCGCTGCAATCTGGAAATCGTGGCGGCGGGGTTTACCTGAGACGAGACAATCGAGGCGCTTGTGCAGTTCGTCAACATCCCCCTCCCGCAAGGCGGGTCGAAGCTCGATGTGCTGGTCGCGACCGAGGCAACCGTATACGGTCCCCGTTGCGGAAATGCGGATGCGGTTGCAGCCCGCACAGAAATTTTGAGTCAAGGGCGTGATAAGCCCGAGGCGGGTGGCGGTCCCGGTTACTTCGTAATAGCGAGCCGGCCCGCCGGTGCGCAGTGTCGACGGCGAAAGTACGAAGTGCTCGGCTAGGGCCTCTCTCACCGTGTCGAGCGGCAGGTAATGTGCCGTGCGGTTCTCCTCCACCAGTCCGAGTGGCATCGTTTCAATCAGTGTGAGATCGAAGCCACGGTCGCAGCACCAAGCGAGCATGGCCGCGAACTCGCCATCGTTGATGCCCGCGAGTGCCACCATGTTGATCTTGACCGCCAAGCCAGCGGAATGCGCCGCATCCAAGCCGACTAACACCTTTCCCAGATTGCCTCGGCGGGTGATGCGCTGATACTGTTTGGGATCGAGGGTATCGAGGCTGACATTGATGCGACGAACCCCTGCCGCACGGATAGATGCGGCCATCCGGCCGAGCTGGGTGCCGTTGGTGGTGAGGGTGAGTTCGTCAAGCCCTCGGCCGAGGTGGCGCCCAAGCCTGTCGATCAGCGTCTCCACGCCGCGGCGCACTAGGGGCTCGCCCCCGGTCAAGCGCAGCCGCCGGACCCCGCGATCGACGAGCGCGTCGACAAGCTGCTCGATTTCCGCGAAGGTCAGCAGTTCGGGCCGCGGAGCGAAGGTCATTTCCTCCGCCATGCAATAGCGGCACCGCAGATCGCATCGGTCCGTGACCGATAGCCGTACGTAGTCGATCGTCCTTCCAAAACTATCCACGAGCGGCGTCGCGGCAGCGCTGCTCGCGCCGTCTTCCGGGCTGATAGTCTCCCGTGCTGCCAGCACCAAGCGAGCTCCGGTCACGTCAGAAAAGTCCACGGAGGTCATCTTGCGTATCGACGTCCTGGATGCAACCGACGTCAGTGGTTTCGATGTGAGCGATCCCTGATAATCCGGCGAGAATGGTGCGCGCTCCCCGGTCGCCTTCAAGCCGCTGAAGGGGCGCGAGAAGATTCGCTGAAATGGCGACCGGGTGACCTGGCACGCCCGCGAAAACCGGCCAAGCGGCCGGCGCGCCCTTGAGGACCAGTTCCAAAGCCTCGTCGCCGAGTTGTACGCTGACGTTTGGCATGTCGGCGAGAAAGATAAGGACGGCGCGGCAGTCAGTGGGCAGGGTAGCGAGGCCACATCGGAGCGATGCCGACAGGCCGTCCCGCCAGTCCGCGCATCGCACGGATCTCAAGCGCGCCTGCGCCAGTGGCAGGAGCGCGTCCTCCACCGCCTCCGCAGCGGCTCCGACAACGACCGTGACGCTCTCGACCTTGGCCGCGAGCGCCGCCTTAGCAGTCCATGTAACGAGGGGCTGGTCGCGAAACGGGGCGAGCAGCTTGGCGCCTCCGAAGCGTTGGGCCGCGCCGGCGGCCAATACGAGTCCGTGGCACCCTTTGGATCGGTTAGAGAGCGACATGGAGCGCGCGGCGCTTGCCGGTGCGGGGCGTTGCCATGGACCGGCTGCTCTCGATGATCTCGGCGGCAACTGCCACTGCAACCTCAAATGGCGACCGGGCGTCGATAGGCACACCGATGGGTGCGTGGAGACGGGCGATCTCGTGATCGGATAGGCCCGCAGCCTTCAAGGCAGCCAGCCGCTTGTCGAGCTTGCGGCGCGAGCCGAGGACTCCCACATAGCCTGCCCGCGAAACGAGCGCGACGAGGAGCGCCTTGTGGTCGAGATCGGGATCATGCGTCGCTATCGCGATCGCGGTCCAGGGGTCGGGCGAGAGTGCCTCGAGCGATGCGGCCAGCGGACGGCGATCGCACAAGACCCCAAAAGGCGGTTCGCCATCGGGACCGAACGGGCTCAGGAGGATCGTTTGCCAACCTAGGGTGCGGCCGAGGCCGGCAATGGCCAGCCCAAATGGGTCCCTGCCCACGACCGCAAGGCGGAGTTCGGGGTCGAAGCGGCGGCTGATGCAGCCTGTTACCGCGCGGTTTTCTTCATCGGCGGAGGCGCAAACCCGGCTTGTTCCATTGCTCACCCATAAGGCGGGTTGGCGCGCCAGCGTTAACGCTCGAAGGTTCGCGAGCGCCGCGTCGCCGGGAGGAATGCGCTCGATAGCCACGTCGATACGGCCGCCGCAGGGAAGGCGGATGTCGATGAACGGACTGCCCTCGCCGTAGACCAAGATCCGCGGCTCCCCGTCCCGAATGACCTCGCGCGCGTTCAACGCGACATCGGCTTCGATGCAACCGCCCGACAGAAAGCCCCAACTTTCGGCGCGAGTCACAACCATCTGCGATCCCACGGGTCTGGGTCCACCATTTGCGGCTATGATCGTGGCGAGAGCGAATGTCTCGCCCGCGTCGGCGGTAGCAAACATGCGCTCGCGGACATCGTCCTCCAGCCCAGTGACGTGCCAATCCGGCCCATTGGGAATTAGACTGCTTGTCGTTTTTTCTCTCATGACCAGGCAAACGCGTGACGGCGTTCCAAATCGTTATCGAGTGTCAGCGGATATTCGCGCAAGCGCATCCCCGTGGTGTTGTGAATGGCTTTGGCGTTCGCCGCGCCCGGCCTGGTGCCCCCACCATTGGCTTCTAGGATCACGTCAATTGTTTCCATTGGCTGATCCACATCGGGAAGTGACCGCTCTGCGCAGCGATAACAACTTCTCCTAAGTCGTTGATCAGGTCGTCGTGGCCTTGTTCGTTCTCTGACACTGGCGGCGCTCTCACAAAGCTTCGGTGGGACTACGCTCGGAGCACCTACTCGTTGCACGCTAAACCCAGTTCGCGATTGGAAGAGCGGATGTAGGCAAGGAGGTCGTCAGCCGAACGGCGGCTTTAGCGACCTAGGCATCCATGAGCCGACCATCCGCTTCCGGCCCACTAACGGACATCGAACTGCTTCTACCTTGCCGCGGTCGACAAAGGTGGCAAGGTCGGCTGTATGAGCTCTCTCGACGCGGCACGTTCCTACATCATTACCTTGTCTTGCCCAGACAGGGTCGGAATAGTCGCGGCCATCAGCGGTCACTTGGCCGGGCTTGGTGGCTTCATCGTCGATAGCCAGCAGTACGCGGATCTGGATTCCGGACGTTTCTTCTTGCGCATCGAGTTCAAGGCCGATGTGAAAGCGTTTCCAGAGTCGCTGGAAGAGCTTCGCGCCGGGCTCTCCCCGATCGCGCAGCAGCACGAGATGGATTGGGAGCTACTGCCTTCAACTCACCGCCCGAAGCTGCTGATTGCCGTGTCAAAGGGTAGTCACTGCCTCAACGACCTGCTCCACCGTTGGCAGACCGGCAACCTGCCCGTCGATATCGTCGGAGTGGTATCGAACCATCCTGACCTTCGCGACCTCGCCGAATGGCACGGCGTCCCTTATCACTACCTGCCGGTCAGCGCGGATAGGAAGGACGAGCAGGAGGCAGAGCTATTCTCCGTCTTTGCGCGGACTGCCGCCGACTATCTGGTCCTCGCTCGCTACATGCAGGTGCTCTCCAGCGGCCTGGCCGATCGCCTTTCTGGAAGGTGCCTAAACATTCACCACAGCTTCTTGCCAAGCTTCAAGGGTGCGCGGCCGTACCACCGCGCCCACGAGCGCGGAGTGAAGCTGATCGGCGCGACTGCTCACTTCGTCACGAGCGATCTCGATGAGGGTCCGATCATCGAGCAGGACGTCGAGCGCGTCGACCATCGCGCGACCGACGGAGACTTGGTAAGGATCGGACGAGACATCGAGGCCCGGGTGCTGGCGCGTGCAGTCCGTTGGACGGCCGAACGAAGAGTGTTCCTGAATGGCATCAGGACAGTGGTGTTTCGGTAAAAAGATCGTCCGCTTTCGACCTAGAGTTGCCAATCAGACTGTTGCGATAACGACGCTTGGATTGGAAGTCGCCGCACCCCTGGAGGTCCCGTTGTCTGGTCCCAATCAGCGCTTGGCCAGCCGGCAGCAGCTGCATGTAACGTTCCGACTGGGGTCGCGCGTCCAATGGTGCACAAAGTCCCTTTACACCACAGCCGAGAAAAAAGCCTTTCGTCGAGCTCAACCGGCGCTTTTCCTCGATTCGACGCCAAGGCCGCGGAATCCCGCCAGCGGCGATGCTAAAAGACGATTCCCATATTTGATGTGTCAGCATCCCGATCGGAGTTTGCACAAGTAGCTCGGCTCGTGCTCGGAGCTTGAAATCACCTGATCAGCTCGCTGGCGCTCGCCAGGGCCTCTTACTTCTTCCGCTTCCGTGCGGCGCGCAGCTCCACCATCCTTACCACTGCTTCGCCAGGATCGATATAAGCCTCCGTTGAACTAAGGAAGGCGTGTCCAAGCATTGCTTGGACATCCCGAATTGACCCGCCCGCCAAGTTCGCCAATCGCGCGTGCTCAGTTCCAAATGTGCGCCGACCGGAGTGACTAGATACGCCCAAAAGGCCCGCGTCTTCGGCGATCTTCTTGTAGGCACACCTCAACGCTTTCGAATTGCGGTACTTAAGATGGCCTCGGCGATTGCTGAACGCGACGAACTCAGCTGCAGGATGCTCACGATGCAGATCCGCGAGCGCTTTTCGTAGGCGAGGCGTCATAGGCAGGGGGCGTCCGCGGCCGTACTTGGCAGTTCCCGGCATCACGTCGAGCGTCTTGCCCACGTCCCCACTGGCAGTGAGGAATGTGTCCACCCGTAGGTCTGCGATCTCACACGCCCGCAGGCCTGCATCATATGAGAGCAACAGGACCGCTCGATCACTGTAGGGTGAATTGCCACGTCCTGCGACTTCCAGCATACGCTCCAACTCGCTCTCGCTGAGGCGCTTCGCTCGCTTCTTAGCGCCTCTAGTGCGGGCAAGGCCCGAGACATCTTCTTGTTTGACGGCCTTCACCGTGGGCTTGGGCTTTGCAGACTTTGACTGGTTGAGCACCGGAGGGGTTTTGCTAGGTCGACGCGGGACCTTGGCTCGGTGCGAGCGGGGCGGGGAGGCAGATCCTTCGTCACACGCCACCTGGGGCCAATGAAGGCCAGTCTGCTCAAAGAAATTTGCGTCGAGGCGCGCTTGGCGCGCAGCCTTCTCGGCATCGTGCTTCGTCTCATCTCGAAACCGTCGGCGGGACAAACCATGCTCCTGATCAAGAGTTCGCAATCTTCCCGTTGAAAGACCGGCGAATGGCGGGGAGCGCATACCAAGAGGGTGCAGGGCGAGCCGAACAAGATTTTCTGTGCGGATGAATCTTCCGGTTCGTAGATATTCCCCAGAGACAGTTAAAGTCGACCCTGTGTAACATTGGTAAGTAGCAAAAGACCGATTTTGCTACTTAGTCATGGTATTGCTACTTAGACTTTACAGTGATCACTTTCTCTTAAGAAATTCAGGTGGTTGCACGACGAGGCTCTGCCGCCAGCTTGAACCGAGTGGTCCGGCCGTGCCGATGAGGGTTGGCATCTGTGCGCAACCTGTCGGCAAGTTTGGCATCGAAACTGTCGCTGAAAGCCGCAGCTGAAGCACTGCACACGTGAGCCGGCGAATGTCCCCCCGTTTTCGATGCGACCAATGGAGAGTCATGTGAACCCCTTCATTCTGCGACTTCAATAACGATGAAGTACATTTCTAGACGTTAAGGTTAATGTAAAAATAGCGCGTTTGCTGTAATCAACTCTAGCTTGTAAAAGCAAAGCGAATCGGAATAGAAAGGAGGTGCTAATGCTAAGTTCTGAAAGGTTGTCTGGTACGGGCTTCTATCCCCATGAGGCTCGAGTTGAATTTGATCGCAGAGCGTTCCGATCAGTGCAACATATTGACCTGCTCAAGGGCGCAGTGTTGGCTGATCCATTCGAGGAGCTTGCCCGTTCAGGTCCGGCAGGACTTTGGATGCCGTTCACGGCTGATCGAGGCGTTGCCGTCAGCCCACAGAACAAGGCCTATGCCTGTCCGTTTCCGAGAAGGACGTCTCGACACAAAACGGGCGGACCAAAGCGCGCCAGGGTCTTGGCGGATGCCGATATCATCAAGGTGCTGGCCCATGTGGAAGCTAGTAACAGCCCCGCAAGCGATCGGGCCAAGGTCCTACTTTCCTGCAAGGCTGGGCTGCGAGCGGGAGAGATTGCGGAATTGCGCCGGCATGCCTTTACCGATGCACGGGGAAAGGTAGGCTCTTGTCTTACGGTCTATAGCAGCAAAACCGGCAGCACCCGCGAGGTGCCTATTCATCCGATGCTGCGGGACGCCCTGGACCGGCTGATCACCGCCCATCCGAGAACCGATCGCGTCGCCTTCAACGCTCGCCATGGACGTATTCGGCCTCAGAACGCAAAATCGGTAACCGTTTGGTTCCTTCGGCTTTATCGCGAGCTCGGTCTGATGGGCTGTTCTAGCCATTCCGGGCGCCGAACTTTTGCAACCCGAGCGGCGCGCGCATGCGGAGCTCATCATGCCAGCTTGGCGGATGTGCAGCGCCTGCTGGGCCATTCCCAGCTGACATCGACGGAGTGTTATCTCGATTTCTCCGCGGGGACGGAGGCGCTCGTTCATGCGATTTGATCGGTTTGTCTCGCCGCACAGCTATGGGCCGACCGCGGTGCGATCAACGTCGAGAAGGTCCAGTGACGTCCTCACTCTCGGTACCAAGTGGACCACACATGCGGCGATCCCCTCCGGATCGCTCCTATGTCTGGTCGGCATTTCATGGGACGGGGACAGCCTTGATATCGTTCATAAGGCCATCCTCGAACTTGCGGGCGATGATCAGCCGAGCCTTCTGCATTTCGCAGAAGAGATTGCCGCGTATCTGCGAGCTCACAAGGTCCGCGAACTTTTCATCCAGCGTCCGCCGGTGAGCGGTCCAAAAGCCGGATCGCACCTTAACCAGAAATCAGAGGCGGCGTTGTGGCTGCAGCGCCAGGTTCGGGCCCAAGGGGCCAGCTCTATGCAGGTGGCATCTTGGCTGAAGAAGAATGACGTAATGCTTCCAGAGCCGGAAGCTCGGTTGCCCAAGCGTCACCGCCAACTCCTTGAACGGACATACGGCGCCGCCGCGTTCGCGCTGTCCAAGAAGTTGGAACAGCAGCATCACCAGCGTCGCGAAGGAACGTGCGCATGAGTTGCGTCAAAAAGTTTCTCGCGAGCATCCCCGCGGGCTCTGTCGTCGATCGTTTTGATATCGGTGCCGGTCCAGAACGCCTTGGCGACCTGCCCTCTGCATTTCGTACCGATCAGCTGATGCCGGTCATCCGGGCGCTGACGCGCGGTGGAGATAAGGTGTGGCTGCACCAAGCCAAGGCGCTAACGATGCTTGGGCGAGGCGATAACGTGGTGCTCGCTACCGGCACAGGCTCGGGCAAGACACTTGTATTCCAAGCCGAGATGGTCCGACAGTTTCTCGCCGATCCCGACGCCACTGGTTTCGCGCTCTACCCAACGAAGGCCCTTGCCTGGGATCAGTTGGTTCGCTGGCGCTCGGCCTTCGCGGCGGCCGGACTTAGCGCGGACAGTGTTGCCGAAGTGAACGGAAGCACATCATTTATCGACCGAGATGCGGTTCTTGCGCGAGCTAGATTGATCATCGGGACCGAGGATATCGTCCACGCGTGGTTCATGCGGATGGTGGCGGCACCCGACGCCCAGCGCTTTGCCCGGAACTTGGCGTTCGTAGTGATCGACGAGGCTCACGATCTTGAGGGCGTGTTTGGCAGCAATTGCGCGTTGCTGTTTCGGCGATTGCGTGCGGCCCGCAATCGTAGCCGCGGGGCTGCGGCCTTGCCTGAAAATGAGCTGCGGTTTGTGGCGGCAAGCGCAACGATCGCCGATCCTGCGGGCCACCTTCAAGACCTGACCGGACTGCCATTCAATGTCGTCAGCGAAGAGGACAACGGTGCTCCAAGGCAGGCCAAGACATTGCTTCACATCGAAGGTCCTGAATTCGGCCAGGTTGCCGAGTCCGCGTTAGCAAGTTTGATCGAGAACTTGGCTGGCAAGATCGCCCCAGACTCACTGATCGCTTTCGCCGATGGGCGAAAGGTCGTGGAGAATGTCGCGTCCACGATAGCACGTGATGACGTTGAACCTTTCCGTGCTGGATTCGAGCCTGAAGATCGCAGCGAAATTGCCGCAGGCATGCACAATGGCAGCCTCCGCGCCATCGTATCCACATCTGCTCTCGAGCTCGGGATCGACGTACCCCAGTTTGCTGTTGGCCTGAGCCTGGGGGTGCCGATGTCTCGCAAGGCTTTTCGGCAGCGGGTGGGGCGGGTTGGTCGATCGGGACCCGGCGTCTTTGCGGTGATCGCAGAACCTTCTGCATTTGCCAAATTGGGCACGTCGCTCCGGGACTTTTATGTAGGGGTGCCTGAGCGGTCATCTCTCTACCTTGAGAACCCCATCGTACAGGTTCAGAACGCCTGCTGCCTGTTCGAGGAATGCGGCGGCGCCGACGGCGGCGCGCGACTGCCAGCCGACATCGATTGGCCCAATGGCTTTGCCGATGCGTTTGGCTTGGCACATCCTGCGGCCATCCGACCGGCTGAGATCGATCACGTCCTTGCACACGGAGGGTCTGGGAGCCCGCATCGCGATTATCCCTTGCGACGGATCGGTGACGGGAAATTTGCGCTTCGAGCCCACCGGGGCGACGGCGAGATCATAGGCACTATCGACGATGGGAAGGCCCTTCGAGAGGCTTATCCAGGTGGAACCTATCGACATCGCAAGACCGCTTACAAGGTCATCGAGTGGCGGAGCACTGCATACGAGCGATCCATCTATCTGCAGAAAACGAGCGGCTATTCTCGAACGTCACCAATCTTGTTGACCCAGGTGGGCGTGTCGCACGCGGCTAGCGAAGTTCTGGACGGACATCTGAAAACCAGTGCGAGCGGTTCCCTAGCGGAAGTCAGGATGCAAGTTGCGGAAACTGTGATTGGCTTTCGTAGCGGCAATACTGACCACCTGTACAAGGAGCTGGTCCAGCGTGATCGACGTCTCTCGCGCAAGCAACGGAACTTTTCGACAAGTGGGGTCGTAATCCGCATCGACGAACTCTGGTTCCGTGGACGCGGAGGAGCGGCCGCGGAAGCGCGGGATCGGATCGGGAAAGCACTCGCCACCATCTTGACCCGCGAACGAGGCGTCGCTGCAGGGGAGGTGCGTTGGGAATGTTCGGGCATCGCGCTGCACGAGAAAAGCGGTCCTCGCCTGTTGGACGACGCCCTGGTTATTTTCGACGACCTTTGTGGCGGCCTCCGGCTGACCGCTCCTTTGTTTGACGAGTTCGCTGGAGTACTGGGACAACTGGGACGGGGCGCCCGAATGGCCGGGACGGAGGCGCTCCTGGACGAAATCACAATCTTGCGGCTCATGAATTGGCATAAATCTCTGGAGAGCTCTGTCGAAAGTGGATCAGAAGGCACCCTTGGTTCGTCTGGGCAGCGACTGATTTTCGCTCCGGGCAGTCACGTCGCCGTACGGATCAACGGTGAGCTCCAGGATCGGCGGCTAAAGGCTCACCAATTGGTTACGATGTCTGATGTTCAACATCTGATGTACTCCTATGAAACCTCACCGGGGGTTTTTGCACTTGTTCCCCATGAGCAGGTCGAGCCCATTGGGCACGATTGGCGCTATCTTCTTTGGGACCCCGCTACAGGAGAGGCTGAGGAGATCGCCGCATGAATCCCGATGGCAATTTTGCGCCCAATCCCGGTCATTCGTCGGTTGCGATTTGATCCTGGAAGCAGCCGTTCGTGTAGCCCAGCCGCGAGGGTGTCACACCGGATGGTGGGAATTCGCTGTTCCTCGTTCAGCGCGAGGAAGCCCGCCGGAGATCGCGCACCCCCGCGATCAGCGCCGCTCGAGAAATCTCTCCTATGTGCAGATCGACGACGAGGCCATCGGCAGAGACGAAGGCGGTTGTCCGCAGGGCCGAGGAAGTCAGTGCGGAGCCTATGCTTCCCTGCGGATCCAGCAGAATGTTCGCAGCGGGCAGGCCCTCGTCGCCGGCCGGGACAGGTCGCGGTCGACCCGCTTACGGCCATACGAGAGCACCGCAACGAATGCCCACAGCGCCGCGACCGCGAGCATCCGGTCGGCGGCCACGGCAAGCGGGCCGATGTGCGGTGTGTCGATGGGTCCGGCCCCTGTCAGCTGCTCAAATGAGGCCGCGCGCGAGCCAAGGGTCGTCGCGGGGCTCCACACCCTCGTCGTCGGCGGATGACACCAGCGCCGCGAAGGCGTTGTCCTGAGAGAGGAAGATCCGCCCCGTCAGATCGCCGAGCAGGCGCGATGCGCGGAGCCGGTCCATGACAGGACCCTTCACCTCGGAGAGATGCAGCTTAATTCCCGCATCGGCGAGACGGTGGTTTATCGCCTCGAGGCTTTCGAGCGCCGAGGCATCGATGGCGTTGATCGCCGACCCCATCAGGATCAGGTGACGCACTTCAGGGCGATCGGCGACCACCTCGAGCACGTGTTCCTCGAGCCAGCGTGCGTTGAGATAGGTCAGGCTTTCATCGATGCGAATGGTGACGATCCGCGGGTCGGTGATGACATCGTGCCGGTCGACGTTGCGAAAGTGCTCGGTGTTCGGAACCCGGCCAACAATCGCGGCGTGCGGGCGGGACGTACGCCACAGCAAGAGGGCGAGGCTGAGGAGGACCCCCGCGACCACGCCCGGCTCCACGCCAAACCCCAGCGTTACCAGGATAGTCGCCGCCATCGCGGCGAAGTCGGCCCGCGAATAGCGCCACACGTTCCGGATGGCCGCGAAATTGACGAGGCTCAGCACCGCCACGATGATCGTTGCCGCGAGGGTGGCGATCGGAAGCGATGCCAGCAGCGGAGTCAGGAACAACGCGGCGATTGCGATGCCCACCGCGGTCATCGCGCCGGCCGCCGGCGTCTCGGCGCCCGCGTCGAAATTGACGACGCTCCGGGCGAACCCGCCCGTCACCGGGTAGCCCCCTGAGAACGAGGCGGCGATGTTGGCTGCGCCTAACCCGATCAGTTCCTGGTCGGGGTCGATCCGCTGCCGGCGCTTCGCGGCGAGCGTCTGGGCGACCGAGACCGACTCGACGAAACCGATCACCGACAGCAGCAGGGCCGGCACCAGCAGCTGTTGCCACAGGCCTGGATCGAACAACGGGACCGTGAACGGCGGCAGGCTTTGCGGAATCTCGCCGACCACCTTCACGCCCCGCTCTTCGAGGTCGAACGCGATGACTGCAAGGGTGGAAGCGACCACGGCGGCGATGGGCCCCGCCTTGGCGGTCAGGTCGGCCGGACGGGCAGGAACGCCCAGGCGCATCAGCGCCGGCTTCAGCCCCTTGCGCACCCAGAACAGGAACGCGAGCGAGCCGACGCCGATCGCCACCGTCGGCAGGTTGGTGGTGCCGATGTTCTGCCAAAGCGTGGCCAGGAGTTCCGGCATCGCTTCGCCCGAAGCCCCGACCCCGAGGATCGACTTCAGCTGGCTGGTGGCGATGATGATGCCCGAAGCGGTGATGAAGCCCGAAACCACCGGATGGGACAGCAGGTTGGCAAGGAAGCCGAGCTTGAGCACGCCCATCAGGACGAGCATTAGTCCGGACAAGAATGCCAGGACGAGAGCCGCGGCGATGAACTCGGCGCTTCCCGGCGGCGCGACGCTGCCGGCGGCCGCGAGGGTCATCAACGAGATGACTGCCACGGGGCCGACCGCCAGCGTGCGGCTGGTCCCGAAGATCGCATAGGCGATGATCGGCAGGATCGAGGCGTAAAGGCCTACCTCGGGGGGCAGTCCCGCCAGCATGGCATAGGCCAGGCTCTGCGGGATGAGCATGATCGTGACGATCCCCGCCGCTACGCCGTCATTGACGAGGGTCTGGCGATTGTAGCTGCGCCCCCAGGCAAGGACCGGCAGGTAGCGGGCGAGCATCGACACGGTCTATTGCGGCTTGCCGGCCATCTCCCACAGGTCCGCGGCGCGCGCGCCCGACCGGCAGAAGCTGACGACCTTGCCGTCGCACTGGCGCAGCGCTTCGGCAAACCGCTGCCCGTCTTCGGCGCTGGCCTGGCCGGGCACCACGGGGATGTGGGTATAGGCGAGGCCGTGGCGCTTGGCCTCGGCTTCGAGCTCGGCCGACTTGGGCTGGCCCGGCTCCTCGTCGTCCGGGCGGGCATTGATGATCCCCTTGAACCCCTGCGCCGCAAGCTCGCCGATTTCGGCCGGCTTCACCTGGGTGCGCACCGCTAGATTGGGGGAAAGCTGCTTGTATTCGGTCATCTTCGATCTCCTAGGTTGCGGGTTGCTGCCTGCGCGGTTCTTCGGCGGGCCGGGGCAGAAGCCGGTGCGCGGCCATGCCCACCAGCATCGCGGCCACGAACAGCCAGACCTGCCACGCGCCCAGCACGAGCCCCGCGATCGCCGGGCCGGGGCAGAATCCGGCGATGCCCCAGCCGATCCCGAACACCGCGGCCCCGACTAAAAGGCGCGGGTCGGGGGCTGCGTTGCCGGGCACGTGGAATCGCTCGGCCAGGGCGGGATGCGTCAGCCGGCGCCGGACACGGTAAGCCAGCGCGGACGCGACCAGAGCCGAGCCCATCACGTACAGAAGGGTGGGGTCCCATCGCCCCGCAACGTCGAGGAATGCCTGCACCCGGGCGGGGTTGATCATGTCGGACAGGGCGAGCCCCGCGCCGAAGATCACACCGACCAGCAAAGCGGCAAGTATACGGCGCATGATCAGGCCCCCAGCACGTGGCGGATGACGAAGACGGTCGCGGCGGCGATGCCCACGAAGGTCAGCGTAGCGACGATCGAACGGCGTGACAGCCGCGCCACACCGCACACCCCATGCCCGCTGGTGCAACCATTCCCCAGCCGCGTACCGAATCCGACCAGTAGGCCGGCGACGACAAGGGCCGCGGGCGATGCCGTGATGACCAGTTCCGGGCGGCGGACAAACATGGCAATCAGCGCCGCACCCAGCGGCAGGCCGACAACGAACGCGGCCGCCTGCCCCCACGGCGTCCCACCCTTGTCGATCCCGGTGGCCGTCACCAGCATCCCGGAGACGCCGGCGATGCGGCCGTTGGCCAGGAGCAGCAGGCCGGCGGCGATGCCGATCAGCAGACCGCCGGTGATCGCCACGAACGGGGAAAGAGGTTCCAACATGGCCAGCTCCTAGCGAAGCAAGTTCAGCGGCAGCTTCAGGTAGACGACCCCGTTGTCTTCGGGCTCGGGCAAGTGACCAGCGCGCATGTTAACCTGGATCGCCGGCAGGATCAGCCGGGGCATTTCCAGCGTGGCATCGCGCTGGGTGCGCATGGCCACGAAGTCATCCTCGGTCACGTCCTTGTGCAGGTGGACGTTGCCGGTCCGCTCCGCGAGCATGGTCGTCTCCCACACGAAGTGGTCGCGGTTGGGGGCCTTGTAGTCGTGGCACAGGAACACCCGGGTTGCGTCCGGCAACTCCATGAGACGCCGCACAGAGCGATAGAGCGCACGCGCGTCACCGCCGGGAAAATCCGCACGGGCCGATCCGTAGTCGGGCATGAACATGGTGTCGCCGGTGAACAGCGCATCGCCGATGACGAAGGCCATGTCGGCAAGGGTATGACCGGGCACGTGAAGCGCCACCAGTTCCAGCTCTCCGATTTGCAGCGTGTCCCCGTCGTTCAGCAGGACGTCGAATTGAGAACCGTTGCGTTCAAACTGCGTGCCTTCGTTGAAGATCTTGCCGAAGACATCCTGCACCGTGACGATATCCGCCCCGATCGCCAGCTTCCCGCCCAGCTTCTCTTGCAGGTAAGGGGCCGCGGAAAGGTGATCGGCGTGCGCATGGGTTTCGAGCAGCCATTCGACCGTCAGTCCCTCCTGCTCCACATAAGCAATCACCAGGTCAGCGGAAGCGAAGCCCGTGCTTCCCGACGCGTGATCGAAGTCGAGCACGCTATCGATGATGGCGGCACGCTTTGTGGCGGGATCGCTGATCACATAGGTCGCGGTGAAAGTCGGCTCGTCGAAGAAAGCCTGCACAAGCGGGGCCTGCCGGGCGCCGGCCAATGTTTCTTCCACCAGCGAGATGGCCCGCTCGAGATGCGTATCGGTGTTCATGATCGGCTCCTGCGTTCGATAATAGCGTCCGCCCGCCCGAGTTCCGGGCAGAACAGGTCGTGGAGGAGGGAAAGCACCTGGAGCGCCTTGTCGTCGCACACGCTGTAGAAGACCGTCTGGGCATCCTTGCGCGTCGCGACGAGCTTCAGTTCGCGAAGCCTGGCCAGGTGCTGGGACAGGGCGGATTGGCTCAGCCCCACCTTCGCGGCCAGGTCGCCCACCGAGTGCTCTCCGCCCTCGGCAAGATGACACAGCACGAGCAAACGCGGCGTATTTGCCATCGCCTTGAGGAGCGCGACGGCTTCTGACGCTTGCGCCTCGAACTCACTACTCACTTCGCAGTCCCTCTATCTTAGATAAATCTAATGTAGATACTGCTAATGAATTTTCAAGCGTGCTTTTTTGGGTTCGCCGCCGACCCCACCCGCCGGTCTCGCGAGAGACATTGCCGGTTGCCTCATAAGCCGCGAGGATTAGCCCATGGGCCTGAAGACATTCTACGAGGAAGCCATCCTCTCCCGCCTGATCCGGTGTGCGTGCGGAGACCCCAAGATCATGCGGCTCCGTGCGAAACTGGTGCCGCTCGCCGAAGGAAAGGTGTTCGAGCTCGGGGTCGGCGGGGGGCTCAACCAGCCATTCTACGATCCGCAGCGGGTCACTGCTTTTGCAGGGATCGACCCGGGGGCAAACTTGCTCGATTTGGCAAAACAGGCAGCGCTGGAGAAAGGCTGGGAGTCCGACATTCGCCACGGCCACGGCGAAGACATCCCGTTTGCCGATGACAGCTTCGATACCGTGGTCAGCACATTCACGATGTGCTCGGTGGACGATCAGCGACAGGTTCTCGCCGAGCTTCTGCGAATCCTTCGGCCGGGTGGCCGATTCCTCTACCTGGAGCACGGGCGGGCACCCGATCCAGCGCCCGCCAGATGGCAGCGCATCATCGAACCTGCGTGGAAACGGATGATGGGCAACTGCCACCTGACCAGGCCGGTCTCGAGTGCGATTGCAGACGCCGGGTTCGCCATTCAACCCGCGGGAGAGCGCTACCTTGAGAAAATGCCCAGGTGGGTCGGGTGGATGGAGTGGGGCGTCGGGATCAAACAAGGGTGACCCCGCGACTGCAGCGGAACCGCCCCACGGGATGACCCGTTGCGTCAGGGCTGCATGGAGGCCCCGTTGATACTCGAAAAGATCAAGACGCCTGGATTGTCGCACCTTTCCTATCTGGTCGGCTCGGGCGGCAAGGCGGCCGTGATCGACCCGCGGCGCGATTGCGAGATCTACGTAGAGAAGGCCCGCGCCGAGGGTCTCGAGATTACGCACATCCTGGAGACGCATAGGAACGAGGATTTCGTATCCGGCGCACCGGTTCTAGCCGAAATGACCGGCGCCACGGTCTTTCACGGGCCCAACGCCGATGGCGAGGTGGTCTATGCCCAGACCACCCGCGAGGGCGACAGGCACAAGATCGGTTCGCTCGAGATCGCGGTGCTGGAGACTCCCGGACACACGTTCGATCACGTCGCTTACGCGCTCTTCGACAGCGACTATCCGGAGGGCGCGGTCGGTGTGTTCACCGGCGACGCCTTGTTCATCGGCGACGTCGGGCGGACGGATTTCTACCCAGACAGGAAGCGCGAGGTTTCGGGATTGCTGTTCGATTCGCTGCGCAAGATCTGCGGCGTGGGCGACCAGGCCATCGTCTATCCCGCGCATGGGGCCGGGTCCGTGTGCGGATCGGGCATGGCCGATCGGGAGTTTTCGACGATAGGGCACGAGCGGCGGAACAATTCGCTGCTGCAAATCGAGGACCGCGCGGCATTCATCGACCGCAAGGTCAACGAGAACCATTACCAGCCGCCGTATTTCCGGTTGATGGAACGGCTGAACCTGGTCGGCGGGGAGCCAGCACCTCGCACCGCGCGGCCAGCTCCGCTCAGTCTCGACCAGCTGGCAAGTTGCGGCGCCGACCACCTGGTCGATGTACGCGAGCCGTTGGCCTACGCCTCCGGTCATCTTCCCGGCAGCATCAACCTGCCGGTTGACATGGTCCCGGCCTTTGCCGGCTGGTTCATCCGCGAAGGCGAAACCGTTGCGCTGATCGGCTCGGCGCACGATCAGCTGGAAGAGGCAATGGAGCACCTCGTGCGCATCGCCCTAGACAACGTGCTGGGCGGTTATGTCGGCGTGGTCCCAGCGGCGGCCGAAGGAACGCCGATGCGGTTGATCCCGATGATCGACACCGAGACCGTCGAGCGGCGGCTGGCCGGCGACCGTGCCGACTGGACCCTGCTCGATGTCCGCGACGCGGACGAACGGGCCGAGGAATCGATCGAGGGCTCGCATCACATATACGTCGGCGAGCTCAACGATCGCTGGCGGGAACTCGATCCCTCGCGCCGCTACACGCTGATGTGCGCCAGCGGGATGCGCGCGACGATCGCGGCAGGGTGGCTTGAAAGCAAAGGGGTGGCCAAGGTCGACGTCTACCTTGGATCGATGGGAGCGTGGAAGGCGGCGCAGGAAGAAGACCGGAGCGTCGAAAAGGCCTAACCGTCGTCCGCCACGGCCTTCACCGTGACCCGGTGCCGAGCGGTGGAGAGATAACCCGTGAAGTTCCAGACATCCGCCGCATCCTGGGGCTGCGTCTGCCCGGCCTCGTCGACCGCCTTCACCACCAACTCGTGCGTTCCGCTCGGCAGGTTGACGTCGATCGACCACAGCGTCCACGCCGCGCGCGCTTTCGGATCGGATCGAAGCTCGGCCTGGCGCCAGGTAGCCCCGCCGTCGGTCGATACATCGACGCGCGCCACCCCGAGCGGCCGTAGGCCGCGGCATAGCCTTCCAGCCTGGTCCGCCCCGCCTGTAGAGCCTCCCCCCGTTCCGGCGCGCAGATCGCCGAGGTGACCGGCATGGCCTCGATCGTCAGACCCTCGTCCCAATCCGCATCGTCCTTCTTCACGGACGCCGGAAACAACTTGTAATCCTTCGCCTGGATCGGCGCCTGGGACGGAGTGTCGCGCACCTCGATCCTTTCGATCCACTTGGCGCTGCGGACGCCCGCGTAGTCCGGGACGATAATCCGCATCGGCGCGCCGTGTTCGGGCGCCAGTGGTTCGCCGTTCAGGGCCCACGCGATCAGGACGTCGCCGGCAAGGGCCCGCTCGAGCGGGATCGATACCCCGTAAGGCGCGATTTCTCCGTCCACATCGACCTGGTCGGCGCAGGTGAAAGCGACGAAACGCGCGCGCGACAGGTCGATCCTTGCTCGCTCCAGCACATCCGCCAGCGAAACTCCCGTTCACTCCGCATTGCCGATTGCGCCCACCAACCAAGGGTCGCCCGACGTCTTTTCAACCGACTGAAGATCGGCCCGCCGGTTTCCCGCGCATTGCAGCACGGCCGTGACTTTCCGCTCCGGAAAATCGCGGCGCAGGTCGGCAAGGGTGAACGTCGAAGGGCTATCTATCAGTCCGGTAAGTTCGACCGCGTGATCAGGCCCGAGGGCGGGAATGTCGCCGTGGTTGCGAATGTAAAAGGCCGATTGCGGGGTACGGAACTGCGCCACCAGCAGCCGGGAACGCGGCTCGGCGTTCAAGGGCCTCTGACCGTGCACTATGAAGTCGCTCAAGGGCTCCTGTTCTCGCACGACGCGCCTCCTTTCCCACGTTCTCATTGCCGTAAGTGGCCGAGCCTATAATTCAGCGAACGGCAGTTCTGGGCTTCTCGTTCCGTTGACGGCATGAAGCGCGCTAGCTTATCGCAGTCGATTTTGGGTTTCTGAACAGCCGAAGTTGACCGTGTGGTTCCAAAAGCAGACAGACAGCAAACGGCCCACCACCCGCCAAGCTGCGACCGTTCTCTTTGTGGCCAATCATGGCCGAGGAGAACGACAATGGGCTATTCGAGATTTGATCCTGCCATACAGGCGCGTGCAGCGTGGAATGCTGGCAAGACCGTCGGCACAAAGCGACCACTGACACAAAAACAGATTTGGGCAATCCGCTTCCATCTGGATCGTGAAGGTCGGCTACGGGATAAGGCGCTATTCGACCTAGCAATCGATAGCAAGTTGCGCGGATGCGACTTGGTCAAGATCAAGATCGGCGACGTCGTAGCTGGGACCGACATCCGCACTAGGGCAATTGTCGTCCAGCAGAAGACCAATCGGCCAGTTCAGTTCGAGCTCACAGCCGATGTCCGTTCAACCCTGCTTTCCTGGTTAGAACGTCGGGGCGGCTCGACCAGCGAGTACCTCTTTCCAAGCAGGATCGACCACGCCGGACACATGAGCACGCGCCAGTATGCGCGTTTGGTGGATGAGTGGGTTACCGCGATTGGCCTACGGAAATCTGAGTACGGGACGCACTCGCTTCGACGGACGAAGGCCGCGATGATCTACCGCGCTACGGGCAACATCCGCGCAATTCAGATACTTCTAGGTCACACCAAGATCGAGAACACCGTTCGCTATCTTGGGGTCGATGTCGAAGACGCACTACTACTGGCGGAGCGCACGGAAATCTGAGACCTTCGGGCGGTCGACCTCACCTGGTCGACCGCTTTCGGGTTGCGCCTGGAAAGGTGCGATTGGCTGCAATGGGTGGAAAGCGGCCGTCCGATGAGGGCTATTTTGCCCTTCGCCGCCGCCACAGTTGCCAGCCAACTTGTCCAAGGCTGGATGCACCGAGCACCGTCATCGCAACTAAGAACCACCGGGGAGGAATCTTGTCTCCGATGCTTACAAGATCAGAGCGCAGCAGTGCCCAAACCGTTAACAGGAAAAGGAGAACGCCTCCCCAAAGCCTCAATGAATCGCGTAAATCTCTGCTCATCCGGATGATGATAGACTTCAGCCGTATGTCCGCAACGGGGTCGTTAGCGGCTGGTCCGCTTTCAGGTTCCCCGGCAGTCGGCGGCTACGGCGCGTATTAGGTGGGAAGCGGACGTTCTGCTCTAGCCTCCGTATCCTATCGTATTCGTTGAAACTGAAGCATTGAATTCCCCGTCACAAAAAGCTTCTGCAGGTCATACGACAGGGCGAACGTAGCAACAGGGCTGCGGAACAGGACCCGCTCTGCGGTATCGGCTGCAGATTGGCTGGAGGGCGGTCTCTTGCCGCAACCTGCGGCGGTTATGATAACCCCGTCCGGAAAAACGATCCTAGCACTGCGCACGTCATATGGGCCCGACATGCTGTTACACCGCACGGAGCCCAGCAGGATCCCGTCATCCCGAAAGTCTAAAGTCATGACATCCGAAACACGTTGCGACCCGACGCGAACTAAGGACCACTCTCCCAGCAAGCGCTCCTGCGTGATGTGCACAGTCTGGGTCGGCGGAGTGCTCATGCAAGCCCCCAATACTAGCGTCGTGGCGCAAACCAGCGAAAGAGTTATAGCGGAGCGGCTCATCGTGGCAGAAACGTTGGAGTGAGGCTTTGGTGCCGAAGGGCCGCAATGGGGTCGTTTGCGGAACGTCGGCCTTGGTCGTCGCGGCACCTGGGAGCGGACTGACCGCTTACGGCCCAATAGCAGCCAGTCTGTATTGCGCCCAATCGCGGTCGTTTAGCACTTGGACGTCGATCCCCAAAAGCGGACATCCTTCAAATGGCTACATTTAATCTTCGAGCTTGATTTCGTTGCTCGCCCATCAGTGGTGCTGAGTCAGCGCGTAGATCTGCCGTCAGTTTTCCGCATCCTCGTCGGGAAGTTCCGCCTCCAATGATGCGAGGCGGGTCTCGAGCTCGTCCTGAACGAGTTTCGCCATATTGGCGAAGCGCTCGAGACGTTCGATCTACGACCGCACGCCGTTCACCTCGTCCACGAGCCTGCGGTGTTCGTCCTTCTCGGCGTCGCCGGTTACGTAGACGATCTGACGCAAGGTGGCGATGTCGCGGCCGGCGAGCCCCATCCCGGAAGCGCGTTTCACCCAGGCGCGGGTCTGGTCCGGAATCTCCTCGATGGCACGGGACAACAGGTGACGAAGCACTTGGCGCGACACTCGATCGAAAAGGACGACGACGTCGAGCACCTTGCGTTCCGCGAGCTTCGACTGGTCGTCCCAGTCGAGGGCGAGGCGGTTGTAGAAAGGTTGCGTCGCATCGGGATCGAGTGCGGTGATCACATCCAGCACTCGCTCCGCGGGTTCGAACGGGCGTGCACCATGCGGAAGGCAATTCCGATGCCGCCAAACCTCTAGGATCGCGGTGACGCATCGATCCTCGGCCGCAACGCGCGCATCGTCTGCCGCCGATTTCGCCGCTTCGATCAGTTTCGCGAAATGGTGCGCCATCCAACGGCCAAGGACATCATTCGACTAGTCGAGGCCTAGCTCGGCGACGAGGGCCTCTCCGAGTTCGATAATTTCGCGCAGTTGCTTTGGCGGGCTGGCCGGGGCGGAGGACGACGTACCGCGTGTTCCTGAGCTCATCGAAGGGTTCCTTGTCCATGTAGCGGGTGTATCGCGTCTCGATCCGCTCGGCTCTCAGACGCACCTCAAAGAGGAGATCGCGCCGCTCGCGCCGCATCAGGGCGTCGAGCGCACCGCGGGAAGCGAGGAGGCGTCGACCGCTGTCGTGAGCGCCGTCCTGATCGTCTCCGTCGCCATCGCTCCAGATCTCGGCTCTCAGTTTTGAGTCCGCCGCGCGCATCGCGCCATTCCCTTGCCGCTCGATCGCCCATGATTTAGGCCCAGGACGCCTTCCGTAGAGCTCGAGGCGCTACCATCGGAACAAGGAGAGAAAAGATGCACAAGGCACTGTTCGTAGGCATTGAAGCCGGGCCGACCCACCAGGAAGATGCCGCTGAATTCCTCCGGGGTGCGCTGGAGCCGGTCGAGCATGAGCAGGACACGCGGCACTGGTACGCGCTGCGCTTTGGCCCCGCCGACTTCGCCATCTTCGATACCTTCCCCGGCAATGCCGGCCGGCTGAAGCATCTGTTCGGCACGGTCGGCCGGGCGCTGGTGGTGAAGACCTTCACCATCCTCAACGGATTGCCGGAGATCGAGCCGGCCGACATCCTCGCCCTCAAGGTGCCGGCGGCGGACGCCCTGCCGCGCTTGGCCCTGCATGTTCCGCTTGAAGCACGGGATGGTGCGGAGGAAGAGGTTGCCCGCTTCCTGCAAGGAGCCCAATCGGCCGTGGAGCGGGAGCCGGGCACCCTGTCGTGGTACGCTCTGCGTCTCGGAAAGACTCGGTTCGCCATCGTCGATACCTTCGCCGACGAGGCAGGGCGCGAGGCGCATCTGTCGGGCGAAGTCGGCACGGCGCTATCCGGAAGCGCTGCTTCGCTGTTCGCCGAGCCTCCCCAGATCCACCGCGCACAAATCTTGGCGTTCAAGATTGCATCCGCTGGTGATGAGGAGAGGACGAGCAGGAACACGTCGGTCGCGCGGCCGCTTGAGGGAGGGACAGTCTGATGGACACGAAGCAGAAGGCGCTCGTCGGAGCCGCCGTTGCCGGCACCGCAGCAGCCGGAGCCGCGTTCGCGTTCAAGTTCGCGGGCACGGATTCGAAACTCACCAAGGTCGCGGATTTCGACCATCAGGTGACCGGCGTAAGCGTCACCGAGGACGGGCGGATCTTCGTCTGTTTCCCGCGCTGGACCGACGACGCCCCGATCTCGGTCGCCGAATTGCTTCCGAGCGGAAAGCTCAAGGCCTATCCGGACGAGAGATGGAATTCCTGGCGCAACGCGAAGGCGAGCGAAATGCCGGTCGGCGAGTATTTCGTCTGCGTGCAATCGATCGTGGCGGATGGTCGGGGCGCCTTGTGGGTGCTCGATCCCGCCGCGCCCGGCAACGAAAAGATCCTGCCCGGCGGCCCCAAGCTGGTCCGTGTCGACCTCGCGACCGACCAAGTCACCAAGACGATCCTGTTCGACGAGACGGTGGCGCTTCAGGGTACCTATCTCAATGACATCCGCTTCAGCGCTGACGGCAAGACCGGTTACATTACTGATTCGGGCACACGCGGCGCGATCATAGTCGTCGACCTTGACACCGGTGACGCCTTCCGCGCGCTCGACGGCCATAAGTCCACGCAGGTCGAGAAGGACGTGATCGTCGAAATCGATGGCAAGCCGCTTCGTCGGCCCGATGGTCGCCAGCCCAGCTTCTCGTCCGACGGCCTTGCAGTCTCCAACGACAGAGAGACGCTTTACTGGCAGGCGCTGACCGGCCGAACGCTCTATTCGATCGATACATCGAAACTCAGCAAGAGCACTTCGGCCTCGGACGTTGAAGCGGCGGTGAAGACCGTCGGCACGACCAATGTTGCGGACGGCCTCTGGATGGGCAGCGACGACACGCTCTATGTCACCTCACCAACCGACAATTCCGTGAAGTATTGGAAGGGCGATGCGCTGGAGCCGGTGGTAACCGACAAGAGATTGCGCTGGCCCGATACGCTGTCGGAAGGGCCGGACGGGACGATCTACGTCACTGCCTCGCATATCCAGGATACGAACTGGTATAAGCCGGGCGCCCCCGCTTCGCTGCCAACCGCGCTTTTTTCCTTTCGTCGGTGACGCGACGCGGTCGGTTTTAACGACCAGTGTCTTGATGTAGTTAGGCTTCGTGGACAAAGCTTGACCTGGGACTCGTCGTTCGATTCAAGGCTGCCTTTTGGAGGCGGCCTTGGGCGAGCGGATTGGGGTATCGGATGACGAGTGGGAACTGGTCATGCCGCTGCTGCCGCCGGAGCGCGGGCGTGGCTGCCGGCCGGCGCAGGATAATCGACGCTACTTCGAAGGCATGATGTGGATCGCGCGCACCGGCGCGCAGTGGCGACACCTGCCGGATGAGTATGGCAAGTGGAACAGCGTCTTCCGGCGCTACCGAAGATGGGTTACGACCGGCGTGTTTGATGCCATGCTCGAGACGCTGGCCGAACTGGCGGGACGGGACACTGCCGCCGACATGATCGACACCACAGTGGTCCGGGCACATCATTGTGCAGTCGGCTTAAAAAGGGGACTCAGCAAACAGAGGGGCTCGGCCGATCGCGGGGAGGCTTCACCACCAAACTCCACGCCAGATGCGACGCCAGAGGCCTCCCACTCGGCTTCGTGCTGACGCCCGGCCAAGCTCACGACGTTCAAGGCTTTGCGCCGCTCTTCCGGATGATCGGTGACCGCATCGAAGCGTTCCTCGCCGACCGCGGCTATGATGCCGATGCCATCCGCGAGGAGATCGCCGCTGCCGGTCGAAGCGGTCATCCCTGCCAAGGCCAATCGCCGCACACCTGCACCGCACGACCGGGTAAAATACCGTTGGCGGAACGTGATCGAGCGGCTGTTCAACAAGCTGAAGAACTGGCGGCGCATCGCGACCCGCTACGACAAAACCAAAGAGTCCTACCTCGGCTTCGTCGCTCTCGCTTCAATCAAGCTCTGGATACCCTTTGTCCACGAAACCTAAGCCGTGCCCGAGGAGATCTCGCCACATCGCTATCATGGTCGCCCTGACGACGGCCAACATCTCGAACGGCGCAAGGGCCCACGAGATCGTGTCCGCGATCTGCAAATGCCCGCTATCTCGAAAGCACGCGTTCGGCGATAGGCCCTGCGGTCGGATCAAGCTGCCTGATGCGGCTGCTCTGCGCGACTTCACCGTCGAGATCATCTGTTGTCGGTGGACGTGTTCGGCTTTGGAGTGCTCCTTCAAAGTTGGAGGGTCGAGCGGACCTTGGACGGATGACGCGCTGGCTATGGATCGTCCGCGACTGTCCGAAGGGCCTCGACGCACCTGAAGCGATGATCCATCCTGTTATGGTCAGCAACCTGCTGCGTTGACACCCGCCTGAACGGAGGTGCCATGCGAAAGCCGAAAACGGCTTCGCTATCGTGATGGCCAAGGGGTTCGATCCCGTATCCCGCGACGACGTGCGTGCGATCTTCGCCTACAAGCTCGACGAACTAACGACCGATCTCGTCCGCTGCGATATCGTGACGGACGCAGCCGATAGTGAGCAAATACGCATCGTCCACGAAGAACTACCCGGCTTCGACATTGCCATGAAAAGCTTCGAGAGCCTGCCTGGCGTCATCGGCAGTGGCGGGACGCAGTGTTTCTCCCATCTTTCGCCACAAACCGGACCGTTATCTACGAGCGACCCACCTATCCCTGATCCATTTCGCGTCGGTCTCTGTTCATCGGCGCGACGTTCATGACCCACCAAAACTGTCCCAATCTGAGCCATATGAAATTTACCGCCCAATACCGCTTCGTCCCGCATGCTCCCGATCCTAACAGCAGCGCAGACGAGTGCTAGGAACAAATGGACGAGAGTTGGTATGTCTAACAGGGCTTTTCGCGGCAAAAAGCAAACAGAGCACATCTCGCTCCATGCGGCCCAGAGTCTCCATCACGCTGGGAGGGCTTCCCCAGTAATCGCAACCGACCGAGGCCGTAGGCGGCAACAACCCACGAGTGCACAACCGGGGTTCCGCTCAATGTCTTCGTCTCAATAAGTTATAGCCTGAGCGAAAGCGGCGAAGATAATTTCGATAGATTGCGCAACGAACGATACTGCCGATACCTGCGCACTCGAAGCAGGGAACTAAAAAAGGACTTTCATCCACAATACAAATACCTTCGTGAAAACGACCATGTGCACTGGACTGTCCATATCCCAGATGAGCTCTACAAGGAATTCTGCGATCTAGTTCCCCGGTAGATTACAAGTCTTGAACCGGGTGCCAAAATTCATCGCAAAGCTGCAATAAACCATCATCAATCTCCGGCGGGGTGTGTCGACATCGGGAAGGTAAGGTCGTCCCTCGCCGTCCGCCGCTACATGTTGAAGGGCATTGATCCCAAACATGCGGGCCGTTTGGGTATCCGCAAACCTAAGAATCAGGGAACTGTCATCGGCAAACGAGCGGGGGTAAGCCGCTCGCTTTGCCGAGCTGCGCTCAAAAGGCTGGGCTATAAGCCTAAACCAAACGCAGCGTTCCGTGGACAAGGACGAGTATTCACGCGGGACCAAGGCGCGCATCAAGACCGAGAGCCCGATTGACGCCCAGCGCACGATCTTTTGATATTACCAACCCGTCGTCGACTAGCCGCCAAGAGAGCTGGTCGCATTGGGACTATCTTGCTCCTACAATTTCATCACGGACGGACGCTGGTCGCCTTTAGAGCTTGGAGCATCAAATTCTTAGGGTCCAAACCCGATCAGAAGCTTGATCCCGCAACGGTGTGCTGATTCAGGGAGTCTCCAGTTGAGGAGGCTCTGGGCATGGCGGGATCGTTGTTCTGGCTGTCGGATGCGGCGTGGGCGGCGATCGAGCCGCACTTGCCGAAGAACCAGCCGGGGACCCGGCGGGTCGATGATCGGCGGGTGATATCGGGTATCGTGCACATGCTGAACTGCGGCGGTCGCTGAGCCGACTGCCCGAGCGAGTATGATCCCTCGACGACCATCTACAATCGCTGGAACCGCTGGAGCCGACGCGGCGTGAACTGTATCCTGGCGGCCTTGACCGAGGAAGGGTGGATGGCCGAGACCGGCCAGATCGACAGCAGCTATGTGAAAGCGCACCGGTGCTCCGGCGGCGCAAAAAGGGGGGACCCGATCACGCGCAAGCGCGTTAAGGTCTTCAGACTGGTCCGCCGGGTGGACCGGTTTTCTGAAATGGAGAGAATTATGCGCGCACTGTGTTGGCACGGTAAGGGTGACGTTCGCGTCGACACCGTCGCGGATCCCGAGATCAAGCACCCCCGTGATGCCATCATCAAGGTCACGGCATGCGCCATTTGCGGGTCCGACCTTCACCTGCTCGATGGCTACCAGCCTACGATGGAGGCAGGTGATATCCTCGGCCACGAGAATATGGGGGAAGTCGTCGCTCTCGGTTCCGAAGTGACGAACCTGAAGATCGGCGATCGTGTCGTCGTACCCTTCACGATCAGTTGCGGCGATTGCTGGTTCTGTAAGAAAGGCCTGTTTGCCGCTTGCGACCGGACAAATCCGAACGCCGAGATGGCAGCAAAGGCCATGGGCCATTCGCCCGCAGGGTTGTTCGGCTTTAGCCACATGATGGGCGGCTACTGCGGCGGTCAGGCGGAATATCTGCGCGTGCCGATGGCCGACGTCGGTCCGATCAAAATCCCCGACAACATTACGGATGAGCAGGCGCTGTTTCTATCCGACATCTTTCCGACAGGCTACATGGCCGCCGAGAACGCACAGATCGAGCCCGGCGACACCGTCGCGATCTGGGGTTGCGGCCCGGTCGGCCAGTTCGCCATCCGATCGGCCCTGATGATGGGCGCGGGCCGGGTGATCGCGATCGACGAGGTGCCCGAGCGGCTCGCCATGGCCGAGGCGGGCGGCGCCGAGACGATCAACTTCACCGAGACCGATGTCTATGACGAATTGCAGGCGCGGACCAAGGGACGTGGTCCGGACAGCTGCATCGATGCGGTCGGCTGCGAGGCCGCAGCTCACGGCGCGGCCGATGCGGTGATGGACAAGGTCAAGGCGAGCATGATGCTCGCCACTGATCGGGTGCATGTGCTGCGCCAAGCCATCATGAATTGTCGCAAGGGAGGCACGGTGTCCGTCCCTGGCGTATACGTCGGCGTGGCCGACAAGCTGCCACTCGGGGCGGCAATGAACAAGGGACTGACGATCAAACTCGGTCAGACCCACGTTCAGCGCTACACCAAGCCGTTGCTGGAGAAGATCGTAGCCGGTGCAATCGATCCCAGTTTCGTGATTACCCACCCGGCAAGCCTCGAGGACGCGCCGGAAATGTACGCCAAGTTTCGGGACAAGGAAGAAGGCGTCATCAAGGTGGTTATGCGCCCGCACGGCTGACGTGCGGATCTGATCTGCCCCCACCGAGCGGACCGAGCGGTTTGTTGGTACAATAAGCTCGCCGTCATATCCGGACGGAGGTGGAGTGAAGCGGAACCGGAGGCCGGAGATGGCGATGGAGCCATCTCCGGTGCCGGCGGTCGGCGGCAGGCTGCTATGGGGCCCTTTAGACCAAAAAGCCGAGCCGCGGACCGACATGATCGACGCAACTTATCTCATGGCCGGCCGCACGCCTTCCAGCCTTGGGGTAAAAAGGTATCTTGGGCCCCTGGTTGGACGGACCAAGGGCGGCCCAGATCAGCACGGCCACCACCAGATTGACCGAGGCATATTCAAAGCCCGCCATGGCGCTGATGGCATCGGGCGCGACAAGACCCAGCGCCAGACCGGCCAGAATGGCGAGAAAGACCCAGACCGACAGGTAGCGTTCGAACAGGCCAAGCGGGGATGCGGCGGCGCTCATGCGGCACCGTCCATCGCGCCGATCCCGGCCAGCCCGGCTTGCAACTCGCGCGGGTCCATGGCGGCCCGATCGAGCGCGAGGAACGCCCGGACCCGCAACTCCAGCAGGCGCCAGGTTTCCTCGAACGCTGCATCAACGTCGGCCTCGCAGTCGGTCACATCGGCTGGATCGGGCAGGCCCCAGTGGGCCTTGAGCGGGCTGCCAAGGAAAACGGGGCACGCCTCACTTGCCGCATTGCCGCAGACAGTGATGGCCAGATCGATCGGCGGGCTGTCCGGCGCGGTGAATGCGTCCCAGCTTTTCGAGCGGAAGGCGGCGGTATCGATGCCGCGCCGCGCCAGCAGCCGCAGCGCGCCGGGGTGCGGCACGCCCTTGGGCTTGCTGCCCGCGCTGAAGGCGCGAACCCCGTTGCCGCCAAGATGATTGAACAGCGCTTCGCCCAGGATCGAGCGGGCGCTGTTGCCGGTGCACAGGACGAGGATGGTAAAAGGTCGGTCCGTCATCTTTCGCCTGAAGCGTTGGCGGGTTGATCGGCAAGGCAGGCAAGATCGCCCAGCAGGTCGCCGCACATTTCCGGCGCGCCTTGGCAGCAATCCTGCATCAGGAATGTCAACAGGCGCCGCATCCCCGGAAAGTCAGCGCGGTAGTGGATCAACCGGCTTTCGCGCTCTGACTGGACCAGCCCGGCGCGCTCCAGCGCGGCGAGATGATGCGACATGGTCGATGGCGGCACGCTGCAATGATCGGCAATCGCGCCTGCAATCATGCCCTCCGGCCCGGCCTTCACCAGCGCGCGGAAGACTGCCAGCCGGGTTTCATGAGCGAGCGCCCCCAGCGCATCCACCGCCCATAGCTGAGAATCGAGACCGCCCATCGGCACCACCTTTCGAGGACTGTCGAAGTACGGGTGCAGGGGCGGAGGTCAAGCTATAATTCGAAAAGTATCGAAGCACAATGGGTTGTCGCCTGGATACTCCGAAAGGCTTGATGGCTAATGGCAGCATTGCCGGGGTCAGTTGCTGCAAGCAGACCGTCTCCTCACGGCCCAAATCCTGCCGTTCCGCAATGCGCCCGATCTCGGTCATCTAAACTCCCCAAAGCGGACTCTGATCGCGTCCAAGATAAAGGCAGCAGGATTCCCGAGGCCGTGGAATTGGCTTGTAAAGTAGGGCTAGGTATTCATTCTGCATAGAATGACATTGCTAGAAACGCCCGATGCGCTGGCCTTCCGCTCCGAAGTTCGCGCCTTCCTAGACACCGCGCTTACGCCCGAACTGCGCCGCGCCGCGAGGCGGGCGACATCGGTGTTCCAGCACCCGTCCGTTTCGCTTGCGTGGCAGCAATTACTCCACGCCCGGGGGTGGGCGACGCCCGATTGGCCGGTTGAGTACGGCGGCACCGGATGGGACGACATCCAGCGCTACATCTTCGCCGAAGAGGCCGCGCGTGCCTACGCGCCATCGCTCGCGCCGATGGGCCTGAAAATGGTTGCCCCGGTGATCATGCATTACGGTACGCCGGAGCAGAAGGCGCAACTGCTGCCGCGCATCCTTTCGGGCGAAGATTACTGGTGCCAGGGTTATTCTGAACCGGGGGCCGGCTCTGACCTCGCCTCGTTGAAGCTCCGCGCGATCCGCGAGGGCGATCACTACGTGCTCAACGGCTCCAAGATCTGGACCACGCACGCGCATTTCGCGACGCGGATGTTCTGCCTCGTTCGCACCGGCACCGAAGGTCGGCCGCAGAGCGGCATCACCTTTCTGCTACTGGAAATGAGCACCCCCGGCATCACGGTGGCGCCGATCCAGACGCTGGCCGGCGATCACGAATTCAACCAGGTCTTCTTCGACGATGTGCGGGTGCCTGTGTCGGGCCGGCTCGGCGAGGAGAACGACGGCTGGACGGTGGCCAAGCACCTGCTCACGTTCGAGCGTGGCGGCCGCTATGCGCCCGGGCTCAAATCGCACCTCGCCGCAGTTCACGAAGCAGCCGAAGCGACCGGCTGGCTGGGGCACGAGGCGAACCGCGAGCGACTGGCTCGCGAGGAAATTGCGGTCGAAGGACTTCGGGCGATGGAGCTTGCGGCGCTGTCGGGGCGCGGACCCGCTGTTTCGGTTCGGCCGTCGATGATGAAGGTGATGGGGACCGAGGCGTCCCAACGGATCGACGCCATTGCGCTGGACATCGCCGCCGGGTGGAAGGGGCCGTTGGAGGCGGCGCCGGATGCGATCGCGGTCGCCATGCCGCGTTATCTCAACAACCGGGCGAGTTCGATCTACGCGGGATCGAACGAAATTCAGCGGGATCTGATCGCGCGCGGGGTGCTGGACAAGGCCGCATAGCGGCGCACGTGTGCGGCAGCTGTGCCGTCGTCCTGCATCAACATACGCAAACGGCGGAAATAGCCGCCCAGCCTCAGTTCTGCGGTCAACCCCATGGCACCGTGCAACTGCACCGCCCCTTCACCGACGATGCGGCCAGACTCGTCCGCGACGACGCGCGCCGCGCTGATCAGAAGCGGGCGACTGGATGGAGCGGCATCGATTGCGAGGTCGACCAGCGCTTCGGCGTGCTCCAGCGCCATGGCCATGTCGGCGACCCGGTGGCGAAGGACCTGAAAGCTGGCGATCGGCACGCCGAACTGATGTCGTTGTTTCAGGTAAGCAGCGGTATCGCCAAGCATGGTTCGGCACAGGCCAACCATCTCGGCAGCATGGAGGAGCGCAATGTCGTCGCGCGCCTCCGCACGTTGCGTCTCGTCGTTGGCGAAACGCAGCGCCTCGGCCTCGCACGCTGCCCTTGGACCATCGAGGTCAGGCGCCCCGAGCTTCGTCGCGGTCCAGTGCTCTGCCCAAGGCAGACCGGCATTGGCGCGGCCGAACGCGGCAGCAACGACCGCTGCGTCGCGCAAGTCGGTCCCTATTCCGCCGCTGGCCTCAGGAATCCCGAGGGCGTCGAGGCCCGGCCCCTGAACCGCATCGTTCCAAGTAGCCGGATCGCCGCCGGAAAGCGCCCCATCGAGTGTTTCTGCGAGCATCCGCTGTTCGTCGCTATGCGCGAAAGTCACCTCAGTTCACCCGTCGGTCGTGCCCGGCCCAGAACGGCTCGCGCAATTCGCGACGCAGAATCTTCCCTGAAGGGTTGCGCGGCAGGGCGTCGATGAATTCTACCGACTTGGGGCACTTGAACCCGGCGATCCGGGTTCGAGCGTGGGCGATGATCGCCTCGGCGGTCGCCTCGGCGCCGGGCTTGAGCACGACCATCGCCTTGACCGCTTCGCCCCACCTGGGGTCCGGGACGCCGATCACCGCTGCCTCGAGCACCGCTGGGTGGCCGTGGATCGCGCTTTCCACTTCGGCGGGATAGACGTTCTCCGCACCGGTTATGATCATGTCCTTGATCCGGTCCTGGATGAACAGATATCCCTCTTCATCGAGGACTCCGGCATCGCCGGTCCGGATCCAGCCTTCCGCGAACATCGTCTTCGCCGACTCCTCGGGTTTCTTCCAGTATCCGGCCATGTTGTTCGGGCTGCTGACGGCGATCTCGCCGATGGTCCCGACCGGCAAGGTATTGCCATCCTCGTCGATGATGCGGATGCCGACGCCCGGCAGAGCCTTGCCTGCTGAAATCATCTTCTGTTCGCGCCCGGGCAAGTGATCCTCCGGGGGCAAGGCGACCACCGTGCCCCAGGTCTCCGTCATGCCGTAGGCCTGCACGAAACCGCAGCCCAGGCGGTCGACGGCCTGTTGCAGCAGCGGCAACGGTATCGGGCTGGCGCCGTATGAGAGCGTTTCGATTGAGCTGAAGTCCGCAGTCGCAGCGCGTGGATGTTGCAGCAGGATGCCGATTGCGGCCGGTACCAGGAAGATGCGTTTCACGCTGTAGCGCTCGACCGCCTCGATGACCGCCCCCGGATCGAATTCCGCGTGGACGATCATTTCCTGCCCGCCGTTCGTGGCCAGCAACGCGAATCCGACGCCGCCGATGTGCCCATAGGGCATGGCGACCACGGTCGCGTCGCCCGGGTCGTTCAATAACCAGGTCACCCCCGCGGCGATCTGGTTGGCGCGCTGACGAATGCCATTGGCGTGGCTCAGCATCACCCCCTTGGGCTTGCCGGTCGTGCCCGAAGTGTAGAGCTGCAGAATGATATCGTGCTCGTCGACGGAGGACGGCGGCGGGGTGGGCGCCCCGGCATCCACCAAGGCTTCGAACCCGTCCGCCATGTCGATCACCGTCATGCCCTGTGCTGCCGCCGTCTCGCCGACCGCAGCGAAGCTGGGTTCGACGAACAGCACCTTGGCTTCGCTATCCTCGAGGATGTATTCGATCTCGGCCGGAGCCAGGCGCCAGATGATCGGGATGAAGACCACCGCGGCGCGCGCTGCGCCGAGCGTCAACATGATCGCCCGGTCGCTGTTCTTGCCCAGGTAGGCAACACGGCCCCCCTTGGTGAGGCCCAGTCCGATCAGCCCATTGGCGATCCGGTTCGCGGTCTCGTCGAATTCCCTCCACGACGTTGTCCGGTCTTCGAACCGCAAGGCGACGGCCTCGGGGCGCTCCACCGCATGATGGTGGAGCGCCCCGTCGAACGTCTTCGGCAGGCTATGGACGTCGATCATCGGTTTTCCTCAAAACCGGAACGAGGCCGTGGCGCCGTAGGTGCGGACCTGGCCGGGGAAGCGGACGACGATGTTGGAGTTACTCGCCACCGCGTTCCAGTAGTACTTATCGAACAGGTTGCGACCCCAGATACCGAGCGACCAGCTGTCGTCTTCGGCCTTGATGCCGAGCCCGGCGTTAACGACCGTATACGGATCGATATCGTACAGCGGATTGACCTCAAAGATGGTTGTCTGCCGGGACTGATAGCGGACGTTCGTGTTCGCGGTCAGGTTGAGGCCGTTGCCGATCGGCTGATCGAGCAGCGCGGTGCCCGAGACGGTCCATTCCGGGCTGTAGATGAAACCTGCGCCATCGAAGTCCTGCGGCTGGCCGGCAGCGTTGATGCCCACGTAGCCATCGACCCGGGTCTTCAGCCACAGGGCATTGCCAATCAAGGTGATGGTGGACGTCGGGCGGACGGTCAGTTCGCCCTCGATGCCGTAAGCCTTCGACTTGGGTACGTTATCGAGCCGCGCCAGCGCGGTGTAGATCGGATCGGCGAAGTAGGCGCTGATCTGCTTATCTTTGTAGTCGTAGTAGAACGCCGCGACGTTCAACTGGGCGCGCCGGTCGAGCAGGCCGAGCTTGGCGCCCACCTCATAGGCGGTGAGCTGCTCCTGCTTCACAGGCAGGTTCTGGCGCGCGGTGCTGGCGGCGTTCACCGGAGAAGTACCCGACTTGTACCCGCGCGAGACCGATGCATAGAACAGCGTCGTCGGGCTGGGCGTGATGTCCAGCGCGGCACGCCACGAGAAGTTGTCTTCCGGCAGCACCGCGCTCACCGGGCCGAATGTCCCGCTGACGGGATCGAAGGTGTTGCAGTCGTTGAGCCCGATCGGCGGCGCGAACTTGCCGTAGATCTGCAGATACAGGGCACGGTTGGCGAGGTTGACGTTCGGCAGCATGCTGCCTTTGAAATCGCGCGAGCAGCCGGTGAATTCCTGCCGGTCCTTGGTGTAGCGCGCGCCAAGGGTCAGTTTGAGCAGGTCGGAAAACGCATAATCGCCGCTGCCGAACACGCTCCATGTCTTGTTGTTGAAGTTGCCCTCGTCGCGGTAGGTGCGGAACGTCGTCGCCGCGTCTGCCGCAGTATAGCCGAAGGTGTTGAGCGGCGACCCAAGCAGCTGGAAAGTCAGCGCGCGTAGCAGGCCGACGTTGGCGTTCTCGCCCAGCAGCGTGCGGTTGGTATCGCTGATCTTGTCGCGGGCGAAGTAGCCTCCTACGAGCCAGTTGTAGCCCGGTCCGTCGCCTTCCACCCGCAGTTCCTGTGCGAAGCTGCGGATACGACCCTCGGCATGCTGGACCAGCACTTCATTCGGAATGCCCGACCAATCGAACACGGCGTCACGCACGAACTCGTTGTAACCCGTCAGCGACACCATGCGCGCGGAATCGGAAAGGTTCCACTGGACCCTGCCCTTGAGGCCGAGGAACCAATTGTCTTCCTGCAGTGGGCCGGGAATGCCGGCGCCGCGGCCGATGTCCGGCGCGCGACGAGAGTACGGCGCCCAGTCGGCCTGATTGCCGTCGGTCGGGAAGTTGGCGGCGATGTAGGCGGCGGCACCCGGCGCGTTGAAGAAGCTTGCCAGGCCGCCGCCGCCCGGCGTGGTGCCCGGAGTGAAGCCGATCGCTTGACCGACGACGGTGTCGGACTTGTTCACCCAGTAGGTAGCCGACAGGTCAACTTCGAGGGGCCCCGGCTGAAACGCCAGCGATCCGCGTAGCCCGTACCGCCGGACTTCGCCCTGCCGCTCACCGCGGCTGTTGCTGACCTGCCATCCCTTGTCGCTCAGATCGACGCGGTAACCGATGCGCGCCTGCACTCCGCTGGCAATCGGGCCGGTGACGTAGCCGCCCACATTGGTCGTCTGGTAATTGCCGACGTCGACGGTCATCGCGCCCGAAGTCGTCTCACTCGGTTTGCCGGTGACGAAGTTGATGAGGCCAGCGGTCGTGTTGCGACCGTAGAGCGTCCCCTGAGGGCCCTTGAGCACTTCGACCCGCTCGATATCGATCAGCGGGCCGGTGTTCATGATCGGATAAGCGTAGGCGACCTCGTCGGTGTAGGTGCCCACGGTCGAAGTGGCCGACAGGTTGATCGTGTTGAAACCGATGCCGCGCAAAGTGTACGTCGGCACGCCCTGGTAACTTTGCGCGACGGTGAAGCTGGGCACGACCGCAGCCAGGTCCCTCACCGAATTGACGCGCAATTCTGCGAGCGTGTCGGCAGTGAGGGCCTGAATGGAAATGCCCACCCGGTTTATCGATTCCTCGCGGCGCTGGGCCGTGACGATGATTTCGCCAGGAAGAGGCTCGGCCTGAATTGCGCTGGACGTCTCTTGCTCCGCCGCCTCTTGCGCCTGAGCGCTCATACCCGACAGCAATGCGATGGTGGCTGCGCCGACCGAAAGGCTCATGCGCGCGGCGCGATTCAAGCTGGTCATTTCTATTCCTCTCCTCATGGCTCCCGCGTCGCTGCGCGGGTTGATCTCGACACGTTCAAATCTTCAGGAAGTCGCCGGCACTCCTTCACGGCCGAGTGCCGCCAGCAGTTGCCGTTGCTTGCGCGGGGAGCGCCAAGCGAAGCTTCCGGGCAGCCCGAGACGAACGGCCGATTGCCACGGCGGCGAATCCCGAACGGGAATGCGTTCCGCCAGCCAACCGGCCGCGCGCAGCATCGCGTGGTCGCGCGTCGTCAAATCGTATTCGCGGCCAAGCTCCAGTCGATCGCGGACCTTGTCGGGCAGCAGCGCCACCGATGCACGGCCTAACGCGCGATGCAGAGGCCGCGGCACCGAAGGCGCGGCCTGACCGGACATGATGATCGCGAGGAATTCGCCGACGATGGGATGCGGCTCGAAGCGCGGGTAAAGGCGGTCGAGCATAGAAAAGAAGTCCGCATCGCAGCGCAGGGGGTTCTGCACCCCGTAGAGCCGGGTGACCGGCTCATGATCGCGGTAATAGGCGGCCCTCTCGCGACCGGTCAGGGGCATGACGAAGCGATGGTACGCTTCGAGAAAGCCGTACCCTGCGGTGGCCGCGACCCAGTCGAGCAACCCGGGATCGAGCGCGCGGTAGGCCTCGCCCCCAGGCGTCTCCCCTGACACCTTGGCATGCATCCTGTTGACCCCGCCGATAATCCGGCGGGCGGTGCTTGCCGGCCCATAGACTCCGGCAAGGGCGGCGGTGCCGGTACGGCGCGAGCGGCCGATCGGGTCAGCCTTGTACGTCGAGTGATCCCACACGCCGCTGCGGATCCGCGCGTCCGCGAATTCGAGCAGGACAGCCGCGACACCGCCTATCCCTAGGGAGATCGGGTTCTTGAACACGCGCCATTGGGGCGAGGCTGGCGGCACCAGCGATGCCTCTCCTGCCGGATGCAGGTAGTCGACGCGGTACGGGTCCGAAGTCGCGCTCATAGCAAGACTCAATATGTAACGAGTGTTAGATATTGGTATCGGGCAGTCCGCTTCTCGACAAGCGAAATGATGTTAAAGGTGACACAATGAACGCTTCGCGCGCCGAAGACAGACGAAGAGGCTCCTACAAGGTAAGCGGCGAGACGAGCAGGCGACTGCTCGAGGTCGCGCTTGACCTGTTCGGAAGGCAGGGGTTCCGTGCGACATCGGTGCGCCAGCTGGCGGACGAGGCGAAGGTGGCCCTCCCTACGATAGCTTACCACTTCACCGACAAGGCGGGGCTCCACCGGGCATGCGCGATCCATGTCATCAAGCGCTACCGCGAACGCATGGGGCCCATGATGGAAGAGCTTGGCGACCTGGCGGCGGTCGATACTCCAGAAAGCGCGAATGCAGCCCTGCGGCGGGTCACGCTGGGACTCTCAGAAACCTTGCTGTCACGCGACGCGAAGGAACCTTGGGCTGCATTCATGATGCGGGAGATGCAGGTCGGGGGGCCCGGCTATGACCTCATGCTCGAACGGTTGTGGCTGCCCGGGCTCAATCTCATTGCCGGCCTCATCAGCAGGACACGCGAGCGCACCGAGGTTCTTATCGAGGACAAGGTCCTCGCGCTTCACCTGCTCTCCGGTTTGAATTGGCAAGGCGGGGCGCGCAAGGTCGCGGAGGACTTTCTGGGCAGGTCCCTGGAAACGATCGACGAGGACATCATCGCCGGTCAATTGGCGCTCCTGATCGGCGCGATCGGCGCTGGCGGTGCTCGGAGCGAAACCTAGAGTTGATCTGTTTCTTCACTGGAAAACGGACGGACGGTCGGCCGTTAGCCAGACTGCCGATGGTTAGGAGGCGAAACCGTTCAAGCGCCGTGTCCTCGTCTCTAGTCGGCGATATACCTCGGTGGACGCTTTTCCAGGAACGCCTGCATCCCTTCGGCGAAGTTCGGGCTAGCGGCGGTCATCAGTTGGTTGCGGTTCTCAATCGCCATGGCGGCCTCGAGACTCGCGGCGTCCACGGCCATGTTGAGCCCCTCCTTAGTCATTCGCAGACCCATCGGCGATGCGAGCAGCATCTCATCGAGGTAGGATTGGGCTGCCGCCTCGAGTTGATGGTCGGGCACCACCTCGCTGATCAGGCCGGTGGCAAGCGCCCGCGGCGCATGGATGAAACGTCCGGTCAGCATTAGCTCGGAAGCTACCGACACCCCAACCAGCCGCGGGAGAAAGTAGCTCACGCCCATGTCGCATGCCGATAAGCCGAGCTTCACGAAGGCCGCGTTCATCCGCATGCTCTCGCCCGCGATGCGGATGTCCGAGGCGAGCGCGAATGAGAACCCGCCCCCGCAGGCCGCTCCGTGGACGAGCGCGACGATCGGCTGCGGGCAACGGCGCATCTTGATGTAAACACCCGCCAGATAACCCTGGAAACCGAATCCTCCACCGAATGGGATCGCCTGCGGGCTCCGCCCGGCACGGTCCTTGATGTCGAGTCCGGCGCAGAATGCGCGGCCGGCGCCGCGCATGACCACGACCCGGGTTTCCCGGTCGTGGTAGAGCCGGCCGAAATAGTCGTCGAGTTCGCGCACCATGTCGACCGAGATGGCGTTGAGCGCTTCGGGCCGGTTGAGCGTCAGCCAGTCTACCGCGCCGCGCTTTTCCACCGTTATGGTGTTATATCTGACAGACATCGCCTTTTCCCTGTCAACACCCGATCAATCGCGACCGTAGGCAAATCGCTCGAGCGCGTGGAACGCGTCGAGGGCGGCGGGATGCCCGAACGGCGAAACCTGACTGACGAAGACGCCGGCGATGCCGGCGGCCGGATCAGCCCAGTAATAGCTGTTGAAGATTCCCGCCCATGCAAGGCTGCCCGCCGAGCGGCCCTCCGCGGTTGGTTCCGGATTGATCAGCCACGTCAGACCCCAGCCGGTCTGTTGATCGGGATACGAGTCGAAAGGTTGCGCCAGTTCGGGAATCGCTGTGCCCATGTAGCCAGCGCGGATGTCGCCGATCTGGTTTCGGCCCATCTCCGCCAATGTGGGTCCCGACAGGATGCGGGCTCCATCAAGTTCGCCGCCGCAAAGCACCATGCGGAGGAACCGGCCGTAATCAAGAGCCGTCGAGGTCAATCCGCCTCCGCCCATGTCGAACTCGCCGCTGTTGAGCCACAACGGTTGCGTGGCCCACCCCCCTTCCTGCGCGGGCACGTGAACACTGGCTGCCCCCGGTGGGGGCGCGGTATGGAAGGCGGTATCGTGCATCCGCAGCGGACCTGTGACGTGCTCCGCCAGGTAGGCACCCAGCCGCTGGCCGGTCGCCGCTTCGATCGCGAGGCCCGCCCAGTCGATCCCGACGCTGTACTCCCATGCCTCCCCTGGATCGAAAAGCAGTGGCATTTCGATGCTCTTGCGGCTGCCGGGTGGAGGCATCCCCTGTATCTGGAACCACCGCAGCGTCTCTGGCCGGATGAAGCTGTACGAGAGGCCTGAGGTATGGGTGAGCAGGTGGCGCAATGTGATGGGCCGCGCCGCCGGCCGCAGTTTCGGGCTGCCATCCCCGGCGAAGCCCGTCAGCACTTGCGGGGTGGCGAGTTCTGGCAGCAGTTGATCAACCGGATCGTCCAGGCTGAGCTTGCCTCGCTCTACCAGTTGCATCGCGCCGACAGCCACGATAGCCTTTGTCATCGACGCGATCTGGACCGGCGTCTCGATCCGCATCGGGACGTCGCGGCCGATCTCCGACACGCCGAAGCCCCGGGCATAACGAATTCCGTGGCGGTCCAGAATGAGCCCGATCGCGCCTGGCAAATTGGCCGCGGCGACAGCAGCGGCAAACAAACGATCGTCTACCAATAGTCTCCCTCCCATGATACGCCGCCTTCGTGCGGTTTTTCGCACAGTAGGTCTCGATCGCGCCGCCGTTCAAGCAGGCCGAGCTTCGGCGGCCAAGAGAATCCCTTTACGCGCCCAGCTTGATGGGCCGTCCGCATCGGGTCATCATCGCCTCAAAGTCTGTAGAATTGAGGGAGCGGATATGGGCGACGACAAGCGAGCGTGCATCATCGGTGCTGGTTGTTCAGGATTCACGACCGCCAAGCGGCTGCAGGACGAAAGGATTTCCTTCGACTGCTTCGAAATGTCCGACGATGTCGGCGGCAACTGGTACTACAAGAATCCCAACGGCAAATCGGCCTGCTACCAGTCGCTCCACATCGACACGTCCAAGTGGCGCCTCGCGTTCGAGGATTTCCCCGTGCCCGACGACTGGCCCGACTTCCCCAGCCACGAGCTGTTGTGGCGCTACTTCCGCGATTACGTCGACCATTTCGGACTTCGGGAACGCATCACCTTCAACACGGCGGTCACGCACGCCGTCCGGCTGCCCGACGGCGGATGGCGGGTGACCCTGTCGACGGGCGAGACGCGGGACTACGAGGTTCTGTTCGTGTGCAACGGGCATCACTGGAATCCCAACATCCCAGAATATCCCGGCGCCTTCGAAGGCCCGCACTTCCACGTTCACAGTTACCGCGATCCATACGATCCGGTCGACTTGCGCGGCAAGAATGTGGTCGTGGTAGGCATGGGCAATTCTGCGATGGACGTCGCCAGCGAACTCTCGCAGCGACACCTGGCGAAGAATCTTTGGGTGGCGGCGCGGCGCGGGGTTTGGGTGCTGCCGAAAATGGCGGGCGGCAAGCCGATGGACAAATCGGCAATGCCGACGTGGATTCCGCGCAAGCTGGGCAAGGCGATCGCTCGTCGCATGATCAAGAAAATGGTCGGCCGGATGGAGGATTACGGCCTGCCTGCGCCCGATCACGAACCGCTGGATGCGCATCCCTCGGTTTCCGGCGAGTTCCTGACCCGTGCCAGTTGCGGCGACATCAAGTTCAAGCCCAACATCAAGGCGCTCGAAGGAAGTCGCGTCCGCTTCGAGGACGATAGCGTCGAAGCGGTGGACGCGATCATTTACGCCACCGGCTACCGGATCAGCTTCCCTTTTTTCGACGACCCGGCGCTCCTGCCCGACTCGCAGAACCGCTTCCCGCTGTTCAAGCGCATGATGATCCCCGGCATCCCCGATCTGTTCTTCATGGGTCTGGCTCAACCGTTACCTACACTGGTGAACTTTGCCGAACAGCAGTCAAAGCTGGCGACCAGCTACCTTGCAGGCCGCTATGAACTGCCTTCGGTCGACGAAGTGCGCCGGATCACGTCCCACGATGAAGCGGTCGAACTGGGGGACTATTACCAATCGACGCGGCACACCATCCAGGTCGATTTCGCCCGCTACGTGGCCGATCTTCACAAAGAGATCGCGCGGGGGGAACGGCGCGGCAAGGCGCGAGGGCGCCGGCTCGCCGCTTAGATCGGCTGCCTTTATTCGGCGGGGCATTCGCTAATGTGAAAGCCGATCGTGGGAAAATGCACGGCCACGTCACCAAGGTCAGGATCGCGACGCAACACGGTGCACGGCCCTGAAGGTGAGGTCGCTCGAGATACGTCCGCTTTTGCCGAGCCGCTGCCGCAAGCAGTCAGTCCGCTATCGGCCCAGAAGCAGACGTTCGGTATGTTGGTTCCCTCGCGCGCGCGGGCGAGAAACTGTGTTAGCGTTTGCAAAGCAATCCTGCAGCGGTGCCCAAGTCGAAGGCGCTACTCTTTGGGCCACCCCCCTAGGCATCCGATAGCCGAGCCATGACGCATGCGTTGCATCTGTAGGGTATACCTCACAGCGACGTTTCAAGCCTGCATGGATGTCGTCTCAATTGGGTTGATTTGCGCATTTCGATGCACTAGTCAGCTATGGTCTAAACCCTAATGCGACAGGTGCTGCATGCTTATTGGATACGCACGAGTGAGCTCGACTGGACAATCGGTTGAGGCCCAAGTGGACGCCCTTCGCGCAGCGGGGTGCCAAAAGATCTACAGCGAGAAAGTGAGCGGCCGATCCACGAAAGATCGACCTGAGCTGGGGAGGGCGCTGGATCAGGCCCGCGAGGGGGACACTCTAGTCGTGACGCGCCTGGATCGCCTGGCGCGTTCGGTAGGCGACCTTCACTCGATCATGGCGCGAGTTCAAGCTGAGGACGTTGCTTTCCGCTGCCTTCAACAGGGTGGGGTGGATACCTCGACCAGCACTGGCAAGCTGACGCTGGCAATCCTTGGCGCTGTTGCTGAGTTCGAGAATGACATCAGGCGAGAAAGGCAGCGCGACGGCATTGAACGAGCCAAGGAGCGCGGGGTCTACCGCGGTCGAAAGCCAAGCATTGATCCGGCTGCGGTCAAAGACCTTAAAGATTCTGGATTAGGACCGGCCGCGATAGCTCGAAAGCTCGGGATATCGAGGGCTAGCGTTTATCGCGCCCTGTGATGGAATTGTTGCCATCTGACGAATGACCGCTTTTGAAGGATGGGCGACTGGAAGCGGAATGTCTGCTTTCGACCCCATTGCGGACGTTCGGCGAAGCCGAACACGATGGCAGCTTTGCGCCCACTCCCGGTCTTCTAGCAGCTGTAGGGCAGTCCCCAGAAACAGACGTTTGCTCAGCTTCGGGAGGAGTGTCGGCTTTCGACCAAAGCGGACGTTCGACTTCTGACGGGCGGAAGATTTGGCACCACGCGGCTTGTCTACTCTAGAGCACGTCAGCCGATCGCGGTGACTTTGCAGCTTATGCTGACGCTTTGCGTTTCATTCCTCTGCTATTCGGCGTGCCAAACCGATCGAGCACGGTTTGTTGTGCTGGCCGCTCGAAGCAGTGATAGAGGAGCGCCGAAAGGACCAAGACAGTCGCGGCATATAAGATGCTCACGGGCAGCCTGAGCGTCCCGCCTTCGTCTAAAAAGACGAACTTGTAGACCATGAGCACGAAATAATGTGAAAGATACGTCGCAAAGCTGATGCGCCCGATCCAAACGAGAGGAGCAAAGGACAGCCATTGCGCGCCTCCGCAGGCAAGCCCTAGGATCAGCGTCGCCCAAGCCAGCGGCACCACCGGCGCCGCGAATGCAAACCAGCAAGCAGCAAGGCAGCCGGAGATAATCAGGAGGAGATGACCCTCGCGTCGGGACGGCGACAGCCGCTCGTACACCTCGCATACGATCATGCCGATGGCGAACTGCACGATGCAGCGAGCGAGCCCGGTCTGCGCCACGTCATTGGGAAACGAGTAATCGAAAAGTCGAAACCAACCATGCAGGGCCAGTGACAGGAATAGGATACATAGCAGCAAGAGCCAGATCGGGCGTCTGCCGGGACTCAGCATCGCGAGGAGCAGCGGAAAAAGGAGATAGGCTCCCGCTTCCGCCGAAATCGACCACGCGGGCACATTCCATGACGTCTCTGCCGCGAAGCCCCAATTCTGCACGAGGAAGAGCGACATCAGGAAATACAGCGGCTGGGGATCTGCGGCTGAGGTCGAGCTTCCGAATATGACAGCAGCGCTGAAATAGACTGCGAAAGCAAGCAACAGCAGCAGGTGAAGCGGATAGATACGGGCGAAACGGGCCACAAAAAACTTCATGGGGCCTTCTTCCTCTCCAATCCTCCGTCCCCAGCTGAGCTGGATCACGAACCCGGAGAGTACGAAAAAGAAATCCACTGCGAGATTACCGGACTTGAGCACCAAGGAAAGCGCTCCGAACGGTGCGGGAGGAAGGTAGAAGTGGAGGTGGAACACTACCACCCACCATGCCGCAATCCCTCGAGCGGCGGTTAGTGAAGATAACTCGGAGGAAGGCGAACCTGAAGCTGAAACTGTAGCTTGGCTCGCTGCGACCTCGAGACCCGCAGCCGAATTGTTTAACTCGGCCACGTGTCTTGATTCCCTCCTGTTGTACCCTGCTCCGAGGTAAGGCTTGCACCACTTCCAGTATGCGCAAGAAGTTCCGAAATGCTAAATACCTAGCGAGACGGACGGGCGTATCGAGGCCTCATCCGCCACACCTGATGCTGTATGTTTGCTTTCCACCCATCTTGAGCCGCTCACGCGTGTCTTGACGCAGCCTAAGAGCGGGCCAGCCGCAAACGACCCATTCAGAAAGTGCAGCAAACGCCGATTGGCTTCCCTAATAGGCAACCGTCAATGTAACTAGGTCTCGGTAATCCCCGGCGGCGATCTCTGAACTATGCACCGCACCGTAGGCTAACAACCGAGTTACCGGGCTAGTGCCAGCAACCAAAACTGCACTCCCCACCCCGCCCCAGCGCTCTGTGTGAGCCCTATCGCTGTAGATGTCGTAAGAGACGTATCTCCCACGAACAGGGTCTAGGGCCCGCCTCGCTCCACCGCCTGCATTTTGTCCGTCATCGAGCATGACCATGAACGGCGTGCTCTCTGTGCAAGCTACTTCAATAGAAGAGCTTGCATCGGCGTCGGGTGCGTCGGCCTCGTTGAGCGAGCCAAAGCTGAGCGGATCGGCTCTTACCGTGCAGTTAGCAGTAACATGCAGGCTCACCTCCATTGTCGCCGTCACGGAATTGGAGGCGGCTAGAGCGCTCACACCGCCGGCAATGTTCATTCCGAAGAGCATGAGGCCCAACAATGCGGCTCGAAGAACATTAGTGATCATGTCGCACCGATGCCAATCGGCACGACGCACCGCGAGCAGGTCCTGAAGCGCGTGTCTTTTGGGAACAGGTCCGAAGTCACAGATTACCGGGTTGAGGTGCGTAGGTGCACCCTAGACGCTACCTGACCACACCAGTCTTAGTGTGACTGCTTTCCACCCGAATACAAGACATTCTGGGCGTTCACAGCAAACCTTATAAGCGGACGTCAACTGCGTGGCCTTCAGCCAAGCTGCTTTAAGAGCGCTGAGGCCGCTCGTCGCATTGCAATGGACTCTTTGGTCTCGCCACCGTGTTTCCATTTACCGTTATCCTTTCCCCTTGGCGCGCCTGGGCTCTTGCCCCCGTGAATGCGGCACACGCGCTTCCCTCTCATCGCTGGGCAACGGCAGGCCGTCCCCCGCTTGGTTCGGGCTCGGCAGAGCGGCGCATTGGTCAATAAGCGCGTCTGTCGGTCCATGAGGTTGTCCGTCATTTTGCTGATCCCTCCGGTGGACATGGATATGCTGGTGATGGTGGGTCTCCTTGGAAACCTTGATCGATTGGCGGCTGATCGGCTTCCGTGTGCCGCGGCCGTCACGCAGGCTCGCCTGAAGCATGGCGAACCGCTGGGACAGCTTGCCGGCGAGTGCCGCTTCGCGCGTCATGACCATGCCACCGCTATTGAGGGCGCCGCGTGAGAGGCTCATCTGCATTCGGTGTAGCGCGAGCATCTGCAGAGCTGTTGCGGCCTCGATCGGGTTGCGGGGCTCGATCGATGCTATCCAATCCAGAGCCGCGTTCAGGTCGGTCTCGTTGATCTTCCACTGCTGGATATCGTGATCAAAGTCTCGCCGGCACAGCTTGCCGACCTCGCCTAGAAACGCCGTGGTCGCAGCGTGCGACCTAGTGCCGAAGGTGTTGTGCAGGTGGATCTCGTGGAGTTCCTCGTCATTCCAAGGTGAGACGAACTCCCAGCCGTCGTCCCCGTCATCTCGCACTTCGATGAGCATCCCCGGCGAGATGGGCATGCGTCTCAGACGCGCTAACGCCTTAGCTTCGGCCGATTTCAGCTGCGCCGGGGGATCCGGTCTTTCTCTGCGCTTCCGCCGGCGGCGGCTAGGCATGGCCGCGTTATGCAGCTTCTTGGGGTCGACGTCTGATTTGGGGCGAGCCACTAAGTAGCCAACTTGTTGAAGGGGATCGCCCTCGCGCAGGCCTCCTGCAGCGCGATACGATATTGATCGGGCAGGTTCTTCCCGCTGCGGAACCTCGACAGCGCGACCTCAGAGATGCCAGCGTCTTGCGCCAGCATCCTTGCGCCGCCGTATCCTCTCCGTTCGACAGCTTCGACAACCCAGGCGCGCAGTGTCTCCAGGTCAGCCCGCAAATCGGCCGCCCGCGTTTGAAAGGATATTTTCAGAGGTTGGAGGGACGTTTTATCGCCCTGCTCGGCAGGCGTAGGATGGTTATATAGAGGGGGTGTTGTTCCCACATCTAAGGAAACGCCCCCAAACCGGCGGCTTTCCGTCGATGTGCTTGTTGTTTCAACACCGGAGACTTTCACCGTGCTTGTTGTTTCAACACCGGGAAGCGGGTTCTTGCTTGTTGTTCTCACACCGCCGAATGTCCGCCGAGTAGCGGGTCGCCAAGTCTCGTAATCGTGTGTCGCCGGCACGTTCTTGCGCGGCTCGCCGGTTGAGATGAAGGTGATCCGGTAGGTCCGCGCCTTGGACTGCGCCCGGTTTGCATCGCTTGTGCATTCGAGAAATCCTTTCTCGATCAGCTCAGCGACGGCCTTCGCGTTTGGGCCGTGATTAGAGTTGCCGATCGCCTTACCGATGTCGTGGATGGCAAAGGCGATCTCGCCATTGTTGCGACCGTTGAAGGCGAGCTGGAACGCATCAAGGATCGAGCGGGCGCGGAAGCTTGTGTGCCTCCACGCCACGCTCGACACCACGCGCCGGGGCGTCATGTAAAAGTTGCCGCCGTGGTCGGCCTTCTGGTGACCTTGCCCCATAGGACCTAGACCTCGTGGCCAGGGCTGAGAGGCTGAGACTGATCGACGCCATAGTTCGGCGCATCCAGCCCATACGCGTCTTGCACGGCGCCGCTGTCTGCGATGCCAGGGTCAGCGATCGGGCAACCTGCCGCCATTGGGCCGCCCCAGCCGAAACTAGGTACACCGCTGCTGATCTCATCCTGGGTGCACTGACCGCTATGGTCGTCTTCCTCGGAAGGATCGTCCTCCTCGTCGTCCTCGTTATAGGTCGGCAGAATATTTGATCTGCGCTTCGGCGAGCCGCGCATCTGGTGCCATTCGATCCAGGCGCCGTCCTTTTCATCGCCGGCAGGTTCATCGTCCCCGCTGTCCTCCAGATCAGGATCGCCGTCCTGCAGGTCCAGCCGATCGACTAGGCGAGGGGTGAACTTGGCACCGATGCGAAACACCGTCGCCAGCGCCTCGGTCAGTTCCTCGTACTCAGAACGCGGGATCAGGATGCCGCTGTTGTGGTGCAGCGTAGCGTTACCCATGATCAGCCTCCATGGCAGAAGGCTTCCAGAGCAGCGCCGCGAGGCGTAACCGGGCGGCCGGTGATGCTTGAAGGCGAGGGCGGCAGCTGTTAGAAGGCTTCGCGTCGGGACCAATCGACACCGAAGCCCCTTGAGCCACGCTCAGGGGGTTTTTCGTATTCATCTCAAGCCGCCTCCGAACGGAATGCAGCTTCAAGCTCGGACTTGCGGAAGTAGAGCTTACGGCCCTTGCGGATGCAGGGCAGCAAGCCGCGCTCTGTCATGTGATAAACGGCGCGGGGGCTTTCCCCGATATAATCGCCTGCCGCTTTCGCGCCGCTCAACAGGTCTGCATTCAACATTTGCATACGCTCCCTTTAATATCTAAACCGGAACAGGTGTTACTTGTCTGTCCGTAGCATCCGTGTCAAGCGGCTTAAACCGAATCCGGTTTTTGCATGGTGGGGATCAGATGGAGCTAAGCTATGCGGCCGTAATTGGCGTCTTCGCCGATATGCACTGGGTCGCGCCCGAGGGCTTAGGTGCGTTCAAGGCCCGGCTACGTAAGCTTCAGGGGGAAGGGGTGCCGGCGGGGGCCAACCCTGGCAAAGGCAAACGGGTCGCCTATTCAACTCCGATGATCTTGGAGTTGGCAGTAGCTCTGGAGCTGATCCAAGTTGGTTTGTCGCCGCGCGCTGTCGCAGATCTCATCGAAGAAAACCGCGACGATCTGTTCGTCGCCTGCTTGATGGCAATCGGACCGATAAAGAACGCATCGGAGCCGATGCTACTTATAAGTCCGAGTGCCCTCACGTTTGCTGCCCTCGATCGCGAGAATCGGTTGCCTTACGGCGCCTTATCGATCGTCACACGGCGAAAGATGCTCGGTCAGCTATCGCGCTCTAAGGTCGATTTTGAGCCCGTCACTGGAGAACACTGGAGGTGGGTCGTCATCGGCCTCCGGGAGATGATGTACGCTTTATTGGTTCATTGGAGCGAGGTCTTAGAGCCATCAAGTTCCACGCTCACCGAATTCCTGACTAAGTTGGTTGTCGACAACAGCGCGCCGATCAGAGAGTTCAAGAAGACCCGTCTTGATAAGATGGTGACGCTCAACCTCGAAGTTGCCTCTGATGGCGATTAGAAAGCGCGCCTGGGTCGCCCCGGACGGCACCGCCAAACAAGCGTGGCTCGTCGATTATCGCGACATCGCCGGCAAGCGTCGGTCGCGCCAGTTCACGCGCAAAAAGGATGCTGAGACCTTTGCACTGACAGCTGCCACGCAAGTGCGTGATGGTACTCACACGCATGATCGGGACTCGATCGACGTAGCGGCAGCCGCTGATCTCTGGATTGCGAAGTCCGAACGGGAAGGGCGGGAGCGCTCGACAGTGAAGTCTTATCGCGAACTGGCACGCCTCCACATTGTGCCGTTGATCGGCGGCTTGCGCTTGTCGCGATTGACCCGACCGCAGGTGGAGTCCTTCCGCGACCAGTTGCTCGACACTCGTTCTAAGGCGATGGCCGGCAAGGCTGTACGGTCCCTGTCGATGATCATCTCTGAAGCTCAGCGCCGCGGTTTAGTCGCACAGAATGTCGCGCAAGGCGTGAAGGTGGTTCGCGCCAGCCGCGATCGCGAGCCGGTGGTCGTACCGGCAGCAACCGAATTGCGCGCGCTGCTGCAGGCAGCCCGCGACGAGGAGCGGCCGATAGTGGGGCTGCTGATCTCCAGCGGCATGCGCTCAAGCGAGCTTCGCGGACTCGACTGGTCAGCGATTGATCTAAAGGCCGCTACGGTCACGATAACCCAGCGCGCTGATGCATGGGGCGTCATCGGGCCGCCGAAGAGCAGGGCAGGGCGGCGCACGATCCCCCTGCCTCCTGAAGTCGTGAAAGAGTTGAAGGCGCATAAGCTGCGGACCGGGGGCAAGGGGTTGCTGCTGCCAAGCGCCACAGGCGGGCCGCTTAGACGCGAGAACCTGTTGCGGCGGTGGTGGGCGCCACTCTGCGCCCGTGCGAGACTCAGCGACGCTCAGGGGACCAGATTTGGCATGCACGCACTAAGACATGCGGCTGCCTCTAATTGGATATCTGCCGGCGTGGATTTGAAGCGCCTCCAGAGTTGGTTGGGGCATGCCAGCGCGCAGATGACGCTAGATACTTACGGGCACCTGATGGCGGACGACAAGCGCGACACGGCGCTAGCGCACGCTGCAAGTCGGGGCATCTTCGGCAGTGCGAGTGCAACATGAATGCAGCACGAGGCTAGAAAACCGCAGAATTGCGGTAGTAAACAGCGGAATCATAATCCGCGTGTCGGGGGTTCAAGTCCCTCCTCCGCTACCACTCTCAAATACGTTTGCCGCAGTAGTCGCCGTCCCTTGTGCGGCGGGCCGCGCAGGATGCCATCCGAACCTACTTATCGAAGTGAAGGCTTGAGCGGCTGCGAAACGGCGGCGTCCACAGGGTCTCGGTAGGTGGCGCGCCATCGGTCCGATGCGGCCGGGCCGAAGCAGAAAGCAACTTCACAAGCAGGTCATCGAAAAACTATGGGTGCAAGGCGCGGCAACAGTGCCTAGCAAGGGCCGTCACCCGGCCGTCCGGCCCGTCGTTTGAAGCTGAAGGATAGATCCATGACCACCGAACGTTCGCAGTCCGGCTTTGCGCTGAACCCTCAGGATGAGCTCAACGATCTGCGGATGTCCGACAAGGCGCTGCCGCTGTTCAATCAGGTCAAGCAATTCATCCAGGAAGTGGTGCAGCCGGCTTCGGAGAAATTCCACGAACTGGGTGAGAACCGCGCGGACATCTGGGACTACGCGCCCGGCCAGCTCGAAGTGCTGGATGCCGCCAAGGAAAAGGCAAAGGCGGAAGGGCTGTGGAACTTCTTCCTGCCTGACGCCCACACCGGCGAAGGCCTGTCCAATCTCGATTATGCCTACATCGCCGTGGAACTGGGCAAGAACCGGCTCGCATCGGAGATCATGAACTGCGCCGCGCCTGACACGGGCAACATGGAGGTGCTGGAACGGGTCGGCACGCCGGAGCAGAAGAAGCAGTGGCTGGAGCCGCTGCTCGAGGGGAAGATTCGCTCCGCCTTCTGCATGACCGAACTGAACACCGCCAGCTCCGACGCGAAGAACATCGATACTACCGCGGTTCGGGTGGGTGACGAGTACGTCATCAACGGCGAAAAGCATTACATCTCGGGCGCCGGCGATCCGCGCTGCAAGGTCATGATCACGATGGTGCGCACCGGCGACGAGGACTCGCCCGCTTCCGGGCGCCAATCGCAGATCCTGGTGCCGCTGCCCACCGAAGGTGTCGAGATCGTCGGCGGTCAGCAGGTGTTTGGCGATTACGACGCGCCGCATGGCCACATGCACATTCGTTTCAACAATGCACGCGTGCCCGCGTCGAACATCCTGCTGGGCGAAGGCCGCGGGTTCGAGATCAGCCAGCTTCGCCTTGGGCCCGGCCGCATCCACCACTGCATGCGCGCCATCGGTTCGGCGGAAAAAGCGCTCGACCTGATGGTCAGCCGAGGCATGAGCCGCGTGGCCTTTGGTAAGCCGATCATCCAGCTGGGCGGCAATCTGGAGATCGTCAGCCGGGCCCGGATCGACATCGAGGCCATGCGCCTGATGGTGCTGAAGGCCGCCAAGGCGATGGACGTGCTCGGCAACCGCGAAGCCCGCGTGTGGATCCACATGGTCAAGGCCATGGTGCCTGAACGGGTGTGCCAGATCATCGACGAGGCGATCCAGATGTATGGTGCGCTCGGCGTTTCGCAGCACACGCCGCTGGCCCGCATGTATGCCAACACCCGCACGCTGCGCATCGCGGATGGCCCGGATGCCGTGCATCACATGGTGGTCGGACGCCACGAGCTCAACGAAGTCCGCGAAGGCCCGCACGATTCCGCCATGTCGGCATCGTTCCGCAACTAGCTGCAACCGAACCGCGACATGAGGGAGTAGCTTCGCCAGCGCCGGCGGGAACTGTACGCAGGAGCGGTATGGGGCAAGCGGAGCATACCTTCGATGTCGCGGTGATCGGCGGCGGCGTGAATGGCGCCGGGATCGCGCGCGACCTCGCGGGACGGGGCGCGCGGGTGCTGTTGCTCGAGGCGGGCGATCTCGCGGGCGGCACGTCGTCGGCGTCGAGCAAACTGATCCACGGCGGGTTGCGCTATCTCGAGCACTACGAGTTCGGGCTGGTGCGGGAGGCCTTGTCCGAGCGCGAACGCCTGTGGACCATCGCGCCGCACATCATCTGGCCGATGCGCTTCGTCCTGCCTCACGTTCGCGGCCTCCGTCCGCGGTGGCTGCTGCGGCTGGGCCTGTTCCTTTACGACCATATCGGCGCCCGCAAGAAGCTGCCGGCCATGCAGAGCATCCGCTTCGATCGCCATCCGGCGGGTGAGCCGTTGAAGCCCGAATTTACCCACGGCTTCGCCTATTCCGATTGCTGGGTCGATGACGCGCGGCTGGTCATCCTCAATGCGCGTGACGCCGCGGACAGAGGGGCGCACGTGCGTACCCGCTGTCCCGTCGAGGAGCTGGAACGGGTTGGGCCGGCCTGGCGCATTTCCACTCCCGACGGGCAGTTCTCCGCGCGAGCGATCGTCAACGCGGCGGGACCCGGCGTGCTGAAGCTGTTGCGCAAGGCGGACGAACGCACGGACAGCGCGGTACGACTGGTTCGCGGGTCGCACATCGTGGTGTCGCGGTTGTTCGATCACCCGTATCCGTACTTCTTCCAGCTGCCGGACGGGCGCATCTTCTTCGCGATGCCCTACGAACGGGACTTCACCCTCATTGGGACCACGGACCGGGACCAGGGACCGAACGATCCGATCGAGGCGAGCGAGGAGGAGATCGCCTATCTTTGCGAGGGCGCGAGCCGCTTCTTCCAAAAGGCCGTGCTGCCCGAGCAGATCGTCTGGGCCTTCGCCGGGGTCCGGCCCCTGATCGACGACGGCAGCGGCAAGCCTGAGGCGGCCACCCGCGGCTATCGATTCGAACTGTCGGAGGAGGACGAGGGCGCGCCGATCCTGAGCGTCTTCGGCGGCAAGATCACCACATATCGGCACCTCGCGCAGGAGGCGGTCGCGCTTCTGGGGGAGCGCCTTGCTGAGCTTGACGGACAGCACTGGACTGACCGCGCGCCTCTCCCCGGTGGTGATTTCGCGACCGACGGGCAACCGAAGCTGAGGAGTGAGCTCGCCGCGCGCTATCCCTTCCTCGAACCTGCCTGGGCGGATCGTCTCGTGAAGGCATACGGCACGCTCGCGTTCACCGTGCTCGGCGATGCGGCCACTCTTGGGGCATGCGGCGAGCACTTCGGGGCGGGTCTGACAGCGCGGGAGGTGCGCTACCTCTGCACACGGGAGTGGGCCGTCACCGCAGACGACATCCTGTGGCGGCGGACCAAGCTGGGCTTGCGTTTCTCGCCCGAACAGCGACAGGCACTGGAGCAATTCTTGACGCAGGAGCATCCCGCTTGACCCCCCGCATCGTCGCGATCGGCGGCACGGTTTCGCCTGGCAGCGCAACCGAGCTTGCCCTCAAGTCCGCAATCGCGGCCGCAGAAGCGGAGGGCGCGCAAGTGTCGCTGTTCGACGGCGCCTATCTGGCGGCCCTGCCGCACTACCGGGGGCCGGGCCATACGCTGGAGCACGGCGCGGAAATGGTTGAGGCGGTGCGGGCGGCCGATGGTCTGCTGATCTCCGCGCCCGGTTATCACGGAACGGTTTCGGGTCTCGTCAAGAACGCCCTCGACTACCTTGAGGATCTGGCCAGCGACGCGCGACCTTACCTCGATGGCCGCGCGGTGGGGTTGATCGCGACCGCTTACGGCGATCAGGCGACGGTCAACACGATGCAGACATTGCGCACCGTCGTGCACGCACTGCGGGGCTGGCCCACGCCGATGGGTGCCACGATCCGGGTGGGGCCCGACATGTTCTCGCCCACCGGTGACCGGCTGGACGATCGTTCTCGCTCGCAGCTCGAGATGGTTGGACGGCAGGTGGTCGACGGAGCGCGCAGCCTGACGTCGCTGGGCGATGGCTAGGCGCCTTCGCGCCACGCCTTGAACGCCGGGTAAGCCGGTTGATCGATCTCCAGCTTCGCGATGGTCGTGCGGATCAGGTGATCGAGGAGAGCGGGATCATCGGCGGCAGTCGTACCGGTGCGTATGGCGCTCGCCAGTCGGCCGTTCAGGGTGGGGAGATCGCCGTCGTCTCCCAGCAATGCGTTCAGCCGTTCCAGCTCCTGCCGCGTCCGCTGTGGGCCCGCCTCAAGCTCGCGTTGCGCGATTCCGAGGGCGTTGGCGACCACCTTCTGCGGAAAACCCTGGGCAACGCCTGCCTCAAGCGCGCGGCGCGCTTCGGCGATCAGCAGCGCGGGCGCGGGTTTATCGAACATCCGCTGCACTCCATGCGGGATGGTCCGGCGCGAGCAGGCGCATGAGATCGAACTCGGTTTCGCTTGCACGGCGGGCGATCACGCCGGCCTCGATCGAGCGGCCGCCGTCCGCGAACGCTTCGGCAATGCCGGCGCACATCACACCCCAGTTCATGGTCTGGAACACCTCCCACGCATGGAGTTCGCCGGGGTCCACCGGCGCTCCGCCAACGGCCTCGTAGCCCGCGATCAGGTCCTCCCGCGTGCCGAAGCCGCCCACCGGCAGTTCGGGCCGCTGAAAGCGCCAACTGGTGACGCACAGCCAGGCCAGGTCGTAGACGGGTGGGCCGACATGCGCGAGTTCCCAGTCAAGCACCGCCCGAATGCCATCGGGGCCGACCATCAGGTTACCGTTGCGAAAATCGCCATGAAGGAGAACGCGGGTACGTTCTTCGGGCAAGTGATCGTCTAGCCAGCGGAGCGCGAGTTCGAACACGGGCCGGTCGTGTCCGGTGGCGCGGTGGCGCTCCTCCAGCGCGGCAAGTTCCGCCCGGGCCCCGATTTCCCGCAGGCCCAGCGCCTCGTATCCTTTCGCCGCATGAAGCCGCGCGAGGATCTCCCCGCAGCGCCGCGCCATCTGCGCGCGCGCCTCGGCCAGTTCAGCCAGTTTCAGCACCCGCCCGCCGACGGTTTCACCTTCGATCCGCGCCATCGCGTAGCCGTCGCCCGCCGGAGAGCCCGGAGCCAGTTCGAAGGCAACCGATGGGACCGGCACGCCCGCGCCCTCGGCAAGCCGGATCAGCGCAGCTTCGGCGGCGACGCTCGGCAGACCTTGCGACGAGAAACCGCGACCCGGCGGCTGGCGGCGCAGCACGAGCGGAGTCGAGGTCCCGTCTGACGCCACCAGGTCGAAGGCCCACATCTCCTTGCTGGCGCCGCCCGACAACTGGCGCAGATTGTCCACCCGCTCAGCCGGCATACCCGCATCGTGCGCGGCCCGGCGCAGCGCTTCGGCGAGGTCGGTGTCGGCTTCCATCGCAGGGCAACGTGCGCGATTTGCGCTTCGCTGGCAAACACTTGTGCGGCTAGGGAGGAACGATGACCCCTGCACAACTCGACGCCGCTGACCCGCTGGCCCCTTTCCGCGACCGCTTCGCCCTGCCTGAGGGGGTGATCTACCTAGACGGCAACTCGCTGGGGGCGCGGCCGAAAGCGGCTGAGGAACGGGTGCTGCAGGTGGTTCGGAAGGAGTGGGGGGAGGGGCTGATCACCTCGTGGAACCAGGCAGACTGGATCGGGATGCCGCAGCGGATTGGCGACAAGATCGGCCGCCTGATCGGGGCCGGGGAGGGCGAGGTGATCGCCTGCGATTCCACATCCATCAACGTTTTCAAGGCTTCGTGCGCGGCGCTGTCGCTGGCGCCGGAACGCAGCGTGATCCTGTCCGAACGCGGCAACTTCCCCACCGACGTATACATGATGCAGGGGATCGAGGCGCTGACCGGTCGCCAAGTCCGCGCACAACTGGTGCAACCTGACCAGATCGAGGATGCGATCGACGGATCCGTGGCGGCCGTCCTGCTGACCCAGGTGCATTACAAGACCGGCCGGATGCGTGACATGGCGCGGATCACTTCACTGGCTCATCGTCACGGCGCGGCCATGATCTGGGATCTCAGCCATAGTGCCGGGGCCGTGCCGGTAGACCTGACGGGGGCAGGCGCCGACTTCGCGGTGGGCTGCGGATACAAATACCTCAACGGCGGACCCGGCGCGCCGGGGTTCCTGTATGTGGCGCAGCGGCATCAGGGGAAGGTGACCCCGGCGCTGGCCGGATGGTTCGGCCATGCGGCGCCGTTTGCGTTCGAGGATCGCTACGAACCGGCGCCGGGCATCGCGCGCTTCCTGGTGGGCACGCCGCCGGTGCTGGGCATGGCCGCGCTGGAGGTGGGGGTGGACCTGTTCCTTGAAGCCGACATGGCAGCGGTGCGCGCTAAGTCGATCTCGTTGGCGGAGCTGTTCATCGAACGCATGGCACCGCTGGCGGAGGCGTGGGGGTTTGCGCTCGCCAGTCCTGCCGACCCGGCAGAGCGGGGGAGCCAGGTCTCCTATCGCCATCCGGAAGGGTACGCGATCATACAGGCGCTGATCGAGCGCGGCGTGATCGGGGACTTCCGCGCGCCCGACATCCTGCGCTTCGGGTTCACCCCGCTCTATATCACCCATGCCGAGGTTGCGGCGGCGGTCGATTACCTGGCGGCGGTGATGGAGCAGCGCGAATGGGACCGGCCCGAACACAAACAGCGCAGCGCCGTGACCTGACGCTTGCTCTCTTGTCCGCCTGCGATAGGTTTCTCCCAACAACCAAAAGGGAGAGGCGGCGATGGACTTTGCGATTCCGCGGGAGCTGGAAGACTATTACGCCGAACTGGTCGCCTTCATCGAGGCGGAGATCGAGCCGCTGGTGGCAGCGGACGACAACATCCGCTTCTTCGACCACCGGCGTGAAGACGCCCGGACCGACTGGGACCGCGAAGGCCTGCCCAATCACGAGTGGGAGCAACTGCTCGGCCAAGCGCGGCGGGCCGCGGACAAGGCCGGCCACTGGCGCTTTTCCGCGCCGAAGAAGTACGGCGGCAAGGATGGCAGCAACCTGTGGATGGCGGTGATCCGCGAACGCTTTGCCCGGCGCGGGCTGGGGCTGCACAACGATCTACAGAACGAACACTCGATCGTCGGCAATTTCCCGTTCGTGGCGATGTTCGAACACTTCGGCACGGAGGAGCAGAAGGACGAGTTTATCCTCGGCGGGTTCGAAGGGCGGCGCCGGGTGGCATTCGGCCTGACCGAGCCTGACCACGGATCGGACGCGACCTGGATGGAAACCCGCGCCGTGCGCGAAGAGCGTGACGGGGTGCCGGGCTGGCGGATCGACGGCGAGAAGATGTGGATCACCGGGATGCACGTCGCCACCCACTGCGCCACCTTCGCCCGCACCAGCGGGGAGCCGGGCGATGCGCGCGGGATCACCTGCTTCCTGGTTCCCAATCCCACCGAAGGGCTGAAGATCGAGGAGTGGATGTGGACCTTCAACATGCCCACCGACCACCCGCGCCTGTCGTTCACCAACGTGTGGGTGCCCGACAGCGCGATGCTGGGCGCGGAAGGCCGCGGGCTGAGCCTGGCGCAGAGCTTCGTCCACCAGAACCGCATCCGGCAAGCCGCCAGCAGCCTTGGCGCCGCGCTCCACTGCATCGATGAAAGCGTGAAATATGCGCGCCTCCGCAAGCCGTTCGGCGAGGAACTGGCGCGCAACCAGGCGATCCAGTTCCCGCTGGTCGAGTTGAAAACCCAGTGCGAGATGCTGCGGCTGCTGATCTACAAGACCGCGTGGGAGATGGACAACATGCCGCACGAGGAGATCGAGCGGACGATCTCCGACAAGGTCAGCATGTGCAACTACTGGGCGAACCGGCTGGTGTGCGAGGCGGCGGACCGGGCGATGCAGGTGCACGGCGGGATCGGCTATTCGCGGCACAAGCCGTTCGAGCACATCTTCCGCCACCACCGCCGCTACCGCATCACCGAGGGCGCGGAGGAGATCCAGATGCGCAAGGTGGGCGCGTACCTGTTCGGCTATCTCGGCCCCAACCGGGGCAAGTTCGGGTGAAGCGCACGGATTGGCGGCTGACCGGCCACGGCGGGGTTGAGCTGTTCGCGCAGGGCTGGCTGCCCGAGGGGCCGGTGCGCGACGTGATCGCCATCGCCCACGGCTTTGCCGAGCACGGCGGGCGGTATGGCAATCTGGTGGAGCGGCTGGTGCCGCACGGGTATGCGCTCTACGCGCTCGACCACCGGGGCCACGGCCGTTCAGGCGGCAAGCGCGCGCTGGTCGACCGGATGGCCTGGGTGATCGAGGACTTCCACAAGTTCGTCAGCGAAGTCCGCGCGCGGCACGGCGGGCAGCGGATCAAGCTGCTCGGCCACTCGATGGGAGGGAACGTCGCGTTCGGTTACGCCTTGCGCTGGCCGGAAGACCTGTCGGGCCTGATCCTGTCCGGTCCGCTGATCGGCGGCAGCGCGCCCGCCGGGCAACGGCTGATCGTGAAGCTGCTATCCGCGATCGCGCCGGGGCTGGGGACGGTCGCGCTTCCGCCCGAGGCGGTCAGCCGCGATCCGGCCGTAGTGAAAGCTTACGCCGCCGATCCGCTGGTGACGATCGGCAAGGTCCCGGCGCGCACCGCGCACGAACTGTTCGCCCCGCTCCCCGGCTACCTCGCCCGCGCGCCCGGAATGAAAGTCCCGGTCCTGATCCAGCACGGCGAAGCCGACGCGCTGGTGCCGCTAAAAGGCGCCCGTCCGACGATCGACGCCATCGGCGCGAGCGACAAGACGGTGATCACCTATCCAGGCCTGTTCCACGAGATTTACAACGAGCCGGAGAAGGACGCGGTGATCGGTGATTTGACGCGGTGGCTGGAGGCGCATCCGGCTGACTGACCGCGGGGGGCCTAAACGGCCGCGCCTCGCGCGCGCTTGGTCGACTGCGGTGATTTTTGGGCATATGGTGAGCAATGGATCACCACCAAGTCCGGAGACAGCCTCGCGTGTTTGAGGCCCCAGGCGAAGGTTTGGCCAAGTCGCTGACGCTGACACATGCGGTTCTGTACGGTGTGGGCGTAACCATCGGCGCGGGTATCTACGTGCTGGTCGGCATCGCTGCCGGGAAAAGCGGAATGCACGCCCCGCTCGGCTTTCTGCTGGCGGCCATCGCGATGGGGTTCACCGCCGCCTCGTTCGCCGAGTTGGGAACGCGGATGCCCGTCAGCGCCAGCGAGGCGGCCTATGTAGAGGCGGCATTCCACCGCAAGCGGCTGACCTTGGGAATGGGCTTGCTGATGGTTATCACCGCCACTGTTTCGGGAGCCACCATCAGCGTTGGCAGCGCGGGCTACCTCGCCACTCTGATAGACTTGCCCAATTGGGCGATCATCACCGGTGTGGTCATCGTCATGGGTGCGGTAGCATGCCTCGCGACCAGCCAATCGATCGCCGTGGCGGGACTGATGACGCTGATAGAAGTCGGCGGCCTGCTTCTGATTGTCGGGGCGGGGTTCGCTAATGGAGGTGAGGAATGGGGGCGAATTCCGGAGATCATTCCCTCCGCAGGAGATACGGCCGCGTGGGTGGGGGATCGGTGGCACGACCCTTCTCGCGGTTTTCGCGTTCGTCGGTTTCGAGCACATCGTGAATATCTCGGAGGAGTTGAAGGATTCCTCGCGCACCCTTCCTGCCGCTCTGTTCCTGACGCTCGCAATCACCGCGGTTCTCTATGCGCTGGTCGTCTGGACAGCCGTGAACGCGGTGCCGCCCGGCGAGCTCGCGACCTCTTCTGCACCTCTTGCTGAAGTGTTTGAGAGGCTGACCGGGCGGTCGCCTCACTTCATGAGCGCGATCGCTATCGTCGCCACACTGACCGGTGTGGTCGTGCACATGATCATGATCGCTCGGGTTCTCTACGGTCTGTCCGTCCAGGGAAATCTGCCCGCTCCTCTGGCGCAGGTTCACCCGGTCTCCCGAGTACCCGTGTTCGCCACGGGTGTTGCGGTTGCCGGAATTCTTCTGCTGGCTGTGCTAGTGCCCCTGACCGGGCTGGCGGAGTGGACCGCGCGTGGAACTCTTCTCGTGTTCGCGGGCATAAACCTGGCGCTGATCAGGTTGAAACGGCGAGGCAACCCAGTCGCTGACGGGGTGTTCAAGTGCCCGCTGTCGGTCGCTTATCTGGGGCTGATCATGTCGATCCTGCTGCTGATCCTCGACCTTCTAAGCTGAGGATGCGGGCGCCGCTGTAGACGACCATTGTCCTGCCCGCATCGCGCGTTTGACGCAGGCCGCTGACCAACCGAGTGGGGACCCATGACTACCGATTCAGCCGCCCTTCGATCAGGGTCTCCACCACGCTCGGGTCCGCCAGCGTCGAGGTGTCGCCCAGCGCGCTCATCTCGTTCTCCGCGATCTTGCGCAGGATGCGGCGCATGATCTTGCCGCTGCGCGTCTTGGGCAGGGCGGGGGTGAAGTGGAGGTGGTCGGGGCTGGCGATCGGGCCGATCTCGGAGCGGACCTGCTGGCGCAATTCGGCGGTCAGCGCGTCGGAGGGATCCTCGCCGGCGTTGAGGGTCACGTAGCAGTAGATGCCCTGGCCCTTGATGTCGTGCGGGTAGCCGACCACCGCGGCCTCCGCCACCTTGGGGTGCAGCACCAGCGCGCTTTCGACCTCGGCGGTGCCCATGCGGTGGCCGGAGACGTTGATCACGTCGTCCACGCGCCCGGTGATCCAGTAGTATCCGTCGCCATCGCGCCGGCACCCGTCGCCGGTGAAGTACTTGCCACGATAGGTGGTGAAATAGGTTTCGGCGAACCGCTGGTGGTCGCCATAGACGGTGCGCGCCTGGCCGGGCCAGCTGCGGGTGAGGCACAGGTTGCCGCTGGCTGCGCCCTCCAGTACTTCGCCCTCCGCATCGACCAGCTGCGGGCAGACACCGAAGAACGGCTTGCCCGCGCTGCCCGGCTTCATGTCGTGCGCGCCGGGCAGGGTGGTGATCATCACCCCGCCGGTTTCGGTCTGCCACCAGGTGTCGATCACCGGCAGCGCGCCCTTGCCGACCGTGTCCGAATACCACCGCCAGGCTTCGGGATTGATCGGCTCGCCCACCGTGCCCAGCAGGCGGAGCGAGGAGAGGTCGTGCCGCTCCACCGGCGCCTTGCCTTCGCGCATCAGCGCACGGATCGCGGTGGGGGCGGTGTAGAAGATGTTGACCCGGTGCTTGGCGACGGTGGCCCAGAACCGGTCGTGGTCGGGCCAGTTCGGCACCCCTTCGAACATCAGCGCGGTCGCGCCGTTCTGCAGCGGGCCATAGACGACATAGCTGTGCCCGGTGACCCAGCCGATGTCGGCGGTGCACCAGAACACCTCGCCCGCGCGGTAGTCGAAGGCGTAGCGGAAGGTCGTTTCGGTCCACACGGCATAGCCGCCGGTGGTGTGGAGCAGGCCCTTGGGCTTGCCGGTGGAGCCGCTGGTGTAGAGGATGAACAGCGGGTCTTCGGCGTTCATCGGTTCGCACGGGCAGTCGGCAGCTGCCCCTGCCGACAGCTCGTGATACCAGTGATCGCGGCCGTGCGTCATGGCGACATCGCCGCCGGTGTGGCGGATCACCAGCACCGCCTTCACCGCGACCTTGTTCAGCGCTTCGTCGACGTTGGCCTTCAGCGGCACGGTCTTGCCGCCGCGCAGCCCTTCGTCCGCGCAGATCACCCAATCGCTCGCGCAGTCCTCGATCCGCCCCGCGATCGCTTCGGGGCTGAAGCCGCCGAAGATTACCGAGTGGACCGCACCGATCCGGACGCAGGCGAGCATGGCGAACGCGCCTTCCGGCACCATCGGCAGATAGATCGTCACCCGGTCGCCTTTGACCACGCCCATCGTTTTCAGCGTGTTCGCCATGCGGATCACTTCCGCCTGCAGCTCGGCATAGGTGATGCGGCGGACCTCGCCTGCGGGATCGTCGGGTTCGAAGATCAGCGCCAGCCGGTCGCCATGCCCGGCGGCGACGTGCCGGTCGACCGCGTTGTGGCAGATGTTCAGCCGGCTGTCCTCGAACCACTTGATGCTGACCGGATCGTAGCTCCAGTCGCCCGCCACCGTGGGTGCCTGCACCCAGTCGAGCCGCTGCGCCTGTTCGAGCCAGAAGCCGTCGCTGTCCTCGATGCTGCGGCGGTAAAGCGCCTCGTACTGTTCAGACGTGCAGTTGGTGCCGTGCGCGGCGGCGGCGGGGCGGCGCACCCATTCGTCATCGTGGTGCGCGGCAGGCTCGGTCATGGCTCTCTCCTTTGCGCGGCAGGCTAGCGGGTCAATCGGCGAGTGTGAACGCGTTCCGCGCGCCGTCATTGGTGAGCGTGACCTGCCGACCGAGGGGGTCGTGCGCATCCATCAAGGCCAGCGTCTCGGCATCGTCGCTGCGCGCGATGAAGCGGCGGTCGTCGGGCAGATGGCCGATCACCACCGCATAGCTCGGCCCCGTGCGGTCATGCACGACGGTGTAGGTGTCGATCGTGCCGGTGCGCGCGACCAGTTCGACCAGGTCGGGCGCGGCCGGGCGGTGCTGGACGGCTTCGCTCCAGCCTGGAAAAGCCGCCGGCTCGGTGGACAGGACGAGAGCCGCATACTTGCTCTGGAACCCGCCGTTGGCACCGACCAGACCGTATGCGCCCGCGTTCGCGCGCAGCCGTTCGACCACGCTGGCGATCGCGTGGCTGGAATAGCCGTTGCCCGCGCCGCCGAAGTAGGGAAGGCCGCCCGTCACCGTCAGGCCGCGCGGATCGTCTGGCGACAGGCCGAGGTGATCGATCGCCGTCGAGAACACCGCGACGGGGAAGCACGAATAGAAATCGAGCACCGCCACTTCGTCAATCCGCTTGCCGGCCGCCGCCAGCGCCGCGTCCAGCGCGGCTTCGGCGGCGGGATAGGCGCCCGGATCGGCGCGCTCGAGGATGTCGGGTTCGGCAGCGTGCGCGGCACCGTGGATATAGATCCAGCGGTCCTCCGCAATTCCCGCTTCGCGTGCAGCGGCGACTGACATCACCAGCATCGCGGCACCCATGTTGACCTGGTCGCGGGCGACGACCTTCAAAGGGAAGGGATCGGCGATCATCCGGTTCTTCGGGGTGACCGTGGCGATCTCTTCCGCCGACAACGGCTCGCTCGCGGCGCTCGAATACGGGTTGGCCGCGGCCACCGCGCTCAGCGGCGCGAACAGTTCGCCCATGGCGGCGCGGTAGTCTTCGCGGTTCAGGCCGAGGCGGGCGCGGCGGGCGTTCTCCAGCAGCGCGTACGCGATCGGCGCGCTGACGATGCCGTGCCGGATGCCCAGCGGGGTGAGCATCCGCGCGGAACCGCGATCCTCCATCTCGCCGTCGTCGTGCTCGGCCCAGTCGCGGCTCTCGCCATGCTTGGACAGGTGGCGGGTGTTCGAGATCGCCTCGGCCCCGAACACCAGGCCGGCCGCGATCTCGCCGCGGGCGATCCGCTCCGCCATCTCGACCAGGGCGGTGACCGGCGACTGACCGCCGACCGCTTCCAGGATCGCGCGCTTCGGCGACAGGCCCACGCGGCGGGCGACTGCCAGCGGAAACTTGTCCGGCTTGCCGAACTGTGCCGGCGCGGCGCCAGAGTCCTCGAACGTGCGGATCGCGGAGACGACCTCGATCAGCGGCTTGAGGTCAGCGGCCGCGCCGGCATCGTCGATGGCGCGTTCGGCGGCCCAGGCGGCCAGATCGGCGGCGGACCGGCCCTGCCAGTCCGCCTCTCCGATCCGCTCGACCACCTGGCCGACGCCGACGATCACCGGCGTGCGGTCATCCATCAGCGGTTGAACTTCTCGTGCGCCTCGGCCTTGCGGCGCAGGTATCCGCTCACCGGCAGATCGTGCTTCTCGAGACCTTCGACCACGGTATCCAGCCCGATGGTGTCGGCCCAGAACATCGGCCCGCCGGTGTAGAGCGGCCAGCCGTAGCCGTTGATCCAGACCACATCGATGTCGCTCGCGCGCTGGGCCATGCCTTCGTCGAGGATCTTCGCGCCTTCGTTGACCATGGGGTAAAGCAGCCGCTCGCGGATCTCGTCCTTGCTGATTTGGCGCTGCGGCTTGCCTTCCTTGGCAGCGAAATCGGCGATGATCGCCTTGGTTTCTTCGGACGGGGTGCGGTTGCGCGCCTCGTCGTAGTCGTAATAGCCCTTGCCAGCCTTCTGGCCGAAGCGGCCCTTGGCGCACAGCGCATCGCGGATCGTTTCGATCTTCGACGGATCGCGGTGCCAGCCGATGTCGGTGCCCGCGAGGTCGCCCATCTGGAACGGGCCCATCGGGAAACCGAATTCGAGCAGGACGTCGTCGATGTCCCAGTAATTCGCGCCTTCCATGATCAGCGCGTTGGCCTGTTGCTGGCGCGGGCTGAGCATCCGGTTGCCGATGAACCCGGGGCACACCCCCGACACCGCGGCGACCTTGCCGATGGTCTTGGCGAGCTTCATTACCGTTGCCAGCACGTCGTGCCGGGTTTCACGCCCACGCACGATCTCCAGCAGCTTCATCACGTTGGCGGGTGAGAAGAAGTGCAGACCCACGACATAGCCGGGCCGCTCGGTGGCGGTCGCGATCTCGTCGATGTCGAGGTAGCTGGTGTTGGAGGCCAGGATCGCGCCCTGTTTCACCACTTCGTCAAGCTTGGCGAAGACCTGTTTCTTGACGTCCATGTTCTCATACACGGCCTCGATCACCAGGTCGCAGTCGGCCAGTTCGGAGTAGTCGAGCGTCGGCTTGAGCAGGCCCATCGCCTTTTCGACCGCATCCTCGGTCATGCGGCCGCGCTTGGCGGTATTTTCGTAATTCTTGCGGATGGTCTTCGCGCCGCGGTCGAGCGCTTCCTGCTGCATCTCCAGGATCGTCACCGGGATGCCGGCGGTCAGGAAGTTCATCCCGATCCCGCCGCCCATGGTGCCCGCACCGATGATGCCGATCCGCTTGATCGGGATCAGCGGAGTGTCGGCGGGCACGTCGTCGATCTTGTTCGCGGCGCGCTCGGCGAAGAAGTAATGGCGCATGGCGGCGGACTGGGTGCCGGACATCAGCTTGCCGAACAGCTCGCGCTCCTTCTTCACGCCCTCGGCATAGGGCAGCTCGCCCGCCGCCTTGACCGCTTCGATCGCGGCGTTGGGCGCGTCGAAGCCGCGGATCTTGCGTGCCTGGCTGGCGCGGAATTTGTCGAAGATGTCGGGGTCGCGCACCCCGTCCTGGTTCCTGGTGCCCTCCGAGGCGCGCGGGACCGGCTGGCCGATCTTGCTGCGGGCGAAGGCGACGGCATCAACCTCCAGGCTGTCCTCGCCGACGATCGCATCGAGCAAGCCGATGCTTTCAGCCTTCTTGGCGCTGATCGGATCGCCGCCGACGACCAGCGGCAGCGCGGCTTCGGCACCGACCAGGCGCGGCATGCGCTGGGTGCCCGCGGCGCCCGGAATCAGGCCGAGCTTGACTTCGGGCAGGCCGAGCTTCGCGCTCGGCACCGCGACGCGGTAGTGGCAGGCGAGCGCGACTTCGCACCCGCCGCCCAGCGCCGTGCCGTGGATCGCGGCGACCACCGGCTTGTCGCTCGCCTCCATCGCATCGAGCGTTTCGGGCAGGCTGGGGCCCTGCGGCGCCTTGCCGAATTCGGTGATGTCGGCCCCGGCGAAGAACGTGCGCCCGTCGCAGCGGATCACGATCGCCTTGACGCTGTCGTCGGCAAGGCCACCCTCGACCTCGCGCTTGAGGCCGGCGCGCACCGCCTGGCCGAGCGCATTGACCGGGGGGTTGTTGGACACGACGACCAGCACTTCGCCGTCACGGTGGGAGGAAATCGGATCGGTCATTTTCTCAGGCTCCTCAAGCGCGGCTGTCGGACAGCGCGGAATAGATCAGGGTTTTGAGCTGGCGGCGCACCGGATAGGCGCTGGACGGGTAGACCTGGGTCATGAACACCATCGAGATGCCCTCCACCGGATCGACGAAGAACGCGGTCGAATAGGCGCCGCCCCAGTAGAATTCGCCCTTGCTCGACGGCATCAGCGTCTTGGCGGGATCGATCACGCAGGCGAAGCCTAGGCCAAAGCCGACCCCGGCGTTCTGGCTTTCGGAGAACAGGCTCTGGGACAGCTGCGTCAGGTCCTGGCCGCCGGGCAGGTGGTTGGCGGTCATCAGGTCGAGCGTCTTGGGCGCGATGATCCGCGCGCCGTTCAGCTCCCCGCGGCCGATCAGCACGGCGCAAAACTTCTCGTAGTCGGCGATGGTGCCGACCAGGCCGCCGCCGCCGCTGTCGAACTTGCCCGCCTGGCCCAGCCGGCTGGTGCGGCCGGCGTCGATCAGCTTGGCGGGCTGGCCGGGCACGTACTGATAGGCATCGACCAGCCGCTCAAGCTGGCCTTCCGCGCCGAAGCGGGTGTCGGTCATGCCCAGGGGGCCGAAGATGTGCTGCTGGAAGTAATCACCCAGCCGCATGCCGCTGAGCCGCTCCACCGCCACGCCCAGTACGTCGGTCGAGACCGAGTAATTCCACCGGTCGCCGGGCGAAAACTCGAGCGGGATCTTCGCCAGCTTGGCGATGTATTCGTCGCTGTCGAGCTGCGCGCGGGCGAAGTCGAAATTGCTCTCGCGATAGGCGGCATCGACGTTGCTGCGCTGCTGGAAGCCATAGGTCAGGCCGCTCATGTGGGTGAGCAGGTCGACGAACCGCATGGGCCCCGCCGCCGCGCCCGGCACGAACGGCGCCCCGCTGCCGCCCCCGCCGGCGTAGACCGACAGGTTCCTGAATTCCGGGAACACCTTGGTCACGGGGTCTTCCAGCGCGACCTTGCACTGTTCGACCAGCTGCATGAACGCGATCGAGGTGACTGGCTTGGTCATGCTGGCGATGCGGAACAGCGCGTCGTCGCGCAGGTCTTCGCGCCCTTCGCCCATCACGCCCATCTGCGCGCGATAGGCAATCTGCCCGTCGCGGGCGACCGACACCTGCATCATCGGCAGGCGGCCGCTGTCGAGATAGGCGGTGCGCAGAAATGGCTCGATCCGATTCAGCCGATCCTGATCGAACCCCAGCGCGGTGGCAGTGGTGGTGTCCAGCATGACGCGATTCTCTCCCGCATGGCGCCCATCGGCGCTCTTGCGGTCAAGCCATACCCAGCTTTCCGATCAGGGCAAATACTCTCCGCCGCTTGCCGCCATACCTGCATCTGGAAAGCCCGCTTGCGAAGGCGGCGCGATTGCTCATACAGTCGGGCCAAAGACATAAGCATAAGGGAAAGCGATGCCTGACACCAACCTGGCCGAGGTTCTCGGCTGGACGCCGCCCGCGGGCTGGCCTGCGATGAGCCGCGGACAGATCCAGGACAAGCTCACCGCGCCTGGCGAGCGATTCGAAATGGAGACGATCACCATCCGCGGCGTGCCCACGCGGGTGTGGAAGAACGCGCCGGAAAACCTGCGCGCGCTGATGATGGTCGCGCGCACGCACGGGGACCGCGAGTTCACCATCTACGAAGACGAGCGGGTGACCTATGCCGCGTTCCACCGCGCGGTGGCAAAGCTGGCGCAGGTGCTGCAGGCGCACGGCGTGAAAAAGGGCGACCGGGTCGCGCTGGCGATGCGCAACCTGCCCGAATGGCCAGTGGCGTTCTTCGCAAGCGTGGCGATCGGCGCGGTGTGCGTCCCGCTCAACGCCTGGTGGACCGGGGGCGAACTCGCCTATGGCCTGGCGGATTCGGGCACCACGGTGCTGATCTGCGATGCGGAGCGGTGGGACCGGATTTCCCCGCACACCGGCGACATCCCCTCGCTGCGCCACGTATTCGTCAGCCGCTGCCTGGGTGACCTTGCGCCGCCTGCAGCGCGGCTGGAGGAGCTCATCGGCACTACCGACGAATGGAAGAACCTGCCGGATGCGGAGCTTCCGGCGGTCGACATCGCCTCCGACGATGACGCGACGATTTTCTACACCAGCGGCACCACTGGCAAGCCCAAGGGGGCGCTCGGCACGCACCGCAATCTCGTGACCAACATCTTCTCTGGCGCGTACAACGCCACGGTGTCGGTGCTGCGGCGCGGAGAGGTGCCGCCCGACCCGGTGCCCAAGACGGCGCTGACGGTGATCCCGCTGTTTCATGTCACCGCCTGCTCCGCCACCCTGATGGGCACGCTGGCGGCGGGCAACACGCTGGTGTTCATGCACCGATGGGACCCGGTGAAGGCGTTCCAGATCATCGAGCGCGAGAAGGTCAACGTGACCGGCGGCGTGCCGACGATCGCGTGGCAGCTGATCGAGCATCCCGAACGCGAGAACTACGACCTCTCCAGCCTGGAGGCGATCGCCTATGGCGGCGCGCCCTCGGCGCCCGAACTGGTGCGCAAGATCCGCGACATCTTCGGCGCGCTCCCCGGCAACGGTTGGGGCATGACCGAAACGATGGCCACGGTCACCGGCCACTCGAGCGAAGACTACCTCAACCGCCCGACGAGTTGCGGCCCGCCGGTCGCCGTCGCCGACCTCAAGATCATGAACGAAGAGGGCACGGAGGAGCTTCCCGTCGGCGAAGTGGGCGAGCTTTATGCGCGCGGGCCGATGGTGGTGAAGGGGTACTGGAACAATCCTGAAGCCACTGCCGAGACCTTCATCGACGGCTGGGTGCGGACCGGCGACCTCGCCAAGCTCGACGAAGACGGCTTCTGCTACATCGTCGACCGGGCCAAGGACATGATCCTGCGCGGGGGCGAGAACATCTATTCGTCCGAAGTCGAGAACGTCCTCTACGATCACCCCGCGGTGACCGACGCGGCGCTGGTCGGCATCCCGCATCAGCAGCTGGGCGAAGAACCGGCGGCAGTGGTCCACCTCGCACCCGGCACGACCGCCACCGAGGCCGAACTGCAGGCCTGGGTTGCCGAGCGGCTAGCCAAGTTCAAGGTGCCGGTCCGGATCCTGTTGAGCGCGGACACGCTGCCGCGCAACGCCAACGGCAAGATCCTCAAGAAGGACCTGAAGGCGCTCTTCGAACAGCCGCCCGGGCAGCGCTGACCTGGCGATGGGAGAGGGGACCCACGCCAGGCCGAACGAGACCGACCGCTTCGAACGGCGGCGGCAGGATGTCATTCATGCAGCGTCCGCGCTGATCAACGAACTGGGGGTCAAGGGCACCACGTTCGCCGAGCTTGCGCGCTCGGTCCGGCTCAACGCCACCAGCATCACCTATTACTTCGACCGCAAGGACAAGCTGGTGGTCGCGGTCTACGAAGCGACGCTGGAATGGCTCGAAGCAGCGGCGGCGGAGGCTGCCGCGCAACCGACGCCGCAGGAACGGGTGCGCTCGTTCGTGCGCGCGCACGTCGCGCTCCGCCGCCGGATTCGCGGCGGCGAGAGCGGGCTGATCACCGCGCTCAGCGAAATCCGCACGCTGGGCGAAGCCGCGCAGGCGCCGCTGCTGGCGCAATACGCGCGGGTGCTCGATCACGTGCGCGCGTTCTTCGGCGACGGGCGCGGCGGCCTCAAGCGGTCGCTCGACACGGCGCGCGCGCACATCCTGCTGGAAGCGATGTTCTGGTGGCCGGTATGGTCGCTGCGCTATTCGACGCATGACTTCGATCGCCTTGAAGCACGGATGTTCGATATCTTCGCCCGCGGCCTGGCGGGGGAGGGGCGGGGCTGGTCGCCGCAGACGCTGGCGAACGAATCCTGGCGCGGCGGGGACGATGATGACGCGACCGGCGCATTCCTCCGGTCGGCGACCGTGATGATCAACCAGCGCGGTTACCGGGGCGCATCGGTCAACCGCATCGCGGCGGCGCTGAATGTCACCAAAGGCAGTTTCTATCATCATCACAACGCCAAGGACGATCTGGTCTTCGCGTGTTTCCAGCGCAGTTACGATCGCCTGTCAGCGGTGCAGCTGGCTGCGCGAGAGCTGGCGGGGGACGGGTGGACGCGCACCGCGAGTGCGCTGGCAGAGCTGATCGACCTGCAGTTCCACGATCCGATGCCGCTGCTGCGGACCACGGCGCTGCAGGCGCTGCCAATGGGGGATCGGGGCAGCGTGGTCGTGCGGTCAAATCGGCTGGCCAATCGCTTTGCCGGGATGTTGTCTGACGGGATCGCCGACGGGTCGGTGCGCGCGGTCGATCCGCTGGTGGCGAGCCAGCTGATCATGCCGGCCCTGAACGCCGCGTACGAGGCGCGCGGCTGGGCGGCCCGGCAGCCGGACCCTGCGCTGGCGGTCAAACTGTATGCCTGGACGCCGTGCGCGGGCGTGTTCACCGATCCGCCCGAAGTCGGCTGAATAACTAGATTTGTGGCAACGAAAAGGGGCCGGATACCTCGCGGTACCCGGCCCCCTCCCGATCAATTAGCCTGCGATCAGAACTGGCTGCGCAGGGTCACACCGTAAGTCCGCGGCTCCGCGAGGAACTGCGAATAGATCTGCCGGCCGCCCGGGTACTGCGGATCGGCGAACGCAGTCGTCGTCGAGACCGCGCCTTCCTGGAACGGCGAGTTGAAGGCGACCTGAGCGTAGTCCTTGTTGAAGATGTTCTGTCCCCACAGCTCCACCGACCAACGCTGGTCGGGGCCGCGGAGGCCGATGCGGGCGTTGAACAACGCGTAACCGTCCTGCTCCTTCTGCGGGAACAGGTCCGACCCCGTGTTGTAGTCGCCGGTCATCCGGCCATCGACATAGAACAGGGCCGACAGGCCACTGTTGCCGATTTCCGGGGTATAGGCGAACGAGGCGGTGGTGGTGATCTGCGGCGCGTTGGACAGGTTGTCCCCCGGCAGCTTGCGCAGCGACTCGTTAAGCGGCGCGCCATCCTCGGTCCCAACCAGGTTCCGGCGATACTTGGTGTCGGCATAGGTCATGCCGAGCGCCACCCGGATGTTGTCGGCCGGAACCAGTTGCGCTTCCAACTCGACGCCCTGCGAGCGCACGCCATACGTCACATCGTCCGCGGCGCAGGCGCCGCTGGCGCTGGCGCCGGCGTTGAAGTTGGGAGCGCCTGTGAACTTGCTTTGGTCACGGTCGGCACCGTTCAGATCAGCCGAACAGCCGTTGATATTCTGGACGATGTAGACGGTGCCGTCGAACGTGTTCAGCTGGAAGTTGCTGAACTGCTGAAGGAACAGCGCGCCAGACAGCGAAAAAGGTCCGGTCGCGTACTTCGCGCCAATCTCGAATGCGTTCACCGTTTCCGCGTCGAACTGGAGATTGCCGACGAGCGCCTGCGCACCGGCCTGCGCATTGCCGCCGCCGAAGCTGGCGAATGACCGGATCGGTGCCTTGAGCGCCGAGCGGTCGAAGTTGAACCCGCCCGCCTTGTACCCGCGCGAATAGCTGCCGTAGACCAGCAGATCGTCGACCGGCTTCCACGACAGGATGGCGGTGCCGGTGAATTCGTCTTCCTTGCGCTGGTCGTTGATGCTGACCCCGTTCAGCTCGCTCGTCGAATTGCCCTGGCACGTCAGCGAGATGAGCCCGCCCGCCGTGGCCGCCAGACCGGTGGCGAGGAAGGGCCCAAGCGCCGCCTGCTGGGCGACACACGCCGTGTTGTCGTTGCCGAAGGTGGCGCTGAACTTCTTGCGTTCATTGGTATAACGCAGGCCCAGCGTCAGATCGACCGTGTCGGTGACGTGCAGGATGTTGTGCGTGAAGGCCGCGAAGCTGCGGCTGTCCTGCCGGTAGAAATCCACGGTGCTTCCGCGATCGCTGATGGAATCCAGCCGGTCGAACGCGGCGGTGAGGGTCTGTCCCACCCCGGCCGAGATGCCGGGGACAAATCCGGCGTTAAGCGCACCGCGAATGGCCGGCGCGAGGCAGCCCGCGCTGGTCGGGGAATAGCCCGCGGCCAGCGTGCCGCCGGACACAGCGCGGCAAGCGGCAAAGCGGCCATACTGGCTGCCGAAGCGCAGATTGCTTTTCCCGCGGAATTTCTCGTCCGCGTAGAAGCCGCCAATCAGCCAGTCGAGCTTACCGTCGAATGCTTCGCCGTTCAGGCGCAGTTCCTGCGTGAAAGTCCTGAACGCGCGCCGGTTGTTGCCATCAGCCCCGTTGTAAAGGATGTCGATGGTGCTGTAATCGAGGTCGGCAGCCTGTTCGTTATAGTAATCGCGGTATGCGGTAATCGAGGTCAGCGATGCCTCGCCGAGGTTCCAATCCACTTGGCCTGAAACGCCCCAATCCTCGGTCTTGCCGTCGTAGCTGCGGCCGGGAGTGACCGACAGCGTACGATCGTAGCCCCGGTTGAACGCGGCCGGGTCTTGCCCCAGATCGCGCAGCACGTTGATGATGTTGTTGCCGTTGCCGAACGTCCCGGCGCCCGCATTGACCGATGCCACCGGCTCGTTGAGATTGCCGATGAACGGATTGACCGAGCGATCGACATAGACCGCACCGCAGCACGATTCCTCGCGGTTCGTGTAATCGCCGATCAGACGGACGCTGATGTCGCTGGTCGGCTCGAAGCGGAGCTGCCCGCGCAGGAAATAGCGATCGCGGTCGTTGACCCGGGTGTCGTTCGCGGGATCCCGGTAGAACCCGTCACGCTGCACGAACACGCCGTCGACCCGGGCGGCCACGGTATCGCCGAGCGGCACGTTCACGTTCCCTGCCAGACGCAGGTAATCGTAGTTGCCGTAAGTGGCTTCGCCACCGGCGGAGAAACCGCTGAAGGACGGCTGCTTAGAGATAATGGAGATCAGGCCGGCGGAGGAGTTACGGCCGCCCAGGGTTCCTTGCGGGCCGCGCAGCACCTCGACGCGGTCGATCTCACCGAGTTCGTTCAGGCCGATGCCCGAACGCGAGCGATACACGCCGTCGATGAACACAACCACCGAGCTTTCAAGGCCGGGATTGTCGCCGACGGTGCCGATACCGCGAATACGCGGAGAGGCATTCGCTTCGTTGCCGGTCGAGGACACCAGGAGCGACGGGGCGACCTGGTTGAGCTGCCGAATGTCATTGGCACCCGAATTCTGGAGCGTCTCTGCATTAACGGCAGAGATCGCGACCGGAACGTCAGCCAGCGCCTGGGCGCGGCCCTGCGCGGTCACCACGATGCCCACATCATCGACGCTCTCTTCCAGCACCTCGGCCGACTCTTCGGTCACAGCAGCGGCCGAGGTGTCTTGCGCTTGAGCGGAGCTCACCCCGAAAATGCCCGCCGCGATTGCGAAGCAGGCACAGGTATGGCGCAGATTAGCCTTGATCATCGGTCTTCTCTCTCCCTTGGGGACGGGTCCTCGCCATTACGCGATGGGTACCCGTTCCTCGAATCTGAAAGGTGAACACAAGCTTCCTGTCAAGCAGGAAGCAGCGCTTGGCCGCTGAATCCCGGTTCTTTCCGTGGAGGTGAGGCAGGCGGGCAACGCCTTGGCCTCGAAAGTCAAACTTGCGTGCGCCGGCGCGGTTCACGTACTGCAAATATCATCAGCACCAGCGCCAGGGCGATGCCCGCGAGCACCAGCGCGAATAGCGGGCCAAACCCGGCGACGGCGACCAGCAGTCCCGCGAGGATCGGACCGATCGCTGCCACCGCGCCTTCCGCGGTGGTGACAAAGGCCAGGCGCATGGGAATATCTTCGTGCGCGCCGAATTCGAGCACCATCGTCGTCGACGCCAGCATCCAGCCCGATCCGCCGATGCCCAGCAGGATGAACGCCGCGTAGATCGCCGCCGCCGTGCCCAGCGTCATCAGCAGGATCACGCCCGCCGCCGCGCTGGCGAGCGACAGGATGTAGACGATGCGAAAGCCCAGCCGGTCGCCCATCGGGCCCCACAACAGGTTCGACAAGGTATCCGCGCCAAGGAACGCGAAGCTGAGCCCGCCGATGAGCGCGCCGGTCATCCCCAGACGCTGCGCGGCGTAGATCGTCCAGAATGGCCCGCCGATGCGGATCGCGGTGGCGCAGGCCTGCGCCGCGATGAAGCGGGCGAAGTCCTTGTCCTCCAGCAGCTGCGGGAACTGCCGGATGCGCTCGCGCAACGGGATGACCGGGCGCGACGCCGGTGCAGCGGGCTCGCGGATCATCGTCTGCAGCACCAGCAGCCCCGCGCTGGTCAGCGCGAAGGCGAACAGGAACGTGGTGGAGTATCCGTTGCCCAGCCACTCCTCCGCAATGAAGTACTTGCCCGCGACCCACGCCAGCACCGCCGCAATCAGCCCGCCGGCAAGGTTCCGGTACCCCTGCAACCGGCCCCGCCGGTCTATCGGGATAACCTTGGCCATGATCATCTGGAAGGCGACACGCTGGGCGCCGTTGAAGAAGCCCAGGAACGCGAACAGCGCCAGCGTGACCATGACCAGCACCTCGCCGGTCAGGAACCAGCCGGCAAGGGCAAGGCCGAGGATGGCCAGCCGCATCATCGATCCGACGCGGATCGAATACGGCAGGATGTGGCTGCGATGCTCGATCCGCGCGCCCGACAGGATCGGCGAGATGGTGGCGCCAAGCTGGAGCAGTGCGGTGCCGAGCCCGACCGCCGCCGCGCTGCCGGTGATCGCCAGCAGGTAAGCGGGGATGATGGTCGGCGCGTAGATCAGGCGGAAGCCGGTCATCCCCAGCACGCCGTGAATGAAATTCGCGGTGTAATTGCGCTTCAGGTTGTCCGCGACGAACCGGTCGTGGCGCGCGAAGGCGTCGTCCCCACCCCGAAGGGCGAGGACGTCGTCTTCGACAGGATCAACCGAACTCAGTAGCCCGCCAGGGCGGCAAACCGGTTCTTCAGATAGCCGGTGGAACCCCAGCTCGATTCGAGCACGCGCGCGCGCTTGAGGAAGAAGCCGACATCGTATTCATCGGTCATGCCGATGCCGCCGTGCAGCTGGATGCCCTCGCGGCTCATCGTGTGGAGCACGCGGTTCGCTTCGGCCTTGGCGACCGTCGCGGCGCGGGGAATGCCGTAACCGCCATCGAGCGCTTCAAGACCCCCTTCGACCGCCGATCGCATCATCGCCAGGTCGCCGAACAGGTCCGCCATCCGGTGCTGCAAAGCCTGGAAGCTGGCGAGCACCTGGTTGAACTGCACGCGCTGCTTCAGGTAATCGAGGGTCACGTCGAACACCTGCTGCGCCATGCCCAGCATCTCGGCCGCGGTGAGGATGCGCGCACGGTCGAGCACCTGGTCAACCAGATCCTCCCTGCCGTTCGCCAGCTTGTCCGCCGCCGCCCCATTGAAGGTGACTTCGGCGTGGCTGCGCTGATCGGTCAACTTGCGGTCCGACAGCGACACGCCGTCGCCCTTTTCCACCAGATAGAGCCCGTCCGCCGCAGCGACCACGAACAGGGTCGCGCCATGCGCTTCGTGGACGAACGCCTTCGTGCCGGACAGCTTGCCGCCATCGACGGCGGCCGAATACCGGCCCGTGTGCCGCGGACCTTCATCGAACGCGAGCGTGCCGACCACTTCACCCGTGGCGAGCCGTGGCAGCCACTTCTGCTTCTGTTCGTCGCTGCCGCCCAGCACGATCGCGCTTGCGGCGAGGGTGCTGGCGATCATCGGGCTGGCGGTGAGCGTCTTGCCGAGCTCCTCCACCACCAGGCCAGCGCTCATCCAGCCGAAATCACTGCCGCCGAACTCTTCGGGGATGACGATCCCGGCCCAGCCCATCTCGCCCATCGTCCGCCAGACGTCAGGCGAGTAGCCTTCGGCCGGCTTCTCCGTGCGCACCTTGCGCCAAGCGGTGATCGGGTTCTCGTTGGTCGCCCAGCCGCGCGCCATGTCGCGCAGCATTTCCTGTTCTTCGTTCAAGATAGCCATGTCTCGCGCGCCTTTACTGGTGGTCGAGCATGCCAAGCACGCGCTTGGCGATGATGTTGTTCTGGATTTCGGTCGAGCCGCCGTAGATCGTGGTCGCCTTGCCGAACAGCCAGGCGCGCACGCCCGCCAGTTCGCTATCGGTGAAGCCTTCGCCTTCCCAGCCAAGGCCCTGCAGGCCCTGGATCTCGATCATCAGTTCGGCACGTTCCTGGCCGAGCTTGGTGCCGAGCTTCTTGAGCACCGAGCTGATTTCGGACACGCCGCCGGCCGCCTTGCTTTCTTCGACCGCGCGCTTGGCGGTGAGCAGGAAGCTCTGCCAGCGGATCTCGAAATCGGCGATCTTGTCGCGCAGGGTCTTGTCGGCGATCGCGCCGGTGTCGTCGGTCTCGACGTATTTCTTGGCCGTGTCGGCGAGGCTGGAGCCCATCATCCGGGCCATGCTGCCGCCGCCGGACAGGTTGGTGCGCTCGTGCTGAAGCAGGCGCTTGCCGATGGTCCAGCCCTGGCCTTCCTTCCCGACCAGATTCTCCTTGGGCACCTTCACGTCGGTGAAGAATGTTTCACAGAACGGGCTCATGCCGCTGATCATCTGGATCGGGCGCACTTCCACGCCGGGCGCATCCATGTCGATCAGCATGAACGAGATGCCGTGATGCTTGTCGCTGCGGTCGGTCCGCACGATCGCGAAGCACTTGTCGGCCCACTGGCCGCCGCTGGTCCAGGTTTTCTGCCCGTTGACGAGGTAGTGATCGCCCTTGTCCTCGGCAAAGGTCTGCAGGTTCGCAAGATCGGACCCGGCGTTGGGTTCCGAATAGCCCTGGCACCAGCGGATCTCGCCGCGCGCGATCGGGGGAATATGCTCCTGCTTCTGCTCCTCGCTGCCGTATTCCAGCAGGGTGGGGCCGAACATCATCACGCCCATGCCGCCGATCGGGTTGTAAGCGCCGGCCTTGGCCATCTCCTCGTTGAGGATTGCCGCTTGCTTGCGGGTCAACCCGCCGCCGCCGTATTCCTTGGGCCAGGTCGGCACGCCCCAGCCGCGTGCACCCATGGCTTCGCGCCACGCCTTTTCGGCCGGGCCTTCCTGGGTGGGGCCTTCCACACTGGCGAGCGCATTGCCCTTGTTCTTCAGATCAGGGGGGAAGTTTTCCGCCAGAAAGCTGCGCACTTCCTCGCGAAAGGTATCGTCGGCGCTTGCCGTTTGCGGCTCTGCCAGGGTTGCCATGTCAGTCTCCTCGTTATCTCGCAGGGGCGCCGAAGGCCCCGTCACGCACGACTTGTTCACGCGATTCGGCTTCGAGCGCTTTCAGCCGTTCGACATTCGCGCGGTGCTTGGCCTCGTCGATGGGATAGAACAACAGGAACAGCGCGCCAATGATCCACAAGCTCATCACTACCGGGATGTAGTGCGCCAGCAGGCTCTGCTCCATCGCGCGGGTGACCGCCTCCGGCGCGATCTTCTCGGGAAATCCCGACCAGGTCAGGACGAGGCCCGCGGCCAGGATGCCGAGCGCGCTGGAACACTGCTGCATGAAGCTCGACGCGGCGAAGAAGACGCCGGCGGTGTGCTTGCCGGTCTTCACCGCGTGGTCTTCCACCACGTCGGCCAGCATCGCGCTGGTGTTGATCAGCGATATCGCCACCATCGAGCCATAGACCGCGCCGATCACGAACAGCGTCGGCAGCAGCATGGGGTCGCCGGGGGCGAAGAACACCCGCAGGTAGGTGAGGGCGAGGGGCGTGAGGCCGAGCGCGACACCGAACACGGCCATCAGCGCTGACGTGTTGCGCTTGCCCAGCCAGCGCGAGAACTTCGGGGCCAGCGGAGCCGCGATCGCGGCGGCGACGAGGGAATCGAAGGTGAGCAGCGCAAGCTGCCCCGCGCCCAGCTTGAACACATACGTGCCGAAATACAGCGTGGTGGCACTGTAGAGGCCGATGGCGGTGTACTTGAACACGCCGAAGCCGAAGATCGCGAGGAAGCCGGGGTGGCGAAACGCGTCGCCCATTTCCTTCACGTGCGACAGCAGGCCGCCCGGTCCGCTTTCCTCCGCCTGCCGCATGTGTGACACCCGCTTCACGGTCCCCAGACCGCATACGAGAATGGCGATGAAGATCAGCGCGCCGCCGGCAAAAGCGAACTTGACGTATCCTTCGGGGTTGAGCTGCCCGCGCGGGAACTCCGGCGTCGCGACGAAGAAAAACGCCAGGCTGAACGCGGTGAAGCCGAAAGTGCCGGCGTAGCCGAAGAAATAACGGAGCGAGAACAGCCGCGTGCGCTCCGCGTAATCGCTGGTCAGTTCCGGCGCCATTGCAGAGCTGGGGATCTCGAACGCGCTGATCGACATGCGGGTGAGTGCGGCGAGCGCGAAGATCCATGCTCCCATCGCCAGGTCCGACAGTCCGTCCGGCGGAAACCACGCGAGCACGAAGAAGAACGCGGTGGGCAGCGCCGACCCGAAGATGAAGGGATGCCGCCGCCCGATGCGCGAGCGGGTCATGTCCGACCAGCGGCCGATGAACGGATCGGCCACGGCATCGACGATGAGGGTGAGCGCGATCGCAGTCGATACGATTGCCGCCGAAACGCCCACCACCTGATTGTAATACAGCAGCAGATAAGTCGAGAACGCGGCGTTCTTGATCCCGTTGGACACGGCGCCAAAGCCATAGGACAGCCGTGTACCGAGGGGAATCCGGCTGCCGTCTCCTTGCAGGGAACCCGGGGCGATCAAGCGAAAGCCCCCGATACCAGGACGAGGCTGCCGCGAACGCGCTTCTCAACTGAAGTGACGGATTTCCAGACCACTTGCATCTCTCCCGCCGGCCGCTTGTGCGCGGCTCAACGAATCGAGCATACCGCTTTCTGGAATGGCGGCAAGCGGGAGTGCAGTCAGCGCGCGTTTAGACCGTCGATCCGCCATCGACGACCAGCGTCTGTCCGGTCAGCCAACTCGCTGCCGGGGACGCCAGAAACACCGCCGCACCGGCGATGTCGTCAGGCACGCCAAGACGGCCCATGGGGGTGCGCGACACCGCCGCCTTCTCGGCTTCCGGATTTTCGTACAGAGCCTTGGCGAAGTCGGTTTTTACCAGGCCCGGCGCGATGCCGTTCACGCGGATGCCGTGCTGGCCATTCTCGACAGCGTAGTTACGGACCAGCTGGATATCGGCCGCCTTGGTGATGGTATAGGCGCCGAGCACCGTCGATCCGCGCAGACCGCCGATCGAACTGATCACCACGATCGCCCCGTCCCGCTTCGCGCGCATATCGGGCAAGGCGAGCTGGATCAGCCAGTGATTCGACAGGATGTTGTTGTCGAGCGTCTTGCGGAACATCGCATCGTCGATCGTATCGAGCGAGCCATAGTGCGGATTGGACGCGGCGTTGCACACCAGGATGTCGATCGGCCCGAACCGCTCGCGCGTGCCCGCGACAAGGTCCTGCAGCGCTTCTTTCGATGAGATGCTGGCCGCGATCGCGATGGCGCGCCCTGCGACGTACTGCGCGTTGATCGCCGCGGCGACTTCCTCGCAGGCATCCTGCTTGCGGCTCGACACCACCACACGCGCGCCGCGGGCGGCGAGTTGCTCAGCAATGGCCTTGCCGATCCCGCGCGATGAGCCGGTAACGACAGCGACTTTGCCAGCGAGGTCAAACGGATCGGTCATGGTGCTCTCCCAGTTATCTGCGGGATACCATGATTTCGAAAGCGTCTGCGCGCAAGCGCGATCAGGCGGCGACGACCTCCTGCTCGATCTTGCCGAAGATCGAATGGCCCTGCGCATCGCGCATTTCGACCGACACCACATCGCCCGGCTGCATGAAGGGCGTGGTCGGCTTTCCGCCGGCAATGGTCTCGATCATGCGAATCTCGGCGATGCACGAATAGCCAGCGCCTCCCTCGCTGACGGGCGTGCCCGGACCGCCATCGGCACCCTTGTTGCTCACCGTGCCCGAACCGATGATCGATCCGGCGCACAGGCTACGGGTCTTGGCGGCGTGAGCGACCAGATCGGCCAGGTTGAACGTGGCTTCCTGCGCGGCGTTGGCCCGGCCGAACGGCTGGCCGTTGTAATCCACCATCAGCGGCAGGTTGATGACGCTGTTGGCCCATGCATCTTCCAACTCGTCGGGAGTCACCGCGACCGGCGAGAACGCGCTGGCGGGCTTCGACTGGAAGAAGCCGAAACCCTTCTCCAGCTCACCCGGGATGAGGCCCCGCAGCGACACGTCGTTGACCAGCATCAGCAGCTTGATGTGCCCCACCGCCTCGTCGGACGACACGCCCATCGGCACGTCGTCGACGATGACGGCGATCTCGCCCTCCATGTCGCAGCCCCAGGCGGTGTCCTTGAGCGGGATGGGATCGCGGGGGGCCAAGAAACCGTCGCTGCCGCCCTGATACATCAGCGGGTCATGGTAGAAGCTTTCCGGCACTTGCGCGCCGCGCGCCTGGCGGACCAGTTCGACGTGGTTGATGTACGCGCTGCCGTCCGCCCACTGGTACGCGCGAGGAAGGGGGCTGGCGGCGTCATGTTCGTGGAAGCGCCCGCACGGCACCGTCCAGTGCTCGACGTCACGGTACAGCGCCTCCAGCTGCGGTGCGACCTCAGCCCAATTGTCGAGCGCGTACTGCATCGTCGGAGCGATGTGCTCGGCCGACGAATAGCGGGTGATGTCCTTGGACACGACGACCAGCTTGCCGTCGCGGCCGTGCTTGAGAGAGGCGAGTTTCATTGCGGGCTATCCGGTTGGTTGTCGGGGTGGGCGCGCTCGAACGCGGGCAGGGCGAGACACGCCGCCTCGATCCGCTCGATATGCGGGTGGCGGGAGAAATCGAACGCGAACTTGCGCGCATTGTATACCTGCGGAAGCAGGACGACTTCGAACAGGCCGGGCCCGTCGAACAGGAATTCGCCGGTGCCGATCTGCGCCAGCAGCCCCTCGACCGGATCGAGCGTGCGCGCCAGCCAGTGGCGGTACCAGACGTCGATCTCGTCCTGCGAATGGCCGAGCTCGGTCTTGAGATAATTGAGCACCGGCAGGTTGTTCACCGCGTGGATTTCAGTGGCGATGCCATAGGCAAGCTCGCGCGCGGTGTAGCGGTCCTCCATCCCTGAGGGCAGCAGCGGGGGTTCGGGGTACGCCTCGTCCAGCCATTCGAGCAGCGCCATCGACTGCGCGCGGTCGCGTCCGTCCGCCTCGAGCATGGGAACGCTGCCGAAGGGGTTGCGCGCGGTAAACCCGGCGTCCTTCTGCTGTGCGGTGCGCAGGTCCACCGGAATGACCTCGTATTCGAGGCCCTTGAGGTTCAGCGCGATCCGCAGCCGATAGCTGGTCGAACTGCGAAAATAGGCCCACAGGCGCATCTGCTTCTGATGCGTCAAAACGCCGGGATCCCGGTGATCGCGCGGCCCAGGATCAGCGCGTGGACATCGTGCGTGCCTTCATAGGTGTTCACCGTTTCGAGGTTCACCATGTGGCGGATCACCTGGTATTCGCCGCTGATCCCGTTGCCGCCGTGCATGTCGCGGCTCTTACGCGCGATATCGAGCGCCTTGCCGACATTGTTGCGCTTGACGATCGAGATCATCTCGGGCGCGAAGGCGTGCTCGTCCATCAGCCGGCCCACGCGAAGCGACGCCTGGAGCCCCAGGGCGATTTCACTCATCATGTCGGCGAGCTTGAGCTGGAAGAGCTGCTTGGAGGCGAGCGGCACGCCGAACTGCTCGCGATCGAGGCCGTACTGGCGCGCGGCGTGAAGGCAGAACTCGGCCGCGCCCATCGCACCCCAAGATATGCCGTAGCGCGCGCGGTTTAGGCAACCGAACGGACCCTTGAGCCCGGACACCTCGGGCAGCAGCGCATCGGCGCCGACCTTGACCTCGTCCATCAGGATCATGCCGGTGGTGCTGGCGCGCAAGGACAGCTTGTTGTCGATCTTGGGCGCGGACAGGCCCGCCATGCCCTTGTCGAGGATAAACCCGCGGATCGCACCGCCGTGCGCCTCGCTCTTGGCCCAGACGACGAACACGTCGGCGAACGGGGCGTTGCTGATCCAGGTCTTGGCGCCCGACAACGAGTAGCCGTCACCATTCTGCTTGGCATACGTGCGCATGCCGCCAGGATCGGAACCGGCGTCAGGCTCGGTCAGGCCGAAGCAGCCGATGAGTTCACCGCTGGCGAGGCCGGGCAGGTATTTGCGCTTTTGAGCTTCGGAGCCGTAAGCGTGGATCGGGTACATCACGAGGCTGGACTGCACGCTCGCCATCGAGCGGTAACCAGAATCCACCCGTTCGATCTCTCGCGCGATCAGGCCGTAGGCGACATAGCTCGCGCCCGCGCCGCCGTATTCCTCCGGGACCGTGGCGCCCAGCAGTCCGGCGCGGCCCATCAGTGGGAACAGCTCGGGCGCATCGACCTCGTTGGCGAACGCCTCGATCACGCGGGGCTGCAATTCGGATTGCGCGAACGCATGGGCGGCGTCGCGGATCATGCGCTCGTCTTCGGAAAGCTGCGCGTCGAGGCTGAACGGGTCGTGCCAGTCGAATGGTGTCATGCGCCGATCCTTTGCAGGACCGGGCACCGCGTGCAAGGTCAGGCTTCGGCCAGAGCCTCTCGCATGGTGGCGATGATCTGATCGGGCGGGCACGGCTTGGCCAGCGCGTGCGCCTGCGGATAGCGGCCGCTCACCTCGCTCGGTGAAAATTCGCCGGAGTGGAAGATCACCGGCACGTTCGCCGCCATCAGCTTTTCAGCGAGAGGAAACACTTCACCGTCACCGAGCCGCACGTCGAGGATCGCGAGGTCCGGCTTGCGGCGCTCGATAGCGTCGATTGCGGAACTCGAGGATTCAAACGGGCCCGCGACATCGTACCCGGCTTCCTCCACGGTATCGCACAGGTCCACCCCGATGATCAGCTCATCTTCGGCCACGAGGACGCACTGTTGAGCCATGATTATTCCTTCTGCACGGGGTTCAGGGTGGATCGCGCATTAACCCCGAAGACTTGATTTTGTTCCCTATCAGACGGCGCCGAACTTCGCCTGAAACGCGGCCTCGTCCCCAGCTGACAGAAGGCGGGCCTGGCCGACCCAGTCATCGCGGCGGATGCGGCCCTGGAAGCGCCCGAGCTGCGCATCGATCCGGTCGATGTCAGCATCGCTCCACCCCGCGATCTGATCGAAACGCGACACGCCAAGGTCGTTGAGCGTGGCGGCAAGCTTTGGACCCAGCCCCTTGATGCGGGTGAGATCGTCACCGGCGATTTCCCCTGCGTCCCGCCGTGCCTCGAGCGCGGCGGCGGCGACCGCGACGCCAGCGCCGCCGATGGCATCAGGCACCAGCGGGGGCACCACGACCGATGGCGCCGCGGCGGGCGGCGCATCGATCAGCGCGTGGTTGCGCGCGGCGGGCGCGGCATCCTCATCGAGCATATCGTGCCGGTCGATCTGGACCCGGGTGCGCCGCGAGGCGACCAGCAGCCACCACAGCAGCGCGATGACCACCAAAGTCGCGATTACCATCAGCGGCCAGTTGGCAGTGACGAAATCGTTCATGGTTCTACCTTTCTAGCAGGTGCGCCGGCGATCGCGGCGGCTTCGGCATCGATCGCTTCATCGGCATGTTCGAGATTACGACGAAACAGTACCCGGTCTTCCGGGCCGAAGCCAAACCGCCAGATCACCCAGCCGTACGCCAACAGGATCGCGGGAACCCCGATCGCCAGTTCGGCCCATTCGGGCAGCATGGTCGCCACCCAGCCGACCAGGATGGCCGGCGCGGCCGCATATACCAGCGCCCAGCGCCAGTTGTTGATCCGATGCTGGAGGAAGCGGCTCAGCACGATCGACTTCACCAGGCTTGCGACCCCGAGCGCCAGCATCAGTGCCGCCGCCGCGCCGGCGGCCTTCCAGGTCTCGGGCAGGTCGAAACGATCAACCATCAGCATCGCTGCCACCGTAAGCAACGCCTGCAGCCCGATCGTCGCCACCGAAATCAGCAAATTACGGACCCGCGCGACGTAGATCAGGGCCGCTTCCGACACCACCGCGGTGGAGGCTACGACCTCCGCCGCCAGCAGGAACGCCAGCGCCCCGGTCCCGCCGACGAAGTTCGGACCCATCAGCCCCATCACCGCTTCTCCCGGAATTCCGAGTGCCAGCCCGATTCCGGCTTGCGCGGCGGTGATCCAGAAGCCCACCTGGCACACCTGGCGGGCGATCGCCGCGTAGTTCTTGTCCTTGAGATTGCGGGTGATTACCGGCCCCAGGATCGGCTCGAAGCTGGTTTTCAGCTTCTGCGGCAGCGAGGCGACCTGCTGGGCGACGTAATAGACCCCGACCGCGCTCGGCGCCGCGAACAGGCCCAGGATGAAGATGTCGAGCCGCCGGGTGCCCCACTCGATGGCATCGGCGGTGGCCAGCGGCAACGCGCGGGTAGTCAACCGGGCCATCTCCCCCAGCCGCGGGTGCCAGGCGCGCGGCAAGCCATACGTCCTCAGGAACGACCACAGTCCCGTGGAAAGCCCCGCCAGGGTCGCTGCGAGGTATGCGAGCGCAAGGCCGGATTCCGGCACCACGAACCACAGCACGCCGGCACCGATCGACAGCGTCCAGGGAAGGACGATCGAACGCGCGCGGACGGTGGTGGCGATGTCGAAGCGATACGCCTGCGCGGCCAGCACGATCTCAGTCAACGCATAGGCGGGGATCGCCAGCACGATCAGCCGGTCGAGCTGGGTGTATTCCCCGCTCGGGAACAGCGGTGCCGGCACCAGCCAGAAAAACGCCGCAGCGGCCGATCCGGCGAGAAGCGCGATGAGCATACCATCGAACACGACATTGGCGGGGCGGGTGTCGGGATCCTCGGTCAGGCGCTGGGCGAGCCCGCGCTTCTCCCCCATGGAGCAGATCAGCCCGACGATCTCGACCACGACCAGGGCCGAGGCATAGCGGCCGAGCGCGGCCGCGCCGTAGAGCCGGCCCGCGATGAACAGGAACGGCAGCATCCCCGCAAGGCGCAGCAGGAAACCGAAGAAGTTCTGCCGGCCGCCCTTGGCCAGAGCAGCGATGTCACCCTGATCGCGGTCTGAATTCACGCGTCGGTCTCTGCACCCAGGGGCCGGGCGAGCAGTTCGGCAACGATGTCGCGGGCAGGGGCGCCGTGCAGCAGGCGATAGACCGCCGCCACGATCGGCATGGCGACCCCATGGCGCGCGGCCAGCTCGGTGAGCACCGGGGCGGTATGCGCGCCTTCGGCCACGGTGCGCCGGTCGGCCATAAGCTGCTCCGGATCGCCCCCTTCGCCGAGCGCCTTGCCGAGGCTGAAGTTGCGGCTGGCGGTGGACGAGCAGGTGAGCACCAGGTCGCCGAGGCCGCACAAGCCGGCCAGGGTGTCGCGCTGCGCTCCCAGCGCCTCGCCGAAGCGGAGCATTTCCGCATAACCCCGGGCGATCAGCGCCGCGCGGGCGTTCTGCCCGAGCCCGAGCCCGTCGACGACTCCGCAGGCGATCGCCAGCACGTTCTTGACCGCGCCCCCGATCTCGGCGCCTGCCACGTCATCCGAATAGTATGGCCGGAACGCCGGCCGCGCGATCGCCGGCGCCAGCCGCTGCCATTGCGCTTCGCCGCCTGCGCAAGCCAGCGTCACCGCGGTCGGCAAGCCGGCTGCGACCTCGTGAGCGAACGTGGGCCCGGACAAGACCGCGATTTCGCTTTCGGGGGCGGCATCGCGGGCCACGTGGTTCATCAGCCGCCCGGTGCCCGCTTCGATGCCCTTGGAACAAAGCACCAGATCGCGCGGATGCGCCGGCATCGCTTCGACCACGGCGGCGAGGTGCTGTGCTGGCGTGACGGCGAGCACCAGCTCCGCCTGCGCCAGATCGCTCAGGTCACCGGTCGCGCGGATCGACGGCGCGAGCATGGCGGACGGGAGGAACAGGCTGTTGGTGCGGCGGGTGTTGATCTCCTCGACCAGCTCCGGTTCGCGCGCCCACAACAGCACCTCGCGCCCGTCGCTGGCGAGCATCTGCGCCAGCGCGGTCCCCCAGGCCCCTGCGCCCAGCACCGCGACTTGCGGAGAGGCGGAACTCAAGCCTTGTACCCTGCGCCGCGCACCGGCTCTGCCGCGGGATCGAGCGGCCAGCGGGGGCGGGCGGCGATGTCGAGCGGATCGAACGGGGCACCGATCGCCAGCCGCTCCTGCCCGGCCCACGCGATCATCGCGGCATTATCGGTGCACAGCGCCGGCGGCGGCGCGGAGAAACGCAAGCCCTGCGCCGCGGTGAGGCTTTCGAGAGCGCGGCGCACTGCCTGGTTCGCGGCCACGCCGCCAGCGACGACCAGCGTTTCGACCGGCTCCATCGCGCGCAGGGCATGGGTAAGCCGATCGACCACGCAATCGATCGCGGCCTGCTGGAAGCTGGCGGCAAGGTCCGCATCGGCATGAAGGCCGCTCTGGTGCGCGCGCAGCACCGCGCTCTTCAGGCCGGCGAAGCTGAAGTGCGGCTCCCCGCTGCCGACCAGCGGGCGGGGGAGGGGAACTGCCTCCGGATCGCCCTCCCGCGCAAGCTGCTCAACGGCCGGTCCGCCGGGGAAACCGAGCCCGAGTATCTTGGCCGTCTTGTCGAACGCTTCGCCCAGCGCATCGTCGATGGTTGTCGCGAGTCGCTGGTATCGTCCGACGCCCTCCACCCGGAGGATCTGGCAGTGCCCGCCAGACACCATCAGCAGGGCGTAAGGGAACGCCAGCGCCGGATCCGCGAGGCGCGGGCTGAGCGCATGGCCTTCCAGGTGATTGATCGCCATCAGCGGAACGTCGCCCGCCATCGCCAGCGCCTTGGCGGTGACCAGCCCGACCATGACCCCGCCGATGAGACCGGGCCCGGCGGTGGCGGCGACGGCATCGAGGTCGCCCAGCTTGAGCCCACCGTCACGCATCACCGCCTCGATCATCGGCGCCAGCCGTTCGGCATGGGCACGCGCGGCGATTTCGGGCACCACGCCGCCATAAGGCGCGTGCGCTTCGTCCTGGCTGGCGATGGCCTGCGCGATGATCGTGCGATCGCCTGCGACCAGCGCCGCTGCGGTTTCGTCGCAGCTCGATTCAATGCCCAGCACCACACCCATCGTTGCTTTCACTTAGAGCTTTGCTTGGCTACGGCAAGCGCACCCGATGACTGTGACACCCAAGCTTCGCCTCGGAACCCGCCGCTCACCGCTTGCCATGGCGCAGGCGCATGAGGCGCGCGCGCGGTTGTGCAAGGCGCACGGATGGGACGAAAGCGCGGTCGAACTGGTGCCGGTGCTGGCGAGCGGGGACAAGGTGCAGGACCGCCCGCTGGCGGAGATCGGCGGCAAGGCGCTGTGGACCAAGGAACTCGACGCCTGTCTCGAGGATGGCCGGATCGACGGGGCGGTTCACTCGCTGAAGGATGTCGAGACCATTCGGCCCGATTGGCTGACGATCGCCGCCGTGCTCCCGCGCGCGGATGTACGCGACGTCCTGCTCGGTGCCGCCAGCATCCGGGGCATCCCCGAAGGCGCCCGGGTCGGCACCAGCGCGCCGCGCCGGGCCGCGCAGATGCTGTACCGCCGGCCGGATGTGCAGGTGGTGCCGATCCGCGGCAACGTGGCGACCCGCATCTCCAAGCTGGCGGCGGGAGAGGCCGACGTGACCCTGCTCGCGGCGGCCGGGCTGGAGCGGCTGGGGGAGACCGGCACGGGACATCCGCTGGAAACTTCTGACTGGCTGCCGGCTCCCGCGCAGGGCGCCATCGGGATCGAATGCCGCGCCGACGCTGCCCAGACCCGGGAGTGGCTGTCGGCGGTGGACCACGCCCCCAGCCGGGCGGAAGTCATGGCGGAGCGCGCCTTGCTGGCGGGACTGGGCGGCAGTTGCCAGTCGCCCATTGCCGTGCTCACCCGTTCCGACGGAGCACACCTCGCGATGACCGCCGCACTGTTCAGCGCGGACGGGGCGGAGCGGGTGGAGGGCACCGCGACCTTCACAGCCGGGGACCACGCAGCGGCCGGACGGCTGGCGGCGGACCTGCTGGCCCGCGCGACGCCGGGAATTGCCGCGCTGTTCAGCGGACCGTGACGCAGCCGCTGATCGTGCTGCGGCCCGAACCGGGGCTCAGCGAAACACTGGCCGCCGCCGAAGCTCTGGGATTGACCGCGATGGGGGCGCCCCTGTCCGCGATGGAGCCCGTGGCCTGGCAGGTGCCGAACGCTTCCCAATACGACGCGATCATCGCGGGCAGCGCCAATGCCTTCCGCTGCGGCGGGACGGATCTCGCCCGGCTGACGGGGCTACCGGTTTTCGCTGTCGGGGAGCGCACTGCGCAGGCAGCCCGCGCCGCAGGGTTCACCGTCGCGGGTACGGGCGAGGGCGGGCTGCAATCCGTGATCGATGCTTTCACCACGCCCGTCAGGTTGTTGCGCCTTGCCGGGGAGAAGCGGATCGCGCTGCAGGTGCGCGGCGGATGCACGATGGCCGAGCGCGTGGTCTACCGCGCGCAGCCGGTCGATCTGGACCCCGCGGTGCCGGCTGTGCTGCGCGGTGGCGCGGTGGTGCTGCTCCATTCCGCGGACGCGGCGGAGCGGTTCGCCGGCGAGTGCGATCGCCTGGCGATCGACCGCGCGCCGGTAACCATCGCCGGCCTCGGCCCCCGGATCGTGACCGCCGCGGGGTCCGGATGGCGGACCGCCGTTGCAGCAGACCAGCCCACCGATACGCGGCTGCTGGCCTTGGCCGCGAGGTTGTGCCAAGACTGACGTCGACAAGGGCGGGATGCCCGGGTTCGCAGAACGGGACTTGATGAACGATTACACCACCACGAGCCGTCCGCGCTCGTCGTTGAAGCCGGTCTTGTTTGCAGTTTTGGCGTCGTTCCTGCTGGGAGCGTCGGTGGTCGGCTACCTTGCGTGGCGCGGGTATTTCGTACCCGGCGTTGCCTCTCCCGCGCCCGCACCGACCGAGCAGGCGCCACTGGCCGGCCCACCCGCGCGCCCCGTGCCGAGCGAGACCGCCGCCGCTGCGGTTGCCCGGGTGCAAGAGACCCAAGGCGGTCTCGACCAGCGGCTCGCGGCGGCCGAGCAGCGGATCGCCCGGCTCGACCTTCAGGCGCAGGCGGCGGGCGGCAACGCGGCGCGCGCGGAAGGCCTGCTGATCGCGTTTGCCGCCCGCCGTGCGCTGGAGCGCGGTAGCGAACTGGGCTACCTGGCGGATCAGCTCCGCCTGCGGTTCGGCGATGCTCAGCCCAACGCGGTGCAGACGGTGCTCGATTTTGCGGGCAACCCTGTGACCCGCGACGTGTTGGTGGCGCGTCTCGACGGTCTTCAGCCCAGCCTTGAGCGGGGGTCGGGACGGCCCAGCCTCAGCCGCCTGGGTGAAGAGCTGTCGAACATGTTCGTGATCCGCCGCGAAACCACCCCTTCGCCTCAGCCGGAGCGGCGGTTCCAGCGCGCGCGGATGTTCCTGGAAAGCGGACGGGTGGACAAGGCTATGGCCGAGGTCCGGCTTTTGCCCGGGTCCGTGGACGCGGCGCAGTGGCTCGCCGATGCCAGCCGGTATGAGCGGGCGCAGCGGGCGCTGGAATTGATCGAGACCGCTGCGGTGCAGGAGCCGCGCACCTTGCGTAACGGCGCCGGGCAGCCGGTCGAGCAGCTCAGTCCGGCCGTCGCGGCTACGCCTGCCGCTCAGTAGCGTTCGGTCAGCAATTCAGGAAGCGCGCCCGATACGCCGCGCGCTTCATCCATGAACCAGTGCTTCAGCGGTGACAGGCGCTGGACCCCGCCCATGCCGAGTCGGCGCACCGCGCTGGCGGCCTTCCCCGGAACGCCGAACAGCCAGGTCAGCCCATCGGTTGCCAGTGCCACCGACATGCTGTCGAGACTGCGCCACCGTTCGTAGCGCGCCAGCAACTGGGCATCGCCGGGCTCGAGGCCCAGCCGCATCCCGTCAGCGATCACTTCGACCAGTGCGCCGACATCGCGCAGGCCCAGGTTCAGACCCTGGCCAGCGATCGGATGGATGCCGTGGGCCGCATCGCCCACCAGCGCCAGCCGGTCGGCCACGATCCGCGCGGTGTGCTGGAAGCTCAAGGGATAGGAGGCCCGCGGACCCGCCGCAGTGACGGTGCCAAGCACCTCGCCCATCCGCTTGTTCACTTCGGCCAGGAAAGCGCGGTCGCCGAGCTTGAGCGTTCCCGCCGCGTCCTTTTCCGCAACGGTCCACACCAGCGCGCTGCGATGGTTGCCGGCTTCGTCGTCGAGCATCGGCAGCAACGCAAAGGGGCCCGCCGGATAGAAGATTTCCCACGCGGTTCCGCCATGCGGTGCATCGTGGACCAGCCCTGTCACGATGGCCCGATGGCGATAATCCCACTGCGCCAACGGCAGGCCAGCTTCCTCTCGAGTGGGCGAGCGCCTGCCCTCCGCCGCCACCATCAGGCTGCCGGTGAGCGTGCGCCCATCTCGTAGTCGCGCGGCCACGCCGTGCGCCCCGCGTTCCCGCTCGATCACCTCGGCGCGAGGATGGAAGGCGATCAGCGGCTGCTGCTCCGCGGCTTCGAACAGCGCCAGCCTCAGGCGCCGGTTTTCGAACATGCGGCCGAGCGAACCTTCGTGCGGTTCAGGCACGAAATCGATCTGGCCCGGCTTCAATTGGTCGCTGACGGCGATGCGCTCGATCGGACAGGCGAAAGGCTCCAACGCGCTTGCCAGACCGATGTTGCCGAACAGGTTCCAGCTGGCGGTCGAAATGGCGGAGGCGCGGCCATCGAAGCCCACTGCGGTCAATTCGGCGGGATCGGCCCGATCGACGACGTGGCTGGAGATGCCCTTGCTTGCCGCAGCCAGCGCCAGCGTCATGCCGACGAGTCCGCCGCCCAGGATCACGAGGTCGCGCTTGTCGTCCATGTCCACGGGCCCTAGAGCGCAAGTCACGATGCGCGCAAGGTCCTTGCCCCTTCTGGCGGTGCTGTGTGCATTCCTGGCCCTGCTGATGCACGATGTCGCGACGGCGCAGGCGCGGCCCAACCACATCGCCGCGCGCCTGGTGGCCGAGGGACCGGTTCGTCCGGGCCAACCGCTTACCCTGGCTATCGCCTTTACGCCGGAACCCGGGTGGCATGGCTACTGGAAGAACCCCGGCGACGCGGGATACGGCCTGACGCTCAAGTGGAAGTTGCCGCCCGGGTGGCAAGCGGGAGAGCCGCAATATCCAGTGCCGCAGCGGCTCGTCATCGGTGGCTTGATGAACCACGTGTACGAAGGGCCGTACGCGGTGCTGATCGATGTCGAGGTTCCGTCTTCGGCGGCCGCGGCCAGGCCCGCGCCCATTGCGGTCGATGCGCAGTGGCTCGCCTGCACCGATCAGATTTGCGTGCCCGAACAAGCGCGCCTCACGCTTGACCTGGCGCAAGTCCAGCCAGGCGCGCAGTTCGATCGCTGGCGCGCGGCGATCCCCGCACTGATCGACCGCGCGGCCAGCTTCGCCAGCGAGGGGGGGCGGCTGCGCATCGCCATTCCGTTGCCGGCCACGCTGGCCAAGCCCGACCTTCACGTGTTCCTCGAGCAGCGCGATCTTGTCCGATACGCCGCGGTCCAGACGTTCGCTGCTGAGGGCGACCTGCTGATTGCCGAAATCCCCTTGGCGGCGGGCGCCGGACGACCGCAGACCATGAGCGGCATTCTGGCGCTGGGCAACGGGGAGGGGGTACGCTTCAGCGCCGTACCCGGGCCAGTCCCGACGGGCGGCGTGCCGCTCAAGACCGGAGACAGGCAGGCCGGACCCATATGGCTGCTGCTGCTCGGCGCGTTGGCCGGGGGGCTGCTGCTGAACGTGATGCCGTGCGTGTTCCCCATCCTCAGCCTGAAAGCGCTGAGCCTGGCACGCGCGGGTGAGAGCGATGCGCAAGCTCGGGCAGAAGGGATCGCGTACACCGCCGGGGTCCTGCTGGCGACGCTGGCGCTTGGCGTGCTGCTGCTCGTGCTGCGCTCAGCGGGGGAGATGGTCGGCTGGGCCTTCCAGTTGCAGGAACCGGCGGTGGTGGTTGCGCTGCTGGTGCTGGCGTCGGCGATCACCGCCAATCTGGCGGGCGTGTTCCACCTGCCGTCACTGTCGCTGACGCGCGGAGGTCAGCCGGCCGGCGCCTTCGCCACCGGACTGCTGGCGGCGTTTGTCGCCACCCCGTGCACAGGACCGTTCATGGCGGCGGCGATGGGCGCGGCGCTGCTGTTGCCGTGGGCGCAGGCGTTGCTGCTGTTCGGCGCGCTTGGCCTGGGTCTCGCGCTACCGTTCTTGCTGCTGGGGTTCCTGCCTCCACTGCGCCGCCTGTTGCCGCGCCCGGGGCCGTGGATGGAGCGATTCCGCCGCGCAATGGCAGTGCCGATGGGGCTGACGGTGGCCGCGTTGGCGTGGCTTTGCTGGCGTCTGGGCGGAGCGTCTTTCGCGGTCGGGGCCGCAATCCTGGCCTTGCTGACTATCGCGGCGCTGGCGGCGCTCTGGCAAGGCGCGAACCGGCGAACTGCACTGGCCGGACTGAGCGCCGGGCTCGCGGTGACAATGGCAGTGGCCTTGCCCAGCTTGGTTGCGCCGCCCGCCAGCGCGACCGAGGGCGTGCTTCCCGCGCGACCGTTCTCCGAGGCGACGCTCGCGAGCGCACGGGCGGAGGGCAGGCCGGTCTTCGTCTGGTTCACCGCCGACTGGTGCCTCACTTGCAAGGTGAACGAGCGGGCGGCGATTGAGCGTGAGGCGACCCGCAAGGCCTTTGAAAAGGCGGGCGTGGTGGCGCTGGTGGGCGACTGGACGCGGCGCGATCCGGCAATCACCCGCTTCCTTACCCGCCATGGGGCGGCCGGCATCCCGCTTTACTTGTGGTATGCCCCGGGAGGCGAGGCACAGGTTCTGCCGCAGGTCCTCACCGTCGACAGTCTCGTCAGCCTGGCGGAAGGATCGCCGCAGGCTGGACCCTGATTGCGGGCGCCGACAGGCGTCGGCACAGGTCGATCAGCTGGCCGGGTTCATTGCTGCCCTGCAGCACCAATGTGCCGGCGCCTGGGATGGTCAATTCCAGCTTGCGCGTGCCGGTGAACGCATCGAGCCGTTCGTCAGTGGGGCGGTAGCGACCGCGCCATAACCACCCCCGGCCGTTCCATTCTGCATCGATCTTGAGCCGCGCGATATGTCCGTTGCCAACCAGGGCCATCATGCCGCGCGCCCTGGGATCCGTTCGCGCGAAGCGGGTGATCTCGACGGCGCGCCTGCTGCCCGTGCCGATGCACGCAAGCGCTAGGTATGGGGGCGAACCCGGTTTGCCGAACACGATCCGCTCAGACCCTCCGCCGGGCGCCCATATCGCGCCTTCGACCTGCGGCGAGGTCGGTTCCACCGTGGGACCGCGCCCGGCATTCAGCTCGATGCGCTGAACGTAATCGTCGCTCGCCGGCGGACGGCAAGCCGCCAGCACGCACAGGAAAAGGCCCGCGAAACGCTTCACCGGGAGCGGGTTAAGCCACGCACATCCTGCGCCAGCTTTTGTAGATCTTCGCCGAGCAAGCACGTCGAAATGGCAAACGCAGTCAGCGCCGCCCCTGAGCTAATTGTCATCTGCCCGGTCCTATGCACCGCCTCGCGCGCGGTCAATTTCTCCAAGGCTGAGCCTGTGGCGAAACGGTGGACGGCATCAGATCAAGGCGTGAGGGGCGGAGGTGCGACCGCCAGCAGCCTCGGCGCTCCTCAGGTGGGATCGCGGTCGTGCTCGATTTCCTCCCGCAGTTCGCGAGCGCCGCGCTCGGCACGTTGAGTTGTCGAGCGACTGGCGGACTTGTTGCGCATGTAGGCCCAGATGATCACGGCGAGCATGAGGATGGGGCCGACTATGGTCGCGATGCTGAGAATTTCACCCTGCATGATGATCCTTTCGTGTGTGCGTGCAGATCATCAACGCGTGAACCAACAGGACTTTCCGGGCGTCACTCCAAGTTCGGGGTCAGACACCGGAGAGGCAGCGTTTCGCGGCGCGCGCGCATCGACTTGCGATCGCGCCCAAGGCGCAAGGTTAGTCCAGCAACGCCATCTCTACCCGCCCGCTGCCGCGAGCGATCAGGCCGATACGACTGGCAGCTGACTTCGACAGGTCGATCACCCGGTTACCGTGGAACGGGCCACGATCGTTGATCCGAACGATCACCGATTTGCCGTTCGCCGCATTGGTGACAAGGACGCGGCTACCCATCGGCAGGGTGCGATGCGCGGCGGTCAATTTGCCCGGATCGAACCGCTCACCGCTCGCGGTGCGATTGCCGGCGAGTTCGTTGCCGTAATAGCTGGCGATGCCGCTGCCAATCGACCGTCCGGCGCCCTCGATCTCAGGCTCTTCGCTTGGCTGGATGGCGGTTACGTCAACCATCCCGGTCGAGGGAACAAAAGCGCTGGCGGCGGTGTTGAGACTGGCGAAGGACGCTGCGAAATTCTCGCGGCTGGCTGAAACACCTGCGTCTGCAAATGCCGGTCCGCTGGCGGATGCGGGGAGCATGACGGCGGCAGCGAATACGACGCTGCGCAGCATCTGGCGCGACATGCGTTTGTTGGTTCTTTGCATGGCGGGCGGTTTACCCGCGTCTATGCTTGGGAGGCACCCCTGCACGCTCGCTTTGCCCCATCGTGCAAACCGTTCATCGTGTGGTTACTCAAGATTAACCACGATAGTTCCGCCAACCGCAGGCTGACGACCGCTTCGTGCGGGTGATCGAGCGAGCCGTTCATGCCCGATTCGCTCAGCCACCGCTCGGCTGCATTTCAAGCAAAGATGTCATGCGCGGCCTGAACGCAAATGGGGCCGACCCGAAGGTCGACCCCACTCTCACCAGCGCGTGGACCTCCCGAAGAAGGCACTTGGCGCCCAGTGTCGTCGCTGAAGGTCGATCGATCCGAAGACCGGCGTTCCGTCAGCTCTGTCACCGGTGCTCGCACCGGCATCCGGATCCTTCCGCTGGCGCGAATCCGAAGATCCAGCGCCGACATCCGGTTCCGAGGCCGATCATTCCCGACCATTCTTTAGCACCGCATACCTGGCCGAAGCCTGCACACCGTGCCATTCGAATGGCTGGGTCTGTCCAGCCGATGACTGCATCGCGTTCGCATTCCTATCTGGTGATCGCCTGGCATCGAACCGAAGCCCGATATTCGACGATCTCAAGGTCTGCGCGGACAGGTGCCGCCATCACGATTGGTAGAAAATCCATTTTCCGTTCAAGCTGTTAAGCCTGTCCAGTTGAAGGATTTCGTTTCCTCTCGATGACCCGAACCTGCGCTTCGGAGCCGAGTCGGGCAAGGACGCAAGTGGCCACTTATCCACTTTCCCCGGTTTTCCCTGTGGACATCGGTGGATAAAAAACTGGCGCAGTCGAACTGCACTAAATCCTTGGTTTAAATCAACGATCTCGCTGAGCGAGCAATCGCAGGCGCAAGGCGTTCAATTTGATGAACCCGGCAGCATCTTTCTGGTCGTACGCGCCGGCGTCGTCCTCGAAGGTAACGTGCCGCTCGGAATAGAGCGAGTTGGGCGACCTGCGGCCGACCACTTGCGCCTGGCCCTTGAACAGCTTGAGCCGAACCGTACCGGACACCTTTTCCTGGCTCAGATCGATGGCTGCCTGCAGCATCTCGCGCTCTGGCGTGAACCAGAAGCCGTTATAGATGAGCTCCGCATACTTCGGCATCAACTCGTCCTTGAGATGCGCCGCTCCGCGGTCGAGGGTGATCTGTTCGATCCCGCGATGGGCGCGCGCATAGATCTCGCCGCCCGGCGTCTCGTACATGCCGCGGCTCTTCATCCCGACGAAGCGATTTTCCACCAGGTCGAGACGGCCGATGCCATGACGCCGGCCAAATTCGTTGAGCGCGGTGAGCAAGGACGCCGGACTCATCGCCTCGCCATTCACCGCAACCCCGTCACCCCGTTCGAAATCGATCGTGATGTATTCGGGCGTGTCGGGACCGTTCTCGGGTTCCTCGGTGCGCGAATAGACATAGTCGGGCACTTCTTCCCACGGATCCTCGAGCACTTTGCCCTCCGACGAGGTGTGCAGGAGATTGGCGTCGGTCGAAAACGGGCTTTCGCCTCGCTTGTCTTTCGAGACCGCGATCTGGTGGCTTTCGGCCCAGGCGATCAACGCGGTGCGGCTGGTCAGGTCCCACTCACGCCACGGCGCGATTACCTTGATGTCGGGATCGAGCGCGTAGGCCGACAGTTCGAAGCGGACCTGATCATTGCCTTTGCCGGTGGCGCCATGGGCGATCGCATCGGCACCGGTCTCGCGCGCGATTTCGATCAATCGCTTCGAGATCAGAGGCCGCGCGATCGAGGTCCCGAGCAAGTAGTCGCCTTCATAGCGAGCATTAGCGCGCATCATCGGAAACACGAAGTCGCGCACGAATTCCTCGCGCAGGTCGTCGATGTAGATTTTGCCGTCGGGAATGCCCATCAGCCGCGCCTTGGCCCGCGCGGGTTCCAGCTCCTCGCCCTGGCCCAGATCGGCGGTGAATGTCACCACCTCGCACCCATAGGTTACCTGCAGCCACTTCAGGATCACGCTGGTGTCGAGGCCGCCCGAATAGGCGAGGACGACCTTGTTGATGTCGGTCATGTCGGTTCCCGGGAACTGATAGGATGAGCCAGTGGCGCCGCGCCCTAGGCGACTGCCGAAGGTGCGGCAAGTAAAGCCGGTGCCGCGGCGCGCTAGGGAATCTGCCGCGCGCCCAATTGCGGGTTTAGCCTGGTGATGTGGTTCATCCACGCCTTGGGCTTGCGGACCATCGAGGAGGGGTAGGTTACTCGCACCCCGGCAAGCTGCATGATCGCGCCCACGAAGTGGATGCAGTTGTTGCTGTCGAGCACGTAGTTCTTGCCCGGTTTATCGCGCCAGGCGGCCACCTCCGCGATCATCCTGCGATAGGTGGCATCGGACACCGTGACCGTGAAATGTCGGTTGGTGGAGCGGATGTACTTGTCCTTTTCGGACATCATCGTCTGCCGGACCGGCCCCGCGAGGACGGCGGGACCCGCGGTCACGGCGGTGTATCCGTAATTGGAGTAAACGCGTTCACCGGTGTCGTCCAAGGTGCCCTCGAACACCACGAACGCGTGCGGGTAACGCCCGAACAGGAGCGACCCGTTGAAGCTGTGGAAGGAGACCGAGACCTTGGCCAGGGCCATTTGCGGCACCATGGCGGTGCATACCGCCAGCAGCAGGGCGATAAACCGCGATGGGACAAGTTTCATCGTTGCGACCGATCCGTTTCGTTGCTCGTCACTGCGCTGACGCGCCAATCCGGCGCCTCGCGCTCGTACCGGTGCTCTTGCCTTGTGCAAGACGTGACATGCCAAGGTGTGGCGCCGCGCGGGTGAACGTAAGCAATCCACGCCTCACGTGGCTCGTCAACGGTCAAAATCAGGCGCCGGCATACCAGTGGTATCCGCGATCCTCCCAGTATCCGCCGTGGCCGCCGTGTATGCCCGAGAGGTCGGACACGATCTCCAGGCCGGTCAGATATTTGGCGTGCTTGTATCCCAATTGTCGCTCTACTCGCAGGCGCAGCGGCGCGCCGTTGCGCTCCGGCAGAGGGGCTCCGTTCAGCATGTGCGCGATGATCGTTTGCGGGTGAAACGCATCGACTAGATCGATGCTCTCGTAATATGGCGCACCGCCCAGCGTGTCGGCGCAGCGGAATACGATGAAGCGTGCGGACGGAAGCAGCGTCGCGCCACGCAGGATGGTGGCAAGCTGCGGGCCGGTCCATTCGCCAATCGCGCTCCACCCCTCAACACAGTCATGGCGGGTGATCTGCGTGCGCTGCGGCAGGCGGCGGATGTTTTCCATGCTGAGGGTCAGCGGATGCGCGACAAGCCCGGTGACCGTCAGCCGCCAGTCGGCGAACTCAGCCGCCTTCGCCGCGGCGTACTCGGGCGTGTCGATTGCGGTCGTTCCGTTGCCGCGAAAGAATGGCGAGATGTCGGCGCGCGTGAATTCGGTCGCCAGTGCGTTCCGGCCGGCGAGGAAGCGCTGGGCGTTCATGTGCCACGTCTCCGCAGCACCCAGCAGCGCCTGCCCCGTGCCGCTGTCGGCGACTTTGGCGCAGCCGCCTGTCGCCAGCGCAGCGATCCCTGCCAGCAAGCCCCTACGCTGCATCGCGGCCGCCCGTGATCATGGCGCGCATCTGCTTCACCGGATTGGATACCAGTACCAGCGCGACGTGGAGGACCAGGAACCCGAACAGGCCCCAAGCAAGGATGAAATGCAGCGATCGCATCGACTGCCGCCCGCCGACCAAGTCGCTCAGCGGGCGCATGATCGGCTCCAGGCCCGGGCTGATGCCCATGCCGGTCAGCACCATGCCCGGCAGCAGGATCCCCAGCACCACGCCGTAGGACAGCTTTTGCAGGAAGTTGAACTTGGCGTCTCCGCGATCGAAATCGAACCGCAGGTGCGCCCTGATGTCAGCGGCAATGGCTGAACCGCGCCACTCGCGGCGGCGGGTCATCAGGTCGCGGCGGAAGTGGCCATTAATGAGAATTGCCAGCCACAGGAAGGCCAGCAGCAGCGCGAACGGCCAGGCGACGGCCAGGTGCCACTCCCGTGCCCCGGCAAGGCTGTAGTACCCCGGGATCGTCGCCCATCCCGGAAAGCGGGTGACCGCCAGCCACGCTTCGGACGGATGAAACCCTCGTTCGCCCCAGTACAGCCAAGGATGCGCGTTGGAGATGTTGAGCCCGCTCATGAATAGGATCACGAGGCAGGCAAAGTTCGCCCAGTGCCAGATCCGGGTAGAGAGCGCGTGCCGCTTCATGCGGCATTCTCCCGGGCTAGGTAGATCACGTCCCGCGGCTGCGCCACCAGGTGCTGGCCGCTGTCGATGAACAGGGTCTCACCGCTCGCCAGCCATCCCTGCGACAGCCACAGGCACGCGTCCGCGACCTCGTCTGCATCGGTCCTGCGACCGAGCAGGTTGAGCCGGTGACTGATCGCCGCCTCGTCTTCCGATTGGTCGTGGCTGGCGAGAATGGCGCCCGGGGCGAGCCCGTATACTCGATCGTCCGGGCCGCAGGCTCCCATTGCTAGCATCGGGATGGCGCCGGCGATGGCGTGCTTGCTCAGCGTGTAGCTGAAGAAATCCGGGTTCGGATTGGCGAGCTTCTGATCGGTCACCTGGATAACCCGCCGTCCGCCGCCCGCCTGCGCCTTTGCGAGAAACGCCTGCGCCATCCGCGCCGGAGCTTCGGCGTTAACGCGGATCGCCCGGCGGAAGGTATCGGCGTCGAGGCGGGAAACGTCGTCAGCGTCAAACACGGACGCACAGTTCACCAGGCAGCGCCAGTCAGGAAGAAAGCTCGCCAGCCGCTCCACCATGTCCTCGGCAGCATCCCCGTCCGCCAGATCGCAGTGGATGGCGACGGCTCCAGGCAACTCGGCGGCCAATTGCTCTGCCTCGGCGACCGAGCGACCATAGTGGATGATGACGCGCCACCCGGCAGCGGCAAAGCGTCGGGCGATGGCCGCGCCGATCCGCCGCGCTCCGCCGGTGACCAGGACGGCGGGAGGGGAGGGCGGGGCATCACTCATCTCCGCCATTCAAGCACAGCGGCGCACCATAACAAAGCCCATAGCAAAACGCGCCGCCCCCCGAAGGAGACGGCGCGCTCGTTCATCAGATGCGACCCGATGAAGCGATGTGCTTAGCGGCAGCGGTAGGAGCTGCTGCCGCGCTGAACCTGGCGGCCGAGCAGGGCACCGGCAGCGGCACCCAGGATCGTGCCGGTGGCCCGTTCCCCGCGCGTGTCGATCGCGCGGCCAACCAGGGCACCCGCGGCACCGCCGACGATCAGGCCCACGGTCCCGTCCGAGCGCTTGCAGTAGCGCCGGCCGTCTTCACCCTGCCAGTAACGGATGCCGTTATCGGTCGAATAATACCGCTGCTGCTTCTGCTTGTAATGATGCCCACGATGATGATCGGCGAGCGCCGGGGCGGCGGGAACCATGAGGCCAGTGGCGGCAAGGGCGAGAGCAATCTTTTTCACGGGGTTTTCCTTTCCCTCGAATGAGCGACTTGAACTGTCGACGCTCAAGCTGGCGAGGGGGTCCACAACCTCAGATGAACGCTTTGTTGCCTAACGCTTTTCACGACGAGATGCCCCGATCCGGCGATAAGTCGTGCCCGTGATGCGGTCTAGGCTACCGCAGCTGCTTCGCGATCCCGTTCCGCTCGGCTCTTCTTCTCGGCTGCTGTGCGGAGCTGCCCGCAGGCTGCATCGATGTCGCGTCCACGCGGGGTGCGCACCGGGGCACTGATGCCGGCTTCGAATACGATCTCTGAGAAGCGCCGTACCCGTTCAGGCGAAGACGTCTCGTAGGCCGCGCCGGGCCACGGGTTGAACGGGATCAGGTTGACCTTTGCCGGCAGGTTGTAGTGCTTCAGCAGACGGACGAGCTCCCGTGCATCGGCATCGCTGTCGTTCTTGTCCTTCAGCATCACGTATTCGAACGTGATCCGCCGCGCGTTCGACGCCCCCGGATAGGCCGCGCAGGCGGTCAGCAGTTCGTCGATGCCATATTTGCGGTTGAGTGGGACGATCTCATCGCGCGTTTCCTTGTTCACCGCGTGGAGCGATACCGCGAGGTTCACCCCGATTTCCTCGCCCGCGCGTGCCATCATCGGCACCACGCCGCTGGTCGACAGCGTGATCCTCCGCTTGGACAGCGCAAGCCCGGCGCCGTCCATCACGATGCGGAGCGCGGACTTCACGTTTTCGAAATTGTACAGCGGTTCGCCCATGCCCATCATCACGATGTTGGTCAGCAGGCGCCCATCCGACGAATAGTGACCGGCATCTTCTTCGTCTTCCAGTCCGGCCATCGAACCGCGCGGCCATTCGCCAAGGGCGTCACGAGCCAGCATCACCTGACCGACGATCTCGCCCGGCGTGAGGTTGCGCACCAGCCGCATGGTGCCGGTGTGGCAGAAGGTGCAGTTGAGCGTGCAGCCGACCTGGCTGGACACACACAACGTGCCCCGGTCAGCATCGGGGATGAACACCATCTCGAAGTCGTGGCCATCCGCGGTGCGCAGCAACCACTTGCGCGTACCATCAGTGGAGTGCTGCGCCTCGACAATCTCGGGCCGACCGATGACAAACCGTTCAGCGAGCCAGGGGCGCATCGTCTTGGCGATGTCGGTCATCGCTTCGAAGTCGCTTACCCCGCGATGGTAGATCCAGTGGAATACCTGGCGCGAGCGCAGCTTGGCCGCTTTCTCATCCAGCCCTGCCTCGGCCAGAAAGGTGGCGATCCGCTCACGCGGAAGACCCAGGAGGTCGATCCGCCCGTCAGACCGCGGCGTGACTCCATCGGCGGCATCGGGACGCGCGACGGGCACCGGGTCGATCGGACCCGGGATGGACATGAGGGCAGTGTCGGTCATGAAGCGGCGCATATAGGTATTCAAGGGCGCGCGCGCAAACCTCGCGATCCGGCCGTGGTTCCCACCAGATGTCGGACACGAACGACTCTTCGTCGATTAGATTGTTGCTGAAACACCACAGGCTTCTTGTTGTTTCAGGTTAATGAAACTGGCGCTGCTGTCCCCCGTTCAGCGTGTCCAAGGTCACGGCACTGCGCCGGACCGGACGAAAGAAAGACGGAGTACCCCCATGAAGTACAAGATCGCATCGCTCGCCGCCGCCTCGCTGGTGGCCATGGCGACCCCCGCGATGGCCCAGACCGCCAGCGAGATCCCGTTCAGCGGTCTCCGCGCCGGCGCCGAAGTGGGCTACGATCACATCCGCTCGGGCAGCACTGAGGACGTGGACAACACTCGCGACCTCAAGCAGTCGGTTGACGGCGTCACCTACGGCGGCGTGGTCGGCTATGATTTCGCCGCGAGCCCGAATTTCCGCGTCGGTGCCGAAGCTTCGTATTCGGGCAGCACCGCTGGCCGTGACTTCAACAACGACCAGCCCACGGTGTTCAACCTCGGCAACGTCCAGGCGGATCGCGAGATCTATGTCGGTGGCCGCGTCGGTTACGTCACCAGCCCGACCACGATGATCTATGGTAAGGCAGGCTACACCAACCAGCGCTTCTCGGTCACGGGCAGCGACGGAACGGTCAACCTCGCCCAGAAGCTGGACACCGACGGCTGGCGCCTTGGTGCGGGTGCTGAATTCGCGGTAAGCCGCAATGCCTATGTCGGCGCGGAATACCGTTATTCGAAGTACGGCAAGGGCGAAGTGGATTTCGAAGGCGACACGCCTGACTCCAGCCGCTTCAACCTCGACACCGATCGTCACCAGGTCGTCGCCACCGCCGGTGTGCGCTTCTAAGCGCTACCAGCGGTGAACCCAGGGAAGGGCGGGGCGCTGGCGCTCCGCCCTTTCTTGCATCAGCGGCGCGCGCACCCCACGGTCGCTGCGTCCATCGCGGTGGCCGCGCCTTCCAGCGGATAGCGGTCGGAGAAACGGCGCCCCTTCGCGTCGCGCCCGGATACGGTCATGGACCTGGCCGAGCGCATCGCGGCGACGATCGCTGCGTCCATGGCCCGGTCACTTGCCCATGCATCTCCGCCGCCACCAGCAAGGGTGAACCGCTGCCCGCCGATGCTGAGGATGATCGGGGCGGTTGCGGCCACTTTGCGGGACAGGCGGAAATGGACCTGCCCGCGAACGGCGCGGCGGGGCCACGTGCCGATTGTGGCGAATGGGGCGTAATCTCGCGAAGCCTTGCTCGCGGCCGGCATGGCGATGGCATAACAGCGAGGCACCGGCGGGTCGCGGAAGGCGGCCCATGATCCGAAGACGCCCAGGCTGTCCTTGGCTGCGGCCGGCGTCGCCACCAAAGCCGCCGCGATCAGCACCGCCCTAAGCATAGCGGATCGCGATCACTTCCCAGTCCTTTTCCCCGCCCGGCAGTCGCACGGTCCGAACATCGCCGACAGCCGCGCCGCGCAGAGCGCGCGCCATCGGGGAACTCCAGCCGATCGCGCCGTTGCCGGCGTCCTGCTCGTCGTCGCCCACCAAGGTGACGATCCGCTGCTGGTCGTCGTCGTCGGCCAGGGTCACGGTCGCGCCGAAGAACACGCGGGCGGGATCGGGCTGGTCCGCCGGATCGATCACCCTGGCTGATTTCATTCGGCGGGCGAGGTGCGCAAGCTCCCGATCGATCTCCCGCATCCGCTTGCGGCCATAGAGATAGTCCCCGTTTTCGCTGCGGTCGCCGTTGCCGGCGGCCCAACTCACCAGTTCGACGATCGCCGGCCGTTCCGTGCCCAGCAGTTGATCGTAGCGGGCCTTAAGCGCCGCAAGGCCGGCAGGACTGATCGGGTTGCTGGCGAGTGCAGGCATCCCCGCCATCTACCCGCCGTAAGGGAGCTGTATCAACCCGGCGAACGCTTGCCGATGAACTGGGTGATCCCGCGCGCGTTGCCATAACGGGTGCGCTCCGGGTGCAGCGCCTCGTACACCACTGCATTCTCGAGCACCCGCTGGACGTAGTTCTTGGTCTCGAAAAACGGGATTTCCTCGATCCAGCGAAGCCAGTCGACACTGCCGGTGCGCGGATCACCGTTCGCACGCAGCCACTTGTTCACGTTGCCCGCGCCTGCGTTGTACGCGGCAACTGCGAGTGGGTAGCTGCCGCCGTAGTAGCTCAGCATCCGGGCGAAATAGGCGTCACCGAGCCGGATATTGTATTGCGTGTCCTGGGTGAGGTTCGCGCTCATGTACGCGAGGCCCATCTTCCCCGCCTGTTCATTCGCAGTCCCCGGCATCAGCTGCATCAACCCCCGCGCACCGGCGTGACTGATCCGGTCGCGGTCGAATTCACTCTCTTGCCGCGTGATCGCGTGCACCATCGTGTAGTCGGAGCCAGCCGGGGTGGTGATCACCGGGAACCCGGTCGCGGTGAAGCCGGTCAGATCCTTTTCGGGTGCCACGCGGCCGAGCACCACTGCAAGTTCATTGAGGCCCAGCTCCCTGGCGAGATTGGCGGCCATCTGCATCTGCCCCGGCGTGGTCGCCTGATCGGCCAGCTCGGTGAAGAAATATCGCTCCGTCCGCCAGTCGGGCTGCGATCGCGCGTTGAAACGGATCGCTTGCACCAGCGGGCGCGCGTTGAACGCCGCCACATCGGCGGGTAGCGGCTGCGCCAGCGCCGCCTGGTTGAAGCGCGGCAGCGGGCGGCCAAGCCGCTCCAGTGCGAGCTGGCCGTAGAAATATTCAGGGTAGCGCGCGGCCATCTCGAAGAAACGGTTCGCCTCGGCCTGATTGCCCGCCCGGGTGGACGCGAGGCCGGCCCAATAGAAGCCTTTGGAGCGGGTCTGAGGGGTGCGCGCGGCATTGCCATAGCGATAGAACATCGGCGCGGCACGATTGCCGTCGCCCATAGACCACAACGCGCTGGTGCCGCCCAGCCACATCAGCGAGGTATAGTCGTCACGCAGCTTGTACGAGAGTGCGGAGATGTCGGTCCCGGGCGCGAACAGATCGTCCACCTTGCCGGCGATCGCGGCCGCCGTGTTGGCGGATGCTCCCTTGGCTTGCGAGAGCATTTCGGTGATCATGTTCTGCGCGTCGTGCGGCGGACGCGCAAACGTCGCGCGGGTCGCCAGCAACTGCCGTCCGCGGTCGGTCTGGCCGGTATTGCGATAGTGCCGTGCCAGGTTGAACACATAAGCCGGGTCGGTCGTGACGCTGGCCGGGACCGACAGACCGATCATAGTCGGCAGGTTCCCCTGCAGCAGGGCAAGCTGCGCCATGTAGCCTTCGCGGTTGGCCGATTGGACCACGTTCATCTGGCGGGCGGCGGCTTCGCTGTCGCCCTGCCACAGCAGCGCGCGCATCCGTTCTTCGTGATCGTCAGCGGTGAAGGTCGGGCCGAACAGCCCTTGCAGATACGCCTCCGAACCGCTGCTCATCTCGCCGCCACGCCAGGCTGCGCGCGCCACTTCGCGGGCGTTCGGGCGGCCAAGCGTCGACAGTGCCAGGGCATATCGCGCGCGGGCCGGGTTCGCCATCGGCGGGAACCGATCGAAGAACGCGGCGACCTGTTGCGGCGTCGCCGTAAGATCGCGCTCCAGCGCGCCTTCCGCACTTGAACGGATGACCTCCATCCGCGGGAAATCGGGATATGCCAGCGCGAACCCTGCGTAATCGGAAAATGCCATGCGGCTGCTGCCGGTCAGCTGCTTCCAGCGTGCAACAGCGGCCGCGGCTTGACCCGGTTGGCTTGCCACCAGTTGTGCCCGGCCGTTGTCGTAACTTTGCGCCGCAACCGGCGCGGAAGCGCACGCAAGCGCGACAAGAGGAAGAAAGCGAAGCGAATATAAACGATTGGCGACCATACTGGACATCCTGGCCACTGGCTCCTTATCAGGCGATGAATGCGTTGAAATCGGGCGCGCGGAACCCACCCCTCCGTCTGGCCGATATGACCGTAGCAAAGGCGCCACTGCAATGTTTTCCGGTTCCATACCCGCTCTAGTGACTCCTTTTCGCGACGGATCGTTCGATGAGCAGGCGTTCCGCCGGCTGGTCGACTGGCAGATCGACAGCGGGTCCAGCGCGCTGGTCCCGTGCGGCACGACGGGAGAGGCCTCGACGCTGTCCAATGCCGAGCATCACCGGGTGATCGAGGTCTGCGTCGAGCAGGCCGCCGGACGGGTGCCGGTGATCGCCGGCTGCGGTTCGAACGACACGATGAACGCCCGGCTGCACATGAACTTCAGCCGCAAGACTGGAGCAGCGGCCGCGCTGTGCGTGGCACCCTATTACAACCGGCCAAGCCAGGAAGGACTGATCGCGCACTTCAGTTTCCTGGCCGAAAACAGCAGCCTGCCGATAGTGCTCTACAACGTTCCCGGCCGGACGGTGACGGACATCATGCCTGAAACGGTATGCGAGCTCGCCACGCGCTTTCCGGGCAAGATCGTCGGCATCAAGGATGCGAGCGGGGATCTGAGCCGCGTGACGGACCACCGGATGGGCATCGGCAAGGAATTCTGCCAGCTATCGGGAGATGACGAGTTGTGGCTGCCGCACTCCGCCGCGGGCGGGGTGGGGTGCATCTCGGTCACCGCCAACGTCGCGCCCGCGCTGTGCGCGGAGTTCCAGGCGGCGATCGCGGCCAATGATCTGACCCGCGCGCGGGAGCTGAACGACAAGCTCTATCCGCTTCATTATGCGATGTTCGAGGATGCGAGCCCGGGGCCGGTCAAGTATGCCCTCAGCCGGGTGCACGACTGGCTGAATCCGAGCGTGCGCCTGCCTTTGGTGGAATGTTCGCAAGCCGCGCGCCAGGCGGTCGACGAAGCCCTCGCGCATGCTGAACTGATCTGATGCGGGCTCTGCTGGCGATGGTGGCAAGCGCGGCGCTCGCGGCGTGTGCGACCACGGGGGAAAGCCTGGCGACTGATACCGGCATGGATGCGATCGCCGACGACTATGTCTTGCTGCAGCTGACGATCGGGGAGAAGGAAAGCGGCTACATCGACGCCTTTTACGGGCCTGACGTGGTAAAGAACCGCGCGGTGTCCGACGCGGCGGGGCAGTCGCTGCCCCAGTTGTCGGCACGGGCACTTGCGCTGCGCGACCGGGCCGCCGGACTTTTGCGGGCCAGTGGTGTCGAACCCTCGCTCGAGCAGCGCCGCGCCCGCTTCCTGGTGGCCCAGCTTACCGCTGCGATCACACGGCTGCAGATGATGCAAGGTGCCAAGCTGTCGTTCCAGGATGAAGCGCAAGGCCTGTTCGGGGTGCGGCCGGAAACGCCCGCGCTGTCCACGTTCGATCCGGTCATTGCGGAGGTCGATCGCCTGGTGCCCGGCAGTGGGCCGCTGTGGCAGCGGGTGGACGCATTCAAGAAACAGTTCGACATTCCGGCCGACCGCCTGAAGCCCGTCATGGACGCAGCGATCGCGGAGTGCCGCAGCCGCACGCTGGCACGGATCGCCATGCCAGCGGGCGAGCGGTTTGAACTGGCGCTGGTCACCGACAAGCCGTGGAGCGGCTACAACTATTATCAGGGCGACTATCACTCCAAGATCGAGGTCAATACCGACCTGCCGGTGCGCCTGGACCGCGCGATCGACCTTGGCTGCCACGAAGGATACCCGGGGCACCACGTATACAACGTACTGCTGGAGCGCGACTTGGTGAAAGGCCGCGGCTGGCGCGAATACGCCGTCTATCCGCTCTATTCCCCGCAGTCGCTGATCGCCGAAGGATCGGCCAATTACGGTATCGACCTAGCATTTCCAGGTGATGACGCAGTCGCGTTCAATACACGGGTGCTGGCGCCGCTCGCAGGCCTGCCCACGGCCGATGTCGCCCGGTTCGTCGCGCTCAACCAGATGACCGAGAAGCTGACCTCCGCGCGCTATACCGTCGCCTCGCGATTGCTGGCGGGCGAGATCACCGAGGCAGAAGCCGCCGATCTGCTACAAAAGTACCAGCTGGAATCGCCTGAACGCGCAGCGCAATCGATCCGCTTCATCAAGACCTATCGCAGCTACATCATCAATTACGGACTGGGGCAGGACATGGTGCGCGCGCACGTCGAAGCGGCGGGTGCGACCCAGGAAGCGAAGTGGCGGCGGATGGAGCAAATCCTGAGCGAACCAACGCTGCCGGAGGACCTTCTGGCGCACTGAGGCACCGCACCTTGGTGGGCGCCCTTTCGCATTGGCGCGGGACGGCCTACATGGCCGCCAATGGCCCGTCCGAAACCCGCAACATTCGACAAGCAGAAGACCGTCGCCGAGAACCGGCGCGCACGGTACGATTATTTTATCGACGACAAGTTCGAAGCCGGGCTGATGCTGACCGGGACCGAGGTGAAGAGCCTGCGTGCCGGCGAGGCGACGATCGCCGAAAGCTATGCCGAGGTGCGCGACGGGTCGGTGTGGTTGGTCAATGCCAACGTGCCCGAATTCAGCCACGGCAACCGTTTCAATCATGAGCCGAAGCGTCCGCGCAAACTGCTGCTCAACGCGCGCGAGATCGACAAGCTGACCGGCGCGGTGGAGCGCAAGGGCATGACGCTGGTTCCGCTGTCGATATATTTCAACGGGAGCGGCCGGGCGAAAGTTGAACTGGCGCTGGCGAAGGGCAAGAACTCGGCCGACAAGCGGCAGAGCACCAAGGATCGTGATTGGCAGCGTGACAAGGCGCGTCTGATGCGCGAGCGCGGCTAGCCGCGCGCACCGCGATCTCCTAAGGGCGGCCCGCACCGATGTTTCAACGCACTACCGCCTGGGTCCAGCGCAACCTGCCGACGCGCGAGCAGATGGAGAAGAGCCGCGTCATGCGCCCCTTCGCCAGCCGGGTGCTGCGATCGGACCTGTGGCGCTTTACCCGGCGGTCGGTGCCACGCGGGGTGGCGCTGGGGATGCTCGTCGGAATCATCGTCCCGTTCGCGCAGATCTTGTTCGCCTCAGTGCTATGCCTGCCCGTGCGCGCGAACGTGCCGATCGCGGCCCTGACAACATTCGTCACCAATCCGTTCACCACGCCGCTGGTGTGGGTGCTGGGCTACAACGTGGGATCGTGGATGCTGCGGGTCGATGCGATGACCGTGGTCGCACCCGTCAATGCGGCGATGGAGCGCAGCGAGTTCGGTGACATGCTGCAATGGCTGACAGGGGCGACCCTGGTGACGGCCTTCGGGCTGGTCGTGATCGCGGTGGTGGCGTCCGCGGTAAGCTACCTGGTCACGGTGTTCGCGTGGCGGATCATCGTTGCAAGGAAACGGACCCGCAAGCTGCATGAACGGCGCACCCGCCGTGAGCGGGCTGCGTCCGCCAGCGACGCAGGGTTCTGAGATGGAGACGAACCGGCTGACACCGCTCATCGGCGGTATCGCGGCGGCGATCGTCATCAGCGCCGCGCTGGTTTGGCTGGCGAGCGGCGACGCGGTGACCCCGCTGTCCTTCACCGGCGCCCTGGCGGTTTTCGTCATGGTGGGCGCGGTGATCGCGCGCCTTCGTCCGGCGGGTGGGGCGGAGGAACTTGCCACTCCCGACTGGTCGGTCACCGTGGCCGCGATTGAGCGGGCGGGCGAGGGCGTCGCGATCGTGGATCGCGCTAACCGGCTGGTTTGCGCCAATACCGTTTACAGCGGCTGGTTCGGTCCCGACAGCGCGCCGCCCAATCTGCCGCTCGAGCGCAGCGGCCTGGAAGCGCTCGCCCGGGTCGCGCGCGAAGCGTGGCGCGAGGGCAGCAGCCGCGCCGAACGGATTGACGCCGGCGACGGGGCCGCCAGCTGGAGCGCGCAGGCCGAGCGGGCGGGACGAGGCGACGATTACCTCATCTGGCGCTTCGTCGGACTGACCGAAGACGATTTTGTCGAGGACCTGTCAGCGCGGATCACAGGGGCCCTGGGCCGGGTTTTGTCGCGTAGTGGCATCGAAGCGGCGCTGGTCGGCGCCGATGGCCTGGTCCGGGCGGCCGCGCCCGGGTTTGCGCAGCGGGCGACGGGTGATGCGGCCGCCACGCTTGCGGGCCAGGAATTCGCTACCCTGCTGCGGGCGGATGAGCGCGAGCGCATATTCTTTTCCCGCGAAGGGCGCCGCGGCAATCCGCAGACCCTGATCCACGTCCCGTTGACCGAGCAGGCTACCCCGCGGGCACCGAACGCGGACGAGGGTCCTTCGCTGATGCTGCTGGTCGACGCGGGGGTGGGCCTTGGCGGCTCTCCCGAGGTTGCCGCCGGCAGCGGTGCCGCGCCGCAGCTCGAGGCACTGCTGGGCGCGCTTCCGCTTGGCCTCGCCATGACCGATCGGGACGGGCGGTTCCTGTTCGCGAATACGCCGTTCCGGCGGGCCGCGGGCATCGAAGGGGGCATCCTGCCTCCGTTCCCGTCCGACCTGGTGGTGGCGGAAGACAAGGGCGCACTGGTCGATGCCGTCCGCCGGTTCGGCAAAGGCGCGCCGAGCGCGGCCGACATGGCCGTGCGCCTGCGCGGCGCGGCGGACGATCCGGTGTCGCTGGGTATCGCGGGCGTACGCGGATTGGGCGAAGCGGCGGTGCTGCTCAGCCTGGTCGATTCGACCGAGGAGACCAAGCTGAAGCGGCAGGTGGCGCAGGCGACCAAGATGCAGGCGGTCGGGCAGCTCGCGGGCGGAGTTGCGCACGACTTCAACAACGTGCTCACCGCGGTGATCGGCACGTGCGACCTGATGCTGCTGCGCCATACGCCGGGCGACAGCGACTACGACGACATCCAGCAGATTCGGGCCAACTCAAACCGTGCGGCGGCGCTTACCCGCCAACTGCTCGCCTTCAGCCGCCAGCAGACGCTGCGGCCCGAAGTGCTCCAACTTCCGGATGTCATCAGCGAGGTGAGCCTGCTGCTGAAGCGGCTGCTAGGCGAGAAAATCGAGCTCAAGGTTCATCACGATCGCGATCTCGGACCGGTTCGGGCGGATCCGCAGCAGCTGGAACAGGTGATCGTGAACCTGGCGGTCAATGCGCGGGACGCGATGTTGAGCAAGGGTGCCGGAGGCAAGCTGTCGCTCGCCACTCGACGCGTATCCGCGCGCGACGTGCGGCAGATGGGTAGCGAGATTCTGCCCGAAGGCGACTATACCGTGATGGTGGTGCAAGATACCGGAGGAGGCATTCCCCCCGAAAACCTGACCAAGATCTTTGAACCGTTCTTCACCACCAAGGAGCAGGGGAAGGGCACCGGCCTTGGCTTGTCCACCGTCTATGGCATCGTGAAGCAGTCCGGTGGTTTCATTTTCGCTGACAACGTTTCGCCAGCCGCTGGCAAGGGCCGGGCAGGCGCGCGCTTCAGCGTGTACTTCCCGGTGCACCAGGGCCCCGTGCCGCAAGCGCGCAAGCCAGCGACGCCCGCGCCTGCCGCGCAATGGTCCGGGGGCGGCAAGGTTCTGCTGGTCGAGGACGAGGACATGGTCCGCGCCGTTGCCGAGCGGGCACTGACCCGGGCCGGTTATCAGGTCACTGCATGCGCCGATGGGGAAGCAGGCCTGGCCGCCGTTGCCAACGGCGGGACGTTCGACCTGGTGGTAAGCGACGTCGTGATGCCGGGCTTGGACGGCCCCACGATGGCGCGCGCGATCCGCCGGGTGAAGCCCTCGCTGCCGATTCTGTTCATGTCAGGCTATGCCGAAGAGCAGCTGCGGCGCGATCTCGACATCGCCAACATGCATTTCATCGCCAAGCCGTTCAGCGTGCAGCAGATTTCCGACAAGGCTGGGGAGGTGCTCGGCGCATCGCGGGCCACGGAGCGCGCCTAGTCAGGCGAGCGCACGATCCGTGCCGGATTGCCGGCGACGTGTTCCCCCGACGGTATGTCGCGCGACACCACACAACCTGGCGCGACGATGCAGTCCAGACCCACCGTGACACCCGGCATCACCACGGCCCGGGCACCGATCACGCTGCGCGCGCCAATTACGGTCCGGGCGTAAAGCCCGCGGCTCATGTCGTGCGACAGCACCATGGCGTAAGGGCCGATCCACACATCTTCGCCAATTTCGATGCCGGCGGGATGCGTGCGGTCAACCGATGCTGTGGCGTGAATCCAGGCCGAGCGAGCCACACGCGAACGCCAGAAGTATCGCCGCGTCAGGTACTGCCACACCTGCCGCAGCGATCTTGCGCGCCTGGGATCATCGCTTCGCTTCATCTACGAGTCCCTAGATTCGGCTGCGCACGGCGGCAATAACGACAAACAAAACGGTGGTTGCCGGTCGTTCACCCATGATACACTGTTACTTGCGCGATATGGCGGTACGCGACCAAGCGAGGGGAATGCAATGGGCGGGCGGTGGAAGCTGGGGTTGGGAGCAGCGATTGTGCTGGGCGCTGCGGTCGGCGTGGCCGCGCAGACGGCTGACAGCGAACCGACCGCGCAGGGCGATCTTGCGCTGACGATCTACAATGATGGGCAGGCGCTGGTGCAGGACGTGCGCCGCTTGGCGATTGCCGACGGACGCAGCCGCATCGATTTCCCCGATGTTTCCGCCCAGATTCAGCCTGAAACCTTGAGCTTCAGTGCCGACGGTGCCGGCATCCTGGAGCAGAATTTCGATTTCGACCTGCTGACGCCGGCCAAGCTGATGGAGAAGGCGATCGGACAGACGGTAACACTGGTGCGCACCAACCCCGCCACCGGCGGGGAGACGGTGGAGCGCGCCACCGTGCTATCGACCGCGGGCGGGGTGGTCGTCCGGATCGGCGACCGGATCGAGGTGTTGCGGGACGATGGGTTGCCCACCCGGGTGGTGTTCGACCGAGTCCCGCCCAACTTGCGCGCGCGGCCAACACTGTCGGTATCGATCGACAGCGACCACGCCGGGGTGCGGCCAGCCGCGATCCGCTATCTCACCGGCGGGCTTGGGTGGTCGGCGGACTATGTCGCGCTGTATGACGAGGCCAAGGGCACGACGGACATGCAAGGCTGGGTCACCCTGACCAATCAGACCGGCACGACGTTCCACGATGCCCGCACGGTCCTGGTGGCGGGCAGCCCGTCCAGCAGCGGCAATTCTCGCAATCCGCCGCCGCCCCCGCCGCGCGGTGGCTTCAGGCCGGGCACCGAAACGGCGCCGCGCGAACGGCTGGGCGACTACTACCTTTACCCGCTGCCCGGCCGGACTACCGTGGCTAACGCGCAGACCAAGCAGGTCAGCTTCCTTGACGTGCAGGGCGTGCCGGCGAGGAAGGTCTATGCTCGCACCATCGGCTGGCTCACCAGTGACCACGCGCCAGTGAACGCGACCACGGCGGTCGGCTTTTCGACAGCCCGCGAGCAGGGGCTGGGGGATGCGCTGCCGGCGGGGACGGTGCGGTTCTATCAGCGCGATCGGGAGGGCACTCCGCAGTTCATCGGCGAGAGCCGGATCGGTCACACGCCGATGGGCAGCGCCCTCACCCTCGTCACCGGCGACGCGTTCGACGTGTTCGTGCAGGCCGAGGTAGTCAGCCGCGAGAAAATCACCTCGCAGCAATGGGAGGCGACCAGTCGTTACCGGGTCATCGCTGACGATGGTCGCGCCGCCAGCGTTACCAGCGAACGGCCGGTCGAATTCTGGCGCACCACGATGCGCTACACGCTGACCAATGCCAAAGCCGTCCCGGTAGAAGTCGAACTGAGCCAGAGCGGGCTCGACCGGGGCTGGTGGAGCCGCGACTTCCGCGTCTCCAGCGAGGACGTGCCGGGCGAACAGATCAACGCCGACCGCCGCAAATATCTCGTCACCGTGCCGGCGAACGGCCGGCGCGAAGTGCGGGTCACTTACGACACCCGGTACTAAGGGCACCGCGATGCGGCGTGCCGTCCTGCTTTTGCTGCTCGCCGGTGCTGGTTCACCAGGAGAGGCGCGCGAGACCGTCGACGCCTCGGCTCCCAGGGCGATCTCGGTGACAATGTACCGCGATCCCGATCGTGCGCCGGATCAGAAGCTCGATCGCAACTGGCCGCGCGGCTTCGCGATGATCAGTGAGACCCGGCGGGTGGTCTTGCCCCCCGGCGAATCGACCATCCGCTTCGATGGCGTGGCCGAGGGGATGGTGGCAGTCAGCGCGATCGTGACCGGCCTGCCGGGCGGCACGATCGAAAAGAACCGCAACGCCGACCTGTTGAGCCCCGGCGCACTGGTCGACGGCTCGCTCGGCAATCGAGTGACGATCACCCGCACCAATCCGGCCAGCGGCCTTGCGACCAGCGAGGAGGCGATCGTGCGCACGCGCGCCGACGGTGGCCTCGTGTTGCAGACCTCGGCCGGGTTCGAAGCGGTCCGTTGTTCCGGCTTGGCTGAGAACGTGACTTTCGACCGGGTTCCGCCGGGCCTGTCAGCCAACCCGGTCTATACGATCGACACCGCTTCACCGCGGGGCGGCACGTTTGATGTGACGCTGACCTATCTCGCCTGGGGCTTTGACTGGCAGGCGAATTACGTCGCCACCGTCGCAGGCGGCGCCTCGCCCGACAAGCTGTCGATGCACCTCACCAGCTGGCTCACGCTGGTCAATGATAACGGCCAGAGCTTTCCCGATGCCGAACTGCTGGCGGTGGCCGGCAGGCTGAGCGTCGTCAGCAATTACCGCGAGCTCGCCGATCCACCCGATGCCAAGCCGCTGCGGTTGTTATGCTATCCATTGGGCAGCACGGCCGCGGGATCGCCGGTGGAGGTTCCCCCTCCATATCCCTTCGCGCCGCCCCCGCCGCCGCCTCCCGCGCCCATGGCAGCGATTGCGCAGGACATCATCGTCACCGGCTCGCGCGCTCGTGCGCCGGCGCTGGTCGCGCGGGAAGAGAATCTGGCCGACCTGAAACTCTACCGGGTGCCCGAACCGGTGACGGTGACCGCGAAAAGCCAGAAACAGATCGCTTTCCTCGATCGCGACCAGGTCACCGGGCGAATGATCTATACCACCGAGTGTGCACCCTGGACAGCTCCCGAAGGCGCCCGGGCCGCGTCGATCATCTTGGCGACCGTGAACGATACACAGCACGGCCTCGGCGTCGCTCTTCCCGCCGGCAGCTTGACGGTGTTCGAACAGTCTGCCCGCGGCGACCAACTGATTGGCCGGCCCACGATCCGCGACTACGCTGCGGGGCAGGAGGTCGAGATTGGCTTGGGACAGAGCACGCAGGTCTTCGTCACCTGTAGCGCCGCAGGCCGCGACCCGGCTGGCGACGCTGGTACGGGGGCCACGATGCGCGCGGTCCTCAGCAATGCCACCCCCAAGCCGGTGACAGTCCGCATGTCGCTCGGCCGCGCCGGCGCCGCGCGGATTACGGGGCTTAAGGGTGTGCGGGTCAAGGACGGCCAGCAGATCGCCGACGTGATCGTGCCGGGGAACGGTAATCGCCGGATAGAATGGAGATCGATCAGCGAGTGAGCCAGCAACCGAGTTGGAAATAAATTGCGTTCTCCTCTTGTTCTCGTGGAACAAACAGAATACATGCACCTTCGGTTGACAGCGGGCCTGCGGGTCTAGGCAAAGCGCGAAAGGGTGTGTCATGGCGGCAGCGAACTTGAAGCTGGTGGAAGGCAAGAACTTGGATACTGACCGTCAGAAGGCGCTCGACGCCGCGCTTGCGCAGATCGATCGTGCGTTCGGCAAGGGCTCGGCGATGAAGCTGGGTCAGAAGGAAACCATGGAGGTCGAGACGATCTCCACCGGCAGCCTGGGCCTCGACATCGCGCTTGGGGTGGGCGGCTTGCCCAAGGGCCGCGTGATCGAGGTGTATGGTCCGGAAAGCTCGGGCAAGACGACGCTCGCGCTGCATGTGCTCGCCGAAGCGCAAAAGAATGGCGGAACGGTCGCCTTTGTCGATGCCGAACACGCGCTTGACCCCGCCTATGCCAAGAAACTGGGTGTCAACATCGACGAACTGATTGTTTCGCAGCCCGACACGGGCGAGCAGGCGCTCGAGATCGTCGATACGCTGGTGCGCTCGAATGCCATCGACGTGCTGGTGGTCGATTCAGTCGCCGCGCTGGTTCCGCGGGCGGAGATCGAAGGCGAGATGGGCGACAGCCACGTCGGCCTGCAGGCCCGCTTGATGAGCCAGTCGCTGCGCAAGCTGACGGGCTCGATTAACCGGTCCAAGTGCATGGTGATCTTCATCAACCAGCTGCGCATGAAGATCGGCGTGATGTACGGCAATCCGGAGACGACCACGGGCGGCAATGCGCTGAAGTTTTACGCTTCGGTTCGGCTGGACATCCGCCGCACCGGACAGATCAAGGATCGCGACGACATCGTCGGCAATTCGACCCGGGTGAAAGTCGTCAAGAACAAGGTCGCGCCCCCGTTCAAGCAGGTCGAATTCGATATCATGTACGGCGAGGGCATCTCCAAGATCGGCGAGATCCTCGACCTCGGGGTCAAGGCCGGCCTGGTGGAGAAGTCGGGCAGCTGGTTCAGCTACGATTCGATCCGCATTGGTCAGGGCCGCGAAAACGCCAAGCAGTTCCTGAAAGAAAATTCTGAACTTTGCGACAAGTTGGAAGCTGCGATTCGCGGCCGGACCGATGCCGTCGCCGAGGAGATGATGACGGGCCCGGACGCGGACGACGACATCTGATACCTCATAGCAGGCGAGCCTTTCACGCCTGCCCACCCGGAAAGCCGGCGCGGTGTCTGTGGGACCCGTGCCGGCTCTTCCCGTCTAAGCCTATGACGCAAACCGCTGTTGCATTTGCGTCGCGTTGCGGTGAACCGTGGTTCGACGAAACGGGAGGGTGTCGATGGATCGCAGCGAGTGGGAAGGGCGGGTCGGACGCAAGTGGGCGGAGGAATGGCGCCGCACTGACCGCAGCTTCGCCGGACTGACGGACCGGCTGCTTGCCAGCGCCTGCGCTCACCCCATCATGCGCGCGGTCGATGTCGGGTGCGGCGCCGGTGAACTGTCGTTGGCGCTGGCTCGAGGTCGCCCCGACGCTGAGGTGATCGGCCTCGACATCAGCGAAGATCTTGTCGAAGTGGCGCGCACCCGGGCCGCCAACCTAGGCAATGCGACTTTTCTGGTGGCGGACGCCGCCAACTGGCGCGGCTCGCATTTTTCCCCAGACCTTGTGGTATCCCGCCACGGAGTCATGTTTTTCAGCGATCCCGTATCGGCGTTCACCAACCTCGCCAAGGCTGCCGCACCCGCAGCACGGCTTGTTTTCTCCTGTTTCCGGGACCGCGCGCTCAACCCCTGGGCCGAACGCCTGGCCGCGCTCCTGCCCGACCCGGCCCCCCCGCCGGCGGCGGATGAGCCCGGGCCCTTCGCCTTTGCCGATCGCGCTCGGGTTGTGGCGATCTTGGGAGGGGCGGGGTGGCAGGATATCGCCTTCGAAGCGGTCGAATTCGCCTATGTCGCCGGGATGGGCGAACACGCGGTCGACGATGCGGTATCCTTTTTCACGGCCATCGGGCCTGCGGCGCGAGGCGCGGCGCAGCTTGGCGACACGGCGCGAGCGGAATTCGTGTCCCGATTGCGCAACTATCTCGCCGGAAATGCTCAGGGCGATCTGGTGGCGCTTCCCGGCGCGGCCTGGATCGTGACCGCGCGTGTCGGTGCCTGACGGCGGCAGCATCGCTCGTGGGCCGTTCGCGCAATCTGCTTGTCGCGCCGCGTTGCACCATTTAACTGCGCTGGCATTATGACCTCGACCAACGAGATCCGCCGCAGCTTCCTCGATTACTTCGCTCGCGAGGGGCACCGCGTCGTGCCCAGCGCGCCGCTGGTGCCGTACAACGATCCGACGCTGATGTTCGTCAATGCGGGAATGGTCCCGTTCAAGAACGCGTTCACCGGCCTTGAGACCCCGCCGGCGGCCACCGCGACCAGCAGCCAGAAGTGTGTTCGCGCGGGCGGCAAGCACAACGATCTCGACAATGTCGGCTATACCGCGCGGCACCACACGTTCTTCGAGATGCTCGGCAACTTCAGTTTCGGAGACTACTTCAAGGACCAGGCCATCCTGCATGCCTGGACCTTGCTGACGAAGGAATGGGGCATCGATCCCGCCCGCCTGACCGCCACCGTCTATCACACCGACGACGAGGCGTTCGACCTGTGGCGGAAGATCAGCGGTTTGCCGGAAGAGCGGATCATCCGCATCCCGACCAAGGACAATTTCTGGTCGATGGGCTCGGACGGGCCGTGCGGTCCATGTTCGGAAGTGTTCTACGATCACGGCGAGCATATCTTCGGTGGCCCCCCTGGGAGCCCCGACGAGGACGGCGACCGCTTCGTCGAGATCTGGAACCTCGTGTTCATGCAGTACGAGCAGGTAGCGGACGAGATCGTTGCCGATCTCCCAAAGCCCAGCATCGACACCGGAATGGGGCTGGAGCGCCTCGCGGCCGTGCTGCAGGGCGTGCACGACAACTATGACACCGATACCTTCCAGGAACTGATCGCGGCGTCCAAGGCGCTCACGCTGGGCGCCCCGAGTGACGAGGCGGAGGTGAGCCACCGGGTCATCGCCGATCACCTGCGCTCCACCAGTTTCCTGCTGGCCGACGGGGTGCTGCCGTCCAACGAGGGTCGCGGATATGTGCTCCGGCGCATCATGCGCCGGGCCATGCGTCACGCGCATCTCCTGGGCGCCAGCGAGCCCCTGATGCACCGACTGGTCCCCGCCCTCGTGACCGAGATGGGACAGGCGTTCCCGGAACTCGGCCGCGCGCAACCGCTGATCGAGGAAACGCTACAGCGCGAGGAGACCCAGTTCCGCCGCACCCTGGCCAACGGCCTGCGCCTGCTGGACGAGGCGACGGGCGAGATGGGGGAAGGGGCGAGCCTCGACGGTGAGACAGCTTTCAAGCTCTACGACACGTTCGGTTTTCCGTACGACCTGACCGAGGATGCGTTGCGCAGCCGTGGGATCACGGTTGACCGCGGCGGCTTCGATGCCGCCATGGCGCGCCAGAAAGCAGCGGCACGCGCGGCCTGGAAGGGCAGCGGCTCCGCGGCCGACAGCGAACTTTGGTTCGACATCGCCGAGCGCGAGGGAAGCACCGAATTCACGGGCTACGCGTCGACGGAGGGTGAGGGCCGCGTGGTCGCGTTGATCCGTGATGGCCAACCGGTGGACAGCGGGTCCGCCGGCGACGAGGTGGTTGTGCTAACCAACCAGACGCCGTTTTACGGCGAAAGCGGCGGACAGGCTGGCGACGCGGGTCTGATCTCGACGCCGGAAGGTCTGCGCATCGTAGTCACCGACACCTCCAAGCCGCTTGGCCGGTTGCACGCTCATCACGGCACGATCGAAGCGGGTTCTCTCCGTGTGAATGACACGATCCACCTGCAGGTGGACGCCGACCGCCGGGATCGTGTCCGGGCCAATCATTCGGCAACCCATCTGCTTCACGCGGCCTTGCGCCACCGGCTGGGCGATCACGTGACGCAGAAGGGATCGCTGGTTGCAGAAGACCGGCTGCGGTTCGACTTCTCTCATCCCAAGCCCCTGAGCGCGGACGATATCGCCGCGATCGAGGCTGAGGTGAACACCGAAATCCGCGCCAACGAGACGGTCACCACGCGGCTCATGAGCCCCGAAGAGGCGATTGGGGCGGGGGCGATGGCGCTGTTCGGCGAAAAGTACGGCGACGAAGTCCGCGTGCTCAGCATGGGGCGGGCCGGGGACGAGGGCCGCAACTACTCGGTGGAGTTGTGCGGCGGGACTCACGTCCGCGCGACGGGCGACATCGGCTTGCTGCGGATCATTTCGGAAAGCGCTGTCAGTTCAGGAGTGCGGCGCATCGAAGCTCTGACGGGCGAAGCCGCGCGGCAGTGGCTGGTTCAACGCGAGGACGCGCTGAAGGATGCCGCCGCCGCCGTCCGATCGACTCCTGAAGATGTGCCAGCTCGGCTTGCCGCGCTGCTCGATGAGCGAAAGCGGCTCGAGAAGGAATTGGCCGAAGCACGCAAGGCTCTGGCGCTCAGCGGCGGCGCGGCCAGGGCTGGCCCGGCTGATGAAAATATCGGCGGGGTGGCGTTCTCCGGCCAGGTAATCGATGGTCTTGAGGCGAAGGCACTGCGCGGACTGCTCGACGAAGCAAAGTCGCGCCTGGGATCAGGGGTCGCCGCGATAGTGGCGGTGAACGATGGACGCGCGGCGATCGCGGCGGCGGTGACCGAAGATCTTGTCGGTCGTTACGATGCCGTCGCGCTGGTGCGCGCGGGGGTCGCAGCGCTGGGCGGGCAAGGCGGTGGTGGCCGCCCGGACATGGCCCAGGGCGGCGGTCCGGACGCTAGCAAGGCTGCCGAGGCGATCGCCGCCGTGCGCGCTGCGCTGGAGAGCGAGACCGCCCCGGCCTGACCTCAGTTGCGGCGGCCGGATGACCCGCGGGTTGCGGGTTCGCTTCCCCGGGCAGTGTCGATCATGTCGCGCTCGTGCCGCTGGCGCTGGTCGATCGATCCGTGTTCCTCGCCGGCCTGGTCGGCGGGTGTGCTCTTCTCGGGCGATTTGGTCGTCGTCATCGGGACTTCTCCTTCGCCTCACCAACGGGCGAGACGCGTGATCTATCCCTCGTCCGTCACGCTGGTGCGCAGCTTGGGGGTGTAATCCAGCGCCCCCTGTTCCCTAATAAGCGCGCGGAACTCGTCCCGTTTTTCGTGAATCGAGGCGATCACCGGCCCCATCGGCACGCCGAGGTCCACCAGCACCGCCTCCGATAATTGAAGCGAGCTTTCGAGGGTTTCGGGCACCGCATGACTCGCTCCCGCCCGGTACAGGGCGGAGGCATGCGCCAGGTCGCGCGCACGGGCGATGATCGGCAGGTCGGGGTGAGCACGGCGCAACTTGGCGGTGAGGCGCTGGGCGAGCACCGGTTCGTCCATAGTCAGGATAATCGCTGGGGCGTGATCGATGCCCAGACGCTCCAGGGTCTGGCCGCGTCCCGCATCGCCGAACACGGCGCGGTACTTGCGGCGGCGGGCGCGCAGGACAAGGTCGGAATCACTATCGATGGTGACATAAGGGATCCCGTGCACGGTGAGCATGTCCGCTACCAGCCGACCGACCCGCCCGGCACCGACAATGATCGCCCGCCCTTCGCCCAAGGCGTCTTCCATTGCCGGCAACGGCTCTACGCGCCGCGCCACTACTGAGCCGAGCCGGGCCAGCAAAGGGGTGACCGTCAGGCCGATGGCGGTGACGATTTGCCAGAACTGCGCCGTGGCCGGATCGATCAATTGCGCGGCGGTGGCAGCGGCGAGGACGATCAGCGTCGTTTCGCTGGGGCTGGACATCAGCAGGCCCGTTTCCGCAGCGGTCCCCCGCCGCGCCCCCATCAATCGCAGCAGCACCCCGGTGACGACCGCCTTCAGCGACAGCACGGCGACTACCGCGAGTGCGATCGAGCCGAACTCCGTCCAGATGCGCTGGAGGTCCACGCTCATGCCAACCGTGATCAGGAACACGCCCAGGGCCAGACCCTTGAACGGCTCGATGATCCCCTCGACTTCGCCGTGGTACTCGGTCTCGGCGATCAGCAGTCCGGCAATCAGCGCACCGACGATCGGCGACAGGCCCGCCGCCGCGGTCGCCAGGCTGGCGCCGATCACCACCAGCAGGCTGGCCGCAAGGAACAACTCGGGGCTTTTGGTGCGCGCCGCCTGACCAAACAGCCGTGGTAGGGCAAGCCGCCCCACCACCAGCAAGCCGATCACCGCCAGAGCTCCCTGCCACAGGGTCGTGACCAGGCCCTGGAGGCCGTCAGCCTGCGCGTAGGGAGCCAGCGCCCCCAGGGTGAAGATGATGGGGACGATCGCGATGTCTTCGAACAACAGCATCGACAGGGCGGCGCGCCCGACCGGGGTGGTGGTGCCGGAAATCGGCAGCACGATCGCGGTCGAACTGAGCGCGAGGGCGAAGCCGAGCGCCGCCGCGCCGGCCAGGCTCAGGCCCGTCAACGACAAACCCGCGGCGATCAGGCAGCCGATGATCAGCAATTCCAGCGCGCCCAGACCGAACACCAGCCGCCGCATCGACCAGAGCCGATTGAACGACAGCTCCAGCCCGATCGTAAACAGCAGCAGGACGATGCCGAATTCGGCGAACGGCGCCAGCGCTTCGGTATCGGTGATGGTGAAGTGATAGAGCCAAGGCGCTTGCGGCACGAACCTCCCCAGGCCGAACGGCCCGACCGCGATGCCGATCAGGATGAAGCCGATGATCGGAGTGATCCGGAACCGATGGAACACGGGGATGACGATCCCCGCGGCGCCCAGGATCACCAGCGCGTCCGAGAGCGTGTCGCTGGCTGCGAGTTCGGCCGCCATCAGCGCGCCTTGCCCATGCGAGCGCGGAGGCTTGCGCCGCGCACAGAACCGTGAGCAAAACTGCGTAACTGTGGCATCCAGACGCCTGTTTTATCGCCTTTATTGTTCAACGGGCGTGACCTTGACGGGAGCGGTACTGATAACGGGCCACGATCATAACGACGCGCGCAGGCCTGAGTGCGGACAAGATCGCGCGAGGATAGACGGTGACGACATGCCGCATAAGGGTAGCGGCCAAGCCGATGAATAGGAAAACGAATTACACAGCGCCTAACACGCGGCCGTGGGTTTGGTCCGCGACGCGATCCTATCCGCCGCCCGGTCCGCCGTGCCCCAGCGGTTCGCGGCGCGGGCGGGGCTTGCCGGGATGCTTGCCCGTCTTGTCCCATTCGATCCGGTAGAGGTCGAAACGCCGATCAGCGAGGTTGCGGACGGTGCCTTCCGCGCGCGCCCAATTCAGGTCCGCGAGATTGATGTCGCTGATCGTCAACGTTTCCACGTTCTCGGTCGCTTCGGCCGCGATGCCATCGCGGGCGAACGGAAAATCACAGGGCGTGAGGATACAGCTCTGCGCATACTGCACGTCCATGTTGGCGACGTTCGGCAGGTTGCCGACGTTGCCGCTCATCACCACGAAGCACTGGTTCTCGATTGCCCGCGCCTGCGCGCAATAGCGCACCCTGAGGTAACCCTGCCGGTTGTCGGTGCAGAACGGCACGAAGATGATCCGCGCGCCTTCGTCGGCCAGTCGGCGGCTGAGTTCGGGGAACTCGCTGTCATAGCAGATCTGCACGCCGATCGGACCGCAGTCGGTCTGGATCACATCGATCTTCTCACCGCCGCGAATGTTCCACCAGTACCGCTCGTTGGGCGTCGGGTGGATCTTTTCCTGCTCGTGAATCGAACCATCGCGAAGGCACACGTACGACACGTTGTGGATGTCGCCATCGTCCATGCGCGTTGGATGGCTGCCGGCGATGATGTTGATGTTGAAGCGCATCGCCATGTCGGAAATGTCCGCTTTCAACCGCGGCGTGTAGTCCGACAGCCGCTCGATCGCCTCGACCGGCGACAGTTCCTTCTCCTCGAAACTCAACAACATCAGCGTGAAGAGTTCGGGAAACAGGATGAAGTCCGCCTCATAATCGCTTGCAACGTCGATGAAATAGCGAATGGTTGAGAGGAACTCGTCGTAATCCTTCACTGCGCGCGCCTGCAACTGGCAGGTGGCGACGCGGACCGATTCCACCCCGCGCGGCAGTCGCTTCTTCGCCGGTTGGTCGCGCTCGACGTACGGGTTGCGCCACACCATCAGCACTGCGTTCGCGGCCGAAGCGGTGTCTTCGGGTAGATAACCTTCCAGCACACGATCCGGCTCGAACCCGTTGGCGAGCTGGAAGCGCAGTACCGGATCGTGCAGCTTTCCGGCGACCACCTGGTCGAGGTAGTCCTGCGGCCCGCTGACCTTGCGCCGGTTGCGGCGGTAGTGCGGCATCCGGCCGGCAAAAATGATCCCGGTCAGGTCGCGCTCTTCGGCCAGCGAGCGCCGCTCTTCATACAGGCGCCGACCGATGCGCACGCCACGCACCTTGGGATCGACGCACATCTCGTAGCCGTAGAGCCAGTCACCGGTCGGATCGTGCCGGCTGCCAAAGCCATTGCCGGTGATCTCGTCCCAGTCGTGATCCTGAAAGGCCAGCGCTTCGGCAACCTGCATCGTCGCACAGTATCCGACGATGGTGTCGTCGAGCAGAGCGACAAAGCAGCCCTCGCGGAAATTGTTGATCTGGCCGCGGATCTCGCCGTGGGTATAGGCGGGCATCTCGTCGTATACGCGCCGCACCAGCGCTGCGATGCCAGGGATGTCCTTCACGCGGGCGTTGCGCACCTCCAGCCGGCGTTTCCCTGCTTTTTCGCTGGCTTTGCGCCTGGGCATCGAGCGCGGCTTGCTGTTGGCGGTATCAGCCATGGAACTCCATATCGGTGGCGTCGCGTGTGCGAACACGAAAAAGCGGGCTGCTTATGCGAAAGGACCGGGCTCAGCTGCAGCCGACCCGGTCCCTAGGTTCGCATCAGGGATCACATCGCTCGATCAATGGCCGAGCGACGCGATGGTTTCACCCCGCCTGGGCGGCCATTTCCTTTTCAAGGTTCTCGACGATCGCTTCGAAGAACTGCTCCGTGGTCATCCAAGCCTGTTCGGGACCGATGAGGAGGGCCAGGTCCTTGGTCATCTTGCCGCTTTCGACGGTGTCGATGCACACCCGCTCCAGCGTTTCGGCGAACTTCTGCACCTCGGGGGTGCCGTCGAACTTGCCGCGATAATAGAGGCCGCGGGTCCAGGCGAAGATGCTGGCGATCGGGTTGGTGCTGGTCGCCTTGCCCTGCTGGTGCTGGCGGTAGTGGCGGGTAACTGTGCCGTGCGCGGCTTCGGCTTCCACAGTCTTGCCGTCCGGGGTCAGGAGAACCGAGGTCATCAGGCCGAGGCTGCCGAAGCCTTGTGCCACCTGGTCCGACTGCACGTCGCCGTCGTAGTTCTTGCACGCCCACACGAACTTGCCCGACCACTTGAGCGCGCTAGCGACCATGTCGTCGATCAGGCGGTGTTCGTAGACGATGCCGGCAGCCTTGAACTTCTCGGCGAAGCCTTCGCTGTCGAACACTTCCTGGAACAGGTCCTTGAAGCGGCCGTCATACGCTTTCAAGATGGTGTTCTTGGTGCTGAGGTACACCGGCCAGCCGAGGTTAAGGCCATAGTTGAAGCTGGCGCGGGCGAAGTCGCGGATCGAATCGTCGAGGTTGTACATCGCCATCGCGACGCCGCCGCCTGCGAAGTTGAACACCTCGCGGTCGATCACTTCGCCATCGTCACCCTCGAATACCAGGCGCAGCTTGCCGGGTCCGGGCACGACGAAGTCGGTCGCGCGGTACTGATCGCCGAACGCATGGCGGCCGACCACGATAGGGTCGGTCCACCCCGGGATCAGTCGGGGGACGTTCTGGATGACGATCGGTTCGCGGAAGATCGTGCCGCCCAGGATGTTGCGGATGGTGCCGTTGGGGCTTTTCCACATCGACTTGAGGTTGAATTCTTCGACTCGCGCCTCGTCGGGCGTGATCGTCGCGCATTTGACGGCGACGCCGTACTTCTTGGTCGCTTCGGCGGAATCGACCGTTATCTGGTCGTTCGTCTCGTCGCGCTTCTCGACCGAGAGGTCGTAGTACTTCAGGTCGATATCGAGATAGGGCAGGATCAACCGCTCGCGGATCCATTGCCAGATGATGCGGGTCATCTCATCGCCGTCCATCTCGACGACGGGGTTCACTACCTTGATCTTTGCCATATCGGTCCTGCTGTCGGTCATGCTGTATCGGGAGGTTGCGCGGGCTTTAGCAGGGCACCGGCAGGGTGCAAGGGCAGCCCGGAAACGCGAAAGGCGCCGCTTTCGCGACGCCTCTCGAAGGTTCGATGGTGGGCGTAGCAAGGATTGAACTTGCGACCCCTACGATGTCAACATAGTGCTCTACCACTGAGCTATACGCCCGCACCATCGTGCCGCCAACTGCGTGGCGAGGCGGCCATGTAGCGGCGGCTGCGCGCCGCTGCAAGGGGGTCAGAGGCGGGCGGCTTCTTCGGTCCGAAATACCCGGTCGACCTCGAGCACCAGATCCTTGAGATGGAAGGGCTTGGACAGCACTTTCGCGCGCGGCTGTTCCCGGCTGGCCTTCAGCGTCACCGCGGCGAAACCGGTGATGAACATCACCTTCGTCGCCGGGCTGACCTCGTTGCACCGCTGGGCAAGCTCGATCCCGTCCATTTCGGGCATGACGATGTCCGACAGCAGCAGGTCGAAATGCTCCGCCTCCAGCAGCGGCAGGGCTTCGGTCCCGCGGTCCACCGCGACCACCGAATAGCCTGCTTTCTCAAGCGCGCGCGACAGGTACGTGCGCATCGCCTCCTCGTCTTCGGCGAGGAGGATTCGGGTCTGGGGAAGCTCGTTCATGCGCGCGTCTTACCCCATGGCGCTTAAGAAATCTTTCGCGCCGAAGCTGGCGGCCTGCTTTGACACACGCGCCGAGGGCATTACCTCAAGATCCATGGCGAGCGAGGGCTATCCGGGCGAGGGCAAGGGAGGGGGCACGATCCCCGGAACCGATCTTCCCGCGTTCGAGTTACACCAGCCGATCGGCGCTCCGATCCCGGTGCTAATAGCGGCGCCCCACGCCGGACGCGTCTATCCCGCAGCCCTGACTGCCCGGATGCGCCATCCCGCCGATGCGGCCTTGCGACTGGAGGACCGGCACGTCGATTCGCTAGCCCGGGGCATCGCGGAGGCGACCGGGGCTGCGCTGCTCGTCGCGCAGGCACCGCGGGCAATGGTCGACCTTAATCGGGCGCCCGATGACATGGACTGGTCGATGATCGCCGGCGGCAATGCCGGGGGCGCACGGCACTCACTAGCCAATCGCCGCGCGCGCAGCGGACTTGGAGTGGTGCCGCGCCGCCTGGCTGGGCTGGGGGAGATCTGGCGCGGGACCATGCCGCGCGATGAGTTCGATGCACGCATCGCGTTGATCCACGCACCGTATCACGCTGCGTTGGCGCGGGCGCTGGAGCGGCTGCGGGATCAGTGGGGCGCGGCGCTGCTGATCGATCTGCATTCGATGCCGCCGCTCGGTTCTCCGGGAGGCAGACAACCGGCGCCCGAATTCGTCATCGGTGATCGGTTCGGCGCGAGCTGCGACCGCGGACTGGTGAGCGCGGCTTTCACCTTCCTGGAGGCGCAGAGCCGGGTCGCCGCGCACAACCGACCATACGCTGGGGGCTACGTGCTCGACCGCCACGCTGCACCAGCGCGGGGCATCCACGCGCTGCAATTGGAGATATGCCGGTCGAGCTATCTCGACGCGCGGTTCGCTGAAACGAGCGTGCGAGCGGGCGCAGTGATCCGCACGGTTGCCGGTTTGGTCCGGGCGCTGGCCGGCGAAGTCGCGAATCTGGGCGGCGCCAGGACGACGCCACTCGCAGCCGAGTAGGCCCATGAAAAAACCACCTCGTGCAAACGCACGAGGTGGCCAAGGTTCAGGGAGGAGGTGCACATCGGTGCACCAAACCCGATCCGGCCATGAGGGAAGCGCGAACTGGGCAAGAGCGAAATAGGCGCGCAGCAAAGCGGTTTCAACCCCGCCTTGGCGCCCGCCTATCCGCGATCGATCAGGAGGCGGCCGGGGTCTCCAGCTGACCTTCGATCGCCTGGATCTTTCCTTGAGATACCTGCCGCGCGAAGACCACGCGCATCAGGTCCATCGAGAACAGGTGGGCGAAGATCAGCGCCATGATCCCGTTCGAAGTCCACTGCTTGGCGGTCTCGGCGTCGAGTTCGCGCAGCTTTTCCTCGTTCACCATCTTGAAGCCGCGGTAGATGTAGGGCTGGTCCGGCGTCTCGTTGCGAGTGATGGCGACTTCGCCGTCCATCAGCATATCGGCCTTGACCAACTCGGCCACGAACGCCTGAGTGCGGGCGCCCGCCTCTTCGAACTGCTCGCAGAACTTGAGCGCGCCTTCCACGGACTCGGTCGGCTTGCCCTCGTCATCGAACAGCGGCCGGCCTTCGTCGAATTCGCCGATCGCCTCTGCGGTCGGATCGAAGCACAGAGACAGCTCCTGCGCATCAGGCGTCAGCCGGGCCAGCAAGTACGGATACCGGCGAGCATAGGCCGGGATATACACGTCCTCTTCCAGCATTCCGTCATCGTTGAAGAAGGTGTTCACGCCTTCGTTCAGCCCAAGCAGAGCCAGCGGCACGCTACCTTCGCCGGAACTGAACACGATCGGGAAGTTGCGCTGCGCCTGGATGAATTCGTCAGCCGTCAACGGGATGGCGTGCTGATCGCGCATCCACTTCAACCCTTGCGGCGGGTTGATCTTGTACTTGCCATGATCGCGGCTGTTGAGCGGCATGAGGTCTTGGTAGAACAACGGCAGGGTCGGCTGCGGCGCGCTGGCCATATCAGGTCTCCGAAGATTAAGTGCGGCGGCAGATCCCGGCCCCGCGCAAGAAAGCGGGCGCTTTACGGATTGTGGCCGGCTGGCGCAAGCGGGACCAGCTTGCCCGGATTGAGCAATCCCAAGGGGTCGAGCGCCTGCTTGACCGAGCGCAGGACCGATAGCGCGACCGGATCGCCCAGGCGGCTCAGTTCATCCCGCTTTAGCTGTCCGATGCCGTGTTCGGCGCTGATCGAACCCTCCCATCGGGTGAGCAGGTCATGGACCTGGCGGCTGATCGCCTTGCCCGGTCCAGTTTGCCACTCGTCGGCGTCGACTCCGGGCGGGGCGATCACATGAAAGTGAACGTTGCCATCACCCAGATGGCCGAACGCGACCGCGTGCGTACCCGGCCACGCCCGTTCGACCTGGTCCACCGCATCGGCGACAAAGCCCGGCATCCGGTCCACGGGAACTGAAAGGTCGTGCTGCACCGCCGGACCGCGTGCGCGTTCTGCAGGGGCGATGGCCTCGCGAATCGCCCAGAACGCCTCGGCCTGCGTTTCACTCGCAGCGATGGTGGCGTCTTCCACCAGGTCGCGCTCGAAAGCCCGTGACAACAGGGATTCGGCCCTCTCGGAAAGGTCGTCAGCGGCGGCGTGATCGGCGGCCAGTTCGATCAGGGCATGCCAGCCATGTGCGCCTGACAGAGGAGCGCGCGCGCCGGGGAGGTACGCCAGCACATCCTCCAGGGTATCCTGCGCCAGCACCTCGAAACCCTCGAGCGCGTCGCCAGCATTTTCTTCGCAGAACAACAGCAACTCGCGTGCGGCAGCCAGAGTGGGGACCCCGACCCACAACACCGCACGCGCCGCAAGCGCCGGCACCAGCCGCAGGGTGGCGGCCGTGATGATCCCGAGGGTTCCCTCCGACCCGATGAGCAACTGCTTCAGATCGAACCCGCGGTTGTCCTTCTTGAGAGGGGTGAGAGCGGAGAACACGCTGCCATCGGCCAGCACCGCCTCGATCCCCATAACCTGCGCGCGCATCGACCCGTGGCGCAGCACTTGCGTGCCGCCGGCGTTAGTCGAGACGAGGCCCCCCACGGTGGCCGAACCCTTGCCGCCCAGGGTGAGGGGAAAGCGCAGGTTCTGCGCCTCCGCCGCAGTGTGCAAAGTCTGCAGCACTACGCCCGCTTCGCACACCGCCTCCCGCGCGGCCGCGTCGAACATGCGGATGCGGTCCATCCGGCGGAGCGATAGGAGAAGGGCGCTGCCGCTTCCATCGGGGGTTGCGCCGCCAGACATGCCGCTGTTCCCGCCCTGCGGGACGATCGGCACGCGGTGTTCGGCGCACAATCTGACCAGCGCCGCCACCTCAGCGGTCGAGGCGGGCGAAGCCATTGCCAGCGCTTGCCCGGTGAACCGGCCGCGCCAGTCGGTCAGCCAAGGCTGCATCAGTTCAGGGTCGCCTGTCAGTCCGCGCTGGCCCAGAATAGCCGCTGCCGCCTCCAGGAAGGGTCCACGATCTTGCATGGCCCCGCCTATGGCACAGGATTGGCGGGCAAGGCGAGAGTTGCACCGGGCAGCGGTAAGATTAAGCCGCTATTCAACCGCGTGAGCTAGGGACCGCATCGAACACGCACCTGATGAACCTGTTGCTCACCTTTTTCGCGCCGATCGCGCTGCTGGTGCCCACCATGACGGTGGGCGGGGCTGCCGGCGACGCCGTGCCCGCCGCGCCCCCGGTCCGGGAGCCGATGCGCGCCGTCAGCCCGGCCGACGAACCGGCTGCCGGGCAGGTGCGGATCGAGCAGCGGGTCATCGTCCGGATTTCACCGCCCGGACCGCGGATTCGCCAGAGCATCGCCGCCGAAACCGCTCCTGCCGCTGTCCCGCGGCTCAGCGAGCGCAAGATGGGCAAGTGCGTCCCCGTCAGCGGCATCGCGGCGGTTCAGCCCGATTCCAGCGGCAGGCTGCTGCTGTTCATGCGCGATCGACGACTGGTTTCGGCCACGTTGGAAAAAGCGTGCAGCGCGCGCGATTTCTATGCGGGCTTCTACCTGGAACGAACCAGGGACGGCATGCTGTGCGTGGACCGCGACCGGCTCCATTCGCGCGCTGGCGCAAATTGCGAGGTGAGCCGCTTACGTCAGCTGGTTGCCAAGGACGACTGAGCTGATGCGAACGGCCATGACCGGGGCCGTGGCGCAACCTTGACTTTCACCGCCGCCGCGCGCACTGCGTGACGCGGATCGTGGCGGGCGGCGCGCCCTTCGTCATGAACGGCGCGCGCCGCCCTGCCGAACCCTCTTTCAATCGAGACTGCATGACCTTCGCCGACCTCGGCCTATCACCCGAACTTCTCCAAGCGGTGGAAACCGCCGGCTACACCGAGCCGACGCCTATTCAGGCGCAGGCGATCCCGCCGGTGCTGATGATGAAGGACATCATCGGCATCGCCCAGACCGGGACCGGCAAGACGGCCAGCTTCGTGCTGCCGATGATCGACATCCTCAGCCATGGCCGCCGCCGCGCGCTGATGCCCCGCAGCCTGATCCTTGAGCCCACCCGCGAACTGGCCGCACAGGTGGCCGAGAACTTCGTCAAGTACGGCACCAACCACGACCTCAAGATGGCGCTGCTGATCGGCGGCGTGCAGATGGGCGATCAGATCAAGGCGCTGTCCGATGGCGTCGATGTGCTGATCGCCACGCCGGGCCGGCTGATGGACCTGTTCGAGCGCGGCAAGATCATGCTCAACGGTTGCGAATTGCTGGTGATCGACGAGGCTGACCGGATGCTCGACATGGGGTTCATCCCCGACATCGAGTTCATCTGCTCCAAGCTGCCGGAAACCCGGCAGACCATGCTGTTTTCGGCCACCATGCCGCCGCCGATCGAGAAACTCGCGAAGAAGTTCCTCACCAATCCCAAGCGGATCGAGGTCAATCGCGCGGCCAGCAGCAACGAGAACATCACCGCGTTCAAGGTGCCGGTGAAGGCGCGCGACAAGCGTGATACCCTGCGCTGGCTGCTCCGCAACGATCTGGTCGACACCGCGATCATCTTTGCCAACCGCAAGACCACGGTGCGCGAGATCAACAAGAGCCTGCAGAGCCATGGCTTCCGCTCAAGCGAGATCCACGGCGACATGGATCAGTCGAGCCGGATCAAGGAACTCGACCGGTTCAAGAATGGCGAGGTCAACATCCTCGTCGCCTCTGACGTCGCGGCCCGCGGGCTGGACATCAAGGGCGTGAGCCACGTGTTCAACTTCGACACGCCGTGGCACCCGGATGATTATGTGCACCGCATCGGCCGCACGGGCCGCGCCGGGGCCAAGGGCAGGGCGTTCACGTTCGTCTCGGAGGAAGATGCCGAAGCGATCGGCAATGTCGAAAAGCTGACCCAGGCGCCGATCGCGGTGTTCGGGAAGAAAGACCTCCGGGTCGAACTCGTTGCACCAGCGGTCACCGCCCCCGCAGCCGCTGCTGAAGTGTCCGAGCCTGAGGGTCGCGCAGAGCGTCCCCGGCGTGAAGCTGCCGACCGCGGGCGGGAGGACCGTCCCCGCCGCGCTCGCGAAGAGCGTCCGGCGCGCGTGCGCGACGAGCAGGCCGAGCGAGCTCGCAGTGACGACCGCGCCCATCGGGATGAGCGCCCCCGCCAGCACGAGCGCCCCCGCCGGGACGAACGGGACGACACGCCGTCCAAGCCGGGCGAGTGGAACGGGCCGGTGCCGAGTTTCCTCGAACATTCGGCACTGTAGGCTGCGCTACGTCGCCTGACTTTCTGAAATACGCTGCACCTTGTTGGCGATTGCCTTCGGGCGGGAGCAGCGCCCACGCATGAAGACGTTGCCGCCGGGCGGTCAGGCCACGGTGACGAAGCTGTCGATCACCCGCTTGCGCCCTGCGGCTTCGAATTCGATCTCCAGCTTGTTGCCTTCCTGATCGACCACTTCGCCATAACCGAACTTGTCGTGGAACACCCGCTGTCCGACCGCGACATCGCTGCGCGGCTTGGCGGCAAAGCTGGCGGCGCTGCGGGTATTCTCCCTGACGCGGTGCGGCGTGGCGTCGTAGCCGGTGGTCAGCGCCCGCTGCCAACCCGGGCCGCGGGTCAGCGTGCGAGCGGGCTGCGCCCGCGCGACGTGAGCGAACGGATCGTCGTGCTCACTCATTTGCGCGCGCCAGAGTGAGGCTCCGCCGGTGAGGGTGGTCTCCTCGGTGATCTGGTCGGCCGGCAGTTCGCCGACAAAGCGGCTCGGGATGGAACTGGTCCACTGCCCGTAGATGCGGCGGTTGGCAGCGTGGATGATCGTGCACCGACGGCGCGCGCGGGTGATCGCCACATAGGCGAGGCGCCGTTCTTCCTCGAGGCTGGCGAGCCCGCCTTCATCCAGCGCGCGCTGCGAGGGGAACACTCCCTCTTCCCAGCCAGGCAGGAACAGGTGGTCGAACTCCAGCCCCTTGGCCGCGTGGATGGTCATGATGGTGACCTTTTCCCCATCGTCGGCGCGTTCGTTGTCCATCACCAGCGCCACATGCTCGAGGAAATCGCCGAGCGTGTCGTACTCCTCCATCGCACGGGCAAGCTCGGACAGGTTTTCGGCGCGACCGGCTGCTTCGGCGCTCTTTTCCGCCTGCAGCATCGCGTCGTAACCGCTGTCGGCCAGCACGGCGCGGATCAATTCGGCCGGCGGAATGCTCTCGGCCATCTCGCGCCAGCGGAGGAATTGCCCCATCAGGTTCGCGATGGTGCCGCGCGCACGGGCGGGCAATTCGTCCGAGTCCGCCAACTGGAGCGACGCGGCGGCGAGCGGCAGGCCGGTCGCCCGGGCGTGGCGGTGCATCAGTTCAAGCGTCTTCGCACCCAGACCACGCTTGGGCTGGTTGTAGATCCGTTCGAACGCCAGATCATCGGCCGGACTGGCGATCACCCGCAGGTAGGCGAGCGCATCGCGAATTTCCGCCCGCTCGTAGAAGCGGAAACCGCCGATGATGCGGTAGTTCATCCCGATCTGGATGAACCGGTCTTCGAACTCGCGCGTCTGGTACTGGGCACGGACCAGGATCGCGACCTGGTCGAGCCCTGCGCCCTCGCGCTCCAGCCGCTCGATCTCCTCGCCGATGCGGCGGGCTTCCTCGGGACCGTCCCACACGCCGATCACGCGGACCTTCTCGCCCGCAGGGATTTCGGTCCACAGCGTCTTGCCCAGGCGGTCGCTATTGGCGTTGATCAGGCCGGATGCGGCGGCCAGGATGTGCGGGGTAGAGCGATAATTCTGCTCCAGCTTGATTACCGCCGCCCCGGGGAAGTCCTTCTCGAACTTCAGGATGTTGGCCACTTCCGCGCCGCGCCAGGAATAGATTGACTGGTCGTCGTCCCCCACCACGCAGATGTTCTTGCGCTCTTGCGCGAGCAGGCGGAGCCACAGGTACTGGACCTGGTTGGTGTCCTGGTACTCGTCCACCAGGATGTACTTGAAGCGCTGCTGATATTGCTGGAGCACCTCGCGGTGGCTGCGGAACACGTTGAGGATGTGCAACAGCAGGTCGCCGAAATCGCATGCGTTCAGCGCCTTCAGCCGCGCCTGATACAGGCCATAGAACTCCTGCCCGCGCCCGTTGGCGTACGCTTCGTTCTCGACCGCATCCAGATCGGCCGGGTTCAGACCGCGGTTCTTCCACCGGTCGATCAGGCCGGCAAGCTGGCGTGCGGGCCAGCGCTTCTCGTCGAGACCGTTTTCGGTGATCAGCGTCTTGAGCAGACGGATCTGATCGTCCGTGTCGATGATCGTGTAGTTCGACTGCAGTCCGACCAACTCGGCATGGCGGCGCAGCATCTTGGCGCCGATCGAGTGGAAGGTGCCGAGCCACGGCATCCCCTCAACCGCCTCGCCGATATGGCGGCCGACCCGCTCCCTCATCTCGCGCGCGGCCTTGTTGGTGAAGGTGACGCAAAGGATCTCGCTCGGCCAGGCGCGGCGGGTTGCGACGAGATGAGCCAAACGTGCGGTGAGCGCAGCCGTCTTGCCGGTGCCCGCGCCGGCTAGCATCAGCACCGGTCCTTCCGTGGTCAGCACCGCCTGTTGCTGCGGGACGTTAAGTCCCTGCGCATAGGCGGGAACTTCGCCAGCGCCAGGCGCGGCGGGAAGGGCGGGATCGGCATCCATCGATTGCGAACAGCTAGGGAACATAGGTGTGCCGCGCAAGGGGCGGGGCGGAACCGAGTGCCGACGGTGAGCGTAGCGAGTTCACAAATGTTGAGGAGAGATCCGATGAACAAGTTGATGCTCGCCGGCGCTGCGGCGCTGGTCTTTGCAATGCCTGCAGTGGCACAGGACATGGCGGTGGACGCCAGCGGCAATGTCTACACCATGACCACGACCCAGCAGTCCACCTATGACGCATGGCCGCCGGATCGGCAGACGACCTACACCGCGTGGCCGAGCACCTATCAGACGTATTTCTGGACGCTGACCCCGGCACAGCAGACCGGCTGGTGGGCCCTGACCGACGATCAACGCGCTCGCGTCTATGCGATGACGCCTGAGCAGCGCACCGCTGCGTGGACCTCGATCGAGGGGCAGATGGCGGGCACGCCGTCGGCCAATGCGTCGACCACCGCGCAGACCGCTACCACCGCCGCCATGGGCGCGAGCACTGGCGGCCCCCGTTTCGTGAGCGGGGAAGTGACGCAGACCGTGCCTGCCGCGACTAACAGCGGCACCTACCCCCCGTGCCGTGGCACCGTGCAGGATCAGTGCATCAATCCGCGCGAAGCAGGGCTCAATTACGGCAACCGCCCGCTCAACCGCTGGCCTGGTCGACCCGCCAGCGAGATACCGGGTCCGAAGAAGCAGAACTGATCCATCGTCGGTCGAGAGAAGGGCACCTTCCGTGACGGGAGGTGCCCTTTGCGCATCAACCTTCGGCGCGCAGGAGCCAGAGCCGTGCTTTGCCTACCTTGCGCTCGACCTGCGTCGCCAAACCCTTCACAGTGAGTTGTTCGTCTGCCCCGGTCTCCGCCGCGATCCAGGTGGCGGGTCCGATCCAGCCGAGCCGCGCCAGCCGGTCGAGCGCTACGCCCGCGGCACCGGTGCCGTATGGCGGGTCGAGCAGCATAAGGTCGTACGGCGCCTGCACCGGGGCGAGCTCCATCACCGAACCGCGCCGCACCTCGCTGCGTTCCCTCGCACCCAGCGCCGCGATGTTGGCGCGGATCGCATCGACTGCGGCAGGGTCCTGCTCGACAAACAGCGATGATCGTGCACCGCGCGACAAGGCCTCCAGCCCCAGCGCGCCGGACCCCGCGAACAGGTCGGCGACCGTCAGCCCGTCAAAAGGGCCGATCCTGCTGGTGAGCATGTTGAACAACGTTTCGCGGGTGCGGTCGGCGGTCGGCCGGGTGGCTTCTCCCTTCGGGGCGACCAGCTTGCGGCCGCGCCATTCGCCCGCGACAATTCTCATCGCTTCGGCCTCACGCCTTCAGGCTCTTGCGCAGCCGCTCCACTTCGACCTGCGGGATTTCCGCCACCGCGCCGCGCGGCAGATCGCCCAGGTTGAAGGGGCCATACCCGACGCGAAGCAACCGGCTGACCTGCAGGCCGAGATGCTCCAGCACGCGGCGCACCTCGCGGTTCTTGCCTTCGGTCAGCGTCATCACGATCCAGCGATTGCGCCCCGCGCCGCGCTCCAGGTCGGCCTCGATCTTGCCATAGCGGACGCCTTCGATCTCGATCCCCTCGATCAGGTCGTCGAGCCGGCTCTGCGTGATGTCGCCGAACGCGCGCACGCGGTAAGTGCGCGGCACGTTGGAGGCGGGCAGTTCAAGCGACCGCTTGAGCGCGCCGTCGTTGGTCAGCAGCAGCAGCCCTTCGGTGTTCATGTCCAGCCGGCCGACCGGCATCACCCGGGGTGCGTTGCGCGGCAGCGCGTTGCGCAGCGCGGTGTAGATCGTCGGGCGGCCCTTGGGATCGCGCTCGGCAGTAAGCAGGCCGGATGGCTTGTGAAAGGCGAACACGCGGGCCGGTTCTGCTCGCTCCACCGCCTTGCCGTCGACCGTGACGCCCTGCAGGTTGGGGATGATCGTCGCCGGGGTATCGAGCACCTTGCCGCCGATGGCCACCCGGCCTTCCGCAATCATCCGCTCCACTTCGCGCCGGCTGGCGACTCCGGCGCGCGCGAGCAGCTTGGCGATGCGTTCGCCGTCGGGTCGGTCAGAGCTTTGTGGCATGTCCGCGCGACTAGGCGCTCAGTTCGCCGCGCGCAACGCCTCGCTCACCGTGTCATGAAACCGGCGGATGCCCCCTTCGAGCGTACCGAGCGTCAGTTCCGGCACCACGCCGGTAGACAGACCTTGTTGGCCCAGCTCCGCTGCGCGGAAATCTTCGGATGCGAACACCCCGCCATCGAGGAGGGCCCAGCTGCGCTCCCAGTGATCGCGCGCCTTGTCGCTGTGGGGTTCCTCCGGGATCAGCATGAAGTCTTCCACCAGGGTGTGGTCGTGCGCAGTCGGCCACAACGCCATCACGTTGATGTAGTCGGGACTGGGGATGATGACCGTTGCCGGGAGCAGCTGATAGGCGAACGTCACCCGCCGCCGCAGCGCGGCCATGTCGGTGAGGTCGATGTCGCCCAGCTCGTCCACCCGGCCGACCGCGCTGCGGGCATGGCAGCCGATGGAATCGCCGGCGGTCACGCCGTCCTTGAAGAACGGGCCGATGGTCTTCGCGTGCAGCCGGGTGACGTGATAGCTTTCCAGGAACGCGTCCATGATCAGCTTCCAGTTGCCGCGCACCTCGTGCGTCTTGCGGCGAAACAGGAAATGATCGGCGGCACCGAAGGCGTCCATGTCGTCGCCCAGCGTGCGGGCGAGGGTGAAATCCGCCCCCTCGACTGGCGAATACCAGATCAGGCCGCCCGCCTCGCAGCTCGGCAATTCGACGAGGTGAAAGTCACCCTTGTCGAGGCCGGGGAAGCTGTCGGGGCGGGGCAGGGCGAGGAGCGCGCCGTCGAGGCGGTACGTCCACGCGTGATACGGGCATACCAGCCGCGCGGCACACTCCGCCTCGTTGCCTTCTACCAGCCGGGTGCCGCGATGGCGGCAGACGTTCAGGAACACGTGGCAGACGCCCGACTTGTCGCGGGTCACCAGCAGCGGCTTGCCAGTGAGATCGTGCGGTACCGCCATTCCCGGATCGGGGATCAGCGCACTGGGCATCAGCACTTGCGGCAGACGGTCGAACAGCGCGGCCTTCTCGCGCGCGAAATGCTCAGGATCGGTGTAGACGGAGGCGGGCACCGTGGTGATGCCCCCCGCGGGGCGCGTCTCGCCGCGTGCCAGTGCTTCGGCCAGCGCAAGCTGCCCGGCAGTCGGTCTTTTCCCCGGCGCGATTATGGCCTCGTTCATGGCGAAGCTTCCTTATTCCTGTCCCAGCGCTAAATGTCGCACGGAATTGGGTATTCGGGAAGGACGCTAGGGAATGGCCGCAGCCGCAGCGAAGAAGCCGGGGTTCCGCACGCTGATGCGCGCGATGCGCAATCGCAAGACCGGTTTCATGGCGCTGTTCGGGTTTGCCAGTGGGCTGCCCTTCGCGCTGTTCCTGGGCACCCTTTACGCCTGGCTGACCGAGGCCGAGGTCGACCTTGAAACGATGGGCGTGTTCAGCCTGATCGGGCTGGCCTACGCCTTCCAGTTCCTCTGGTCGCCGTTGGTGGACCGGATCGACATTCCGCTGTTCCGCAAGCTGGGCAAGCGCAAGCAGTGGATCGTGCCGGCCCAACTGGTGCTGGGCGCGGTGCTGGTGATCATGAGCGCGCTCGATCCGGGCAGCTCGCTCGGCATGTTCAGCCTGCTGGCCGCGATCGGCGCGTTTGCCAGCGCGACGCAGGACATCGCGATCAACGCCTGGCGCATCGACATCGCCGACGAAGACGCGACGCTCGATATCCTCTCGACCGTCTACCAGATGGGTTTCCGCCTGTCTTCGCTGGTGGGCGGCGCGCTGGCGCTGATCCTGGCGGCGCGGATCGGCTGGCCGCAGACGTACCTGCTGATGGGCGGGATTCTGCTGGCGATCGGCGTGGTCGGGCTGTTCGCGCCTGACGCCGATGTCGTCGCGCCGACCGCCGAGCAGCAGGACGCGATGCTCGTACTGCGCCGCGCCGGACAGCTTTCCCCCAAACTGCGGATGCAGGCGCTGCTGGCGATCGGGGCGCTGTGGGGCGCGGCGCTGCTGACGGTGATCGTGTTCATGGTCATGTCGATGACCGCCGCGCCCGACGAGCGGCCCGATCCCACCGCCTTTACGGCCACCGCAGGTCCGCTGATCGTCATCGCCACCATCGTGCTGCCCGCCCTTATCGCGGGATGGCTGGTGGGCAAGCAGCGCAATCCAGCCCTGCTGTTGCAGGAAGACGTGCCGGTCGCCACCGGCGGAGCCGTGGTGGCCGACCATCTCTATCGTGCGCTGGTGCTGCCGCTGGTGGAATTCGTCGGCCGGCTGGGCTGGTCGCTGGTGCTGATCCTCGCGCTGGTGCTCACGTACCGCATCTGCGACGCGATCTGGGGCACCTTCGCCTATCCGTTTTACCTGGGCGAGCTGAAGTATTCGAACGACGAGGTCGCGGTCGCCTCCAAGTTCTTCGGAGTGGGGGCCATCGTGCTCGGCCTCGCGATCGGCGGGACGCTGCTCACCGCCATCGGCCGCATGGCTACGTTGACCCTGGGGGCGGTGCTGGCCGCGCTCACCAATCTGCTTTACGCCGACCTTGCCCGGGGAGGCATCACGATGCAGGCGTTCGCCGATGCGATCGGGTTCACCAACCTGGTGCAGAGCTTCGGCGCAAGGCCTGAAATGGCCAAGCTGATGCTGGCCATCGGCGCGGAGAATCTGGCCGTCGGCATCGCCGGGGCGGCCTATGTCGCGTGGCTCTCGTCGATCGTCGCAAAGGGATACAGCGCGGTGCAATATGCGCTGTTGTCGTCACTGACATTGCTGGTCGGGACCTTGGGGCGAGGCGCGCTCGGTCAGGCGATCGAGGAGCGCGGTTATTACAACGTCTTCCTGTTCACCACCGCCATCGGCGGCATTGCCGTCGTCCTGTGCCTCGCGGAATGGTACCGGCAGAGCCGCACCGCCCAAGCCGGGGTGGTCGCGCCAGAGCCGGCCTGACCGATTGCGGCGATCAGCGGGGGATCTGGTCGTTCGCTCGCAGGACCTCGCCTGCAAGGTAAAGTGAACCGGCGATCAGGATCGGCCGCCCGTCCGGCTCGATCGCGCGCAGCGCGTCCTCGACGCTGGCGAAGGCACGGCAGCCAGGGCCGAAAGCCGGCGCGTCGTGGCAATCGCTCCCGGCAATGGGCACCGCCGAAAGGCTGGCGATCCGACCCTCCAGCGGATCGACGATCGCGCGCGGGTTCTTGCTCGCCAACATTCCGATGACGAGGTGCACGGGCTTGTCAAAATGACGAGCGATGGCCGCCCCGGCGTCGGGGTTGTGGCCCCCATCAAGCCATAGCTCGCGCCCCGCGACCAAAGCGGTCAGAGGTCCGTCGCCCAGCAGTTGCAGCCGGGCGGGCCAGCGGGCGCTGCGGATGCCTTCGTTAATCGCCAGCGGGTCGACCGCCACGAAATCCTGGTGCCGCAGCATCGCCACCGCGAGTGCCGCATTATCCGCCTGATGCGCGCCGGCGAGTGCGGGAAGGGGCAGCGCAAGGCGGCCGTGCCGGTCCTCGTATTCGATGCGCTCTCCCACGTGTGCCGACCAGTCGCGCCCGCGCAAGTGCAACGGTGCCCCGGCGGCCAGCGCGGCGCGCTCGATTTCGAGCTCGGCGGCTTCGGAATAGCTCATCGTCACCAGTGGACGGCCCGGGCGGACGATCCCCGCTTTCTCGAACGCGATGCGGGCGATCGGATCATCGGGCGTGCCCTCTTCGGGTGCGAGCAGGAATGCTTCGTGATCGATACCGAGGCTGGCGATCCCGCAGGCGGCGGGGTGCGGAAGCACGTTGGTCGCGTCGAACCTGCCGCCCAGGCCGACCTCGATGATGCACGCGTCGGCCTCCGCCTCCGCGAAAGCGAGGAAGGTAGCGGCAGTGGTGACCTCGAAAAAGCTGGGGCCGAGGTCCTCGCCAGCATCCAGCACGTCCTTCAGGCGCGCGGCAAGCTCATCGTCCGAGATCAGCTCGCCCGCGATGCGGATGCGTTCGTTATAGCGGACGAGGTGCGGCTTGGTGGCGGCGTGGACGGTCAGCCCGCCGGCCTCCAGCATCGCGCGCAGGTAGGCGCAGGTCGACCCCTTGCCATTGGTGCCGGCAACGTGGAACGCGGGCGGCAGCCGGTCCTGCGGGTTACCGAGCCTTTCCAGCAGCGCGCGGATCGTTTCGAGCCCGAACCGTCCCTGTGGCAGCGTCAGCTTCGCCAGCCGATCGAGCTGCGCCTGCACCGCGGGGTCGGACGATGTGGCAAAGTCTTTCATCCGCGCCCTCCGCGTGCGGGAAAAGAGCTACGCCGCCCGCGCCGGCGCGAGGTATTCGATCAGGGTCGCCAGCGTATCCTTCAGGTCCTTCCGCTCGACCACCATGTCGACCATGCCGTGCTTGTGCAGGTATTCGGCGCGCTGGAACCCCTCGGGCAGCTGCTCCCGGATGGTGTCCTGGATCACGCGCTGGCCGGCAAAGCCGATCAATGCGCCAGGTTCCGCGATGTGAATATCGCCCAGCATGGCATAACTCGCGGTGACGCCGCCCGTGGTCGGGTCAGTCAGCACGACGATATAGGGGAGGCCGGCCTCCTTCAGCCGGCGGGTCATCACGGTCGCCTTGGGCATCTGCATCAGGCTGAGGATGCCTTCCTGCATCCGCGCGCCGCCCGCTGCGGTCACCACGATGTAGGGGCAGCGCCGCTCCAGCGCCCGTTCCGCTCCCGCCACGAACGCAGTGCCGACGGCCATTCCCATGCTGCCGCCCATGAAGCCGAAGTCTTGCACCCCGACCACCGCCGGCCGTCCCTCGATCGCGCCAGAGCCGACGCTGAAGGCATCGCTATGCGGGTTCTTGGCGCGCGCCTGCTTCAGGCGGTCGGTGTACTTCTTCGTGTCGCGGAACTTGAGCGGATCTTCCTTTACGCTCGGCTGCGGGAGGACGTCGAATCCGGCGTCGAGCAGTTGGCCAAGCCGCTTGTCGGCGCCGATCCGACCGTGGAAGTTGCACCGGGGGCAGACTTCCAGGTTGTCCTCGAACTCCTTGATGAACAGCATCTCCTGACAACCCGGGCACTTGATCCACAGGTTATCGGACGTCTCGCGCTTGGCGACGAACGGGAGCGAGTTGCGGACGCGGCTGAGCCAGCTCATGCCCGGGGTTCCTTATACATGGACGTCTTTCCGTGCTGTGTGGACGGCTTCCGCTAGCGAAGCGGTCAGCGCTTGCAAGCGTTCAGGGGCGTTCGGCTGGGCGCACAGCTCTACCAGCGCGGAGCCGACGACCACGCCATCCGCAACCCGGGCGATCGCGCTGGCTTGCTCCGGTGTCCGCACGCCGAAGCCGACAGCGACCGGAAGGTTGGTCGCGGTCTTCAGCCGGGCGACCGCGCTCTCGATCGAGGCGGGGGCGGCCTGCTGCAGCCCGGTGATCCCGGCGACCGAGACGTAATAGACGAAGCCGGACGAACCTTCGAGCACCGCCGGCAGCCGCGCGGTGTCGGTGGTCGGGGTGGCGAGGCGGATCAGGTCGATCCCTTCGGCACGCAGCGCGGGGCCGAGCGCGTCATCCTCCTCGGGCGGGATGTCGACGCAGATCACCCCGTCGACACCGCAACCACTGGCCTCGGCGGCGAACCATTCGGGTCCGCGGCGGATCATCGGGTTGGCATAGCCCATCAGGACGAGCGGCACATCGGGGTGACGGTCGCGGAACTCGTTGGCGATCATCAGCACGTCACGGGTGGTCGTGCCCGCGCCAAGGCTGCGCAGGTTCGCCGCCTGGATCGCCGGCCCGTCGGCCATCGGATCGGTGAACGGCATCCCCAGTTCGATCACGTCCGCGCCGCCCGCGACCAGCGCGTCAAGGTTGGCCGCGGTGTCGCCATCGCCTGCGGTGATGAAGCAGACGAGAGCGGAGTGGCCCTTGGTGAATGCGGAGGCAAGGCGTGTCATGGTTGCTCGCTCTTGCTCAGCCAGCCACCCATGATCAGCACGGCGGCAGTAATGGCGACGACGATGTCACCCGCGCCGATGCTTTCGCGCGGACCGTCGAACACCAGGATTCGCGCGATCAGGCAGATCAACAGGACGCCAAAGACAATAAGGATAAAGCGGCCGGCTTCGGCCAGCGTCGGCACCTTCACATCTGGACTCCGAGATGCTCCGCCACCGTGAAGATGTCCTTGTCCCCGCGCCCGCACAGGTTTGCCAAAATGATCGCGTCGCGGTCCATCTCCTTCGCGCGCTTGGCGACGGCGGCGATGGCGTGGCTGGGTTCGAGCGCGGGGATGATGCCCTCGGTGCGGCACAGCATCTGGAACGCGTCCAGCGCCTCGTCATCGGTGATGGCGGTGTATTCGACCCGGCCGGTGTCCTTGAGCCAGGCGTGCTCGGGGCCGATGCCGGGATAGTCGAGCCCCGCGCTGATCGAGTGTGCTTCGGTGATCTGGCCGTCGTCGTCCTGCAGCAGGTAGGTCTTGTTGCCGTGAAGCACGCCGGGCGATCCACCCGCGAGCGACGCGGCGTGTTCCTTGTCGAGCCCATGCCCCGCCGCCTCGACGCCAAGCATCTTGACCTCCGCATCGTCGAGGAAGGGATGGAACAGACCGATCGCGTTGCTGCCGCCGCCGATCGCGGCGACCAGCAGGTCGGGCAGGCGGCCGGTGCGTTCGAGCAGTTGCGCCCGCGCTTCGGTGCCGATCACGCTTTGGAAATCGCGCACCATCTCCGGGTACGGGTGCGGGCCCGCGGCGGTGCCGATGATGTAGAACGTGTCTTCCACGTTCGCGACCCAATGGCGCATCGCCTCGTTCATCGCGTCCTTCAGTGTCGCCGCGCCGCTGGTGACGGGGATCACCTCGGCGCCGAGCAGCTTCATGCGAAACACGTTGGGCTGCTGGCGGCTAACGTCCGTCGCGCCCATGAAGATCGTGCACGGCAGGCCGAACCGCGCACAGACGGTGGCGGTGGCGACACCGTGCTGGCCCGCGCCGGTTTCGGCGATGATCTTGCGCTTGCCCATGCGGATCGCGAGCAGGATCTGGCCGATGCAATTGTTGATCTTGTGCGCGCCGGTGTGGTTGAGCTCGTCGCGCTTGAACCACACTTGCGCGCCGCCCAGCGCCTCAGTCAGTCTCTCGGCGAAATAGAGCGGGGAGGGGCGGCCGACGTAGTGGGCCATCAAATCGTCGAATTGCGCCTGAAAAGCCGGGTCCGCCTGCGCGGAGCGATACGCGGTCTCCAACTCCAGGATCAGCGGCATCAGCGTTTCGGCGACGTAACGGCCTCCGTAATCGCCGAAGTGCCCGCGTTCGTCCGGCATGTTACGGTAGGAGTTGGGAGCGGTGTTCATGGCGTATCCCTTGGCGGCGCTACCCGGCGAAGTCGAGTAGGGATTGCGCTCGTCAGGCACCGCGCGCAGCGGCGATGAACGCCCGGATCCTGTCGGGGTCCTTTACGCCGGGCGCGCTTTCGAGCCCGCTGGACGCGTCGACCAGCGGCGCACCGGTGATGCGCACCGCTTCGGCCACGTTGGCGGGGCTCAATCCGCCGGCCAGTCCCCATGGCGCGGGCTGCGACATGCCCGACAGCATCGTCCAGTCGAACGCCAACCCCATGCCGCCCGGCAGCGCGCTGCCCGCTGGCGTCTTGGCGTCATAGATCACGCGGTCCGCCGCCTCGAGATGGGCGCGCGCGGTGAGATCGGCGGGCTGGCTGACCTCCACCACCGCCCACACGGGCAAGCCGAAGCGGGCGCGGATTTCCGCTCGCCGCGCTGCGGTGACGCGGTGAACCTGCAGGGCGCCCAGTCGCCCCGCCTCGACCGCTTCGCGCAGCAGGTCGTCAGCCGGATCGACGAACACCCCCACCCGGCTGATCGCCGCTCCGGATCGCTGGGCGAGCGCCGCGGCATCAGGGAAGCTCAGGTTACGCGGGCTGGGCGCGAAGAACACCAGGCCGGCGTAGTCGGCGCGCTCCGCGATCGCGATATCGAGCGCGGCGGCGTCGCTGATTCCGCAAATCTTGATCAGGGGCGCTGTCATGACCCGCACCTAGGCTGTGGTGAGCCGCTTTTCCAGCACCGCAAAGGTGATCGGCGGATCGCGCCGCACGGGGAACGGGCGGGTCTCACCCGTCCTTCGGTAACCGCGCCGCTCGTACCAGGCGATCAGGACATCACGGCTGTCGATCACGGTCATCTCCATCGCGGCGACGCCATCCTGGCGCGCGCGCTCCTCTGCGGCATCGAGCAGGCGGCGGCCGAGACCCGACGACTGGAGAGCAGGCTCGACGCAGAGCATCCCCAGGTAGGCGAGGTGCGCCCCCTTGCGGGTGACCGCGACGCAGCCGACCAGAGCGTCGCCTTCGCGCGCCACCAGCATCGCCGTGTGAGGATCGGCCAGCACGCCGGCGAGCTCTTCAGCAGTGACCCGCTCATCGTCGAGGATGTCGGCCTCATGGTTCCACCCGCGCCGCGCCGAATCGCCGCGATACGCCGCCTCGAGCAGGCGCTTGAGGGCAGGGGCATCACCGGGCGCTGCGCGCTCGATTGCGCTCAAAGCGTCGCCTCGATGGCGCGCGCGGCGGCGAGCGGGTCCTCGGCCCGGCTGATCGGCCGCCCGACCACCAGCACGCTGGCGCCGTCGTCACGCGCGGCACGCGGGGTGACCACGCGCTTCTGATCACCGACCACGTGGTCCGCCAGCCGCAGGCCGGGGACGACGAAAAAGCCATCCTTCCACTGGCCGTGCACCGCCTTAACCTCGTGTCCAGAGCAGACGATGCCATCGAGCCCGGCCGATTGGGCGAGGTCGGCAAGCCGCATCACCTGGTCGTGCGCGCAGCCGTTCACGCCGGTGCGCTGCAGGTCGCGCTCGTCGAGGCTGGTGAGCATCGTCACCGCGACGACCCGGGTTCCATTGCCCGCCGCCGCCTTGGCATCTTCCATCATCGCCCGCCCGCCGCTGGCGTGGACGGTCACGATCGCCGGTTCCAGCACGTGGATCGCTTGCATAGCCCCGGCGACCGTGTTGGGGATGTCGTGCAACTTGAGGTCGAGGAAGATCGGCAGGCCGACCCGCGCGATCTCGTGCACCCCGTGATGGCCATGGGCGCAGAAGAATTCGAGCCCCAGCTTGAGGCCGCCGACATGGCCCTTGACCCTGCTGGCGAGCGCCCTCGCGTCATCCAGCCGCGGCAGATCGAGCGCAAGGTAGACCGGATTGCTCATCCCAGGATGTCGTCCCGCCGCACCGGTGCACCGTCGACCGGCGCGGGTGCCAGCGGTTCGGCGGCCGGATGGGCGTGCGCGGGCGCGGGCGCGGGCGACGCCGAGGACGCTGCGGGGGCAGCCGGGGTCACGGCGTTGGCGCGCACGGAGGTCTCCAGCGTGGTGATACGCCGCTGCAGCCGCCACTTGCTGCCCCGGTGGACCAGCCACATCGGGATCAGGCCCAGCAGGAACGACGTCACCACCAGTGCCGGAATCTTGGTTTCCAGCACCAGGTTATCCCAGATCTGCACTTCGACGGGGCGCCAGTTGAAGAAGCTGAACGCGAGCAGGAGGACCAGCAGCGCGACCCAAAGAATTGTGCGGACGATCTGCATGCGCTTGAACTCCTGTAAGCCTTGCCGCCGGTCTAGGATGAAGCCGGGGCGAAGGGAAGGGCGGGGGACAGGCGTGGGGTTACCGGCCGAACACCCGGTCGAAGATCGTGTCGACCTGGGCGAAGTGGTAATCGAGGTCGAACTTGTCCTCGATCTCGGCCGGCGAAAGCGCGGCGGTCACTTCGGAGTCCGCTTTCAGCAGGTCGAGCAGCGATAGCGCGCCGTCGCTTTCCCACACCTTCATCGCGTTGCGCTGGACCAGCCGATAGGCATCCTCGCGGCTGACGCCCGCCTGGGTCAGCGCCAGCAGCACGCGCTGCGAGTGGACCAGGCCGCCCATCCGGTCGAGGTTCTTCTGCATTCGCTCCGGATAGACCAGCAGCTTGTCGATCACGCCGGTGAGCCGCGCCAACGCGAAGTCGAGCGTGATCGTCGCATCGGGTCCGATGAATCGTTCCACCGACGAATGACTGATGTCGCGCTCGTGCCACAGCGCGACGTTCTCCATCGCCGGCACCACCGCGCTGCGAACCATCCTCGCCAGCCCGGTGAGGTTTTCCGTCAGCACCGGATTGCGCTTGTGCGGCATCGCCGAGCTGCCTTTCTGACCGGGCGAGAAATACTCCTCTGCCTCCAGCACCTCGGTCCGCTGGAGGTGGCGGACTTCGATCGCCAACCGCTCGATCGAACTGGCGATCACTCCCAGCACGGCGAAGTACGTCGCGTGCCGGTCGCGCGGGATCACTTGCGTGCTGATCGGCTCGATCGCGAGGCCGAGCTGATCAGCGACATGCGCCTCGACCGCCGGATCGATGTTGGCGAACGTGCCCACCGCGCCGCTGATCGCGCAGGTCGCGATCTCGGCCCGCGCCGCCACCAGCCGCTCGCGGCAGCGGGCGAACTCGGCATGGGCTTGCGCCAGCTTGAGGCCGAAGGTCACCGGCTCGGCATGGATCCCGTGGCTGCGGCCAATGGTCGGGGTGTACTTGTGTTCCTCCGCCCGGCGCTTCAGCGCGGCGAGCAGCTGGTCGAGATCATCGAGCAGGATGTCGCTCGCGCGCGCAAGCTGGACCGACAGCGTCGTGTCGAGCACGTCGGAACTGGTCATGCCCTGATGCATGAAGCGGGCTTCTTCACCCACTTGCTCGGACACCCAGGTGAGGAATGCGATCACGTCGTGCTTGGTCACTGCCTCGATCGCGTCGATCGCGGCGACGTCGATGGTCGGCTCGGTCGCCCACCACTTCCACAACGCCTTAGCCGCGCTTTCCGGCACGACCCCCAACTCGCCCAGCTTCTCGGTCGCGTGCGCCTCGATCTCGAACCAGATGCGATAGCGCGCCTCCGGCTCCCAGATGGCGGTCATCGCGGGGCGGGAATAGCGGGGGACCATGTCGTGACTCCGGTTGGCTGCGCGCCAGCGGCTAGGGGCCGCGCCCGGCTATATCAACCCCTTGGCCCTGAGGCTCACGTGGCCTTCGCGGCCGACGATCACGTGATCGTGGACCACGATGCCCAGCAGGCGTCCGGCCTCCGCGATGCGGCGGGTGATGTCGATGTCGGCACGGCTCGGCTCGGGATTGCCGCTCGGGTGGTTGTGCACCAGGATCAGCGCGGTCGACCCGACATCGAGCGCTTTCCGCACCACCTCGCGCGGGTGGATCGCCGCTTCATCGATCGATCCGTCGCCAACGTGGTGATCGGCGATCAGGCGATTGCGGGTATCGAGATAGAGCACCCGCACCCGCTCGACCGTCAGGTGCGCCATGTCGATCGTCAGGTAATCGATCAGCGCCTGCCAGCTGCCAAGCACGGGCTTGGCCTGCACCTCGCCCCTTGCCATCCGGCGGGCCGCCAGGGCCACGGCCTTGAGCGCGGCGGCCCCGGTTTCGCCCATGCCGGTCACCTGCGTCAGGGCGCCCGGCTCGGCATTCAGGACCGCGTTGAGTGTGCCGAAGCGCGCCAGCAGCGCCTTGGCGAGCGGCTTGGTATCGCCGCGCGGATTGGCGGCGAACAGCAGGTATTCCAGCACTTCGTAGTCGGCCAGCGCCTCCGCCCCGCCGGTCAGCAGCCGTTTGCGCAGCCGCGCCCGGTGGCCGGCAGCGCCGTTCGCGGCACCGGGCGTTTCGGCTTCAGGTGGTGGCAACCTTTCCCCCGGCATCTCGTTCACACCGGCGCATTGCCTTTGGTGGGCAGCGCGCGCAAGTGGGGGCCGATGACGAGCGCGGACGGCGACGTTGACGAAGCTGTAGCTGACGGTGAGCCGCGCCGCCGCCGGGTCTGGCTGCGCGTCCTGTTCGCCTTCATCCTCGTGCTTCTTGCGGTGGTGCTGGCCGGATGGCTTTCGCGAGAGCGGATCGCCGGCAACCTGATCGAGGACCAGCTCGAAAAGTATGACATTCCCGCGACCTACACGATCGAGCGGATTGGCCCCGACCGGCAGATCCTCACCAACATCGTCGTCGGCGATCCCCGTCGGCCCGACCTGACCATCGAACGCGCCGAAGTGCCGATCAAGCTGCGCCTTGGTGCGCCCACGTTCGGGCAGATCACGCTGGTCCGTCCGCGCCTGTTCGGGACGGCGCGCGGCGGCAGGTTGAGCTTTGGCACGCTCGACAAGGCGTTGTTCCGCGACACCGGCCAGCCGCCGGGCCTGCCGCGGATCGACCTGCGGCTGATCGATGGACGCGCTCTGATCGAAAGCGACTACGGCCCCCTGGGCATCAAGGCGGAGGGTCAAGGCCGGATCGACAACGGGTTCACAGGCATGCTCGCGGTCGCCGCGCCCACGCTGGACGGCGGCGGCTGTGCGGCGCGCGGCGCATCGCTCTATGGCAAGGTGGCCACGGCCAGCGGGAAGGCGCGGATCGAAGGACCCGCGCGGTTCGCCAGCCTGTCGTGTCCGGGCCAGGGTCTGGCGCTCGCCAGGGCGGCACTGACGGTCGATGCCGCGATCGATGCGGACTTCGCCGGAGTTGAGGGGCGGGGGCGCCTGGAAACGGGCCCGGCCCGGGTCGCCGGCGCACGCGCCAACGGCCTGGCGGGGACGGCCAATGCCACCTGGCGCTCAGGTGCGCTCACGGCCCGGTACTCGCTTGCCGCGCGTGGGCTCGCGCACCCGCAGGCGAACGCCGCGCTGGTGACGGCCGATGGCACGGTGCGTGCGCGGGACAGCCTGCGCACGCTGGAGGTGCAATCCGCGATCGCGGGTAACGGCCTGCGCGTCGGTGCGGGGCTCGACGGGTTGCTGGCGGACGCGGCACGATCGGCGCAGGGCACCCTGCTGGCACCACTGCTGTCCCAGACGCGCTCGGCGCTGGCGCGTGAGGGCAGGGCCAGCACGCTGACCGCGGAACTGACCGCCCGCCGCACCGGCGGCGTCACCACCCTCGTCATCCCCCAGGCCAACTTGCGGGGGGGCAGCGGCGCCACTCTGCTGGCGCTGTCGCGAGGGCAATTGAGCATCACCGGGCAGGGCACGCCGCGCTTTGCCGGCAATCTGGCCACGGGCGGCGCGGGCTTGCCCCGGATCGCCGGGCGGATGGAGCGCACGCCCGCCGGCCGGTCGGTCCTGCGGCTGCGCATGGCCGAATACCGCGCTGGCAGCAGCGTTCTGGAAATCCCCGAGCTGGTCCTCGCCCAATCCCCTAACGGCGCGCTGGGTTTTTCCGGGCGCGCGCGGGCGAGCGGCGCGCTGCCGGGCGGATCGACCCGCAACCTCCTGCTGCCCCTCAGCGGAAACTGGTCCCGGCGGGGCGGGCTCGCGCTGTGGAACCGCTGCACGCAGATTGGCTTCGATCAACTGGCGGTCGCTTCGCTCACGCTGGAGCGCAGGTCGCTCACCTTGTGCCCCGTCCGCGGCCAGCCGATCGTGCGGCACTCCGCGCAGGGTCTGCGCATCGCCGCGGGGGCGCCCTCTCTCGACCTGTCGGGCCGGCTGGCGAGCACGCCCATTCGCCTGCGCACGGGAGCGGTGGGCTTCGCCTATCCCGGTGCGCTGAGCGCGCAGGCGGTGGATGTCGCGCTCGGCCCGCCGGCGACCGCCAGCACGTTCCGCATCTCCAACCTCACTGCGACCTTCGGGCGAGAGATCGCGGGCAGATTCGCCGATGCCGACATCCGACTGTTCTCCGTGCCGATGAACCTGATGGAGGCGTCGGGCACCTGGCGTTACGCCGGCGGCGTGCTCAGCCTGGCGGACGGCAAGTTCCGCCTGATCGACCGGGAGGCCGCACCGCGCTTCAATCCGCTGATCGCGCAAGGCGGGACGCTGACCTTGCGGGACAACATCATCCGGGCGAACGCCACCCTGCAGGAACCCGCCAGCGGGCGCGAGGTGACCGACGTGGCGATCCTGCACAACCTGCAAACCGGGGTGGGCCATGCGGACCTGGCGGTTGGTGGCCTGGTGTTTGACCGCGGCCTGCAGCCCGCCACCCTGACCCCGCGCGCCAAGGGCGTGGTCGCCAACGTATTCGGCACCGTGCGCGGGACCGGGCGGATCGACTGGGATGAGCGCGGCACCACCAGTTCCGGCCGCTTTTCCAGCGATGCGCTCGATTTCGCCGCCGCTTTCGGTCCGGTGAAAGGCGCGAGCGGGACGGTCGAATTCATCGACCTGATCGGGCTGACCACGGCGCCCGACCAACGTCTCCGCATCGGGTCGGTCAACCCGGGTATCGAGGTGACTGACGGCGAACTCGTGTTCTCGCTGCGCAACGGCCAGGTCCTGGGCGTCGGGGGCGCGACCTGGCCGTTCATGGGCGGCACGCTGACCCTGCGCTCGACCAACCTCAACCTCGGCGTCAGCGAGGAACGGCGCTATGTCTTCGAGATCGAAGGGCTCCAGGCGGCGGAGTTCGTCCAGCGGATGGAACTGCCCAACATTTCGGCCACCGGCACGTTCGACGGCACCCTGCCGATCATCTTCGACCAGCAGGGGAACGGCCGGATCGAAGGCGGCCTGCTGATCGCGCGGGCGCCCGGGGGTAATGTGTCGTATGTCGGGGAACTCACACGCGAAGATCTCGGCACGATGGCGAACTTCGCGTTCGAGGCGCTGAAGTCGCTCGATTACCAGCAGATGAGCGTCGCGATGGACGGCAACCTGACGGGCGAGATCGTCACCCGGGTACGGTTCGACGGAGTGAAGCAAGGCGCGAACGCCAGGCGCAACTTCATCACCAGACGGTTCCAGAACCTGCCGATCCGGTTCAACATCAACATCCGCGCGCCGTTCTATTCGCTGATCACGTCACTGAAGGCGATGTACGATCCGGCGTCGACTCGCGATCCGCGCGACGTGGGGCTGCTGGACGACGAAGGCAACGTCCTCCGCCGCGAGGTCACTCCGCCGCCGCCTGCGATCACGCCCGACGACCTCATCCCCGACAGCCCTCCCGTTCAGACCTCGGAAAGCGAGATACTGCCATGACCCCTTGCGAATTGACCCGCGCCCGCGGCCTTGCGACAATCCCGCCGATGAGCGGGATCAGGCGCGCAGGTTCGAAGGTGGGGGTATTGCCGCTGGCGATGCTGGGGATCGCGATGGTGGGTGGGTGCGTCAATGTGACTGCCCCTGACAAGCCGATCGTGATCGAACTCAACGTCAACATCCGGCAGGAAGTGATCTATCGGCTCGCCGCGGACGCGGAGAGCACGATCGACGAAAACGAGGACATCTTCTGATGAACACTGTGGCAAAGTTTTTCGCGGCAGCCAGCCTCGCCGGCATGGTCGTGGCCGCACCCGCGATGGCGCAGCGTGACCCGGCCTACGAAGCGGCACGCGCTTCGGGCCAGGTGGGTGAGAAGATGGATGGCTATCTCGGCATCGTCAGCGGCGGGGCAGGCCTGCAGCGGATCGTATCGGACATCAATATCAAGCGCCGGGCGCTTTATTCGCAGCGCGCGCAAGCGGCCAATCCGCCGGTGACGCTGGAGGAATACGCGCTGACCGCCGGGTGCATCGCGATCGCGCGGACCACGCCGGGGGAAAAATACCAGGCGCCTGACGGCAGCTGGCAGACGCGCACCAGCGCTCCGCCGCAGCGGGACAGCCGCTGCCCCGCGCTCCAGGCCAAGATCGGGCAGTAACTGCGGCGGTCGTGCCGGGGCCGGTTGACTCGGCTTAGACCCCTGCCTAAGGGGGCGGCGCACCGGTTCTGGCCCACTCGCGGCCGGGGCCGGTTCCGTCTATAATCGAACCAGTCGTCCGTCCGCGGGGGCTGGCCCGCGCTAACGGACAGCTCGCTTTGGCCGATCAGAACGACCACAATCCCGGCGACGACCTCGATCGCCGTATAGCCGACGCGCAGGCGCGGCAGCACCAGGGCGTCACCAACGCCCAGGGGCAGGCGGAAACGCGCGGCTGGGCTGTGGGCATCGAATTCATCGGCGCCGTGCTGGTATCGGGTTTCATCGGCTGGGCGTTCGATAATTGGGCCGGCTTCGACAGCGCGCCGTGGGGCATGATCGTGATGCTCGTGCTGGGCTTCGCCGCGGGCACGCGCCGCGCGATGAAGACCTCCGCGCAGTTCGACAGCCATCCTGACAACGACGACCGCAGGTAGGATCAAGTTTCATGGCAAGTCCGATGGAGCAGTTCGAGGTCGTTCAGCTGCAACCGCTGGAAGCGGGTGGCTACGACCTGTCGTTCACCAACAGTTCGCTGTGGATGGCGATCGCGATCGGCGTGATCGCGGTGTTCATGTTCGTCGGCACGGCGAAGCCGCAGCTCGTCCCGGGACGCTGGCAGGCGGCGGTCGAATACGTCTACGACTTCGTGCGCAACATGCTGGCGGAAAACGTCGGGCCCGAAGGCAAGCGCTACGCCCCGCTGATCTTCGCGGTGTTCATGTTCGTGCTGGTGTGCAACCTCCTCGGCCTGCTGCCGTGGGTCGGCGCGTTTACCCCGACCAGCCACATCTCGGTGACTATCGGCCTTGCGTTCCTGGTGTTCATCATCGTCTGCATCGTCGGGTTCTGGCGCCACGGGCTGCACTTCTTCAGCCTGTTCTGGCCCAAGGACGCCAACATCTTTCTCGGCGCATTCGTGTTCGTGATCGAGGTGCTGAGCTTCCTCTCGCGGCCGTTCACGCTGGCGATCCGGCTGTTCGCCAACATGACCGCGGGCCACGTGCTGCTCAAGGTGTTCGGCACGTTCGTCGTGGCGCTCGGCTCGTTCAACGCGGTGCCGTATGTGTTCGGCATCCTGCCTCTGGCAGTGAACGTCGCGCTGACCGCGCTCGAAGTGCTGATCGCGGTCGTCCAGGCATATGTTTTCGCTCTTCTGGCATCGTTGTACCTCAACGATGCGGTGAATCTCCACTAAGGGCCGCGTTGGCCCACCGACTGGTAATCTCAAGGAAAGGTTTTCGACATGGACGTTGAATCGGCACGCGTTATCGGTGCGGGTCTGGCTGCGATCGGTGCGGGTCTCGCCGCCATCGGCGTGGGCGCGATCTTCGGCAACTATCTGCAGGGCGCGCTGCGCAACCCCAGCGCCGACGCGCAGATGGGTGGCCGCCTGATCTTCGGCTTCGCGGTGACCGAGGCCCTCGGCCTGATCGCCGCCGTCGTCGCGCTGGCACTCGCCTTCAGCTGATTTCCTTATCGCCGGGCCAGACGCAGCGCGTGGGGCCCGGCGATCAACATTCCGGGTGACGGGCGGCTTCGATGCCTCAATTCGATTTCGGTACAGTGTTCATCCCCCAGCTGTTCTGGCTGGCGGTGTTCTTCGTCGTGCTTTATTTCGGCATCGTCCGCCTGACGCTGCCGCGCCTGGGCAAGGTGATGGACGAGCGCACGTCGAAGATCGACGGCGATCTGGCGGTCGCGCAGTCGGCCAAGGACGCGGCTGACGAACTCGTCGAACAGAACCGGGTCGAGCGTGAAGCCAACCACGCCCGTGCGCGTGAGGCGCTGGCGGAAGCCAACGCCGCCGCCGCCGCCGCGCGCGAGCAGCGGGTCGCTGCCGCCAAGGCCTCGACCGATGCTCACACGGCGGCCGCGGAACAGCGGATCGCCGGCGCGCGCGAAGCGGCCCGTGTCGCCTTGCGCGATGTGGCCGCCGAAAACGCCCAGGCGATCGTCGCCAAGCTGACCGGCAGCGAGCCTTCGCGGGACGCTGCGGCCAGTGCCGTCGATGCCGCCCTGGCGCGCGGCTGACAGGATCCAGAACGATGAGCGCACTTCCCGCATTGGTCGAAGAACAGCCTGCCGGGCACACCGAGGTGAACGGGCATGTCGAGGAAACCCTCCTCGGCCTGGGCGCTGAGGGCTGGGTCTACGTCAGCCTGACGATCTTCTTCCTGCTGGCGATCTTCGTTGCCAAGGCGCCGCAGAAGATCGCTGCCGCGCTGGACGCGCAAATCGCGGAGAAGCGCCGTAACCTCGACGAAGCGGCGCGCATCCGTGCAGAGGCGCAGGCGCTGCTCGACCAGGCCAAGGCAGAGCATGCCCAGAGCGCGCAGGAAGCTGCCGCGCTGCTCGATCATGCTCGTGCCGATGCTGCCAAGATCGTGGAACAGGCCGAAGCGGATACCGCCCTGCTGCTCGAGCGCCGCGCGGCGGCCGCTGAATCGAAGATTGGCGCTGCCGAACGGGCCGCCGTCGACGAGCTACGGCGCGAGGCTGCCGCGATGGCCTCGCAGGCTGCCGCGCGCCTCATCGCTGCGCAGCACGGCGAGGACGCCGATCGTCGCCTGGCCGATCAGCTGATCAGCACAATCTGATATTTATCAGGCGCGGCGGAACTGCCGCCGGACCCGCTCGCTTCGTCCTTGTTACAGCAAGGAGAAGCACGTGCCGGTTACCGCGATCGCCATCAACTGTTCGCTCAAGAAAAGCTCGGGCGAGGACAGCTCGACCGACGCCATGATCGAGGTGTTGCGGGAGCACTTTGCGGCCGCTGACGTCGAGATCAGTGAAACCATCCGGATAGCCGACCACAACGTGTTGCCGGGCGTCACGTCGGATGAAGGGGACGGCGATGACTGGCCGGCCCTGCGGGAAAAAATCCTCAGTCACGACATCCTGATCTTTGGCGGGCCCATCTGGATGGGCCAGATCGGCTCGATCGCCAAACGGGTGCTCGAGCGGATGGACGCATTCCTGTCCGAAACCGACGATCAGGGACGGATGCCGAGCTTCTCCAAAGTCGCCGTCGCCGCCATTGTCGGGAACGAGGACGGGGCCCACTGGGCCTCAGCGCAATTGTTCCAGAGCCTCAACGACACCGGCTGGACGATCCCCGCCACCGCCGCCTGTTACTGGGTGGGCGAAGCGATGGGTTCGACCGACTTCAAGGATCTGGACAAGACGCCTGACAAGGTCACCGAGACCGCCAAGCTGGTCGCCAGCAATGCGGCGCATCTGGCGAAGTTGCTGAAGGCGGATGCCTACCCGGGCCCTGCCTGACGATCAGGGGCGGAAGATCAGCTTTCCGACTAGCGCGCCGGCGGCCATCGCGTCGAAGCCCTCTTTCCAGCGGGCCAGCGGCAGTTCCCGGTCGATGACCGGCGCGATGGCGCGGTCGTTGGCCAGGCGTGAGACTTCGGCGGCTATCCGCGCGCCCCGCTCCGGAAAGCGCCGTGCGTATTCGCCTGCCCGCACGCCGACGATCGAGAAGCCCTTGATGAGCGGGATGTTGACGGCGATCTCGGGGATGCGGCCGGCGACGAAGCCGATCACCAGCAGCTTCCCGCCGAACGCCACGCAGCGGGTGCTCTCGTCGAATACGTCCCCGCCGACGGGGTCGTAGACCAGATCGCACAGGGCGCCGCCGGTCAGTTCCGCGACCTCCTCCCGAAAGCGCCCGTGGTTGACGATCACCGCATCGGGCGAGACCGCCGCCCGGATGCGCTCGGTCTTGCATGGATCATGTGTGGCGGCGATCACCCGGGCGCCCAGCGCGCGCGCCAGGTCGCACGCGGCCAAACCCACTCCGCCGCTCGCGCCATGGATGAGAACCCACTGGCCGGCCTGCAACCCGCCAAGCTCTACCAAGGCCGTGTAAGCGGTGGTGTAGGCGGCCCCCAACGCCGCGGCTGCGGAATAGTCGAGCGCGGCGGGTATGGGTCTGAGCGAACGCACCGGCACTGCGGCAAACTCCGCGAACGCACCGGTCTTGGCGCCGCCCATCACTCGGTCGCCAGCCGCGAACCCGCTGTCCGCTTGCGCTTCCAGCACTTCGCCTGCCAGTTCCATGCCTGCGGTGAACGGCACTGGTGGCTTGAACTGGTAGCCGCCCCTGGTCATCAGCAGATCGGGATAGTTGATCGATGCCGCATGGACCCGCACCAGCACCTCGCCGGGTGCGGGGACGGGATCCGGCAGGTCCGCCAGTCGCACGCCGGACAGATCGTCAGACAGCGCCTCGACCCGCAGCGCCTTCATCAGGCGAAGATCGTCAGGTCGAGCGGCTTCGAATGGCCGAACCAGATGACGTAGCGGGTGTGATCGGCCAGATCTTCGCCGCTGAGGCCATGCGCAAAAATGGTCAGCCCCTCGCGTCCTTCCGAAGCCCAGTGGGCAAACCGCGCGAACTGCTCGGGCCGCAGGGAAAGCTGCACCGATCCGCGCGGATGCGGCCCCATCGGTGCCGTGTGGAAGTGTCCGACCGGGCAGTCTAACTCCACCTGCGCTGCTGCAGCCACGGCGCGGGCATGATCGACCTCGTGCGGATCGAAATAGATGTGCGCGTGGTAGCCGCGGATCGCCACGGCCTAGAAGCTGTCCTTGGCAGCGCGCAGGGCGGCAAAGGTCTCGTGCGCCGGGCCGCCGCCCCACCGGGCGCGCAAGTCGTCCGTATCGGCGCGCAGGAACGGGTTGGTCGCAAGCTCGCGCTCCAGCTTGGTCGGAACCGTGGGTTCCTGCCGGGAGCGGCGCTGGTCGATCTCCGCGACATAGTCCTGCAGCTCCGCATTGTCGGGGTCGGCGTGAAGCGCGAAGCGGGCGTTCGACTGGGTGTATTCGTGCGCGCAGTACAGCATCGTCGCCGGCGGCAGCGCCTTGATCCGCTGGAGGCTGGCCCAGAACTGCTCCGCCGTCCCTTCGAACATGCGCCCACAGCCGAGCGCGAACACGCTGTCGCCGACGAAAGCCACCTCGTCGTCGGGCAGGTGGATGGCGATATGGCCGTTGGTGTGCCCGCCCACGTCGAACACGGTGCCTTGGTGCTCGCCGATGGTCACGGTGTCACCCGGCGTCAGCACCCGGTCGAGTGGACCGATCCGCTCGACTTCCGCAGGCCCGCTGACGGTGCAGCCGGTGGCCGCCTTGATGGCCGCGTTGCCGCCCGCATGATCCGGGTGCCAGTGCGTGTTCCAGATCTGGGTGATCTGCCAGCCTTTTACCGCCGCTTCGCGCAGGTAGGCATCGGCCTCGGGCGTGTCGATGCAGACGGTTTCCTGGCTGTCCGGGTCGTGGACCAGGAAGCCGTAGTTGTCCGACAGGCAGGGAAACTGGTGGATCTCGAGCATGAGGGGCAGGGTAACGCCTGCGCCCCAATGAGGAAAGGCCCGCCAGCTCAAAGGAGCGGGCGGGCCCTTCTTTACTTCGGCGGGGCCGTCACGGGAGCGGAGCCCGTGATGTGGCCTCCGGCCAGCCTTTAGTTCCAGACGGGCTAAGCCCGCTGGCCTCGACGGCTTACTGCTTCGCCTTCAGCGCTTCGCCGAGGATGTCGCCCAGCGACGCACCCGAGTCGGACGAACCGTACTGTTCGACGGCCTGCTTCTCTTCGGCGATCTGACGCGCCTTGACCGAGAAGTTGGGCTTCTTGGATCGGTCGAAACCGATGACCATGGCATCGAGCTTGGCACCGACCTGGAAGCGGTCAGGACGCTGCTCGTCGCGGTCGCGGCCAAGGTCGCTGCGCTTGATGAAGCCGGTCGCGCCGTCGTCGCCGACCTGCACTTCCAGGCCGCCGTCGCGCACTTCCAGCACGGTGACGGTGACGACGTCGTTCTTCTTGACCGAACCGGCACCGCCGCCTGCGGAAGCGGCACCGCCGCCAGCAGCGGGCGCACCCTTTTCAAGCTGCTTCATGCCGAGGCTGATGCGTTCCTTCTCGACATCGACGTCGAGCACGACCGCCTTGACCTCTTCACCCTTGCGGTGAAGCGCCAGCGCGTCCTCGCCCGAGATGCCCCAGGCGATGTCGGACATGTGGACCATGCCGTCGACGTCGCCGGGCAGGCCGATGAACAGGCCGAACTCGGTGGCGTTCTTGACTTCGCCCTCGACGATCGCACCCACCGGGTACTTGTCGGCGAAATCGTCCCACGGGTTGCCCTGCGCCTGCTTGAGGCCAAGGCTGATGCGGCGCTTGTCGCTGTCGACTTCCAGCACCACCACGTCGACTTCCTGCGAGGTCGAGACGATCTTGCCGGGGTGGACGTTCTTCTTGGTCCAGCTCATTTCCGAAACGTGGACCAGGCCTTCGATGCCGGGCTCGATCTCGACGAAGGCGCCGTATTCGGTGATGTTGGTCACCGTGCCCTTCATCTTCATGCCGACCGGGTACTTGGCGGCAACGCCATCCCACGGATCGCTTTCCAGCTGTTTCATGCCGAGGCTGATGCGCTGGGTTTCGGGATTGATGCGGACGATCTGCACCTTCACCGTGTCGCCGATGTTGATCACTTCCGACGGGTGGTTGACCCGCTTGTAGCTCATGTCGGTGACGTGCAGCAGGCCGTCGATGCCGCCGAGGTCGACGAACGCACCGTAATCGGTGATGTTCTTGACCACGCCGTCCATGACCTGACCTTCGGTCAGCTTGTCGATCAGCTCGCTGCGCTGTTCGGCGCGGGTTTCTTCCAGCACCGCGCGGCGCGACACGACGATGTTGCCGCGGCGGCGATCCATCTTCAGGATCTGGAACGGCTGCGGCATGTCCATCAGCGGGCCGACGTCACGCACCGGGCGGATATCGACCTGGCTGCCGGGAAGGAAGGCCACGGCGCCATCGAGATCGACGGTGAAACCGCCCTTGACGCGGCCGAAGATGCGGCCGTCGACGCGCTTGCCTTCGCCGAATTCGCTTTCCAGCTTGTCCCACGCGGCTTCGCGGCGGGCGCGGTCGCGGCTGAGCATCGCTTCGCCGTCGGCGTTCTCGACCCGGTCGACGAACACTTCGACTTCGGAACCGACCGAAAGGCCGTGCTCCATGTCCTCGCCGCCTTCGCCGCGAGTGAATTCCTTGAGCGCCACGCGCCCTTCGCTCTTCAGACCGACGTCGATCACGGCCATGCCGTTTTCGATCGCGGTCACGGTGCCCTTGACGACGCGGCCTTCGAAGCCGTCTTCGCCGGCGCCGCCGAGCTGTTCATTGAGCAGCGCCTCGAAATCGGCGCGAGTGGGGGTGGCAGATGATGCCATAGGATCAGGGTTCCTGTTCACGTTTGCTACCGGCCACCGGTTTTACCGGGGTCTTTCCCGCCGACCACGCACCATTGCGCGATCATCCGGGGCAAGAGGGCCGTTTCCTCGCGCGGCCGGCATGCCGTGCGAAGGTCCTGTCGAGCGAAGCTGTTTGGCCAAAGCTGTGGGGACGGGTGGCCCCTTAGTCGCGGATGCGGCAAAAAGCAAGGATAAGCGGATCAGCGCCGCGCGGTCTCCACCGCCTCGATCGCGGCGGCAATGGCCTGCTCGCGGTTGAGGGCCGAGGTGTCGATGACGAACGCACCCTCGGCCACCCGCAGCGGGGCGTCGGCGCGGCCGCTGTCGCGCGCATCGCGGGCGCGGATGTCGGCCGCGATCGCGGGCAGGGTCACGTCACGCCCGGCCTCGCGCATCTCCTTCCAGCGGCGCTGCGCGCGCGCATCGACGCTCGCGGTGACGAACAGCTTCACGTCGGCGTCGGGGGCGATCACCGTTCCGATGTCGCGCCCGTCCAGCACCGCGCCGCCAGCCTGCGTGGCGAAGGCGCGCTGGCGTTCATACAGCGCTTGGCGGACTGAAGGGTGAACCGACACCCGGCTGGCGAGGCCGCCGGTCTCCTCGCTGCGCAGATGGGGGTCCAGCAGCAAACCATCGGGAAAGGCGGTCGCGGCGAGGGCATCACCGCCGTTGTCGGGATCGCCGCCGTCGAGGAACACCTGCCGGCCAACCGCGCGATAGAGCAGCCCGGTGTCGAGATGCGGCAGGCCGTAATGCTCCGCCAGCGCGCGGGCGATGGTGCCTTTGCCGCTCGCGGTGGGACCGTCGACCGCGACGATCACGGCGCCCGCCGGGCCATCAGCGCCCGCGCCAGGCCGAACAGGGCAATCGCCATCCAGACGATCTCCAGCACCAGCGTGGGCAGGTTGAAGTTGACGGTAAGTGACACGGTCAACAGCGCGGCGCCGACGAAGTTCGTCAGGTTGAACAGCACCATGTTCATCGTCTTGGCGACGTTGCTGTAGGCGTAGGCGGCGACGATGCAGAAGCTTCCGGCAAATCCGATCAGGTCGGCAGCGAACGGAGAGATGGGTGTCATGATGAGTGCCTGAGGCCTTCGATGAGCGGGATGAAACCGGGAAAGCTGGTGTCGATCGGGCGGGTGTCGTCAATTTCCACCCCGGCCTGGCTGGCGAGCCCGGCAATGGCCAGGCTCATCGCGATACGGTGGTCGAGGTGCGTCTTGACCCGGGCGTTGGCGGTGCCGCGCAAGGGTTCGCCCCCCGTGCCTTCGATGATCAGGCCGTCGGCCCTTTCCTCGACCCGCGCCCCTGCTGCGGTGAGCGCCGCAGCCATGACGGCGAGGCGGTCGCTCTCCTTGACCCGCAGTTCGTCCAGCCCGCGCGTGACCGTGCGGCCCTGCGCGAGCGCGGCGGCGACGAACAGCACCGGAAACTCGTCGATCATGCTGGGGGCGAGGGCCGGATCGACCGCGATGCCCGACAACGCGGCGTGGCGAACCCGCAAGTCGGCGACCGGCTCACCGCCCACCTCGCGGGCGTTCAACTCCTCGATCGAAGCGCCCATTTGCCGCAGCACACCGATCAGCCCGGCGCGGGTGGGGTTGAGGCCGACGTTCTCGATGGTGAGGTCGCTGCCCTCGATCAGCGTGGCGGCCACGATGAAGAACGCGGCGGAGCTGGGATCGCCGGGCACTTCGATCGTCTGCGGCGTCAGGTCGGCCTCGCCCCGCACGCGGATGACGCGCTCGCCGTCCAGTTCCTCCACCTCCAGCTCCGCGCCGAACCCGCGCAACATCCGTTCGGAATGGTCGCGGGTGGCGACCGGTTCGATCACCGTGGTGATGCCCGCGGTGTTGAGGCCCGCGAGTAGCACGGCGCTTTTTACCTGGGCGCTCGCCACGGGGAGGCGATATTCGATCGGCACGGGGACCGGAGCCCCGGTCATCATCAGCGGCAGCGTGCCGCCGGGCGAGGGCGTGAAGCTGGCGCCGATCCGGCTCAGCGGGTCGATCACCCGGCCCATCGGCCGGCGCGAAAGGCTGGCATCGCCGGTGAACGCGGCGGTGATCGCGTGGCTGGCGAGCAGGCCCATCAGCAGCCGGGTGGAGGTGCCCGAATTGCCCATCTCCAGCGCCATGGCTGGTTGCAGCAATCCGCCAACCCCCACGCCGTGGATGCGCCACTCGTCCGCATGCTTCGCGGCCCCGGCGCCCATCTGGCGCATGGCGGCGGCGGTCGCCATCACGTCCTCGCCCTCAAGCAGGCCCGTCACCCGAGTCTCCCCGATCGCCAGCGCGCCCAGCATCACCGCCCGGTGGCTGATCGATTTGTCGCCCGGTACGCGGATCGTCCCGCGCAGCGGACCGGCTGGCATGAAGGTGCGGGGGGCGGGGGAGGCGTCCAAGGGCGATCGGTCCGGCAAGACTTGCCGGGTCGACCCGGACGCGCGGCTTTTGACAGTGCCCATGCCCTGTGGCAAGGCGCGCCCGCTCTTGATTCCGGTGCGCCGGTACCCATCAAGTTTCCCATATCTATCGCCCGTCCGCAGCTTTCGGGCGGGCCAGCCGAGGAATTGCAATGGTCAAGCCTGAATGGGGCACCAAGCGTCAGTGCCCGAAGTGCGGTGAGCGCTTCTACGATCTGGGCAAGGACGATCCGGTCGCCTGCATCGAATGCGGCGACACGTGGTCGCCCGAACCGGTGCTGAAGTCCAAGCAGCCGATCCCGTTCGAGGAAGAAAAGAAGAAGGACGTCGAGCCCGATAGCGATCTGGGCGGTGACGATCTGGAAGACATCGACGTCGATGACGACGAGGATTCGCCGGACAACGACGTCGATCTCGGCGGTGACGACGATCTGGGCGTGGCCACCGGCGGCAACGACGACGACGACGACAGTTAAATCGATACTTGCCAACCGCGGCCCGCGTCCATAAAGGGCGCGGCCTGCCGCACCTCTCGCAGGTTTGGCAGGAACGCAGTGGTACGGGGCCTTAGCTCAGCTGGGAGAGCGCCTGCATGGCATGCAGGAGGTCAGCGGTTCGATCCCGCTAGGCTCCACCATTGGACCGCCGAATTCGGTCCAATGGCTGCGATACAGACAAAGTCGGGTTTCCTGGTGGAGCTCGCACGCTGGCCGACGAGGTTTCGTCCGCCGGCGTTTTTCGCATTTGGCGGACCCGGGAGGGTCGGTCGTGTTTTGAGGTAGCGCATGTTCGACAATCTGTCCGACCGCCTCGGTAACGTCTTCGACCGCCTGCGCGGTCGCGGCGCGCTGAACGAGGCGGACGTGCGCGAGGCGATGCGCGAGGTGCGCATCGCGCTGCTCGAGGCGGACGTGGCGTTGCCAGTCGCGCGCCGGTTCATCGATGCGGTGACCGAGAAAGCGGTCGGACAGGACGTGCTGCGCTCGGTCACGCCGGGTCAGCAGGTCGTCAAGATCGTCCACGACGAGCTGGTCGAGATGCTCGGCGGCGGAGACGGCGCGCAGGCCGAACCGCTGAACCTCAACGCCAAGCCGCCGGTCGTGGTGATGATGGTCGGTCTGCAGGGATCGGGCAAGACCACCACCACCGCCAAGCTGGCGAAGTACATCCGGGAAAAGCACGGCCGCAAGGCGCTGATGGCCTCGCTCGACGTGGCCCGCCCCGCGGCGCAGGAACAGCTCGCGGTGCTGGGCACGCAGGTGGATGTCGCCACCCTGCCGATCGTCAAGGGCCAGCAGCCGGTCGACATCGCCCGCCGCGCGCTGGAAAGCGCGCGCCTGCAGAACATCGACGTCCTGCTGCTCGACACTGCGGGCCGCCTGCACGTCGATCAGGCGCTGATGGACGAGATGAAGGCGGTTGCCAGCGTCTCGGCCCCGACCGAAGTGCTGCTGGTGGTCGACGCGCTGACCGGGCAGGATGCGGTCAACGTCGCGCAGTCGTTCAGCGGCGAAGTGCCGCTCACCGGCGTGGTGCTCACCCGGATGGACGGCGATGCCCGCGGCGGCGCGGCGCTGTCGATGCGGCACGTCACTGGCAAGCCGATCAAGTTCGCCGGCACGGGCGAGAAGCTCGATGCGCTGGAGGCGTTTCACCCCGGCCGGGTAGCCGACCGCATCCTTGGCATGGGCGACGTCGTCAGCCTGGTCGAGCGCGCCGCGCAGACGATCAAGGAAGAAGACGCCGAGGCGCTGGCCAAGCGCATGGCCAAGGGTCAGTTCGACCTCAATGACCTGCGCATGCAGCTGAAGCAGATGCAGAACATGGGCGGGCTGGGGATGCTGGCCGGCATGATGCCCGGCTTGAAGAAAGCCAAGCAGGCGATGGCGCAGTCGGGTGCCGACGACAAGATGCTGGTCCACATGGACGCGATCATCGGCTCGATGACGCCGAGGGAGCGCGAGAAGCCCGAACTGATGAACGCCAAGCGCAAGAAGCGCGTGGCGGCCGGGGCCGGACTTGACGTGCAGGACGTCAACAAGCTGCTCAAGATGCATCAGGAAATGGCCCGCGCGATGAAGCAGATCCGCAAGATGGGCGGTTTCAAGGGACTGGCCGCCGCATTTGGCAAGGGCGGGCTGGGCGGTGCGCTTGGTGGAATGGGCATGGGCGGCATGGGCGGCCAGGGCGGATTTGGTGGGGGAAGCGGCTCCGCTCCTCCAGCGCTTCCCGGGCTGGGCAGCGGCGCGTTGCCGGCCAACCTGCAGGATTTGATGAAAAAGAAGTAATTCGAATAGTTTAGACTGGAAAGGTAAGAGACAATGGCAATTGCAATCCGGCTGTCGCGCGGTGGCGCGAAGAAGCGGCCTTATTATCGCATCGTGGTGGCGGACAGCCGCTCGGCGCGTGATGGCAAGTACCTCGAGCAGATCGGCACCTATAACCCGCTGCTGCCCAAGGACTCCGAAGAGCGCGTCAAGCTGAACGACGACCGAGCGAAGCACTGGCTCTCGGTCGGCGCGCAGCCGTCGGACCGTGTCGCCCGTTTCCTCGATGCCGCCGGCATCCGTGAGCGTGCGCCGCGCAACAACCCGAACAAGGGCAAGCCGGGCGAAGCCGCGACCGAGCGCGCTGAAGAGCGGGCCGCCAAGGAAGCCGAAGCTGCCGAGGCGGCTGCCGCCGCCGCCGCCGCTCCGGCACCCGAAGCCGAGGAAACCCCGGCTGCCGAGGAAGCTCCCGCCGCCGCGACCAGCTCTGACGAGCCGGCCGAAGGCAGCGAAGCGCCCGCGACCGGTGACGATGCCGCAACCGGCGCCTCGTCCGATGAGCCTGCCGAAGGCAGCGCGGACAAGGCCGAAGGCTAAGCCACGCCGATGGACAAGCCCGTCACTCTCGCCGCCGTCACCGGCGCGCACGGGGTGACGGGCGAAGTCCGCCTCAAGCTGTTCGGGGAAGGGGTGGACGCGCTGAAGCGCTACGCCAGCTTCAACGATGGCGCGCTGACGCTCAGCAAAATCCGCAGCGACAACAAGGGCGGGGCGGTCGCACGCTTTGCCGAGATCGCTGACCGGACCGCGGCGGAACAGTTGCGCGGCACCGCGCTGACGGCGCCGCGGTCAGCGATGCCGCCGCTGGCCGAGGGTGAGTATTACCACGCCGACTTGCTCGGGCTGGCCGCGGTCGATGCTGATGGCGAACCGCTGGGCGTGGTTGTCGCGATCGAGAATTTCGGCGCGGGCGATGTGTTGGAAATCGAGGCGCCCGACGGTCGCCGGGCGATGGTCCCGATGACCGCCGACGCGGTGCCCGAATGGGACGAGCACCGCGTGATGATCGATCCCGCCTTCCTGGCGTAACGCCCGGTCAGGCGTTCTCGCGCTGCGATTCACGATCGACCTTTTCTTCCCACTCACGAAATTCGCTGCGGCTCAGCAAATAGCGCCCGCGGGCCTCATCGAATGTGATCAGTTCGTCGCGCACGGCCCGGACCACCTCGGCCTTGCGGGCCGGCGACCAGTGAACTCTGTGCGACTTGGGCAGTCCGGCGCGCTTGATCGCTTCGGATACGGTACTGTCATAGGCGTAGGCCATAATCTCAAAACTCCTCCGCCCCCTCGAGGACGAAAGTGGACGGAGAGAGTTAATTCGGACTTTCCCCGAATGCCTAGCAACGGGTTAAGCATCCCAGTGGAGGCAGCGGTGCGACGAGTTGTGGCTAGCCGCGGTTGAGGACCCCGCGGGTCACGATCAGCGCCACCAGGGTCGCTCCCATATCCGCCAGCCAGTCGAGCCACTCGGCGTCCCGGTGGAGCGCGGGAATCGCCTGGAACAGCTCGATCGCGCCTCCCAGGATCGCCAGCGGTGCGAATAGCGTCAGGATCGACCGGTCGCGCCATCCAGCCGCCGCGAGCGCGCCGAGGGTGAAGAACGCCAGCATGTGCTGGATCTTGTCGCCCGGCTGACCCGGTATCTGCGGGGGCTGGGGCAGCAGCGCCATCACGAACGCGAATGCAGCGGCCAAGAAAAACGCGCGCCGCAGCCATCGCTGCGCGCGCGCGATTTCAAACATCCGAAAGATGATCAGCCCTCGACGACCTGCTCGGCGAGGACGGTGAGCCCGGCATCGCCCACTTCGGCGAAGCCGCCGCGCACCTCGATGCTTTCGGGCGCCGCGCCGGCGGTGCGATACACCTGCAGCGCGCCGTCACGGATGGTGCTCATCACCGGCGCGTGGCCTTCCAGCACGCCGAAGTCGCCTTCGGTGCCGGGGACGACCACCATGTGGACGTCTTCCGACAGGACGAGCTTGGCCGGGGTCACGAGTTCGAAGTGCAGTGGCATGTGCCTTACGCCTCGTCCGCCATCTTCTTGGCCTTCTCGACCGCCTCGTCGATCCCGCCGACCATGTAGAACGCGCTCTCGGGCAGGTGATCGTACTCGCCGTCGACGACTGCCTTGAAGCTCTTCACGGTGTCTTCCAACTGGACGAACTTGCCCGGGATGTTGGTGAACACCTCGGCGACGTGGAACGGCTGCGAGAGGAAGCGCTGGATCTTGCGCGCGCGCTGGACGGTCAGCTTATCTTCTTCCGACAGCTCGTCCATGCCGAGAATGGCGATGATGTCCTGCAGGCTCTTGTACTTCTGCAGCACTTCCTGAACGCGGCGGGCGGTGCGGTAGTGCTCTTCGCCCACGACGCGCGGTTCAAGCACGCGGCTGGTCGAATCGAGCGGGTCCACCGCCGGATAGATGCCGAGTTCGGAGATCGCGCGGCTGAGCGTGGTGGTCGCGTCCAAGTGGGCGAACGAGGTTGCAGGCGCAGGGTCGGTCAAGTCGTCCGCCGGCACGTAGATCGCCTGCACCGAGGTGATCGAGCCCTTGGTGGTCGAGGTGATGCGTTCCTGCAGGTTGCCCATGTCGGTCGACAGGGTCGGCTGATAGCCCACCGCCGACGGGATACGGCCGAGCAGCGCCGACACTTCCGAACCCGCCTGGGTGAAGCGGAAGATGTTGTCGACGAAGAACAGCACGTCCTGGCCTTCCTCGTCGCGGAAGTATTCGGCCATCGTCAGGCCCGACAGGGCGACGCGGGCGCGCGCTCCCGGGGGCTCGTTCATCTGGCCGAACACGAGCGCGACCTTGGAGCCTTCGCTGGTCGGGTTGCCTTCGGCATCCTTGGCGATGACGCCCGCGTCGAGGAACTCGTGGTAGAGGTCGTTGCCCTCGCGGGTGCGCTCACCCACGCCGGCGAACACCGACACGCCGCCGTGGCCCTTGGCGATGTTGTTGATCAGTTCCTGGATCAGCACGGTCTTGCCGACGCCGGCGCCGCCGAACAGGCCGATCTTGCCGCCGCGCGCATAGGGCGCGAGCAGGTCGATGACCTTGATGCCGGTGACCAGGATCGCCGCTTCGGTCGACTGGTCGATGAACAGCGGGGCTTCGGCATGGATCGGGTTGCGCTTCTCGGCGTTCACCGGGCCGCGCTCGTCGATCGGCTCGCCGATGACGTTGAGGATGCGGCCCAGCGTTTGCGGTCCGACCGGGACCGAGATCTGCGCGCCGGTGTTGGTCACGCGCTGGCCGCGGGTAAGACCCTCGGTCGAATCCATCGCGATCGTGCGGACGGTGTTCTCGCCAAGGTGCTGCGCGACCTCGAGCACGAGCTTGTTGCCGTTGTTGTCGGTTTCCAGCGCGGTGAGGATCGCCGGCAGCTCGCCTTCGAAGGCGACGTCGACGACGGCGCCGATCACCTGCGCGATGGTGCCAGTAGTAGTCTGGTTCAGGACGGGGGCGGTGGCCATTGTTCGTTCCTTGGGTCTAAACTTTAAAGCGCTTCGGCGCCGGCGATGATTTCAATCAGTTCGGTGGTGATCGCGGCCTGGCGGCTGCGGTTGTACTGGATGGTCAGCTTGTTGATCAGTTCGCCCGCGTTGCGGGTCGCGTTGTCCATCGCGGTCATCGAGGCACCCTGTTCGGATGCCTGGTTCTCGAGCAGCGCGCCGAACACCTGGGTCTTGAGATAGCGCGGCAACAACTCGGCGAGGATTTCGGCCTCGTCCGGTTCGTATTCGACCGCGGCCTTGCTGCTTTCGCCGGTCGAGGCGTTCTCGGGAGCAGGCACCGGGATGATCTGCAGCCGGGTCGGCTCCTGCGTCAGCGCGCTCTTGAACTTGGAGTAGAACAGGTGCGCGACGTCGAAGCGGCCCGCCTCGTACATCTCCATGATCTCCGCCACGATGCGCTCCGCCTCGGCATAGCCGGGCTCACGCACGTCGGTAGTGTCGAACATCTGGCTGATGTTGTTCGGATGGGCGCGGCGGATCGGCGCGCGGCCCTTGCGGCCGACGAGGTAGAAGTCGACGTCCTTGCCCTCGGCGCGCAGCTCGCGCGCCTTGGTGAGCGCCGCGCGCACGATATTCGAATTGAACGCGCCGGCCAGGCCCTTGTCGCTGTTGGCGACGACCAGCAGGTGACGCTGGTCACTGCCGGTGCCGGCGAACAGCTTGGGCGCGCCATCACCGGTGACCTTGGTCGCCAGGCTCGCCATCACCGTGCCCAGCCGCTCGGCATAGGGACGCGCGGCTTCGGCCGAAGCCTGTGCCTTGCGCAGCTTCGCGGCGGCGACCATCTGCTTCGCCTTCGTGATCTTCTGGGTCGACTTGACCGAGTTGATCCGACCTTTGAGTTCTTTCAGCGAGGCCATTTCGGCTCCCTAACTATTCTCTTCGGGCTCAGGCGTACTGCTTGCCGAATGCTTCGAGCGCTGCCTTGGTCTTGTCGGCCGTCTCGCCTTCGAACTTCTGCGAGGTGCGGATTTCCTCCAGCACACCAGCGTGTTCGCTGCGCATGAAGCTCAGCATCCGGGCTTCGTAGTCGGTAACCTTGTCCACCGGCACGGTGTCGAGATAGCCGTTGGTGCCGGCGAAGATCGACACGGTCTGCTCCTCGAACGGCAGCGGCGAGAACTGCGGCTGCTTGAGCAGCTCGGTCAGGCGCGCACCGCGGTTCAGCAGCTTCTGAGTCGAGGCGTCGAGGTCGGAACCGAACTGGGCGAACGCCGCCATCTCGCGGTACTGCGCCAGCTCCAGCTTGATCGAGCCCGACACCTTCTTCATCGCCTTGGTCTGCGCGGCGCCGCCGACGCGGCTCACCGACAGGCCGACGTTGATCGCCGGGCGGATGCCCTGGAAGAACAGCGTAGTTTCAAGGAAGATCTGGCCGTCGGTGATCGAGATCACGTTGGTCGGGATATAGGCCGACACGTCGCCCGCCTGCGTCTCGATGATCGGCAGCGCGGTCAGCGATCCGCCGCCGTTCTCGTCGCTCATCTTGGCCGCGCGCTCGAGCAGGCGGCTGTGCAGGTAGAATACGTCGCCGGGATAGGCTTCGCGGCCCGGCGGGCGGCGCAGCAGCAGCGACATCTGGCGATAGGCCACCGCCTGCTTCGACAAGTCGTCGTACACGATCACGGCGTGCATGCCGTTGTCGCGGAAGAATTCGCCCATCGTGCAACCGGTGTAGGGCGCGAGGTACTGCAGCGGAGCGGGCTCCGAAGCGGTCGCGGCGACGATGATGGAATATTCCATCGCGCCATTTTCTTCCAGCGTGCGGACGAGTTGCGCGACGGTGGAGCGCTTCTGGCCGACCGCGACGTAGATGCAGTACAGCTTCTTGCTCTCGTCGGTGCCGGCGTTCGCTTCCTTCTGGTTGATGAAGGTGTCGATCGCGACGGCGGACTTGCCGGTCTGGCGGTCACCGATGATCAACTCGCGCTGGCCGCGGCCGACGGGGACGAGCGCGTCGATCGCCTTGAGGCCGGTCTGCACCGGCTCGTTGACCGATTGCCGCGGGATGATGCCCGGGGCCTTCTTCTCCACGCGCATCCGCTTGTCGGCGACGATCGGGCCCTTGCCGTCGATCGGGTTGCCGAGCGCGTCGACCACGCGGCCGAGCAGGCCCTTGCCGACCGGCACGTCGACGATGGTGCCGGTGCGCTTGACGTTGTCGCCTTCCTTGATCTCGGCGTCCGAGCCGAAGATCACGACGCCGACGTTGTCGGCTTCCAGGTTCAGCGCCATGCCCTGCACGCCGTTGGCGAATTCGACCATCTCGCCCGCCTGGACGCTGTCGAGGCCGTGGATGCGGGCGATGCCGTCACCGACCGAGAGCACCGAACCGACTTCCGAGACTTCCGCCTCGGTGCCGAAATTGGCGATCTGGTCCTTGATGACCTTGGAGATTTCTGCGGCGCGAATTTCCATGACTTCGATACCTTCTTAGGGCGGTCGTGGACGACCTTAGGCCTTCATGGCCTGGGCAAGTGAATTGAGGCGAGTGCGGATCGAACCGTCGATCCGCTTTGATCCGATGGTGACCACCAGACCGCCGAGCAGATCGGGGTTCACGCTGGTCGAAAGCTTCACCGTGCGGCCTTCGCGCGTCGTCAGCTTCTGACGAAGCTGGTCGACCTGCGCGTCGGTCAGCGCGTGGGCGCTGGTGACTTCGGCGGTCACTTCACCGCGCTGGGCGGCAGCGATCGCGCGGAAAGCCTGAACGATCTTGCCGAGCTGCGACAGGCGGCGGTTCTCCGCCAGCACGCCGAGGAAGCGGCGGGTCAGTTCGCTGGTGCCGAGAATCCCCGCCACCCCTTCGATCGCGGCGCCTTGCGCGCGGCGGCCGATCTCGGGGTTGGTGGTGAGATTGCGCAGGTCAGCCGATTCGCTGAGCGCCTGGCCCAGGTGTTCGAGGTCTGCCTCGACCGCGGTGACCGTGCCGGCCTCGCTTGCCAGTTCGAACAGCGCGGAGGCATAGCGCCCTGCGAGGCTAGCCTGAATACCGGCGGAAACATCCACGCGCGTTGGTCCTCTTGGATCCGGAAAAAGGTCGGTTCAGCCGAGCCCGCGAGGGAGCAACCGCAAGGCTGCCCGGGGATGGCTGGCGCGCCCCTATCACCGGGTCTCCAACAACGCAACCGGGCGCGGGCCCCGAAGGTTTTGCGCGCGCGCCCGAGGTGGAGTAAACCTGCAGCACGGGCGAATGGGAGAGAGACGATGGAATGGTTTCCGCTGGCGGACCGGGTGGGCGCCGAAGTGCGCGGGGTGGACCTTGCGACCGTGGCCGGGGCAGCGCTCGACGACCTCAAGGCGCTGGTGTGGGACAAGGGCGTGGCGGTGCTGCGCGACCAGACGCTGACTCCGGAAGATCACATCGCGCTCGCCAACCGCTGGGGCGGGATCGACATCAACAACTACTTCCCGCTGGAGGGCGAGCATCCGGAGATCGCCATCGTCGGCAAGACGCCCGAACAGACCACCAACATCGGCGGCGGGTGGCACACCGATCATTCGTACGATCAGGTGCCGGCGATGGGCTCTATCCTGGTAGCGCGCACCCTGCCTCCGAAAGGCGGGGACACGCTGTTCATCCACATGGGCGAGGCATACGATTCGCTGGACGACGGCACCAAGGCGGAGATCGAAGGGTTGAGCGCCTTCCACACCGCCGACCACATCTATTCGCCGGACGGCGTCTATGCCCAGACCGATCAGGGCGCGACCTTGCGCGGGCAGGACCTCAAGACCGGCGCCGTCCATCCGCTGGTGGTGCGCCACCCGCGCACCGGGCGCCGGCTGCTCTATGTGAACCCGTCGTTCACCCTCAACACCGTCGGCCGGAGCCGGGCGGACAGCCTGCCGCTGCTCCAGCGCCTGTGGGCCCACGCCATGCGCGAGGAGTTGCAGGGCCGGGTCGAATGGCGGGATGGCACCGTGGCAATCTGGGACAATCGGACCACGTGGCACTACGCGATGAACGATTACCACGGCCACGCCCGCGAAATGCACCGCATCACCCTGACCGGAGAGGCGCTGGCCGCCTAGTCCCGCCTCGCTCAGTCTTTCCGGGCCCGGCAGCTGTAGACCAGCCGCTCGTTCGCCTGTGCCGGAAGCAGCGCGGCGACGCTCGATTGCATCTCGCCCAGCTTGCTCGCCGCGTCGTCGCTCCCGCAGGCCGGCGCCTGGTACTTCGCACGAGCCTCGCGAGCCTTGACCATGGCCGACCGGCTCAGCGCGAACCGATCGGTGCGAAACGTTCGGGCTTCGGGGTCGAAGCTGTTGACCGAAATCGCATCCTCGTCGTTCGGCACGAACAGCCGGCTCCACTGGCCGCCGGCAAACCCATATTGGGTGCGCCGGTTGACGCAGCCGTTCGGGTTCCACGCGAAGTCCAGGTCGGCCGGCGGCTCGCTGACGATCCGGCTGCGGTCCGGCTGGAGGGTGCAGGTCAGTTCGGTCGCCGCAGGGTCTGTCTTTCCGTCGCCATCGGAAGCAGGTTGAACCTCTTGTGCGAGGAGATCGCTGACCCGTCGATCGATCGCGTCGAGGCCGGGCCGGGTGAACCACACCGCCAGCGCCGCGACCAGTGCGGCAGCCGAGATGGCCCCGGCGATACGCATGCCCTTGCCGCCATCCTCGCGCGTCCGCAGGTTGAAGGCGGAGAACCCCGCGCCGGCAGCCACCAGCAACAGCACTGCGGCGATCGCCATCGCGTTCTCGCGATCGTTAAGGACCGACATCTCCGCCTCGAGCTGGGCGCGCTCCCGCTCTTCGCGGCTGGCCTCGGCCCGGTCAGCCAACCGGGCGCGGGCGGTGGCCTGTTGCTCGGCAAGGCGGGCGCGTTCTTCCTCATCGAGCTGCGCCATCGAGCGACAGGGCAGCGCGTTGATCGCCGGCTCCACGCCCGCGGCCTTGAGGAACGGCAGCAACTCCCGGTCGGACGCGGCAAAGGAGAACTCGGCGTCCGACCCGTCTTCGGACGTGGTTCCGAAGCTGTTGACCCCCAGCACGCGCCCGCAACTGTCCAGCAGCGGCCCACCTGAATTTCCCCGAGCGATCGGTGCTGTGTGGAGCAGGGTGTCCACATCGCGGGAGGGCCGTGCGCCCGAAATGAAACCGCGGCTCTTCACCGGAGGCTGGGGACGGAACAGGTCGGGCAGGTCGAGCCCCTGCGCCCGGTCGACGTTCATCGGGTAACCGACCGCCGTCACCTCTTCACCATCGCTGGCGGCGGTGCCGCTGATCGTCAACCTGGGCAGGCGCAGCGTCCCGGTAGTCTCCAGCAGGGCGAGGTCCTTGGCGGCGGACGCGGCGATGACCGTCGCGTAATCGGCGGCATCGCCATCCGGCGGGACGATGGCGATCCGCAGGGTATCGTCCTGCATCGCGTCGAGCACGACATGGGCATTGGTGACGATTCGGTTGGGTCCCACCGCGAACCCGGTGCCATGGCTGATAGGGGAGACCTGATCGCCCTCGGTATTCATGATCACCACCCGCACCACACCCCGCGCGGCGGCGGCGATGTCGGCGGGGTCCGCCCGGCCTGCGCCGGGGATCGAGAGAAGGACCAGCGCGAAGACGGCGGCAAACAGGCGATGCATGGGCGGCTTGTGAAGGGCTGCGACATTGACCGCAAGCGGCGGGAAGCGCAGCCCATCGTGGCACGCTACCTGTTCAGCCGCAGCCAAGTCTGGCACCGTGGAGACAGCGATGGATCATGACGAAGCACTCACCGACGAGCAGCAATGGGCCATCGCCATGGCCAAGGACCGGCGCTACGATGGCCGCTTCGTCACCGGGGTTCATTCGACCCGCATCTATTGCCGGCCCAGCTGCCCCGCGCGGGCGCCCAGGCGCGAGAACGTGCGCTTCTATGCGACGGCGGCGGAGGCCGAGGCGGCGGGCTTGCGGGCCTGCAAACGCTGCCTGCCGAACGCGGTTGCGCGGGACGAGGCGGCGGTGGTGGCCGCGATCGACGAGATCAAGGCCAGTTCGGGCCTGCCGAAGCTCGACGAGCTGGCGGCGCTGACCGGCTACTCGCCAAGCCATTTCCAGCGCGTGTTCACCCGCGCTACCGGCTTGTCCCCCGCCGCCTATGCCCGCGCATTGCGCGAGGAGCGCGCCCGTTCGGCGCTGACCAGCGAAGGCAGCGTCACGGCGGCGATCTATCAGGCAGGCTACGAGAGCCCCAGCCGCTTCTACGACAACGCCCGGCTGGGAATGCAGCCGAGCGCATGGGCCAACGGCGGGCGCGGCGTGACGATCCATTGGGCGATCGTCGGCACGACGCTGGGCCAGATGCTGGTCGCCGCGACGGAGCGGGGGGTTTGCCGCCTGTCGTTCGAGGAAGGAGCGGACGCGCTGGCGCGCCGGTTCCCCCGCGCCGACTTGGTGGAAGGGGGAGAGGCATTCCAGGCTCTGCTCAGCCAAGTCATCGCGGCGGTGGAGACGCCCGGCGACTCAGCGCACATCCCCCTCGATGTCAGGGGCACCGCGTTTCAGGAGGCATGCTGGAAGGCGCTGCGCGAGATCCCGTCCGGCGAGACGCGCACCTATGCGCAGATTGCTGCTGCTGCGGGCAATCCCAGAGCGATCCGCGCGGCGGGCAGCGCCAATGCCCGCAACAACGTGGCCGTGTTGATCCCGTGTCACCGCGTGATCCGCACCGGCGGCGATCTGGGCGGCTACGCCTACGGGCTCACGCGCAAGCGCGAGTTGCTGAAACGAGAAGGAGCGGATTCATGAACAAGGTCGATCAATTCCGGGCGCTGCACGTTCCGGGCGATCCGCTGGTTCTGTTCAACATCTGGGACGCTGGCTCGGCAAAGGTCGTGGCAGGCGCGGGCGCCAAAGCCATTGCGACTGGCAGCTATGCGGTCGCCGAGACCAACGGATTCAAGGACGGCGAGACCTTGCCGCTTGAAGTGGCGCTAGAAAACCTGCGGCGCATTGTGACGGTCACCGATCTGCCCGTGACCATCGACATGGAAGCGGGATACGGCGACAGCACCGAAGAGGTTGCCCGCTCGGTGCAACTGGCGCGCGAAGCGGGCGCGGCAGGGATCAACCTGGAGGATCGCATGCCGGGCGCCGGCGAGCTTTTGCCGGTGCATACCGCGGCGGCGCGGGTCGCGGCAGCCGCAGCGGCGGGCATCCACGTCAATGCGCGAACCGATGTTTACTTCGGCAAGAAGGCCCATGACTACACGCCCGCCCTGATCGATGCGGTGGTGGAGCGGGCGAGCGCCTTTTCCGATGCCGGTGCCGGCAGCCTGTTCGTGCCGTTCCTTGGCGACCATGCGACCATCGCGCGGATCTGCGAACGGTCACCCCTGCCGGTGAACATCCTGTGGGCGCCCGGCCGCGGTACGACCGCTGAGCTCGGCGCATTGGGGGTCGCGCGGATCAGCTTCGGTCATGGGCCGTGGGCGGCGGCGATGACCTGGCTAGAGCAACAGGCGACCGCCGTGTTCGCCGACGGAAACCCGCCTTACGCCGGTTGACTCGGCGCCAACCTGCGTGCGTGCTGCTGGGCGGGGGAACCAACAATGGATAGCCAACCAGTCACCAGCGTTGCAGCGTCGACCAAGCCGCTATGGCGGCGCGTCATCGATTTTCCGCTCGTTGCGCTGGTTCTGGCCATGCTGGTGTTGTTGGTTCCCATCGCGCTGCTGGCGCCGATACTGCAGGTGCTACCACTCGAAACATTGCCCTCGTGGGTCGACGCGCCGCTCATCGCGCTGTGCACGGTGGCAGTGGCCATCGCGGCGTACAAGCTGGTGATCGCCCGGTTGGGTGAGCAGCCTGTGGACGAACTGCCCTTCGATCGCCAGTGGCTCGACGCGCCACGCGGAGCCCTGATTGCCGCGCTGCTCATGAGCCTCATCGTGGGCGTCGCCGCGTTGATGGGCGCATACAGGCTGGAAGGGTGGGGCGGTAGCACCAGCTTGCCGATGCTGCTGTTCGCGGCCGGCTTGCAGGCTGGCATTTTCGAAGAGATTCTCGCACGCGGAGTGTTGTTCCGCTTCCTCGAGCAGTTCGGCGGCAGCTGGTTCGCGCTGGCGTTGAGCTCGGCGTTGTTCGGGCTGGGGCACCTCGGAAACGACAACGCGACGGTGTTCTCCTCACTTTCGATCGCGGTGGAGGCCGGGGTCATGCTGGGCGGCGCGTACATGCTGACGCGCAACCTGTGGCTGGCGATCGGACTGCACTTCGGATGGAACTTTGCCCAGGGGTATATCTGGGACGTGCCGGTCTCAGGCTTCCAAGTCGATGGGCTGGTCGAATCGTACCCTGCCGGTCCGGTCTTGCTTTCGGGCGGCCCCTTCGGGCTGGAAGCATCGGTCATCGCGCTGGCGCTGGCGACACCGCTGGGTATGTGGTTCGTCTATCGGGCGGTGCGAGCGGGTAACCTGGTCCAACCGTGGTGGGTGCGCCGGCGCCTGGCGCGGCAGAACCAGATGCAGACCAGCGAAAGCTAGTCGAGCTTCGGCGTCATCCCCGGCTCGCATTTTTCCATTGCGCGACGATAGGCGGGGCGCTCGCCGATCCGCTTCAAATAGGCCGCAATGTTGGGAAACGACGCCAGGTCCGCCCCGCCGAACATGCGCGAGGTAGTGAGGTTGAACCCCATCATGATGTCCGCCGTGGTCAGCTGGGAGCCGCCGAAGAAGTCCGCATCTGCCAGGCGAGCTTCCGCCAGAGCCCAGGCTTTCGCGACCCGGCCCGCGACGAACTCCGGCGTTTCGCCGCCCATCCGCCCGGCGACCAGCGCCATCATGCCGTTGGTCATGAACGTCGCATTGGAAAAATGAAACCAGAACAGGTGCCCGGCGAAGTCCGGATGATCCGGTCCCGGAGACAACCGCGCGCCCCCGTGCTTGCGGTCGATGTATTCGCAGATCGCGCCGCTCTCACCGAGCACGAAATCGCCGTCGGTGATCACCGGGGCGATGCCCATCGGGTGAAGCGCCTTGTAGTCGTCGGGGGCGAGGTTGTTGTCGCTCCGCCGCGTGTACAGCTTCAGATCGTATTCGAGGCCCAGTTCCTCGCACAACCAGACGATGCGTTCGGATTGCGAGATCCGCAGGTGGTGGACGGTCAGCATTTCGTTCTCCTGCCGGGCCTGGGTCAGCCGTCGTCTTTTTCGTCCTCAGCGCCGTTCTTGGGCGTGAGTTTGGCGATCAACGGCTCGCGTTCGCCCGCTTTCAACTTGTCGACCAGCGCGCGGTACCGCTCGGCGCGCTTGCCGCTGTGCGGATCGTTGGTGATGGGGGCAAGCAGGATAAGCGCCTCCTTGTCGCGATTTTCAAGCAACAGCCGGTGCGCCAGGGTCATCCGCGTTTGGCTGTCGAACGGAGCGAGTTCGAACGACTTCTCCAAAGCGATCAGAGCGTCTTCAGGAGGCGTCTCCCCCGCCAGCACGAACGTCCGATAATAGCCTGCCAGCGCTTCCGGATGGTTCGGATTCGCGTTGTTGGCCGCCACATACGCCGCGCGCGCAGCGCCGAACGCGGCGGGATCCGTTTTCGCCCGTTCAAGATGCACGCCCGCCACATAGAGCTGCGCTTTCTCCGACTTCGGGTCCACCGCCAGCGCCCGCTTGGCCATGGCCTCCGCCTCGGGGTAGTTCTCGGCGTCGAATTCCGCCTCGGTCGCCGCCAGCAGAACCGGCAAGCTGGTGGGGTACTGGGCGGCCAGGGCCCGCGCCTGACCGACCATCCCGCGAGCGGTCCCGCGCGTGACGCCGCGGCTGCTGCGGATGTGCATGCGCATCTGCGCCGCTTCGCCCGGCGTCACCTCGCGCACGGCCACTTTGGGCGGCACGAAATTGGTATAGGTGACGCCCATCGCCCGCACCCGGCCCTTCATATAGGCATTCAGTTCGGTCTGCAGCTTGTCGAGGTCGCCGAATGCCTGTTCGGCCGCGGTGAGGTTGGCTTCCCCCGCGATCAGCCGTCGCAGATAATCGGCCAGTTGGCCTTTGCGGCTCGGCTCGAACGTCAGATAGCTCGATGCGAGCCAGCCTTGCGCGTACTGCCGCTGTACCAGCGAGTAATCGCCTTCCTTGGGCGGATCGAACAGCTTGCGCACGTCCACTAGTGAGGATTTCAGCGTGCTCACGCGGTGCTCGGGCGGTTCGCCGAGATTGAAGCCGTTGTCCGTCAGTTGAAGCGTGCCGAACAGCTCGGCGAACCCTTCGCTGTACCAGAAGGGGTAAGCCGCGGCAGAATGCTGGTACATGAAATAGTGCGCATATTCATGGAACAGTACCTTCGCCGGGTCGATGTCGCGCCCATCGGTTCGCGTGCCAAGGCCCGTGTCGCGGTCTTGCTTCAAGGGCACGAATGCCACCGAACGTCCGGCGCGCGGGATGAAGAACCCCGCGACACCGCGCTGTCCGGCCAGCATGCCGATGTCGGACGTCGCGCCGAACTGGTACACCGTGAGCTTGATGGCGTCCGGCACCTCCTTGCTGACGGTCGACATGCCCCGGATCATCCGCAGCGCGCCGTCCAGCCGTTCCAGATTGGTGGCAAGCGTGCGCGCGTCCGCTTCGGTCCCTTCCGAATAGACGATGAAGTGGTCGCTCTTCGCCTCGATCCACTTGTCCGCGGCTGTTGCGGGCACGGCTGCAAGCAGGCCGACGCCGGCGCCGATAAGATATTTCATCATAGGAGTGCGATCCCTGTCCCCTGGGATCACCATTGTTACACAGCCAGTCGGCGGTGAAAAGGCACAGCTCGCACTTACACGAAACTGTAGGGATCGATGTCGATCGACACGCGGACGCCTTGGGGAAATCGCAGCGGGGCCAGCCAGTCGCGGATCACGTCCTGAACCTGCGCGCTGCGCCGCGCGTTGATCAACAGGCGGTAGCGGTAACGGCCGCGAAGCAGGCTCAATGGCGCGGGCGCAGGGCCGAGAATTGCGACGTCCGGGGCATTTGGCTGGGTGCCCCCGATCATTCGCGCAGCTTCCTTGGCTTCGGCCTCGTCCTCGCTCGAAACGATGATCGCCGCCCAGCGGCCGAAGGGCGGGGCACCGGCGTGGCGGCGGGCCTCGGTTTCGGCTTCGTAGAACGCCTCGCGGTCGCCCCCGGCCAAGGCTGCGATGACCGGTGCGTCCGGATGGCGGGTCTGGATGAGGACTTCGCCCGGCTTGGCCCCGCGTCCGGCCCGCCCGGCGACTTGCGCGACTTGCTGGTATGTGCGCTCGGCCGCCCGCAGGTCACCGCCTTCAAGGCCGAGATCGGCATCGACCACTCCGACCAAGGTCAGTTCGGGAAAGTGGAATCCTTTGGTCACCAGCTGGGTGCCGACGATCACGTCGATCGCGCCCGCCTCGGCCTGGGCGACGAACTCCGCTGCTCGTTCGGGCGAGTTGACCGTGTCGGAGGTGACGACCGCCACGCGGGCATCGGGCATGATCTCGGCAACTTCGTCGGCGATCCGCTCTACGCCCGGGCCGCACGCGACCAGGCAATCGAGCTCGCCGCATTCGGGGCAGGCGGGGGGCGGGGGAGTTTCATGCCCGCAGTGGTGGCAAGCGAGGCGCCGCGACAGGCGATGCTCCACCAGCCAGGCGCTGCAGTTCGGACACTGGAAGCGAAACCCGCAGTTGCGGCACAGCGTCAACGGAGCATAGCCGCGGCGGTTGAGGAACAGCAGCGACTGCTCACCGCGGGCGAGCCGCTCCTCCATCGCCTCCACCAGCCGCGGGGCAAGCCACCGGCCCCGGGCAGGCTTTTCCACTGTCAGGTCCAGCGTATCGATATCGGGCAACCGCGCCCCGCCGAAACGATCTTCGAGCACCAGGCGCTCGTACACGCCGCTCTCCGCCATCTGCAGGCTTTCCAGAGCCGGCGTGGCGCTGGCGAGGATGACCGGCAGCTGTTCGAACCGCGCGCGCATCACCGCCACGTCGCGCGCGTTGTAGCGCACACCTTCATCCTGCTTGAAGCTCACCTCGTGCGCCTCATCCACCACGATCAGGCCGAGGTTGGCATACGGCAGGAACAGCGCGGAGCGGGCGCCGACCACGACTTGCGCGGTGCCGGCGGCGATGGCCCGCCATGCGCGGCGGCGCTCGGTCGACTTGAGGCTGGAGTGCCACACCACCGGCGGCGCGCCGAAGCGATCCTCGAACCGGCGCAGAAATGCCTCGGTTAGCGCGATCTCGGGCAACAGGACCAGCGTTTGCTGGCCGGCTTCCAAGGCCTGGGCGACCGCCTCCAGATAACACTCCGTCTTGCCCGATCCGGTCACTCCATCGAGCAGGAACGGCGCGAACGCGTGCGCCTTGACTGCAGCGACGAACCGCTCGGCCACTTCGGCCTGAGCGTGCGACAGTTCCGGTGCCGCGAAATCCGCGCGTGCTTTTGGATAGGGGCGGTCGCAGTCGACCTGGATCGGCTCCAGCACCCCTTGGCTGACGAGTCCGCGCAGCACACCCTCGCTCACCCCGGCGATGCCGGCAAGTTCGCGGATCGTGGCCTGCTCTCCCTCCAGCGCGTCGATCGCCGACTGACGCTGCGGGGTCATCCGTTCGGGCACCCCGCCCGACAGGCGGTATTCGGTCATGGTTGCAGGTCCGCGCAGCGCGCCGCCGCTTGCCAGCACCATGCGCGCGACCGAGGCGAGCGGCGCGCAGTAGTATTCCGCCGACCATTCCAGCAGGCGGCGCAGTTCCGCCTTCAGCGGGGGGACCGGAAGGACCGCCAGCAAGGGCCGTAGCTTGGCCTCCGGAACCTCGCTCCCGGGCAGCCGTTCCGCTTCCCAGACTATCCCGACGATCTGCCGGGGACCGAGCGGTGCCACGACGACCGAGCCCGGCTCGACGCTCATCCCTTCCGGAACGCGGTAGTCAAGCGGGCCAAGCGCGGCGTTGAAGATCAGCAGTCGGGCGCGGTTCATATCAGTTCGGCCCATATGGGCACCGCCGGGGTGGGGCGGCAAGGAGAGGAACCTTGCAATGACCGATTGGATTGATTCGCCGACCGTTCTGCACCGGCGCAAGTTCATCGCGGGCCTGGGCGTTTCTGCGGGTGCGCTGATGCTGCCAGCCTGCACCACCGGCTTCGGCGGCGGCTTCAGCTTCACCGACGCGATCGCCCGGTTGCTGTATCTTTCCACCGGCCGCGCGTTCGATCGCATGACCTCGCAGGGCGGGTTTTGGGATCAGCAGGTTGCCGCAATCGGCTTCGACCAGTTCCTCGGCGCGCGGGGCGGAGTCCTCAATCGCATCCTCACCTCCGCTTTGTTCAAGGACCGACTGGCCGACGCACTCGCGCCAATTGCGTTTGATGCTGCACAGCGGGCGGCGCCGGTTGTCGCTGATACGGTGCGCACCATCGGCTACGCCAACGCGATTGACCTGATCCGCGGCGGACCGAGGGCCGCCACGGGTTTCTTGCGCCAGAACATGGGCACTGCCCTGATCGATGCGATGCTGCCCGGCGTCGGCAGCGGTCTGCGCCTGGCGAACGACCCGTTGGTCGGGCAGGCACTAGCGGCGCTGAGCGGGGTCGATATCCCTCAGGTCGCGCGCAACTTCTCGGCCCGGGTGGACGATGTCATCTGGAACGAAATCGGCAACGAGGAACAGGCGATCCGCGCTAATCCGCAGGCGACGCGCGATCCGCTGATCATCGGCACGTTCGGCGTGGGCGCGCGGCTCTAGCCTGCCTGCGCAGTGGTGGCTAAGGCTTGCCGGGAATCATTCCCGGGAGCGCCGCCACCATGAAGTTCTTCGCCGACACCGCAGAGATCGACGCGATCCGCGAACTCGCAGAGGCAGGCCTGCTGGACGGGGTCACCACCAATCCGTCGCTGATCCACAAGTCGGGCCGCGACTTCATGGAAGTGACTAAGGAGATTTGCGACCTCGTCGACGGCCCGGTCAGTGCCGAGGTGGTCGCGCTCGATCACGCGACCATGATGCGTGAGGCGGAAGTGCTGCGGAAGGTCGCCGACAATGTGTGCATCAAGGTGCCGCTGACGATCGACGGCCTGAAGACCTGCCGCGCGCTCACCGGGGAAGGCACGATGGTCAACGTGACGCTGTGCTTCTCGGCCAATCAGGCGCTGCTCGCGGCGAAAGCCGGGGCCACGTTTGTCAGCCCGTTCGTCGGCCGGCACGATGATAATGGCTTCGACGGCATGGAGCTGATCAGCGACATCCGCCTGATCTATGACAACTACGATTTCCGCACCGAAATCCTGGTCGCGAGCGTGCGCCACGTGATCCATGTGCTGGAAGCGGCGCGCATCGGCGCTGACGTGATGACGGCGCCGCCGGCGGTCATCAAGAGTCTCGCCAATCACGTGCTGACCGACAAAGGCATCGAGGGGTTCATGGCCGATTGGGCCAAGACCGGGCAGAGCATCATCAAGTAAGCGATGGCCGACGAAACCCCTCTCGATCGCTTCAAGCACGCGCTGACCGGCGCCAGCCGCGCGTTGGCGCACGAACCCGAGGTGGAGGTTGCGTGGAGCGCGGATGCACCCACCGCTCGCGGCAAGCATTTCCGCGTGCCGCTCCCGGGCCGCTCCGTGCCGGTCGATCAGGCGCGGGAGGCACGGGGCTTCGCCGACAGCTTCTCGCTCAAACTGCGCCATCATGACGAGGCGATGCACGCCCGAGCCATGCCGCCCGAGCCGACCGCGCGGGAGTGCTTCGATGTGGTGGAGCGCGTCCGCTACGAGGCGTTGGGGGCGAATAGCTTCAGCGGCATCCGCGATAACCTTGGCGCGGCGACCGAACTGCGGACCAACTCCGATCCCATTTCTCGCGCGACACGGACCGAAGACGTGCCCGTCGCCAGCGCGCTGGGACTGATCCTGCGCGAGAAGTTGACCGGCGAAGCAATTCCCCGGCGCGCCGCCGCCGGCGTGGATATGGTCCGCGGATGGATCGAGGAGCAGGCGGGCGCGGATTTCGAGGCTCTGGCGCTGTCGCTCGACGATCAAAAGGCGTTCCAGGGTCTGGCGCTGGACCTCTTGCGTCACCTCGACCTGACGCTGCCCGACGACACCGATCAGCCTTCCGATGATAGCGATGATGGCGAGGAGCCCGAAGGAGAGGACCAGGACGAGGGCGAAGACGAGAACCAGGGCGAGGGCACCCCGCAGTCCACCGAAATGGCCGGCGAAATGTCGGAAGGTGACGACGACGGGGTATCCGACACCGAGATGACCTCGGAGCAGGATACCGCCGAAGGTGAGCCGGGCGACGAAGGCGAGGAGGGGATGATGCCCGTCCGGCCGAACCGTCCGTGGACCGATATTCCCGAAGGCTTCGACTATAAGGCGTGGACGACCCGCTTCGATGAAGTCGTCGAAGCGACCGAACTGTGCGATGCCGACGAACTCGACCGGCTGCGGCAGTACCTCGACAGCCAGCTGACCGGCCTGCAGGGCGTGGTCACGCGGCTCGCCAACCGGCTGCAGCGGCGGCTGATGGCACAACAGAATCGGTCGTGGGACTTCGACCAGGAGGAAGGTCTGCTCGATGCCGCGCGCCTCGCCCGCGTGGTGATTAGCCCCGGCCATTCGCTCAGCTACAAGGTCGAGCGCGAGCAGGAGTTCAAGGACACCGTCGTCACGCTGCTGATCGACAATTCCGGCTCGATGCGGGGGCGGCCGATCTCGATCGCGGCGATCAGCGCCGACATCCTGGGGCGCACGCTGGAGCGCGTGGGTGTGAAGACCGAAGTGCTCGGCTTCACCACCCGCGCGTGGAAGGGCGGGCAGAGCCGCGAGGCGTGGCTGGCCGACGGCAAGCCCGCACAGCCCGGCCGCCTCAACGACCTGCGCCACATCATCTACAAGAAGGCGGACGAACCGTGGCGCCGGGCACGCCGCAATCTGGGCCTGATGATGCGCGAGGGGCTGCTGAAAGAGAACATCGACGGCGAGGCGCTGCTGTGGGCGCATGACCGCCTGCTCGCCCGGCCCGAGGATCGCCGCATCCTGATGGTCATCTCCGATGGCGCGCCGGTCGACGACTCCACGCTGAGCGTGAACAGCGCGGGGTACCTTGAACAGCACCTGCGCAAGGTGATCGACTGGATCGAGAAGCAATCGCCAGTCCAGCTGGTCGCGATCGGCATCGGTCATGACGTGACGCGGTATTACCGGCGGGCGGTGACGATCATGGACGTGGAGCAGCTTGGCGGCACGATCACCGAGCAGCTCGCCGAACTGTTCGAGGTGGATTGATGGACGTATCGGAAGCGGTCGAAAGCCGGCGGTCCATTCGCGCGTTCCTGGACGAACCCGTCGACCGAGCCCTGCTGGAGCGCGTGCTGGAAAAAGCGCAGCGGTCGCCGTCCGGCGGTAATACGCAGCCGTGGCACGGGGTGGTCCTTGCTGGCGAGCCGCTCTCCCGCCTCATCACCCGCGTTGCCGAGGAACTGCCCAAGGGCCGCGCCGCGCATGCGCCCGAATATCACGTCTATCCGCCCGAGCTGGACGGCGCCTACGAAACGCGCCGGCGCGGGGTTGGCGAGGACATGTACGGCGCGCTGGCGATTACGCGCGAGGACAAGGCTGCGCGGCTGGAGTGGTTCGCGCGAAACTTCCAGGCGTTCGGCGCACCAGTGCTGATGCTGGTGCATACGCCGAAATACATGGGCCCACCGCAGTGGTCGGACATCGGCATGTGGTTGCAGACTGTCATGCTGCTGCTCCGCGAGGAGGGGCTCGACAGCTGCCCGCAAGAGGCTTGGGCGGTGTACTCCCCGCAGATTCGCGAGGTGGTGGCGGTCCCGCAGGATCACACGTTCTTCTGCGGCGTGGCAATCGGCTATCGCGATCCGGGTGCGCCGGTAAACCAGTTTTCCGTCGCCCGCGCTCCGCTGGACGAGGCGGTGCGGTGGGAGGGTTGGGATTGACCCGGCCCGGCGCTTGGCTAACCCACGCGCGATGACCGATCTCAAGCTGTTCAATTCGCTGACCCGCAGCCTGGAGACATTCCAGCCGATCCACCCCGGCGAGGCCCGAGTCTATTCGTGCGGCCCGACGGTCTACAATTACCAGCACGTGGGCAACATGCGCGCTTATGTGTTCGCCGACACGCTGGGGCGGGTGCTGAGCTTCAAGGGCTATGACCTGCGACACGTCATCAACATCACCGACGTGGGTCACCTGACCAGCGACGCCGATGCGGGCGATGACAAGATGGAAAAGGCCGCGGCGAGCCAGGGCAAGTCCGCCTGGGATATCGCGCGGCATTACCAGTCGGTATTCGAGGAGGATCTGGCACGCCTCAACATCCGCAAGCCGCAGCATCCGCGCGCGACCGATTATGTCGAGGCGATGATCGCGTGGGGCAAGGCGATTGAGGACAAGCACTGCTATCGGCTCGACAGCGGGCTCTATTTCGACGTGACCACGGTGCCCGATTACGGACGTCTCGCCCGCGCTTCGACGGATGAGGGCGAAAGCCGCATCGATACCGTCGAAGGCAAGCGCCACGCCGCCGACTTCGCGATCTGGCGCACCACGCCTGCAGGCGAAAACCGGCAGATGGAGTGGGATTCGCCGTGGGGCCGCGGGGCGCCCGGGTGGCATATCGAATGCTCGGTGATGAGCGCCGAACTGCTCGGCCACCCGTTCGATATCCACACCGGCGGGATCGACCACCGCGAGATCCATCACCCCAACGAAATCGCCCAGAACCAGGCGCATGCCTGCGGCCCGGACACCGGGGCACGGATCTGGATGCACAACAACTTCCTGGTCGATCGCCGGAAATCGGGCGACCTGGGCAAGATGAGCAAGTCGACCGGCGATTTCCTGACCCTGCAGGCGCTGGTCGACCGCGGCTACCACCCGCTCGCCTATCGCCTCCTCTGCCTGCAGGCGCATTACCGCAGCGAGCTTGAGTTTACCTGGGATGGGCTCACCGCAGCACTTACGCGGCTGAAGCGGATGGTCATGGCGATCGCCAAGCTGAAGGCCGACCTTGCAGCCAGCAAGCAGCCCGAAGGCAGCTTCCCCCTGAGCGAGCAGGAGCGAGGCGCATTTGACGAGGCGATTTCGAGCGACCTCAACACGCCTGAGGTCCTGACCACGGTCGAGGCGATCCTGTCGAACAAGAAGATGCCGGCCGCCAAGCGCATCCAGTCGGTCCGGTTGGCCGATGACCTGCTCGGGCTGGACCTGCTTGGCCTGACACGCGAGGACTTGCGCCTGAACCCGGTCGATGCAGCGATTGATGTGGCTGGCATCGAAAGGCTGATCGCACAGCGCCAGGAAGCCCGCGCGGCGAAGGATTTTAGCACCTCTGATGCCATCCGCGATGCGCTCGCAGCGCAGGGCGTGGAGGTGATGGATGGCGATCCTTTGGGGTGGGAGTGGAAACTATGACGGTTGCCGTGCTGTCCGGGCTGGTTCGCCCGCTGATCGAAGCGCGCCTGCCGGCCGAGATCGAGCCGCGCTGGTATACCTCGGTCGAAGAGCTGCTCGCCCTGGCGCCCGAGGCGGAGATCGGGTGGTTCGATCTCGACAAGAAGGAGCCGATGGCCGAGGCGGTGCGGCGCGCGGGCAAGCTGACATGGCTGAACTCGATCTACGCCGGGCTCGACTTCCTCCCTCTCGACCTCTTGGCGGAGCGCCGGGTGACGGTGACCAACGGAGCAGGGATCAACGCGATCACGATCGCCGAATATGTCGTCATGCTGATGCTGACTCACGCCAAGGGTTACCGGGACGTGGTCCGGGCGCAGGATCGGCACGAGTGGCTGATGGATTCCCCCGGCAAGCTGGAACTGGCGGGTACCCGTGCGCTGCTGCTGGGCCTCGGCGCCATCGGCGGACTGATCATGACGCGGCTGCAAGCGTTCGATGTGGAGGTCGTCCCGGTGCGCCGAACCCCCGCGGCCGGGGCTCTCGGACCGCACGAGTGGCACGCGCGGCTGGGTGAATTCGACTGGGTGATCCTGGCGGTCCCGGCTACTCCCGAAACCGACAGCATGATCGGCGCGGCGGAACTGGCGGCGATGAAGGACAGCGCGGTGTTGGTGAATATCGCGCGCGGCGCGGTGGTTGACCAGAACGCCCTGGTCGAAGCGCTGCAGGCCAAGCGCATCGGCGGTGCGTTGCTCGACGTGACCACGCCGGAACCGCTGCCGTCGGATGATCCCCTGTGGAACCTGGAGAACGCCCAGATCACCATGCACCTGTCGGGCCGCGCGCAGTCGAAGATGTTTGTGCGGTCGGCCGAACGGTTCGTCGAGAACTGTCGCCGATTCGTGGCCGGCGATGCGCTCTCGCCCATCTTCGATCCCGCGCGCGGTTATTGACGCGCGACCGCGATGGGACTGCTCAAAGATACCTACCCGCTTTACCTCAATAACAAAGCAGCGCAGCCGAACACCGATCTGGCGGTGACGGACAAGTTCACCGGCGAGGTCGCATTCCGCACCGCGCTGGCCACCCCCGACGTGATCGAGCAGGCGATCGCGGGCGCGGTGCGCGCGGCCAAACCGATGGCGCGGCTGGCGAGCTACGAGAAACAGGGCGTGCTCGATCACTGCGTCGCGCGGTTCAAGGAGCGGTTCGACGAGCTCGCCTATGCCCTCTGCGTCGAGGCGGGAAAGCCGATCAAGGATGCCGAGGGTGAGGTCACCCGCCTGATCGACACCTTCCGCATCGCCAGCGAAGAGGCGACCCGCATTTACGGCGAGGTCCAGCCGCTCGACATCAGCCCCCGCGCGCGCGGCTACATGGGCATGTGGCGGCGCGTCCCGATCGGGCCGTGCAGCTTCATCTCTCCGTTCAATTTTCCGCTCAACCTCGCCGCGCACAAGATCGCCCCCGCCATTGCGATGGGCTGTCCGTTCGTGATGAAGCCGGCCAGCCTGACCCCGCTCGGCGCGATCATCATGGGCGAAGTGCTCGCCGAGTGCGACGTGCTGCCTGAAGGCGCGTTCTCCATCCTCCCGGCGCACCGCGACGGGGCGGACTTGTTCACCACGGACAAGCGGCTCAAGCTGCTGTCCTTCACCGGTTCCCCGGGCGTGGGCTGGGACTTGAAAGCCAGGGCCGGCAAGAAGAAGGTCGTCCTTGAACTTGGCGGCAACGCCGCGGTTATCGTCGACAAGGATGCTGACCTCGACCACGCGCTGGAGCGGATCGTGTTCGGCGCGTTCTACCAGTCGGGCCAGAGCTGTATCGGGGTGCAGCGGATCCTGATTCACGACAGCATCTACGACCGGTTCAAGGACATGCTTGTCGCCAGGTCGAAAACCCTTGTCGCGGGCGATCCCAAGGACCGCGACACCTTCATCGGGCCGATGATCTCCGAACAGGAGGCCACCCGCCTCAAGAGCTGGATCGACCGCGCGGTGGATGCCGGCGCGACCCTGCTGTGCGGCGGGGAGCGGATGGGCAACATGCTGGAAGCGACCCTGCTGGAAGGCGTTCCGGAAGATTGCGAGGCCAATCGTGAGGAGGCTTTCGGCCCGCTCGCCAACCTCCAGCCATTCAGCGACTGGGATGCCGCGCTGGCACAGGTGAACGACAGCAAATTCGGCCTTCAGGCAGGCGTGTTCACCCGCGACATCCATCAGGTGCTGGAAGCGTGGGATACGCTCGATGTTGGCGGAATCGTGGTGAACGACGTGCCGAGTTACCGCGTGGACAACATGCCCTATGGCGGGGTCAAGGACTCCGGGCTGGGGCGCGAGGGGATCCGGTTCGCGATGGAGGACATGAGTGAGATCCGCAACCTGGTGATCCGGCGCGTGTGAGGCGGCCGCCTGCCGGAAGTGTCACACGTGTCACACTGTTCAGAGCGAAAAAATCGAAAGGCCCCGGCATAGCGTTCAGGCGTCCTCCAGCAGCAGAATCTCGCACGTGACCTGAAGGCGTGCCGGGTGGAGGCGATGATCCACCGCGACCACGGCGGCTTCCGCGACCAGCTGACTCAAGATGGTGAATTCGTGATCGGCCAGCGCCGCCACGAACAAATCGCCCGCTTCCACGGCGTCTGCCCCATCGAACACCAGTTCCAGCCGGTGGCGCGCGCCGGCGAAGGTGATGCTCGCCCAGTTCTTGTGACTGTGCCGCGCGAGCACTCCGTGCGGACCAGCCAGCCTGAGCACCGCCTCGCGCAGCCGTTCGCCGGCGCCGCGGCGGGTGCGCAAAGGGGGCGGGGCGGGGGTTTCACTATTGAGCATGGCAGCTTCCCCGATATTTGTTCATGAAATGTTCCACCCGGGACGTCATCTGTGCACGCGGTTCTCGGCCCATCCGCAGATCGAGGACCAGGCGTGGGTCATTGGCGGCCAGCCGGCCGAACCGGGTGGCGGACATGCGGTTCTCCCGCAGGAATTTTTCGATGGTGCGGATCAGCATAAGGCTCCTCGATCGTGCGACTCGAATAGGCAATCGAGGGCACTAGCTTGCGGGCGAAATCCTACTTGTCTAGGAAAAATCCTTCATCTAGGAAGGAAGAATGGTAAACCAGACTTCGCCGCGCGATCGACTGCTGCAGCTGGCTCGTCAGCGCGGCGTCAGCCTGTCCGGCTTGTCCGAAATGCTCGGCCGCAACGCGAGCTACCTGCAACAGTTCATCCGCAAGGGCAGCCCGCGCCGGCTCGAGGAAAGCGATCGCCGCACGCTGGCGCAGTTCTTCGCCGTGCCCGAAAGCGAACTGGGCGGCGCTGATCCTGAAGGCGCCGCCCGTCGCGCGACGGGGCAAGCTCCCCGCTTGCGCGAGGAGTGGATCGAGGTGCCCCGCCTGGCGATCGGTGCCGCGGCGGGCGCGGGGGCGATGGCAAGCGACGAAGCGCCGTTCGACAGCTTCCGCTTCTCGCCCCGCTGGCTGCGCGATGCGGGCCTGAGCATCGACCAGCTGTCGACGATCCGCGTGACCGGCGATTCCATGGTGCCGCTGCTTAACGACGGTGATGAGATCCTCGTCGACAAGGGGCAGCGAAGCCTGCGGGATGGCATTCATGTGGTGCGGCTGGACGATGTCCTGCTGGTCAAGCGCCTCGCCCCGGCCGGGCGTGGGCGCGCTTCGTTGATCAGCGAGAATCACGCCTATCCGCCGGTCGAGGTATCGCTGGACGAACTCGAGATTGTCGGCCGGGTGGTGTGGAAGGGCGGCCGGTTGTGAAGCCTGGCGCCGCTTGCAATCGTCCCGGCGCAGGGGCACTTCACGGGCCATGACCGACACTCCCGCCACGCCGCCGATGCGCGCCGCGATCATTCCGGTGACGCCGCTGCAGCAGAACTGTTCGCTGATCTGGTGCACCCGGACCATGCGCGGGGCGCTGGTGGATCCGGGCGGCGATCTCGACCGGCTGAAGGCGGCGGTGGCGAAGGCAGGGGTCACGTTGGAAAAGCTGCTCGTCACGCACGGGCACCTCGACCATTGCGGCCAAGCCGGCATGTTGGCGCAGGAACTGGGCCTTCAGATCGAGGGGCCGCACGAGGCCGACCGGTTCTGGATCGACCGGCTGGGCGAGGACGGCGGCAAGTACGGCATGCAGGCCGAAGTTTTCGAACCAGACCGCTGGCTGCAGGAGGGCGACACCGTCACGGTCGGCGAGCTGACGCTGGAGGTGATCCATTGCCCCGGCCACACCCCCGGGCACGTGGTGTTCTTCCATCGCCCGTCGAACTTCGCGATCGTGGGCGACGTGCTGTTCCAGGGCTCGATCGGCCGCACCGACTTCCCGATGGGCAATCACCAGGATCTGATCGACGCGATCACGCGGAAGCTGTGGCCGCTGGGTAACGACGTGACCTTCATCCCCGGCCACGGCCCGACCAGCACCTTCGGCCGGGAGCGACAGACGAATGCTTTTGTGAGCGACTACGCGCTGAGTTGAGGGCGCTAAGCTATAGCACCCGCAGCACGATCAGCACCGCCGCCACCGCTAGGCCAAGCTGCGTCAGCATCGTGATGATCGTGCCGACCGACCGCCCCTTGCCGAGCGCGCCGCCATCCATCCCCAGGCCATGCGCCACCCGGCCGAGCATGTAGACCGCCGCCACCCACGCGAGCCACGGGTCGCCTTCTCCGCTCAACTCAATCGCGGCGATCAGCACGAGCACGAAGGCGGTGTTCTCCACGAAGTTCAGTTGCGCGCGCATTCGCGCCGTCAGCGGGCCGCCCGCGTCGTCGCCGATCGAGATCTTGTGCGCCATGCGCAGCTGGCCGATCCGCGTGGACAGCCAGATATTGATGAGCGCCGCGGCCGCCGCCGCGCACAGTGTAACCGGAAGGATCATTCGCCCCACTCCCCAATGCGAACCTGGTAAGGCTGGCTAGCACATGCCCGCGGCCTTGCAACGGCGCAGATTTTCGCTATAGGCCGCGCCTTCCCGCCACGGTTGGGTCCTTGCAAAGCGTGCCCGCCCGCCCGGGTTGTGCGCCGCGAGGCCTTCGCCTACGGCAACCTCGACACACACGCTTACACTGGAACAGGTGCCGAAATGGCTGTCCCCAAAAGAAAGACTTCGCCCTCTCGCCGGGGCATGCGCCGCAGCCACGATGCGCTGAAGGTTGAAGCGCACCACGAATGCAGCAACTGCGGGGAGCTGAAGCGCCCGCACAACCTCTGCAATCACTGCGGGCACTACAACGGCCGCGAAGTCATCGCCGTCGGCCTCTGACGGCCGGTAACGGGTCCGTACTGCCATGACACTGCCGCGTATCGCCGTCGATGCGATGGGCGGCGATGAAGGCGTGCAGACGATGATCTCGGGCGCTGCCCTTGCGCGGCGCCGGCACGAGAAGTTCAAGTTCCTGCTGGTTGGCGACGAGCCGCGGATCAAGGCCGCGCTCGATGCCCATCCGCAGATGCGCGGCGCATCCGAGATTCTCCATTGCGAGGATGTTGTCGGCGGCGACGAGAAGCCGACGCAGGCGCTTCGCCGCGCCAAGACCACCAGCATGGGCCTCGCCGTGAACGCGGTGAAACAGGGTCACGCGGGCGCCGCGGTCAGCGCCGGCAACACCGGCGCGCTGATGGCGATGAGCAAGCTGGCGCTGCGCACCATCAAGGGCATCGACCGGCCGGCGCTTGCCGCCCTGCTGCCGACCCTGGGTGACAACGACGTCATCATGCTGGATCTCGGCGCCAATACCGAGTGTGATGCGCGCAACCTGGTCCAGTTCGCGATCATGGGGGCCGCCTACTCACGCATCGTGACCGGGCTCGAGGCGCCGCGCGTGCGCCTGCTCAACATCGGGACCGAGGAGACCAAGGGCACCGATCAGCTGCAGGAGGCGACTCAGCGGCTGCGCGAGGCGACCGGCCTCGCGATGCGCTTCGACGGGTTCATCGAGGCGGACAAGATCAACCGCGGCGAATGCGACGTGGTGGTGAGCGACGGCTTCTCCGGCAACATCGCGCTGAAAGCGATCGAGGGCGCGGCGCGGTTCGTGACCGACCTGTTGCGTAACGCCTTCACCAGTTCGGTCCGCTCCAAGATCGGTTTCCTGGTCTCGCGTCCGGCGACCGAACTGCTGCGCCATCACCTCGATCCCAACAATCACAACGGCGCGGTCTTTCTGGGGCTGAACGGCGTGGTGGTGAAAAGCCACGGCAGCGCTACTGCCGCGGGGGTCGCCAATGCCGTCGCGGTCGCGGCGCGGCTGCTCGAGGACGACCTCACGCACCGCATTTCGGCCGACCTCGCGGAGCTGGGCGAAAGCAAGCTGAGCACCACGGGGGGCAAGTCAGGGGGCCGATCGAAGCGTTCCGCCGCCGATGAGGGGCAGCCCGCATGATCCGTTCGGTGATCGTCGGGTCCGGCTCCGCATTGCCGAAGCGCGCGGTGCCGAATGCCGAAATGGCGCAGATGGTCGACACCAGCGACGAATGGATCGTCGAGCGGACCGGCATCCGCAACCGCTACATCGCCGGCGAAGGGGAAACCACCGCGACCCTCGCCGCCGATGCCTGCCGCCGCGCGCTTGGGGCCGCGGGGCTGGAGGCCAGCGACATCGGCCTGATCGTCCTGGCGACCGCGACGCCGGACCAGACCTTTCCGGCCACGGCGACCAAGGTGCAGGACATGCTCGGCTGCCGGGGCGGCATCGCGTTCGATGTGGCCGCGGTGTGCTCCGGCTTTCTGTATGCCCTGGCGACCGCGGATTCGATGCTGCGTACCGGGATGGCCAAGCGTGCCCTGGTGATCGGCGCGGAGACCTTCAGCCGCATCCTCGATTGGGAAGACCGCACCACCTGCGTTCTGTTCGGCGACGGGGCCGGCGCATTCGTGCTGGAGGCGCGCGAGGTCGCTGCCGAGGGATACGGCGACGGGCCCGGCATCCTGTTCAGCCAGCTTCACGCCGACGGCGCGCACAACGAACTCCTGTACGTCGATGGCGGTGCCTCCACCACCGGCACGGTCGGCAAGCTGCGCATGAAAGGCCGCGAAGTGTTCCGCCATGCGGTGGTCAACTTGGCGACCGTGCTGCAGGCGGTGCTGGAGCAGACCGGCTTCACCGCAGAGGACATCGACTGGGTGGTGCCGCACCAAGCCAACGCCCGCATCCTCGATGCCACCGCCCGCAAGCTAGGGCTGCCGGCGGAGAAGGTGGTAGTCACGGTCGATCAGCACGCCAACACCTCGGCCGCTTCAGTGCCGCTGGCTTACGACACGGCCGTGCGCGACGGACGGATCAAGTCCGGCGATCTGGTGATGCTCGAAGCGATGGGCGGCGGCTTCACCTGGGGCGCCAGCCTGGTCCGCGTCTGACCCGTAATTCTTTGAGTTTCTGCGCAAACCCATTGCGGCAGTCGCGCTAAATGGATAGCATAAGTTAATCCCCACGGGTCGCACGAACGGGCAGGAGAACACTCTTATGCGTTCCGTTGGCACGCTTACCCGCGCCGACCTCGCTGATACCATCAACCGCAAGCACGGGTTCTCCCGGGCGGAGGCGCTCGAATTGGTCGAAGCCATCCTGCGGCATATGTGCGAGGCGATGAGCCAGGGTGAGAACGTCAAGATTTCCGGGTTCGGCACGTTCGTGCTGCGCGAGAAGCGCGAACGGATCGGCCGCAATCCCAAGACCGGCGTCGAGGTGCCGATCACTCCCCGGCGGGTGATGACCTTCCGCGCCAGCCAGCTGCTCAAGGAGCGAGTGGCAAACGGATAAAGGAGCGGCTCGGGTGGCGGAATTCGAGGACGGCAAGGATCAGGGCGCGCTGCGCACGATCGGAGAACTGGGCGAGGCGCTGGGCATCAAGACCCACGTGCTGCGCTATTGGGAGGATCAGTTTCCGCAGCTGAAGCCGCTGAAGCGCAGCGGCGGCCGTCGCTATTACCGCCCCGAAGACGTGGCGCTGGTGCGCGAAATCGACCGGCTGGTGAACCGCGACGGCTACACGCTGCGCGGCGCGCGAACAGCGCTCAAGGATTTCGGCAGCGCGGTCGAGGCATCAGTAGAAGCGCCGCCAGCACCAGCCACGCTGTTTGAGCCGACGGGCAGGGCGGAGAGCCCGACCGCTGAGACGGTGTCGCCCGAGGTGATCGCCCGGCTGCGCGCGATCCGCACCCGCCTTGCCGAGGCGCTCACCGCTTGAGGTTTTCGCCATGGCGAACCGGGTAATTCTGAGTGGGCGAGCACGCGGGCGTGCAAAGGGACGCCGGCGATGAGCGACCTGACGATCTGGACCTATGACTGGGTACCGGAAATGCCTCGCGGGTTCGTGCGCGACTTGCGGTTACGTTGGGCGTGTCGGGAGGCGAGCCTAGGCTACCGGATCGCCACGGTGCCGTTCGATGGGCGTGAAGCCAACCATCGGGACCGGCAGCCATTCGGCCAGGTGCCGTACCTGTCCGATGGCGATGTGCATATCTTCGAAAGCGGCGCCTGCCTGCTGCATCTGGCGCGACAAAGCGAAGCGCTGATGCCGCGCGATAGCGTGGGTGAAGCGGACACCATCCAGTGGCTGTTCGCCGCGCTCAACTCCATCGAGATCGTCACGGTGCCGTGGCTGTTCCTGCGGTTTTCGGGCCATGCAGACACGCCCCTGACCACCTGGCTGGGCAGCCGCCTGACACAACTGGAGCGCGTGCTGGACAGCCGCGAATGGCTGGCCGCCGATCGCTTTACCGTGGCCGACCTGCTGATGGCCGATGTGCTGCGGGGCGATCCGCTCAAGACATTCACCGATCGCCCCGCGACGGACGCCTATGTCGAACGGGTCACCTCGCGTGCCGCGTTCCAGCGAGCGCACGAAGAACAGCTTGCCCAGTTTGCCAGGGCGGATGCGGACAGGGTCTAGCGCGCGGCGCTGATGTCGCGGATTTCATCCATTCGATCGCGATAGGCCTGCGCGACGCACGCTTCGTCGGGGCAGCGTTCGCGATAGCGGAGGAAGCTGTCGCGAGTTCGGCGTAGTTCCGCCCTGACGCCCTCGTTGCCGCGACTCAGCGCCGAATAGAACCGGGATGACATCTCCCGGTCCAGCGAGGCAAGCTGGGGACTGGAGCAGACCATTCGCTCGCTGCGCGATCGGGCCACCCGGCAGTTGAAGCTGGGGGCGGCCGCGGCAACCCGCGGGGCCGCTTGGGTTGGCGCGGGTGCCGGCCGCGCGGTCGGCGAAGCTGCCGGCGCCGGGGTCGCTGCTGGAGGGGGCGGCGGGGGCGGTGGAGCTGCGGTCCTGGCCTCCGGCGGCGGTGCGGCTTGCGCCGCTGCGACCTCGGTCGCCGGCGATTTGGGACGATAGGTGTCGGATCGCAGATCGAATGTTGCGAGACGGTAGATGATCGGCTCGGCGCCCTTGATCTGGTAAACCAGCCCGCTGCCGTCGGCCGCCGCCTGCGCGGCGTATTCGATGTCCGCCACCAGCTGCCGCTTGCCGTCGAACGCGCGCTCCGCCCCGGGCGGAACCTGCAGCACGAACCGCCCGCTGCACACCGTCACGTCGAGCGTCTCGTCCCGGCTCTTTACGACCGGATTTTCCACTCGGACCAGCGAATGGGTGGACAGCGTATCGAGGTTGACCGGATCGGCGTTGCGGATCCGGATCGCCTCATCGAACGCCACCTGCTTGAGGCGGTCATAAGTCGCTTGCGAAGAACACGCCGCCTTAAGGCGTTGCGCGAGTGATTTCTGCTTGCTGGCCAGGATTTCTGCCGATCCGTTTTTCGGTTCGGTCTCGCCGCACGCAGTCAGCGTCAGGGCGATCACCGAGACGCCCAGCCAGTCGCGGATTGTCATCAAGCGTTCTCCATTCCCGGTGCGAACGCTTGATGGTCAAGGTTGCTCCGGCATCGGCGGCGCTACTCCGCTGCGAGCAGTTCCTCCGCCGCCCCGAGGTCGACGCTGACCAGGCGGCTCACGCCGCGCTCGACCATCGTCACCCCGAACAGGCGGTGCATCCGGCTCATCGTCACGGCGTTGTGCGTCACGATCAGGTAGCGGGTATCGGTTTCCGCCACCATGGAATCGAGCAGGTCGCAGAACCGGTCGATGTTGGCATCGTCGAGCGGCGCGTCGACTTCATCGAGCACGCAGATCGGCGCCGGGTTGGTGAGGAACAGCGCGAAAATCAGCGCGATCGCGGTGAGCGCCTGTTCGCCGCCTGACAGCAGGGTCAGCGACTGCAGGCGCTTGCCCGGGGGTTGGGCGTAGATTTCCAGCCCGGCGTCGAGCGGATCGTCGCTGTCGATTAGCGCGAGGTGCGCCTGACCGCCTTCGAACAGGCGGGTGAACAGCCGGCGGAAATGGGCGTCCACCTGCTCGAACGCGGAGCGCAAGCGCTCGCGTCCTTCGCGGTTCAGATTGCCGATCGACCCGCGCAGGCGATTGACCGCTTCCAGCAGTTCGGCCTGCTCTTCCGCGCTGGAGCCATGCTCCGCCTCGATCCGGGCCAGCTCCTCGGTGGCAACCAGATTGACCGGGCCGATGCGTTCGCGGCTGGCGGTCAGTCGTTCCAGGTCTTCGCTTTCCAGGCCGGCATGGCGCACGGTTTCGACAGCGAAGCCGAAGCGTGAGGTGAGGAGCGGCGGGGGGCACTGGAACCGCTCGCCGGAAATGCGGCTCATCTCCTCGCGGCGCTGCTCTTCGTTCTCTGCCCGCGCGGCCAGGCCCGCCCGCGATTCGCGCGCCGCGGCAAGCGCTTCGGCGGTTTCGGCCAGGATTCGGTCCGCGGCCTCGACCGCTTTTTGCGCGGCAGCCATCGCGGACTCCGCCGCGGTGAGCTCGGCGGATAGCCGTGTCCGAACGGTGTCGCCCTGTTCGATCTCGCGCAGCAAGCCTTCCGGCTTGGCAGCGATTACGGCGCGCTCCTGTTCGATTTCCTCGAACCGGCGGCTCATGTCCGACAGGCGCCGCGCAGCGTCGCTTGAGCGGGCCTGCCACCCGGCGATGTCCGCCCGCTGCGCCTGCGTGCGTTCGCGGGCGACTGCCAGCGCCTGATCGTGTGCCGCGAGCGCGGCGGTCGCGGCCTGCAGCGCTGTGCGGGCGTCCTCGTTGCGGTTGCGCGCTGCATCGAGTGCCGCGCGGCCGGTGTCGGGCGAGGGCAGCGATGCCCGCTTGGTGCGCGCGGCTTCGACTTCGGCCAGCGCGGCGGCACGCCGATCTGCCAGGGCACCGGCGCTGGCGGCGAGTTCCTCCAGCCGGGCGGCCTGCCGCTCGCGCTCCGCTTCCGCCTGGTCGGCCGCTCGCAGCGCCTGGCGCTCGCTATCCGCTGCCGCCTGCAAGGCACGCTCGTCCGCGACCAGTTCGCGTTGCAGCGTAGCCAGTTCTTCGTGTGCTGCCGCTGCCGCCGTTTCCGCCTCGGCCAGCGCGGCGCGTGCCGGGGGGAGCAGGCGTTCGAGGTCGACCAGGCGGTTATCCGCCTCCAGCCAGGCCGCCTCGGCGGCGCCTTCGCCGCGCGCGACAAAGCCGTCCCACCGCCGCAGCCCCCCGCCGCGGGTGACCAGCCACTCCCCCGGGCTAAGCTTACGGCCATCGTCGGTGTCCGCCACGTGGACCAGCGCCAGGCGCGCGGCGAGTTGCGGTGGGCAGTCGGGCACATGGGCCGCCAGGGCATCGGCTACCGCCGCGGGGGCGGATGAGCCACTCCAGAAGCGTCCTTCCGGCGTACCGTCCGGAAGACCCAGCGGAGCCTTGGCGTCCCGGCCAAGGACCGCCGCCAGCGCGCGCTCGTACCCCGGAGCCGCGCGCACCTGGTCGAGGGCTGTGGGCAGACCATGGCGATTGGCGGCTTGCCGGCGGCGCGCCTGCCGATCCCGATCGAGCGCGGAATGTTCGCGCTCCAGTCCGGCCACATCGGCGCGCGCGGTGGCGAGCATTGAAGCCGCTTCGTCACGCGCACTACGCAGGGTTGCCGCAAGCACGCGTCGCTCGTCGAGCCGGGCGCGCAAGCGGGCGAGTTCCGCGGTTGCGGCCTCCGCCGCCGCGCGGGCGGTCCGCACGTCGATGTCCGGATCGCCGGTCTGCGCCAGCGCGCTGCGCGCTGCGTCGATCCGCTGCACCTCGGCATCCAGCCGGTCGAGCGCGGTGGTGGCCTGCGCGACCTCCGCCTCTGCGACGCGCCAGTCGGCCTCCACCCCGGCGTGGTCCGCCGTCGCGCGCGCGAGTGCCAGTTCGGCAGACCGCGCGGCACGGTCGGCATCGTCGAGCCTTGCCGCGATCGCCGGGCGCCGTTCTTCATCCGCTTTCAAGGTGGCGGCGTTGGCGACCAGATCGCGTTCCAGCCGGGCGAGCGCTTCAGCGGCGTCGCGGGTCAGGCGGTCGGCATCTCCGCGGTCTTCCTCGAGCCGGGCGCGCTGGCGATCGAGGTCAGCGAGCCGCTGCTCTGCGGCCTCTAGCTGGCCGGACAGCGCCGCCATCCGGTGCCCATGCGCACTGGCGTCATGCCGGCGATCGGACAGTTCGTCGCGCGCATCGCCAAGCGCGCGCGCCGCCGCCGCCTGGGCGCGTTGCGCCGCGCCGGAGGCGGTCTGTGCGGCATCGACGCGCGCGTCCGCCGCTTTCGCCTCGCCCCGGGCAGTCTCCGCCGCAGCCGCCGCGTCGCGCCACCGGGCGAACAGCAACCGCGCTTCGGCCAGGCGGATCTGATCGGACAGTACGGTGTAGCGTTCGGCTTGCTTGGCCTGGCGCCGCAGCGTGGCGATCTGGCTGTCGAGCCCCGCCATGAGGTCTTCCAGCCGCGCCAGATTGGCCTCGGTCTGGCGCAGCTTGCCTTCGGCATCGCGGCGCCGGACGTGCAGGCCGGCGATCCCCGCGGCTTCCTCCAGCATCATGCGCCGCTCGGCCGGCTTGGCGGCGATCACCTGCGCGATCTTGCCCTGGCTGACGAGGGCAGGGGAGTGAGCGCCGGTTGCGGCGTCGGCGAACGTCAGCGCGACGTCCTTGGCGCGCACATCGCGGCCGTTGACGCGGTAGGCGCTACCGGCGCCGCGCTCGATCCGGCGCACGACCTCCAGCGGTTCGCCCTCGTCCCCCTCACCGGTGAGCACGACTTCGGCAAAGTCCCGCGGTGGGCGGCTGGCGGTGCCGGCGAAGATGACATCGTCCATCCCGCCGGAACGCATCGACTTGGGCGAATTCTCGCCCATGACCCAGCGGATCGCTTCCAACAGGTTGGACTTGCCGCAGCCGTTGGGGCCGACGACCCCCGTCAGACCCGGCTCGATGCGCAGTTCAGACGGCTCGACGAAGCTCTTGAACCCCGAGAGCTTGAGCCGCCTGATGCGCATCGCGTGGCGGTGCTACCTCGCGCCGGCGCGTTGCAGCATCGGCTCCAAAGTGGCCCAGGTCTGCGTGCCAACTTTGGTGCCGTTGATGAAGAAGGTGGGCGTGCCGGTGACGCCGAGTTCTTCCGACTGCGTTTCGGAATTCGCTGCGATCTGCTCGGCAGTCTTCGCGTTTGCGAGACAGGTGCGGGCCTGATCCCGCGAAACACCGCGCTGAGCGAAGAAATCGTACAGTCCGGTGCCCTGGGCGATGGCGTCGAAGCGCGCGGCGCCTTGCGCCTGCATCGCCGCGTCAAGCGCCGCCTTGTTCGCATTGGCCGCTTCGAAGATCGCGGGCAGGTTGGCCCAGCTTTGTTCAGCCAGCGCGTGGAAACCCTGTGGCCCCGTGCAGCGCGCGAGCACCGCGACGGTCAGATCGATCGGATCGTGGATCTGGTTGCGCAGTTCGAAGCTGACCTTGCCTGCATCGATGTACTTGGTGCGCAGCGGCTCGGCAGAAGTTTCGGCGAACTCGGCACAATGTCCGCACGTATGGCTGGCGTATTCGACGAGCTTGATCGGGGCGTTGGGATTGCCCTGGATCACGCCGCCTTCCGGGGTGAACGAGGCCACGTCCGACCACGCCTGACCCGCGGGCGCTGCCACGGCCGCGACCGGCTGACCCTCAGCCACCTCAGCCGTGGGGGCTTCTTCCGCATTGCAGGCGGCAAGCGCGAGAGTGGCGACGAAAGCGAGGGAAGCGGTGCGAAGGCGGGTCATGCGATCTCTCTTGAAGTGGTGATGAAGCCTAGCGGAAGCGTTCGGGGCCCGAAAGCACAACGGCGCGCTGTCCACAACTCCTACAAACGGGCGTCGATCTGGGGCTGGAGCATCGGCCAGGTGCCCGTGCCGGCAAGCAGGGTGCCGTCGATCGCGAAGCTGGGGGTGCCGCGCACGCCCCATTTTTTTGCATCCGCGGCGGTCTGCTCGGCCAACCGCGTCGCGAGCGCTTCATCCGACAGACAGCGGTCGAGCGTCGGGCGGTCGTATCCGCGCGGCACCATCAGGTCGTAAAAGCCAAGATCGCTGGCGATCGCGCGGCGGCGGGCGGGACCGGCGCCTGTCGACCAGCGCGCTTTCTGCCCGGCCGTGGCGCGAGACATGATCGGCAGCCATTTCGGCTGGCTGAGCATCAGCGTGGCGTGGTTGCGGGGAAACTTCGCCGCTGGCCCGCAATTGGCGAGCATCGCGGCGGTCAGATCGACCGGGTCGCGCACGATGTGGCGTACATCCAGCTGCACTTTGCCGCTGGCGACGTACACATCGACCGCGTTGGTGCCTTCCCGGGCGAACTCGCCGCAGTGAGTGCACGTGTAACTGATGAATTCGGTCAGCTTCACCTTGGCGGCGGGGTTACCGATCCGGTGGCCGCCGCCGGCAGTGTCGACCACCGTCAGCCAGTTGGTCGCGGCAACCGCCGCGGTCGCGGTAAAGGCGGCACCGATTGCCAGCGCCAGCGATGCGAACCTCACTTGGTGTCCTCCTGTCCCCCGAGCGAGCGGGCAAGCGATTCCAGCACCGCGCGCAGCTCTGGATCGCCGATGTCGCGCAGGCTGTCGCCGAGCTCGATCGGGATGGGTTTCAATGATGGGGGTCCCCCGACCGGCGTTTCACCACGCGGCGGATTAACCGACCCTTGCCGCAGCTTGACCCGGGCCACCGCCTTGTAACCGAAAAAGCGGTTCACCCGCTCGATGATCTCGGGGATCACATGCTGGATCAGCGGCGCGTGGGCCGGCAGGACGACCAGTTGCAGGATGCCGTCGGCTTTTTCCCCCGGAGCGAAGCGGATCGCCTCGGGCGAGCAAACCTTAGCGTGGTGTTCCCCGACGATCTCGGGCCACCGGGTGACGACGCTCGACTGCACGAATCCGAACCGGCGGAACGCAGTGCGCCCGACCTGCGGCGTCAGTTCCGCCATCGAGCGCGCCGGCCCGCCGCGCGGCCGCTCGTAGCTGCGCGGCTTCGCCTTGCCCAATTTCGAAGGTGTGTCCCGTTCCATACTTGGGCGCGCCATGCCATAGCGAGCCGGTGACTGCCAGCGAGGACAGCGTCGCGAGTGCGTTGCTCGCCTGGTATGACCGTCACGCGCGCACGCTCCCATGGCGCAGCCCGCCTGGCGCGCCGCCGCCCGATGCGTATCGGGTGTGGTTGTCGGAAGTGATGCTGCAGCAGACCACCACCGCGGCGGTGGCGCCGTATTATCGGCGGTTCCTGGAACGGTGGCCGACCGTGGCGGATTTGGGGGCGGCCGACGAGCCTGACGTCATGGCGGCGTGGGCGGGGCTGGGTTACTACTCGCGCGCGCGCAACCTTATCGCCGCCGCCCGCGCAGTCGTGGAACGAGGCGGCTTTCCCGACAACGAGGCAGGGCTACGTGCGCTGCCGGGGGTGGGCGCTTACATCGCCGCTGCCGTAGCCGCGATCGCGTTCGAGCAACGCGCGGTGGTGGTTGACGCCAACGTCGAGCGGGTCGTTTCGCGGTTGTTCGCGATTGCCGATCCCTTGCCACAGGCCCGCAAGGCCATCCGCGTCCGCACGGACGAGATCACTCCCGACCAGCGCGCGGGCGACTTTGCGCAAGCCATGATGGATCTGGGCGCGACCATCTGCACACCGCGCCAACCCAGGTGCCTGGTCTGCCCGGTCGCGGGGTGGTGCGACGCCCGCGCCGAAGGCGAGCCGGAACGCTATCCGGTCAAGGCCGCGAAGAAGACCAAGCCCATGCGCACCGGCAGCGCTTTCTGGATCGAGCGCGACGGGCATGTCTGGCTCATCCGGCGCGAGGGGCGGGGCATGCTGGGCGGGATGCGAGCCCTGCCGGGTGACGGCTGGTCGGCAGCCATTGACGGGTCAGGCGATGCGCCAATTGCCGCGGAGTGGACCTGCGTCGGCACGGTGCGCCACGGCTTCACGCACTTCGACCTCGAGCTGACTATCCGGCGCGCCTCCGCCACGCAGGCACCTGCGGTCAATGGCGAATGGTGGCCGATCGATCGCCTGGGCGAGGCCGGTCTGCCGACCCTGTTCGCCAAGGCTGCCGCGCGCGTGCTCGGCTAGAGGATACCGCCGCCGAGCGACAACCGGATCGCGGCGATGACGATCACGACCAGGCAGAAGTTGCGCCCCTGGTTGGAGCGCGAGAGCGCCCCCAGACCTGCCCCAACGATGGCGATCGGCAAGACGATCCAGTTACCCCAGCCCAGAAACGGAATGGCCGAGGGGATGGCGAGCAGCAGGGCCACAATGCCGATGATGATCGAGAGAATGTTCAGCATGGTGTGCTGTATGGATAGGACACTCGCGCAACGCAAGGCCGATTGACCGGGCTGGTGGCTTGCCGCACATCTTGAAATGAAACCGATCAGTTCGAGGATGCAGATGGCTTTCAGGGAATTCGACACCGCGCAGTTGTCGCGCCGTTCGTTGCTGCGTTCAGGGGCGCTGCTGGGCGCCGGGGCGGCGTTGAGTGGGCTGCCGTTCGGCCGCGCGGCGTTTGCGCAGGCGTCGACGCAGTGGGCGAACGTCGCAAAGCTTGCCAACGAGTACGTCGCCGCGCGCAAGGTCGCCAACATCGTCGCCGCGCTTGGCTGGGGCCAGCGGGATCCCGATGTCGTGTCCGTCGGCACGCTGGCCCTGGGCCAGGCGGCGCCGGCCGGCTTCGACAGCCTGTATCGCATCTATTCGATGACCAAGCCGGTCACCGGGATGGCAGCGATGATGCTGATCGACGAGGGCAAGTTGGGCCTTGACCAGCCGCTGGCGGAAATCCTGCCTGCGTTCGCGAATATGCGGGTGCAGAAGACCTATGATGGGTCGATCACCGATCTGGAGCCGGCGCAGCGGCCGATCACCATCCGCCACCTGCTGACCCATACGGCGGGCCTTGGTTATGCGATCGTCCAGAAAGGACCGATCAAGACCGCGTATGAAGATGCCGGCCTGGTCCCCGGGCAGGTGACCAAGCTGCCCATCGCCGCTGCCTTCGGGCGGGGCGAGGCGGTGCGCAGCCTCACGACCTTTGCCGATCGCCTGGCGACGATGCCACTGATCGCGCAGCCGGGGACGCGCTGGTCGTATTCGGTGGGACTGGACCTGCTCGGCCGGGTGATTGAGGTCGCTTCGGGCCAACCGTTCGACGCCTTTCTCAAGGAGCGGATCTTCGATCCCGCTGGCATGACGAGCACCTGGTTCCAAGTTCCCGGGAGTGAACTGGGCCGACTGACCACCAACTACGGCGTGCTGGATGGCCGCCTGCTGCCGATCGACCCGCCGACGCAGTCGATCTACGCCGATGCGCCGGCCTTTCCGATGGGCGGCGCGGGCCTGGTGTCGAGCGCGCGCGATTACGACCGCTTCCTGCGGATGCTGCTTGGCTATGGCAAGATCGACGGCAAGCGAGTGATGAGCGAGCTGGCCGTGCGGGTAGGCACGTCCAACCTGCTGCCGGAAGGTGTCGATACCACGGGCACGTTCGCCGAAGGACAGGGGTTTGGCGCCGGCGGACGGGTCGGGCTGGGTGAGCAGGCTGGCACCTATGGGTGGGGCGGGGCAGCCGGGACCGTGGCCTTCGTCGATATGAAGCGCGGTTTCCGCGCCACCATGATGACGCAATACATGTCATTGACGCCGTACCCCCTGACCGGGGAGTTCAACCGGGCGGTGCTGGCTGACCTTGCGGCAATGGCGGGCCGGAAGGCCGCCGCGTGATCGCGTTCAGCGGCTCGCCGCTTGATCGAGCCGATCATCTGCGAACGGATCGCGAGGCGCTGGCAGGGCTGATGAACTGGCGGGCGCGGCTGCTGAAGCTGGATGGGTTGCTGCCGTCATACGATGCCGCCACGGGCGAGATCGGTTGGGGCACGCTGGCCGATGCGCCGGAGAATGCCGAACTAGTGTTCCTTGGCCTGCTGGATTGCAAAGCCTGCTTTGCTGCGGTGCCAACAGAGGGAGCCGACGGCCCCGCCTACGCCCAACCGCAAGTGTGGCAGGCGATGCAGGTGCTCTCGACCAGCGATCTCGCGATCTACGGCGGCGCGCGCAGTCTGGTCGACTGGCATGCGCGGCATCGCTTCTGCGCCCGCTGCGGCAGCGGCACCGCGCTGGCGAAGGGTGGCTGGCAACGCGATTGCAGCGCGTGCGGCGCGGCGCATTTTCCGCGCACCGATCCTGTCACGATCATGCTGGTCGAACACCAGGGGCGCCTGCTGCTGGGCCGCCAGCCGCGCTTTCCGCCCAGGGTTCATTCCGCGCTCGCGGGGTTCGTGGAGCCGGGCGAGACCATCGAGGAGGCGGTGGCCCGCGAGGTATTTGAGGAAGCCGGCGTGCGCGTGCGTGATGTGACCTATATCGCCAGCCAGCCGTGGCCATTCCCCAGTCAGCTGATGATCGGCTGTCACGCGCACGCAGACGACGATGCGATCACCGTGGACACGACCGAGCTAGAGGAGGCGCGCTGGTTCACCCGCACCGAACTGGAAGCCGCGCGGGAGGCGGGGCCGGAGGGCAACGAGACGCTGATCTTTCCCCGCTCATGGGCCATCGCGCATCACCTGGTCACCTGGTGGCTCGATCGATGAGGAAGGCGCCGTGACTGAGCGGATCACGATCGACATCTGGTCGGACGTCATGTGCCCGTGGTGCGTGATCGGTTACCAGCACCTCCGCCGCGCGCTCGACGATCTGGGCGGAGAGGTTGAAGCCGAGATCCGCTGGCTTCCGTTCGAGCTTAACCCAGACATGCCGCCCGAGGGCGAGGAGAGCCGGGCGCATATCGCGCGCAAGTATGGCCGCACCCCTTCAGAGGCCGCCGCCGGCGCAGGCATCATGGCCGAGCGTGCCCGCGCGGCAGGGTTTCCGTTCGACTACACGGGTGAGGGCGATCCCCCCGTGACGATGATGTGGAACACCTTCGACGCGCACAAACTGCTGTCCTGGACGGTCGCAAATGCTGGTGCTGCAGCGCAGATGCGCCTGGCATTGGCGCTGTTCGCGGCGCACTTCCAGCAGCGGCGGCGGATCGGTGACCGTGAGGTGCTGCTTGATATCGCCGAGGCGTCTGGTCTCGACCGGGCCGCTGCCGCTGCGGCGCTCGATGACGCGGATCTGGCCGACGCGGTGCGCGCCGAGCAGCAGCAGGCGTGGGACATGAACATCGGCGGCGTCCCGGCGATGATCTTCGACGGCAAGTTCCTGGTTCCCGGCGCACAGGAACCCGAAATTTACGTCGATGTCATCCGCAAGGTGATCGCTCGCCGCTAGCGATCCGGCGTAGTCGGCATGGCGCCGATCGTCTTGTCGCCCTTCAGTGCATCCTGTTCAGGGTTGTCCGAGCCCTTCACGCGGTCAACCTCCTCTCCGGAGAGGGTCCCTTCGGCCGTGCGCTCTTCGGCGCGGGTGCCGACGTCGCGCGCCAGATTGCCGCCAGCGCGGTCATTCTGCGCTGTCGAACCGCCAGCGTCTTTCGCCATGGAGTCGATCAGGTCATTGTCAGAATGGGGGTCGCGTTCGGTCATGTCTGGTCTCCTTATCATCAGACCAACGGGCCGCGCCTCGACAGAGTTCCGTTCGCATTCCAAGGCATGGGCCAGATACCACCGGAGGTGCGGTGAGCCCGTTGATCAAATCAGCCCCAGCTTCGTGAGGCGACCGTGCAAGCGCCCGGGAATCGCGACGCCGGGCTCCTCCCCTTTGGCCAGGTCGCGCGGAGCATTCTTGTCCTCGAGATAGCGCCACCCCTGGTGCGCCCGCTTGTGCTTGGGTTCGACCGGCACCAGCAGGGGGGCCAGGCGGATCGTCCAGTGGTTGTCGGGCCGCTGGACAAATCCCAGGATTTCCGAACGCGCCACGATCGCGTGATCCAGGATCCAGAACAGCGAGCCGCCGATCATCTCCTCGTGTCTTTTGGGCAGGTAGCGCGTGTGCATGTGCGCCTCGTCGCCCGCCTCGACCCATTCCCGCAGGGCGTCCAGGCTTTTGGTCCGATAGGCGATCTTGGTCATGTGCAGCGGCATGGCGGATCAGCCGACGACGCCGCTCGCCACCGCGAGGCCAAGGAACACGAAAAAGCCCATCGAATCGGTGATCATGGTCACAAACACGCTGGAGGCGACCGCGGGATCCTGGTCGAGCCGCTCGAAGATCACCGGAACCGCCACGCCGGCAAAGCCCGCCACGACGATATTGATCAACATCGCGGCAGCGATCACCAGGCCAAGCTGCGGATTGAACAACAGCGCCGTGGCGATCCCGATCAGGACCGCAACCGTCGCTCCGTTGGCGAGCGCCACGCGCATCTCACGCCACAGCATCCGCCGGGTGTTGGCGCGGGTGAGCTGGTTCATCGCGATCGCGCGGACGGTGACCGCCATCGTCTGGGTGCCGGCATTGCCGCCGATGCTGGCGACGATCGGCATCAGCACCGCCAGCGCCACCAGCTTTTCGATCGCCGCGCCGAACAAGGCGATGATCGTGCTGGCCACCACCGCGGTGCCAAGGTTGGCGACCAGCCAGCGCACCCGCGCCACATAGGCGTCGCGGATGGGTTCGTTGATGTCGCCATCGCCCGCGCCCGACAGCAACAACACGTCCTCGCCCGCTTCTTCCGAGATGATGTGGACCACGTCGTCAGCGGTCATCTGGCCGACCAGCCGCCCGCTTTCGTCCACTACCGCGGCCGAAATCAGCGCGTATTTCTGGAACATGTTGCCGACTTCTTCCTGATCGGCAGTCACCGGGATCAGCGTCTGGTCGCGCTTCATCACGTCGCTCAGCGCGATGTGGCGCGGCGTGCGCAGGATCCACGACAGCTGGCAGGTGCCGACCGGCTTGTGCGCCGGATCGACCACGAACACTTCCCAGAAGTCGGTTGGCAGGTCGTCTCCCTGGGTCTCCCGCAGGAAGTCGATCAGGTCGCCGACCGTCAGGTGTTCCGGCACCGCGACGAACGCGCGGCTCATCAGGCGACCGGCGGTTTCCTCAGGATAGGCGAGCGCGCTTTCGATCGCCGCCCGGTCTTCCGGCTCCATCTCGGCCAGGATCGCCGCCTGGTCCGCAGGCTCCAGGTCCTCGAGCAATTGGACCGCGTCGTCGGTGTCGAGCTGCTCGGCGATCTCCGCGACGGCGCCCGGCGCGAGTGCCTCGATCATGTCGTCGCGGACGTGATCGTTGAGTTCCGCGATGACCTCGCCGCTCATCAGGTCGGTGATCGCGGCGGCAAGCAGCGGGCGCTCGTCGGCCTCAAGCAACTCGAACAAGTCGGCGACATCGGCCGGGTGCAGTGGTTCGACCAGGTCGTACACGCGGCCTTTGTCGCCGGCCTCCAGTGCTTCCCGGACGCTGCGCAGGTAGCCCGGTTTGAGCCGGTTCTCCTCGTCGTGGCGCTCGTCGTCGATCCGGTCGTCAGGGCGGCCGGCTTCATCGCCGGCGCGCAATTCCGCGTCCATGATCTGCTCGTCCGCCATCCCGCTAGGCGTCTAGGCGCGGGCCGCCGAAACGCAAGCGACGGGTGACAACGCTTTTGGGCTGACTATATCGGCCGCATATTATTCAGGAGACACAATGATGACCGCCGAAACACTGACGTTCACACTCGATACCGGCAACGGTGAAGGCGGCGACGTTGTCATTCGCCTGCGGAATGACCTCGCGCCTGGCCATGTCGAACGAATTACCGAACTTGCGCGCGAAGGGTTTTATGACGGCGTGCTCTTCCACCGCGTGATCCCCGGGTTCATGGCGCAGGGCGGCGACCCGACGGGCACGGGGATGAGCGGCAGCAGCAAGCCCGACCTGAAACAGGAATTCAGCGCCGAGCCGCACGTTCGCGGCACCTGCTCCATGGCGCGCACCAACGATCCCAACAGCGCCAACAGCCAGTTCTTCATCTGCTTCGACGACGCGCGGTTCCTTGATCGTCAGTACACGGTGTGGGGCCAGGTCGAGAGCGGGATGGAGCACGTCGACGCGCTGCCCAAGGGCGAGCCGCCGCGCAATCCGGGCAAGATCGTCAAGGCCACAGTGGGTTAAATCCCTCCGCCGGGTCGCATGGAGGAAACCGGGCAACAGGCCGCGCCGGCGCTGCCGCGTACTCCCCGGATGCGATACTGGCGGCCTGCTGCCGAATTGGCTCCGCTGGTCAGCGGGTACCACCTTTACGCGCTGGCGCCGCCCGATGGGGAGCGCCAGCGTGACGTATTCCAGCCGGCCTGGCCGAGCTTGCGGTTCGCGCTCGGTGCGAACGACTGGTGCGTGCGTCAGCCGGGCGAGGGGTGGCGCAAGGTGCCGGCCCGATCGGTGTTCGGCCCCAGCAGCAGGATCACCTGGTCGGAATCGGGGCCCGGTCTCGTCGTAGGGATCGGTTTGCGGCCGCGCGGGTGGTCACGGCTGGCGAGGGTCAATGCTGCCGCGTGGGCCGACCGGGTAGGACGGGCGGAAGATGTGTTCGCATTCGATACGACCGTGCTCGCAGCGAGTCTGGAACGGGCGCTGGACGACTCTGAAGTCCCAGAGCTGTTCGATGCCTTCCTGCGCGCACACCTTGGTCCGCCCGACGAACGTGACGCGGTGGTCGGCAGGATTGAAGCAGCCCTGATCGACCCGGAGCTGGCGACCGTAGCGGCGCTGGCCGAGCGAATCCGCATCTCGCCCCGTACGCTTGAACGGTTGAGCCAAAAGGCTTTCGGCTTCGCGCCCAAGATGTTGCTGCGCCGGGCGCGCTTCCTGCGTTCGCTTCACGCGATGGCGCAATTGCCGGCAACAGACCGGGCGCGGTCGATCGATCTGGCTTACACGGATTATTCTCATTTCGTGCGGGATGCGCGGCACTTCCTGGGGATGAGCCCGCAGGCTTTCCTCAAGCTCGACACGCCGCTGCTGCGACAGTCACTGATTCTGCGCCAGATGGTGCTCGGCGCTCCGGCACAAGCTCTTGCCGCCGACGAGGACGGCTAGAGCCCGGCGTCGACCAGCCAATCGTGGAACAGCCGCACGGGACGTTGTTCCAGGTCGCGTGGGCGGCAGACGAACCAATAGGAATAGGGGCTGGGCACGTCGACATCGAACAGCCGGGCGAGGCGCTTGTCGCCCGCGCGCTTGAAATGGTCGTCGTGCATGATCGCGATGCCGAGTCCCTGTGCCGCCGCCTCCAGCAGCAACTGCCCTGAATCGTAATGGTCCACTGCCGCCGGTTCGAACGTCTTCAATCCCATCGCATCGCGCCAGGTGCCGAAGCTGTCGGGCAGTTCGTTGTGCACCAGGAACGTCTGTCTGGACAGCTTCACGGTGTCTGGCGTGGAGCCGATTTCCGCCGCAAGCTCGCGCGAGGCGATGGCGTAGACGCTGTTGTGATCGAGCCGCACGGCGTGAAGCGAGGGGTCGGGGTGCTGGAGCAGCAGGATCGCGGCATCGAGCGTGTCGCCCACCCGGTCGAGCAAGTGCGGCCCTGTATCGATGTCGATATGCAGACGCGGATGCAGCTTGCGCAATTCCCCCAGCCGGGGAAACAGGCGCTGGCCCCCGAACAGCGGCAATACGCCCAGGTGCAGGCGCATGACCCCCAGGTTGTCCGATTGCGATTCGACCGCGGCGGCCAGCGCCTCGATATGCGGGGCCACGGCGTCATAGAACGCGCGCCCTTCATCGGTCAGCTGCATTGCCTGATGTGCGCGAGTGAACAGCTTGCGCCCGACGAATTCTTCCAGCGTGCCGATCCGGCGCGACAGGGCCGAGGGGCTGAGACCAAGTTCAGCCGCTGCCGCCCGCGCCGAACCCAGGCGGACAACCCGCAAAAACGCTTCTAGGGCGCGCAACGGAGGTAAACGGCGGCTCATGGGCAGAACTTGCGAGCACGCGGCCTGCTTGTCGAGCCGCTTTTTCTCGCACTTGCGAAGACGTGTTATTCTTCCGCTTCGCTGACAACTTCCGGCGGGTGAAGCCGCAGGCGCTTGACGTGGGTTTCGTCCGCGTCGGTCACCTCCATCCGCCAGCCGCTCGGATGCGTGACGATCGTACCCACCCGCGGGACCGATTCCGCCAGCACGAAGGCAAGCCCGCCAAGCGTGTCGACGGCCTCCTCCACTTCCGCCAAACGGGGATCGATCTGCTCGGCCACATCATCAAGCTCGGCGCGGGCATCGCAATCCCACATGCCGTCCGGGAGCGGGATGATCCACTCCTCGGCCTCGTCGTCATGCTCATCCTCGATGTCGCCGACGATCTCCTCCACCAGGTCTTCGATCGTGATCAACCCGTCGGTGCCGGAGTATTCGTCAAGCACGACCGCCAAGTGAACCCGCTGCTGGCGCATGTCGGCGAGAACATCGAGCGCATTACGCGCCTGCGGCACGAACAGCGGCTGCCGCATCAGCGTAGTCCAGTCCGCGGGCGGCAGCGCACCCGTGGCAATGATGGGGAACACATCCTTGATGTGCATCATCCCGATCACCTCATCGAGCGTGTCCCGGTAGACCAGCAGCCTTGAGTGACCATGCTCGGCGAACGCCGCTACGACCTCTTCCCACGTGGCCGACGCGTTGAGGGCGACGATCTGGCCGCGCGGAATGGCGACGTCATCGGCGTCGTGTTCGGAAAAGTGCAGCAGGTTCTTGACCATCTGCCGCTCGACCTGATTGAGATCACCGTCAGTTGGCGCAGCGTCGTCTTCGTCGCCACGGGCGGCCGAGTGCTCGTCGATCGCGTCTTCCAACTGCGCGCGCAGAGAACGGGTGCCATCGTCGGCGTCGAAGAAGCGCCGGATGGTATGCCACAGGCTGCGGTTACTGTCCGGGTCTCCGGATTGTTGGTCGGTGTCGGCCATAGCCTTGGTGAATGTCCCCCTGGGTCAGCCGTTCCCGTATGGGTCGGCGATTTTCATCAAAGCAAGCGCCTTAGTCTCAAGCGCTTCCATTGTCTCCGCCTCGCCATCGGCTTGATGGTCGTGGCCGGCAAGGTGGAGCAAGCCGTGTACCAGCAAGTGCGCGGCGTGATGATCGAGCGGCACACCCTTGGCCTTGGCCTCGCGGCAGCACGTTTCATAAGCGAGGGCGATATCGCCCAGCATCTCCGGTCCGCCGTCGGGTTCCATGGCGAGGAGGTCGTCCCGCGCGATCATCGGAAACGACAGTACGTTGGTCGGCGCGTCCTTCATCCGCCATTCGCGGTTGAGCGCCTGCACTTCCTCGTCCACCGTAAACAGGACATCCGCCGTCAGGCGCTGATTGGCGAGTTCCGGCGCGACTTGCAGGGTCGCCTCCAGAACGCGCTCGGCAAGGTCGGGCCAGTCAACGGTGCCCGGCCAGCCGTCGATCTCGATGTCGAGCGCCATCATTCCGCCGGCGGGCCTTCATAGGCGTCGACAATACGCCCAACGATGGGGTGACGAACGACGTCGGCCGAGGTGAAGCGGCTGACCGCGATGCCCTCGATGCCTTCCAGCTTGTCGACTGCATCGGCAAGGCCGCTCATCCGGTCGCCGCCCGGGATGTCGACCTGCTTAGGGTCGCCGCAGACCACCATCCGGCTGTTCTGGCCGAAGCGGGTGAGGAACATCTTCATCTGTTCGCGGGTGGTGTTCTGCGCCTCGTCCAGGATCACGAATGCGTCGGCCAGCGTACGCCCGCGCATGAACGCGATTGGCGCAACCTCGATCACTCCGCTCGCGATGTGCCGTTCGACCTGTTCCGGCGGCAGGCAGTCGTAAAGCGCGTCGTACAGCGGGCGAAGATAGGGATCGACCTTCTCCTTCATGTCGCCGGGCAGGAAGCCGAGCTTCTCGCCCGCTTCCACCGCAGGACGCGACAGGATCAGCCGCTGGACGCTGCCCGTGATCAGCTGGCTGACCGCCTGGGCGACCGCGAGATAAGTCTTGCCGGTTCCCGCCGGACCCAATGCGAAGATGATATCCGCGCTGGCCAGCTGGCCCATGTAGGGGATCTGACCCGCGCTGCGCGGGACAATGGTCTTGCGCCGGGTACGAATCATCACGCCGGGATTGTCGCCCCCGCCGCGTACGATGCCTTCCAGCGTCGGTTCGACCGACATCGCGATTAGCCCCTCGATCGCGCCGGCCTCGAGCTGCTGACCTACCGCGAGCCGGTCGTACATCGCCTGCAAGGTGTCGCGGGCACGCGCTACGGCATCCTCGCTACCCTCGATCTGCACGCGCTCGCCGCGAGCCGAGATGAACACACCCAGGCGGTTTTCCACCTGCACCAGATTGGCGTCGAACTGGCCGAACAGGGGGCCCAGCAGGCGCTGGTCCTCGAAAGTGATCTCGCTGCGCGCGCGCCGGCTGGCGCCAGTGGCGGGAGGGATCGGGGTGGCGCCATCGGCGCGGGCAGGTTTGCGAGCCATGCGCTTGTGAGGCGCTCCTTTCATGTGCGAGTCGGGAGGATGAGTGTCTCGCGCCGGCGAGGCAACCACCGAGCCCGGCGAGTACGGTGGATAAGCCTCAGGCGAACGCTGGTTCCCGGACGCGGCCTTCGATCGAGTTGGGCCCAGCTTCGAGCAATTCGACTTCGACGATGTCGCCGATGGCGTGGTCGCCTTCGAACCAGACCGATTGCAGCCAGGGAGATTTGCCGAGCCATTGGCCAGGCTTTTTGCCGCGCCGTTCGATCAGGACCGAACATGTCCGACCGACACTCGCCTGATTGAACGCGAGCTGGTCGCGGTTCAGCGCGCCCTGCAGTCGCTGAAGGCGCTGTTCCATCTGTTCCTGGCTGACGTGATCGCCCATCGACGCCGCCGGTGTGCCGGGGCGGGGGGAGTACTTGAAGCTGAACGCCTGGGCGTAACCCACGGCATCGACCAGACGCAGCGTCTGCTCGAAATCCGCGTCGGCTTCGCCTGGAAAACCGACGATGAAATCCCCTGACAAAGCGATGTCCGGGCGCACGGCGCGCACCCGGTCGAGCAAGCGCAGGTAGCTGTCGCACGAGTGGCTGCGATTCATCGCCTTGAGCACCCGGTCCGATCCGCTCTGCACCGGAACGTGCAGAAACGGCATCAGCTTCTCGACCTCGCCATGGCAACGAATCAGGTCGTCGGTGAAGTCATTTGGGTGGCTGGTGGTGTAGCGGATCCGCTGGAGTTCCGGGATTTGTGCGATCTCCCTGATCACGCCGTCCAGCCCGCAGTCGTTCCCTTCCGCATCGGCGCCTCGCCAGGCGTTGACGTTCTGGCCGAGCAAGGTGATCTCCCGGGCGCCGCCGTCCACCAGCAGTCGCGCCTCGGCGATCAGGTCCGCGAACGGCCGGGAGATTTCGGCGCCGCGAGTGTAGGGCACGACGCAATATGTGCAGAACTTGTCGCACCCCTCCTGCACCGTCAGAAACGCGCTCGGCCCGCTGCGGCGGCGCGCGGGCAGGGCATCGAACTTGGCGATCGGTGGCATGTCGGTGTCGCTGGCGCGTTCGCCCGCAACCGCGCGATCGAGCATCTCCGGCAGGCGGTGATAGGCTTGCGGTCCCACGACCATGCTGACCGCGGGGGCGCGCGCCATGATTTCGTCGCCCTCTGCTTGCGCGACGCAGCCGGCGACCGCGATCAACGGGCGCTTGCCCGCCGCGGCGCCGGTCTTCACGAGCCGGCCGATATCGGAATAAACCTTTTCGGACGCTCGCTCGCGGATGTGGCACGTATTCAGCACCACCAGATCGGCTTCCTCTCCGTCCGCGGCGGGGGCGATGCCGCGCGCGGCGAGCAGCTCGGCCATGCGCTCGCCGTCGTAGACGTTCATCTGGCAGCCGAAGCTCTTGACCCGGTAGGTCTTGGGAGGCGGTACGGGGGACATGGGTCCGGGCGGTTAACCGAAAACGCGCGCCGAGGCTAGCGCGCCAGCGCCTCGGCCAGTCGGCTTCTCGCGGTGGCGGAGATTGCCTTGCGATCGGCAAGCGCGGTGTCTTCGAGCGGGGTGAGGAACCTGAGCGTCAGCCGAACCGGCCGCAGCCGCGCCAAGATTCGCTTGAAATTGTCCAGTCCGTGCTCTTCGCCAACCCAGGCGATCTGCACTGCGTCTTCATAGGCGATCAGCACCGGCTGGACCACCGCGCCCGGCGGCAGCGGATCGAGCGCGGACAGGAGAGCCGACTTGAACGGCAGCAAGCCGGTGCCGTCGCTGGTCGTGCCTTCCGGAAACACGGTCAGGCAGCCGCGCCCGGCCATGGCATCGCGGACCTGCTGGACCTGGCGGCCGATCGACGCTCGGTCGTGGCGCGCGATGAACACCGTGTCGTTCATCTCGCACAACCACTTCAGAAACGGAAATGCCGCCAGTCCGTCATGGGCGACGAACGCGCTGCCGGTCGCGTGGGCGAGGGCAGGTATGTCGAGCCAACTGACGTGGTTCGCGAGCAGCAGTGCGCCCTTGACCGGCCGACCTTCGATCCGCAGGTGCAGTCCAGCGATCATCCCGATGCCGGAGAGAAATACCCGCGGCCACCAGCGGCCCAGGTTCAGCAAACGCCACAGCAGGTGCAGCGGCGTGCACGCCAGCAGCAACCCCAGCATGAGAAGCAGGCGAAAGCCGATCAGCCCCCACCCCAGGGGGTGAATGCGCCGAACGGGGAGCGCGTGAGCCATCAGTCTTCGCGGTCGAGCCGGACCCCGTAAAGCTCCATCCGGTGATCGACCAGCCGATAGCCAAGCTTCGCCGCGATCTGACGCTGGAGAGCTTCCAGTTCCGGATCTACGAATTCGATCACCTTGCCGCTTTCCACGTCGATCAGATGGTCATGGTGCGCTTCGGGGGCCGCTTCATAGCGGGCGCGGCCGTCGCCGAAATCGTGCCGGTCCAGAATCCCGGCCTCCTCGAACAGTCGGACCGTGCGGTACACGGTTGCGATCGAAATCTTCGGGTCGATGGCGGCAGCGCGCTTGTGCAGCAGTTCGACGTCCGGATGATCGTCGCTTTCCGACAGCACGCGCGCGATCACGCGCCGCTGCTCGGTGATCCGCAGGCCGCGCTCGGCGCACAGTTGTTCAAGGTCGATCGGCTGGTGCAACTGTGCGGGTCCGCTTGTTTAGGAGGTCGTCCCGGAGCCTACCGCCCCGGGACACGCTTCTCAAGCTCAGCTTAGCCGATCTCAGGCGGCAGCGGTCTTCTTCCGGCGACCGCGCTTTTGACCAGGTTTGCGGCCCAGCCCGATCTTCTTCGCCAGGTCGCGGCGGGTTTCGGCGTATTCGGGCGCGACCATCGGATAATCGGCATTGAGGCCCCAGCGCTGGCGATAGTCGTCAGGTGTCATGCCATGCTCGGTCATCAGGTGACGCTTGAGCATCTTCATCTTCTTGCCGTCTTCCAGGCAGACGAGGTGATCGCGCTTGACGGAAGCGCGGACGGTGACCGCAGGTTCGGGACGCTCCTCCTCAACCGGAGCACTGCCGCCCAGGTTTGCGAGCGCGGTGTAGACTGTCGAGATAAGCGCCGGCACTTCTTCGACAGAAATGGTGTTGTTGCTGACGTGCGCTGCGACGATATCGGAAGTGAGCGTGATCAGCATCTCCGACGTGTCGTTTTCAGTGTTATCCATGGCTAAGCCTCTTGATTCATTAGTATTGCAGGCGGGCGACCGGTCTAAAACCCCACCGCGCCTTTGCCCTGATGCATTCTACGCCATCTTACAAGCGAACACTCTAAGCTTCAGCAACCTGCAGTGTGGTCGTTTCTTCGCTAGATCGCGACGCCGAATGTAATTGCGTCCAGCTTGCTGCCGTCAGGCAGGCGGTAGTAATCCTTGCGCCGGCCGATCGGCTGAAAACCCATGGCCCGGTAAAGTTGTTCGGCCGGGTTATTGAACCGCATTTCCAGGAACACCCGATCGGCGCCCCGACTTCGGGCATCGGCCATGACCTGCTCGAGCAGGAGCCGTCCCAGTCCCTTGCCCCGATGCCCGGGCACGACCCCGATCAACAGCAGCTCTTCCTCACCGGGTGCTGCGCGGACGAGCGTGAACCCGGCTGCAGGTGCGCTGCCCGAAGGCGCCACACCATCGGCGGCAATCAGGCGGCAGTGCGTGTGCGCAAACGCCAGTGAGTCCGCGATCTGACGGCGGGTCCATGCCTCCGCCCACGCAGGGTCGAAAGCCGCGTCCATCACCGCCATGATGCGATCGAGATCATCCTCGTTCACGCAGGAAGTCTCGCGTCGGGGCCACGGCCATAGATGGGCGTCACGACCGGGCTGAACAGCGCTGGATCGAGCAGGCCGATGCGGGAGGCGTCGGGCAACTGATCGCGCGCGGGAACACGATGTTCGAGGACCTCCGCCAATGCGGCTGCCTGCGATCCCGCTAGGGGTCGGTCCCCGCCGCGAGCGACGGCCGCTTGCGGGGTGCATGACGCGAGGTCGCCATCCGGCCGGCCGTGGCGGACAAAGTCCTGCACAAACCATTCCCCGTGCCCGCCGCTCATGCAGACGGTCAGTGACGACCAACCTTCGTCCTCTGATGCGATCGCCGCCACCAGCGCCAGCGTCGGATAGCCGAACACAGGAGCGCTCCACGCGTACCCGAGCGCCTTGGCCGTGGCGATGCCGATCCGGACGCCGGTAAAGCTGCCCGCGCCCAGCGAGACGACGATACGGTCGGCCCGGCCTCGTTCGGGAAGAGCGGCAATCATCGGCACTAGGTGTTCCGCATGACCGCGTCCCAGCACCCGGTGATCGGCCGCGATGAGACCGCCTTCGTCGATCAGCGCGACGGAACACGCTTCGGTCGCACAGTCGATAGCCAGGGTACGCATCATGGCGCGCCGATGCACGGCGCGGGTGCGCGGGTCAAACGATGCGGTTGAACTTGTCGAAGGCAGGGCGCGGCGAACGATCGAAGACACTCGCCGGATCGCCATAGCCGACCGAGCAGATGAAGTTGGATCGCACGCGCGGCTGGTCGGCAAAAAACGCCGCATCGACGCCGGCGTTATCGAAGCCCGACATCGGCCCGGTGTCGAGCCCCAGCGCCCGCGCCGCGATGATGAAATATGCACCCTGCAGCGAAGAGTTGCGGAACGCGCCTTCGTTGCGCAGCGGTTCGTTGCCCTCGAACCAGCTTTTCGCGTCGGCATGGGGAAACAGTTCGGGCAGATGCTCGTGAAAATCGATGTCGTAGCCAATGATCGCGGTGACCGGCGCCGCGAGGATTTTGCCGGGGTTGGTGCCGCCCGCGAGGCTGGCGAGCGTCTGCTTGGGTTCGTCCGATTTCACCCACACGATCCGCGCGGGCAGCATATTGGCTGACGTAGGGCCCATCTTGGCGAGGTCCCAGATCGCATGCAGCTGCGCATCGGTGACCGGCTGGTCGAGCCAGTCGTTGTAAGTGCGCGCTTCGCGGAACAGCTGGTCGAGCGCCGCGTCACCGAGCGGCTGGTGGAACTGCTTGATCATCATTTTGGCCTTCAGGCGGCGCGCACTTCCGCGACCTCGGGGATGTAGTGCTTGAGCAGCCCTTCGATGCCGTGTTTGAGAGTCGCGGTCGAGGATGGGCAGCCCGCGCAGGCACCTTGCATTTGCAAGTGCACCACCCCGTCGCGGTAGCCGCGATAGACGATGTCGCCGCCATCGTTGGCGACGGCGGGGCGGATGCGCGATTCGAGCAGTTCGTTGATCTGCGCGACGATGTCGGCATCTGCCGGATCTTCTTCGACGATGAGGTCAGCTTCGGGGGGCACCGAAATCCCGCCGGCCCCGCCGCCGACGAACAGCGGCGCGCCTGACACGAAATGGTCGAGCAGCACGGCGACGACCTGCGGCTTGAGTTGGCTCCAGTCCACGCCCGGCGCGGCGGTCACGGCGATGAAGTCGCTGCCCAGCAGCACGTTCGTGACTTCGCCGGTGTCGAACAACGCCTCCGCCAGTGGGCTCGCCTCGGCGCTTTCAGGGTCGACGAATTCGCGGGTGCCGGACGGCATGACCTGCCGGCCGGGAAGGAACTTCAGGCTCGCCGGGTTAGGCGTGGTTTCGGTCTCGATGAACATGGTGGTCATGTAGGCGTGAGGGGAGGGGGGAACAAGTTCGCCCGCCCGTCAGCGTTTCTTGCCCGGCATTCACTATCCCTTCACGCGGGGGGCGGGTATACCGCCGCGATATGACATTGCTCCCGCGTGCCGTTCGGCATCTCGCGCCCCTGCTCCCTCTCGTCCTCCTGGCCTCGCCGGTTCCAGCGCAGGATGGCTCCGCACCACCAGCGCCGAAGTCGCTTCAGACAGGCGAGCAGACCCCGTGGATCTATCGCGGCAGCGATGTCCCGCGCGACAAGGAATGGCAGTTCGGCGAAATGCCCAATGGTCTGCGCTATGCGGTACGTCACAACGGGGTGCCGCCGGGCCAGGTGTCCATCCGGGTGCGCATCGATGCCGGGTCGATCCACGAGACCGATTCCGAGCAGGGCTTTGCTCACCTGATCGAGCACATGACCTTCCGCGAGAGCAAGTATCTCGCCGATGGCGCGGCGATCGCCACGTTCCAGCGGCTGGGCGCTACCTTCGGCAGCGACACCAACGCGGAGACGACGCCCACGCAGACGGTTTACAAGCTCGACGTGCCCGATGCCACTCCGGCGAAGCTCGAAGAGGTGTTCAAGCTGCTGTCCGGCATGATCGAGGCGCCGGCGCTTTCCGCCAAGGGGTTGTCGGAAGACCGCCCCATCGTGCTCGCCGAAATGCGGGAGCGCGCTGCCGCCGCGCAGCGGGTGGCCGAGGAGAGCCGCAAAACGATCTTTGCCGGTCAGCGTCTGGCGAACCGCCTGCCGATCGGCACCGAAGCCACGCTCAACGCCGCGACGCCCGCCGCGGTAAAGGCGTTCCACAAGCGCTGGTACCGACCGGAAAATGCCGTGGTGGTGGTTGCCGGCGACAGCGACGCCCGCACCCTGGCAGGATTGGTGGAGAAATACTTTGGCGGTTGGAAGGGCGTCGGCCCGCACACCCCGGCGCCTGACTTCGGCGACCCCAAGGCTCCCGCCGGTGCCGATCCCGCCAACCCGGTGGGCGAAACCCAGGTGCTGGTCGAACCCGACCTGCCGCGCAGCCTGACATACGCGGTCATGCGGCCGTGGCGCCCGGTGAACGATACCATTAAGTACAACGAAGGGCTGCTGCTCGATTCGCTGGCGCAGTCGATCATCAACCGGCGGCTTGAATCGCGCGCCCGAACGGGCGGGTCCTATCTTTACGCGCAGGTAAATCAGGAAGACGTCAGCCGGACGGCGGACGCGACGTTCGTCACGTTCGCCCCGCTGACCGAAGACTGGTCGGCCGCGCTGAGCGACGTCCGGGCGGTGATCGCCGACGCGCTCGCGAATCCGCCGACGCAGGAAGAGATCGATCGCGAGATGGCCGAATTCGACGTGGCCTTCGCCAGTTCGGTCGAGCAGCGCGCGGTTCTGGCCGGCTCCAAGCTTGCGGACGACGTGGTGCAGGCGGTGGACATTCGCGAGACGGTGGCCGCGCCCGAAACGGTGCTGACCGTTTTTCGCGGGATGAAGGACCAGTTCACGCCCGCCAATGTGCTCGCGCACACGCGTTCGTTGATGACGGGCGACGTGATCCGGTCGGTGTACGTGACGCCGGACGCTTCCGAAGCCACCCCCGCAGCGCTGCGTGCGGCGTTGCTTGCGCCGGTCGAAGCTGACGGCAGCGCGCGGGTGGCGGCCAAATCCATTTCGTTCACTGACCTGCCGCCGCTCGGCACCCCGCAGCAGCCCAGTTCGACGGCTCCGCTTGGCCTGCTCGATATCCAGCGGGTGGCCTTTCCGAACGGCACGACCGCGCTGCTGTGGTCCAACAACGGCGAACCCGGGCGGGTGACGGTGAAGGCACGGTTCGGTGCTGGCTGGCGCTCGTTCGCTCCGGAAGACGCCGTCTATGCGAAGCTTGGTGAAAGCGCGCTGGTGAGTTCCGGCCTTGGGGAACTGGGGCAGGAGGAGCTCGACCGGATCAGCAATGGCCGCAAGATGGGCTTCGATTTCGAGATCGACGACGGGGTATTCGATTTTACCGCGCAGACGCGTGAGGCCGACCTGGCCGATCAACTTTATCTGTTCGCCGCCAAGCTGGCGACGCCGCGGTGGGACGCCAATCCGGTCCAGCGTGCCAAGGCTGCGTCCAAGCTGGCTTACGAAAGCTATTCAACCAGCCCGTCGGGGGTACTGCAGCGCGATCTGCAATACCGGCTGTACGACCGCGACCCACGGTTTGCGACGCCGACCGCCGCGCAGCTTGATTCCGCCACGCCAGCAGGCTTCCGCAGGGTGTGGGAGCCGCTGCTCAAGCAAGGGCCGGTCGAGGTCCTGATCTTCGGTGATTTCAAGATGGCCGACGCCGTCGCGGCACTTAGCCGAACATTCGGGGCACTGCCGCCGCGCGCGGCGATCCCGGCCGCGACGCTCGCCCGCAGCGTCACCGTCGCGTCTTCCGCGCAGCCGGAAGTGCTGTTCCATCGCGGAGACTCGAACCAGGCGGCAGCGGTGATCGCCTGGCCGACCGGCGGAGGTGTCGCCTCGCTGCCGGAATCGCGCCAGCTCCAGATCCTGACCGAATTGTTCAACAATCGCCTGCTCGAGGAGATGCGCGAACGGACCGGAGCGAGTTATTCGCCGCAGGTGTCAAGCGATTGGCCGGTGGACATCGCGACCGGCGGCACGGTCTCGGCGGCGGCCACCGTCCGGCCGCAGGATGTGCCGGCGTTCTTCGCCGCGACCGACCAGATCGCGCGCGATCTGGTGGCCAATCCGCCAACCGCGGACGAGCTTGCCCGAGTGACCGAACCGCTCAAGCAGTCGATCAGCCGCGCATCGACCGGCAACACGTTTTGGTTGTGGCAGCTGGAGGGGGCGAGCACCGATCCGCAGCGCGTGCGGCTGCTGCGATCGTTGCTGAACGATTACACCCAGACCACTCCCCAGGCGATGCAGGCGCTGGCGGCGAAATACCTGACGGGGCGCCAACCCTTCCGGCTTGCCGTGATCCCTCAAGGGCAGACGCTCGCCACTCAGGTGGAAGGTCAGTCGGCCAGCGTCTCGCGCTAAGGCAGCTTGCGCCGCTCCAAGTTTAAGCCGCTTGGCGCTGCAGGCGCGAAGGGACTACGGCGCCCGGGTGACACAGGAATGGACCCCCGATAGCTGGCAGGCGCACGAAGCCCGCCACTTGCCCAACTACCTCGATCGTGCCGCGCTGGCAGAGGTCGAAGCGACGCTGGCGCACTATCCACCGCTGGTATTCGCGGGAGAGGCGCGCGCGCTGAAAGCCGACCTGGCGGAAGTCGCCGGGGGCCGCGGGTTCCTGCTGCAAGGCGGCGACTGCGCCGAAAGCTTCGCCGAGTTCCACCCCAATTACATCCGCGACACCTTCCGCGTCCTGCTGCAGATGGCGGTTGTCCTGACTTTCGCCAGCAAGCGACCGGTGGTGAAGGTCGGACGTATGGCGGGACAGTTTGCCAAGCCCCGCAGCGCGCCGACCGAAACGCAGGGCGAGGTCACGCTCCCAAGCTATCTGGGCGACAATATCAACGGCATCGATTTCACGCCCGAAAGCCGCGCCAACGATCCCCAGCGGATGGTGCGCGCCTATTCGCAAGCCGCGGCCACGCTCAATCTGCTGCGCGCGTTTGCCGGGGGCGGGTATGCCAACCTGCGCCAGGTGCACCGCTGGACGCTAGACTTCATGGACCGCAGCCCGTGGGCCGACAAGTTCCAGGACGTGGCCGACCGGATCGGTGAATCGTTAGATTTCATGGAGGCCTGCGGCGTCAATCCCGAGACGCTGCCGCAGTTGGAGCGGACGACCTTCTACACCAGCCACGAGGCGCTGTTGCTGCCGTATGAGCAGGCGCTTACCCGGCAGGACAGCCTGACCGGCGATTGGTACGATTGTTCGGCGCACATGGTGTGGATCGGCGATCGGACGCGATTTCCCGGCAGCGCACATATCGAATTCTGCCGCGGCATCGGCAACCCGCTGGGCATGAAGTGCGGGCCCAGTCTCGCTGCAGATGACCTTATCCGCCTGCTCGACATCCTCAATCCGACGCGTGAGCCAGGCCGGATCACCCTGATCAGCCGGTTCGGCGACGACAAGGTCGAAGCCGGCTTGCCGCCGCTCGTTCGGGCGGTCGGACGCGAAGGCCATCCGGTGGTGTGGAGCTGCGATCCTATGCACGGAAACGTGATCAAATCGAACAGCGGCTACAAGACCCGGCCGTTCGACCGCATTCTGCGCGAGGTTCGGGGCTTTTTCGCGGTACACCGGGCGGAAGGCACGCATGCGGGCGGCATTCATGTCGAAATGACGGGACAGGACGTGACCGAGTGTGTCGGCGGTGCGGTGGCCATCAGCCACGAAGCGCTCGGCGATCGGTATCATACGCACTGCGATCCGCGTCTCAACGCCGCGCAGTCGATCGAGCTGGCATTCATGCTTGCTGAGATGCTCAATCAGGAAGCAAGCACCCGGCCGGCCGTGGCAGCATAGGCCCGTCTGCCAGGGCGCGCAGGGCGAGCAACTAACCTGGGCGTCTATCGCTACTGGGTCGACATATTTCCTCGGTGCCCGGGGAAACTGTTGGCCGCGACAGAGTCTATCATTTGTGCGGTTTCCCGGTCATCTTGCCAGAGGACTGGCTGCAGCAAGAGGATGACCGTGCCCCAGCCCCTGACGATTCACGCTCAGCAGACGCCGCGGACTCTAGCCGATCGCTTCGCTGAAACGCGCGCGCTCAGCGTCGCGCTCGCCGAGCCGCTCAGCGATGCCGATGCCACGATCCAGTCGATGGACGATGCAAGTCCGGCCAAGTGGCATCTGGCGCATACCACCTGGTTCTGGGAGACGTTCCTGCTGCGCGATCACTTGCCCGGTTATCGGCGGTGGCGCGACGATTGGCCGTACCTGTTCAATTCCTATTACGAGGCGGAAGGTGCCCGGCACGCGCGTTCGCGCCGGGGCATGTTGTCGCGCCCCTCGCTCGCCGAGATCCTCGACTGGCGGGACCACGTCACGCACTCGATCATGGAAATGCTTGACCGGCCCGAACACGCGCCACTGATCGAGCTGGGCATAGCGCACGAGCAGCAGCACCAGGAATTGCTGCTGACCGACATCAAGCACGCACTGTTCCAGAACCCCCTCGGCCCTGCGATGTGGGGTGCCCCTTCCGCCCGAGAGCCTGCGCGTGAGGCGTCCGGTTGGCAGGAACATCCGGGCGGCATCGCACTGGTGGGTCACGAGAGGGGCGATTTCGCGTTCGACAACGAAGGCCCGCGGCACCGGGTCCTGCTAGAGCCGTTCGCGCTGTCCTCCGGCCTGGTGTCGAACCGCGAATGGCAGTCGTTCATCGAGGAGGGCGGGTATCGCACCGCGTCGTTGTGGCTGTCCGATGGCTGGGGATGGGTTCAAGGCGAGCAAATCTCGGCGCCGTTGTACTGGCGCGAGGACCAGCAGTTTACCCACTCGGGCTGGCAGGCTCGCGATCCGGATGCGCCGGTGACGCACATCTCGTTTTACGAAGCGGATGCCTTTGCTGCCTGGGCCGGTGCGCGATTGCCGACCGAGTTCGAATGGGAGGCAGCGGCGCAAAGCCACGACCCGGCCGCCGGCAACCAGCTCGACGACGCCGCACCGCCGCTGCCGCGTGGTGGCCACAACCTGTTCGGCGACTGCTGGCAGTTCACTCGCTCTGCGTACTTGCCCTATCCGCGCTTCCGGACAGCGGAGGGCGCAGTCGGGGAATACAACGGCAAGTTCATGAGCGGCCAGGTGGTCCTTAAGGGCGCCAGCTGCGCGACGCCGCGCGGCCATTCCCGCACCAGTTACCGCAACTTCTTCTACCCTCATCAACGCTGGCAGTTCACCGGCCTGCGGCTCGCGAAGGACATCTGATGGCTGCCGAACAGGGGCTGAGCCTGGTCGATCTGGATCGCGACGGGGTCGACACCGCATTTCGCGAAGACGTTTTGCAGGGTTTGTCGGAGCCGCAGAAGGCGATCCCGGCGCGCTGGTTCTACGACGACGAGGGATCAGAACTGTTCGAGGAGATCACCCGGCTCCCCGAATACTATCCAACCCGCGCGGAAACCGAAATCCTGACCGACCGATGCGACGAGTTCCGCACGATGATCGGCGGCGGACGTGCGGTGGTCGAATTCGGCTCCGGCAGTTCGGTGAAGACGCCGCTGCTGCTCAACTGCATCGACCCCGCCGCCTATGTGCCGCTCGACATCGCAGGAGATTTCCTGCGGTCTTCGGCCGACGCGCTGTCGGCCAAATTTCCCGGCTTGCCGGTCTACCCGGTCGAGGCGGACTTCGTGCGCAAGGTCGAACTGCCGATTGAGGTTACCGCCATGCCCAAGCTCGGGTTTTTCCCTGGGTCTACCATCGGCAACATGGTGGCCCGCACGGCAGTCGATCTGCTGCGCACGATGCGCGCAACGCTCGGAGAGGGCAGCCAACTCCTGATCGGGATGGACCTCGTCAAGGACCAGGCAATCCTGGAAGCCGCTTATGACGATGCGGCGGGTGTAACCGCCCGGTTCAATCTGAACCTCGCGCATCGCATCAACCGGGAGCTGAACGGGACCATCCCGATAGATGCGCTGCGTCACGTCGCCCGCTGGAACGACGCGTATTCCCGGATCGAGATGCACCTCGAGGCGCTGCGACCGATCGAATTCGGAGTGTCCGGCCATCGGTTCTCGATGGGTGAGGGCGACACCATCCACACCGAGAACAGCCACAAGTTTTCGCGCCGCAGCGGCACGACCTTGCTTCTGGCGGGCGGGTGGACGCCCCGGCAACGCTGGACCGATCGGGAGGAGCGCTTTTCGCTCATTCTCGCGGACGCCACCGTGCCGCGCAGCGCGCCCTAGTCATGGTGGTGAAAGCCGCGAGGGTGTAACAGGGCAGGTATGGACCCGCAGGCAGCCTGGCAGGCAACGACCGAGATCATCCGCGAGATACCGCGCTCGGGTTTGCTGATCGCGACCGTTGCGGCGGTGCTCGGCAGCATCCTCGGTACCGGGATCGCGCGACATTATTCGCGTTTCGGCCGCTTTATGGCGACGACCAGCACGATGGCGCTGGCGGCGATCCTGGTGGTGGTAATGCTGCAGGTGTCGCGCTTCGATCCGCGGCTGGACATCGCCGTGCCGGAACTCGGCTTTCCCGAACAGACCGTTGCGGGGGGTGAAACCCGGGTGCCGATGTCACCGGACGGGCATTTCTGGATTCAGGCGACCGTGAATGGAGAGCCGGCCGCGTTCCTGGTCGATACGGGGGCGACCCTGACGGCGGTCTCGGTGCCGCTGGCCGAACGCGCCGGGCTGGAGCCGCGCACGGGCGGGGTGCCGGTCCGCATCTCGACCGCCAACGGCACGGTGACCGCCGACCTGACCACGATCGACACCTTGCGGTTCGGCAGCGTGAAGGCGGGCGGGCTCGACGCGGTGATCGCGCCGCAGATCGGCACGACCAACGTCATCGGGATGAACCTGCTGTCACGCCTTGCGTCCTGGCGCGTGGAGGGGCGGACGATGATCTTGGTCCCGAACAACCCGCAGCCGCCCGCCTGAGCTTGCCTGCCGTATTAGTCGCTGGCAGGGGCGTGTCATGACCCAGGCCCCCAACTTTCAAGGCATCCACAATTTCCGCGACTATGGCGGCTATTCTGCCGCCGGCGGCAAGGTCCGCCGCGGGGTGCTCTACCGCTCCGGCCAGCATGTCGCGGCGACCGATGGAGATCTTGCAGAGCTGGCCGCGCTCGACATCCGCACGGTGATCGATCTGCGCGGCATCGCCGAGCGCGAGATGCATCCTTGCCGCCGCCACGAAGGCTGGGCGGGCGAAGTCGTCGCGCATGATGGGTCGACGACCTCCAGCCCGCCGCACATGGACATCGGTCCCGAAGTCACGACCGCCGATTACGCGCGCGACCGCATGCTTCAGGTGTATACGCGGATGCCTGAAAACCCGGCGATGCAGGCGATGTTCGGACGCTATCTGCACGCGCTGGCAGACCGCGACGGAGCCAGCCTGGTGCACTGCTTCGCGGGCAAGGATCGCACCGGCATGGCGGTGACGCTGCTGCTGCACATCGTCGGCGTGTCGGAAGACGATCAGGTGCGCGAATTCCTGCTCACCAACGAATCGCCGACGTTCCACATTCTGCGCGCGCAATCGATCCCGGTGATGGAGAAGCGGCTCGGCCGGACCATGGACGAGGCGTCGGTCCGCGCGATGCTCGACGTGCACGAGGATTACTTCGCGCGCTTTCACTTGGTGGCGCGTCAGACGCACGGTTCGCTCGACGATTGGCTGAATCAGGCCGTTGGAGTCGACGACACGCTACGCATGAACCTGCGGGACAAGTTCGTCGCCTGACTCGATTTCCCGCCGCCGCGCCCCTATCTGGCCCGGCAAGACGGAGGAAACGATGGCTACCCACAAGACGCGCATGCTCATCATCGGTTCGGGCCCGGCAGGGCTGTCGGCCGCGATCTATGGCGCGCGCGCAATGATGGAGCCGATCGTGGTGCAGGGCCTCCAGCCCGGCGGGCAGTTGACCATCACCACCGATGTCGAGAACTATCCCGGCTTCCGCGACGTGGTTCAGGGCCCGTGGCTGATGCAGGAGATGCAGGCCCAGGCAGAGCACGTTGGCACTCGGATGATGTGGGACACCATCGTCCGGGTCGATCTGGAAGGCGGCTCCCCCTTCCGCGCCTATGGCGACAGCGGCGACATCTACGAAGGCGACACGCTGGTCATCGCGACCGGCGCGCAGGCCAAGTGGCTGGGCGTGCCCGGCGAGATGGAACTGGGCGGCAAGGGCGTATCCGCTTGCGCTACGTGCGATGGATTCTTCTACCGCGGCAAGAAGGTTGCGGTGATCGGCGGCGGCAACACCGCTGTCGAGGAGGCGCTATACCTCACCAACCATTCCGACGATGTGACGCTGATTCACAGGCGCGACTCCCTGCGGGCCGAGCGCATCCTGCAGGATCGCCTGTTCAACCATCCCAAGATCACCGTTTTGTGGAACCAGGTGGTCGAAGGGTTCGAAGGCGATCCGCTGGCCGGCGGCTTGACTCACCTGTCGCTGAAGGACCGCGTAACTGGACAACTGAGCAAGTTCCATTGCGATGGCGCCTTCGTCGCAATCGGCCACGCCCCCTCGACCGAACTGTTCAAGGGGCAGCTTCCCGTTGACGAGGGCGGTTACCTGATCGTCGAGCCGGGCACGCCCAAGACGGCGATCCCGGGCGTGTTCGCGTGCGGCGACGTGATGGACCATACGTATCGGCAGGCGGTGACCGCCGCCGGCACCGGGTGCATGGCCGCGCTGGATGCCGAGCGGTTCGTGTCAGGATTGTCGATCGATCTGCATGGCCACGCCGAGGCAGCCGAAGCGGCGGAGTAGCTCCGCCGCCATTTTCAGAACACCGCCAACGCTGCCCTGATGATCAACCAGATGAGCACGAAGCTCGACAGCGAGAACAGCAGGAACCGGCCCATCACCTTGTTGACCGTGGCCTGCCACAGCGAGTGGAGCACACGCAGCGCGACGTAAATCCATGCCAGCGTCGCGTTCAGGCCGTCACCTTGTCCAACGAACGCGAGCACGAGCGCCACCGCGTAGAACAGCGTCGGCGCTTCGTGCAGGTGATTGTAATTATGCGCCTTCCACTGGATGTCCGGGGTTAGCAGACCGTCGAGCTTGGCGCCGGTCCAGCCGACGTCGGCGTTAGGGCCGCCGTCCTTGGGCAGCCGGTTGATCGCGGGAATCCGGGTGGCGTACATCCACAGCCACATCACCATCGTCCATGCGAGCAGCGCGACGATGGGCTGGAGAATATCGGCCCCGATCACTGGATCACCATCGGATCGGCGAACAGCGTCAGCGCAAGCGCACGGATCGCCAGGACTACCAGCGCCAGCGTCGACAGCATGAACAGCAGGAAACGCACTGACACCACGTTGACGGTCGCCTGCCAGATCGAGTGCACGATGCGGATCGCGACATAGATCCAGGCCACCAGAACCATGGTCGGATTGGGTCCAAGCAGCGCGATGATCAGCGACACGGCGTAGAACAGCGTCGGTTGTTCGACGAGGTGGGAATAGTTATGGGCTTTCCAGTTGATCCGGTCGTCCACGACTCCTTCCAGATCCTGTCCCCGCCCTCCAGGCTTGGCATTCTTGAGCCCGCCGATCCGGCGGAGTGCCGGTAGCCGGGTCGCGGCCATCCACACCAGCATGATCAGCGTCCACGCGATCAACACTGCCGCGGGCGCGAGCATCTGTGCCTGCATTCAATTTCCCCCATCATCGTCCCGGCTGCGAACGTGCGCCGGGCAGACGTGCATGTCAAATCGCCGTCAATCGGCGTGGGTGATGACCTTCGCGAATGAATCCGCGTCCGTGTTGCCGCCAGTGAGCATGATCACCGTGTGCGCGTCCAGCATCACCTTGCCCGCGAGTGCCGCAGCCAGCGCCGCCGCGCCGCCGGGTTCGACCACCAGCTTGAGCTTCGCAAAGGCGAACCGCTGGGCCTCGCGCACTTCGGCGTCGGTGACCGTCACCCCGGGATCGGACCGGCCGGACAGCACGGCGAGATTGATCTGTTTGGTCGCCGGCGGCTGCAAGGCGTCACACACCGTGACCGGACCGCTACTGATGGCGCGAACCTTTCCTTCGGCCAGCGACTGGCCGACGGTGTCCCACCCTTCCGGTTCAACCGGCACGATCGCGCTGTCAGGACATGCCAGGGCCAGCCCCGCAGCAAGACCACCGCCGCCGCAAGGCGCGACGATGCGGGAAGGCTGGCGGCCCAGCTGCTCCATGATCTCGACGCCGGCGCTGCCCTGGCCCTCGATCACCCACGGATCGCCAAACGCATGGGCGAGCACCGCCCCGCGTTCCTCGACCAGGCGGGCCGCGACCGCGTCGCGATCTTCCCGCGGGCGTTCGTAAAGCACGACCTCGGCTCCCAGCGCGCGGGTGGCGTCGAGTTTCACCTGCGGTGCGTTATGCGGCATCACGATCGTGGCCCGAACCCCGAGTTCGCGCGCAGCCCACGCAATCCCCTGTGCGTGGTTTCCGCTGGAGACGGCGATCACCCCGCGGGCGCGTTCCTCTGGCGTCATGTCGGTTAGCCGGTGCCATCCGCCACGAATCTTGAAGGCGCCGATCGGCTGCAGGTTCTCGGCCTTGGCCCACAACCGTGTTCCGTTCACTTCCAGCGGCAGCAAAGGGGTGGGCGGAAGGATGGCCCTGATTTTCTCGGCCGCGCGCAGTACGCCCGCTCTGTCAGGCATGCGCAGGTGGTCGGCGGGGGTTTCGCGAAACATTCCCGCCGACTAGTGCGTTCGCCATTCGACGCCAATCGGCGCGCCAAGAAAGTTTGGAGTTTTCATGTCGACAGTCCTGGTAATCGGTGCGGGTGGGGTCAGCTCGGTCTGCGTCCACAAGATGGCGATGAATGCCGAAATCTTCTCCGCTATCCATCTCGCCAGCCGCACCAAATCGAAGTGTGACGCGATCGCGGCCAGCGTGACGCAGCGCACCGGCCGCGACGTCCAGACCTATTCGATCGATGCCGAAGAGGTGCCGGCGATGGTCAACCTGATCCGCAAGGTGCAGCCCAGCCTGGTGGTCAATCTGGCGCTGCCGTACCAGGACCTGCCGATCATGGACGCCTGCCTGGAAGCGGGCGTCAACTACCTCGACACCGCGAACTACGAGCCCAAGGACGAGGCCAAGTTTGAATACAAGTGGCAGTGGGCCTACCACGACCGCTTCAAGCAGGCCGGGCTGATGGCGCTGCTCGGCTCGGGCTTCGACCCGGGTGTGACCAGCGTGTTCACCATGTGGCTCAAGAAGCACAAGCTGAAGACCATCCGTCAGCTCGACATCCTCGATTGCAACGGCGGCGATCACGGCCAGCACTTCGCGACCAACTTCAATCCTGAGATCAACATCCGCGAGGTCACCGCGCCGGCTCGCCACTGGGAGAACGGCGAGTGGGTCGAAACCCCGGCGATGCAGGTGAAAACCGAGTTCGATTTCGAGGCGGTAGGCAAGAAGAACGCCTACCTGATGTATCATGAAGAGCTGGAAAGCCTGGCGAAGTTCGTCCCTGAACTGGAGCGGGCGCGGTTCTGGATGACTTTCGGCGATGCCTACATCACGCACCTGACCGTGCTGCAGAACGTCGGCATGACCTCGATCGAGCCGATCCGCTACCAGGGCAAGGAGATCATCCCGCTGCAGTTCCTCGCCGCGGTGCTGCCCAAGCCAGAGTCACTGGGCGAAACCACCAAGGGCAATACCAACATCGGCGTCATCGCCACCGGTGAGGCGCTCGACGGGTCGGGCGAGAAAACATTCTACATCAAGAACATCTGCAGTCATGAAGCGGCTTACGAAGAGACCGGCAATCAGGCGGTCAGCTACACCACCGGCGTGCCGGCCATGATCGGCAGCGCAATGGTGGTGACGGGCAAGTGGGCCGGGGACGGCGTGTTCAACATGGAAGAGATGGACCCCGATCCATTCATGGAGATGCTCAATTCGGACGGGCTGCCGTGGACGGTCGAGGAACTGAACGGACCGGTCGAATTCTGACCGTGGCCGAGCAGCGCCTCTCCCTGGTCACTCTTGGTACGCGCGACCTCGCACGGTCGCGGCGGTTCTACACCGACGGGTTCGGGTGGACGCCCGCGTTCGAGAACGAGGAGATCATCTTCTACCAGCTTGGCGGGATCATCCTGGGGACATTTGAGAGGGGGCGCTGGAACGGGACATGGGCCGAGGCGGCCTCGACCGACCCGGCGCATTCGCGCTGGCGCACAACGTCCGCTCGCGCGAGGAGGTCGAGCCTTTGATGAGCAACCTGGTGGCAGCGGGCGGGCTTGTCCTGCGGCCCGCTGACGAACCACCGATCGGAGGTCTGCGCGGCTACGTCGCCGACCCCGACGACCATGCGTGGGAAATCGCTTACAACCCTGGGTTCGCGATCGACGCGGGCGGCAACGTGAGGTTCGGCATCTGATGGAAACCAGGGCCGGCGATCCGGGGGCGTTTGCGCGCTTCGACCTGCAACGCGTGGACTCACCTGCGTTCGTGGTCGATGCCGCCAGGCTGCGCGCCAATCTGCAAATCCTTGCCGATGTGCGCGACGCCGCCGACATCAAGGTGCTTGCGGCACTGAAGGCTTTCAGCATGTGGTCGGTCGCCCCGATCATCGGCGAGTACCTGGACGGTGTCTGCACCAGCGGCTTGTGGGAAGCGCGGCTGGCGAGCGAATTCTACGATGGCGAGATCGCCACCTATTGCGCCGCCTACAAACCCGACGAGTTGGCGGAGGTCTGCCGCCTGTCAGATCACGTGATCTTCAATTCGCCCGGACAGCTCGAACGCTTTCGCCCGGTCCTCGACGCAGCGCGTGCCGCGGGGCAGGACTTCGATGTGGGCTTGCGGATCAATCCGCTTTGCCCGTGCGGCGAGGTGCCGCGCTACGATCCGTCCTCGCCCGGCAGCCGGCTCGGCTTCCCGCTGGACCAGTTGACGCCCGAGATCATGGAGCAGGTCGACGGTATCCATTTCCACAACCTGTGCGAGCAGGATTTCGAACCTCTGCGCCGCACGTGGGACACCGTGTTTGACCAGATCGAGCCCTATTTCGGCGATCTCAAGTGGATCAACATGGGCGGCGGCCATCATATCACTCGCTCGGATTACCAACGCGAAGAACTGATCGAATTCCTGAAGGACGCGAAAGACGATACTGACGCGGAAATCTACCTTGAGCCGGGCGAGGCGGTAGCGCTCGATGCCGGCATCCTGGTCGGCACGATCCTCGATTCGCACTGGAACGGCCTGCCCGTGGCGATCACCGACATTTCCGCGACCTGCCACATGCCCGATGTCATCGAAGCGCCGTATCGCCCGGCGATGCTGAACGAGGCGGGCGAGGGTGAACCGGTCCGCCTGGGAGGGCCATCCTGCCTCGCGGGGGATGTCATCGGCGACTATCGCTTGTCGGTGCCGAACGAGCCTGGCGAGCGCTTCGCGTTTCTCGATCAGGCGCACTACTCGATGGTAAAGACGAACACTTTCAATGGGGTGCAGCTGCCTTCCATCTGGTTGTGGGACAGCGACACTGACGCGCTCGAGCAAATACGCAGCTTCGGCTATGAGGATTTCCGCGATCGGCTCAGCTGACCGCGCCTTACCGCCGTCCGATCGCGCCGGGGGTTGTTGTCGCGGGACCGGATTTTCACTTGCGGTTCACGCCGGGCCTTATATACGCGCCCTCCGCAGCCCCAAGGGGACTTCCTTAACCGCAAGGCTGCCTCGTTCAAACTTACCGTTTGGGGGTCCCTTGAGTTGCACCATCATCCTGACGCACGGTCTGTAGTTCGCGCCCTCGCGCCGGACGAACCGGTCATTTTGAACCGCCCGCACGCAGCGGCGCGCGCGGCCCGTTTCTTCGCAGAGAAGTTTCCGGGCAAGTCGCTCTACGCCGTGAAGGCGAATCCTTCGCCTGACCTCTTGCGCGTGCTGTGGGGCGCAGGGATCACGCACTTCGACGTCGCGTCGATCGCCGAAGTGCGCCTGGTGCGGGAGGCTCTGCCGGATGCCGAGCTATGCTTCATGCATCCGGTCAAGACGGCGCGCGCAATCCGCGAAGCGTACTTCGAACACCGGGTGAAGACCTTCAGCCTCGACACGGTCGAGGAGTTGGAAAAGATCGTGTCGGCAACGGCACATCCCGACGGCACCGGCGCGACCGACCTGCGGTTGCTGGTGCGCCTGCGGGTGTCCTCGGAATACTCGGAACTCAGCCTGGCCGCGAAGTTCGGCTGTGATCTCGCCGATGCGGCCGAACTGCTGCAGGCGACTCGCCAGCATTGTGACTGGCTGGGTGTGTGCTTCCACGTCGGCAGCCAGGCGATGACGCCGTTTGCCTATGTGCAGGCGCTGGAGCGCGTGCGCGCCGCCGTGGCCGAAGCTTCGGTCGTGATCGACGTGGTCGATGTCGGCGGAGGCTTTCCGAGCGATTACCCCGGCATGGAGCCGCCCCCGCTGGAAGATTACTTCGCGATCATCCACCGCCACTTCGAGGCGCTGCCGATCGCCTACAACGCCGAACTGTGGTGCGAGCCCGGCCGCGCGCTGTGCGCAGAGTATTCATCGCTCGTCGTGCGAGTGGAGAAGCGCCGTGGGGACGAACTCTACATCAACGATGGCGCCTATGGTGCGCTGTTCGATGCCGCGCACATCGATTGGCGGTTCCCCGTGAACGCGCTTGAGGATGACCTGACGCAGCCGTTGGCCGAGTTTTCGTTCTATGGTCCGACCTGCGACGATGCCGATTACATGAAGGGGCCCTTCATGCTACCGGCCGACATCCAGGCTGGCGATTACATCGAGATCGGCATGCTGGGTGCGTACGGCGCGGCGATGAAGACCGGCTTCAACGGCTTCGGGAATGCCGAACAGATCATCGTCGAAGATGAGCCGATGGCGAGCCTCTATCGCGGCGATCGGGTGGATCCGCGCGCCACCGACAATGTGGTGAGCCTACGCTAAGCCGTTAGGCCGCGAAGTGCTGCGCGGATTGGCTGTGAGCAGCGCTTTCTAGTGCCGTTTACCCCTGGCAAGTCGCCGCACAACTGATGCAACCTGGGGCGCGCCCGGGTCTCTGGAGGTCAATCGGGGAAACCGATGAAGCGGGCCGCTTCCTCCACCGGCTTGCGTTCGCTGACCACCGCATTGGCGGGGAAGGTTTCATCCGGCCAGCCCATCGCGACCGCTTTCATGATCACCTGGTCCTCAGGGATGCCCGCATGTTCGCGGACCACCGGGCTTTGCATGATGCCCTGGCTGTTGATCACGCAGCCGAGCCCGCGTGACCAGGCGGCGTTGACCAGCGCTGTCGTGACCGCGCCGCAGTCGAAAGCGCTGTCGTCGCTGTCGGCCAGTTCCCGGTCGTAGGCAACGATGACGCACACCGGTGCGTCGAACTGGCGAAAGCCGCGCAATACCCAGTCCTGCCGCTTGTCCTTGTCGTCGCGGGCGATGCCCATCGCTTCGAACAACTGCTTGGCGACGCCGATCTGGCGTTCGCGATGCACGCCGGCAAAGGCGCTGCCACGGCGGAACTCGCGGCTGTCGGGCACGCCGGCCAAGATGTTCTCCGTGTTCCCCCGCCGGATCCGCGCGAGTGGCTCCCCAGTGATGACGTGGAAGTGCCACGGCTGGGTGTTCATGGACGAGGGCGCGCGGGTGGCGAGGGCAATGACCTCTTCAATCAGCGTGCGGGGGACGGGTTTGTCGAGATAGCCGCGGATCGATCGGCGGCCGAGCACGACTTCGTCGTAGGTGGGGTGCGATGAGTTGCTCATGGCCACCGGCTTAACCCGTCATCGCCGCGAGTAAACCCTCAGCCGCCGCTGCCGACCTGAACCTGCATGAACTGCGGCGCGCTGGCTCCGGCGCTGAGCGCGGCAGGCGCATGGGACGGGGCGCCGGCGACCGGCAGGCTCGCCGCCGCAAGCGCGTATGGGCTGACCCGGTGGCGGGTACACAATCCCCCCGCGCCGTCGCTGACCAACGGCGTTTCAAATTCGACGCCAAGCTGTGCGCCTTCGGAGCGCAGCACCTTGCACACCACCAGCTGACCGCCGCCCAGATCGAGCACCAGCGCGGTATCGAGCGGAACCCCGACCAGGCCTTCGACGAACGCGCCGGTCTTGCTCAGGTCGCGGATCACCGCGTCGTACCGATGATCGCCGTGGATGATCCCGATGCGGCGGAACATCGACCGCCGATCAGGGCGGTGCTTGTCCGGACCACTCGGCTCGATCTTGAATTCACCCGACCGGATGTTCTGCAGCACCTGATGCTGGGGCATGGCCTTGGCGAAAATCCACCCTTGGACCAGTTCCGCCCCGCGCGAACGGACGACTTCGAGCTGGTCGAACGCTTCCACCCCCTCGACGGTCGTCTCCATTCCCAGCGCCTTGGACAAGCCAATGATCGCTGTGATGATCTTGGCGCTGTTCTGGTCTTTCTGGGTGCACGAATCGACGAAGCTCTTGTCGACCTTGAGCTTGTCGAACGGCGCCGAGCGGAGATAACTCAGCGAGGAATAGCCGGTGCCGAAATCGTCCAGCGCCAGCCGCACGCCGATCTTCTTCAACGCTCGGAAGGTTTCTTCCGTGGCTTCGCTGTCGCCCATGAACACGCTTTCAGTGAGCTCCAGCTCCAGCCTGTCGGGATCGAGCCCGCTGGCCTGCAAAGCATCGGCAACCACATCGACGAAACCGGCGGTCGTGAACTGGCGCGCCGACACGTTGACCGCCACGCGGACAGTGTCCGGCCATGCGGCGGCATCGGCGCACGCGCGGTTCAGCGCCCAATCGCCCAACGGGCCGATCAGGCTCGAATCCTCTGCCACCGGGATGAACATGCCCGGGCTGACCCAGCCGCGCTCCTCATGCTCCCAGCGCATCAGCGCTTCCATCCCGACCACGTGGTTGTCGTGAATGCGAACCACCGGCTGATAGTGCAGCTCCAGCTGTTCGCTTTCCAGCGCCTCACGCAGGTCATCGAGCAGCAGCTGGCGCTCTTCCTCTTCGTCCTTGAGGTCCGATGAATAGAAACGGAACTGACCGCGCCCGCCGTTCTTGGCCGAATAGAGCGCGAGGTCCGACGCGCGCACCAGCTCTTCCACTTCCTGGCCGTCGTACGGCGCGATGGCGATGCCGACCGAAGTCCCGATGATCGCCCGCTTGCCATCGATCGGATAGGGCTGCGACACGATCTGGATGATCTTGTCGGCCAGTTCCCCCAGCTTGCCGCGATCGTCCACATCGGGGATGATCACCTGGAACTCGTCTCCGCCCAGCCGGCCGATCTCACCGCGATCGCCGATGATGTTGCGCAGCCGCTCCGCCACCTGGCGCAGCAGGTCGTCGCCCGCCGGGTGGCCCATGGTGTCGTTGACCTGCTTGAACCGGTCGAGGTCCAGCATCATCAGCGCGCAGTTGCGCTTGGCGGCCTTGAACGCCGCCAGCACCGATTCCAGCCGCCGGTGCATCCGGTGCCGGTTGTAGAGGCCGGTCAGCGAATCGTATTCGGCCAGCCGCGAATCTTCGATCTGGCGCTGGTATTCGACCGATATGTCCTTGGCCGAGCCGCGGTAACCGTGGAAACGGCCGGTCAAATCGACCTTGGGCTGGCCGGACAGTGACAGCCACACGGGTCGACCGGTGCGGGCTTCGGGCAGCGCGCAGCGGACGGTGACGTCGACGATCCGGTTATGCGCGCTGATCTGGAAGCCGAGCGGGCGGGCGGAATGAGTATCGGGATGTTCGGGATCGGTTTCGAACAAGGTCGCCAGGGGCCGGCCCAGCAGGTTAGCCAGCGGCAGGCCCATGGCTTCGGCGGCACCGGGCGACAGGTAGCTTAACACCCCATCGGCGTCCGAAGCCCAGATCCAGGCGAGACCGGTCTGCTCGAAATCCTCGAGCACCGAGAGCCGCAGGCCATCGCTGGTGAGATTGTCACCCGCGCCGCCCGAAAGCCCCTTCCAAAGATTCCTGACCGCCATCGCCCCTTGCCGCTAACGTCCGAACCAGGTCGGACAAGCATTCGTGCGACTAAACGGTAATGGTTACCGCCAGACTAAGGCGAAGGCTCGATATGGCCGTGACGATCAAGCCGCCTGCGCTTGCTGAAGGTCGAGCCGGTCCCAGATTTCCACCAGCGCATCGGTCAGCGCGCGCATCATCGCTTCGTTGTGCGCGGGGCCGGGGGTGAAGCGCAGACGCTCCGTCCCGCGCGGCACGGTGGGGTAATTGATCGGCTGCACGTAGACCCCGTACTCGGCGAGCAGGATGTCGCTGATCTTCTTTGCCCGGACGGGATCGCCGACCATCAGCGGCACGATGTGCGTGGTGCTGGGCATGACCGGCAAGCCCGCTTCGGCGAACATCGTTTTCAGGCAAGCGGCGGCTGCCTGCTGGCCTTCGCGCTCCTCGCTCGATTGTTTGAGATGGCGCACCGCGGCGAGCACGCCGGCAGCCAGCACCGGCGATAGCGAAGTGGTGAAGATGAAGCCCGGCGCATAGCTGCGGATGCAGTCGACGATCTTGCGATCGGCGGCGATGTAGCCGCCCATCACGCCGAATGCCTTGCCCAGCGTGCCTTCGATGATGTCGATCCGGTGCGCCGCTTCGTCGCGTTCCGAAATGCCGCCGCCGCGCGCGCCGTACATGCCCACGGCATGGACTTCGTCGATGTAGGTGAGGGCGTTGTACTGTTCGGCCAGGTCGCAGATCGCGTGAATGGGCGCGACGTCGCCGTCCATCGAATAGACGCTTTCGAACGCGATCAGCTTGGGTACGTCCGGGTCTTCGGCGGCGAGCAGTTCTTCCAGGTGCGCAAGATCGTTGTGGCGGAACACCCGCTTCTCGGCACCCGAGTTGCGGATGCCGGCGATCATGCTGGCGTGGTTCAGCTCGTCGGAGAAGATCACGCAGCCCGGCAGCAGCTTGGCCAGCGTCGACAGGGTCGCGTCATTGGAGACATAGCCGCTGGTGAACAGCAGCGCGGCTTCCTTGCCATGGAGATCCGACAGCTCGGCCTCAAGCTCCACGTGGTAATGCGAATTGCCGCCGATGTTGCGCGTGCCGCCCGAACCTGCGCCGACGTCGTGCAGCGCGTGTTCCATCGCGGCGATGACCTTGGGGTGCTGGCCCATCGCGAGGTAATCGTTCGAGCACCAGACGGTGATCGGCTTGGGACCGTTGTGGCCGGCAAAGCAGCGCGCGTTGGGGAACGCACCCTTGTTGCGCAGAATGTCGATGAAGACGCGGTAGCGCCCTTCGGTGTGCAAGCGATCGATCGCCTGGTCGAAGATCTGGTCGTAGTTCACGAAAGGTCGCTCGCGAGTTACCCGCCGGTCCCGTCCGGCAAACGCGGTCCACCTACTCCTCCGCCCCGCCGATTGCCACCGCGATCTTTGCGAATGGTTCGCAATTACAGGCGTTCGACGCGCTCCAGACCGTAGGTGGACAGCATCCGTGCGAACGACGCACGGCTGTCCGGCTCGGCGGTGAACACCGCCAGATCGGGTTCGCTGCGGGCGAATGGCTGCCCTGCGAGCAAGCTTGCCGTGCGCCGGGCGATCCCTTCCGCTCCGTCGACGAAAGTCACGGGGCGGGGGAAGGCGCGGGCAAGCTCGTCCGCCAGAAGCGGGAAGTGCGTGCAGGCGAGCACCACCGTGTCGATCTGGTCGCCCCACGGCTGGGCGAGCAGGCCGTGGACGGCGTCGTGGATGATGGCCGGATCGACCGGATCCCCCCGCATCTTTGCCTCGGCCGCTTCGACCAATCCGGGCGCTGGAAACCGGACGACGTGCTTGCCGACCGCAAATTCCGCCTCGAGCTGGTCGACGTAGCGTTGCCGGATGGTGGCGGCGGTGCCGAGCAGGCCTACCGTGCCGGTTCGGGTGAGCGCGGCGGCGGGTTTGATGGCCGGCACGGTGCCGACGATCGGGATCTGGAGAACCTCGCGCACCATGCCGAGCGCGATCGTGCTGGCGGTATTGCAGGCGATGACGGCCAGGCGCGGCCGATAGCGCTCGCTCAGCACGCCGAGCAGCCCGGCGACCCGGGCGGCGATCTCCGCCTCGCTCTTCGCGCCATAGGGCAACCCGGCGGTGTCCGCGGCGTAGATGATGGGCGCCTGCGGCAAGACCTTGCGCAGCTCGGCCAGCACGGTGAGGCCGCCTACTCCTGAATCGAACAACAGGATCGGGGCGGCAGGCGCGATGCTTTCATGCAAAACAGTTCGTCCCGAGCTTGTCGAACGGCCGCCTTTCCGACTAGCTGGCCTCCGCGTGAATGCGGCCCTTCGACACGGAAGGGCGAACGGGTCAAGGGGGCGGTGATGGACTATGTGCTGGCGGCGTTGACCGGATACCTGCTCGGTTCAGTGCCGTTCGGGCTGCTGCTGACCCGCGGCTTCGGCGCGGGCGACGTGCGGGAGATCGGTTCGGGCAGCATCGGGGCGACCAACGTGTTGCGCACCGGGCGCAAGGGGCTGGCGGCGGCAACCGTGCTGCTCGATGCGGGCAAGGGCGTGGCGGCGGTCCTGCTCGCGGCGGTGCTGTGGCCGGGTACCGAGGGGCTGGCCGCGGTGGCGGCGATTGTCGGCCACTGCTTCCCGGTGTGGTTGCGGTTCAAGGGGGGCAAGGGCTTCGCCACCGCGGCGGGGGTGGTGCTGGCGCTCGCCTGGCCGGTGTTCCTCGTCTGCGCCGCCATCTGGGCAGCGACGCTGGCGGTGAGCCGGATTTCGTCGGTCTCATCGATGCTCGCCGTCATTGCAGCGCCGCTTGCGGCGTGGGCGCTCGATTACGAAGAACTGTCGCTCACGCTGGTGGCGATCGCCGCGATCGTGCTGGTCCAGCACCGCGCCAACATCGGCCGGCTGCTGCGCGGCGAGGAACCGCGGGTGGGCCGCTCCAAGTGAGCTTGTCGCAGGAGGAAGCGTTCGCGCGCATTCGGCTGCTGCGATCGCCCAATATCGGCCCGGTCAGTTTCCGCCAGCTCCTCCGCCGCTTCGGCACCGCGGAAGCCGCGATCGACGCACTGCCCGACCTCGCCCGGCGCGGCGGCGCGCCTTATCGTGCCGCGCCGCCCGAGATCATTGCGGAGGAAATCTCGCAAGTCCGCCGCGCCCGCGCCAGGTACCTGTTCCACGACCAGCCCGATTACCCGCCGCTGCTGGCGGAGGTCGACAGTGCGCCGCCGGTCCTCACATGGCGCGGTGACGTGTCGCTGGCGGCAAAGCCATGTGTGGCGATCGTCGGCGCGCGCAACGCCTCGGCCGCGGCGGTGAAACTGGCGCGCGATTTTGCCGCAGCGCTGTCGGAGGCGGGGTTCACCGTCGTATCGGGTCTGGCGCGCGGGATCGACGGCGCGGCACACCGCGGGGCACTGCCTGCCACCATCGGGGTGATCGCGAGCGGGATCGACATCACCTATCCGCCTGAACACATCGAGTTGCAGGAGGAAGTCGCCGGTCGCGGCCTGCTGATCGCCGAGCAGATCCCCGGCACCGAGCCGCGCGGCCGCCACTTCCCCAGTCGCAACCGCATCATCGCCGGGCTCGCCAGCGGCACACTGGTGGTCGAGGCCGCGCCCAAGTCCGGCTCGCTGATCACCGCGCGGCTGGCGGCGGAGGCCGGGCGAGAGGTCATGGCGATCCCCGGCAGCCCGCTGGAGGCTCGCGCCACCGGGTGCAACCAGCTGATCCGCGATGGTGCGATGCTGGTGCAGACGCCGGATGACGTGATCGAGCTGCTGAGCGGGTTCGACGGCACCCCGCGCTCCAGCTTCCGCGAGGCCGCCCCGGCGTTCCTGTTCGCCGACGAGGAACTGGCTGACGCGGAACCTGCCGATGTGACCAGTCTGCTGACCACCGCTCCGGTGGCGGTTGATGAACTCATCCGCCAGTCGGGCGAGCCCCCGGCATCGGTACAGCTTGCGCTGCTGGAGCTGGAGATCGCCGGGCGATTGACGCGCCATGCGGGAGGGCGGGTGTCGCTGGCCGCTTGACGCGCGGCTTGGACCGGCACCACCCTCGCGCGTACGTATACGCGTAGGGACACCGCCAAACTCACATGCAACTAGTCATCGTAGAATCGCCCGCCAAGGCGAAGACCATCGAGAAGTATCTGGGCAAGGACTACAAGGTCCTCGCCTCCTACGGCCACGTCCGCGACCTGCCGCCCAAGGACGGCAGCGTTCGGCCCGATGAGGATTTCGCGATGGACTGGGAGGTCTATCGTGACAAGACCGGCCGGGTGAAGGACATCGCGGACCTGGCCAAGAAAGCCGACCGCCTGATCCTCGCCACCGACCCTGACCGCGAAGGCGAAGCGATCAGCTGGCACGTGCGCGACCTGCTCGCGAAGAAAAAGGCACTGCCCAAGGAGGTCGAGCGGGTCACCTTCAACGCGATCACTAAGCAGGCGGTGACCGAGGCGATGGCGCGCCCGCGCGATCTCGACCAGCCGTTGATCGACGCGTACCTCGCGCGCCGCGCCCTCGACTACCTGTACGGTTTCACGCTCTCGCCAGTGCTGTGGCGGCGCCTGCCGGGGGCGAAGAGCGCGGGCCGGGTGCAATCCGTCGCCCTGCGGCTGATCGTCGAGCGCGAGCGCGAGATCGAAGCCTTCGTGGCGCAGGAATACTGGAGCGTCGTGGCACATCTCCAGCATGACGGCACCGCGTTCGACGCGCGGCTGGTGACCTATGACGGCCACAAGCTCGACCGCCTCGCGATTGGCGACCAGGGCATGGCGGAAGCCGCCAAGACGGCGGTGGAGGAGGGGCGCTTCACGGTCGAGGACGTCGAGACCAAGCCATTCAAGCGCAATCCCGCCGCGCCGTTCACGACATCGACCCTGCAGCAGGAGGCGGCGCGCAAGCTCGGCTATTCGGCCAGCCACACGATGCGGCTGGCGCAGAACCTCTACGAGCAGGGCGCCATCACCTACATGCGCACCGACGGCGTGCAGATGGACGGCAGCGCGATCAGCGCCGCGCGCAAGGCGATCAGCGATCGTTTCAGCGGGCACTACCTGCCGGACAAGCCGCGCATCTACCAAACGAAGGCCAAGAACGCGCAGGAAGCTCACGAAGCGATCCGGCCGACCGAATTCACCCGCGACCGGGTGGGGCAGGGGGACGAGGCCAAGCTCTATGATTTGATCTTCAAGCGCGCGATGGCGAGCCAGATGGCCGCCGCCAGCCTGGAACGCACGACGGTGACGCTGCGCGATGCGACCGGTCGGAACGAACTGCGCGCCACCGGCCAGGTGGTGAAATTCCCTGGTTTCCTGGCGGTGTACGAGGAAAGCTTCGACCAGAAGAGCGAGGACGACGACGAGAACCTGCTGCCGCTGATGCGCAAGGGCGACAGCCCGGCGAAGACCGGCGTCGATGCGAACCAGCATTTCACCCAGCCGCCGCCGCGCTTCTCCGAAGCGAGCCTGGTCAAGCGGCTGGAAGAACTCGGCATCGGGCGACCCTCCACCTACGCCTCGACCATCCAGACGCTACGCGACCGCGAGTACGTGCGGATGGAGAAGAACCGCTTCTTCGCCGAAGAAAGCGGTCGGCTGCTGACGGCGTTCCTGGAACGGTTCTTCGATCGCTATGTCGGGTATGATTTCACCGCCGACATGGAAACCGAGCTCGATACCGTTTCCGACGGGCGCGAGGACTGGAAGACGCTGCTCGAAGCGTTCTGGCGCGACTTCAAGCCGAAGACCGAAGAGGTGATGGAGAAGAAGCCGTCGGAGGTGACCGAGGCGCTTGACGAGTATCTGGGCGATTACCTGTTTCCGCCGCGCGCGGACGGGGGCGATCCGCGCCAGTGCCAGGCGTGCGTGGCCGAAGGGCGCGAGGGCGGGCGGCTGGCGCTGCGCGGCGGGAAATTCGGCGCGTTCATCGCCTGCTCCAATTATCCCGAATGCAAGTACACGCGGCAGTTCGCCTCGCCCGGCGGTTCCGGTGACGACGGCGGCGAGGACGCGGTGCTCGGCACCGATCCGGAAACGGGTCTGCCGGTCGAGCGCAAGAAGGGCCGCTTCGGGCCGTACGTGCAACTGGGTGAGGGCAAGGAGGCGAAGCGCGCGAGTATCCCCAAGGACCTCGACGATTTCGACTTCGAATGGGCGCTCAAGCTGCTGAGCCTGCCCCGGATCGTCGGCGCGCATCCCGACACCGGGCTGGAGATCGAGGCCAACATCGGCCGGTACGGTCCCTACCTTCGCCATGACGGCAAGTACGGCAAGCTGGCCAACACCCGCGAGGTGTTCGAGGTTGGCATGAACCGCGCAGTGGACCTGCTGGCGCAGGGCGCCAACCGCGGCGCGGGCCGCGCGGCGGCCGAGCCGATCAAGGTGCTGGCGGCGCATCCCACGAGCGGCGGCGAGATGAAGGTGATGGCGGGCCGCTATGGTCCCTATGTCACCGACGGCACCACCAACGCGACCCTGCCGCGCGACATGAAACCAGAGGACCTGACCGAGGCGCAGGCGATCGAATTGATCGATGCCCGCGCCGCCAAGGGACCGGCGAAGAAGAAGGGCCGCAAGGCTCCGGCCAAGAAAGCTGCGCCGAAGAAGGCAGCTGCGGCCAAGAAGCCGGCCGCGACGAAAGCCGCCCCGAAGAAGAAGGCAAGCTGATGGGCAAGGAGAACTTCGAACGGCACAAGCAGCCGTGGAAGGCCGATGAGGCGGGGACGCTGCGTATGCTAGCGGGCAAGGGCAAGGGCCTGAAAGAGATCGCCAAGGCCATCAACCGCAGCGAGGAATCGACCAAGGATTTCGCCAAGAAGAACGGGATCGAGATACTCAAGAAACGCTAGGCGGCTCCACGGCAACGCTGCGGGCGCGGGCCGGCTCGGTCATCCGGGCGAGCAAGCGCGACATGAAAATCTCCCCGTCCTGGGCGGATCCGAACGCGGTGTCGGGGATGCATAGGGTGAGTGAATCCGCGCCGATGATCCAGTAGCCGTGCTCGTGCAGAAGCTGGTGGATGCTCGCGTACGCCGCCTCGCCGGAGAACCGCGCCGTCTCGTAGCATACGCCGGTGGCGGTCAGGCGCCAGTGTGCCTCAAGCTGTTGCGGGACGCCTCGCGCGTCGAGGCCGGAGTTCCACGCTTTGCCGAGCACGATGCCCAGGCGCTTATAGCCCATGCCCAGCCCGTAGGCAGCGCCGAGCATGAGCACCAGGAAGCCGCCGACAAAGACCGCAAACGGGGCACGCATGAGGAGTTCTGACGGCACCAGCAGCACGAACAGCGCGACCATCAGCGCGCTGCCGACGAAGCCGCTCACCGCCCCGGTCAGCGGATAGGCCCAGCGATGGAACCCGACGTGGGCGATCCGGCTGTAGATGACGTTTGCCGCCCAGCTGGCCTGCTCCTGCGTCAGCCATCCGCGTGCTTCCACTGTTTCTCCGGGCAAGTTCGCCTCGGCGTCGGTGGGCTGTGTGGCCGCATCGGGCGGAGTGCTGCTTGAAGCCTCGGCAATATTTCCCGGACCAGCCTCGGCAAACTCCACCGCATCGCGGCTGCGGGCGCGCGCTTCGGGTGTCATCCGCGCGGTGATCGCCGCCAGCAGCGGGCGCTGCGCATCCTCGCTGTCGAACGCCGCGAAGGGAATCAGGAAATGCAGCTGGTCCGCGCTCAGCACCCAGCCGTCGGCGCCCCGCTCGACGGTGTCGATGGCATGCCAGCGCGGCGCCAGCACCATGCGCTCGGTGGTCAGCACCAGCGCCTCGTCCGTCACTTCGTACGATGCTGCGCGTTCCAGCGGACTGCCGATCGCAGCCAGCCGGTTGAAGTAGACGCGGCTGGCGCGGCGCTGCTCCAAGTTCAGCGCGAGCTGGACCGCGACGAGGCAGAGCACCGCGGGCAGGATCACCGGCAGCCACGGCCCGAGCGCGAACATCACCGGAAACGGCAACTGCTGTGCGCCCCAGAACGCCAGCAAATGACCAAGCCAGATCGCCAGGCACAACAGCGCGAGCAGCGCGAGGCTGAACCAGGTCCCGCCGCCCCTGATGCGGGAGGAGGAGTTGAGCGCGGCGGCCAGCACCTCCCTGTGTTTCAGGACAACGTGGACAGGGGGCGGTGCGGGAAGGGTGGCCATGACCGGCACTTATGCCGGAACGAGTGAAAAAATCGTGCCTGCTAGCGCCCGAAATCGAGCCCGATCTCTTCGTAGATCTCGCGGTTTTCGGCCCAGTTTTCCTCTACTTTCACGTGGAGGAACAGGTGCACCTTGCGCCCCAGCAGTTCGCTCAGCTCCAGCCGTGCGGCCTCGCCGATCTGCTTGATGCGGGAGCCCCCCTTGCCAAGCACGATCGGGCGCTGCGTCTCGCGGCCGACGACGATCTGCTGGTGGATCTCGACGCTGCCGTCCTTGCGCTCGACGTACTGCTCAGGCCGCACCGCGCTGTCATACGGCAGTTCCTCGTGCAGCTGGCGGTAGAGTTGCTCGCGAGTGATTTCGGCTGCCATCAACCGCTCGCTGGCGTCGGACACCTGGTCTTCCGGATAGATCCATTCGCCCTGCGGCATCATCGCGGCGAGGGCTGCCTTGAGCTCGGGCACCCCGTCGCCGGTCTGGGCCGAAACGAAGAAAATCTCCGCAAAGTCCGCCTTCGCGCCGAATTCCTGCGCCAGGGCTAGCAGCGGCTCCTTCTTCGCGATGTCCACCTTGTTGAGCACCAGGATCTTGCGTTCGGGCCGGACGCTCAGGGCCTCCAGCAGCGGGTCGAGTTCGTGCCGCCGCTGCTTGATCGGGTCGACCACCAGCAGGATCGCGTCGGCGGCCTGCGTCCCCTCCCACGCCGCGCTGACCATCGCGCGGTCGAGCCGGCGCTTGGGGCTGAAGATGCCCGGCGTGTCGACAAGCACCATCTGCGTGTCGGCCCCCTCGGCATCCTGTGCGAGCGCGATGCCTATGAGCCGCGCACGGGTGGTCTGCGCCTTGGCGCTGACGATCGCGACCTTCTGGCCGACCAGCGCGTTGACCAGCGTCGATTTGCCCGCGTTGGGCGCTCCGATGACGGCGACGAAGCCGCAGCGCTGCGAGGGCGAGGAACTCATCCGAACTTCTCCATGAATGCACGCGCGGCTTCGGTTTCGGCCTGCTGCTTGCTCGATCCACCGGCTTCCACTTCGCCGACGTTGTACACCTTGACCTTCACCGTGAAGCGCGCCGCGTGGTCGGGGCCGGAGCGATCGACCAGCTGGTATTCGGGCGGCTTGCGGCGGTTGCCTGCGGCCCATTCCTGCAGCGCCGATTTGGGATGCTTGGAGCGGCCGCGCCGCCCCTCCACCGCATCGGCCCACAGATGATGGACAAGATCGCGAGTCGGATCAAACCCGGCTTCGAGGAAGTTCGCGCCGAGCAGCGCCTCCATCACATCGCCCAGCACGTTGTCGCTATCGTGCGCGCCATCGTCGCGCGCCTGCTTGCCCAGCCGGATATGCAGCGGCACGCCGATGTCACGCGCGATGCAGGCGCAGGTGTCGCGGCTGACCAACGCGTTGAGCCGCTGGGCGAGCTCTCCCTCCGCGGCGTTCGAATGCGCGAACAGCCAGTGGGAGATCGACAGGCCCAGAACCCGGTCGCCGAGCCATTCGAGCCGTTCGTAATTCGCCGTCTCGCCGGTGCTGCCATGGGTGAGCGCCATGTGCCAGATCGCTTCGTCGCGCACGGTGAAGCCGGTCTGCGCCAGCCACTCGCGGGTGCGGTCGTCGAGCAGGCTCATATGCCGCGCCCCAGCCGGTTCCAGCGGGCGGCGGTGAACCACGTCCACGGTTTGTGCCATTCGGCCGATCCGTCGGTCGACCACACCATCGCGCTGGCGCGGGCGACCAGCAGGTCCTGCGGCACCAGCCCCACGCCGCCGCCGGGGGCTGCAGGAAAGCGGCTGTCCATTGAATTGTCGCGGTTGTCGCCCATCGCGAAGACCGTTCCGTCGGGCACGATGATCGGGCCGAAGTCGTCCTGCGGCGTCCGTCCGAAATCGAGCGTGTCATAGCTTCTGCCGCCGGGCAGGGTTTCGCGGAAGCGGGCATAGCGGCAGGCGGCGATGCCATCCGACCCGGTGGCGGGCCGGCCCAGCGCGCACGGGGAATTGGGCGTGGTCGGCAAGTAGAAATCGCCGATCCGCACGCGCTTCACCGGCTGGCCGTTCAGCACCACCTGGCCGCCGCGCAGCGCCACGCTGTCGCCGGGCAGTCCGATCACCCGCTTGATATAGTCGACCCGGTCCACCGGGTGCTTGAACACCGCGACGTCGCCGCGCTTGGGCGCGGAACCCAGCACGCGGCCCGGGATCAGCGGCAAGCTGAACGGCATCGACCATCTGGTGTACCCATAGGGCCACTTGGCGGCGATGAAGTAGTCGCCGTTCCACAGACGCGGCAGCATCGATTCGCTGGGGATCGAATAGAACGAGAAGAAGAACGCGCGGAACACGAACACCGCCAGGGCCAGCTTGACCACGAACCAGGCGAAACTGCCCAGGCTTTCCTTGTCCTCGGTCGCGGGAGCCGGATCGCGGGCGGGAACATCGGTGGCGCTCATGCGCTCGCCCTGCTGTCACAAGTGTCACATGTGTCACACTGTCCCGACGCAGAAAAACCGGATGCCAGCAGTTCCGGAGGGCGGGCGGAGAAAGGGTGGGCGGTGCTTGCAAACATAAGCCCGCCTCCTAAGGCCGAGCTGTCCGGGTAGGAAAGGATTTTCACATGAGCGACGCGATCGAGGCGGCCTGGCAGCGGATCGAGGGGTGTCAGCACCGCACGCTGGAACAGCTGTTCGCCGCTGATGGCGGGCGGGTCGAGACGCTCTCTGCCCGGCTTGACTGGGGCAGCGAGGAGGAGCCGGGCGGCGCGCTGTTCGACTGGTCCAAGACACACCTTGATGATGAGCTGCTGAGCGCGTTCGAAAGCCTGGCCGATGCCGCCGGGTTCGCCGACCGTCGCACGGCGCTGCTCACGGGCGGGCGCGTCAACACGACCGAGAACCGCGCCGCCGAACACACCGCGCAGCGCGGGCTGGGGAGCGATGCCGCGGTCGAGGAGGCGGCGGCGCTGCATCAGCGGATGCACATGCTGGTCGAAGCGATCCACGGCGGAGCGCTGGGCGAGGTGCGGCACCTGATCCACATCGGCATCGGCGGGTCGGCGCTGGGTCCCAAGCTGGCGGTCGATGCGCTGGCGCGGGAAGGCGCTCTGGTCGAAGTCCACGTCGTGTCCAACATCGACGGTCTGGCACTGGAAGCGGCGTTCACGCGCTGCAACCCGGCCGAAACGTTGATCGCCGTCGCCAGCAAGACCTTCACCACCGTCGAGACGATGACCAACGCCGCCAGCGCGCTCGAGTGGCTGCAGCACAACGGAGTGGCCGATCCCTATGGCCGGGTGGTGGCACTGACCGCGAACCCGGACAAAGCGGTCGAGTGGGGCGTGGACGAAACCCGCGTGCTGCCGTTCCCCGAAACCGTCGGCGGGCGGTACTCGCTGTGGTCGAGCATCGGTTTCCCGGTCGCGCTTGCGCTGGGCTGGCAGGCGTTTGACGCGATGCTAGCGGGCGCGCGGGTGATCGACGAACACTTCCGCGACACGGATGGCCGGGCCAACCTGCCGCTGCGCGCGGCGTTTGCCGACCGCTATTACGCGCAGGTGCGCGGATGCCAGACGCGGGCCGTGTTCGCCTATGACGAGCGGCTGGCGTTGTTTTCGGGGTATCTCCAGCAACTGGAAATGGAATCGAACGGCAAGCGAGTAACCGCGGGCGGGAAGCCGGTTCGCGGCGCCACCGCGCCGGTCACCTGGGGCGGAGTGGGCACCGACGCGCAGCACGCGGTGTTCCAGTTGCTTCACCAGGGCACTGTCGTGGTGCCGGTGGATTTCATCGCCAGCGTGACCCCCGGCGACACGCTGGACCCGGCGCATCACAGGATCCTGCTGAAGAACTGCTTTGCGCAAGGCGCGGCGCTGATGGCGGGGCAGACGAGCGACGATCCGGCGCGGGCCTATCCCGGCGACCGCCCGAGCGCGACCATCCTGTGCGACGACTTCGATGCGGCCACGCTCGGCGCGCTGATCGCGTTCCACGAACACCGCACGTTCGCCAATGCCGTGCTGATGGGGATCAACTCGTTCGACCAATACGGGGTCGAGCTGGGCAAGGCGATCGCGAACAAGATCGACGCGGGCGGCGCCAGTTTCGATCCCGCGACCGAGGCTTTGCTGCGGGCTGCGGATCTCGCCTGACGGTGTCCACTGTTTGAATTGCGGAACCAAGGGGTGGTCGAACGGTTGGGTGCCGCATTAGCCAAAGGGGGGCTTTAGAGTAACGGACGCATGGCTGATTCAGCGAAATCGCACAGCAAGGCTGACCTCCTCGTCCAGAGCGTCACCGACTATGCCATCTACATGCTCGATCCGGGCGGCATCGTCAGCAGCTGGAACCCCGGTGCCGAGCGGCTGAAGGGATACGACGTCGATGAGATCATCGGCCAGCATTTCTCCCGTTTCTACACCGAAGACGAGCGCGCCGCCGGCCTGCCCGAGCGGGCGCTGGAGATCGCACTGACGCAAGGACGGTACGAGGCTGAAGGCTGGCGCTTGCGCAAGGATGGCTCGCGCTTCTGGGCCAACGTCGTCATCGATCCGATCCGGGACGAACAGGGTGGCCACGTCGGGTTCGCCAAAGTCACCCGCGACCTCACCGAACGGCGCGAGGCGGAGCAGGCGCTGCGCCGGAGCGAGGAACACTTTCGGCTGCTGGTCCAGGGCGTTACCGACTACGCCATCTACATGCTCGACCCGCTGGGCTATGTCTCAAGCTGGAACGCCGGGGCCGAGCGGTTCAAGGGCTATGCCGCGCAGGACATCATCGGCCAGCACTTCTCGCGCTTTTACCAGGACGAGGACCGCGCCGCCGGGATGCCCGAACAGGCGTTGAGGACGGCGGAAGAAGCCGGGCGGTTCGAGGCCGAGGGCTGGCGGGTGCGCCAGGACGGCACCCGGTTCTGGGCCAACGTAGTGATCGATCCGATCCGCGACGACGACGGTCACCTGCGCGGGTTCACCAAGATCACTCGCGACCTGACCGAGCGCAATATCGCCGAAGACGCGCTGGAGCAATCGCGCGAGCAGATCTTCCAAGCGCAGAAGATGGAAGCCATCGGCCAGCTGACCGGCGGCGTGGCGCATGATTTCAACAATATCCTGTCGGCCATTTCCGGCAGCCTGGAAATCGCCATGAAGCGGATCGAGCAGGGGGAGGACCCCTTGCCGTTCCTGCACAACGCGATGCACGGCGCCCGGCGCGGCGCGACCCTGACCCAGCGATTGCTCGCGTTTGCGCGCAAGCAGGAACTGGAACTGGCGCCGACCGATCTGGTCGCCAGCATCCGCGACACCGCGGGCTTGCTGGAGCGCACGCTGGGCCCGAACGTCACCCTTGAAACCCGCTTTCCGATGCGTCTGCCCAAAGTGATGGTGGATCGCGGACAGCTCGAACTCGCGCTGATGAACCTTGTGGTCAACGCGCGCGATGCCATGCCGGCTGGCGGCCAGATCATCCTGGCGATCGACGTACCCGCGGCCACGCCCGGCGCCCGGCAATTCGCCCGCTTGCGGGTGATCGACCAGGGCGAGGGGATGGACGCCGACACCCTGGCCCGCGCGATCGAGCCGTTCTTCACCACCAAGGGCGTGGGCAAGGGGACCGGCCTTGGCCTGTCCATGGTCCAGGGCATGGCCGAGCAGTGCGGTGGCCGCTTCGTCATCACCAGCGAACCGGGCGCGGGAACGACCGCCGAGATCTGGTTGCAAGTGGCGGAAGAGGAGGCCCGGCAGGACGACGCTGACACGGCGCGGCCAGCGCCGGCCAATCCGCAGCCGGAAATGCAACCCTTGCGCGTGCTGGCGGTCGATGACGATGCGATCGTGCTGCTGAACACCGTCACGATGCTGGAGGACATGGGGCATAGCGTGACGGAGCGCCATTCCGGTCCCGAAGCGATCGAGACCCTGCGCCACGACCCGTTCGACCTGCTGTTGTCCGACTACGCCATGCCGGGCATGAACGGCGGCGAACTGGTGCGCCGCGCGCGCGAGCTGCAGCCGTCTATCCGCGCGGCAATCGTGTCGGGATATGCCGACCTGCCGGAAGGCACCGCGCTCGACGTGCCGCGGCTCGCGAAGCCGTTCTCCCAGACCGATCTCGCCCAGCTGATCGCCCGCCTGACCGCGCAGCGCGATACGGCGGAGGCCACGCGCCATTGACTTTTCGCAGGTGCACAACTAACTAGCCGCCATCGAGACGCCTAGCAGCGTGAACAGGCGGGTGCTTGGGTTCTGTCGAAGTTTCACTTCGATTTGACCTCAGTCCGCCCCGGCCGTGTCTCGGTTCTACTTTGCCTGACAGCCCAATTCACGCGGGTCGTTGACGAGGCCACTTCCGGCCTCACCACCCCGCTGCACGCGCCCGGACTCCGGCTGCGCGCTGCTGCATACGTAAAGCAGTTTCCCACTATGTCTTTTGAAAACCTTGGGCTGTCGCAGCCCGTGCTCCAGGCGCTGGAGCAGAAGAACTATACCGTCGCCACCCCGATCCAGCAGCAGGCGATCCCGCTCGTGCTGCAGGGCCGCGACCTGCTCGGCATCGCCCAGACGGGCACCGGCAAGACCGCCGCGTTCATGCTTCCGAGCATCGACCGGCTGCGCGAAGCCGACAAGCAGACCCCGTTCAAGTCGGCCCGCATGCTGGTGCTTGCCCCGACGCGCGAACTCGCCGGGCAGATCGCCAAGAGCGCCGAGGATTACGGCGGCTTCACCGGCCTGAAGGTCGACGTCGTCGTCGGCGGAACGTCGGTGGGCAAGGACCGCAACAAGTTGCATCGCGGAACCGACGTGCTGGTGGCCACGCCAGGCCGTTTGCTCGACCTCGTCGACCAGAAGGCCATCCGCCTGGACGGGATCGAGATCCTGGTGCTCGACGAAGCCGACCAGATGCTCGACCTCGGCTTCATCCATGCGCTGCGCAAGCTGGTCGCGCTGATGCCGAAAGAGCGGCAGACGCTGCTGTTCAGCGCCACCATGCCGGGTTCGATCAAGGACCTGTCGAAGCAGTACCTGAACAACCCCGCGCAGGTCTCGGTCGCTCCCGCGGCGACCACCGCCGAGCGGGTCGAGCAGTACGTCACACTGGTCAGCCAGATGGAAAAGCAGGCGCTGCTCGAACTGATGCTGCAGAAGCGTTATCCCAAGACCGAGGGGATGGACCGCGTGCTGGTGTTTACCCGCACCAAGCATGGTGCGGACCGGGTGGTAAAGAAGCTCGTCCAGGCGAACATCCAGGCCGACGCGATCCACGGCAACAAGAGCCAGCCTCAGCGTGAGCGGGCGTTGGCGAACTTCAAGTCGGGCCGGGTCAAGGTGCTGGTGGCGACCGACATCGCCGCGCGCGGGATCGACGTGTCGGGCGTCAGCCACGTGATCAACTACGAACTGCCCAACGTGGCCGAACAGTACGTCCACCGCATCGGGCGGACCGCCCGCGCGGGCGCGGACGGCATCGCGCTGACCCTGTGCGCCGAGGACGAGCGCGCGTATCTGCGCGACATTCAGAAGCTGACCGGGGTCACCTGCGAGCGTCTGCCGCTGCCCGATAACTTCCGTGCTTTCATCGAAGACGCGCCTATCGTCCGGCCCAAGGGCAACCCCGGTCAGCAACAGCGCAGCGCACCGAAAAAGGTCTTTGCGAAGCCGGTGGGAGGCGATCGCCGCCCGGACCGCGGGCCCCGTCAGGAACAGCAAGGTGGCGGAGAGCGGAGCGATCAACGAACCGACGAACGCTCTGGCCAGCAGGGCGGCAATCGTCCGCGGCGGTTCCACGGGAAGGGCCAGGGCGGCGGCGGTGGTCGCGGTGGCCAGGGCGGCGGCGGGGCCCAGCGGCGCGCGCGCGGCTAACCCCGGCACTCCCAGCATTCTGGCGGCGCGACAGCTTTTGTTCAGGTAAACTTGTGTTTTCCTGACAATTGCGGGTCGCGCCGTCCCGTTTCGCACGGGGTTATCCAGGTTGTTTCGCATGATACGTCTGTTTGTTCTGCTGGGGTCAATCGCGCTGAGCGGTTGTACCGCTGCGCAAATCCGCCTGCCGTCCGCGTTGGCCGATGCGTCGATCCGTACGGAGATTTCTGGCATCGGCGGCCGCCCGAGCGGGCAGTTTATCGCCGGTGCCTATACCGGCAGCTTTGATCGCGCGCCGGAGCGCTGGACTTTCGCCGACACGATCGCCCGCACCGGCCACAGCGACTTCATCATTGCCGGGCCGGAGATCAGTTCGACCATCGAGGCGCGGTGTGCGATGCGCGAGCGGGCGGTCGACCTTGGCCTGGCGGAAATCACCGTCCAGCCGCTCGCTTATCGCTGCGCGTTCACCGCGGAAGGGCGCGCCATACCCGCTCGATTCGAATTGCAGGAGGTGATCGGCGGCGGCAGCGCGATCACCCGCCATGAACGGCGCGGCGAGATCGCCCTGGGCGGAGAAACCATCCGCTTCCGTTCGGTGCATCATCTGGCCGGCACCCCGTTGCCCAGCCTTACCCCGGTGGGATACGTGTTCGAACGGCGCGGGGTCGAAATCGGCGCGCTGGAGCTCACTGGACGCCCGGCGCTGCTGCTCGCACCCGGCCTTGACCGTGGCGCTGCCCGGACCGCGACCGTCGCGGCCCTGGCTTTGGCAACGTTCTGGGATCCCGCGATCCACGACCTCGACTGAGGTTGGCAAGGCTGCCCCCGCCCGCCATATGCGCCGCTCAGGCAGGAGGCGCGCATGGCGGACGGCACTTACGATTATGATCTGTTCGTCATTGGCGCAGGCTCGGGCGGCGTGCGCGCCAGCCGGGTGGCGGCAGGATATGGCGCCAAGGTTGCCGTGGCGGAGGAGTACCGGGTCGGCGGCACCTGCGTGATCCGCGGCTGTGTGCCCAAGAAAATGCTCGTCTACGGCGCGCACTTCGCGGAGGATCTGGAGGACGCGCGCAATTTCGGCTGGACGATCGACAGTCCCAAGTTCGACTGGTCCGTGCTGCGCGACAACGTGCTGAAAGACGTCGACCGGCTGAACGGCGCCTATACCTCGACGCTGGAAAACCACGATGTCGAGATCATCCTTGAACGCGCCACTCTGACCGGCCCGCATGAGATCATGCTGGGCGGCAGACGGACCGTGACCGCGAAGATAATCCTGATCGCCACCGGCGCGCGGCCGCATGTCCCCACCTTTCCCGGCTCCGATCTCGGGATCACCAGCAACGAGGCGTTTCACCTCGATGCCCTCCCGCCGCGCATCCTGATTGCCGGTGGCGGGTATATCGCCAACGAATTTGCTGGAATCTTCAACCAGTTCGGCAGCAAAGTTACCATCGTCAATCGATCGGATCAGCTCTTGCGCGGATACGACTCGGCGCTGCGCGACCGGTTGCTGCAGATCAGCATCACCAAGGGCATCGACTTCCGCTTCAACGCGCAGTTCCGCTCGATCGAGCAGACCGAGGACGGGTGCCTCAAGGTAAGCATGACCAATCACGAGGACCTGGTGGTCGACTGCGTGCTGTTCGCCACCGGACGCGTGCCGAATACCGAGGGGCTGGGACTGGAACACGCCGGCGTCGCAGTGGGCGACCATGGCGAGATCGTGGTCGACGAATACAGCAAGACCAGCGTCGGCCACATCTATGCCGTGGGCGACGTGACCAACCGGGTGCAGCTTACCCCCGTCGCCATCCGCGAAGGGCAGGCGTTCGCCGACACCGTGTTCGGCGATAACCCGCGCACGGTCGACCACGGCTGCATTCCCAGCGCGGTCTTCAGCCACCCGCCACTCGCCGCGGTCGGCATGACCGAGAGCGAGGCGCGCAACACGTATGGTCCGGTGAAGGTCTACGAGAGCGATTTTCGCCCGATGAAGAATGTGCTTGCCGGGCGCAACGAACGCTCGTTGTACAAGATGGTCTGCGCCGAAACGACGGGCAAGATCCTGGGCATCCACATGATCGGCCCGGAAAGCGCCGAGATCATGCAGGTGGCCGCCGTCGCGGTGAAGGCGGGACTGACCAAGGAACAGTTCGACCAGACGGTGGCCATCCACCCCACGATGGCGGAGGAATTGGTGTTGCTGCGCTGATTGCCGGCCGTCTCCGTTACGCGTAACCAGCGCGTGAGGGAGAACGCGCATGGCAGGCACGGTTCTGGTCACCGGGGGCACCGGTTACATCGCGGGCGAGGTGATCGACCAGCTGCTCGGCAGGGGCTGGTGCGTGCGCACCACCGTGCGCAGCAAGGCCACCAGCGAAGCGCGGCTGCGGGCACGCTGGCCGGGGGCGGGCGACCAGCTGTTCGTCTTCGAGGCCGACTTGATGAACGATGCCGGGTGGGACCTCGCCAACGAAGGTTGCACGCACGTCGCCCATGTCGCCTCGCCCTTTCCGGTGGGTGTGCCCAAGGATGAGAACGAGCTGATCGTGCCCGCGCGCGAGGGCACCCTGCGTGCCCTCAGGTTCGCGCATGCCGCCGGGGTGCAGCACTTCGTCCAGACCAGCAGCTCCGCCGCGATCGCCTATGGCCATCCCGCCAGCAAGACCCTGTTCGACGAGAGCGACTGGACCGATGCGAACGCGCCCGGCATTCAGCCTTACATCAAGTCCAAGACGGTTGCCGAACGGGCCGCGCGCGAATGGGTGGCGCAAAACGCGCTCGACATGGCGTTCTGCAGCATCAACCCGGTCGCGGTGCTGGGGCCGGTCGCGAACGATGACCTGTCCGCCTCCATCGAGTTCGTCCGCCGCTTCCTGACCGGCGAGATCCCGGCGATCCCGCGCATCGGCTTTACGGTCGTCGACGTGCGCGATGTCGCCTCGCTCCACGTGCTCGCGCTGGAGGCGCCCGCCGCTACGATCCGCGGCGAACGCTTCGCCTGCGCGGCCGACTTCATGTGGATGGAGGACATGGCCCGCGTGCTCCGCGATCACCTGGGGGCTGATGCCCGCAAGGTCCCGAGCCGCCGGATGCCGACCCCGGTCCTCAAGCTGATGGCGCTGTTCAGCCGCGACATCCGCCAGATCGCGGGCGAGGTCGGCAAGCGCAAGGTGGTCAGCGGCCAGCACGCGAAGGACAAGCTCGGCTGGACCACGCTGCCGGTGGAGCAGACCGTGCTCGAAACCGCCCGCAGTCTGATCGCCCAAGGGGTGGTCAAACTCTGACGGTTTGTTGACGCTCCGCCGCGCGCGCGGCAAGGCGGCGGCAACCAGACAAGGGGTGCCGATGTCCGCCAATATCGCCGAACTCGAACGCCGCCGCGCCGCCGCCAGGATGGGCGGGGGCGAGAAGCGGATCGCCGCGCAGCACGCCAAGGGCAAGCTCACCGCGCGCGAGCGGCTCGACATCCTGCTCGACGAAGGCAGCTTCGAAGAGCTTGATGCCTATGTCGAGCATGACTGCGCCGACTTCGGGATGGAAAACCAGCGCATCCCCGGCGACGGTGTCGTCACCGGATCGGGCACGATCAACGGGCGGCTGGTGTTCGTGTTCAGCCAGGATTTCACCGTTTTCGGCGGTAGCCTGTCGAAGCGTCATGCGGAGAAAATCTGCAAGGTGATGGACACCGCGATGAAGGTCGGCGCGCCGGTCATCGGCCTCAATGACAGCGGCGGCGCGCGCATCCAGGAGGGCGTCGCTTCGCTTGGCGGCTATGCCGAGGTGTTCCAGCGCAACGTGCTGGCGTCGGGTGTGGTGCCGCAGATCAGCCTGATCATGGGCCCCTGCGCGGGCGGGGCGGTGTACTCACCTGCGATGACCGACTTCATCTTCATGGTGAAGGACAGCTCCTACATGTTCGTCACCGGGCCGGACGTGGTGAAGACGGTGACCAACGAGGTGGTGACGCAAGAGGAACTGGGCGGGGCGGTCACTCACACCACCAAGACCAGCGTTGCCGATCTCGCGTTCGAGAACGACATCGAAACGCTTCTGCAAACCCGCCGGTTCTTCGATTTCCTGCCGCTGTCGAACCGTGAGGCGGTGCCTGAGCGTCCGACTTCCGATCCGTGGGACCGGCTCGACGAAAGCCTCGACACGCTGATCCCGGCCAACGCCAACCAGCCCTACGACATGCACGAAGTGATTCGTAAGGTGCTGGATGAGGGCGATTTCTTCGAAGTCCAGCCGGCGCACGCGGGCAATATCCTGTGCGGGTTCGGCCGGGTCGAGGGGCGCACGGTGGGCGTGGTCGCCAACCAGCCGATGGTGCTCGCCGGCGTGCTCGACATCAATTCGAGCAAGAAGGCCGCGCGCTTCGTGCGGTTCTGCGATGCGTTCGAGATCCCCATCCTGACCTTCGTCGACGTGCCCGGCTTCCTCCCCGGCACGGCGCAGGAGCACAACGGGATCATCAAGCACGGCGCCAAGCTGCTGTTCGCCTATGCCGAAGCGACCGTGCCCAAGATCACCGTGATCACCCGCAAGGCCTACGGCGGCGCCTACGACGTCATGGCGTCCAAGCACTTGCGCGGCGACCTCAATTACGCCTGGCCCACCGCCGAAATCGCGGTGATGGGCGCTAAGGGCGCGGTCGAGATCATCTTCCGCGGCATGAGCGCCGAGGAGCAGGCTGAGAAGACCCGCGAATACGAAGAGCGCTTCGCCAATCCATTCGTGGCGGCGCAACGGGGCTATATCGACGAGGTGATCTACCCGCATTCGACCCGGCGGAGGGTCGCTTTGGGACTGCGGAAACTACGTGGGAAGGTGCTCGAGAACCCGTGGAAAAAGCATGACAATATCCCGCTCTAAATTCGAAACATTCCAAGGGCTAGTTCTCAGCAATCCGGTGGTTTGGGTCGCCCTTGGCAGTGGTTTGATTGCTGGTGTTGTCATTGCTGCGGGCTTCAAGATGGATGGAACCGATGCGGCGCGCTTTGTCGGCGCCCTTCTTGGATCACTGATCGCGGTGGGCGGCGCGGTGTCACTGTACTTTTTGAAAGAGCAAAAGGATGCGTATCGCCGTCGCTACCAGTTTCGGGAGATGCTCACCCAGCTAAAGTCCTACAGTGATGGCATCCCCGAGCAATTTGCGGCACAAAATTTCAGCCAAGTCAGCGCAGGCATCAAAGTCACCAAGAAATATATGGGCCGTTGCTTAAAGTTTGCCGATGCACACGAAGCTGATGACCTTGCAATTTCCAGATCAGCGTCTTGGCTCGAGAACGATTACCCCAGCCAACTAGCGGCATATCACTCTGATGCTGATCAATACGGCAATGGTCGAGAGCTTTTAGCATTTGTTGAGGTGATCAGCCAGGCGACGGACGAAGCACTTAACAGCTTGAAGGTCTATCTGAAATGAAACTCGGCCGTCTCAATCACATCGGCGTCGCGACGCCCTCGATCGCGGACAGCGTGGCGTATTACCGCGAAGTCATGGGCGCGACGCAGATCACCGAGCCCTTCGACCTGCCCGAGCAGGGGGTGAAGGTCTGCTTCGTCGACACGCCGACCAACAGCGGCCCAAACTCTGAACTTCACGGTACACAGATCGAGCTGATTGAGCCGCTGGGCGAGGGCTCAGCGATCCGCGGGTTCCTCGAGAAAAACCCGCTCGGGGGGCAGCATCACCTGTGCTACGAAGTGCCCGACATCGACGCGGCGCGGGCTTGGTACGAGGGGCTGGGCAAGCGCATCCTCGGCCCCACCCGCATCGGCGCACACGGGACGCCGATCTTTTTTCTCCACCCGAAGGACATGATGGGCCAGCTGACCGAGATCATGGAGACGCCCCCGAGCGACCATTAGCCCGCGCATTGCCGCTTGCTCCAGCGCGCGGCTCGGGCAAAGGTTGCGACAAGCAACGCATGAGGGAGAGCGGGTGTGGCCGATTACGAAACGATTCTGACCGAGCGCCAGGGCGGCGTGCTCAAGATCACGCTCAACCGGCCCGAGCGGCTCAACGCTGCCTCGATCGAGCTGGCGGAAGAACTCGGCGCCGCGTTCTATGACCTGGGCGATGCGCGCAGCGTTCTGATCACCGGCGCGGGCAAGGGGTTCTGCTCGGGCGCGGACCTTGCGGCGCGCGGCGAGTCGAGCGCGATCCAGCAGAAGGGCGGCAGCCACCGCGCGCTGCAGAACTACTACAACCCGCTGCTCAGCCAGATCCTGCGCTGCCCAGTGCCGGTGGTGACCGCGGTCAACGGTCCGGCCGCCGGCGTCGGCTGCTCGATCGCGCTGGCGGGCGATTTCGTCCTCGCGGGCCAGAGCGCGTATTTCCTGCAGGCGTTCGTCAACATCGGGCTGGTGCCCGACGGCGGATCGACCTGGTTGCTCGCCCGCGCCATCGGCCGCGCCCGCGCCACGCGCATGATGATGCTTGGTGAGAAGATCGGTGCTGAGCAGGCTGAAGATTGGGGGCTTATCTACCGCGCGGTGGACGACGCGGCGCTGATGGACGAGGCGATGGCGCTCGCCACCCGCCTGTCGGAAGGACCGACCGTCGCCTACCGCACGATGAAGTCAAACATCCAGACCGCGCTCGACGGGACGCTGCCGCAGGTCTTTCTGGCCGAGGCCGAGGGTCAGCGGGTGGCGGGCGCCAGCGCCGATGCGGCGGAGGGCGGGATGGCTTTCCTTCAGAAGCGCAAAGCCGCCTTCAAGGGAGCCTGATTGATGCTGTTCTACGATAGCCCGAACCCCGCGCCCAACCCGCGGCGCGTGCGCATCTTCGCCGCCGAGAAAGGCATCTCGCTTCCGAGCAAGGAGGTGTCGATCCCCGCGCGCGAGCACAAGGCGCCTGAATACACCGCCAAGAACCCGCGCGGACAGACCCCCGCGCTGGAACTCGACGATGGCACCGTGATCGCTGAAAGCGTCGCGATCTGCCGCTTCCTGGAAGCGCTGCATCCCGATCCTCCGCTGTTCGGCCGCACGCCGACCGAGATTGGCGTGATCGAGATGTGGAACCGCCGGGTGGAGTTGATCCTGATGCCGCCGGTGGGTGCGGTATGGGTCCACACGCACCGGTTCACCGCCGCGCTCCCCGGCCGGAATGCCGAGTGGGGCGAATCCAACCGGCCGCGGATCGCCGACGCCTTTGCGTTCTTCGACCGCAGCCTGGAAAACAGCGAGTTTCTGGCCGGCGACAAGTTTTCGATGGCGGACATCCTGCTGCTTACCACGGTCGATTTCGCCACGTTCATCGGCAGCGGGCCGGACTCCGGGAACGGTGCGCTGATGCGCTGGCATGAGACGGTCAGCGCGCGGCCGAGCGCGGCGGCATAGTCGCTGTCGCGGCTTCCGCTGGCAGGGCGGTTGTGCTTAGGGGTTGGCCATGACGGACAAGACCAAAGCTGACTGGCAGGCGCTCGCAGACAAGGAAGTGAAGGGCAGGGACCTGGCGTGGCACACGCCGGAAGGGTTCGCGATCCAGCCGCTCTACACGGCGGACGACGTGCCGGCCGATCCAGGGGTGCCCGGCTTCGCCCCGTTCACCCGCGGCGTGAAGGCGAGCATGTACGCCGGACGCCCGTGGACGATCCGCCAGTACGCCGGCTTCTCCACGGCGGAAGAGTCCAATGCGTTCTATCGCCGCAACCTGGCTATGGGGCAAAAGGGGCTGTCGGTCGCGTTCGATCTTGCCACGCACCGGGGATACGACAGCGATCACCCGCGCGTAGTCGGCGACGTCGGCAAGGCGGGGGTGGCGATCGATACCGTCAAGGACATGGAGATCCTGTTCGACGGCATCCCGCTCGATCAGATGAGCGTTTCCATGACGATGAACGGCGCGGTGATCCCGGTGCTGGCGTTCTTCATCGTCGCGGCGGAGCGGCAGGGGGTGAGCCAGGACAAGCTCGACGGGACCATCCAGAACGACATCCTGAAGGAGTTCATGGTCCGCAACACCTACATCTATCCGCCTGAACCGAGCATGCGGATTGTCGCAGATATCATCGCATATACCTCGGCCAACATGCCGAAATTCAACAGCATTTCGATTTCCGGCTATCACATGCACGAAGCCGGCGCGACCGCAGTGCAGGAATTGGCGTTTACCATCGCCGACGGCAAGGAATACGCCCAGCGCGCAATGGCCGCCGGGCTCGACATCGACGCCTTCGCCGGACGGTTGAGCTTCTTCTTCGGGATCGGGATGAACTTCTTCATGGAGGTCGCCAAGCTGCGCGCGGCGCGCACGCTGTGGTGGCGGACGATGGAGGAACTGGGCGCCAAGAGCGAGCGGTCGAAGATGCTGCGGACGCATTGCCAGACCAGCGGCGTCAGCCTGCAGGAGCAGGACCCGTACAACAACGTGATCCGCACCACGGTGGAAGCGATGGCGGCGGTGCTGGGCGGCACGCAGAGCCTGCACACCAACGCGCTCGACGAGGCGATCGCCTTGCCGACCGATTTTTCCGCCCGCATCGCCCGCAACACCCAGCTGGTTCTGCAGGAAGAGAGCGGGATCACCAACGTCGTCGATCCCCTCGGCGGATCATATTACATCGAAGCTTTGACCGCCAAGCTGGTGAAAGAAGCGGAAGAATTGATCTGTGCGGCGGATGCGGCCGGCGGGATGACGGCCTATGTCGCGACCGGCCGGCCCAAGGCAGCGATCGAGGAAGCGGCCGCTGCCAAACAGGCGAAAGTCGATCGCGGCGAGACGGTGATCGTCGGGGTCAACAAGTACCGCAAGGCGAGCGAAGATCACCTCGACACGCTCGACATCGACAACCACGCGGTCCGCGACGGGCAGATCGCCCGGCTGCAAGCAGTTCGCGCGGCGCGCGACGAGGCGGCCTGTCAGGCGGCACTGGCCGCGCTGACCGATGGGGCGCGAGCTGGCGGCAACCTGCTCGCCCTGGCGGTGGAAACGGCCCGGCACGATGCGACGCTGGGGGAAATCTCCAGTGCGATGGAACAGGCGTTCGGCCGTTACGACACGGTGCCAACCCCGGTGAAGGGCATCTACAGCGCCGCTTACGAGGGTGATCCGCGGTACCAGCAAGTGGCGGACGGGGTGCAGGCGGTCGCCCGCCGGCTGGGCCGCGCGCCCAGGATCATGGTCGCCAAGATGGGACAGGACGGGCATGACCGGGGTGCCAATGTCATCGCCTCGGCCTTTGCCGACATGGGTTTCGACGTCGTCAGCGGCCCGCTTTTCCAGACCCCGGCCGAAACCCGCGACATGGCGTTGGCGCGTGAGGTCGACGCGATCGGCGCGAGCAGCCTTGCCGCCGGGCACAAGACCCTGATCCCGGAACTGATCCAGCTACTGCGCGAAGCGGGGCGGGCGGATATCAAGGTGGTCGCGGGCGGCGTGATCCCGCCACAGGACTATGACTTCCTGCGCGAGGCGGGGGTGCAGGGCATCTATGGCCCGGGGTCCAACGTGGTCGAATGCGCGGCGGACCTGCTGCGCCTGCTCGGCCATAATATGCCGCCGCTGGGAAGCGAGCTGGAAGCGGCCGAATGAGCGGCGCCCCCCAGGCCGGCTTTCTCCCCATTGCCGCGATGATGTTCTTGGCCGGCATCGGCATCCCGGTGTTCGCCGCGTTCAACACCGCGCTCGGCAAGCAGCTGGGCGGTCCGATCGCTGCCACGGCCGTGACGTTCGCGGTTGGACTCGTCATCGCGCTGGTGATGGTGGCGGTCACCGGCTTCCCGCAGCGCGCCACCTTTACTTTCGAAACGCCGCACATCTGGTTCGGCGCGATCTTCATGCTGTTCTACGCCACATCAGTCGCTTTTGCGGCGCCGCGGATCGGGCTTGGCAATGCGATCTTCTTCGTGTTGCTCGGCCAGATCGTCGCGGCGGCGGCGATCGACCACTTCGGCTGGCTGGGCACCGTGCAGAGCGCGCTGACGCCCAAGCGCTTGCTGGGCCTCGCAGTGATGGCGGTCGGCCTGTATCTCGCAAGGAAGCCCGCATGAGTATTCCCCGCATCGACTGGACGCGCGAGGAGATCGCCGCGCTGTTCGACCTGCCGTTCACCGAACTGTTGTTCCAAGCGGCGAGCGTGCACCGCGAGAACCATCGGCCGGACCAGGTCCAGCTTTGCACCCTGCTGTCCATCAAGACCGGCGGGTGCCCGGAGGACTGCGGTTATTGCAGTCAGTCCGTGAAGGCGGACAGCGGAGTGCCCGCGTCGAAGCTGATGGACGTGCAGGCGGTGTTGCAATCGGCCGCGCAGGCGAAGGACCACGGCAGCCAGCGGTTCTGCATGGGCGCGGCGTGGCGCAACCCCAAGGACCGCGACATGCCCGCGATCGTCGAGATCGTGAAGGGCGTGCGCGCGATGGGCCTCGAAACCTGCATGACTCTCGGCATGCTGACGCCCAGGCAGGCCGACATGCTGGCCGAGGCTGGGCTCGACTACTACAACCACAATATCGACAGCAGTCCCGAATATTACGAGCGAGTGATCACCACCCGGACGATGGGCGAGCGGCTGGATACGCTGGCGAACGTCCGCGCCGCCGGGATCAACGTATGCAGCGGCGGGATTGTCGGGATGGGCGAGACGCGCGCCGACCGGGTCGGCTTCGTCCATACGCTCGCCACGCTGCCGCAGCATCCCGAAAGCGTGCCGGTCAACGCGCTGGTGCCGGTGAAGGGCACGGTACTGGGCGACATGCTGGCGGACACCCCGCTCGCCAAGATCGACGACATCGAGTTCGTCCGCACCGTCGCGGTGGCGCGGATCACCATGCCGCTTTCCATGGTCCGCCTCTCCGCCGGCCGCGAGAGCATGAGCGAGGCGACCCAGGCGCTGTGCTTCCTCGCCGGGGCGAACTCGATCTTCACCGGCGATAAGCTGCTCACCGCCCCCAACGCCGGCGACGACAGCGACGCCGCACTGTTCGCGAAGCTGGGACTGACGGCGCTCCGGGGTGAGGAGCCGATGCGGGCGTGCCGGGTGGCGGAGGCGGCGGAGTGAGCAACCCCCAACCTCGTCACCCCGGACTTGATCCGGGGTCCAGCTTTTCTTCGAGCGCCGGGCCGGAAGGTAGCGGGATGTCGGATCAAGTCCGGCATGACGGTTAAGGGTAGTCAATGAGAGAGCCGCTCTTCCTGCTCTTTGCGACTCTTTATTGGATCGCGGCTCTCCTTCTCGCATTCATAGCAACAGCTGCGCCCTGTGGTCTTGCGCCGGGGCCCGAATGCGAACTTGAGGGGCCGACGGTATTAGGTTCCGTGCTTGGCACACTTGGCCCGTTGGGGGTGCTGAGCGCTTCCGTGGTAATTTTTGTCGCGATCGTTTTGGTCCGACGCAGGCTTGCAAGGTCAAACTGATGTTCTCCAAAATCCTCATCGCCAACCGGGGCGAGATCGCGTGCCGGGTCATCAAGACGGCGCGCCGCATGGGTATCGCGACGGTGGCGGTCTATTCGGACGCCGATGCGCGCGCGCCGTTCGTGCGGATGGCGGACGAAGCGGTGCATATCGGGCCCTCGCCGGCGGCCGAAAGTTACCTGATCGCGGCAAGATCATCGCCGCGTGCAAGCAGACGGGCGCCGAGGCGGTGCATCCGGGCTATGGCTTCCTCTCCGAGCGCACCAGTTTCGCCGAGGCGCTCGCCAGGGAGAACATCGCCTTCATCGGCCCGCCGGTGAACGCGATCGCGGCGATGGGCGACAAGATCGAATCCAAGAAGCTCGCCAAGGAAGCCGGGGTCAACGTCGTTCCGGGCTTCGTGGGCGAGATCGAGGATACCGAGCACGCGGTGCGCATCGCAGCCGAGATCGGCTATCCGGTGATGATGAAGGCCAGCGCCGGCGGCGGCGGCAAGGGCATGCGGCTTGCCTATTCCGAGCAGGACGTGCGCGAGGGCTTCGAGGCGACCAAGCGCGAGGGCCTGAACTCGTTCGGCGACGACCGGGTGTTCATCGAGAAGTTCATCCTCAATCCGCGCCACATCGAGATCCAGATCCTCGGCGACCAGCACGGCAACATCGTCTACCTAAACGAGCGCGAGTGCAGCATCCAGCGCCGCCACCAAAAGGTGGTCGAGGAAGCGCCGAGCCCGTTCGTCACCCCAAAGATGCGTCAAGCGATGGGTGAGCAGTGCGTCGCGCTCAGCCGCGCGGTGGGGTACTACAGCGCGGGCACGGTCGAGTTGATCGTCAGCGGTGCCGACCCGACCGGCGAGAGCTTTTACTTCCTCGAGATGAACACCCGGCTGCAGGTTGAGCACCCGGTGACCGAGGCGATCACCGGCATCGATCTGGTCGAGCAGATGATCCGCGTCGCCGCGGGCGAGAAGCTTGCCTTCACGCAGGAGGACATCGGCATCGACGGCTGGTCGATCGAGAACCGCGTCTATGCCGAAGACCCCTATCGCGGGTTCCTGCCCAGCACCGGGCGGCTGGTGCGGTATGACCCGCCGGTCGAAGGCTGGACCGAGAGTGAGGTCGAGGGCAGCGACCGGCGCGGCGTGCCCGTCGGCGCGGGCGGGGTTCGAGTCGACGACGGCGTCTATGAAGGCGGCGAGGTCAGCATGTTCTACGACCCCATGATCGCAAAGCTGGTGACATGGGCGCCGACCCGCGACGAGGCCGCCGACCTGCAGGTCAAGGCGCTCGACAGTTTCCAGATCGAGGGGCTCGGCCACAATGTCGATTTCCTCTCCGCGATCATGCAGCACCCGCGGTTCCGCTCGGGCGAGCTGACCACGGGGTTCATCGCCGAGGAATACCCCGATGGCTTCCACGGGGCAGCGAGCGACATCCGCACCATCGGCGTACTTGCCGCCGTGGCTGGCGCGATCGCCACCGCCGATGCCGACCGCGCACGGCGCATTGACGGCCAGTTGGGGGATGAGCGCGCTGCACCGGGCGACTGGCAGGTGCGCATCGCAGGCGAGGATCACGCGGTCGTGCTGGAGGAGGACGCGATCACCGTCGATGGCCAGCCGGTCGCGATCGCGCTGGAATACACGCCGGGCGACCGGTTCGTGGAGGTGGAGCTTTATGCGGCTGACGCGGACGATGAAGCCGCTCCGCTGGACAGCTACGGCATCCAGCTGTCGCCGACGCGTAGCGGCTACCGCATGACCACGCGCGGGGCGAAGCACGAGGTCCGCATCCTGCCCGCCCACGTCGCTCAGTACGCGCAGCACATGATCGAGAAGGTGCCGCCCGACCTGTCGATGTTCCTCATTTGCCCGATGCCAGGGCTGCTGGTCGCGCTTCATGTGGGAGAGGGCGACACCGTCCAGCCAGGCCAGCCGCTCGCGACAGTCGAAGCGATGAAGATGGAGAACATCCTCCGCGCCGAGAAGACCGGCACCGTCGCCAAGGTCAACGCGCAGCAGGGCGCCAGTCTGGCGGTCGACGAGGTGATCCTGGAACTCGAGTGATGCACCTGTCGCATTCGCCCGAGGCCCCGGCGGCCGAGACAATCGCGTTCGCCGATTTCCTCAAGGTCGACATCCGGATCGGCACGATCGTCGAAGCGGACGAGTTTCCGGAAGCGCGCAAGCCTTCGTACCGGCTGAAGATCGACTTCGGACCCGTCATCGGCATCCGGAAAAGCTGCGCGCAGATTGCCGCCAACTATCCTGTGGGTGAATTGCCCGGCCGGCAGGTCGCGGCGGTGGTCAACTTCCCGCCGCGGCAGATCGGACCGTCCATGTCCGAGGTGCTGACCCTGGGCTTTGCCGACACCGCCGGCGAGGTCGTCCTGTTCGCGCCCGACGTCCATGTGCCTAACGGATCGCGGCTGTTCTGATGCCGGCGATCTACACCATCGGTTACGAACAGGCGACGCAGGCGGCGGTGATCGACGCGCTGCGCGCGGCCAATGTCCAGCTTCTGGCGGACATCCGCTTCCTGCCGCTGTCGCGCCGCCCCGGCTTCTCCAAGTCGAGCCTCAAGGCCGCGGCCGAGGAAGCGGGGATCGCCTACCGCCACTTCAAGCAACTCGGCACCCCGGCTGAAGGTCGCGAGGCCGCGCGGCGCGGGGATCACGCCACCCTTGCGTGCATCTACGGCGGACAGCTCGAATTGCCCGAGGCGATGGCGCAGATGGGCGAACTGCACGACATCGCGCAGCAACAGCGCGTGGCGTTGTTGTGCTACGAGCGCGATGCGGCGGAATGTCACCGCAGCCTGCTGTTCGATGCACTGTTCGACGGGTTCGAGCGGGTGGATCTGGAACCGGAACTGCTGCCGAAAACCTGACGGGGCGGACCCAATCCGCTGCCGGTACGTAAGTTCGGCATGCTGTTCGATAACTGGTCCAGTCTCCTGCGTGCCGCGCTTCTTGCCGTTCTGACATACGGGTGGCTGGTGCTGATGCTGCGCTTGTACGGCAAGCGGACGCTGGCGAAGCTCAATGCGTTCGACTTTATTGTCACCGTCGCGCTCGGGTCGATCCTTGCCAGCACGCTCCTCGCGAAGAGCACAACCTGGTCGCAAGGGGCGATCGCCCTCGCGATTCTGTGTTCGCTGCAGTGGCTGGTTGCCAAGGCATCGCTGCGCTGGCCGTGGTTCTTCCAGCTTACCCGACCCCGCGGCTGTTGTTGATCGATGGCACACCGATAGACGCGGCGATGAATGCAGAGCGGATCGGCTTGTCGGATCTGCGGGCCGCTGTCCGCAGGCACGGCAGCACCGCTTTCAAAGATGTTCACGTCGTCGTCCTGGAAACGGACGGAACGCTCAGCGTCATTGCCCAACCCGGCGATGGTTCGACCCTCTGCGATGTCGTCGGCTACGGGCAGTATCGCAAGCAGCAGAACGAGCCTTAGCGCGGATCGTCACCCGTGCGGGGTGTGCAAGGCGTTAGCGGCGCAACTCCTCGTCGAGAAACAAGGCGACGTCGGATAAGGCAACGTCACGTGCGAGGAACGCCTGACCGATCCCGCGCAGCAGCACGAACGGAAGGGTTCCGGCGTCCATCTTCTTGTCGTGCCGCATGTGGTCGACCAGCGTGCCGCCGTCGCGATCGAGCCTGAGTTGCGCAATCTCGGACGGGAGGCCGGCGGAACGCACCGACCCTGCTACCGCCTCTGCTTCCGTAGCCTCCATCAGCCCGGTCCGCGCCGAATAGCGAGCGGCCAACACCATGCCGAGCGCGACCGCCTCGCCATGCAGCAGGCGGTCGGAGAATCCGGTTTCCGCCTCCAGCGCGTGGCCGAAGGTGTGGCCGAGATTGAGCAGCGCGCGCTGTCCGGTGGTCTCACGCTCGTCCTCTGCGACAATGGCAGCTTTCATCGCGACGCTGGTCGCGACCGCATGTTCGAGCGGCGCATCCTCCAGTGCCAGCACCGCGGGGCCGTGGTTCGTGAGCCAGTCGAAGAAAGCCCGGTCGCCCAGCACGCCGTATTTGAGCACTTCGGCGTAGCCGGCGCGCAGTTCCCGATCGGGCAGGGTGCCCAGCGCGTCGAGATCGGCCAGGACCATGCTTGGCTGATGGAACGCGCCAATCAGGTTCTTGCCCGCGGCGGTATTGATCGCCGTCTTTCCGCCGACGGAGCTGTCGACTTGCGCCAGCAGGCTGGTCGGCAACTGGATGAACCCGCACCCGCGCTTGAGAATGGCCGCCGCGAATCCGGTGAGATCGCCGACCACTCCGCCGCCGAGCGCCAGCACGTTGTCGCCGCGCTCGACCTCTCGCGCCAGCAGCCAGTCGGTCAACGCGGCCAGGCTCTGCCAGCTCTTGGAGCCTTCCCCCGGCTCGACCAGGTAGACGTCGGCGTCCTTGCCAGCCTCGCGCAGTCCTTGCTCCAGCCGCTGACCGTGCAGGTTCCAGGCGTTGCGGTCCGCGATCACGGCGACGCGGCGCTTGCGCAGGAGCGGCCCGGCGAGCGCACCGGTGCGCTCGAGCAGCCCGCGTCCGATGTGCACGTCGTAACCGCGCCCGGCGAGCGCGACGGGGATCACAGCCACCGGTCGACCGCCTCGACGATCTGCATCGCCGTTTCGTGCTGCGGGCCCCGCGCGCTCTCGACCCGGATAGGCGCCTGCGCATAAAACGGTGTGCGCTCCCGGTTCAGCCGTTCCAGAATTTCCGCGGGGTCGCCTCCGCGCAGCAGCGGCCGGTCGTCGCGCCGGCCGGTCCGCTCCACCAGGGTGGCCACGTCGCAGTCGATCCACACGGCGATCCCGCGTTCCAGAATCAGCGCCCGGGTATCCGGGTTGACGAACGCGCCGCCGCCGGTGGCGATCACGCCGTGATGCTCGTCCAGCAGGCGCGCGATCACGCGCCGTTCCCCGTCGCGAAAATACTGTTCACCGAAACGGTCGAAGATTTCCGCGACCTGCATCGACGCCGCTTCCTCGATTGCCTCGTCCGCATCCACGAAGTCGGTTTGCAGTATGGTGGCGAGACGGCGACCGACGGTCGACTTGCCGACCCCCATCAGGCCGACCAGCACGATCGGCCGGTCGATCCGCCGAACGAGTGCGCCGATCTCGGCTGGGGTGAGGGCGGCAGTCGCGCAGCGCATTGCCGCTTCGACTATAGATGGGCTAGGGGACGCGCAACCGCGCACCGGCTTTGCGTGCGCGCGGCGGAAGGGATCGCGGGTCTTGGTGATGAACGGCAGGCGCATCGGCTGGATCGCGGCGGCGCTGGTGGCGCTGCTGCTGGCGTATGCGTGGATCGACGGCGGCGAGGAAGCGATCCACCCGATCGTCCAGCCCATCGATGTGCCGGAGCATGCCCGATGAGGCGGCTTGCGGCATTGAGCGGAGGCGCGGCCGCCCTGGCGCTCCTTTCGGGTCTGGCGTTGGCGCAGAATGCCCCCGAATCGCTGCTCCCGCCCGGCTTTGAAGAACCGCGGCCGGCGCCCACTCCAACGCCCCGGCCCAGCCCATCGGGCGGCGCGCAAGCCCCGGCACCCGGGCCGAGTGGCAATGCGACCTCGGTGCCCGTCATCCAGCCGCTGCCGACTGGAAGTAGCAACCGCGCGCCCGCGCCCGCACCTGCGCCGCTCCCCGATTTCGCGGGCAAGCTTCCCTCGCTCGACCAGATCGAGCGGATGTCGACCGACGAGATCGACGAGCTGCTCGGCCTCAAGCCCAAAGTCGATATTCCTCCTGGCGCGCGCCGGTCGCTGAAACGCGTCGGGGTGCTCGCCCCTGCGGAAGGCGGCTTGCCGACGTTCTCGCTCGCCAACCAGCCCGCCTCGCTGGTGCGTGCCGCGCTTGCCGGTAGCGACGGTCCCGTGGTGTCGCGCTGGGGGCACATCCTGCTGCGCCGGGCTCTTGCCAGCCGGCTGGCGGCGCCGGCGGACATGGACCCGGTGGAGTTTGCCGCGCTGCGCGTCAGCACTCTCAACGCGATGGGCGAATTCGCCGCCGCGCGAGCGGTGGCGCAAGAGGTCGATACCTCTGACTGGAACCCGGCGCTGACCGCGGCGGCTCTCGATGCTTATATCGGCACCGCCGATCTGGTCGGAGCTTGCCCCGCGGTGCGCCTGCAAGGCAGTCGGCGCGAAGACGCGAACTGGCGGCTGGTCCAGGGCATCTGCAATGCGTTCGCGGGCGAGGGCGCGCGGGCCAAGGCTGATCTCAACCGCGTGCGCAGCCGCGGTCAGGCCGCCAGCATCGACGCGCTGCTGGCCCTCCGCTTCGCCGGGGCGTCGGGGCAGGGGCGCGGTGCGGTCACGATCGAGTGGAATGACGTCGACGAACTGACGCCGATGCGGTTCGCGCTGGCGAACGCCGTGGGCGAGCCGGTGCCAGCGGGTTTGCTCGAGGGAGCAGGCCCATACTACGCCCGGGCAGCGGCGGTCGCCCCGATGCTGGCATTGCCGCAGCGCATCGCCGCATCGGAAATTGCTGCGCGCGAAGGCATCCTGTCATCGTCCGCGCTGATCGATCTTTACTCGCAAGCATACGGCGAGGAGGACCTCGACGGGCCCGCGGCGACGCTGGCGGGGCAATTGCGCCAGGCGTATGTCGGAGGGGATTCGGCCGCGCGACTGGCAGCGATCAAGGACGTCTGGGTGTCCGGTCCCGGGCAGGCAATCGATTATGCACGGCTCGTGCTGACCGCCTATGCCGCCGCGCGGCTGGAGCCGAGCGAGGAGTTCGTCGACGATTCCGGACCTTTGCTGGCCGCGATGCTTTCGGCGGGCCTTGAACGGGATGCGCTGCGGTGGGGGAACGTGATCCCGGAAGGCAGCGACGGCTGGGCCCAACTGGTGTTTGCGGCGCCCAACCAGAACGATCCGGTATCGACGGGTGCGGTGGATGACTTCATCGGCGACGATGATGGTGCGGGCCAGCGACGGTCCAAGTTCCTGGTTGCCGGGCTCGCCGGTCTCGGGCGGCTGAGCCAGAGCGACATCAACAGCTATTCCAGCGACCTCAAGCTCGGTCTTGGAAGCGCGACGCGCTGGACCCGCGCGATCGACGCGGCGGCCGCGGCCGACAACCAGGCGCTCGTGGCCTTTCTGGCGGGGCTGGGAATGCAGGGTTCGGATTGGCAGCAGATGACCCCGCGCCATCTGTATCACATCGTCGGCGCGCTCCATCGCGTGGGCCTGTCCGCCGAGGCGCGGATGATCGCGGCGGAGGCGGTCGCGCGCGGCTGATGGCGGCTGGCACGGGCCCGGTCGAAGATTTCCTCGCGATGCTGGCAGCCGAACGCGGCGCGGCGGCCAACACGCTGGCCGCCTATCGCCGAGACCTGGAGGGAGCCGCCGGGCACGTCGGCGATCTGGCGACAGCCGACTCCACGACGCTCGCCAGGTTGGGCACCGCGTGGTCCGATCTCGCGCCGGCGAGCGTCGCGCGGAAATCGTCTGCGCTGCGTCAGTTCTACGCCTTTTTGATCGACGAGAACGTGCGCGAAGACGATCCGAGCAGCGGGCTTCCGCGCCCCGTCGCCCGCCGCCCGCTGCCCAAGATCTTGTCACACTACGAAGTCGAGGCCCTGTTCAGCCGCGCGGAGCTGGAGGCGGCAACTGAAAGTCCGCCGGCCTTGCGGATGCTGGCGTTGCTGGAACTGCTTTATGGATCGGGCTTGCGCGCGACAGAGCTGGTTTCATTGCCGGTGACGGCGGTGCCGCGCGATGCGCCGCTGCTGACGGTGACGGGGAAGGGGGGGCAATCGCGCATGGTACCCGTCAGTTCCGCCGCCCGTACTGCGCTTATCAGCTGGCTGGCGACCCGGCCGCCGGGGCGGTTCCTGTTCCCCTCCCGCGCGGGCACGCACCTGACCCGGGTCAGGCTGTTTCAACTGATCAAGGAACTGGCGATTCGCGCTGGCCTGCCCCCTGAAAAAGTCAGCCCGCACGTCCTGCGCCATGCCTTCGCAACTCACCTGCTGGAAGGCGGCGCGGACCTGAGGGTGCTGCAGACCCTGCTCGGCCATGCCGACATCGCCACGACCCAGATCTATACCCACGTCGATGCCGCGCGGTTGGTGACGCTGGTCAATGAGCGCCACCCGCTTGCACGGGCGCGCCGGGGGGACTAGCGGGGCGCCAATGCAGTCTTATCTCGAATTCGAGAAGCCCGTCGCCTCGCTGGACAAGCGCATCGCAGAGTTGCGCGCGGCCGCCGCCGGTGACGAAGTCGACATCTCGAGCGAACTCGCGAAGCTGGAGGCCAAGAGCGCCGAACTGCTGGCCACGACTTACGCGGGGCTCACTCCCTGGCAGAAGACGCAGGTCGCGCGCCATCCGCACCGGCCCCACTTCCGCGATTACGTCGCCCACGCGTTCGATGAGTTCGTGCCGCTGGGCGGTGATCGCCTGTACGGCGACGATCAGGCGATCATCGGCGGATTGGCCAGGATCGATGGCCGCAAGGTCGTCCTGATCGGGCACGAGAAGGGCCACGATACGCAGACCCGCATCCGCCATAATTTCGGGATGGGAAAGCCGGAGGGGTATCGCAAGGCGATCCGCCTGATGGAGCTGGCCGGCCGTTTCGGCCTGCCGGTGGTGACGCTGGTCGACACGTCTGGGGCATTCCCGGGGATCGAGGCCGAGGAGCGCGGCCAGGCTGAAGCTATCGCCCGCTCGACCGAAGCGTGCCTGGCATTGCCGGTGCCGATGGTCGCCGTGATCGTGGGCGAGGGCGGATCGGGCGGGGCGGTCGCGCTTGCCAGCGCCGAGCGAGTCCTGATGCTGGAACACGCCGTTTATTCGGTAATCAGCCCCGAAGGCTGCGCATCGATCCTGTGGCGAACCGCGGAAAGGGCGCCCGACGCGGCAGAGGCAATGAAGGTCACGGCACAGCACCTTGAGCGTCTGGGCGTGATCGACCGCATCGTGCCCGAACCGATGGGGGGCGCACACCGCGATCCCGTCGGCGCGGCGAGGGCGCTCGGCAGCGCGATCGCGCAGGAGATCGACGCGCTTACCAAGTTGCCCGCCGATGTGATCCGGCGGATGCGGGAGGACCGCTTCCTCGCGATGGGCGCCGGCTGAACACTGCTCCCGGGGGAACCAGAGTTGTTCCTTGCGGGTTTCCAAGGCCACAAAAACGCATAACCGCGGCGGGCGGTGGGTCGCCGTGCATGCCTTGGAAAAGGACCAGACATGACCGTACATCGCACCAGAATGCGCGCGCTTTTACTCGCCACCAGCGCGGCCGGCTTGATCGTTTCCGGCTGCTCGACCACTGCCGATGCCGCGCCGCGATCCACGGCTGCCACGATCAGCCAGTCCGAAGCGCAACAAGGCGCGCAGCAGCACCCGCAACTGCTGCAGGAATTTGGCGGCGCGATGAGCGGGCCGCAGGCGCAATATGTCGAGCAGGTGGGCAAGAACATCGCTGTCCAATCGAGTTTGTCCAATGCCCGCGATGCCTTCACGGTGTCGTTGCTCAACAGTTCTGTGAACAACGCCTTCGCCATCCCGGGCGGCTACATCTACACCACCCGACAGCTGGTCGGGCTGATGAATAACGAGGCCGAGTTGGCCGGCGTGCTGGGGCACGAAGTCGGGCACGTCGCTGCCCGGCACGCACAGCGGCGGCAGAGCACGGCCACCAAGAATTCGATTCTAGGCGCCCTGGGTTCGATCCTCGCCGGGGCGGTGCTGGGCAACAGCCAGGTCGGCCAGGCGATTACCAGCGGGATTCAGCAGGGCTCGCAGCTTTTGACGCTGAAGTTCTCCCGCAGCCAGGAATTGGAAGCCGATCGGCTTGGCATCCAGTACCTGCAGCGCGCCGGCTACGATCCGCGGGCGATGGGAACCGTGTTGCAGAGCCTTGCGCTGCAGAACGCGCTGGACGCCTCGCTGCAGGGCCGGAACAACGCGAGCGTGCCGCAATGGGCCTCGACTCACCCGGATCCCGCCAGCCGGGTGCAAAGTGCGTTGCGAACTGCCGGTGCCGCAACCGGCGTGACCAATCGCGACACGTTCCTCACCCGGATCGACGGGCTCGTCTATGGCGATGATCCCGCGCAGGGCGTGATCGAGGGGCGGCAGTTTATCCACCCGACCTATCGCCTGTCCTTCAGCGCGCCGACCGGGTTCTACATGGTCAATGGCACGCAGGCCGTGTCCATCCAGGGCCAGAGCGGGCAGGCGCAGCTGACCACCGCTCCATACAACGGCAATTTGGATACGTACGTACGCCAGGCATTCGCCTCGCTGAGCCAGAACCAGCAGGTTGCTCCGCAGTCGCTGCAACGTACGACGGTCAATGGCATTCCGGCAGTGTTCGGCACCGCGCGGGTCAACTCGGGCAACAGCCAGGTCGATGTGGTGATCTTCGCCTATGAATTTGCGAGCAACCAGGCGTTCCACTTCGTCACGATCAGCCAGGCGGGCCGATCGAGCGTGTTTTCGCCGATGTTCAATTCGATGCGGCGGATCAGCGCCAACGAAGCGGCGCAGGTCATCCCGCGGGTGATCGATGTGGTGACGGTGGGATCACGCGACACGGTGCAGTCGCTGGCCGCCCGGATGGCCTACACCGATGCGCAGGAACAGCGCTTTCGTGTGTTGAACGGGCTGACCGGCAATCAGACGGTCACGCCGGGGCAGAAGGTCAAGCTGGTGGTTCGCGCGCGCTAACGGACAGAGCGCGCATAGAAAAGGGCGGCGGGTTTGCTCCCGCCGCCCTCAGTAGTGGCTTTGTTTCGCTTACGTGGTTTCGGCGCAGTTGGCTGCCGCAGTGCCATCCGCCGAGTCCTCAAGGCATTCGCTGACGCCCGTAAAGGTGGAGCTCAGCTGGTCGCCGAGGCCCTGCATCGCAGCGATCGCGGCCACTGCGATCAGAGCGGCGATGAGGCCGTATTCGATAGCGGTCGCGCCGTCTTCGTTGCGAACGAGATTTTTGATGAACTGCATGTGGTGTCTCCTGATTTGGTCTTCGCTACCCCGCCTGCCCCGCAACCCTTACGGTTCAGACTGCACGTGAATACGTTGAGGTGGTTGATTAAATCCTAACCGCATTCTCGCTTATTGAGACTGGCTTTTGGCTTCCTCGATGTCCGTGGCGACTTTGTTCCACATTGAAGATGTCGAACCTTCAAGGGTCTGAATCGCCGCGAGCATCGCAAGAAAGATCATGGCCAGGATCAGGCCGTATTCGACAGCAGTGGCCCCTGAAATGTCGCTGGCAATCCGCTTTACGAACTTGCGCATCGGCATTTTTGCTACTTTCTGTCGAACAGTGCCTGATCGAATTCGCTTCTGGACTTCACTCCTTAAGAAAAGATTGCCGATGGTGACGAAACTGGAAAATCCACCGACAGCGATGGAGGTGGTGGCGGGCGCAATGTCCGACGGCGCGGGTCGCTGGCTGTTGCAGAAGCGCCCGGCGGGAAAGCGGCACGGGGGACTGTGGGAATTTCCCGGGGGCAAGGTCGAGCCTGGCGAAACGCACGCCGAGGCGTTGCTGCGCGAGCTTTATGAGGAATTGGCGATCATTGTCTGCTTGCCCGACGAAGACGCCGTTGGTCAGGCGCGCGCCGACGCTGGCGAGGGCGAGGCTGCGATTGTCATCACTCTTTACAGAATCACTTCATGGACCGGAGTGCCGCAGCCCGAACCCGGCGCGGAATGCCGTTGGTTCACCCCCGCAGAGGTAGGGCGGCTGCTGGTTCCGCCGCTCGACCGCGCGCTGGCTGCGCAACTCTTCACGGCGGCAGGATAAGGGATTGCCAAGCCGAAACGGCGACCCTATGTGCCGCCCCCTAGTGCGCGCCCGTAGCTCAGCTGGATAGAGCATCAGACTACGAATCTGAGGGTCGGACGTTCGAATCGTTCCGGGCGCGCCAACTTCGGGCCGCTTCCCATCGGGAGGCGGCCCGCTGTGTTTCTGCCGCTGAAATCGGACCGATCTGTCTCCGCGATAGCAAGACCCGTGACCCGGCCCCCGCCTTGCCCTACGGACCGTAAGCTAGCGACGAAGGGGGAAGCACTTGGCAAAGCCGCCGGAACAACATCAGGGTCCCGCCTTCGATGACAACTCGGTCGCGCCCGGCGTGTGGAAGTTCGCGAAGGTCGAGCGCGCCAGTGTCGTCGTGGATGCGGAAGATTATTTCGCCCTCATGCAGCGGGCGATGCTGAAGGCACAACGCCGCGTCATGCTGGTCGGGTGGGACTTCGACACGCGTATCCACCTTGCAGTCGGTCGCCGTTGGTTCAGCCGGCCGTTCCGGCGAAACCATCCCCGCCGCTTGGGTAGCTTCCTCCTGTGGCTGGCCCGCCGCCACAAGAAGGTGGAAATCCGGATCCTCAAATGGGGGATGGGCGTGTTTCAGTTCGTCGCCCGCGGATACATGTTCATCGATGTGATCCGCATGGCCAGCTACGAACGGATCAAGTTCAACTTCGACAGCCATCACCCGGTCGGCTGCTCCCATCACCAGAAGATCGCGGTGCTCGATGATCGCCTCGCGGTCTGCGGCGGGATCGACATGACGATGGATCGCTGGGACACCCGTGCGCACGATGAAACGGACCGCCGGCGCCGGCGGCCGCACGGTCGCAAGTACGGTCCGTGGCACGATGCGACGATGATGATGGAAGGCGACGCGGCACGCGAACTGGGCCGGCTGTGCCGTGACCGCTGGGTCAAGGCGGGCGGCAAGCAATTGAGCGAGATCGACATACCGGACGACAGCCTGTGGCCCGAGGAACTGCCGGTGCAGTTCGAGAACGTCGAGATCGGTATCGCCCGCACTCGTGCCAAGTACGATGGCGACGTCGCGGTGAACGAGATCGAGGACCTGCTGCTGCAGCAAATCTCCGCGGCCAAGCGCTTCATTTATTCTGAAAACCAGTACTTCACCTCGCCGAAGATCGCCGAAGCGATCGCTCGCCGCCTGAAGGAAGACGATCCGCCCGAGATTGTCATGGTGCAACCCCAGACGGCTGACGGCTGGCTTGAACAGCAGGCGATGGACCACGCGCGCAACTGCCTGCTGCACTCTCTCCAAGAAATCGACCACAAGAAGCGGTTCGGCCTGTTCACACCCTACACGGGTGAAACGAGCATCTATGTCCACGCCAAGCTGACGATCTTCGACGATCAGGTCCTGCGGATCGGATCGGCGAACTTCAACAACCGGTCGATGGGGCTGGACAGCGAATGCGACGTGTTCATCGACTGCAATCGTCCCGGCAATGCGCACGCATGCGACGGCATCGCCGCACTGCGGCATTCGCTGCTGGCGGAACACTGCGGGCTATCCGATGCCGAGGTGGCGTCCGCTCTGGATGACGCCGGGGGATCGATGCTCCGATTGATCGAGCAGCACGGCGCGCGCAACGCGCGTCAACTCCGGCGGTTTGATCCGCCCGAACTGGGCGCGATCGAGGAGACGCTGGCGGGATCGCAGGTGCTCGATCCCGAACGCCCCGAAGAGATGTTCGAACCGTTTGCCAAGGGCGGCTTGCTCAAGCAGGGGAGCCTGATGAAGCGGGCGTACGAGCGCGCCAAGAAGGGGATCCGCAGATGAGCAGCCTGGTCGGTCCGGACGAGGACACCGATGACGGCAAGCCGCCGGTGCCCGCGGACGTGCAGGAAGCAATCCGCACCGTGATCCGCTGGGCGGGCGACGACCCGTCGCGCGAAGGTCTGCTCGATACTCCCAAGCGCGTTGCCCGGGCGTGGAAGGAATACTGCCTCGGCTATGCCGAAGACCCTTCGGTCCACCTCAGCCGCGTGTTTGACGAAGTGGGCGGGTACAACGAGATCGTCCTGCTGAAGGACATCCCATTCCAGAGCCACTGCGAACACCACATGGCGCCGATCATCGGCAAGGCCGCGATCGCCTATCTGCCCAATGACCGGGTGGTCGGCATCAGCAAGCTGGCACGGGTTCTCCACGGGTTCGCGCGCCGGTTGCAGGTGCAGGAGCGGCTGACGGCACAAGTGGCGGACTGCATCTGGAACCACCTCCACCCCCAGGGTGTGGCGGTAGTGATCGAGGCGGCGCACAGCTGCATGACCGCGCGCGGGGTGCGCACGCCGGGCGTGAGCATGATTACCAGCCGGATGATGGGCACTTTTCTTGACGACCCGCGCAGCCGCGAGGAAGTGCTCAAGCTGATGGGGTACTAACCCGCTGGCTGATCGCGGCGGCCAAGGCCCAGATGACAAAGCCGGCGGCAAGATCGACAGCGTAATGCCCGCCCACCGGAACGGTCGAGACGATGACCATGCTCGTCCAGGCCACTCCCACCCAGCGGAGGCGGGTGGGGGCGAGTGCTTGCGTCGCCATCAGCGCCAGCACGGTGTGAAACGACGGAAAGGTGACAAGACCGGTCATGTCGCTCAGCCGAGCGACAGGATCGCTCCCGCCGTAAAAGTGCGCGAAGCCCTGAAGGTGATAGACGCCAGCCCCCACCGGCAGGCCCCGGCCCTGCAGGTCGCCCAAGCCGAAGTGGTGCATGGCACCGATGGCCGGCATCAGGATCGATAGCGCGGCGACAACCTGCATGGCGATCACGATGGTCGCGGTAAGCTCCCACGCGCGGCCGGTGCTTCCGGTCCCGAGAACCGCGAGTATCAGCGCCACGACGACAACTCCCGAAGCGTTGTACACAAACGCCAGCACGTCGATCAGGTGCGGACTGTACGCCGCCGCACGGACTGCCCGATCGACATGAAACCCCAGCGCGGCGTCGGCCCGGGCCAAACGCGCATCCATCAGGGGCGCCTCCAGCTTGAGGCCCACATGCGAGATGACCGCGCAGAACATCAGCGAGAGGATCGCCGCCGCGACGATCGCTGCAGCGGCCGCCATCCGCGGATCGAGCTGCCGTTTGCTGCACCATAACGATACCAGGGCCATCCCGGTCGCCAGGGCGGCGAACCGGGCGAACACGGCCCACTCGAGAGACGTGCCGGTAACCATCAGGATGGCGCCCGCGAGCATCGCGGCACTCCCCAGCACGATCGCCAGCAGCGAGGTCAGGCCATGCCGCGCGGTCCACGTCGCCGTGGGGGGCGTGGGGGAATGCTCCAGTGCGATGGCGCGTGCGGCGAGAAGCCCGTTCATGCGGCAAAACTAAACGGCAATGGTTGCCATTCGGTGGACAACGGCGTCGCCACCCGGCCGTAAAAAAGCCGCGGGCGATCTCTCGCCCGCGGCTGTTGTCGCGTTCTGGAGGAACCTAAAGCTGTTCGAGCAGGTGCTCTGCGCTGGACACGGAGAAATCGCCGGGCTGTTCGACGTTGAGCTCCTTCACCACGCCATCATCGACGATCATCGAGAACCGCTGACCGCGCTTGCCAAGCCCGAAGCCCGAGCCGTCCATCGTCAGGCCGAGCGCTTCGGCAAAGTCGCCGTTGCCGTCAGCCAGCATCGTGATGTCGTCGCTGCCGGCGGACTTGTTCCAGGCGCCGAGCACGAACGCGTCGTTGACCGAGGTCGCGACGATCTCGTCCACGCCCTTCGATTTCAGATCCTGCGCCTTGTCGACATATCCCGGAAGATGGCGCGCCGAGCAGGTCGGCGTGAACGCGCCGGGCACCGAGAACAGCGCAACCTTCTTGCCCGCGAAATAGTCGGAGCTCTGCACCGCTTCGGGCCCGTTTTCGGTCGCCTTCACCAGCTTCACGTCGGGCAGCTTGTCGCCCACCTTGATCGTCATCGCACTAATCCTTTTGCAAGTTGCAGGAAGTCGCCAGCGAGATAGCGCGCACGGACGCCGGTGCAAGCCGCGCAGCCCCGAGAGCGACGAATTTCGGGGCAGGGCCGTCCGCTGCCGCGACAGCCCGCCAAGACGGGTTCTGGATCACATATAAAGGAAGCTTTATATTTGCTTTTGGCGCCAACGGGAGCTAGGGCGCGCGCAACCCCCGAATGGAGAATTTTGCCGTGGCCACTTCTGCCCAGACCCTTACCCGCGATTATGTGATCGCGGACATCAACCTTGCCGACTACGGCCGGGCCGAGATCGCGATCGCCGAAACCGAGATGCCGGGCCTGATGGCTTTGCGGGAAGAATACGGTGCGTCCCAGCCGCTCAAGGGCGCGCGGATCACCGGTTCGCTGCACATGACGATTCAGACAGCGGTGCTGATCGAGACGCTGACCGCGCTGGGTGCGGAAGTGCGCTGGGCCACCTGCAACATCTTCTCGACCCAAGACCACGCAGCCGCTGCGATCGCCGCGAGCGGCGTGCCCGTGTTCGCGATCAAGGGCGAGAGCCTGGCGGATTACTGGGACTATGTCGGCCGCATCTTCGACTGGGGCGACCAGACCTGCAACCTGATCCTCGACGACGGCGGCGACGCCACCATGTTCGCGCTATGGGGCGCACGGATCGAGGCGGGCGAGACCATGCCTGATCCCGCCAACGCCGAAGAAATCGAGATGCAGCGCGCACTGAAGGCGTTCATCAAGGCACGGCCGGGCTACCTCACCGAGACGGTCAAGGCGATCAAGGGCGTGTCGGAAGAAACCACCACCGGCGTGCACCGGCTGTACCACCTGGCCAAGCAGGGCAAGCTGCCGTTCCCCGCGATCAACGTGAACGACAGCGTGACCAAGTCGAAGTTCGACAACCTGTACGGCTGCAAGGAATCGCTGGTCGACGCGATCCGCCGCGCCACCGACGTGATGCTCGCCGGCAAGGTTGCCTGCGTTGCCGGGTTCGGCGACGTCGGCAAGGGCTCCGCCGACAGCCTCCGCAACGGCGGCGCGCGGGTGATGGTGACCGAAATCGATCCCATCTGCGCTCTTCAAGCAGCCATGGAAGGCTTTGAAGTCGTCACGATGGAAGAGGCGGTCAAGCGCTGCGACATCTTCGTCACCACCACCGGCAACGAGGACGTGATCACCGCCGAGCACATGAAGGCGATGAAGCCGATGGCGATCGTGTGCAACATCGGTCATTTCGACAGCGAGATTCAGATCAGCGCGCTCGACAACTACGACTGGCAGGAAATCAAGCCCGGCACGGACGTGGTGACCTTCCCCGACGGCAAGAAGATCATCATCCTCGCCAAGGGCCGCCTGGTGAACCTGGGTTGCGCCACCGGACACCCCAGCTTCGTGATGAGCTGCTCGTTCACCAACCAGACCCTCGCGCAGATCGAGCTGTTCACCAAGGGTGAAGAGTACAACAACGACGTGTACGTGCTGCCCAAGCATCTCGATGAAAAGGTGGCCGCGCTGCACCTCGAAAAGCTGGGCGTTCAGCTCACTCAACTGAGCCAGCGACAGGCTGATTACATCGGCGTGCCAGTGGCCGGTCCGTTCAAGCCGGATCACTACCGCTACTAAGTGCTAGTCGCCCGGTTGCTTTGGGGGCCGTGCGCGCATAGCGAACGGCCCCCATGCAGTTTTCACCTCTCGCGCTGGCACTGATCGGTCTGCTGCTCGCCGCTTGGGTGGCGGGAGCGGCCGGGCTGATGATCGCCGCCGGCGCGAAAGCGCGCGCCGCGGAATCGTCCCGCAAGGCCGCGCGGCGCATGGCGCGGATGATCGACGAAGCACCGGCCATTCCCTTGCTGGTGCGCGCCGACGGGCGCATCGAGGGCAGCGAGCGACTCGCCGGCTGGTTCGGACTCGCCAAGTTGCCCCAGTATCTCGTGGATCTGGGCAACGGCGCGGGCGGGAAGGGACTGTCCGCCGAACAGCTTGCCGAACTGCAGCGCCTCGTCGCGCGCACGCAGAAAACCGCCGCTCCGTTTCGCATGGCGATCACTCCCCCCGGCTCGCGCCGCAGCCTTGCCGTGCGGGGTGCACTGGCTGACCCCCAGGTCTCGCCCGGCGGCGCGGCCTTGCTGTGGATCTTCGACTTTTCCGAAAGCGAGAGCGAACTGGCTCGCCTGCGCGCGGACGCCGCCCGCGCCAAGAGCGATTTTGCCGCCCTGGTGGGCCTTATCGAAGCCGCTCCCATGCCGATGTGGTTTCGCGGTCCCGACGCGAGGCTGAAGCTCGTCAACCAGGCCTATGTTGCCGCGGTCGGCGCCGACAGCGCCGAAACAGCGGTCGAAAACCAGGTGGAACTGATTGAACCTGCTGACGGCCTGTCCGCAGCGCAGGTCGCAGCCCAAGCTGCCGGACAGAAGCAGGCGATCGAGCGGATCGTGGCCACCACTATCGCCGGTCAGCGGCGGGCGATGAAGGTCAGCGACTTGCCGCTGGGGGACGAGGGCGTCGCCGGATACGCGGTCGACATCGAGGAGATGGAAGAGCTTGGTCGCACCCTGCGGGCATTCCAGGATGCCCAGCGCGCGATGCTGGACCAGCTTTCCGTCGGCGTCGCGCAGTTCGGAGCCGACCGCAAGCTGATCTCCGCCAACCAGCCCTTCCGCCGTGCCTTCACGATGCGTCCCGGCGCAAGCGAGGGCACCGAGTTCGAACGCTTCCTGCGCGAAGCGCGCGAGGCCGGGCGGACGCCCGAAGTGCGCGACTTCCCCGCCTGGCGGGCGGAACGGGTCGAGTGGTTCGCGCAAGGCGAGCCGGTGGAAGAAGCCTGGCCGCTGAGCGACGGCACGCACTTGCGGATCGTCACGCAGCCGATGCCTGACGGAGGGCTCGTGCTGATCGCGGAGGATCGCACCGAAAGCCTGGCCCTGTCCGCGACCCGTGACACGCTGCTGCGCACGCGCACCGCGATCTTCGACAGCCTGTTCGAGGCGCTGGCGGTGTTCGCTCCCGACGGGCACATGCAACTGTGGAACCGCCGTTTCGCAGCAGCCTGGGGGATCGAGCCGGACACACTCGATGGTCATCCGACCGCGGATCAACTCGTGGCGATCATCGCCCCGCACCTGGAAAAGCCCAAGCAGGCGAAAGCCATCGGCGAAATCGTCCGCGGCGCTACGCTCGATCGCAAGCAGACCGGCGGCCGGGTCGCGCTGGCCGACGGGCGCACGCTGGAGATCGCGGGCGTCCCGCTGCCCGACGGCAATGGCCTGCTGACGGTGCTCGACATCACCGATTCGCAGAAAGCCGAGGACGCCCTGCGTGAGCGTAACGAGGCGCTGGAGGCAGCTGACGAGCTGAAGACCCGTTTCCTCGCCAACATGAGCTATGAATTCCGCGTGCCGCTTACCTCGATCAGCGGGTTTGCAGAGCTGCTGGAGGCCGGCGTGGCGGGCGAACTTTCCGCGCAGGGGCATGAGTATGTCGCCGCCATCATAGAATCGGTCCAGCGCCTGACCGATCAGGTGGAGAATGTCCTCGACCTGTCGCAAAGCGAAGCCGGCCTGCTGCCGCTGGCGCCCGAGAAGTTGGAACTGCTGCCGTTTGCCACCAAAGTAGTGCGCGATCGCGAGGCGGCCATCCTGAGTGCGGGGTTGAGCCTGGACTTGCGCGGCGGCCAGACGGCGAAGGTGGAGGCCGATCCGCGCCAGCTGGGCCGGGCACTCGGCCAGTTGCTCGACAACGCGATCGCCGCCACGCCGCCGGGGGGAAAGATCCTCGTCGAATTGTCGCGCAAGGCCGACGGCGTGCGCATAATCGTATCCGACAACGGCAAGGGCATGACCCGCGATGAGCTGCGCCGCGCGCTGGAGGGCTTGCGCACTGGTGCGAATGGCCGCCCGGAGCGCCGCGCGGGGCTAGGCATCCCGCTCGCCCGCCAGCTGGTCGAAGCGCACGGCGGCACGCTTGAGATCGTGTCGCTTGCTGGTGAGGGGACCACCGCGACGATCCTGCTGCCGTGAGGGTGGAGCTGCCCGACCTTGCCGCGATGGATGCGTTCGGTGCCCGCCTGGCCGTGCACCTGCGCGCAGGCGACGTTATCGCCCTGTCCGGTGGCCTTGGCGCTGGCAAGACGACTTTGGCGCGGGCGATCATCGCCGCCCTGGGTCATCAGGGAGAAGTGCCGTCGCCGACCTTCACCATCCTTGAGACCTACGATGCGCTCGATCCGCCCCTGGTGCACGCGGACTTCTATCGGCTCGATTCGCCCGCTGAAGCCGAGGAGCTGGGGTTGGATGACTACCGCTACGGCGCAGCCCTGATCGCCGAATGGCCGGAGAATGCGGGCGGTTTCGCACATGAGCCGGGATGCCTCTCGATCACGCTGGAAACGGCGGGAAACGGCCGCGTGGCGATTGTCGAACCGGGGGCCGATTGGCTAGGGCGCCTGTCATGAGCGAGCTGCCCGAAGGTCTGCACCCGTTTCTCGCCGCTGCCGGCTGGGGCAGCGCCGCTGTCGATCCCATTCCCGGCGATGCGTCGTTCCGGCGGTATTTCCGCATTTGCAGCAGTGAGCGCAAGGCGATGCTGATGCACGCCCCGCCGCCGCATGAAGATCCGCAACCGTTCCTCGATGTCGCCGAATGGCTGACCGCCGCGCAGATGCGCGCGCCCGCGATCTACGCTGCCGACGCCGCACAAGGTTGGGTGTTGTTGGAAGATTTCGGCAGCGACCGGATGCGCGATTGGCTCGACGTTCACCCCGCCGACGAGGACGCGGCATACAGCGCGGCGATCGATGCCCTGGTCGCGCTGCACACCAAAACGCCTGGTCCGTTCGCACCGTATGACATGGCGACATATCAGCGCGAAGCGGCGCTGCTGACCGAATGGTACTGCCCCGCCGCAGGGCTGGAAGTGGATGCCGAGGGTTACACCCGCGCCTGGGACGAAGTGCTCGCTCCGCTGCTCGAGCGTCAGCGCCCCGGCGTGACGGTGCTGCGCGATTATCATGCGGAAAACATCATGCTGCTCGAGGCAGGCAAGGACGCGGGCGGCGCGCAAGGACTGATCGATTTTCAGGACGCGCTGGTCGGTCATCCGGCGTACGATCTGGTTAGCCTGCTGCAGGATGCGCGGCGGGAGGTCTCGCCCGAGCTCGAGCGCCGCATGCTCGACCGTTATGTCACGCGCGCGCGGCCGGGCGCTGAATTCGCGGCGGACTATGCGCGCCTCGGCGCCCAGCGGAATGCCAAGATCGTCGGCATCTTCGTGCGGCTATGGCAGCGCGACGGCAAGCGAGGCTACCTGTCGCTGATCCCGCGGGTATGGGCCGCGCTGGAGCGCGACCTCGCGCATCCGGCGCTGGCCCCGGTCGCCGCCTGGTTCGACGCCAACATCCCGCAGGCCCGCCGTGATGAACTGGGTGGAAGCCTGACGTGACCGTCCTCGCCAGCGATACCGCGATGGTCATGGCGGCGGGGCTGGGCAAGCGGATGCGTCCGCTCACGGCGACGCAGCCCAAACCGATGGTGCGGGTCGCGGGCAAGCCGCTGATCGATCACGCGCTTGACCGCCTGGCAGATGCCGGCGTCGCGCGAGCGGTAGTGAACGTGCATTATCTGGCCGACCTGTTGGAGGCGCACCTTGCCGAGCGGCAATCGCCGAAGGTGACCGTTTCGGACGAGCGCGCGGTGCTGCTGGAGACGGGCGGCGGCATGAAGAAAGCGCTCGCCGCCGGCCTGCTGCCCGATCCGTTCTTTTGCCTCAATGCCGATAACATCTGGCTCGACGGGCCGCGCGATGCCTTCGCCGATCTGTCGAGCGCGTGGCGGCCTGATCAGATGGACGCCCTGCTGCTCGTCGTGCCGCACGCGCGCGCGATGAACTTCCGGGGGCAGGGCGATTTCCACATGGACGCGCTTGGCCGCCTCAGCCGCCGCAAGACGGGCCGGGTCGCGCCGTTCATCTATACCGGCATCCAGCTCGTCAGCCACCGGCTGCTGCGCGATGCGCCGGACGGTCCGTTCGGCACGATGATCCTGTGGGAGCGGGCGATCGCGGAAGGCCGGCTGTTCGGCGCCGCGTTCACCGGCCAGTGGTTCGAAGTCGGAGAGCCGCACGCGATCAAGCCGACCGAAGAGGCGTTGAGGGGTGCCTGATCGCCGCCGATGAAGGGCCCGCAAGTCTATTCGATCGCAGCGCACCGAGGCTTTGCCGACGCGCTCGTCGCCGGGTTGATCCCGCGCTACACCGAAGGCGATTACGGGCTTGCGCGCCTGACGCTGCTGTTGCCGTCGAGCCGTGCCGCCCGAACCTTGCAGGAAGCGTTCGTGCGGGTCAGCCCGTCCGCCGGTTCGGGAGCCGGCCTGCTGATGCCGCGGATGGCGGTGGTCGGCGACCTGGACCTCGACGAAACCCTCGGCACGCTGCTTGACCCGCTGGGTGCGGCCGACATCCCGCCGGCGGTCGATCCCACGCGCCGATGGCTGCGCATCGCCGCGTTGCTGGCGGACGAGATGGGGCAGGAGGCACCGCGCGGTGCTGCGCTGTTGCGGCTGGCGCAGCAGGTCGCCCGCACGATGGACCGTCTGCTGATCGAGGATATCGGACCCGAATTGCTGCTGAGCGATCAGGTGCGCGAGATCGTCGGCGACATGGCCGAACACTGGCAGCGGTCCGTGCGGCTGTTTGCGCGGGTCCAGACACGGTGGCTGGCGGAACTTTCGGCGATGTGTGCGCTAGACGCGTCCGCGCGGCGCAATCGCCTGTTCGATCATGCGGCGCGAACCTGGAAGGAACGACCGCCGCAAACTCCGGTGATCGCCGCCGGCGTGACCAGCGCCGCGCCCGCCCTTGCGCGGCTGCTGCGCGTGGTCAGCGAACTGCCGCAGGGTGCCGTCATCCTGCCCGACCTCGATCTGGCGATGCCCGATGAGGTGTGGGCAGAGCTGGGCATCGCCGGCGGACCGGAAGATCCACCATTCTCGGAAGACGACGCGGTCTCGCACCCGCAATACCACCTCAAGCTGCTGCTCAACCGGATGGGCGTGAACCGGCAGGAGGTGCAGCCGTGGCACCGGCGCGGGCTGTCGGCCGCCCCGCCCGAACGCAGCCGCGCAATCTCCAGCCTGTTCCTGCCGCCCGAAGCGAGCAAGTCGTGGGCCGACATGCCGCCCGATCGCCGCCGGCTGGCCGGCGTCCGGCTGATGGAGAACCCCAACCCCGAAGCCGAAGCGCAGGCAATCGCGCTGCTTATCCGGCAAGCAGTGGCGGAACCGGAAAAGCGGGTCGCGCTGGTCACGCCCGACCGCGCGCTCGCGCGCCGGGTGATCCAGCACTTGCGTCGCTGGAACCTGGACGCCGACGATTCAGCGGGCCGCCCGCTGGGCAGCACCGCCGCCGGTCGGCTGTTCCTTCAGCTGGCGCAGATCGCATCGGAAGGCGGCGCGCCGATCGCGCTCGTGGCCGCGCTCGCCCATCCGCTCGTGATGACGGGCGAACGGCGCGCGCCCTGGCTCGAACGCCTGCGCGCGTTCGAGCTCAAGCTGCGCGGTCCGCGTCCCGCACCGGGTTTCGCAGCCTTGCGGCCGATCGCGGAGAAGGCGCGGGTCGGGCACTGGTGGCTTGAGGTCGAGGCGATCCTGACGCCGCTGATGGCAGACGAAACGCTCTCCCTGGCAGAATGGCTGGACCGGCTCGCCGCGACCGGAGAGGCGCTGTCGGGAGAAGTGCTGTGGAGCCGCGAGGACGGCCGCGCACTGTCCGCCTTCGTCGAGGATCTGCGCGCCCACGCCCGCGAAACGGGCACCGTGCTGGAGGCGCGCGACCTGCACCCTGCGCTGGGCGATGCGATGGAAGCGGTGGCGGTTCGTCCGCCCTACGGGGGACACCCGCGGGTGGCGATCTACGGCCTGATCGAATCGCGTATGGCGCGGGCGGACCTGGTGATCGCAGCCGGGTTGAACGAAGGCACCTGGCCCACGCGACCGGCGACCGACCCGCTGCTCGCACCGGCGGTGCTGCGCGCGCTCGGCGTGCCGGGCGCCGATTTCCGCATCGGCCTTAACGCACACGATCTTGCTGCCGCGATGGGCGCGCCCGAAGTGGTGCTCAGCCGCTCCCGCCGGGACGAGGGCGGGCCGGCGATCGCCTCGCGCTTTCTGCTGCGGGTCCAGGCGCTGCTGGGGGAACTGGGCGACCACCACCGCGAGGCTGACGCGCCGCGGCTTGCCGCGATGATTGACCATGCCGCGCCCGCGCCGGACTATCCCCGGCCGCGGCCCATGCCCACGGCGGAGCAGCGAAAGGTCGCGATCAGCGTGACCGGGCTCGACCGGCTGCGCGCTGATCCATACCAGTTTTATGCGTCGTCTATTCTCGGCCTGCCGGAGCTGGAGCCGCTGGAGGCGGAGCCGAGCCCGGCGTGGCAAGGCACTCTGGCGCACGAGATCCTGGAAAACTGGCACAAGACCGGTCGCCCCCTGGACGAAATCGCGCGCGAAACGCTGAGTGCGATGCACGCCCATCCGCTGACGCGCGCGCTATGGCGCCCGCGGCTGCTGAACGCGCTGCGATGGGTGGAAGCGAGCGTCGCCTCCGATCCCTCGCGCACGCCCGTTCTCTGGGAGGAGAAAGGGCGCATGGAGTGGCGCGGCGTGACCCTTCATGGGCGAATCGATCGCCTGGACCAGCTGGAGGACGGCACCTTTGCAGTGGTCGACTACAAGACCGGCAAGCCGCCGTCGGGCGCGCAGGTGGAGCGCGGGTTCGCGCTCCAGCTCGGCACGCTGGGGTTGATGGTGGGCGAGGGCGCGTTCGCCAAGGCACAGGGCACAGCCAGCCGGTTCGAATACTGGTCGCTCGGTCGAAGCGACAAGAGTGATACCGGGTTCGGTTACATCACCACGCCGATCCTGGAAGGCGCCAAGAAAAAGGGCATCGCCGCGGGCGAGTTCCTGCCGCAGGCGCGGCGCTATCTGGATGATGCGCTGGACAACTGGATCCTGGGGTCCGAGCCGTTCACCGCCCGGCTCAACCCCGATGCGCCCAGCTACGCGACGTATGACCAGCTGATGCGGTTGGATGAGTGGGTGGGACACGAACAATGAGCGGCGCGGTTCACCCCTTGCGCGACAATCAGGCGCGGGCCGTCGCGCCGGAACGCAGCGTGTGGCTGTCCGCATCTGCCGGGACCGGCAAGACCCAGGTTCTGTCTGCGCGCGTGCTGCGCCTGCTGCTTCAACCGGGGGTCAAGCCCGGCCAGATCCTGTGCCTTACCTTCACCAAGGCCGGCGCGGCGGAAATGTCCGAGCGGGTCAACGCCGTGCTAGCGCGCTGGGTGCGATTGAAGCCGGAGGAACTGGGCAAGAACCTACTCGCGATCGGTGCGCCGGTCGATCCGGCCACGCAGGAGCGGGCACGCACGCGCTTCGCGGCGGTGCTCGATTGCCCTGGCGGTGGCTTGAGGATCGACACGATCCACGCGTTTTCCCAGTGGCTGCTGGCGGCATTCCCTGACGAAGCGGGGCTGGTCGCCGGCACCCGGCCGATGGAAGACCGCGACCGCGAACTCCTGGCGCGACAGGTGCTTCAGACCCTCGTCGTGGAGGCCGAGCAAGTGGAGGACGTCGCGGTGCTCGGTCCGCTGGCGATGCTGAGCGAGCGGATGGGGCCGGACGGCGTGCGGTTGTGGCTGATGCGCTGCGCCGAAGCGCGCGAGGTCTGGCAGGGGACGGGTGCATGGCAGCCCCCGATGCACGAACGGGTGCTCCGGTTGCTCGGCCTCGAGAGCGACGCGAGCGAGACCAGCCTGGTGGAACTGTGCGCCGAGGGTGTGTTCGACTGCGAAGCGCTTCACCGGGTCCAGTCCGCAAACGCGGCATGGGGCACGGCGACCGCGCTTAAATCGACCACCGCGATTGCCGACTTCCTTGGCGCCAGCGGCTTGGGGCGGGTCACGGCGGCGGGTCCGCTGCGGGATGCGCTGTTCACCCAGAAGGGTGAAATCCGCTCGCTGAAGAGCCTGGAGAAGTGCGATCCCGGCTATGCCGCCGCGGCGGAAGCGGTTGCGGCTTCGCTGGGTGCGCTACGCGAGCGACAGGCGTTGCTCGCGCTGGCTGACCTGCTGACGCCCGCACTTGAGCTTGGCCGCCGGTTCGCGCTCGCGTGGGAAGAGGCCAAGGAGCGGGAAGGGCTGATCGACTTCGATGACCAGATCCGCCGCGCGGCCGAATTGCTGACCCGGTCCGATATTGCCGACTGGATTCGCTACAAGCTCGACCGGCGGTTCGACCATATCCTGATCGACGAAGCGCAGGATACCAACCAGGCCCAATGGGACATCATCCGCGCGCTGACCGGAGACTTCTTCGCCGGCGAGGGCGCGCGCGGCGAAGCCATGCGCACGATCTTCGTGGTCGGTGATTACAAGCAGGCGATCTTTCGCTTCCAGGGCACCAGCCCGGAAAACTTCGCCATCGCGCGGCAGCACTATGCCGAATTGATCGACGCGCTGGCAGCCGGTGACCCCGACCGTGAGCTGCTGAAGCTGGGACTCGGCCGCAGCTACCGCACCGCGCAGCCGGTGCTCGATTTCGTCGATCGCGCGATCGAGACGATCGGCGCGCGCGCGTTCGGTCTCGACAGCGAGCCTGAGCCGCACATCGGGGATGGGCGCCCCGGACTTGTCACGCTGTGGCACCCGGTCGCCGGTCGCGGAGACGATGCCGATGACGACGGGCCCGAGGACTGGCTGTCGGAACCCGAGGGAGCGATGGCCAACCGCATCGCCGATCAGGTCCGTGTCTGGCTGAGAGACGGCTTCCCGCTGGTCAAGGGCGGCACCCGCAATGCCGGACCCGGCGATATCATGGTGCTGGTGCGCAAGCGGCGCGAGCTGGCCGGGCTGATCGTCGCCCGGCTGCACGCGGCGGGCGTGCCGGTCGCGGGCGTCGACCGGCTGCGCCTGGGCGCGCCGCTGGGGGTGAAGGACCTGCTGGCGGCGCTGCGCTTTTCCGCCCAGCCGCTCGATAGCCTGAGCTTGGCCAACCTGCTGGTCAGTCCGCTGATCGGTTGGTCGCAGGAAGAACTGCTCAAATTCGGCTACCGCACCAAAGGCGTGCCGCTGTGGGATCACATCCGGGGCGGCGCGCACCCGCGCCAGCAAGAGACCGCCGCCCGCCTGCTCGACTTGCTCTGGCGCGCGGATTTCGAGCCGCCCCAGGCGTTGCTCCACTGGCTGCTGGTCGGTCCGTGGCAGGGTCGCAAGGCACTCGTCGCGCGTCTCGGTCACGAGGTACACGATCCGATCGACGAACTGCTCAATGCCGCCAGCGCCTACGCCTCCACGCAAACGCCCAGTCTCGTCGGCTTCCTCGCATGGTTCGATGCGGGCGAGGGCGAACTGAAGCGCGACGCGGACGGAGGCGGCGGGCTGGTGCGGGTGATGACAGTCCACGGATCGAAGGGCTTGCAGGCGCCTATCGTGATTTTGGCCGATGCCACCGGCAATCCGGACGCTTCTCCGACGCGCGACCTGACTCTCACCGAGGATCTGCCCGGCGGCGGCGGGCGCACGGTGCCGATGCCTCCCCTGCGCAAGGAGGAAAAGGCCGGCCCGGTGGTCGATGCGGAGAACACCGCCCGTGTTGCCGAGCGCCAGGAGCACTGGCGCCTGCTCTACGTCGCGATGACCCGCGCCGAGGAAGCGCTGTTCATCGGCGGCGCGCTGGGCAAGCGAGAGAAAGAGCCGGCACCCGATTCATGGTTTGCGCGCCTGGCGCCCTTGTTCGAAAATGAACCGCTGGCCGATCCGATCTGGGGGGCGGTCAGCGAATGGGGCGCGCGCGCGCCAGCGGCCCCGCCAACGGCGGCGGTTGAGGCTCCGCTCGAGGCGGGACTACCTGTCTGGGCTAGCGCTCCGGTCGGCGACGAACCGCGCCCGCCGCGGCCGCTGGCACCTTCGGCTGCTGGCGCGGAGCAGGGCGCCGATCCGCCATTCCCCGCCGATACCGCGCGGATCGCGGCGCGCCGGGGCGTGCTGGTGCACCGGCTGCTGGAGCGACTTCCCGACATCGCTCCAAACCAGAGGAGCGAGCTTGGCCGAGGATGGCTCACTCGCCAGGCAGCGGACCTTCCCGCCGAGGAGCGCGAGGCGTTGCTCGCCAGTGCGCTGGCGGTCTTGTCGCAGCCCGCGTTTGCCGACGTGTTTTCGCCCAGCGCCCTCGCCGAAGTCCCGCTGGCGGCGACGGTGGGCGGCGTGGTGGTCGCCGGAACCGCGGACCGTCTACTGATCGAGCCGGGCCGGATCACGGTAGTCGACTTCAAGACCACGCGCCGTCCGCCATCCTCGCTGGAGGAAGTGCCCGAGAGCACGCTGCGCCAGATGGCCGCGTACGTAGCCGCGCTGCAGGTGATCTATCCCGGGCGGGAGATTTGCGCGGCGGTCCTCTATACACAGGCGCCTCGGCTCATCGTCATCCCGGAAGATTTGCTGGCAGCGCGCAAGACGCACTTGTCCCCCGAACCGGAAAGCTTTCCAGCCCCATCGGTTGAGTGAACGACCGGGCTGCCTAGATTGGTGGCCAGAACATCGGGCCGCCGCGGAATGGCGGGCCGTGCAAAAGGAGAATATCATGCCGACCATCGCGGTGACCGACGCCAGTTTCCAATCCGACGTGCTCGATTCCGACAAACCGGTGCTGGTGGATTTCTGGGCCGAGTGGTGCGGTCCGTGCAAGATGATCGGCCCCGCGCTGGAAGAAATCGCCGATGAGCTGTCGGACAAGGTGACCATCGCCAAGATGGACATCATGGAAAACACCGGCGTGCCCGGTTCGATCGGCGTGCAGTCGATCCCGCTGATGGTGCTGTTCAAGGGCGGCAAGCCTATCGCGCAGAAGCTGGGCGCAGCCCCCAAGATGCAGCTCAAGAGCTGGCTCGAAAGCGAACTGCAGAGCTAGGGCACGGTTAGGCGAGCGGCCATCTGGTCCCACAAGCGCGGGCTCGCCGCGCCGATGAGGCCGGGCCGCTCGTACTCGTCCACGCGGTAGGGCGACCCGTCAGGGCGGGCGACCTTTCCGCCGGCCTCGTTGACGAACAGCGCGCCGGCAGCGTGATCCCACGGCAGGGTCCGTTCGAAAATCGCGACATCGTTCTCGCCCAGAACCAGCCGCGGATATTGCTCGGCTGCGCACCGGGGAATGTCGACGAGCGTGTAGTGTGGGGCGATCGCCGCGCTGACCCGTGCGCGCCGATCGGGGGCCATGTAGATCAACGAGTTGGCCGCGACCGGGGTCGAAGCGCCTGTCTCGCGCGCGGCGGCGCGCTCGCCATCGATGTACGCGCCGCGCCCACGGATCGCGTGGCAAAATCGGCCGGTCAGGCAATCGTAGAGCCACCCGGCGGCCGTTTCCCCATGCTCAGCCAGTGCGATCAGGATGCCGAACGGCGGTTTGCCGGCGGCGAAGTTGTTGGTCCCATCGAGTGGGTCGACGATCCAGCACAACGGGTCGCCGAGCCGAGCAAGCAGCGAAGGATCGGCGGCGCACGCTTCCTCGCCGATCACGGTGGCTTCGGGCAGCAGGCGGGACAAGCCTTCGGTCAGGATCGCTTCCGCTTCGTGATCCGCGATCGTGACCACGTCAGGCAGGGTGCCGCCGCTTGCTTTGCTTTCGATCTGGTATTCGGCAAGCGCTTGCCACCGCGGCATGATGGCGCGCGTCGCGGCGTCACGCATCAGCGCGCCGACCGCGCTGGTCAGCTTATCACCGGCGGCGGCCATTCAGGACCGATAATCTGCGTTGATGGCGATGTATCCCGCGGTAAGATCGCAAGTCCACACTGTCGCGCGGCCTTCGCCAAGGCCAAGATCGACCGCGATCGTCACTTCGTCGCCCGCGAGATACCGGGCCACGGGAGCTTCGTCGTAGTCCACGACCGGCTGACCCTCACGCGCGGCCCAAGTGCCGCCGAACCCGATCGACAGCTTGTCGCGGTCCGCCGGCTCCCCAGCTTTGCCGACCGCCATGACGACCCGCCCCCAGTTGGCGTCACCGCCCGCTACGGCGGTCTTGACCAACGGAGAGTTGGCGACCGCAAGGCCGATCCGGCGCGCGCTGTCGTCGGAGGTCGCTCCCGTTACCGCCACCTCGATGAACTTGGCGGCCCCTTCGCCATCGCGCACCACCAGATGAGCGAGCTGGCGGCACACATCGTGCAGCGCCGCGGCGAAAGCATCGGCGCCCGCGTCTTCGATCGAGGCCAGAGGAGCGTTGCCGGCTTGCCCGGTGGCGAACGCCAGCACGGTGTCGCTGGTCGAGGTGTCGCTATCGACAGTGATGCAGTTGAACGTCGCGTCGCTTGCCGCCGACAGCAGCGCCTGCAGGAAAGCCGGTTCGACCGCTGCGTCGGTGAACACATAGCCCAGCATCGTCGCCATGTCGGGCGCGATCATGCCGCTGCCTTTGACGATACCCACCAGCGAGATTTTTTGCCCGCCGACGATCGCGGTCGCCACCGCGCCTTTGGCGAAAGTGTCGGTCGTGCCGATGGTTGTCGCAGCCTCTTCCCATGAGCACTCGGCTGCCGTGAAGGCAGCAGCGAGACCTTCGCGCGCCTTGTCCTGCGGAAGCGGCACGCCGATCACCCCGGTGGAAGACACGAAGACGTCGCTCGGCGCGCACCCCAGGTGCTCGGCAATTTGAGCCATGATCCCCTCGACCGCCGCGCGGCCGCGGTAGCCGGTGAAGGCGTTCGAGTTGCCGGCATTGACCACCAGCGCGCGCGCAGTCCCCAGACGCACCTGCTCGCGGCCGAGTTCCACCTCGCTGGAACAGCAGACGTTGCGGGTGAACACGCCAGCGACAGTCGTGCCCGGAGCAAGCTCGATATAGGTCAGATCGCAGCGTCCCCAGTCCTTGTAACCGGCGCGGGCTACGCGCGGGGTCACCCCCGCGACCGGCGGTGCGACTGGAAAAGGGCGGGCGAGCGGAGAGCGATCGAGATCCATGTATCGGCCGCTAAAGACCCCTTTTAACGGCTGTTCAAGATTCGTTCAGCGCTCAAGCGTAGCGTGGACGCTTCGGTTGCTGCGATTCACTAGGGGGTGGACGAGATGCTTGCCAAAGCCTATCTGTCCCGCTCCATGTTGCGTCGTATTATTGCCTGTCTTGCGCTGATCACCGGGCTTGTTGCCACCGGCACTCCCGCGCATGCGCGCATGATCCTGGATTCCAGTACGCGTATCGAAACCAGCGTGCCGACTTCGCAGGGTTCTTCTCAAGCGCCCTGCAGTTCGCAGCCGCAGCGGGTGAACGCGCAGGGCAAGGCAGTCACGCAGCCCGGTTGCGCGCCGCGCCGGCCGGTGGTCGTCTACATTCCTACGGTTCAGTACGGCCCCGACCGCGCGTACGAATAGCGCGTCGTTTCGCTTCCCCGTAACGCTGCCCGGCAGGACCCGCGTGTCCGGCGGGTTTGGCTCTTGAACCTCCAGCCGTCAGGCACCCCATCATGATCCAGAATTTCGCCAAGGCCCTGTTCGGGTCGTCGAACGACCGTTACGTCAAGTCGCTCGACAAGATCGTCCGCCAGATCAATGCGCTCGAACCGCAGCTTGAAGCGCTCTCGGATGCCGAACTGTCCGCCCAGACGCAGAAGTTCCGCGATCAGCTCGCCGGCGGTTCCACTCTCGACGATATCCTGCCCGAAGCGTTTGCGACCGTTCGCGAAGCATCGCGGCGTGTGCTGGGCATGCGGCATTTCGACGTCCAGATGGTCGGCGGCATCGTCCTCCACCGCGGTGAGATCGCCGAAATGCGGACTGGCGAGGGCAAGACCCTGGTCGCGACGCTGGCGACGTACCTCAACGCGATCGAGGGCAAGGGCGTCCATGTCGTGACCGTCAACGACTACCTCGCCCGCCGCGATGCCGACTGGATGGGCCGGATTCACAAGTTCCTCGGCCTGACGGTCGGGGTGATCGTGCCCAACCTCAACGAATTCGAGCGGCGCGAGGCATATGGGTCCGATGTGACGTACGGCACGAACAACGAGTTCGGCTTCGATTACCTGCGCGACAACATGAAGCACGAGCGCGGCCAGATGGTGCAACGCGCGTTCAACTTCGCGATCGTCGACGAGGTCGACTCGATCCTGATCGACGAGGCGCGTACCCCGCTGATCATCTCGGGCCCGACGGAGGACAAACAGGACCTGTACCTCTCGATCGACGCCATCGTGAAGTCGATCGACGACAGCTATTACGAGGCAGACGAGAAGACCAAGAACATCTCGTGGACCGAAGAGGGTGCGGAGAAGATCGAGGAGCTGCTTGCCGGCAGCGGCCTCCTGACCACGCCCAATCTCTACGACGTCGAGAACACGCAGGTCGTCCATCACCTCGACCAGGCGCTGCGCGCGAACGTGATGTTCAAGCGCGACATCGACTACATCGTCAAGGACGAGAAAATCGTCATCATCGATGAATTCACCGGCCGCATGATGGACGGCCGCCGCTGGTCGAACGGCCTGCACCAGGCGGTCGAAGCCAAGGAAGGGGTGAAGATCGAGCCCGAGAACCAGACGATGGCCTCGATCACCTTCCAGAACTATTTCCGCATGTATCCCAAGCTCTCCGGCATGACCGGCACCGCCGCGACCGAGGCGGCCGAGTTCTGGGACATCTACAAGATGAACGTCGTCGAGATCCCCACCAACGTGCCGGTGCAGCGGATCGACGAGGAGGACGAGTTCTACAAGAACACGGCCGACAAGTTCCAGGCGATTGCCAAGGCGATCGCCGAGAAGAGCAAGATCGGCCAGCCGGTGCTGGTGGGCACCGTGTCGATCGAAAAGTCGGAACTGCTCAGCGAATACCTTGAGAAGGAAGGCGTGAAGCATTCCGTCCTCAATGCCCGCTTCCACGAGATGGAAGCGCACATCGTGGCGCAGGCGGGCCGGCTGGGCGCGGTGACCATCGCGACCAACATGGCGGGCCGCGGGACCGACATCCAGCTAGGCGGCAACGTCGAGTTCCGGACCGAGGACGAGCTGAAGAACGTGCCCGAAGGTCCGGAGCGCGACGCGGCGATCCAGCGGATCAAGGAAGAGGTCGCTGCAGAACGGGCCAAAGTGCTCGAAGCAGGTGGCCTGTTCGTTCTTGCGACCGAGCGGCACGAATCCCGGCGCATCGACAACCAGCTGCGCGGCCGGTCGGGCCGTCAGGGCGACCCCGGCCTCAGCCGGTTCTACCTGTGCCTGGAAGACGACCTGCTGCGTATCTTCGGCCCCGATACGCTGTTCAGCCGGATGATGAATTCGAACCTCGCCGATGGCGAGGCGATCGGGTCAAAATGGCTGTCGAAGGCGATCGAGACCGCGCAGAAAAAGGTCGAAGCGCGCAATTACGATATCCGCAAGCAGGTCGTCGAATATGACGACGTGATGAACGACCAGCGCAAGGTCGTCTACGAACAGCGCGCCGACATCATGGATTCCGAAGCCGTCGACGATGTGGTCGCCGACATGCGTCATGACACGGTCAACAATCTGGTCGGCGAAGCATGTCCTCCCGGCTCGTATCCCGAGCAATGGGACGTGGCCGGACTGAAGCAGCGCATCTTCGACGTGCTGGGCGTCGATGCCCCGGTCGAAGCGTGGCTGGAGGAAGACCACGTCGAGCCTGAGCTGATCGAGGAACGCCTGCAGGCGCTCACCGACGAGGCGATGGAGCGCAAGATCGCCGAGGCCGATCCCGGGATGTGGAAACGGCTGGAGAAGCAGATCCTGCTGGAACGGCTGGATCACCACTGGAAGGAGCACCTCTCCACCCTCGACGCGCTCCGTCAGGTGATCTTCCTGCGCGCCTACGCTCAGAAGCAGCCGATCAACGAGTACAAGCGCGAAGCATTCATGCTGTTCGAGCGGATGCTGGAAACGCTGCGCGAAGACGTGACCACGATCCTGCTGCGCAGCGAATTCCGCTTCAACGCGCCTCAGGCGCCGCTGTCGCTCCCCGACCTGCCGGATTTCCTGACGGGTCACATCGATCCGCTGCTCGGCATCGACAATTCGAACGATGGCGACGGGTCACGCTTGCGCGAAGCGCTGTTCGGCTCGCTCGCCGGGTCGCCTGTGGCCGAAGCCGGGCCGGGCGGCGTGGCGGACAACCCGTGGGCAGGTCAGGAAATCAGCCGCAACGCGCCGTGCCCTTGCGGATCGGGCAACAAGTACAAGCACTGCCACGGCGCGGTGGGGACCAAGACGCCGGCCTGACCTGCGGGCGCGGATCGCCAACCACGGCCGCTTGGCGAAACCCAGCGCGGAGGCCGCAACATGGCCTCCAGCGGCGGGGCACCGGGCATCACATCGATCATCGCCTGACGTTCGAAGCCGCAACTGCGGTAGAACCCGCGGTTCGCCGGGTTGGAATTCTCCAGGTAGGCTGGCACGCCGGCCCGATCGCACGCGTCGAGCACCGGCTGGATCAAACTGCGACCAAGGCCTTTGCCCCGTGCGGATGGGCGCACGCCGATGGTAAACAGGTACGCGTGGGGAAACGCGGGATGGTGGCGGGCCATGGCAGCGACCGCCGCATCGGTGCGGCGTTTTGCGCCCCAGGTACTCCCGAACAACACCGCACCGTACAGCGCGGGTAAGGCGCGCAGCGGCGGCTCGAGGTCACCTCCGGGCAGCATCCACATCGCGGCACCCTCATCTCCCATCCGGATGCAGTAGCCGCGCGGCAGATACACATGGCGGGCGAGCGCGCCGAACACCCCCGCCATTCCGGCAAAGCGCCCGAACAACCAGCGATTGAAGGGGTCGTCGCGAAAAGCGTCGGCGGTGATGTCGCCGATGGCGCGCGCGTCGCTCGATCCGCCGCGCTCCAGGTCGCGGCCAAGTTCGATGGCGGGGAAGTCCACGCGCTCCCTCCTGCTAGTGGCAAGGTCGACGCTATCATGGCGCATGGGGTCTGGTAGAGGAAGTGATGATGCCGCTGCTTGCCGCCGCCTTCGCGCTGACTGCCCTGCTTTACGCCGCGGTCGGCTTTGGTGGCGGATCGACCTACAGCGCGTTGCTGGCGCTCGCCGGGTTCGATTACCGCCTGCTGCCGATCCTGGCGCTCGCCTGCAACCTGGTGGTGGTGAGCGGGAGCTCGATCCGGTTTGCGTGCGCCGGACTGACGCCGTGGCGCGGGGCCGCGCTGCTCACCGGCGTGGCCGCTCCCGCCGCTTTCCTGGGCGGGCTGACCCCGTTGAAGCAGGAAGTGTTTGTCGGACTGCTCGGAATCAGCCTCGTGCTCGCCGGGGCAGCCCTGCTGATCCCGCAGACCACCCGGGGGGAAGGGGGAGCGCTGACCGCCGCGCGGTGGATGCCCCTGCTCGTGGCGCCGATCGGCTATCTGGCGGGCCTAGTGGGGATCGGGGGCGGGATTTTCCTCGCCCCGCTGCTGCACCTGACCCGCTGGGACAACGCACGTGCTATCGCCGCGACAGCGGCGCTGTTCATCCTGATCAATTCGGTGTTCGGCCTGGCTGGCCAGCTCATCAAGAATGGCGGCGATCGCCTCGGCGAAGCCGCGACGCTGGGACTGCCCCTGTTGATCGCCGTGGTGATCGGCGGCCAGGTCGGCAGCCTGCTCGCGGTGCGCCTGCTGCCGCAGACCGCCATTCGCTGGCTCACCGCCGCGCTCACGATCTATGTCGGAGCGCGGCTGTTGCTGAAATTCTAACTGGTCGGGGCGAGCGGCCCTTCGCCGGCGTGCACCACCGTCGCGTCCCTGCTGAGAGGCCCACCGGCGAGGTCAGCGTTGTCGCCGGTCCGACCACTGGCGGATCCGCCCTGTGTCAGGCGCCGGAAGGTGCCGTCCACCTGCTCGCGGTTCTTGTTGTAATAGTTGTAAGCGGCGTATCCGAGGGCGCAGAGGGTTGCCATTCTGAGAAGCATCTTGAGGTGTCCTTTCCTTCAGCCCCTCAACGAAGGCGACCCGCAAAGGGTCCGGTATGGTCGAAGTCAGTGCGACAGCTGCTTATGGCATGGACTTGCGTGGTGAATGACGTCGCCCAGTCGGCGGCGATCGACCTGCTGGCCGCAAACCGGGCATTTGTGGAAGTGGTCCGGCTCGGGCAGGTCGGGCGCTGCGACCGAAGCGCGATTGGCGACCTCACGCATTGTGCAAGAGATTGGCTTCATCACCCCGAACCGAACCGGATGAGCCGCGGCCGGTTCCGATTCGGTCTGGCGCGAAACGGATTCGGTTCAGCGTAACGACCGGAACGCTGCGATTCTCTCGAGCGCTCAGCCTTCATGCCTGTCCAGCAGATCCGAGGTTCGTCCGCGATCGAGAGAGTGGCCTACAATCCCCTTTCGCGCGAACTCAGCGTCTGGTTCAGCGGGCGGAGGCGTTACATCTATTCCGACGTCCCGGCCGAGATCTATCAGTCGCTATGCGAAGCCGGATCGGCCGGCCGGTTCGTCAACTCTGCGGTAAGAGGACGGTTCGATTGCCGCGCCGATCCGCCGCGGCGCCGGTATCCCGATTAGAGTATTACGGATCCCTGGGCATCCCGTGGATGCGGGGGATCGCGTCTGCAACCGGCTGCTTTGCCGCCACGTCAGGGACTTTCAGCAAATACAGAGGACAGGATGACGGCCTGACATACCCGCGCCGCACCCGTACGGGTCAAGCTGCGGTGTCATCGCCAGTGCGGCTACCATAGCCGCAGGGAGGGACTGAAGCGCCGCTTGGCGGCTCATCGTACATCGTCGAACTGGCGACGATGAATGGCTCCCCGAGTTGGATTCGAACCAACGACCAAGTGATTAACAGTCACCTACTCTACCGCTGAGCTATCGGGGAGCAGCCGGATCGGCAGGAGCGCGCCTATATGGGCGTGCCCGATGGTTGGCAAGTCCCAGAGTCGACTAGACCGCGAACTGTTCCGCAACGATCCGCTCATCGAGGGCGTGACCGGGATCGAACAGCAGGGTTAGCTGGCTTTCGCGGGCGATCTCCAGGTTCACTTCGGCGACGTCGCGGAACTCTTTTTGGTCGGCGACCACCGACACCGGGCGCTTGGCTGGCTCGTTGACACGGAAGGTCACCTTGCTCCGCTCAGGCAACACCGCACCCGACCACCGTCGCGGGCGGAACGGACTGATCGGGGTCAGCGCCAGCAACTGCGAATCGAGCGGCAGGATCGGTCCGTTGGCAGACAGGTTATAGGCGGTGGAACCGGCCGGGGTGGCCAGCAGCACGCCGTCGCAGACCAGTTCCTTCAGCCGGGTCTTGCCGTCCAGCAACACCTCAATCTTGGCGGTCTGGCGGGTTTCGCGCAGTAGCGACACTTCGTTGATGGCGCAGGCAACATGGCGCGCCCCGTCCTGCGTGATGGCCTCCATCCGCAGGGGGGCGATAGCGTGGATGCGGGCCTTGTGCAGCCGATCAACCAGCTTGGCCGGAGTGCGATAACGGTTCATCAGAAAACCGATCGTGCCGCAGTTCATTCCGTACGCAGGTATGACCCGCCCCTTGTCGAGCATCCGGTGCAGCGTGTGCAGCATGAAGCCATCGCCGCCCAACACCACCACCGCTTCCGCCCGGTCGAACGAGACGAAATCGTGATGCTCGCGCAGCTCGGCCGCCGCGGCGATGGCCCGTTCGGTGCGGGAGGCGAGCAGCGCCAGGCGCTTGACATCGATGGAGCCAGTCACGCGCGCACCCTTATTTCGAAACCAGGATAAGCGCGAAGCTAGAGCCGGGTGTCCCATTTGGCAACGCAGGGCGGCGGCGGGCGCGCGGCGGCGGGCGCAAGCGGCTAGGGAGGGCCGGATGACGTCGCTATCACATGCTTCAGGCCAGAGCCGCCGCGATGCCCTGACCGGGCTTGCCGACAGCGAGGCCGTGCGCGGCGCGCTCGACATCTGGCGGGCAGAAGCCACCGACGGCAAGGCGGCGCCGGTTCATGCCCTGCTGATCGGGCTGGGACGGTTCGATGCAGTGAATCTGGCGTACGGCGAAGCCGCGGGAGACGGCGCCCTGGTCGAAGTGGCCCGGCGGATCCTTCATTTTGCCGCCGATGAACTGGCGGACGGCGAATGGCTGGCGGCCCGCCTGGGTGGTGGCAAGTTCGCTTTAGTGGCGCGAGAGGCGATGAGCCGTGAACGGTGGCAGTGGCTGGGGGAGGCTTTGGGCGAAGCGCTCGCCGCCCCGATTGCGACGCTCGACCGGTCCGGCACGGTGCGCCTGTGGCCGCGCATCGCGCTGCTGCGGGTGCTGCCCGGAGAGCGGGCCGATCACGTGGTCGATCGTCTCGCCGGCACGCTGGCGCAAGCGCACGACCGGCCGGGCGCGCGGATCGCGTGGGCCGACCGGACCCGCTCACCCGCCGGCATCCGCGCTGCCGAGATCGAGGCGGACCTGCTTACGGCCATCGACCACGGCGAGATCGAGATCGTCTTTCAACCGCAGTATGACATGGCGGACGACAGAGTGGTGGGGGCCGAGGCGCTCGCCCGGTGGAACCACCCCCGCATCGGCCAGATCGGGGCGGGTGCGCTGTTCGCGATCGCCGAACGCGCCGAGCATGTGGCGCATCTGTCGCGGCACATCGCGGAGAAGGCGCTGGCGGCGGCGCGGGTGTGGTCGCGCGACGTGCGGCTGTCCATCAATGTCACGCCGGCTGATCTCGCCAGCCCGAACTTCGCGCACGACTTTGCGTCGCTGCTGGACGCAAGTGGCTTCGCCGCGGCACGGCTGACATTGGAGATCACCGAGCAGGTGCTGCTGGGCGATCTCGAGCGATGCGCTGCTACGCTGGCCACGCTGAAGTCTCGCGGAATCCACATCGCGCTCGATGATTTCGGCGGCGGGTTCTGCAATTTCCGCTATCTCAAGCTGCTGCCGCTCGACACGCTGAAGCTCGACCGCTCGATGATCGACGGGATCGAGCAGGACGAGCGCGACCGGGCGGTCCTGCGCGCCATCGTGGCGCTCGCCCGGGCACTCGACCTGGCAGTGGTCGCAGAGGGGATCGAGACCGAGGCCCAGCGCGCCATCGCCCACAGCGAGGGTTGTGCGGTGTACCAGGGCTTTTTGCGATCGGCCCCGCTTTCGCCCGCCGCTTTTCTCAAGGTTGCGCGCCTGCCCGCGTGACGCGCCCCGCGGCATCCGCTAGTGAACGCGGCGAATGCTGACGCGCCTCACCATCCGCAACATCGTGTTGATCGAGGCGCTCGATCTGGAATTTCGCAGCGGGCTGGGCGTCCTGACTGGCGAAACCGGGGCGGGCAAGTCGATTCTGCTCGACGCGCTGGGTCTCGTCCTCGGCAACCGGGCGGAAAGCGGTCTGGTGCGCGCGGGAGAAGACAAGGCGAGCGTAACCGCGACGTTCGAGTTCGCCGCGCTGCCTGAAGCCATCGCCGCCGCCCTTGACGAGGCTGACGTCGAACTGGAGCCGGGCGAGCCGCTGATCCTGCGGCGCACGCTGAAGGCGGACGGGGGTAGCCGCGCGTTCGTCAACGACCAGCCGGTGGGCGTGGCGCTGCTGCGCGAGATCGCGCCCGCGCTGGTCGAGCTGCACGGCCAGCACGACGACCGCGGGCTGGTAAACCCGCGTGGCCATCGCGCGTTGCTCGATCGGTTCGCCGGAGGGGAGCAAGGCCTCACCGCCCTGTGGACAGGGTGGCGCGCTGCCGAGGATCGGCTGGCCGCCGCGCGAGAACGGGTGGCGACGGCGCAGGCCGATCAGGACCTGCTACTCGCGCACCTCGCCGAACTCGCGGCGATCGAACCGCAGGCGGGCGAGGAAGAACGCCTGGCCGAAGCGCGCGCATCGATGCAGAAGGGCGAGCGGCTGTCGGGCGACCTCGAGGAATTGCGCCTGCTGTGGGAGGGTTCCGACTCGCCGCTGGCCAACCTGCGGGTCGCTGCTCGCCGCCTGGACCGGATCGCATCAAAACACCCGCTGCTGGCCGAAGCACTGGCGGCGCTCGACCGCGCGGTGATCGAGGCGGGGGAGGCGGAGGACAAGCTGACCGCCGCGGGCGAGGCGCTGGTGCACGATCCGCTGGCGCTGGAGCGCGCCGAAACGCGGTTGTTCGATCTTCGTGCACTGGCGCGCAAGCATCGCTGCGAAGTCGACGAGCTGCCCGACCGCATGCGCGAGTTCCGCCACCAGCTCGATGCGATCGAGGGCGGCGAGGCGGAGCTCGACTCGCTGGCCGCCGCGGCGAAATCGGCTGGCGAGGCTTATCGAGAGCGCGCCGTCGCCTTGCACCAGGTGCGGATCGCCGCGGCGGAACGACTGGACGCGGCGGTTGCGGGAGAGCTTGCACCGCTCAAACTGGATTCGGCGCGCTTCCGGACAGCGGTGACGGAGTTGCCGGAGGACCGCTGGGGGCCGCACGGGATCGACGCGGTCGAATTCCTGATCGCCACCAATCCGGGAGCTGATTTCGCCCCGCTCAACAAGATCGCGAGCGGGGGCGAACTCAGCCGCTTCATCCTCGCGCTCAAGGTTGCGCTGGCGGAGAAAGGCGGGGCAGCCATGATCTTCGACGAGATCGATCGCGGCGTCGGCGGCGCGGTGGCGAGCGCCATTGGCGAGCGGCTGTTGCGCCTCGCCGGCCACGAAGCGAAGAGCGGTGGGCAGGTGCTGGTGGTCACGCACAGCCCGCAGGTCGCCGCGCGTGGACGGACCCATTACGTGATCCACAAGTCGAGCGAGGGCACGGTGACGCGCACCTCGGTGACGCTGCTCGATCCGGCGGCGCGGCAGGAGGAGATCGCCCGGATGCTGTCCGGCGCGGAGGTCACTCCCGAAGCGCGCGCGCAAGCCGATCGGCTGTTGGAGGGAGTGTGAGTGCGGTGCGGAACCTGTTTGGCGCTGCGGCGGCGATCTTGCTGGCGGGTTGCACGATGACGGCGCCTCCGGCCGCAGCACCGCCGCTGGGCATGTACGGCACCGATGCGAATCTCACGCCGTCGAAACCTGATCGCGTGCTGCGCTATGCCGACCACCAGCGCGCGGTAGCCGACCTGCGCCTGCCGGAAGGCACGGGGCCGTTCCCGCTGGCGGTGATCTTTCACGGCGGGTGCTGGAAGACGGGCATCGCCGACCGACGATACATGGAGCCGCTCGCCACCCGGTGGCAGCAACTCGGCATCGCCACCTTGAATGTCGACTACCGCGAAGTGGGCGACGGAGGGGGCTGGCCGGGAAGCTTCCGCGATTGGTCTGACGCCGAAGGCTTGCTGCGCGGACTGGCGGAAGATCCGCGGCTGGACCTTAGCCGCCTGACTTTCGTGGGACATTCGGCCGGCGCTCTGCCGGCGCAGTGGTTGGCGGCGGCCCAAGGCGTGGACGGGCCGCTTGGCAATCGCCCGGCGACATCCGGAGCCAGTGCTATCGTGTTTGACGGCCCAGCCGACCTCGCGCTGGATCAGCCACCGTTCGACGCGCTATGCCAATTTTCGGCCGTGGCTCCGTTCATGGGCGGCAGCGAGAGGGAGGTGCCGCAGCGGTATCGGGCGATCTCTCCGCTCAACCATCCGGCGCGGCTGGACCGGATCCTGTTCGTCCAGGCACGGCTGCCGGCGCCAAATGAGCGAGGCCTTGAAGCCCTGCGCTCCGCCGGAGCGAAGGTTGCGGTGGAAATGAAGCCCGCGGCGACCCACTTCGATGTCATCACGCCCGGTGCCGCGGCCTACGATGCGGTCGAACCGCAAGTGCTGGCGGTGCTGCGCGCGCAATGAGCACGGCCATGAGCGAAGCCGATGCCGCGAACGAACTGATGCGGCTCGCCAAAGCGATCGCACACCATAACCGGCTGTATCATGCCCAGGACGCGCCGGAGATCACCGACGCCGAATATGACGCGCTGGTGCGGCGCAATGCGGAGCTGGAAGCAGCCTATCCGCATCTGGTGCGCGCTGATTCGCCGTCTCGCGCCGTGGGGCACGAAGTCGCCGCCTCTCCCTTGAGCAAAGTGCGCCACGACGTGCGCATGATGAGCCTCGATAATGCGTTCTCCGACGAGGAGGTGGCGGAATTCGTGGCCCGCGTCCGCCGGTTCCTGAACCTGCCTGCCGACGCCCCGCTGGCTTTCACCGCCGAGGACAAGATCGACGGCCTGTCGTGCTCACTGAGATACGAGCAGGGCCGCCTGGTGCGTGCCGCGACCCGCGGGGACGGCGAGGTGGGGGAGGATGTCACCGCTAATGTCGCGCACATCCCTGACATTCCGCAGGAATTGACGGGCGAGGTGCCCGCGCTGTTCGAGGTGCGCGGCGAAGTCTACATGGCGAAACAGGACTTTACGGCCCTGAATGCGGCGCAGCAGGAGGCGGCGGGCCGGCTGTTCGCGACACCGCGCAACGCGGCGGCCGGATCGCTGCGGCAGAAGGACGCTAGTGTCACCGCCCGCCGCAAGCTGCGTTTCTGGGCGCATGGCTGGGGGGCGGCGTCCGAGGTGCCAGCCGACACCCAGCATGCCATGATGGAGCGGCTGCGCGCGTGGGGACTGCCGGTCAGCCCGGACTTCGTCCTCTGCCAGACGGTTGAGGAGATGGTGCGTCATTACCGCGGCATCGGCGAGCGGCGTGACGGCCTGCCGTATGACATCGACGGGGTGGTCTACAAAGTGGACGACCTAGCGCTGCAGTCGCGGCTCGGTGCGATTGGCAAGGCCCCCCGCTGGGCGCTGGCCCACAAGTTCCCTGCCGAACGGGCCGAAACCGTACTGGAGAAAATCGATATCCAGGTCGGCCGCACGGGCAAGCTGACTCCGGTGGGCCGCCTGCGACCGGTGCTGGTCGGCGGGGTGACGGTGGTAAACGTGACGCTGCACAACCGGGACGAGATCGCGCGCCTGAACTTGCGGGAAGGGGACCGGATCGTGATCCAGCGGGCCGGCGACGTCATCCCCCAGGTGGTCGGCAACCTCACTGGCGAGGAGCCGCGAGACGTTTACGTGTTCCCGGATCACTGCCCGGTCTGCGGCAGCGAAGCGGTGGCCGAAGAGGGTGAAGTCGATGTTCGCTGCACCGGCGGCCTGGTCTGCCGCGCCCAGCAGTTCGAACGGCTGCGCCATTTCGTCAGCCGCGCCGCGCTCGACATCGAGGGGTTGGGGGAAAAGACCATCGCTGAGTTTATCGATTTGGGCTGGCTCGACCGAGGCCCCCCGGAAATCTTCTGCCTGAGGGACCATCGCGGCGATCTGGTCGGACGAGAGGGGTGGCAGGAGAAATCGGTCGACAACCTCCTCGCCGCGATCGAAGCGAAGCGCACGCCCGATGCGGCGCGGCTGCTGTTCGGCCTCGGCATCCGGCACGTGGGCGCGGTGACCGCGCGCGATCTCCTCAAGCATTTTCACGAGTTGCCGGCGGTGCGCGCCGCCGCGGAAGCCGCACATCGGGGCGATGCGGAGGCGGCCGCTTCGCTGACCGCGATCGAGGGCGTCGGCCCGGTGGTGGTCGAGGCGCTCGGCGATTTCTTCCACGAAGAACACAACCGCGCGGTGTGGGACGACCTGCTGCGCGAGGTTTCGCCCCCGCGTTACGAGGTTCAAACCACCGCCAGCGCGGTCAGCGGCAAGACGGTGGTGTTTACCGGCAAGCTGGAAACGATGAGTCGGGACGAAGCGAAGGCGCAGGCCGAGCGGTTGGGTGCCAAAGCCGCCGGAACGGTCAGCGCCAAAACCGACCTCATCGTCGCCGGGCCGGGCGCGGGCAGCAAGCTCAAGAAGGCCGCCGAACTGGGCATCGAGGTGATCGACGAGGCGGCATGGGCGGAGATCGTCGCCAGCGCCGGGTAGCGGAACCCGCGCGCCGGCGGGGCGCTTTGCAAGCCATGGCACGCAAGCTCAAGGTGTTCCGCACGGCGGCGGGGTTCAACGACGCGTACGTCGCGGCGCCGAGCCAGAAAGCGGCGCTTGCTGCCTGGGGCGCGAGTGGAAACCTGTTCGCGCAAGGCACCGCGGAAGAGGTGACCGACGAAGCCTTGATGGCCGCGCCCCTCTCCAAGCCAGGCGAGATCGTGATGATATCGCGCGGTGGATTGGCCGAACAACTGAAGGCGCTCGGCCCGCGCAAGACCAAGAATTCCGCAAAGTCTGGGAAAGCGGCTCCTGAACCGGCACCTCCCCGCAAGCGCAGCAAGCCGCCCAGCCGTGCTTCGCTCGACAAGGCGGAAGCGGCTCTGGAGGAGGCGACCAGCCGCCACGCGGCGGCACTCGCCGCATTGGAAGCCAAGCGCGAGTCGCTTGACCGAAAGATTGAAGCGCTCCGGGCGCAGCAGGCGAAGGAAGCCAAGAAGCTCCAGCGGCGCGAGCGGGATGCGCGCGAAAACTACCGTGAGGCGCTCGCCCGGTGGAGCGGCTGACGGTTGCGTTTTCGCAGCCACAGCACGGACCAGTCTCCGCGCACGTCGCGCGCGGCGAGGCGAAACCCGGCGCGGGTGTAGGTGGCGCGCACCGCGCGCTCCTGCGTTTCGAGCAAGCCCGCCAGCAGCACGCTGCCGCCGGGCACCACGGCGCGCCCGAAATCGGCGGCCAGTTCCGCCAGCGGACCGGCGAGGATGTTGGCGATGAGCAGGTCGTACGGCCCGCGCGCGCGCAGCAGCGGGTTCGCCATGCCATCGGCGATCACCATCGTCAGCGCGCCGCGGCCAGCACCCATCCGCACGTTATTGGCCTCGGCATTGGCCTCCACGACCCCGGCGCAGACCGCGTCGATGTCGCTCGCGGTCGCATAGGCGCGGGACCACAAGGCCAGCCCGGCGAATGCCAGAAGCCCCGTGCCGGTGCCGATGTCAGCGAGGTTGCGCACCTGCATCCCCGTCCGTTTCATGCGCCCTAGCATCGCCAGGCAGCCCGCGGTAGTGGCGTGATGGCCGGTGCCGAAGGCTTGGCTGGCCGGGATCGCGAAGTCGATCGTGTCGGGGATCGCCGGATGATCGGGGGTGCGGACGCGGAACGGTCCGGCGACGATCGGCTCCAGCCCCGCTTGGCTGACGGTGAGCCAGTCCTGATCGGGGATCGCGGTCACTACCAGCTTTGGCGCCGTGTCTCCAAACAAAGCCGCTACACGGCCGACGTCCTCCGCCGAAGGTTCGTGCGGCAGATAGGCTTCGACAAACCAGTCTTCCGGCAAGTGATCGGCCACCTCGCTGCCGGTCAGCACCCAGTCTTCCGGCCAGTCGAGCGCGTCTTCGTGCGCCACCAGCGCCGCACGGGCGATTTCCCGCGGCACATCGGCGCGAACGGACCAGCAGTCAGCCACCGGCGGCCTCCTGTACGAGCCGCTTGTCGAGCCGATCACTTGCTGCTGCAGCATAGGCACGGCAACCACCCGGATCGACCAGAGGCTTGTCTCCCAGCAAGCGCGCGCGCATCGCTGCCGCCATAGGATGCGGCGCCAGCACGATGTCGCACGGTGCGCTGCTCACCGCGTCGATTCCGCCGCGGAACCCCTTCACCAGCTCCGGATGGTCGCGGTAGCGGTAACCTTCAGAGCTGATCGGATTGAGGCTGTCGGCATAGACGATCGTCTTGCAGTCCCCTTCGTCGCAAGCCTGCCAGGTCCAGCTCAGCGCTCCCAGAGTATGCCCCGGGGTGAAGATCGGTTTGGCGGCCAAACCCGGCGGCATTCGCGCTTCATCTACGCCGAGTTCGATGATCCGGCCGGTTGCGGGCGGGAAGGGCGGGTGGTTGGAACGGGACTGCGGGTCGTTCGGATCGACCTCGCCGCTGCGCAGGACTTTGGCGGCAGCTGCAGAGGTTACGATGGTTGCTCCCGTGGCAGCCTGCACCCGTGCGATCCCGCCGACGTGGTCGAAATGTTCGTGGCTCATCAGCAGGTACTTCACGTCGCCTGGATCGAAGCCGAGCGCGCGGATGTTAGCCAGCACCACCTCGGCACCCTTGTCGGTCCCGCTGTCGATCAACGTGTGGCCGCGGGGCCCCGTCACCAGCAGCGCGGTGATGCCGCAAGTGCCTACGTAATAGGTGTTGCCGCGGATGCGGAAGGGCGGGCCGGGCTTGTCCCACTCGTCAGCGTCCGCACACGCCGCGGCCCAGGCGCGCTGGCCGATGGCGGCGTCGGCCAGCGGCGCTGGAGCCGTCGCGCATCCCGCCAGCAGCGCAAATGCGGCGGCGATTGATCTAACGGACATAGCTAGCTCCGTTGGCGTCGAGGGTCGCGCCGGTCATGCTCGGCGGCGCGTCGAGAGCGCAGAACACGATGATCGTCGCGATCTCCTCTGGCGTTGCCACCCGGCCAAGCGGAATGTCCGCCAGCAGCGCCGGGCCGCCACGGCTGGCGAGGTAGTCTCCCGCCATGCCGGTATCGGTGAAGCCGGGCGCGATCGCATAGCTGAGGATCCCTTGCGCTGCGTATTGCCGCGCGATCGTCTTGTGCAGCGCCAACATCCCGCCCTTGGCCGCGGCGTAGTGCCAGTGCGCCGGGGAATCGCCCCGGTGTCCGGCACGGCTCGCGACATGGACGATGCGCCCCCCTGTGCCCCGGTCCTGCCAGTGCCGCACGGCGAACCGGCTGAGCTGGGCCGCTGCGGTCAGGTTGATCCGCACCGTATCTTCCCATCCGTCGAGCCAGGCGATGTCGGATCCGTCGAGCGGATTCTCGGCAAAAAGCCCGGCATTGTTGACCAATACGTCGATCGCACCGCCAGCCTGCGCCAGCGCGGTTTCCCACAGGACCTGCGGCGCCTGGGGCTCGGCGAAATCCGCCGCCAGCAAGCTTTCGCTGGCGCGTGTTGCCTGTCCGATCACACGGCACCCGCGTGCTTCGAGAGCGGCGAGGGCCGCCGCGCCGATCCCGCGCGACGCGCCGGTGAGAAGGATGGTCGTCATACCGGCCCCTTTTCCGCATCATCGGTTGCATGTCGAGCGCTTGCGCGACCAAGCCAAGACGTTAAGGGGAGGGCGCACTTCAACCGACGGACTTCTCGATGGCCAATCGCCCGATAGCACCGCACCTGCAGATCTGGAGATGGGGGCCGCACATGGCGGTATCCATCCTCCACCGCGTCACCGGCGACGGCATGGCGCTGCTGGGCCTGCCCATCCTGGTGTGGTGGCTCGCCGCGTTGGCGAGCGGCGGCGAAAGCTATGCCACCTTCCAGGCCGCGGCCGATTCCATCATCGGCCAGATCATTCTGATCGGCCTGTCGTGGGCGTACTTCAGCCACCTGGCGAGCGGCATCCGTCACTTCGTGCTCGACATCGGCTCGGGTTACGAACTTGGCACCAACAAGACCTGGTCGTGGCTGACGCCGGCGATCGGTCTCCTGCTGACCGTGGTCTTCTGGGCCCTGGTCTTGACCCGCTGAGGAACTGATCGATGGGTGATGGAACCGAACTCGGCCGGGTACGCGGACTGGGCTCCGCGCGGACCGGCGCGCACCACTGGCTGATCCAGCGCTTCACCGCGATCGGCAATATTCTCGGCGGCCTGTTCCTGGCGTTCGGCCTGGCACTGCTGCCGAGCCATGACTTTGCGGCGATGAAGGACTGGGTCGCCAGCCCGCTGCCCGCACTCGTGCTGGCGCTGTGGGTGCCCAACGTGTTCTGGCACGCGCGCCACGGCCTGCAGATCCTGGTGGACGATTATGTCCACGACGCCGGCAACCACCTAGCGATCTCCATCGTGCTGAACATCCTCGCCGTCGTGGGCGCCGGTCTCGGCGTCCTCAGCATCATCCGCCTCGCCCTGTCAGGAGCCGCCTGATGGCGACCGCAGCTTACAAGATTATTGACCACACCTACGATGTCGTCGTCGTCGGTGCCGGCGGATCGGGCCTGCGCGCCACGATGGGCGCCGGCGAAGCGGGACTGCGCACCGCGTGCATCACCAAGGTATTCCCCACCCGCTCGCACACCGTGGCGGCGCAGGGCGGCATTGCTGCCAGCCTGGGCAACAACACGCCGGATCACTGGACGTGGCACATGTACGACACCGTCAAGGGGTCCGACTGGCTCGGCGACCAGGACGCGATCGAGTACATGGTGCGCGAGGCGCCGCAGGCGGTGTACGAGCTGGAGCACGCCGGCGTGCCGTTCAGCCGTAACGAGGACGGGACGATCTACCAGCGCCCGTTCGGCGGCCACATGCAGAACATGGGCGAAGGTCCGCCGGTCCAGCGCACCGCTGCCGCGGCCGACCGGACCGGGCACGCGATGCTCCACGCGCTCTACCAGCAGAGCCTGAAGCACGACGCGGACTTCTTCATCGAATACTTCGCGATCGACCTGATCATGGACGGCGGCAAGTGCGTCGGCGTCATCGCGCTGTGCATGGACGATGGCTCGATCCACCGCTTCCGCGCCAAGGCGGTGGTGCTGGCGACCGGGGGCTATGGCCGCTGCTATTACACCGCCACCAGCGCGCACACCTGCACCGGCGACGGCGGCGGCATGGTCCTGCGCGCCGGCCTGCCGATGCAGGACATGGAGTTCGTCCAGTTCCACCCGACCGGCATCTACGGCGCGGGCGTGCTGATCACCGAAGGCGCTCGGGGCGAGGGCGGGTACCTCACCAATTCCGAGGGCGAGCGCTTCATGGAGCGCTATGCGCCTAGCGCGAAAGACCTCGCCAGCCGCGACGTCGTCAGCCGTTCGATGGCCCTAGAAATCCGCGAAGGTCGCGGTGTGGGTCCGAACAAGGACCACATCTATCTCCACCTCGACCACATCGATCCCAAGATCCTGGCCGATCGGCTGCCCGGCATTACCGAGAGCGGCAAGATTTTCGCCGGTGTCGACCTGACGCGCCAGCCGCTCCCGGTGGTGCCGACGGTGCACTACAACATGGGCGGCATCCCCTGTAACTATCACGGGGAGGTCGTGACGATCGGCGCCGACGGTAACGCCGACACAGTGGTCCCCGGACTGTTCGCGGTTGGCGAAGCGGCGTGCGTTTCGGTGCACGGCGCCAATCGCTTGGGCTCCAACTCGCTTATCGACCTAGTGGTGTTCGGCCGTGCGACCGGGCACCGGCTGAAGGAGCTGATCACCCCCGGAACCGCGTTCGAGGAGCTGCCCAAGGACAGCGCGGACCTCGCGCTCACCCGGCTCGACCACTTCCGCAATGCCAGCGGGGGCACCCCTACCGCGACGATCCGCAAGAACATGCAGCAGGCGATGAGCCGTCATGCCGCGGTGTTCCGCACCGACGAATTGATGAAGGAAGGCGTCGAGCAGCTCGAGACGATTTATCGCTCGATGCAGGATATCGCGGTCACCGACCGGTCGCTGATCTGGAACAGCGACCTGATCGAGACGCTGGAACTCGACAACCTGATCGCCCAGGCGAACGTCACGATGGCGAGCGCCTACAACCGCAAGGAAAGCCGAGGCGCCCACGCGCACGAGGATTTCCCCGAGCGCGACGATGCGGGCTGGATGAAGCACACCGCCAGCTGGTTCACCGGCTGGGGCGGCACCGGCGGCTCGGTCAGGATCGATTACCGCCCCGTGCACGAGTACACCCTCACCGACGACGTGGAGTACATCAAGCCCAAGAAGCGGGTGTACTGACGGTACCTTTCGTGGGGCGACGCGCCGGCTGGCTGCTCGGCGGCGCGCTGGCCGTGTTGACCGGATGCGCGTCGGTTGACACCGGGCCGCGGCCGTCTGTCCGGCTGCACCCCTTCTATGCCCAGCGCATCGACGCTGGCGGCATTCCCGTGATCGGATCGAACGCGGTGCCGGCAGCGGCGCTCGAGCGCGCGGCAGGGCTGATCCGGCAGATGCTCGCCCACCGGCCCGACCTGGCGCGGTGGCTGGTGGCCAACGGCTATCGCGTGGCGATCATGGCGGAAAGCGAGGCGACGACCGACTTGCCGGAGCAGGCGGGCTGGACCCGCCCCGACCGCTCCGACCCGCGGCTGACCCAGTGCGAACGCAAGCATTACGACACGCGGGTCGGCGCTCTGACCGATCGGGAATACTGGAACGCGCGTGCGCGGGGGATGGCCGGCCCGCTGACGAGCGCCGCCGCCGAGGATGTCCTCGGACTACGGTCAAGCCGATATTACGGCGAGACGATCCTGGTTCACGAATTTGGGCACAATGTCCTCGCCGCCATTCGCGCGATCGACCCGGTGCTGTCCGCGCATGTGGATGCCGCGTTCGCCGACGCGCGGTCGGCGGGGCGGTGGAAGGACGAATACGCCTCCACCACGGTCGATGAATACTGGGCGGAAGGCACCCAGTTCTGGTTCAATTCCAACAAGCTGGCGGCGTTCGGCGGTCGCATCATCCTCAACCACAGCGATCTGGCCGAGTACGACCCGGCGCTCTACGCGGCACTCGGCGCGGCTTACGGGGATCGGCATCGGCTGGCCGGCGATCCGTTCTGGATGTCGCCCACACGGGTGCCAGCCGGGCCGATCCCGCAGCATACCGCGGAGGTATGCTAGGCTGCGTTGGCTTGCGCCGCAGCGCGGGCGAACAGGCGGGACGACAGCACCCACAGCGCGGTGAAGAACAGGTCGATGACCGCGGTGAAGTGTCCCTCGATCAGATGCAGCGCGAGGAAGGCTAGCTGCAGCACGGCCATGAAGCGCATCGCCCATGCCAGATTGCGCGCGCTTCCCGCGACGATCGCCGCGCTGAGAGCCGCGATCACCATCGCGATGTAAGTCCAGTTGGCGGGATCGTCCTCGCTGCCGATGATGCCCACCGCAACCGTGATCCACAGCTGGAGGAACCCGCAAGCCACCGCCACCACCACCGCCGCGCGATAGGCGATGTTGCGGCTGGCCCGCGCCGCGAGTTCGAACAGGCCGCCGATCAAGCCGAAGATGACGGCGGCGAAGACGAAGTCGCTGACCGTCCAGTGCACACCAGAATCGGGAAATTGCATGGCGATGGCGGGCACTGTCAGCAGCAGGCCTGCGGTCGCCCAGCCGCCAATACGCAGGATGCGGGTCGTGCGGTCGCTCATCAAAGTGGATTCGGTCATGTCAGCTCACTCCGTTTCAAGAGGTCCCGCCATCGGCCGCGGCGGGGGTGAGCGTCATGAGCGGAAGGTGAGCGCTCGCTGAAAAGCGCTTTAGCGGCCGCTAATCCGCAAGCGGCGCACGACGAGCAAGGCGCCGACCACGCCCCCGGCGAACAGCGCGCCTTCGATCACAGTGGCCAGCGCGATCATCCATTGCGGCTCCCCGGCTGACGCCAACATCGCCCCCGCGCGGCCCATTCCAAGGCGGGAGTCGGGGAATTGCTGCGCCAGTTCGGCCAGGCTGCCGGCCATGAGCTTGCCCCCCGTCGCCACCAATGCCACGCCCGCTATCGCACCAGACAGCAGGCCGGTCGCCGCGCCCAGAACCTGCCGCTCGTATCCCAGGCCCATGGCGGTTGCGAAGGACACGCCTACGGCCAGTCCCATGACAGCTCCTTCCGCAGCGCCAGTCACCGCGCCGGGTGAGCGTCCGAACAGCAGCTCGAACAGGTCGGTGCCGATCATGTGAGCCACCGCGCCGACCAGCAGGCCGCCCGCCGTCCCGCCGAGCGCGGCCCGCCACACGGCGTCGCCGCCCCGCCGCATCAAGGACACGCCAAGACCGACCGCGCCGCCTCCAGCCAGTCCGAGCAACAGGTTCATGCTGACCAGCACGAGCAGAGTGGAGGCCGTGCCCATCGACGGGCTGATCAGACCCAGCGTGAGGTACAGCAGCCCGCCCACGATCCCCGCGCTGGCTCCTCCCAAAGCAGCAGCCGCGGTGTCCTGCGCGATATCATGCACGACCGGCGGGGAATGTCGCGCGGCAGGCCCCGGTGCCGGCGCTCCGGTCAGCGGAGCGATGAACCGATAACCATGCCGCGGAACGGTTTCGATGAATCGGGGGGCGGCGGCGTCATCATCGAGGGCGCGCCGCAGCGAGCGGATGCACTGGGTCAGCGCCTCATCCGTCACGGGGATGCCGCGCCAAACCTCCTCGTGGAACCGTTCCTTGGTGACCAGCCGCCCGCCTTCGCTCACCAGCAGGGCAAGGGCATCGAAATAGCGGGCGGACACCTCCACCGGTTCGCCGGCGCGCAGCAGGCGGCGATCGGCCGCATCGAGCACAAACGGTCCGAAGGAAATCGCAGGCTCGGTCATGCCACGTGCGGATAGGGCAAAAACCCGTCGCTGCCACCCACTCTTGCGATCGCGCTGTCGACAGCGAGGGCGCGAACACATTTCCGCTTGCCAACGGCCCAAAGGCAAGCAATATTTACACACGTAATCGTTGAGTGAGTCGAGGCGCCGGGAGGATAGCCGTGAGTGACGAGACCGACCCGAGACCTGAACGCATCAGCGAGGCCGAACATGCCGTGATGGAAGCGTTGTGGGACAAGAGCCCGCTCAGCGCCGCCGACGTGTGCGACGCGGTCTGCGAGGACCGCGGATGGTCGATGCCCACCGTCAAGACGCTGCTCGGTCGCCTGGTGGGCAAGGGCGCGATCGACACCACTCCTGATGGCCGCCGCTTCCTCTACACCCCGGTCATTGCCCGCGCGGATTACGTGGGCAGCGAATCGAAGCGCCTCGTCACGCGCCTGTTCGGAGGCCGCGCAGCGCCGCTGATCGCGCATCTCGCGGAGAACGAAGCGCTGACAGAGGAGGATCTCACCGAGATCGAAGCGCTGTTGAAGGAGCTTCGGCGATGAGCTGGCTGCTCGACACCCTCGTGTGGACCGGCGTGCTGATCGCCGCGGTCCTGCTGATCCGCCGGCCGGTGGCCCGGCAGTTCGGTGCCAAGGCGGCTTATGCGCTGTGGTTCCTCCCCCTGCTGCGCCTGGCGCTGCCGCCGATCGTCCTGCCCGCCTGGCTCGCACCGGCGCCCCCGGTGGCCGAGACTATGCCGGCGAGCATGGCGGTCGCCGCACTGCCAGCGGTTCCCGAACCTGTCGCCAGCGCGGCCGCTTTCGACTGGAGTGCCTTGATCGGTGCGCTGTGGCTCGCCGGGGCGGTTGGTTACATCGTGCTGCGGCTGGCCTCGTACATCCGGCTGCGGCGCGAGTTGTTCCGTGACGCGCGGACCGTTGGACAGACGAGCTCCATTCGCTTGATCGAGACGCCCGCAACCCGTTCGCCGCTCGCGTTCGGCGTGTTCAGCAAGGTTATCGCGCTGCCCCCCGGATTCATGGCGTGGACCGACCGCCGCGCGCGCGACCTGGCGCTATCGCACGAGCTTGCGCACCACCGCGCGCACGACCTCCTGTTCAATTTTCTCGCCCTGCCGCTGTTCGCGCTGCACTGGTTCAATCCGTTGTCGCTGCTGGGGTGGCGCGCGATGCGCCGCGATCAGGAGGCGGCGTGCGACGTGCGGGTTGTGGAACACCGGGGCGCATCCGACCGGGCCGCCTACGCGCTGTTGATCGCCTCCGCTGTAGCCGGTCCTCGGGGAGCCTTGGCGGCGCCGATGGCCTGTCCCGTCCTGGGCGACAAATCGATCGTCCAACGCCTGAGGAACCTGACGATGACCACTCCTTCCCAGAACCGCCGCCGCCTGGGCGCGGCGCTTGTCGGCGCCAGCGTGCTGCTGGTGCCGTTGACCGGTTCGATCAGCTATGCGCACGACGAAGCGTTGGCGCCGCCGTTGCCGCCGGCAGCTCCGCCCGCGCCGCCTGCACCTGACGCTCCCATCGCGCCGGAAGCACCCGACGCTCCCGCGGCCCCGCTTTCCGCGGCCTACGCTATTCCCCCGGTGCCGGACGCTCCCCAGCCGCCCGCAGCGCCGTTGCCAGCGGCCGCCGTCGCCCCGTCCGCACCCGCCGTGGTTCGCGTGGATCAACGCAGCTCAGACGCACAGCAGCGTCGGCGCGAGATCCGGGTCACGCGCATCGACCATGAAACACGAATGGATGGGCGTTCCTTGAAGGAACTGGAGGGGCTCGCAGCGCGCCTCAGCCATCTGGGTAAAGAGATCGAGCAGTCGATCGTGGTCCCGGAAATCGACGTTGATCGGATCACTGCCGAATCGCGCCGCGCTGCGCGTGTTGCCTCCGCTGTTGCTCCACACGCCGCCGCCGGCGCTGCGCGAGCCGCCGCTGTCGCTCCGCGTGCTACGGCGGTCGCGGTGAAATGCGACAGCCAGGAAGCGGTTGGCACGCGCGCTGCCAGCATGTGCCGCCGGATGGCGACAGCTCACGCAGTCAGCGGCCTCCGCGCTGCACGAGCGCAAATCGCCCGTCAGCGCGACATGAGCGAAGAAACCCGGGACACGATTCTCGATCAGTTGGACGATGAGATCGAGCGGCTGCAAGCCACTCGCTGAGCCGTCCCTGACCGTGGTGCGCGCGGCCTTCCACCCGCGTCAGCGTTTGCCGACCGCTTGCACTACGGGTTCGGACACGAACGACGTCTGCTCTGCGACCGCGACAGCCGTCGGGCCGGGATCGGAACTGCCACGGGGTACCGGCTTGGCGGCGACCGTTCGCGTGAAGGCGGGGCGGGCGGGATAGGCGCAGCCTTTTTGCTCGCCCAGGCCCTTCAGGTAACCCCGCCGGATGGCTCCCGCATAGATCGCCGATTGCAGGGCGCGTTCCTGGTCCGCCGCGCCGCTCAACTCACGCAGGATGCCGCGGAACGGGATGAACGAGGCGACCACGCTCTTGGCGATGCGCCCCGTGCTCAGCCGATCCCCCTGCACCCGTGAGACATCAAGGTCGGGGCCCAAGGTCAGGTCGAGGTCGGCAATCGCCGCCTCGATGGCGCGGCAGTCGGTCAGGCCGGTGCTGGCATACGGATCGACGGCGGCCGCCTCGAGCACGGCCGGAAGCTCCTCCCGCGCCAGATTGAGATCGTTGAGCGGCGTCATGGCGACGTCCTCGACATCGGGAGAGCGTCCGATTGCCGTCTCCTGCGCCTCGCGCGCCGCTAGCGGGGCAGCAGACGCCAGCGCGGCGAGTGCCAGGATTGGCGTTCGCAACACCTCAGCCGACCTGAACATAGCGGTCGCACACGGTGTCGTCGCCGCTTTCCAGCCCGGCGCGCAGGGCCGCGCTGCGCTGGGCACTGGTTCCGTGGGTGAAGTTTTCGGAGCTTACCCGGCCGCCTGTCAGCCTGTCGTCGCCGATAGCGCTCGCCGCGGTCATGCCCTCTTCGAAATCGCCGGGCTCGATCAGGTTGCGGTTCTTGCCTGCCCACACGCCCGCGTAACAATCGGCCTGAAGCTCCATGCGCACCTGCAGCTGATTTGCACCTTGCGGGTTCTGGCTTTGCGCACTGCGGATTGCGTCAGCCACCCCCGTCAGCTTCTGGATGTGGTGCCCGTACTCGTGCGCCATGACGTAATAGCGGGCAAAGTCGCCGCCGGCGCCCAGTTGCTGCTGCATCTGGTCGTAAAACCCGGTGTCGATATAGATACCTTCGTCCGCCGGGCAGTAGAACGGGCCCATGGCGGATGAGGCGCCACCACACCCGGATTGGGTGCCCCCGGTGTAGAAGTTGAGCGTGGGCTGGCGAAACTCGATGTTGGCGGCCTGGAACGCAGGCGCCCAGGTCTGGTCGAGCGACTGAAGCGCGTTGCACGCTTCGGTAGCGTAAGCGTTCTGCGTGCACAGCTGCTCGACCGATTGCGCAGACCCATCACCCTGCTGGACTGTGCCCGCGCCATCGCCCTGCATTCCGCCGAGCATGGATGTCGGATCGACCCCGAACACCAGTGCCGCGATCAGCGCGATGACGATAGTGCCGCAACCGGCGCCTCCGCCCACGCCGCCGGGGAAACCGCCGCCGCCACCGCGGACGTTGATGCTGGATGGATCGAACCTGTTGAGCCGCATGCGCTCTCCCCCGCTGTGACGCCCCGTTCTCTCGTGCGGAGCCGTGATATGGCTGGACAGTGCCCACGCGCTTCGCGAAGGCACGTGTCGTGGCCGTTGGCCGATCAATTCTTCTGGGGGTGCAATGTTCCTGAACGGCAAGCGCGCGCTGGTCACCGGCTCCACTTCGGGCATTGGCCTGGCCATCGCGCGAGCACTGCGGGCCGAGGGCGCGGAAGTGATGCTGAGCGGCTTTGGTGACGAGCAGGCGATCGCCGACCTGCGCGCAGAACTGGACGCCACGCACGTGGAGGCTGACCTCACCACCGAAGACGGGTGCGCGGCGTTGATGGCCGGCGCGGGGCCGGTCGACATCCTGGTGAACAACGCGGGCATCCAGCACGTCTCGCCGGTGGAGGAGTTTCCGGTCGACAAGTGGAACCTGATCATCGCGCTGAACCTGACGGCGGCGTTTCACACCACCCGGCTCGCGGTGCCGCACATGAAGGCGAAGGGGTGGGGGCGGATCATCAACACCGCCAGCGCGCACTCCAAGGTCGCCTCGCCGTTCAAGTCCGCCTACAACGCCGCCAAGCACGGGCTCGACGGGTTCACCAAGACGGTGGCGCTCGAAGTCGCGCCGCATGGCATCACCGCCAACTGCATCAGCCCTGGCTATGTCTGGACTTCGCTGGTCGAGAACCAGATTCCCGACACGATGGAGGCGCGCGGGATGACGCGCGAGCAGGTCATCAACGATGTCCTGCTGGTGAAACAGGCGACCAAGAAGTTCGTGCAGCCGGACGAGGTCGGGGCGATCGCCACGTTCCTCTGCCGCGACGAAGCGCAAAACGTCACCGGCGCCAACTGGAGCGTCGACGGCGGTTGGACCACTGAATAGATTGGCAGCGGGAATTCTCCCTCGCACACTCGCACAGGGGCCAACGATGCGCGCCGCGTTGCTGCTGATCCCGGCGACGGTGCTGCTGGCGGTGACCGGCTGCACCACCGTGTCGCCGGCGTCCTCGCCGCTGTCGCGTGACAACGCCGCGATCCAGGCGGCGCTGGCCAAGCATATCGGCATTCTCGCCAGCGACGAGTTCGGCGGCCGGCGGCCGGGCACGGAGGGTGAGGCGCAGACGCTCCGCTACCTGGCGCGCGAGTGGCAGGCGGCGGGTCTCGAATCGGGCACCAACGATCCCGCCAACCCGTGGTTCGCCCCGGTGGAGCTGGCGCTTAGCCTGCCGGAGCGCGGCACTGCGCGGTTTACTGCCGGGGGTCGAGCGATTCCGCTGGCCGCTGGCGACGCAGCGGTGTTCACCAGCGCCCAGCGCGGCCTGGTGGAACGTGCGCCCGTGGTGTTTGTCGGCACGGCGGGCGGACAACTCGACCGGTCGGTCCTGGCGGGGCGGGTTGCGGTCATGCTGTGGGATCACGAAGGGCAGGTCGAGCAGCGCAACGCGCTGCTGAGCGCGGGCGCCTCCGCCGTGCTGGCCGTGGTGATGGACGAGCGGGAGCTGGCGGGGCTGACGGCCAACCGCCGGCGTGGCAGTTACCGGCTGGGCGGTGCGGACGATGGCGGGGCCATTGACGGGTACCTGTCGCGCGCGGCCATGAGCACCCTGGTGGGACAAGAGCGCTGGGCGGCCCTGCTGCGGGCGGCTGGCGAAGACGACTTCCGGCCCACCCCGCTCAATCTTTCGGCCACGCTCGAGGCCACCTCCATCCCCGGAACGGTGCGGACCTACAACCTCGTCGCGCGGTTGCCGGGCCGTCGTTCCAGCGCCGGCGCGGTGCTGGTCCTGGGACACTGGGACCACTTCGGCACCTGTGCCGAGCCGCCCGCGACCGATCTCATCTGCAACGGCGCGGTCGACAACGCGAGCGGGCTTGCGGTCATGACGGAACTCGCCCGGCGCCTTGCCGCCGGTCCCCGGCTGGAGCGCGATGTTTATTTCCTCGCCACCACGGCCGAGGAATGGGGCCTGCTTGGCGCGCAGGCGTTTGCCGAGAACCCCCCGATCCCGCTCGACACGATCGTGGCGGCCTTCAACCTCGATACGGTCGCGGTCGCGCCTGCGGGAAGCCCGGTGGCGATCGTGGGCAAGGGGTTGACCCGCCTCGATCCCGGTATCCTCCAAGTGATCGCCCAGATGGGGCGCAGCGAAAGCGACGAGCGGCTGGCGCAGGATTATGTCCGCCGGCAGGACGGCTGGGCGCTGTTGCAGCGCGATGTGCCCGCGGTGTCGGTCACCAGCGCGTTCGCTCTGCCGGGCCCGCTCGGTCGCTATACCGCCGAGCACTATCACCAGCCGAGTGACGAGCCCGCGGGCGTGGAACTGGGCGGAGCGGCCGACGACCTGTTGCTGACCGCAGCGCTGGTGCGGCATTTCGCCGATCCGGCACGCTGGCCGGGCGTTGCGGGAAAAACTCCCGCCGCCCCCTAGCCGCTGGGCGCCACTCTCGTTAGATGGGCCGCCACCATTCCTCCGGCGGAAAGCACCGAAGTGGCGCACTACGACATCCCCCTTGGCCTCACCTTCGACGACGTGCTGCTGCGTCCGGGCGAAAGCGACATCGTGCCGAGCATGGCCGACACCCGCACGATGCTGACCCGCGGGATCGCGCTCAACATCCCGGTCATCTCTGCGGCGATGGACACCGTGACCGAAGCCGACATGGCGATCGTCATGGCGCAGCTGGGCGGCATCGGGGTGCTCCACCGCAACCTTGAGCTGGAAGAACAGGTCGCCGCGGTGCGCGCGGTCAAGCGGTTCGAAAGCGGCATGGTGGTCAACCCGATCACCATCAGCCCCGACGCGACCCTGGGCGAGGCGCAGGCGCTGATGACCGCCAACCGGATCAGCGGCATCCCGGTGACCGATGGCGAAGGCAAGCTGTGCGGCATCCTGACCAACCGCGACGTGCGATTTGCGGAGAACCCGGGCCAGCCGGTCAAGGAACTGATGACGCGCGACAACCTTGCTGTCGTCCCGCTCGGCACCAGCCAGGAGGAGGCGCGCCGACTGCTGCACCAGCGGCGGATCGAAAAGCTGCTGGTGGTGGACGACGCCTACAAATGCGTGGGCCTGATCACCGTCAAGGACATCGAGAAGGCGGTGAACTATCCCGCCGCCACCAAGGATGAGAGCGGACGGCTGCGCGTCGCCGCCGCGACCACGGTCGGCGACAAGGGCTTCGCCCGCACCGAAGCGCTGATCGCCGCCGAATGCGACGTGGTCATCATCGACACCGCGCATGGGCATAACAAGGATGTGGCGCGCGCGGTCGAACGCGCCAAGATGCTGTCGAACTCGGTCCAGATCGTGGCTGGCAACGTGGCGACGGCGGAAGCGACTCGTGCGCTGATCGACGCCGGGGCTGACGCGGTCAAAGTCGGCATTGGGCCAGGCTCGATCTGCACCACCCGGGTCGTCGCGGGCGTGGGCGTGCCGCAGCTTACCGCGGTGCTGGAATGCGCGGAGGAGGCGGCACGGTCGGGCGTGCCGATCATCGCCGATGGCGGCCTGCGCACCAGCGGCGATGCGGCCAAGGCGCTCGCCGCCGGCGCGGCGTGCGTGATGATCGGTTCGTTGCTCGCGGGCACCGAAGAAAGTCCGGGCGAGACGTTCCTGTACCAGGGCCGCAGCTACAAGGCGTATCGCGGGATGGGCAGCGTCGGCGCGATGGCGCGCGGGTCTGCCGACCGGTATTTCCAGCAGGACGTATCCGCCTTGAAGCTGGTGCCCGAAGGGATCGAGGGGCAGGTGCCTTACAAGGGACCGGCGAAGGACGTGGTCCATCAACTGGTCGGCGGGATCAAGGCCGCGATGGGCTACACCGGCTCCGCCACGCTGGAGCAATTGCGCGACAAGGCCCGCTTCGTGCGGATCACCGGGGCGGGGCTCGCAGAGAGCCATGTCCACGACGTCGCGATCACGCGCGAGGCGCCGAACTACCCGACCCGATGACCGTGCGCGAGCCCGGCCAATGACTCCTGCTGCCCGCGTTCAGGCGGCGATCGAGTTGCTCGACGCGGTGATCGAGGCGGCGCGATCCGATGGGGCCCCTGCCGACCGCCTGATCGCGGAATACTTTCGCACCCGCCGCTACGCCGGATCCAAGGACCGCCGGGCGGTGCGCGAGCTCGTATACCGCGCGATCCGGGTGTCCGGTCCCGTTCCTGACAGCGGCCGCGCCGCGATGCTCGCGCTGGCTAGCGATGACGAGGCGATCGCGGGTTTGTTCGACGGCTCGGCGCATGGGCCGGCACCGATCCGTGAAGGAGAGCCGGTTGCCCGGGGCGGTCTGGCGCCGGACTGGCTTGCCGCGCTGTTGGCCGCGTCGGGAGTCGACGGGAAGGATGCCGCCGCTTTGCTAGATCGCGCGCCGCTTGATCTGCGGGTGAACACGCTCAAAGCAGCGCGCGAGACGGTGCAACTGCCCGTTCCCGCGCACGTCACCGACGCGCCGAACGGTCTCCGCGTGGAACCGGGCGCGCCGGTCGAAAGCTGGGACGCCTTCCGCGATGGACTGGTGGAAGTGCAGGACACCGGCTCCCAGTTTGCCTGTCTGGCCGTGGCCGCGCAGCCGGGTGAAACGGTAATCGACCTTTGCGCCGGGGCGGGCGGCAAGACGTTGGCGCTGGCGGCGATGATGGACAATCGCGGGGTGCTGATCGCCTCCGACAGCGACCGCAATCGCCTGTCCCGGCTTGGCCCCCGGGCCGAGCGGGCCGGCGCCGGCATGATCGAGACGCGCTTGATCGATCCCGGCAAGGAACTCGCCATGCTGGCCGAGTTTGCCGGCACAGCCGACGCGGTGCTCGTCGATGCGCCGTGCTCGGGCACCGGCACCTGGCGGCGCAATCCGGAAGCGCGCTGGCGGCTGACCCCCGAACGCCTCGCCCGGTTCGTTACGGTGCAGGAGCGGCTGCTCGACATCGGCGCGCAGCTGGTGCGGCCGGGCGGAAGGCTGGTGTTCGTGACCTGCTCGCTGCTCGACGCCGAGGGAGCGGATCAGGCCGAAAGCTTCCTGGCGCGGCACCCCGGGTGGGTGCCCGACTCGCTCGATCTCCCGCTTGGTAGCCCGCGCAGGAAAGGATGGCGGCTGGCACCGTTTGCAGATGGCACGGACGGCTTTTTCATCGCACGTCTCACTCGCCCGTGGTAACAATGCCGCCGATGGCCAGGCCCGCTGAACACCGGATGCGTGATCAAAGGACGGGCCTGAAGGAGTTGCTGATGCGTTACGCCGTTCCCGCCGCCGCCCTTGCTGCCGTTCTCGCGGTGACCGCCAGCGTCGGGCAGGGGAACGACCACGTAACCGATCCGCGTGCCGCCGCGCTGGTGGCGCAAGGACGCGCGAACCTGGCGGCGGGTGAGCCTGAGAAAGCAGTCGACGCCTTCGAAGCGGCGCTGACGATCGACCCGGCCGCGACCCCGATCTTCCTCAACCTGGCGGAAGCCGCGCGGCTCAATGGATTGCAGGGCAAGGCGATCCGTTACTATCGCCTCGCGCTGGAACGGGAACCGGACAACCTTGCCGCGCTGTCGGGCGAAGGAGCCGCGCTGGTGGAGAAGGGCGCGGTCGAAAAAGCGCGCCGCAACCTCGCCAAGCTGCAGTCGATCTGCGGCGATCGGTGCGCGGAAACCGCGGAACTTGCCGCCGCCATCGCCAAGGGGCCGCAGCAGCGCGTCCTCACCGCCGAAGCGGTGATGCCCGACGCGGTGGTGACTCAGCAGAATTGAGCATGTCCGCGCCAGGTCAGACGAGCGCGCGAAACCCTTCGACCACCGCGCGATAAACGCGCTTCTTGAACGGCACGATCAAGTCCGGCAGGTCTTCAAGATCGACCCAGCGATACTCGGAGAATTCCGGTTCGCTATGAAGATTGAGGTCAAGCTCCTCTTCAGCGCCGTTGAACCGGGCCAGGAACCACACCTGCTCCTGCCCGCGATACTGGCCGCCCCATAGCTTGCCGATCAGTTCTTCGGGCAAGTCATAGCGCATCGGCTCGTCGAGCCGCCCAATCAGTGACACCGACTCCGCGCTGGCACCGGTCTCCTCGGCCAGTTCCCGCAAGGCCGCGTCGGCGAGATCCTCGCCCGGATCGACGCCGCCCTGGGGCATCTGCCACCAGTCGCCTTCCTTGGTGTCGATCCGCTTGCCGACGAACACCTTGCCGTCAGGATTGACCATCATCACCCCGACGCACAGGCGGTAACCGAGCTCAGCCACGGTGTCGTTCCAGCATCAGCTTGACCGCCGCCACGAACGATTCGACGTCGCCCTGCGCGCTCGGCACCGCCTTGCGGATGGTGATGAAGCCGTGGACGTTGCCCTTCGCCTCCAGGTAGATCACGTCGACCCCGTGCTGGATCAGGTGCGCGGCATACTCGCGGCCCGAATCGCGCAGCGGATCGAGCCCCGCGGTGATCAGCACAGTCGGCGGGCTAGCCGCATGGTTGTCGTGCAGGATGGGATAGTTGCGCTTGTCCTGCGGGTCGGCGGCGTAGCTGCTCGAGAAGAACCCCATCGTCCGCGCGGTCAGCAGGAAGCCTTCGCCAAAGCTCTTGAAGCTGCCGGTCTCTTCCACGGCGCTCGCCACCGGGTAGATCGGGGCCTGCAGGATTACCGGGACCTCGGCCGGGCGATCGGACAGCGCCTGCGCGATCACGATCGCGAGGTTGCCGCCCGCGCTGTCACCGGTGGTGATGAGGCCGGTGGCTTGCCGGCCGAGCTCGGCCGGGTTGGATGCCACCCAGCGGGTCGCCGCTTCGCAATCCTCCGGCGCCGCGGGGAAGGGCGCCTCGGGCGCGAGACGATAATCGACCGCCACCACCGGCAGGTCGAGGCCGATCGCAAGCTCGGTGCAGAACGCATCGTGCGTTTCCAGATCGCCGATCACGAAGCCGCCGCCGTGAAAGAACATGACCACCGGCCCGGCCTCGCGATTGTCGCGCGCGTCATACAGCCGCAGCGGGATTTCACCGGCGGGTCCGGGGCACGACAGGTCGCGCTTCACCGGCAATTCGCGCGGATCGACTTCCGCCAGCGATTTCATCGCGACGTAGCCCGCGCGCGCCTGGTCGACCGGGATTTCGTCCATCTGCGGACCGCCGAGCTGTTCGAGCATCGCCAGGAAGCCGCGGACGTCATCGCGCACGTAGTGTTCGGTATCGGCCATCCTCGGGTCCCTTTATGCAATCGGTTGCGTTGGAGGATGATTAGCGCTGGCCGCCCGCTTTTCCACTCGACATTTTCCCGTGGGAGGAGAAAAACTTGGTTGTGGGAGAGTTGGTCGCTGCCTAGCTGCCAGCCGACAAGAGCGCCGCGTGGCGCCGTGACAAGGATACCCCATGGCTTCCCAAGCCGCTGCCCAGACTTCCGGCGACACGTCACAACCGGCCGCCGCCGCCAATCCCGAAGCCGTCGTCGTGCGCTTTGCCGGCGATTCGGGGGACGGGATGCAGCTTACCGGCGGGCAGTTCACGCTCTCCACCGCGCTCGCCGGCAACGACCTGGCGACCTTTCCCGATTTCCCGGCGGAAATCCGCGCTCCGCAGGGGACGCTGTTTGGGGTCAGCGCGTTCCAGATCAACTTCGGATCGACCGCGATCGAGACTGCCGGCGACGCGCCGGATGTGCTGGTGGCGATGAACCCGGCGGCGCTGAAGACCAACCTCCAGGCGCTGAAGCCGGGTGGGCTGGTCATCATCGACACCGGCGAATTTACCAAGCGTAACCTGGAAAAGGCCAAGTACGCAACCAGTCCGCTGGACGATGACAGTCTCGCCAAGTGGCAGGTGCTGGCGTTCGACATCAGCGCCCAGACGGTCGAGGCTGTGAAGCCCTTCGGCCTCGGCAACAAGGACGCGCTGCGCTGCAAGAACATGTGGACGCTGGGCCTCGCGCTCTGGATGTTCGACCGCCCGCGCGAGCCCATCCATGACTGGCTGAAAGCGAAGTTCCGCACCAAGCCGGAACTGGCAGAGGCGAACAGCGCGGCGCTGGACGCCGGCCATGCCTATGGCGAGACCGCCGAGCTCGCAGGACCACTCCAGCAGCTTCACGTGGAGCCGGTGGCGAGCGATCCCGGGCTCTACCGCACGATCACCGGGGCCGAGGCGGTCAGCCTTGGCCTGGTCGCCGGTGCGCAGCTCGCTGACCTGCCGATGTTCTTCGGCGGCTATCCGATCACGCCAGCTTCGGCGATCCTGCATCACCTGGCGCGGCTCAAGGAATTCGGCGTCACCACCTTCCAGGCGGAAGACGAGATCGCGGCGATCTGCGCCGCCATCGGCGCGAGCTATGCCGGCAGCCTGGGCGTCACCAGCTCATCGGGTCCCGGCATCGCGCTGAAGGGCGAGGCGATGGGTCTTGCCATCATGTCCGAGCTACCGCTGGTGATCGTCAATTCGCAGCGCGGCGGGCCTTCGACCGGCCTGCCCACCAAGACCGAGCAGAGCGATCTTTACCAGGCGGTCTATGGCCGTAACGGCGATGCGCCCATGCCGGTGATCGCCGCGCGCAGCCCCGGCGATTCGTTCGAATGCGCGATCGAGGCGTGCCGGATCGCGACCGAGTACATGACCCCCGTCATGCTGCTGACCGATGGCTACATCGCCAATGCGGCCGAGCCGTGGAAGGTGCCCGACCCGGCCACCTTCACCGCGTTCCCCAAGACCTTCATGACGACCAGCAATGCGGTCGACGGCGAAGGCACCGGGGAGATCCTCCCGTACAAGCGCGACGAGAAGGGCGCGCGCCCGTGGATCAAGCCGGGCACGCCCGGCCTGATGCACCGCATCGGCGGGATCGAGAAAGCGGTCGACACCGGTCACATCGATTATTCGCCGGCCAATCACCAGGCGATGACCGACGCGCGCAAGAACAAGATCGACGGCGTGGCGGTGCCTGACCAGGACGTGTGCCTGGGCGAGACCAGCGGCACGCTGGCGGTGGTGGGCTGGGGCAGCACGTTCGGCCCGATCCATCAGGCCGTGCGCCGCGCGCGCCGCAAGGGGCTTTCCGTCAGCCACATCCATGTGCGCCACATCTGGCCGCTGCCCGCGAACCTGGGCGAGTTGCTGCGTGGGTTCGATAACGTGCTGGTGCCCGAAATGAATACCGGCCAGTTCAAGACGGTGCTGCGCGACCAGTATCTGGTCGATGCCACTCCGCTCACCAAGACCAGCGGCCAGCCGTTCCAGATCGCCGAACTGGAAGACGCGATCGGGAAGTACTTCGACGGCATCCCCGGCAACGAGGGCGGGGAAGTCGCCGCCAATCTCCAGCAGCTGCCGACCCCCGAAAGCGGGCACGACGACGGCACCCTGCCGCGCGACCTGCGCCTGCACCACGACCGGGACAACTGACATGAACGACATGACCCCGTTCCAGACCACGCTGAAGGACTGGGAGACCGATCAGGAAGTTCGCTGGTGCCCCGGCTGCGGCGACTATGCGATCCTGAAGGCGGTGCAGCGCACCCTGCCGCAGATCGGCGCCAATCCCGCGACCACCGTGTTCATCAGCGGCATCGGCTGCTCCAGCCGGTTCCCGTACTACATGGAAAGCTATGGCTTCCACACCATCCACGGGCGCGCGCCCGCGGTGGCGACGGGGGTGAAGCTTGCGAATCCAGAACTCGACATCTGGCTGGTGACCGGCGACGGCGACGGCCTCAGCATCGGCGGCAATCACCTGATGCACGTGCTGCGGCGCAACGTGAACATGCAGATCATGCTGTTCAACAACGAGATCTACGGCCTCACCAAGGGGCAGTCCTCACCCACCAGCCGCGAGGGGACCAAGAGCCCTTCGACCCCGCTCGGCAGCTACGATCACCCCGCACGTCCCGCTGCGTTCGCGCTGGGATCGGGCGCGCGGTTCGTCGGACGCGGATTCGACGTGTCGAAGAACCTGCCGGAGGTACTCAAGGCCGCACACGCGCACCAGGGCGCCGCGTTCATCGAGATTTTCCAGAATTGCGTCGTCTATAACAAGGACGTGTTCGACGACTTCGCCCAGCCAAAAGGCGCGGAGGACCGCCAGCTCTGGCTGCAGGACGGGGAGCCGATGCTGTTCGGTTCGGACAAGTCGCCGGGCGGCATGCAAGGCATCGCGCTCGACCGCGATCGGTTGCGGCTGATGGTGGTGCCGGTCGTCGATGGCGACTGGCAGTCGGCCGGCGTGCTCGTTCACGATGTCACCAACCGTTCGATCGCCCACATGCTGGTCGAAATGCCGTTCGGCCCGTTCCCGATGGCGCTGGGCGTGCTCTACGACGATCCTATGCCGACCTTCGAAGCGGCTGTGGCCTTGGAACGGGAGCAGGCGAGCGCGGGCAAGGACGCCAACCTCGCCAAGCTGCTCGGCAAGGGCCAGAGCTGGACGGTCGAGGGCAACGGACCCGAACCGTTCGACAGCCGCCCGCCGGGGCAGGGCGCGCCGGACGCGGCTGATCCGCGCTGATCGGTGCGCTGCACACAGGCATTTTCCTACACGACCATGCGCCGCTAAGGGTGCCGTCATGCCCAGCCGCGCCCCTTTCCGCCTCCTTTCATGTGCGCGGCAGGTCGGCGGGATTTTCGCGTCAGAACAGTGTGACACGTGTGACACTTCCCACTGCCACGGCGGGCGCTGATGGATAACCTCACGCACAGCCTGGTCGGCGCGCTGATCGGGCAGGCGGGGCTCAAGCGGAAGACCGGGCTGGCGATGCCGGCGCTGATCATCGGCGCCAACATTCCCGACATCGACGCCGCCTGCTTCCTGTGGCTCGACGGGGTGCAGCACCTCGCCTTCCGCCGCGGGATCACTCACGGCCCGATCGCCTGGGTGCTGTTGCCTCTGCTGCTGGCGGGAGCGCTGTGGTGGTGGGACCGCTGGCAGGCGAAGCGGGGCAGGCGGCCGGAGAAGCGGCTGCCGGTGCACTTCGGCTGGCTCTATGCCCTCAGCCTGCTCGCCACGCTGACGCACCCCGCGCTCGACTGGCTCAACGTCTACGGTATCCGCCTGCTCGAACCGTTCTCCAGCCGGTGGTTTTATGGCGACGTGCTGTTCATCATCGACGTGTGGCTGTGGGCGCTGATGGGCGGTGCGATGTGGTTTTCGCTGCGGCGGGAGCGGCGGGGCGGGGAGTGGATGCGCCCGGCGCGGATCGCGATTGCAGTGGGGTTGGCTTACATCGCTGTTAACGCAGCCATTACAGCGTACGACCGCGCCAAGTATGGCGATCAACTTGTGGCAGGTGCGGAGTACATATCAAGCCCGCTGCCGTTTGCTTTTTGGCAGCGAGAACAGATTGTTGGCCGTGACCGGGATGTTTGGTTCACATTCGATGGGGCTCTGCTCGAGAGTGAGCCAGCCGAGCGTCACGAACTTGTAGTTCCTTCGCTTCAATGTGCATGGCCTGACACCGCGGGACTAAGGCAGACAGACAGTGACCTCGACGCCTTCCTCTTCTGGTCGCGGACACCCTTCGCCGAACGCGCCCCCGACGGCTCGGTGCTCATCCGCGACGCGCGCTACTACGACCCGCACGCCCGTGACCGGTTCACCGTTGCGCTGCCGAATGTCCGCTGTGAGCCGCTGTAGCCGGATCGAGCGTTCCGGCCACCTGCCTGTCCGCTGCGGCCTTGGCCGGCTTGTACAGCAGCGCCGCAGCCAGAAAGGCCCAGCCGGCGCCGCCAAGCCAGCCCGCGGTGACGTCGCTCGGGAAGTGGACGCCGAGCATGACCCGGCTCCACGCGATCATCGCGGAGAGCACCATCGCGCTGCCGACGATCGTATAGCGTACCGAGTGCCGCGAACTCATCGATGCGAAAGCCAGCGCCATCGCAATGTATACGACTGCCGCGTTGAAGCTGTGTCCGCTCGGAAAGCTTTCGCCGCCGGCTTCCATCAGGTGAGGCACGATCTGGGGCCGATCGCGGCCGACGATGCCTTTCAGCGCCGTGTTGGCGATCCATCCGCCGGTCACCGTCATGGCGAACAGCACCGCCTCGCGCCGCAGGCCGAGAAACAGCAGCGCCACCACCGCTCCGACGGCGAACAGGTTGCGCAGAAAGACCCCGCCCAGCGCGGTCGTGTCGCGGACGATCTCCAGCATCAGGTGCGATCCGGCAAAGTCCAGGTTGCCTTCGCGCCGCGCCGCCAGCAGACCCATCTCGTCGAACGCCCCCGTCCGGCCGGCCAGCACCAGCCAGACCATGACCGCGAAGCCGAGCCACAGAATGCCGGCGGCCAGCAGCGCCTTACGGCGATTGATCGTGAACCCTCGCTGCGGCAGTCGGATCGCCTGGGCCGGGATCGGATGCTCTTGCGGGTGCACGGTGTCGGGATTGGACATGGCGGAGGAACCAGCAGCAAGCACGCGCGGTTCCGGTCAGCATGAGTTTGCCTCAGATCGTCTTGTTTCGCCGCGACTTGCGCCTGGCGGACCAACCCGCGCTATGCGCCGCAGCGAGGGCTGGGCCGGTGGTGCCGGTCTATGTACTGGATGATGACGCCGCGGGCGAGTTCGCCCTGGGCGGGGCGTCGCGCTGGTGGCTGCACCATTCGCTGACCAGCCTGGCACGGGATCTGGAGGCGCTCGGTTCCCGCTTGGTCCTGCGACGCGGAAACGCCGCCGAACAGATAGCGCGGCTGGCCGAGGAGACCGGCGCGGTCCAGGTGCACGCTGTCCGCCATTACGAACCATGGTGGCAGCAGGCCGAGGCCGAACTCGGGGAGCGGCTGGATCTTACGCTGTACGACGGCAACTATCTGCTGCCGCCGGGCGCGGTGCGGACCGGGTCGGGCGAGCCGTACAAGATATACACGCCGTTCGCCAAAGCTGTGCTGGCGCAGATGCCGCCGCACGAACCGCTGCCGACTCCGGCACGCCTGGCGGCTCCGGCCCACTGGCCGGCGGGCGACGAGCTTCGCAGCTGGGACCTGCTCCCTTCCGCGCCCGATTGGTCGGGCGGGCTGGGGGAGTTCTGGCAGGTCGGCGAAGCGGCGGCACACGACCGGCTGGCCGAATGGGCTGATTCGGTCGCCGACTATACCGACACGCGCAACCTGCCATCGACGGACGGATCGTCCCGGCTGTCGCCGCATCTCCACTGGGGAGAAATCTCGCCCGCGCAGGTGTGGCTCACGCTTTCCGGTCGGACATCCGACGGGTGGAGCACCTTCGCCAAGGAGCTGGTCTGGCGCGACTATGCTCAGAACATGATCGACCAGTTCCCCGATTACGGCACGCGCAGCCATCGAAACGGTTACGACGGCCTGTGGCGGACCGGTGCGGAGGCGCGGCGCGATCTCGCCGCCTGGCAGCGCGGGCGCACGGGGTACCCCATCGTCGATGCCGGCATGCGGCAGTTGTGGCAGACCGGGTGGATGCACAACCGGGTGCGGATGATCACCGCCAGTTTCCTGGTGAAACACCTGCTGATCGACTGGCGCGCAGGCGAACGGTGGTTCTGGGATACGCTGGTCGATGCTGATTACGGCAACAACGCGGTCAACTGGCAGTGGGTCGCCGGGACCGGGGTGGACAGCAACATGTTCGTGCGGATCATGGCGCCGCTGACACAAAGCGAAAAGTTCGCCGCCGCCGACTACATCCGCGCCTACGTGCCCGAACTGGCGCACCTGGATGACGCGGAGATCCACGATCCGCCCGATCTGCTGCGGGGCGCCTATCCCGCCAAGTTGATCGGCCACCGCGAGGCCCGCGAACGCGCGCTGGCGGCGTATCGCACGAGCCGGTCCTAGGTTGCCCGCACGCAGGATACGGTTCATAAACAGCGGCATGAGGGCAGAGGGGATAGGCCGGGGCGCAAGCCTGTTGTCGGCGGGTGCGCGGTTTGAGCGCAGCCCGGGCTGGGTCGCGCGCCTGATCGCGCCGGGCTTCCACAAGGTACTCGACCGGATCGACGCCGGGCTGGAGAGCGGCACCATCATGGGCCGGCTGCCCGACGGCAGCACGCGGATGCTGGGCGGACGCGCGCCGGGGTTCGTCGCGGAAGTGGACCTGCGTGACTGGCGTGCGCTCGTCCGGTTGGCGACCAATGGATCGATCGGCTGGTACCAGGCATGGGAGGCGGGCGAATGGACCAGCCCCGATCCCGTTCCGCTGTTCGCGCTGTTCATGGCCAACGGAGATGCGCTGGGAGAAACTGCGCGGGCGCGGGGGCCGTTCCGGCTTGCGGCCAGGTTCGCGCACTGGCTCAACCGTAACACCCATGCCGGGGCGGAGCGGAACATCCACGCGCACTACGATCTGGGCAACGACTTCTACGCCCAGTGGCTCGGCCAATCGATGTGTTATTCAAGCGCGCTGTTCGGCGAGCGTGAGGGGCCGTCGCAGGCTGAGCAGTTCCTGACCGAGCTCGATTACGCGCAACTGACCAAGGTCACCGCGATGCTCAACCGGGTGCGCGCGGACCAGGCCGGCAGCCTGCTCGAAATCGGCTGCGGTTGGGGAATGCTGGCGCACGCCGCGGCGGCGATGGGCGCGCGGGTCGATGCGATCAGCCTGTCGGACGAGCAACTCGCATTCTGTCGCACGAAAAGCATCGATCCGGCCAACCCCCGGTTCCTGAAGCAGGATTACCGCGACGCGCACGGGCAGTACAATGCGATCGTCAGCGTCGAAATGGTCGAGGCGCTGGGCCGGGAATACTGGCCCACGTTCATGGACTGCATGGCGCGCAACCTGAAGCCGGGGGGACGGGCGGCGATCCAGTTCATCTCGATGAAGGATTCGCTGTTCGATGCCTATGCCAGCAGCGCCGATTTCATTCAGGCGTATGTTTTCCCAGGCGGACTGCTGATCCGGACCAGCGAGTTCCGCCGCCTGGCCGAGGAGCGGGGACTCGCCTGGACCGACCAGAACGATTTCGGGCTGGATTACGCAGACACCCTGCGCATCTGGCGCGACCAGTTCGACCTCGCGGTGACGGAAGGGCGGCTGCCTGCCGGGTTCGACGATCGCTTCGTGCGCTTGTGGCGCTATTATCTAATGTACTGCGAGGGCGGGTTCCGCGGCGGCGGCATCGATGTCCACCAGATCACCCTTGTGAAGGAATTGTGATGCGGCGTTTTGTCCCCTTGCTGGCAGCAGCAATGCTCAGCGCCTGTGCGACCGTGCCGACAGACGCACCTGTGCGGATGACCCAGCCGGCGGCAGAGGTGCCGTTGCAGGATCAGCAGGTGCTGTTCTGGAACGACGCGACCCGGTCCGATCGCTTCCGCAGGATGGAGGACTTTTTCGCCGGGCACGAAGTCGCCGCGGCCGCTGACGTGCGCAACTTGCCCGCGGGTAGCCCGTACGATGCTGCCACCACGGCTGCATTGGACGCATACCTCGCCAGTTCCGACGCTGCGGGCATCATGGTGCTGCAGGATGGCCGGGTGCGGTACGAAAAGTACGGGCTTGGGTTCGGACCGCAGGGGCGCTGGACCAGTTTCTCGGTCGCGAAAAGCTTCACCTCGACGTTGTTGGGGGCGGCGGTGAAAGACGGCTTCATCGCCAGCATGGACGATCCCGTGACCAAGTATCTGCCCAAGCTGGCGGGCACCGCATATGACGGCGTCAGTGTCGAGCAGCTGGCCACGATGACGTCGGGGGTGAAGTGGAACGAGGATTACACCGATGCCGCCAGCGACGTTGCCCGGATGTTGCTGGTCGCGCCGGTGGCGGGAGAATCGCAGGCGATCACCTATGCCCGGCAGCTCACCCGTGAAGCGCCGGCGGGGCGCAAGTGGGTCTACAAGACGCTGGAGACCAACCTTCTGGGCGATCTGGTCACCGCCGCGACGGGACAGTCGCTGGCCGCTTATTCCAAGAAGAAGATCGTCGACCCGGCAGGCTTTGCCGGGCCGCTGTTCTGGATGACCGATCTCACCGGAAACAACATCGGCGGGTGCTGCCTGTCGATCCGCCTGTCGGATTACGCGCGCATGGGACAGTTCGCGCTGGAGGGCGGACAGTCGGCGGTTCCCGTCGGCTGGTTCGCCAGCGCGGGCGCGCCGCAGGTCGAATTCGGCGACGGCAACGGATACGGCTTCCAGTGGTGGACCTACCCCGGCGCAAGCTTCGGCGCGCAGGGCATCTTCGGCCAGTCGATCACCATCGTGCCTGACCGGCGGCTGGTGATCGCGATCGTGTCGAACTGGCCGGCGGCGACCGGCAAGCCGCTATCGGCCAGCCGCCGCGCGCTCCTGGATCAGGTCATCGCCGCCAGCGGCCGCTAGGCTCAGGCGATCGGCCGGAACACTCCGCCGGTGGAATAACGGGCGAGGATGTTGTCGTGCACGATCGGGCTCAGCAGCTCGGCGAAAGCGCAACCGGCGATGCTGTTGTCCCACCAGACCACCTCGGCCTGCAGCGATTCCAGACCGGGGAGCGTCAGCCAGCACAGCTGACCCAGGTGCATCCGGTTGATGGCCGCCGCGGAAAATCCGGAGATCGACAGGTCATGCACCACCGTGCGGACCGGGCGCCCGCCGGAAGCGCGCAACTGCGCCGGGATCGACAGTTTGGTGCGGGGTGAGCAGCGGTCTTCCTGCGCTGCCAGCGAATAGGGGTCTTGCGTATGGATCATCCCAGTACCCTCGGTGCACGTAACCAACAGCCTCACCGCACGGTTCGCGGCCAGGCTTTGTAACTTCTGCCGAAGGATGGTTTCCGCTTTGCTGGCGGAAGTGGTTAACCGGTTGCGCCGATCCGTTCACGGTGCCGCGTGGGAAAGTCCCTCTGCACCAGCGCGACGATCCCGGCCGCGACATCCTCGGGCGGCTTCACGCTCGCAGGGTCCTCTCCCGGATAGGCGCGCGCGCGCATCGCGGTGCGGGTGGCGCCTGGATCGACGATCGCCACGCGCGTCCCGCCCAGCTTCTCGACCTCGGCGGCGTAGCAATCGAGGATCACCTCGAACGCCGCCTTGCTCGCGCCGTACGCGCCCCAGAAAGCGCGCGGGACGCTGCCGACCGAGCTGGTCACCCCAATGACCCGGGCGTTGCCTGCGCGCTTCATCAGCGGATCGAACGCGGCGATCAGCGCTTGAGTTGCCAGCACGTTGACTGTCAGCGCTTGCCCCAACTGCTTGGGCTCCATCTGCGTCACGGGGGTCAGCGACGGCAGGTACGCCGCGTTGATCACCAGGATATCGAGCTTGTCCCAACGCTGCGCCAGCGCGGCGGCCAAGCGCGACACGCCGTCCTGTTCGGACAGGTCGAGCGGCGCGATGGTCGCGGTCCCTCCGGCGGCGTGGATCGCGTCCTCGACCCCTTCCAGCGCCTTGACGTCGCGGGCGGTCAACACAACGTGCGCACCCGCCGCACCCAGCGCCTTGGCGGTGGCCGCGCCGATCCCCTTGCTCGCACCAGTGACGAGCGCAACGCGCCCGGCGAGCGGCAAATCGGAGTTCATTCAGGCAACCTTGTGAATGGGGAAGGGTAGCTGCGTTTCGCGTATCTCGCGTTGGGCGAGATCGGTCAGCGTGGTGGGGTAATCCCCGGTGAAGCAGGCATCGCAATACTGCGGCCGCACCGGATCGCGGCTTTCCCCGGCGACCGCGCGATAAAGCCCGTCGATGGTCACGAACGCCAGGCTGTCGGCCTTGATAAATTCGCGCATCGGCTCGATGTCCATACGCGCCGCGAGCAGCTTGGATCGCTCCGGCGTATCGACGCCATAGAAGCATGAATGCGCCGTGGGCGGGCTGGCGACGCGAAAGTGGACTTCGGTGGCGCCGGCATCGCGCATCATCTCGACGATCTTCATCGAGGTTGTGCCGCGGACGATCGAATCGTCGATCAGGATGATCCGCTTGCCTTCCACCAGTCCGCGGTTGGCGTTGTGCTTGCGCTTCACGCTGGAGTGGCGCGCGCCTTCGCCAGGCTGGATGAAGGTGCGTCCGACGTAGTGCGAACGGATGATGCCCAGTTCGAACGGAACCCCCGACGCCTGGGCATAGCCGATGGCGGCGGGCACCCCGCTGTCCGGCACCGGCACCACCAGGTCGGCCTCTACCGGCGCTTCGAGCGCAAGCTCGCGCCCGATCGACTTGCGCGCTTCATACACGCTCCGCCCGTCGAAGATCGAATCGGGTCGGCTGAAATAGACATGTTCGAAGATGCACGGACGCGACCGCACCTGACCGAACGGCTGCAGCGAGGTGACCTTGCCGTCAAAGTCCACCCGCACGATCTCGCCCGGATCGACCTGGCGCACGAACTCTGCGCCGATGACGTCGAACGCGACCGTTTCACTGGCGAACACGGTGGCGTCGCCCAGCTTGCCCATCACAAGCGGTCGGATACCCAGCGGATCGCGGCAGGCGATCATGCCTTCGGGAGTCATCACGATCAGGGAATATGCGCCCTCGACCAGGCGCAGCGCATCGATCAGACGGTCTATCGTTGTCGGATAGCGGCTGGTCGCGACGAGGTGGATGATCACCTCGGTGTCTGAAGTCGATTGGAAGATCGCGCCCTTGCGAACCAGCTCGTCGCGCAGGGTCTTCGCATTGGAGATGTTGCCGTTGTGCGCCACCGCAAAGCCGCCGGCGGCAAGATCCGCGTACAGCGGCTGCACGTTGCGCAGACCCGCGCCCCCGGTGGTGGAATACCGGACGTGCCCGGCGGCCATGATCCCGGGCAATTCGGCCAGCGCTTCCGAAGTGGAGAAGTTCTCCGCCACGTGGCCGGTGCCGCGCCGCGAATAGAATTCCTGTCCGTCGAAGCTGGTGATGCCGGCCGCTTCCTGGCCGCGGTGCTGCAGCGCGTGAAGGCCCAGCGCGGTCATTGCCGAGGCATCGGGCGCGCCAATCGCACCGAATACGCCGCATTCCTCGCGGAGCTTGTCGCCGTCCGCGTCGTAGAACGGATGAGATATGATCATCGGCTGGGCGTTGCCTCGCTGCTCGTGGGGCTAATGGCGATTGTGCGGCATGATGACAAGGGCAGGCTGCTCACCATCACCCGTTGCGCGCCGGCCACTCGGCCCCTACACCGCCGCCGCGAAACCCCCGCTTAACGAAACGAACCGCTTGATCCTCTCCCCTTTCGAATGGACCGTGGCCAAGCGCTACATGCTGCCCGGCAAGGGCGAGGGCTTCATCGCGCTCGTCGCCGGAATCAGCGTTGGCGTGGTCATGTTGTCGGTCGCCCTGCTCGTCGTCGTGATGAGCGTGATGAACGGCTTCCGGGCCGAACTGCTGGACAAGATCGTGGGCCTCAACGGGCATGCCATCATCCAGGCATACGGCGGTCGGCTGGATAACTGGCAGGACGTGCTGCAGGACGTGCGAAAGACGCCCGGTGTCGTCAGTGCGAGCCCGTTGATCGAACAGCCCCTGCTGGTGACCTTCAACGGCCGGGTCGAAGGCGTGCTGGTGCGCGGCAATACCGCGCAGGACATCCAGCGCATGCAGCCCAATGTGATCCAGGGGGATCTCGGCGCGCTGCGGCCCGATGCAAGCAACGTCGCGATCGGCGCCCGGTTGGCCGAAAACATCGGCGCGCAGGTCGGGGACACGATCACCGTCATCAACCCTGCGGGCCGGTCGACGCCCTTCGGCACGGTGCCCCGCCAGGTGGGCTACCGGGTCGCCGCGATATTCGAGATCGGGGTGTACGATTACGACGAGAAGTTCGTCGTCATGCCGATCGCCGATGCCCAGACGCTGATGCTGACCGGCGACACGATCGGCATGATCGAGGTGAAGACCCAGGACGCGGACAAGGTCGGCGAGTACCTAGCGCCGCTGGCGCGCAAACTGTCGGGCCGGGCGGTTGTGTCCGACTGGCGGCAGATCAACTCTTCGCTGTTCGAAGCGCTGGAGGTGGAGCGGGTGGCGATGTTCTTCGCCCTGTCGATGATCGTGCTGGTGGCGGCGTTCAACATCCTGTCTAGCCTGGTCATGCTGGTGCGCGCCAAGACCCGCGATATCGCGATCATGCGGACCATGGGCGCGACCCGTCGCAGCCTGCTGAAGATCTTCGTGACCACCGGCTTCACCATCGGGGCGGTCGGCACCATGGCCGGCTTGGTGCTCGGCTTCATCATCCTCTATTTCCGGCAGAATATCGTCGAGGCGATCCAGCGGTTGACGGGCCAGAACCTGTGGGATCCCTCGGTTCGGTTCCTCTCGACGCTGCCCGCACGGGCTGATCCGGTCGAGATCATCGGCATCGCCTCGCTGGCGCTGATCCTCAGCTTCCTGGCGACGCTTTATCCCTCGCTGAAGGCGTCGAGCACCGACCCTGTTCAGGTGCTGCGCTATGAGTGATGCCGTCGTTCGTCTGACCAACCTGACCCGCTCGTTCGAGCAGGGCGGCGTGCGTATCGACGTGCTGCGCGGGGTCAACCTGTCGATCCTTCCGGGGGAGATCGTGGCGCTGCTGGGCCCTTCGGGGTCGGGCAAGTCGACCATGTTACAGGCGGTCGGGCTGCTGGAAGGCGGCTTCGGCGGCAAGATTGAGATCGTCGGGGCCGATGCGAGCGCGCTGCCGACCGACGGCCGCACCAAGCTGCGCCGCGATCACCTTGGCTTCGTATACCAGTTCCACCACTTGCTGCCCGATTTCAACGCGACCGAAAACGTGATCATGCCGCAACTGGTGTCCGGCCGGTCGCGCGCCGCGGCTGAGCACCGGGCGCGCGAGATCCTGACCGCGCTGGGCCTGGAGCACCGACTGACACACCGGCCGAGCCAGCTCTCCGGCGGCGAACAGCAGCGAGTAGCGGTCGCCCGTGCACTCGCCAACCGACCGCAGCTGGTGCTGGCGGACGAGCCGACCGGGAACCTGGACGAGCATACCGCGGACAAGGTGTTCGCGGAGTTCCTCGAGCTCGTTCGCGGAGAAGGCAGCGCCGCGCTGGTCGCCACGCATAATGAGCGGCTGGCGGCGAAGATGGACCGCGTGGTACGCTTGCACGAGGGAGTGCTCGAATGACCACGATCGCCGATTTCACCGTCGAAACGCCCGATGGCGCACCGCTCGACCTGTCCGAGAAGCTCGGCAAGGTCCTGCTGGTGGTCAATGTCGCTTCGCGGTGCGGCTTCACCCCGCAGTACGAAGGGCTGGAAGCGCTGCAGCGCAAATATGCCGAGCGTGGGTTAGAGGTGCTGGGCTTCCCCTGCAATCAGTTCGGCGCGCAGGAGCCCGGCAATGCGGAGGAAATCGCCAGCTTCTGCAAGCTGACCTATGACGTCACCTTTCCGGTGCTGAAGAAGGTGGACGTCAACGGCGCCGCCGCCAGTCCGTTGTACGACTGGATGAAGCGCGAGGCGCCGGGGCTGATGGGCTCCAAGTCGGTCAAGTGGAACTTCACCAAGTTCCTGATCGACCGGGACGGCAAAGTCGTGCGGCGGTACGCCCCGACTGACACGCCGGCGAGCATTGAACAAGACATCGAGAAGCTGCTCTAGCCTCCGTCAGCTGTGGAGAAATGCAGTTCCGCGGTCCTTCCGATTCTGGCGCTAATCCCTAATCTGTCCTGATGGCCTTCGCCCCCTTCGTCCCGTTGCGCGTCATGTCGAGCTATTCGATGCTCGAGGGGGCGATTGATCCCAAGACCATTGCGCGTCTCGCGAAGGAGCGTGGCTTCCCGGCGACCGCGATTTGCGATCGCAACGGTCTCTACGGCGCGATCCCGTTCGCTGCCGCCTGCTTTGAAAAAGGCATCCAGCCGATCGTCGGCGCGCTGCTGGGCGTTGCGCGCGACGCGAGCGGGGAGACGATCGACCACCTGCCGTTGTTTGCGCAGGACGAGGCGGGGTACGAAAACCTTTGCCACCTGGTCAGCAAGGCGCATCTGGCCCGGCCGGTCGAACTCGAAGCGCATGTCCATTTCAGCGATCTTGAAGGGCGGACTGACGGGCTGATCGCGCTTTCCGGCGCGGGCGAGGGCGCGCTGACCCGGCTGCTGGCGGACGGTAAGGCTGATGAAGCTGAAATGCTCTGCGGCCGCCTCCAGGCCCTGTTTCCCGACCGGCTGTACATCGAGATCGCCCGCCGCAGTCATCCGCTGTGCGAGGCGGCCGAGGATGCGCTGATCGATCTTGCCTATGCGCGCGATCTGCCGCTGGTCGCGACGAACCCGGCCCAGTTCGGCGACCCCCATTTCTACGCCGCGCACGACGCCATGCTGTGCATCGCGGCGAGCACGCATATCGATGCCGCCGAGCGTCCGAGGTCGAACCCGGAAGCGTTCATCAAGTCGGCGCCGATGATGCAGGAGCTGTTTCCCGACTTGCCCGAGGCGTTGGCAAACACACTCGTGATCGCTCGCCGCTGCGCTTACGCGCCGCCCAGGCGCGACCCGATCCTGCCCAGCCTGGCCGGCGATATCGAGGGCGAGAAGCGCCTGCTGGCTGAGGACTCCCGCCGCGGCCTTGCGGCGCGCCTGGAAAAATATGACGCGCTCTCGGACGACGAGCTCAGGGTCTATCGCGACCGGCTTGAGTTCGAGATCGACGTCATCAACCAGATGGGCTTTCCCGGCTACTTCCTGATCGTCGCCGACTTCATCAAGTGGGCCAAGGAGCAGGGCATCCCGGTGGGCCCGGGCCGTGGTTCGGGCGCGGGTTCGCTGGTGGCATGGTCGCTGACCATCACCGACCTCGATCCCATTCGCCTGGGCCTGCTGTTCGAACGCTTCCTAAACCCGGAACGCGTGTCCATGCCGGACTTCGACATCGACTTCTGCGAAACGCGGCGCGGCGAGGTGATCCGCTATGTGCAGGCCAAATACGGGCACGATCACGTCGCGCAGATCATCACCTTCGGCAAGCTCAAGGCGCGCGCCGTGCTGCGCGACTGCGGACGCATCCTGCAGATGAGCTACGGGCACGTGGACCGGTTGTGCAAGATGGTGCCCAACCATCCGACCGACCCGTGGACCCTGCCGCGCGCGCTGAACGGCGTGGCCGAGTTCAAGCGCGAGTACGAGAACCACGACGAGGTCAAGCGCCTGCTCGACCTTGCGATGCAGCTCGAAGGTTTCCCGCGCAACAGCTCCACGCACGCCGCCGGCGTGGTCATCGGGGACCGGCCGCTGGCCAAGCTGGTGCCGCTCTACCGCGATCCCCGTTCGGACATGCCGGTCACCCAGTTCGACATGAAGCATGTCGAGAGTGCGGGCCTGGTCAAATTCGACTTCCTGGGTCTGAAGACCCTGTCGGTGCTGCAAAAGGCAGTCGAGCTGCTGGCCAGGCGCGGGATCGACATCGACCTGAGCGCGCTCGAGTGGGACGATCCGGCGGTCTACGCGCTGCTGCAGAAAGGCGACACCGTCGGCGTCTTCCAGCTCGAATCCGAAGGCATGCGCCGTGCGCTGTCTGCCGTGAAGCCCAGCAACTTCGGCGACATCATCGCCATCGGCGCGCTCTATCGCCCCGGCCCGATGGACAACATTCCGCTGTTCGGGCGGCGCAAGAACGGGCTGGAGGTGATTGAGTATCCGCACCCGAAGCTTGAGGCCATCCTCGCCGAAACGTACGGCATCATCGTGTACCAGGAACAGGTGATGCAGGCCGCGCAGATCCTCGCCGGCTATTCGCTGGGCGACGCCGACCTGCTGCGCCGCGCGATGGGCAAGAAGGTGCAGGCCGAGATGGACGCCCAGCGCCAGCGTTTCGTGGAAGGGTGCAAGACTCACTCCGGCATCGAGCAAGCGAAGGCGAACGAACTGTTCGACTTGATCGACAAGTTTGCCGGTTACGGCTTCAACAAGAGCCACGCCGCCGCCTATGCGCTGCTGTCGTACCAGACCGCGTGGCTGAAGGCCCACTACCCGGAAGAATTCTACGCCGCCTCGATGTGCTTCGACATGCATCAGTCGGAAAAGCTGGCGGTATTCGTGGATGACGCGCGGCGCGGCGGAACGGTCATCGCACCGCCCGATGTGAACCGTTCCGAGGCTGAATTCACCGTCGAGCGGACGGAGGATGGCTACGCGGTGCGCTACGCCCTCGCCGGCATCCGCAACGTGGGCGAAAAAGCGATGGAAGCGCTCGTCGCGGAGCGCGAGGCGAGCGGAGCGTTCGAGAGCGTCGAGGACTTGTTCCAGCGCTTGCCCAAGGGATCGATGAATTCGCGCCAGCTCGAAGGGCTGATCGCGGCCGGCGCACTCGATGCGCTGGAGCCGAACCGCGGCAAGCTCTACGCCAACGTCGATCTGCTGCTGGCGGTGACGGAGGCTGCCAACCGCGAACGCGAGAGCGGGCAGGGCGGCCTGTTCGGTGGCGAAGCGCAGGCGGACAGCACCCTGCGCCTGAAGGAGGCGGAGGACTGGCCGCGCACCGAGCGCATGGCCAAGGAGCGCGACAACTTTGGATTCTATTTCTCCGCCCATCCGGTGGAGCAGTATCGCGCGATCGCGTCCGCCAATGGCGCGCGCAGCTATGCCTCGCTGATGGGTGGGGGCGCTCCCGCGGGGGGGCGCGCCACCGCGGTCATGGCGGCGATGGTGGAAAAGGTGAATCGCGGGCGGACCAAGCGGGGCAAGGACTTCGTGCGCGCGGACTTCTCCGACAGCAGCGGGCAGTTTTCGGCCGCGTGTTTCGAAGAAACGCTGGTCGCCAGCTTCGTGAAGTGGGCGGAAGACGGCACGTCGATCCTCCTCAACGTTGAACTCGACAGCCCCACCCCGGACGAGCCGCCGCGGATCACCGTGCGCGGCGCACGGCCGTTGCGCGACGTGAAGGCGGGTGCACGGATGGTGCTCACCCTCGATGTAACCGCGCCCGACGGGTTTGCCACACTGCGCAACCTGCTGGAAACGGGCGCGGATGGCCGGGGCGAGGTGCGGGTCAAGCTGCGCACCGGCGGCGAGCACGAGCCGGAGATGATCCTGGGTCACAACTTCCAGCTCGACGGCGATCTCGCCGAGCGCTTGGCAAGCCTCGACGGACTTGCCAATGTGCAGCTTGGCACCCAGCGCGCGCCGAGCTTGCGTCTGGTGGCCTGAGGCCCTCCTGCACGAGAGGGCGCCACAGGGAGAGAATGCCAATGCTGGGAGCGATGCAGGACTGGGACCTCGTGGTCACTCACCTGATCGATCATGCCGCGCGTGAATACGGAGAGCGCGAGCACGTCACTCATTGGGCCGATGGCAGCGAAACGCGCACGACGTGGGCGAACGTCCGGCGCGATGCGCTGAAGATGACGCAGGCTCTGCGCGCTGCCGGCGTGGGCAAGGGTGATCGCGTCGCCACCCTGGCGATGAACCACGCGCGCCACTTGGTGACCTGGTACGGCGCGGTGGGCGTGGGCGGCGTGCTGCACACCATCAACCCTCGGTTGTTTGACGACCAGCTCGAATACATCGTCAACCATGCCGAGGACCGGGTGCTGCTGTACGACGCGGTGTTCCAGCCGATCGTCGACCGGATGCGGGATCGCTGGCCGACCGTCACCACATACGTCTGCTTCGATCCCCCGACCGGGTCGGATGTGCTCGGCTTCGAGGATTGGATTGGAGCGCACGACGGTGACACCGCGTGGGCCGAGGTCGCCGAGCGCGATCCGTGCATGCTGTGCTACACCAGCGGCACCACGGGACACCCCAAAGGCGTGCTGTACGAGCATCGCTCGACCATGCTGCACGCCATGGCGGGCGTTCAGCCCAACCTGTTTGATCTGGATTCGCGGGCGGTCATGCTGCCGATCGTGCCGATGTTCCATGCGGCCAGCTGGGGCCTGCCCTGGGCCGGGGCGATTCCGGGGATCAAGTTCGTCTATTCGGCGGTCAACGATCCCGCCGTGCTGTGCGAGCTGTTCGACCGGGAGCGCGTGACCCACTCGGCCGGCGTGCCGACGGTGTGGCTGGGCATGTTCCAGCACCTCGATTCGATCGGCAAGGATGTGCGCGACATCGGCAAGCTGGAAACCGCGATCATCGGCGGTTCGGCTGCGCCCAAGTTCATGATCGAGCGGCTGATGAACAACGGCGTGCGGGTGGCTCATGCCTGGGGCATGACCGAGACCAGCCCGATCGGCACCACCGGCGCGTATCCGTCCTCGTGGGACGAGATGAGCTTCGCCGAACAGGTCGCGTTGGTCCAGAAGCAGGGGCGGCCCGCGTTCGGGGTGGAGCTGCGCTGCGTCGACCTCGACGATGCCACCCGGGAGCTGCCGCGCGACGGGCAGACCTCCGGCGCGCTGCAGGTGCGCGGGCCGTGGGTCATCCAGCGCTACTTCAAGGCGGAGGAGGACGCGGCCAACGCCGAGCGGTGGTTCGACACCGGCGACGTGGCGGTCATCCATCCTGACGGCACGCTGCAGCTGACCGACCGGACCAAGGACGTAATCAAGTCGGGCGGGGAGTGGATCAGTTCGGTCGAACTGGAGAACGCCGCGGTGGGGCACCCGGCAATCGCCGAGGCGGCCGCGATCGGCATCGCGCATCCCCGGTGGGATGAACGCCCGATCCTGGTCTGCGTCGCCAAGCAGGGCGCGAGCGTCACCCCGGCGGAAGTGCTGGCGCATTTGTCGGACAAGGTCGCCAAGTGGTGGCTGCCCGATGCGATCGAGTTCGTTGACGAGATCCCTCACACCGGCACCGGCAAGATCAGCAAGAAAGATCTGCGCGAGCAGTTCCGCGACTACCGGCTGGTGGCCGAGGACGTGGCTTGATCCTCAACTGCGCCCGTTGCGGCCGCTTGATGGAAGAGGGATTTTCGATCGAGCTCGGTGACGGGAACATGGCGATGGTGGGTCACTGGCATCCCGGCAAACCCGCCCGCAGGTGGTGGGGCCTCAAAGTCGATAAGCGGCAGAGGCGTGAGATCGCGACCTGGCGCTGCGCGGGATGTGGCTACCTGGAGAGTTATGCCCCATGACGGTCTACATCGATCCCTCGCGCGCCAACTTCGACGCGTTCAAGAACCTGCCGCGCGACCAGGCGATCCAGATGCTCAACCTGCTGCGCTACCGTGATCAGGCGGAATATCCCGATGGCAACGAGCATGCCGGCGAAGGTTGGAGCGGGCGGCGCGCATACGCGGAGTACGGCGCCACCAGCGGCGCGATCTTCCGCCGGGTGGGCGGCACCCTGGTGTGGCGCGGCGCGTTCCAGACGGTGGTCACCGGTCCTGACGACATGCGCTGGGATGACGGCTTCATCGCGCAGTACCCCAGCGCCGCGGCATTCCTGGAGATGATCAAGGACCCGGACTACCAGCGCGCGGTGGTCAACCGCACGGCGGCGCTGGCCGACAGCCGGCTGATACGGTTCGCACCGGAGCCGGCGGGGGATGGCTTCTAGCCGAGCACTTCGTCAAATATCGACAGCATCGCCGCCCAGCTTTGCCGGTCGGCGCTGGCGTCGTAAGCCGGATTGGCGGCACCATCCAGCATGGCGGGGTTGGTGAACCCGTGCGCCACGCCGGCATAGCTGTGGAAGTGCCAGTTGGCGCCGACGGCGTCCATCTCCTCCCAGAACGCCATCACTTGCGCGCGGGGCACCAGCGTATCGGCATCGCCGTGGCACACCAGGATGCGCGGTTTGATGGGCACCGCCGCCGGACGCGCTGTATCGAGCAGGCCGTGAAAGCTCACCACCGCAGCCAGGTCCGCTCCGTCGCGGGCCAGTTCGAGCACGGCCTGGCCGCCCATACAGAAGCCGATCGCCAGCAAGGGCAATGGCCCGGCCTGTTCGGCCAGCACCGTCAAACCGGCACGAAGGCGTGACCGGTATCCATCGGTGTCGGCGCGCAACCGCTCGGCACGAGCGAAGGCATCCGCCATGTCGGCGGGCGCCTCGCCATAAAAATCGCACACGACCGCCAGATAATCCGCGTCCGCCAGGGCATGGGCTTTCGCCATCACCCCCGGAGTGGGATTGAAGATCGTCGGAAACACCGCCACCGCCGCGCGCGGCGGAACCGCCGGGCGCACCACCAGGGCAGAGAGCGCGGTGCCGCCCTCGCGGTAGGCGACGGTCTCCATGATCACGATTCGGGCAGGAAGTCCGGCACCGAGAGATAGCGCTCTCCGGTGTCGTAGTTGAACCCGAGCACACGAGCGCCGGGATCGAGTTCAGGCAGCTTCCTGGCAATGGCCGCCAGAGTCGCGCCGCTCGAGATGCCGACCAGGATGCCCTCCTCGCGCGCGCAGCGGCGGGCCATCTCGCGGGCGTCTTCCGGGTCAACCTGGATCGCGCCGTCGATCGACTGGGTGTGCAGGTTTGTCGGAATGAAGCCCGCGCCGATTCCCTGGATCGGGTGGGGCCCCGGCTGGCCGCCGCTGATGACCGGCGACAGGGTGGGCTCCACCGCGAACGCCTTCAGCCCGCTCCAGGTCTGCTTGAGCACTTCGGCACAAGCCGTCAGGTGCCCGCCGGTGCCGACGCCGGTGATCAGCACGTCGATGGGCGTATCGCGAAAATCGGCCAGGATTTCCTGCGCCGTGGTGCGCGCATGAACCGCGATATTGGCCGGATTGTCGAACTGCTGCGCCATCCACCCGCCCGGCGTCTGCTCGGTCAGTTCCTGCGCGCGTGCGATGGCTGCCTTCATGCCGCCTTCCTTTGGCGTCAGATCGAACTTCGCCCCATAGGCCAGCATCAGCCGCCGCCGTTCGATGCTCATGCTTTCGGGCATCACGAGGATCAGCTTGTAGCCTTTCACCGCGGCCACCATGGCAAGGCCGATGCCGGTGTTGCCGCTGGTCGGCTCGATGATCGTTCCCCCGGGGCTGAGCGCGCCGGATGCTTCGGCATCCTCGATCATCGCCAGCGCGATGCGGTCCTTGATCGAGCCGCCCGGATTGCCGCGTTCGCTCTTCACCCACACGTCGTGAGTGGGAAACATGCGCGAGAGGCGAATGTGCGGGGTGTTGCCGATTACGGCAAGGACGCTGTCGGCTTTCATCGTGTTACTCCTGATGGCGTTGCCGTGGTCAATGTGCAGGCGGGTCGAAGGTCTTGGCAAGGCGCAACTCTGGAAACAACCGCGACCACGCCAGTGTGATCCCGATCGCGGCCACCCCGCCGAACACGACCGCGCCGACCGGGCCGATCAGCGCGGCGAGCATGCCGCTCTCCGCCTCTCCCAGTTCGTTCGAAGCGGAGATCGTGAGCGCCGATACCGCTCCCACACGGCCGCGCATCTCGTCAGGGGTGTGCAACTGGATCAGCGACTGGCGGACGTAGACCGACACCATGTCCGCCGCTCCCGCCACGGTCAGCGCGCCGAAACTGAGCCAGAACCACTTCGACAGGCCAAACGTCAGCACGGAGAGGGCAAAGATCAGCACCGCGCCGAGCATTTTGACCCCGACGTTGGTCCGCATCGGGCGCACCGAGAACCACACCGAAGCGGCGGTGGCGCCGATGCCCATCCCTGCGGCGAGGATGCCGAACCCGTCGGCCCCGACGTGCAGGATGTCGCGCGCGAACACCGGCAGCAGCGCGGTCGCGCCCGCCAGCAGCACCACGAACAGGTCCAGCGTGATCGTCGCCAACACCAGGCGGTTGTTGCGCACATAGCGGAACCCGTCGACCACCCGGTGGATCGGCCGGCGATCCTTTTGCAGCGGAGGCTGCGGGACCTTGGGAATCAGGAACACCGCCAGCAGTGCCGCGAACAGCATCCCCGAAATCGCTGCATAGGCGATGTCGGGATGGATCGCATACAACACCCCGCCGATGCTCGGGCCGGCGATCATCCCCACCTGCCACGCGATGGAGCTGACCGCGATGGCGGTCGGCAGGCTTTCGCGCGGCACCAGGTTGGGGGCGAGCGCGGAGAATGCGGGGCCCGAAAACGCCCGCGCGATGCCGATGATCGCGGCAGCGCCAAACAGGAACGGCAAGGTCAGCTGGCCGGCAAACGTCTGGAAGCCCAAGGCGGCCGCGTTGACCGTCAGCAGCGCGTTGGTCCCGCGCACGATCCAGCGCCGGTCATACGTATCGGCGAACAGGCCCACCATCGGGGTCAGCAGGAACAGCGGCACGAACTGCACCAGGCCGATCATGCCGAGCAGGAAGGCCGACTCCCGGATGTCCAGGGTTTCGCGGGCGATGCCATAGACTTGCCAGCCGATGATGATCGCCTGCGCGCTGATCGCGACGGTGGCGAACAGGCGGGACACGAAATACGCGCGGAATGCCGGAATGGTGAGGGGGTGGGGGGCGGCGACGCTCACCTCCACGCCCATGACAGTGGCCCGGCGGCTTGCCAACCAAGCCTTTGCTATTCAGCCGGTTGGCATAACTTTGCGCTCAGCGCGCGCGGCGCAGGCGGGGATTGGGCTGCAGCGCCTCGATGATGCGCATGAAATCGTCCAGCCGGATGATCCGCTCGAACTGGAAGCCCGCGCGCTCCTCGCGCACCCAAATGACGTAGGCCTCGATCCGGCCGATCTCGGGCAGGCGGATGATCACCCGGTCGCCGCGGGCAATCCCGCTGGCGTCGTCGATCATGAAGCCGTGTGCCGACAGGTTGGCGATGTGCAGCTTCAGGTCGCCGCGCTCATGGTGCTCCGCGATCACCGGGAAATCGACCGGATGCCGCGCGGCGCGGCGCAGGTCGGTGACCGATAGCTGAGCTCCGACAGACACTATGACACCGCCCTTCCGTTGATCTGGAACGGCTCGGATAGCGGCCAATCGCTGATTTTGGGTTAAGCCGCGGCGCGACGCTTCAGGTCAGCACGCCGTGGCGCTTCTTGCCCAGGCTGATGCGTCCCGCCCGTGCCGGGGCGGCAGGATCGGTCACCGGCTCCCCGTCAAGCTTCACAGCGCCTTCCGCCACCTTGCGCTTGGCTTCGCCGTTCGACGCGGTGAAGCCCAGCGCGGTGAGCGCGGCGGCAAAGGTCATGTCCGGCTGCAGCGCCAGCGTCGGCAAGTCTTCGCCAGCGCCGCCGGCAAAGGTCGTCGATGCGGTCGCCTCGGCAGTGCGGGCGGCCTCGTCGCCGCGCACCAGGCGCGTGACCTCATTGGCGAGCACGACCTTGGCGGCGTTGATCTCGGCTCCCTGAAGGCCTTCCAGCCGGGCGATCTCGTCCAGCGGCAGGTCGGTAAACAGCTTCAGGAACCGGCCCACGTCGCGGTCGTCCACGTTGCGCCAGAACTGCCAGAAGTCGTAGGCCGGCAGCTGCGCCTCGTTCAGCCACACCGCGCCCGCGGCGGTCTTGCCCATCTTGGCGCCATCGGCGGTGGTCAGCAGCGGGGTGGTAAGGCCGAACAGCTCCGCCCCGTCCATCCGGCGGCCCAGTTCCACCCCGTTGACGATGTTGCCCCACTGGTCACTGCCGCCCATCTGCAGCCGCACGCCCATCTCGCGAGACAGATGGCGGAAGTCATACCCCTGCAGGATCATGTAGTTGAATTCGAGGAACGTCATCGGCTGCTCTCGCTCCAGCCGCAACCGCACCGAATCAAACGTCAGCATCCGGTTGACGGTGAAGTGCGTGCCGACTTCCTGCAGCAGCTCGATATAACCGAGCTGGCCGAGCCAATCGTGATTGTCGACCATCACCGCGTCGGTCGGCCCGTCGCCGAACGTCAGCAGCTTGTCGAACACCGTGAAGATGCCCGCGATGTTGTCCGCGATCGCCTGATCGGTCAGCATCTTGCGGCTTTCGTCGCGCCCGGTGGGGTCGCCGATCCGGGTGGTGCCGCCGCCCATCAGGACGATCGGCTTGTGCCCGGTCTGCTGCAGGCGGCGCAGCATCATGATCTGCACCAGGCTGCCGATGTGCAGGCTGGGCGCGGTGGCGTCGAACCCGATATAGCCCGGCACGATCTGGCGCGCGGCAAGGGCGTCCAGCCCCGCGGCGTCGGTCATCTGGTGGACATAGCCCCGCTGTTCGAGCAGGCGCAGCAGATCGGATTGGTAGTCGCTCATCGCGGCGGGCGGTTAGCACGAGGGCCGACACATGCAAACGCATCAACTGAGCGCGCATCCCGCGCATCCGCCGGCGCGGGTCTCGGGCATCGAGGCGCGGGTGATCGGCTTCGATGCCGACTGGCTGCGCGTGCGCTGGCGGGTCGAGGGCGCGCAAGGGCTGGTGATCCCGCCCTTCGCCGGGCGCGGCCGCGCGGACGAGTTGTGGCAGACCACCTGCTTCGAACTGTTCCTGCGCCCCGCTGGCTGCGATGCCTATGTCGAGCTGAACCTCTCGCCGTCAGAGCGGTGGGCGGCGTATGATTTCTCAGGCTACCGGGACGGCATGGCCGAACGGCGCGCATCGCGCGAACCCGACTGCACGATGCGGCAGGGCAGCAGCTTCGCCATCTTCGATGCGGCGATCCCGCGCGATGTCCTGCCCGTGCTGCCAGCGGCGGCAAACTTCGCGGCGGTGATCGAGGAGCAGGGCGGGGTGAAGAGCTTCTGGGCACTCGCGCACCCGGCGGCGAAGCCCGATTTCCATGACCCCGCTTGCTTCACCGCCGAGCTTACGCCACCTGCGCAGCCATGAAATTCGGCATCGACCGGCTGCTGAGCGAGCCGGAGCTTCTCCAGCAACTGCACGGCCGCCGCGTCGCGCTGGTGGCGCATCCAGCTTCGGTGACCCAGGACCTGACGCACAGCCTCGACGCGCTGATCGCCGCCGGTGTGAACGTCACCAGCGCATTCGGGCCGCAGCATGGCCTGAAGGGGGACAAGCAGGACAACATGGTCGAGACCGCCGACGAGGTGGACCCGGCATACGGCATTCCGGTGTTCAGCCTGTATGGTGAGGTCCGCAAACCCACCGGGCAGATGATGAGCACGGCGGATGTGTACCTGTTCGACCTGCAGGACCTCGGCTGCCGGATCTACACGTTCGTCACGACGCTGCTCTATTTGCTGCAGGCGGCGAGCAAGGCCGGCAAGACGGTGTGGGTGCTCGACCGGCCCAATCCCGCCGGCCGCCCGATCGAGGGTACGCTGTTGCTGCCGGGGCAGGAGAGCTTCGTGGGCGCGGGGCCGATGCCGATGCGCCACGGGCTGACCATGGGGGAGATGGGCCACTGGTTCATCCGCCACTTCAAGCTCGACGTCGATTACCGCGTGATCGGGATGGATCGATGGCTGCCGGAAGAGGGTCCCGGCTTCGGCTGGCCGGAGGACCGGGTATGGATCAACCCCAGCCCGAACGCCGCCAGCCTCAACATGGCGCGCGCATACGCCGGCACGGTGATGCTCGAAGGGACCACCCTGTCGGAAGGCCGCGGCACGACCCGTCCGCTGGAAGTGCTGTTCGGCGCGCCCGATCTCGACGGCACGGACGTGCTCGGCGAAATGCGGCGGATTGCGCCCCGCTGGCTGGACGGCTGCGCGATCCGTCCGTGCTTCTTCGAACCGACATTTCACAAGCACGCCAAGCAGCTCAACAGCGGGCTGATGATCCACGCAGAGCAGGGGTTCTACGATCACCACGCCTTCCGGCCGTGGCGGCTGCAGGCGCTCGCGTTCAAGGCGATCCGGCGGCTGCGGCCGGATTACGACCTGTGGCGCGATTTCCCCTACGAATACGAATTCAAGCGCCTGGCGATCGACGTGATCAACGGCGGGCCCGCCTTGCGCGAATGGGTGGACGACGAAAGCGCCGAGCCGCTCGATCTGGAAACCAAGGCCGGTTCCGATGAGGAACGCTGGCGTGCGGAAGTGGCCGATCTGCTGCTCTACTGACGCCCCGCCGCGGCGCTATGCGTGGACCGCGATCCACGCGACCAAAGCGGCTGACGGAATGAAGAACGCCTGCGCGAGCAGCGTGCCGAACAGACGGCTGAAGCTGATCCACACGATCGTGCGGCGAAACAGCGGCTCGTCGATCCGGCCTTCGACGACATCGTCGGTCATCACCGACAGTTGGGGGTCGATCAACGCGAACAGCAGGATGGTGGCAAATCCGTTGATCACCGCCGACAACTGGCTGGCGGTGACGCGGAATTCCGGCGCGAGATACCCGGCATAAAGCGAGGCGACCACGCCCACCGTCAGCAGTGCCTGGGCCAATGCATTGCCCGCCAGCACGGTCCACGACACGCCGAGCGGCTTGCGCAGCGCGCCGAGATGCGCGCGGCCCGGCAGCGATACCTCCTCGCGCACGGTTCTGAGCCCCGACGGGGTGGCGGAACGCAGGATCAGCTTGCCGGTCGAACGGTGCCGCTGGAAGTGCGCGATCGCGCGCGCGAACAGCCGCTGGCCCGTGGGCACGAGCAGGATGCCGACGAACACCGCGACGGAGGCGCTTGCCAGCACCAGCCGGAAATCGCCCGCCAGCGCGCCACCGCCCCCTTCCAGCAGACGCCCCTCGATCCGCTTGGCGAGGAACGGGCCGAGGAAGCCGTTGGCGGTGCGGCTGACCAGCACCAGCACGTTGAAGAGCGCAAAGCTCATGGCGATCCGGCGGGTGCGCACGCCCGCGATGCGCGCGGCGTAGGCGAGCGTGCCGATCAGGTTGATCCCGAAGGTCAGCACGCAAATGACGATAAGCTGGATGTCCATCGGGCGCGGCCCTTAAGCTGCGGCGAGGTTCCGCGCTACGCCAATCGTGCCCTATTCGGCTGGCTGCAACTTCGCGCTTCCGCTGGCAGCGGGCAACGGCCGCACGTCGTTCACATCGCGGTGCATCTGCATCACCGCGCAGCCGTCGATCCGCTTGTCGACTGCCGCGATCAGCAGACCCTCCTGCGGAGCGGCAGGTGTCTTGTCGAGCCGGGGCTGGCCCGCCGCCGCGCGAACCTGCTCGATGCGGTCGCCGCAGGTCTGGCTGGCGACAGCTTCGTCGATGTCGGTCCATGCTTGCGGCGGCTGGGAGTATGCCGGCATCATCGCGTCGGGCGAGGCGACTGGAGCCGGTAGCGCCACGGACCCAGGCACGGCTGCAAGAGCGGGCACGGCTGCGGCGAGCAGGGGCAACAGGATGACTCGCATGGGGTACGCTCCTGCCGCTGGTTTACCTTAACCCTGTTTGCGGCTCAACTCGCGCATGGCATCGTCCAGCCCGTCGAGGGTCAGGGGGTACATCCGGTCGTTCAGCAACTGCTTGATGATCTTGGTCGACTGCGAATAGCCCCACTGCTGCTCAGGCACGGGGTTGAGCCACACGGTCGCGGGGTAGGTGGTATTGACCCGCTGCAGCCAACTTGCGCCGGCTTCCTCGTTCATGTGCTCCACGCTGCCGCCGGGGTGAGTGATCTCGTACGGGCTCATCGCCGCGTCGCCCACGAACACGATCTTGTAGTCGTGGCCGTATTTGTGGAGGATGTCCCAAGTCTTGGTCCGTTCGGCCCAGCGGCGGCGGTTGTCCTTCCACACGCCTTCGTACAGGCAGTTGTGAAAGTAGAAGAACTCCAGGTTCTTGAATTCGGCGGTCGCGGCGCTGAACAGCTCCTCGACCAGCTTGATGAACGGATCCATCGACCCGCCGACGTCGAGAAACAGCAGCAGCTTGATCGCGTTGCGCCGCTCGGCGCGCATCTGGATGTCGAGCCAGCCCTGTTTCGCGGTGCCTTCGATCGTCGCGTCGATATCGAGTTCGTCCGCCGCGCCTTCGCGGGCGAACCGGCGCAGGCGGCGCAGCGCCATCTTGATGTTGCGGGTGCCGAGCTCGCGGGTGTTGTCGAGGTTCTTGAACTCGCGCTTCTCCCACACCTTCAGCGCCTTGCCGTGCTTGCCTTCGCCGCCGATGCGCACGCCTTCGGGATTGTAGCCGCCATTGCCGAACGGGCTGGTGCCGCCGGTGCCGACCCACTTGTTGCCGCCCTGGTGGCGCTTTTCCTGTTCCTCGAGCCGCTTTTTCAGCGTCTCCATGATCTCGTCCCACGACCCGAGGGACTTGATCGCCTCCATCTCCTCTGCGGTGAGAAACTTCTCGGCGACCGCCTTCAGCCAGTCTTCGGGTATGTCGACCTGCTGCTGGCCGTAATCGGTCAGGATGCCCTTGAAGACCTTCTGGAATACCTGGTCAAACCGGTCGATCAGCCCTTCGTCCTTCACGAACGTCGCGCGGCTGAGGTAATAGAACGCCTCGGGCGTCTGCTCGATCACGTCCTTGTCCAGCGCTTCGAGAAGCGTGAGGTGTTCCTTGAAGCTGGCCGGAATGCCGGCGCTGCGCAGCTCGTCGACGAAATTGAAGAACATGGGCCGGGGCATACCGCGTCTTCAGGCGGCGCGCCAGCGCTGCGCTGAGGGGCTGCTTAAAGAGTTGCTAACCATCGGCGCTTAATCCCGCGGCAACGAATAACGGGGGCTCTCGGGCGAACATGGAACACCAGGCAATCGACGTGACCTCTGCGCGCGGCATCGACCGCATTTCCGCCTCGTGCGGCGAAGTGACGGTGGGTTGCACCGATGTGGCGGGAATCATCCATGCGGTGATGGTCTCGTCGGAGAAACTGCGCGCCGAACACGCCGCGCTGCAGGAAACCGTGGCCGGGCTGGAAACCGATCAGATGAAGGTCGCGCAGGCCAGTGACGAGGCGCGCCTGCTGTCCGAACGGGCGATCGACCGGTTGGGGGAGGGCTCCAGCCTGATCCAGTCGTCGCTCGATCAGATCACCGGCCTGCTCGAACTGGTCGAAACCCTGACGGTCCACGTCACCGGCTTCGCCGCCGCGATGGCGCAGGTGCGCCGCAGCGCGCAGGAGATCGACCAGATCGCCGAAACGACGAACATCCTCGCGCTCAACGCCACGATCGAGGCGATGCGCGCAGGCGACGCGGGCCGCACCTTTGCAGTGGTGGCGAGCGAGGTGAAGAGCCTCGCCAACGACACCCGCCGCGCGACCGAGGAAATCGGCCGCACGATCGACACGCTGGGCAAGGAAGCGGACGAGGTGATCGCCAAGATCGAGCGCGGGGCCAGGGAAAGCGGCACCGCCAAGACTTCGGTCGGGCAGATCCACCACACCATGCGCGTCGTCAACGAACTCATCGTTGAGGTCGACGGCCAGAACGACCAGATCACGCGGGCGACCGCCACGATCAGCAACCATGTCCATGCCGTGCAGACGGTGCTCGATTCGTTCGACCGCGCCGCGATCGAAAACGAGAGCAAGCTGTCGGCCGCGCACAATCGCATCGAAGAGCTTGAACTGACCGCCAGCGCGATGTTCGACGAGATCGTCAAGGCGGGGCTCTCCCCCGTCGACAGCGCGATGGTCGACAAGGCGCAAGGCTTCGCGCGCGAGATCGTCGAGCGGGCGGAGACCGCCGTGCGCGAAGGCAAGCTCACCTCCGCAGTGCTGTTCGACCAGGGTTATCGCGAGGTGCCGGGCAGCAACCCGAAGCGCTTCCGCACGTCCCTCAGCGACTGGGCCGATGCCAACTGGCGCCCGGTGAACGACCGCGTCGTGTCAGAAGGCGGGGCGGTGAAGATGTGCAGCCAGGCCGACATGCAAGGGTTCCTGCCGACCCACATCACCGACCGCTCACGCGCGCCGACCGGCGATCTGGCGCACGATACGAAGTTCTGCCGCAACGGGCGGATCATCCTCGACGCGATCGATCGCAAGGCCAAGGCGAGCAGCGATCCCTACATGATGGCGGTCTATCGCCAGGAGGGGGACGGGCGGACTTATGAAGTGGTCCGCAACGTCTATGTGCCGCTGGTGATCGAAGGCCGCCGGTGGGGTGATTTCGAGCTTGCCTACGTCCTGTAGGCGGACCCCCTACCGGCTCAGGCGCAGGCGGATGTGATCGAACATCGGACCGTATAGCCGGTTCTGGAATTCGACCCCGACATAGCCCGCTTCTTGCCACCGCACGGTCGCCTGGAATGGCCCGAGCGATTCGATCCGCAGGGTGATCTCGGCCCCCGGCAGCAAGCTCGAAAACTTGTCGAAGAACCGGCAGCCGGTCTCCGACAAATCCTTGACCGGCACATCACGCTTGAGCCCGTTGGGTGTGCGGTAATGCCCCCACACCTCGATATCGTGGCGGTCGTCCCTGCGTTCTTCCCCCATCACCGAATTTCCGTCACCTCTGCGATCCCTTTTGCAGGGGTGATAACGGGCTTGGCGCGCGAAGAAAACCGGGCGCGGGCTATTACCTAGTGGCCGATGGAGCCGACCCCCGGGAAGGGTGCCGGTGCTGTCAGGCGCCCCGGCGCGCCATGAAGGCGAGCCGTTCGAACAGCATCACGTCCTGCTCGTTCTTCAGCAGCGCGCCGTGAAGGGGCGGGATCGCCTTGGTCGGGTCGCGGTCCTGCAGCACGTCTAGCGGCATGTCTTCGTTCAGCAGCAGCTTGAGCCAGTCGAGCAGCTCGCTGGTCGAAGGCTTCTTCTTCAGACCCGGCACGTCGCGGATTTCGTAGAACACGTCCATCGCCTTGGTCACCAGGATCTTCTGGATGTTGGGGAAGTGGACTTCGATGATCTCGCGCATCGTGTCGCGGTCGGGAAACTTGATGTAATGGAAGAAGCACCGGCGCAGGAACGCGTCGGGCAGTTCCTTTTCGTTGTTCGAGGTGATCACCACGATCGGCCGTTCCTTGGCCGCGATCGTTTCCTGCGTTTCGTACACGTCGAAACTCATGCGATCGAGTTCCTGCAACAGGTCGTTGGGAAACTCGATGTCGGCCTTGTCGATCTCGTCGATCAGCAGCACGGGCAGGGTGGGGGAGGTGAACGCGTCCCACAGCTTCCCGCGCTTGATGTAGTTGCGGATGTCGTGGACCCGCTCGTCACCCAACTGGCCATCGCGCAGGCGGGCCACGGCGTCGTATTCGTACAGGCCCTGATGCGCCTTGGTGGTGGACTTCACGTTCCATTCGATCAGCGGCGCGCCCACCGCCTTGGCGATCTCGTACGCCAGCACTGTCTTGCCGGTGCCTGGTTCGCCCTTCACCAACAGCGGCCGGCGCAAGGTCACCGCCGCGTTGACCGCGACCTTCAGGTCTTCGGTCGCGATGTAGTTGCTGGTGCCCTCGAAACGCTCGACCATACCGGAATCTTCCCTTGCCAGTTTACGTAAGCGGTAAGCGGGTGAACCTGTCAGGGCAAGGCCAGGATACGTTGCGCGATCAATTCGAGCGTCGCCTGGTCGACCGCCGCGGCGGGATTGTTCCAACTCATCGTCAGGATGCGCCACTGGCCGTCTGGCTTCTGCAGCAGCCAGGTGCCGTTGATCACGCCCGGTTCCGATCCGCCCTTGAAGCCGGTGAACGCCCAGTTCTTGCGCTGGGCCGAGGGCATCGAGGGGCTGACCGCAAGAATCTTCCGCGCGGTCGGATCCTTCAGCGCGACGATCCGGCCAAGCAGCTTGCGCAAGTCATCGGGGCTGGCGAACCATTCCACGCCGTCGATCAGGGTCGGCGCGGTGAAAGTTGGCGCGGCGACCGTCGCCGGGTCGGCGGCGAATTCGCGCCCCAGCGCTGCCAGCGCGCCTGTTTGCTCGGGCTCGCTCATTTCGGCGTACCGCGTTCCGCGCGCGAGATCGGCCTTCAGCGCGAACGCCTCACGCGTGGTGAGGAACGGCAGGGTCCGGGCGGGGGCCGAATGGCCGCTTGCCCGCAGTTCTTCCGCGATCGCATCGCGTCCCACCAGCCGGATCAGCTGGTCGGTCGCGGTGTTGTCGCTGATGGAGATCATCATCGTCGCCAGCGTTTGCAGCGTGACTGGCGCGCCCTGCGGCCAGTCCTGCATCTGCCCGCTCGGCAGCGAGCGCAGGTCGTCGAGCTTCACGACCTCATCCCACTTGCGCGTGCCTTGCTCGACCTGCCGCGCCAGCGCGGCCAGCACAAACAGCTTGAAGGTCGAACCGATCGCGAGCTGGCGATCCGCGTTCAGCGCCAGCAGCGGTTCACCGCCGTCAAGCGGCGCATAGAGAACGCCCGCCGCGCCGGGCAGCGCCGCGACGTCGCGCAGGATCGTCGCGGCGTCGTCGCCCACCGGCTTGTAATCGTTGAGCAGCAGGTTTGCGACCTTGCCTTCGGCGTCCACCGCGAACGGGCCGCTGTAGATGGCACGGCCGAACCGCAAGGCGATCACGCCGCTGGCAGGACCAGTTGCCGTGACGCCTTCAAGGCCTTCCAATGGCCCGAACTGACCTGCGATCTGCGCCGTCAGCGCCGCCAGCTTGTCCGCCGGCACCGCGGCCAGGAACGCGGGGGAGAATACCTCGGCCGCCGCTCGCTTGCCCAGCAGCACCTCGGCCACGCCGTCCGCCGCGGCTTGCACAGCCGGCGGGATTGACTGCGGCGCGGGCTGAGCGATGGCCGGCACGCTGAACAGGGCAAGCGGCAGCGCGAAACGAGCAAGCATGAAAGATCCTCCCGAAGCCGCTCTTGGCTGGCTGCCGCGGTCGTTGCAACAGGGATCGGGTGCGAGCGTCAGCTGCTTGAGGGAGGCCCGGCGACGGTCAGCCTGAGCGCGGTGCCGGAAGCCTGGTCGATCGCCTCCAGCGCGGTGTGCAGGCTGCGGGCGATGGCATCGACGATGCGGGTGCCCATGCCGGTTCCCGTGGGCGAGCCCGCGCGGTCGATCCCCTGGCCATTGTCCGTCACCGTCAGGCTGAAGCCGCCCTTGTCCTGCGCTTCCAGGCGCACGGCGATGACCCCGTCCGCGCCATCGGGAAAGGCATACTTGACCGCGTTGCTCACCAGTTCGTTGACGATCACTCCGATCGACACGCCGGTGTCCGGCGGCACCGTAACCGGCTCGGTCTGGAGTTCCAGGCGGATGTTGGCTGAATGGCTTGGAATGCTGTCGCGCAGATCATCGACCAGGTTGGTGAGGTAGGCATCGAGGTCGATCGAGGACAGGTCCTCGCGGGTATAGAGCCGCTGGTGGACCTTGCTGATCGCCTTGATCCGGTTCTGGATCTCGTCCAGCGCGGCACGCACCGCTGGCTCGGTCGACTGGCTGCCCTGCATCGACACGAAGCCCAGCACCATCTGCAGGCTGTTGGACACCCGGTGGTGCACCTCGCGGACCAGAAGCTCCAGCCGCTCGTTCGCGACGATCAGATCGGCTTCGGACTGCCGCTTGGCGCGCTCCAGCTCGGCGCGCGAAAGCGCCTGGCGGAAGCGGCTGTCGAGCACGTCGAAGAAGCTCTCGCCCACGATCTTGACCACGAAATCGAGCGCGCCGGCGTGGATCGCCTTGACCGCCACGGCGGTGTCATCGTTGCCGGTGACGAACACCACCGGCGGGTGATCGGGCAGGGCGACGATTTCGTCCAGCAGCTGCAGCCCGCTCTTCCCGGGCATGTAGTGGTCGATCGCGACGAGGTCGAACGCGCTCTCTTTCAGGCGCGCCAGGCCTGCGTCGGCGCTGTCGGCGACCTCTACCTCGAACCCGCGGCGGCCGAGCGCGCGCTGGGTCAGACGGCGCAGGCCGTCGTCGTCATCGACGTAGAGGATCCGCGGCGCGGTGATGGTTACTCGACCTCGGGCACCTGGATCACCGCCAGGAACAGGCCCAGCTGGCGGATCGCGTCGGCGAAGCTTTCGTAGTTCACCGGCTTGGTGATGTAGACGTTGCAGCCAAGATCATAACAGCGCTGGATCTCGACCTTGTCGTCGGTCGTGGTCAGCACGACCACCGGGGTGCGGTGCAGCTTGTCGTTGCTTTTGATCTTTTCCAGGATCGACGTGCCGCTCATGTCCGGCAGATTGAGGTCGAGCAGGACCATGCACGGCCCGTTGTGGACCGGGCCCGTCGTGTCGTTGAACAGGTATTCGAGCGCGCTGGTGCCATCGGCGAAATGCTTGATGTCGTTCGAGATACCGGCGCGGCGGATGTTCTTCTCGATCAGGCGGGCATGGCCTTCATCGTCTTCGATCATCACGATGCCGACCGGTTGATGCGCGTTCATGTGACTGTTTCCCCTGCCGTGAACCGTAGCGGCAACGAAAGCGTGAATGTTGCGCCTTCGTCAAGTTGAGACTCGATCCGGATCGTCCCGCCGAGCCGGTACGCGAGCGCGCGCACGTTGGCGAGGCCGATCCCTTCGCCCGGCTGATCCTGCGTGCCGGCGCGGCGGAACAGTTCGAACACCCGTTCGTGATCGGCCGGATCGATCCCGCGGCCGTTGTCCTTGACCGCGATCTCCACCAGCGGGCCGACCTTGCGGCCGCTTATCTCGACCCGCCCGGGACGCTTGGGGCTGAGGTACTTGAGCGCGTTCTCGGTCAGATTGGACAGAATCTGCTCCACCGCGATCCGGTCGCTGTGAACGTCTGGCAGCGGCTCGATCACGATCTCGGCCCCCGCGGTTTCGGCCCGTTGATAGAGCGAGGCGGCCACGCCATCCGCGACCGCGTCCATGTCGAGCAGTTCGGGGGTCAGCGGACGCCGCCCCTGGCGCGACAGCTCCAGGATCGAATTGATCAGCCGATCCATCTTCTCGGTCGACTTGCGGATGAAATCGAGCGCCTCGGGCAGATCCTCGTCAGCGGCCAGCCAGACCGCCTGGTCGCGCAGGTCGGGATCGCGTTCGAACAGTTCGGCCAGGAACTTTCGGATGATCTTGCGCGCCTCGTCCAGCTCCGACGTGAAGCCGAGCACATTGACCAGCGGCGACCGCAGGTCATGGCTGACGATGTAGGCGAAGCGCTGGATTTCCTCGTTGGCGCGGGTCAGTTCCAGGGTTCGCGCGTTGACTGCGGCTTCCAGCCCCTCGTTGGCCTGGCGCAACCGGACCTGCGCGATCCCGAGATCGCGGTTGAAGCGCAGCATGAGCACGATCACCGCGATCAGCGTCAGCAGCAGTAGGGCGGTGGCCCCGCCGCTGATGACGTAGAACCGGCTTTGCGAGGCGGCCTGCGCGCGCGCGTTGTTGAACAGCAGCGCCGCCTCGCGCTCCCGCATCGCATCAGTGATCGTGCGAATGCGCCGGGTGATCACCGTCCCGGCCTCCTGCGCAAGCCCGTTCTCCCGGGCGGAGGCGGCGACTGTATAGGGGCTGAGGATGCTCTGGCTGATCGCTTCCTCGCGGGCGGCGCGCAGGCGCTCGATTTCCTCGATCCCGGCAATCTGGTCGCTGCTTTCGCCCGCCAGGCCGCGCAGCTCTGCCACCGAGGCGGTGAACTGCTTCTGGCTCTCCTGCAGGATGTCGATCATGTCGGACTGGGTGGACAACAGGTAACCGCGGCGCGCCGTCTCGACCCGCTCGTTGATGCTGATCAGCCGATTGAGCTCGGCCTGGACGCGCAGGCTTTGTTCGACGCGCTCGCCGGTGGCGGTCACCTGTGACAACGCCTGAATCGACACCAGGATCGCGATGACCAGCAGCGCCAGCCCGGCAGCCAGCAGCACCACGACCGGGCGATTGCCTTCGAACCGCAACAGCCCGCGGAGGCCCTGGCGGCGCTCAGGCATCGATCAGCTCGCGGTCGAATTCGGCGGCGTTGTTCTGGATGAAGTTGAACCGGTGTTCCGGGTTGCGGCCCATCAGCTGGTCGACCAGTTCCTGGACCGCGAAGCGCTGCTCATGTTCAGGCGGCAGGGTGATGCGGATCAGGCTGCGGCTGGCGGGATTCATCGTCGTTTCGCGCAGCTGCTGTGGGTTCATCTCGCCCAAGCCCTTGAAGCGGCTGACCTCGACCTTCTTGCCCTTGAACCGGGTCGCCTCCAGCTCGGCGCGGTGCGCGTCGTCGCGGGCATAGGCGCTCTCCTTGCCCGCGGTCAGGCGGTACAGCGGCGGCTGGGCCAGGAACAGGTGACCGCGCTTCACGACGTCGGGCATTTCCTGGAAGAAGAACGTCATCAGGAGCGTCGCAATGTGCGCGCCATCGACATCGGCATCGGTCATGATCACGATCCGGTCGTACCGCAGCTGATCGGCGTTGCAGTCCTTCCGGGTGCCGCAGCCCATCGCCAGGGTCAGGTCCGCGATTTCGCTGTTGGCGCGGATCTTGTCGGCGCTGGCGGACGCGACGTTGAGGATCTTGCCGCGGATCGGCAGGATCGCCTGCGTCTTGCGGTCGCGCGCCTGCTTGGCGCTGCCGCCGGCGCTGTCGCCTTCCACGATGAACAGTTCGGTCTCGCCGCTGCCTTCGCCGGTGCAGTCGGTCAGCTTGCCGGGCAGGCGGACCTTCTTCGAATTGGTCGCGGTCTTGCGCTTGATCTCGCGTTCGGCCTTGCGCTTCAGTCGTTCGTCCATCCGCTCCATGACGGAACCAAGCAGCGCGCGCCCGCGCTCCATGTTGTCGGTCAGATAATGGTCGAAATGATCGCGGACCGCGTTCTCGACGAGCCGCGCGGCCTCGGGGCTGGTCAGACGGTCCTTGGTCTGGCTCTGGAATTGCGGGTCGCGGATAAACACGCTGAGCATGATCTCGGAACCCGTGATCACGTCGTCTGCGCTCAGGTCCTTGGCTTTTTTCTGCCCGATCAGGTCGGCAAAGGCGCGCAAGCCCTTGGTCAGCGCCGCGCGCAGGCCCTGTTCGTGGGTGCCGCCATCGGGCGTCGGCACGGTGTTGCAGTACCAGGAATACGATCCGTCCGACCACAGCGGCCAGGCGATCGCCCATTCTACGCGGCCCTGTGAGCCACCGGTTTCGTCTGAGGGGAAGTCCTGCGTGCCGGCAAACGGTTGCGCGGTCACGCACTCGCGCCCGCCGATCTGTTCGGCAAGGTGATCCGACAGGCCGCCTGGAAACTTGAACACCGCTTCGGCTGGAACATCGTCGGTGGCGAGCGCGGCGGCGCACTTCCAGCGGATTTCGACGCCGGCGTAGAGATACGCCTTCGACCGGGCGAGCTTGAACAGGCGCTTGGGGCTGAAGTCGCGGTCGCCGAAGATCTCGGTATCCGGCGTGAAGCTGACGGTGGTGCCGCGCCGGTTCGGGGTCGGCCCCAGTTCCTGCAGCGGTCCCTGCGTCACCCCGCGCGAGAATTCCTGCGCGTAGAGCTGCCGGTCGCGCGCGACTTCCACCCGGGTGTGGCTGGACAGCGCGTTGACCACGCTCACGCCCACGCCGTGCAGGCCGCCGCTGGTGGCATACGCCTTGCCCGAGAACTTGCCGCCCGAATGCAGCATCGACATGATCACTTCCAGCGTCGACTTGCCCGGAAACTTGGGGTGTTCGGCCACCGGCATCCCGCGGCCATTGTCGGAAATGGTCAGGCGGTTGTTTTCATCGAGCGCGACCTCGATCCGCGAAGCGTGCCCCGCGACCGCTTCGTCCATCGCGTTGTCGAGCACTTCGGCGGCGAGGTGATGCAGCGCGCGGTCATCGGTCCCGCCGATGTACATGCCCGGCCGGCGGCGCACCGGCTCCAGCCCTTCGAGCACCTCGATCGAGGATGCATCGTAGTCGCCGCTGGTGGCGGGGGTGTTGGCGAACAGATCGTCGGACATGGGTTCAGCTATACGCAGCGGGAGCTGCGCGCTTCAAGCAGGCCACGGGGTTATCGTCAGTTGCCGAAGGCGGCGGGCGCGGGATCGACGATCACCACCTGGCCGTTTCGGACCTCGCGCACTTCCATCGTCCGTTCGACGACGCCATTGCGGCCGAAGCGGAACGCGCCGTCGAGGCCCAGAAACCCCCCTTCGTCACGCAGGCGGGCGACCGGGAAGCTGCGCCCCGGTTTCCAGTCGCGCGCGATCCTGAGCGCAAGCAGCACCCCGTCATACCCCAGCGTGGAGACGCGGTAGGGCGCACCGCCGAAGCGGGCCTTGTAGCTGTCGGAGAACCGCTTGAACCGCGCGTCGGACATGGCCGAGAACCACGCACCCCGCAGCCCGGCCGCGCGGGTGACTTCGCTCTCGCCGCTCCACAGCTCGGTGCCGAGCAGTTGCACGCCGGCCGTGGCCCGCGGCTTCAGCACCGTGGCGGCCTGCGCGGCGAACCGCGCGCCGTCGGCGATCAGCACCGCATCGTAGCCGCCCTTCGCCGCCAGGCGGCTGGCGGCGCTGACCACCGACGTGTTGCCCCGCGCATAGGTCTCGACCGCGCCCACTGTGCCGCCGGCGGTGATGACCGAGGCGCGCAGCGCGGCAGCGGCGCGCTGGCCATATTCGCCTTCGGGGACGATGGCGGCAAACCGGCTGGAGCCGCGCGAGCGGGCGTAATCCACCGTGCGCTGGATCGACTGTTCGGGTGCCTGGCCCATCACGAACACGTCCGGACCGGCGACCGCGGTATCGTTTGACAGGGTGATCAGCGGCACGTTGGCGGGGCGCGCTTCCGCCAGCACCTGGCCGACATCTTCGGACAACAGCGGCCCCAGGATCAGCTTGTTACCCTCGGCCACCGCGCGCTGTGCTGCCGCGCGGGCGCCGCCGGCGGTGTCGTAGGTGGTGATGCGCAGGCTTTCGGCACTGGTGTCGAGCAGCGCCATCGTGGTGGCGTTGGCGATCGACTGGCCGACCGCGCCGTTGGTGCCCGACATCGGCACCAGCAGCGCCACCCGGTGGCGCGCGGTGTCGGTTGGCAGCGGGCTGGGGACACTGGCGCTCGGCGTGGGGGTCGGGACCGGGTCCGGACTTGTGGAAACGCCGCCGCCGGGGATGATCTTGCACCCGGCCAGCAGCATCGCTCCGCCCACCGCGAGCAGCTTGCGCCGATCGATCAATCCGCCTGTCTTGGCAACGTTCATGCTTGCCGCTCCCCGTATCGCTGGTTCATGAGGCCGGCCGTGTCCACCCGCGCGCCCGCAACTCTGTCTCCCGGCCTCTACATCGTGGCGACGCCGATTGGCAATCTTGGCGACATCACCCTGCGCGCGGCCGAGGTGCTGCGGGCGTGCGACGGGGTCGCGTGCGAGGATACCCGCGTCACCGGCAAGCTGATGAAGCACCTCGGCGCATCGAAGCCGCTGTGGCGATACGACGATCACGCGAGCGACAAGGACCGCGCGCGGCTGGTGGAATCGATGCACACCCGCTCGGTCGCGCTGGTCAGCGATGCGGGCACTCCGCTGGTGTCCGACCCGGGATACCGCCTGGTGCGCGAGGCGCGCGCGGCGGGGATTGCGATCGTGACGCTGCCCGGCCCGTGCGCGGCGGTGGCGGGGCTGACGCTGTCGGGCCTGCCCAACGACAAGTTCCTGTTCGCCGGCTTCCTGCCAGTCAAGGACAAGGCGCGCGCCGATGCCTTGCGCGATCTGGCGGCGGTGCCCGCGACGCTGGTGTTCTACGAAACCGCGCCGCGCCTGCTAAAGGCGCTCGCCGCCATCGCCGAAGTCCTGCCGGCGCGCGAGGTCGCGGTCGCGCGCGAACTGACCAAGCTGCACGAGGAATGCCGCACCGGCTCTCCTGAAGAGCTGATCGCCCACTATGCCGCGCATCCGCCGAAGGGCGAGATCGTCCTGCTGATCGGCCCGCCTGGCGAAAACGCGCCGAATGCGTCCGATGCCGAGGCGCTCCTGGTCGAGGCGCTGGAGACACTCAAGCCGTCGCAGGCTGCCGCGCAGGTGGCCAAGGCGACGGGGCTGGACCGCAAGAATCTCTACGCCCGCGCGCTCGAGCTGAAAGCCGGGTGAAGCGCCAGCGCGCCGAAGCCGCCGGGCGCAAGGGCGAGGTGGCGGCGGAGCTGTATCTGCAGGCCAAGGGCTGGGCGATCCTCGACCGCCGGCGCAAGACGCCGCTGGGCGAAATCGACCTCATCGCGCGCCGCGCCGGCGTGGTCGCGTTCGTCGAGGTGAAGTGGCGCAGGAACGCGCAAGAGCTTGCGCTCGCGATCGACGAATACCGCCTTCGCCGCGTCGCCGCCGCGGTGGAAGCGGTCGCGCACGAATACGCGAGCGGCGGAGAAGACCTGCGGATCGACGTGATCCTGCTTGCGCCAGACTGCCCGCCGCAGCACATCGTCAACGCCTGGCAGCCCTGAAAAGGAAAACGGATGACCCTGCGCGTCGCGGTCCAGATGGACCCGCTTGAAAGCATCAACATCGCCGGCGATTCCAGCTTCGCGCTGATGCTGAGCGCACAGGCGCGCGGGCATGAGCTGTTCCACTACGACGCCGGGGACCTCACGCTCGACGCCGACGACCGCCTGACCGCACCGGCGCGTCCCGTGCGGGTGCAGCCGGTGACGGGCGACCATTTCACCGCCGGCGAGGCGCGGCGGCTCGACCTGGGGCGCGACATCGACGTGGTGCTGATGCGGCAGGACCCGCCGTTCCACATGGGTTACATCACCGCCACGCACCTGCTCGAACGGATCGCGGGCGAGACGCTGGTGGTGAACAACCCGGTCAGCGTCCGCAACGCGCCCGAAAAGGTCATGGTGCTCGATTACCGGCAATTCATGCCGCCGACGCTGGTCACCCGTTCGGCCGAGGAAGTCCGCGCCTTTCAACGCCAGCACGGCGCGGTGGTGGTAAAGCCGATCCACGGCAACGGCGGCAAGGCGATCTTCCGCGTGCCGGCCGATGGCGACAACCTTTCGGCCCTGTTCGAGGTGTTCAACCAGACCTGGCCCGAACCGCACATGGTCCAGCCGTTCCTGCCCGAGGTCGCGCAGGGCGACAAGCGCATCGTCCTGATCGACGGCGAGGTGGCCGGCGCGATCAACCGCAAGCCGGGGGAGGGGGAGTTCCGGTCCAACCTAGCCGTGGGCGGCAGCGCCGAGGCGACGGGGCTGACCCCGCGCGAGGAGGAAATCTGCGCCGCGATGGGCCCGCGGTTGAAGGAGCTGGGCCTGATCTTCGTCGGCATCGACGTGATCGGCGGCCAGTGGCTGACCGAGATAAACGTCACCAGCCCCACCGGCATCGTCGCCATAGACCGCTTCAACGGCACCGACACCGCTGGCCGGATCTGGGACGCGATCGAGGCGCGCCTGTCCGCCTGACGCTGGCTGCACTGGGCACAAGAGAACGGCGGCGGACCCCGAAGGACCCGCCGCCGCGAGGCTGCAAAGGGCGACAGCCTCTGTTAACTCATTCGGGCATCAGCACCTTGTCGATGACGTGCACGACGCCGTTGGAGGCATCGACGTCCGTCTGGGTGACGGTCGCCTTGTTGCCGGCGGCGTCGGTCAGGACGACCTTGCCGCCTTCGAGGGTGGCGGTGAGGTTCGCGCCATTGACGGTCTTGATGGTGTAGCCTGCGTCACCGGCGCCTTCGATGGCGGTGATCAGCGCGGGGCTCATCGTTTCGCCGGCGACCACGTGGTAGGTGAGGATGCCGGTCAGGTCCTGCTTGCCGGCGGGGCTCATCAGCTGGTCACGTGCGGCCTGCGGCACGGCCTCGAACGCGGCGTTGGTCGGCGCGAACACGGTGAACGGTCCCGCCCCGGAAAGCGTGGTGCCAAGGTCCGCTGCCTGAACCGCCGAAACCAGCGTGGACAGGTCGGCGTTGCTCTGCGCCAGTTCCACGATTGCGCCACCGGCCGGTGCGGTATCGCCGGCGGTCTCTTCGGCCATCGCCATGTCATCGGTGGCGGCGGGGGTGGTGGTTTCAGCCGGGGCATCGCACGCGGCCAGAGTCAGGGCGGCGGCAAGCGCCGCGCCGGTCATGAGGGTCTTCATCGACATTCCTTTCAGTTCACTACTACTTTTGAGAACAACTGGCGGCTCAGCCGGGGAGCGAAACGGCGTCGGTCACGTGGATCACGCCGTTCGACTGGAACACGTCGGCCTGGGTGACGTGGGCCATGCCGCCGGCGGCATCGGTCAGCATCACCCGGTTGCCCATCATGCTGGCGGTCAGCACGCCGCCTTGCACCGTGGTCAGCCGCGCCGTGCCGCCGCCGGCCCGGATCATCTCGACCAGTTCGGCTGCGCTCACGCGGCCAGGGACCACGTGGTACGTCAACACCGATTGCAACTGGGTGCGGTTGGCGGGCTGGAGCAGGGTGTCGACCGTGCCGGAGGGCAGCTTCGCAAACGCATCATTGGTCGGCGCGAACACGGTGAACGGACCGGGCCCGGACAAAGTGTCGACCAGCCCGGCAGCCTTGACCGCTGCGACGAGCGTGGTGTGGATCGGCGAATTGACGGCGTTTTCGACGATATTGCGCGATGGGAACATCTCGGCCCCACCGACGAACGCGGTCTGCGTCGCCATGCCGCCGTCCATCATCGTGGTGCAGGCGGCAAGCGGGGCGACGGAAAGTGCCAGTGCGGCGGCGACGGAAAGCTTCATGGGCGGGTCCTCGATGGCGTCTGTGTGACGCAAAGATAGGAACCCGTCCTGGGGCTGGTTACATGGACTTTGTACCGTATCTCGAAGGGCTACAGTCCCGCCTCGATCGCCAGCCGGATCGCGTCGGCAGACGTGGGCAGGCCCAGCTTCTCCAGCATCAGGCCGCGGTGCATCTTGACCGTTCGTTCGCTGATCGAGAGCCGCCATGCGATCTGCTTGTTGCGATAACCATGCGCCATTTCGGTCAGGACCTGCTTTTGGCGGGGGGACAGCGCCTCCACCGCGTCGCGGGCCCGCTGCCGCCGGAGCACGTCCGCGGCATCCTCTGCCGTGCTGACGTCCACCTGCGACCCCAGGAACCACGCGGGCGAGCCGTCCCCGTCCAGGATCGGGGCGATCAGCACCGCATTGCGGAAGCGCGTGCCGTCCTTGCGATAGTTGACCAGTTCGGTGAGCGTGGCCGCGGGCGAGCGGATCGCGGCGCGAATCCGCTCGGTCAGGTGGGGTTCGGTGGTCGGCCCGGCCAGGAACCGGCAGTTTCGCCCGATGATCTCCGAATGACGATAGCCGGTGAGCGCGCAGAAGGCGTCGTTCGCCGCGACCACCGGATTGTCGTGCAGCCGTGGATCGGTGATGACGGTCGCGATCGGGCTGAGGGCAATCGAAGCGAACAGCTCGCGCTCCGAGGCGGGAAGCGGGGCGGGGGGAACGGGTGGTTTTTCCTCCATCGCGTTCGCATTACCTGTTCTCGCCCGGCAAGCCTAGGCCGCAGGGCGCAGCGGCGCCGGGAAGGGCGATCGCTCGCAGGTCGAGTAATGGGGCAGGGATAACAATCGCCACCCTGTCGTTATCAGCCCCATGCATTCAATCATCATCGAAGCGATCGCGAAGGGCGGCTATTTCGGCATCTTCGTGCTGATGGCGCTGGAAAACATCTTCCCGCCGATCCCGTCCGAAGTGATCATGGGCATCGGCGGGGTGCTGGTCGCGCGCGGTGACATGGCGTTCTGGCCGCTGATGGTGTGGGGCACGCTCGGCACGGTGGCGGGCAATTACGCCTGGTACTGGATCGGGGACCGCTGGGGATATGAGCGGACCCAACCGTTCGTGGAGCGGTGGGGCCGGTGGCTGACGATCGATTTCGAACACGTCGAACGCGCGACGGCCTTTTTCCAGAAACACGGCCAATGGGTGGTGTTCTTCCTCCGCTTCAGTCCGTTCATGCGCACGATGATCTCGCTGCCGGCCGGCCTTGCGCACATGAGCGTGTGGCGCTTCCTGCTGTTCACCACCGCCGGGTCGGCGATCTGGAACGCGCTGCTGATCCTTGGCGGCACGTTCCTTGCCCGGTATCTGGAGGAATACGAATCCGCGATGGGGTGGATCATCGTGGGTCTGATCGCGCTGGCGGTGCTGGGCTATGCGTACCGCGTGCTCACCTGGAAGCCGCGCCCCGCTGCGGACCGCACGGGCGACTAGCCGCGCGGGTGCGCCCGCCGGTATGTGTCGAGCAGGGTGGCGGCATCGACGCGGGTGTAGATCTGCGTCGACCCGAGGCTCGCGTGGCCGAGCAGTTCCTGCAACGATCGCAAGTCCGCTCCGGCGCTGAGCAGGTGGGTGGCAAAGCTGTGGCGCAGGGCGTGAGGCGTGGCGGTTGCCGGCAGGCCCAGCGCGATGCGCGCCCGCGCGACCGCCTTTTGCACCATGCCCTGGCCCAGCGGTCCACCCTTGGCGCCGCGGAACAGGGGCTGTTCCTTCGCCAGCGGCCAGGGACATTTCGCGGCGTAGGCGGCCACCGCCTCCCGCACCAGCGGGATCAGCGGCACGATCCGCTGCTTGCCACCCTTGCCGGTCACGGTCAGCGTCTCGCTCAGCGGCAGGCTGCCGCCCGTCAGCGATAGAGCCTCCGCAATCCGCAAGCCGGCACCGTACATCAGCAGCAGCACTGCGCGGTCGCGCTCTCCGATCCAGTCTTCGGCGGCATTGTGGTCGACCAGTTCGGCCAGGTTCACCGCTTCGTCCGAGGTGATCGGGCGGGGCAAGCCCTTCTTGATCCGCGGGCCGCGCAGGCGGGGCGCGGTACTCTCGTCCCCGGCTTGCGTCCGGGCAAATGCGACGAAGCCCTTCAGCGCCGACAGTTCGCGCGCGGCCGAGGTGTTCACGAGTCCGTCGGCCCGGCGCAGCGCCAGTTGGCGGCGCAGGGCGGCGGCATCGAGCGCGGCGGCGCGCGGCCAGTCGCAGATCTGTTCCTCGGTCAACAACCTGTCCGCGGTCGCGAGATAGGCGCGGACCGTATGGGGGGATCGGCGCCGGCCGTTGCGCAGATGCTCGCCCCACGCCTCCAGCAGGTCGGCCTTGCTCACGCGGCGACCAGTTCCGCCGGAACCAGCTCGCCCAGCAGCGCATCGAGCAGCGGCATCCCCGCGTCGGTCACGAAGACCCGCGTCCCTGCCTGCCGCACGAGCCCGAGCGAGATGTGGAACTGCAGCCGTGCCGGATCGACCAGCTCCTCCGCCGGGACGGCTAGCCGCTCCGACAGCCGGGCCAGGTCCACCCCCTCGGCCAGCCGCAAACCCATCAGCAGCGCCTCGGAGGCCTGCTCTCTGGCCGCGAGCGATCGTTCCTCGGCGATCCCGTGTCCTCGCTCCGCCACCGCGGCCAGCCAGTTCTCCGGCTTCTTGTGCCGCACCGTCGCGCTGCCCCTCCGCCGGCCGTGAGCTCCCGGTCCGATCCCGACGTAATCCTGGTAGCGCCAGTAAGCGAGGTTGTGCCGGCTCTCCTCGCCCGGGCGGGCGTGGTTGGAGATTTCATATGCCGGCAACCCCGCCGCTGCCGTGAGTTCGCGGGTCAGCGCGAACAGGTCGGCCGCCGGATCGTCCTCCAGCGGGGCGAAGGCACCCAGTCGCACATCGGTCGCGAAGCGGGTGCCGGGCTCGATCGTGAGCTGGTAAAGCGAGAGGTGTCCGGTGCCAAGGTCCAGCGCGCGCGACAGTTCATCGCGCCAATCGGCCGGAGTCTGCCCCGGACGGGCATAGATCAGGTCCGCATTGACCAGGTTGAACCTCTTGTGCGCCAACTTGAGGGCGGCCAGGGCTTCGGCGGAATTATGCAGCCTTCCCAAGAACTTGAGCGCGGAATCTTCGAGTGATTGCAGCCCCAGCGACACGCGGTTCACACCCGCCGCGGCCAACCCTTCGAACCGCGCCGCTTCGACCGATGACGGATTGGCCTCCAGCGTGATCTCCACGTCCGGCGCGAAGCCCCACCACCGCTCCGCCTCCGCGAGCAGCGCCGCCACCAACGCCGGAGGCATCAGGCTGGGCGTGCCGCCGCCGAAGAACACCGACTGCAGCGGCTTCCCACCGGCGATCTGCGCCTCGTGGCGCATGTCAGCGATCAAGACCGCCTGCCACGCGGCATGGTCGACGCTTTCGCGGACATGGCTGTTGAAGTCGCAATACGGGCATTTGCGCGCGCAGAACGGCCAGTGAATGTAAAGCGCGCGCGCCATCGGGTGCTTTCAGGTTTCGCTAGTGCCGCTGCACTCTAGCACATCAGCCGAACTGATCGGCAACCAGCTTCTCGAACGCATCTGCGCGGTGACTGATGCGGTGCTTTTCCTCCGGATCGAGCTCGGCGAAGGTGACCTCGCGCCCCTGAGGAACGAACACCGGGTCGTAGCCAAACCCCAGCGTGCCCCGCGGCGGCCAGGTGAGTGCACCGTCGACACGCCCTTTGTAAACCGCGCTTTCGCCATCGGGCCAGGCAATCGCGAGAACGCAGCTGAACCATGCGTCGCGCGGGGTAGAGGCACCCTTGGCCGCGAGGAGGCCTTCGACCTTGCCCATCGCCATGTACCAGTCCCGGCCCGGCTCTCCTTCGAACCACTGCCGTTCGGCCCAGTCGGCGGTATAGACCCCCGGGCGCCCGTCCAGCGCCGCCACTGACAACCCGCTGTCGTCCGCCAGCGTGGCGAGCCCTGACGCCTCCGCCGCCGCTCGCGCCTTGATCAGCGCGTTCTGGACAAACGTGGTGCCGGTCTCCGCCGGTTCAGGCAGCCCCAGCGATCCAGCCGAGATGCACTTGACGCCGAACGGCTCCAGCAGGGCGCCGATTTCCTTCAGCTTGCCCGCGTTGTGCGTGGCAATCACCACGGTGCCGGAACCGATCCGCCGGGTCATCGAGTGGCGCTCTCCTGCGCCCGGAAGATTTGGGCACAACCGATCTGCGCAAGTCGGAGTAGCCGCAACAGCCCTTCCTCGTCATACGTCGCGCCCTCGGCCGTGGCCTGGACTTCGGCGATCCTGCCGCCCTCGATCAACACGAAATTGGCGTCGGCATCGGCATTGCTGTCCTCGGCATAATCGAGGTCGAGCACCGGGGTGCCCTGGTGAATTCCGCAGCTGATCGCGGCAATCTTCGCCTCGATCGGGTCTTCGGCCAGCAAGCCCTTCTTGATCAAGCCGTTGACCGCCAGCCGCAGGGCGACCCATGCGCCGCTGATGGAGGCGGTGCGGGTCCCGCCGTCGGCCTGGATCACGTCGCAGTCGAGCGTGATCTGCCGCTCGCCGAGCTTGTTCAGGTTCACCACCGAGCGCAGCGAGCGCCCGATCAGCCGCTGGATTTCCTGTGTCCGTCCGCTCTGCTTGCCCTTGGCCGCTTCGCGCTGGCCGCGCGTATGAGTCGCCCGCGGGAGCATCGAGTACTCGGCCGTGACCCAGCCCTGGCCCTTGCCGCGCAGGAACGGGGGCACCCGCTCTTCCACGCTGGCGGTGCAGATCACCCGGGTATCACCGAAGCTGACGAGGCACGAGCCCTCAGCATGAACGGTGAAGCCGGTGTCGATGGTGATGGCGCGCATCTCGTCGGGCGCGCGGCCGGATGGTCGCATGGGTCATTCCTTTGATGAGTCGTTCGCGCCGCGTTAGGCGCTTCGCCCTTGAGGCTGCAAGGACAGGCTCTAGAGTTAGCGGCTATGGCCACGCCGCCCGTCACCGAACTCAGCACTCGCTCCCGCGATATCTTCCGCCTCGTGGTGGAAGGCTACCTCACCAGCGGACAGCCGGTGGGATCGAAAACGCTTGCCGGCGATGCCGGGCTGAACCTGTCGCCCGCGTCCATCCGCTCGGTATTGGCGGAGCTGGAGACCCTGGGCCTGCTCGCCGCGCCGCACACCAGCGCTGGACGCATGCCGACCGACGTGGGCCTGCGGCTGTTCGTCGACGGGATGATGCAGGTGGCTGAACCCACCCGGCAGGAGCGGCAGGCGATCGAAAAGCGTCTCGCCGCACCCGGTCCGATCGAAGCCGCGCTGGAGGCGACCAGCGCCTTGTTGTCGGATATTTCGGGGGCAGCCGGCATGGTCATGGTGCCGCGCAAGGAGCCGCGACTGGCGCAGCTGACACTCGTCCCGCTCAGCGCGACCCGGGCGCTGGCGGTGCTGGTGGGAGAGGATGGCGGGATCGAGAACCGGGTGATCGAGCTTTCCGCCCCGGCAAGCCCCTCCGCCCTGGAGCAGGCGGGCAACTTCATCACCGCGCGCCTTGCCGGGCGAACGCTGGCCGAAGCCGCCGCCGCCATGCGCGCCGAACTTGCAACGGGCCGAAGCCAGCTCGACGCGGCCAGCCGCGACCTGGTCGAACGCGGGCTTGCCGTGTGGAGTGAGGACGCCGCGCGCCGCCCGGTGCTGATCGTCCGCGGCGCTGCGAACCTTCTCGACGAGGAGGCGCTCGGTGACATCGAACGGGTGCGCCAGTTGCTGGACGACCTGGAGGACAAGCAGGAGGTCGCCACACTTCTGGAGGCCGCGCGGGAGGCGCAGGCGACCCGTATCTTCATCGGCAGCGAGAACCGCTTGTTCGCCCTGTCGGGATCCTCCGTCATCGCATCGCCCTACCGCGATCGCGAGGGCCGGGTGGTCGGCGTGGTGGGTGTCATCGGCCCCACCCGGTTGAATTACGCGCGCGTTGTCCCCATGGTGGATTTCACCGCCCGATCACTGGGCAAGATCATCGGATAACCACGAAAAAACAATGATCGCAGACCAAGATTCACGCCCCGAGGATGAAGCCGTGGCCAAGGAACTCGACGGCGTCCCAGCCGACATGCTCGACGAAGCGCAAGACGCGACGGAAAGCGGTTCCGACGTGTCAGAGGCGCTCGCGGCGTTGAGGAACGACCTCGAAGCCGCGAAGCAGGAAACGCTCTATGCCAAGGCGGAAACGCAGAATGTGCGCCGCCGCATGGAAAAGGATATCGTCGACGCTCGCGCCTATGCCGCGACCGGCTTCGCGCGGGATATTCTGTCGGTGTACGACAACCTGGTACGCGCGATCGATGCCATCCCGGCCGAACTCCACGACGATCCGCGCATGAAGGCGCTGGTCACCGGTATCGAAGCGACCCAGCGCGAAGTCGAAAAGGTGTTCGCCCAGCACGGGATCACCCGGATCGCCTCGATGGGTCTGCCGCTGGATCCCAACCAGCACCAGGCGATGCTGGAAGTGCCTAGTGACACCGTGGAAGCGGGCACCGTGGTGCAGGAAATGCAGACCGGCTGGATGATCAAGGACCGCCTGCTGCGACCGGCAATGGTGGCGGTAGCGAAGAAGCCTTGATCACTTCCTGATCAATTGCTTGTTGCTCCCCGGCAGAGACCGTTCTGCCGGGGAGCAAGCATAATTCACACGAGCTGCGCGCGGTTTTCGTCGCGGTGCTTTTTCAGGTATTTCATGAACGGCGTGCCGCCGGTGCCGACATCGGGATCGTTGCCGGCGATGCTACCTGCCTGTTTGTTGATGTAACTCGCCGCGTATTCGAGGTGGCGAGTGCGGAAGCGGGCCGTCTGGTTAAGGCAGGCGTTGAATGCGTCCTTGAGGCTTTGCGATGCCGAGCCCGCCACGAACGCGCGCAAGGTGGACTGCGCCGCGATGTCTTCGATGAAGCGGCGATGCGGCACAGGGCGGTAGTGGTGCAATTCGTCGAGGAACTGGCGCAGCGGATCGTCTGAATGACCCACCTGGAACAGCGCGTCCATCGCCGGGACGATGCTCGACTGGCTGCCGGTCTGGCCGCGATACGGCATCGGCTTGCGTTCGAACCGCTCCACGCCGTCGTAGATCAACCCGCCGCCAGCCAGCGCCGGGTTGTTGGCCCACCCGTGGATGTAGGGGCGCACCCGGTGGAAGTAGATGTAGGGATCGCAACGCTCGGTCATGCGGCTGAAGTGGCCATAAATCCGCTCCCACGCGGCATCCATCTCAACCAGCAGTCGTTCGGCCCCCGCCTCGTCCCCCTGCCGCGCAACCGTCACCAGCCGCGCCGCATTGTCGAGCAGCACGCCGGCTTCGGCCTCGATCGCGACGTGGATCATCACGAACCAGTTTTCATCGGCTCCGCCAAGGAAGTTCTGAACCATGTAGATGTTTTCAAGGCTGATCGGCCCTGACTTGTCGAGTCGCGACCAGTTGTCGAGCACGTAGGCGGAATATGGCAGCAATGGCGCCTGGCCCAAGCGATCTGCGATTGCCACCATCGGGCGGGCGAGATTGGCCGGCAGATGCTCTGGCGGGAGAGGTTCGCCCCAGACGTAAGCCTGCACCAGGAAGCTGTAGTGGACCATTGCGGTGCGGACCTCTTCCTCCGCGGCTTCACGCGCCCAGTCTTCTAGCGTCGGGTCGGCGAGCTGGTCGAGCCAGTGGCGCACGCGCCCGGTGGACAGCAGGCCGGACAGGTTGCCGGCGGCGTCTTTTACTTCGTCAAATTGGGAGGGGAGGGCGATCTCGTCGATCTCGTAATGCGAAAGAAAGCCGCGAGTCCGCGACATGCCGTAGTCAGATAGCTCCATGGATTGCACCGTATGCCGGGCGCGGGTTGGGCCGCCCGGATCGATGCGCAGATGGTATCAAGCGAAACCGTATCGCTCAAGCCGACCGCGTCAGACCGTCCCCGGAAACTGCACCAGCAGATCATACGCGGTGGCATCGCCAACGCCTGCCACCTTCACCCCGTTGCGCAGCCAGAACGCGTGCTTCACGATCTGCGCCTGCTGCTCGATGCCATAGCGTTCAAGCGGCCAACCGGGCTTGAGGCTGTAGTCGTAGCGGCAGAACGGGTGGCGGTGGAGCACCAGGTACCACTCGCCGAGTGTCTGCGTTTGCCACACATGCGTCATTTCGTGGATAAACAATCCCTGCGCCACGCGACCCGCGCGACCGAAATCGTCGCAGTAGCCGGTCCCCCGCGGGTGAAAGTGCAGGTGACCGCGCGGCGCCATGGTCGTATGACGCGGCTGGAAAGGGAAGAACTTGCGCCGCCGGATGGTGACGCGCGCATAATCGATGGCGCTGCCGAAGACACTGCGCGCAAGGTCGACCTCGCCGTCCGTCAACCGCCGTTCACCGCCCACCGGGCAGGCTGGCGCGGAGTGGCTTTCTATTCCGAGTTCGTCATTCGCCTGGTTCAGCGCTCATCCCCGGCTGCGCGGATCTCCACCGGGAATGTCTGCTTCTTGCCACCGGAAACGATCACCGCCGCCTCGGTCGTGCCGCCTGGCTTGAGGTCGGGTGACACATCCATCGCCATCAGGTGCTTGCCGCCGGGCTCGAAAGTGATCCGGTCGCCCTTCTTGAGCGGCACCGGCAGCATCTCCTGCATCTGCCGAATGTCTTCGAACTCGGCGTAGTCATGGAACGCCGCGCTGTTTGCGCCGGTGACTTCCGCGCGGTTGAGCGCGACCTGACGATCCCCGTCATAGGCGAGGTCGAAATACACCGCCGCCGGATTGCCCGCCACCGGCGCCAGCACCATGCGGGCGTTCGAAATCTTCATGCCGGGGATGCCAACGGCATCAGTGGCGGCGGGTTGTTCCGGGCTCTCGCCGCATCCCGAAAGGGTCAGCGCAGCGCCCATCAGCGCGACTGCAAACAGCTTGCCCGGCATCGTTTTCTCCCCCTTGCTGGCGCCGTTCGCGTAGCGCCCAAGCTCTCTTGTGCCAAGCGAAAGCGCACCTATATCGCCCGCGTTAATCGAGCCGCCGACAGGCCTTGCCGCAGACGCGGGAGGCCGGATGGGCGGTGTCCAACACCAGAGAAGGCAATAGGGAAACCATGGCAAAAGTTATCGGGATCGACCTCGGCACCACCAATTCCTGCGTCGCGGTCATGGACGGCGGCAAGCCCAAGGTCATCGAGAATTCGGAAGGCGCGCGCACCACGCCCTCGATCGTCGCCTTCACGAAGGACGGCGAACGGCTGATCGGTCAGCCGGCCAAGCGCCAGGCCGTCACCAACGGCGACAACACCATTTTCGCGGTCAAGCGCCTCATCGGCCGCCGCTTCGATGACCCGGTGACCCGGAAGGACACCGAGCTGGTCCCCTATACGATCGTCAAGGGCAAGAATGGCGACGCGTGGGTCCAGGCCGGCGGCGAGGATTACTCCCCCAGCCAGATCAGCGCCTTCACCCTGCAGAAGATGAAGGAAACCGCCGAAAGCTATCTGGGCGAAAAGGTCACTCAAGCGGTGATTACCGTGCCGGCGTACTTCAACGACGCGCAGCGCCAGGCGACCAAGGACGCCGGCCAGATCGCCGGCCTTGAAGTGCTGCGCATCATCAACGAGCCGACCGCAGCCGCGCTCGCCTATGGCCTGGAAAAGAACGACGGCAAGACCATCGCGGTCTACGACCTTGGCGGCGGCACGTTCGACGTCTCAATCCTCGAGATCGGCGACGGCGTGTTCGAGGTGAAGAGCACCAACGGCGACACCTTCCTCGGCGGTGAAGACTTCGACAATTCGATCGTCGAATGGCTGGCTGACCAGTTCAAGAAGAAGGAGAACATGGATCTCCGCACCGACAAGCTGGCCCTGCAGCGGCTCAAGGAAGCCGCCGAAAAGGCCAAGATCGAGCTGTCGAGCGCACAGACCACCGAGATCAACCTTCCCTTCATCACCGCGCGCATGGAAGGCGGCAGCACCACGCCGCTTCACCTGGTCGAAACGATCAGCCGCGCCGATCTGGAGAAGATGGTTGGCAGCCTGATCGAACGTACGAAAGAGCCGATGAAGAAGGCATTGGCCGATGCCGGCCTCAAGGCCAGCGACATCGATGACGTCGTGCTCGTCGGCGGCATGACCCGCATGCCCCGCGTGCGCGAGTTCGTGAAGGAGTTCTTCGGCAAGGAACCGCACACCGGCGTAAACCCGGACGAGGTTGTCGCGATGGGCGCGGCGATCCAGGCGGGCGTGCTGCAGGGCGACGTGAAGGACGTGCTGCTGCTCGACGTGACGCCGCTGTCGCTCGGCATCGAGACGCTGGGCGGCATCATGACCCGGATGATCGATCGCAACACGACCATCCCCACGAAGAAGAGCCAGACCTACTCGACGGCCGAGGACAACCAGCAGGCGGTGACCATCCGCGTGTTCCAGGGCGAACGTGAGATGGCGCAGGACAACAAGCTGCTTGGTCAGTTCGACCTTGTCGGCATCCCGTCGGCGCCGCGCGGCGTGCCGCAGATCGAAGTCACGTTTGACATCGACGCCAACGGCATCGTCAACGTTTCGGCCAAGGACAAGGGCACGGGCAAGGAACAGCAGATCCGCATCCAGGCCTCGGGCGGGCTCAGCGACAAGGACATCGACCAGATGGTCAAGGATGCCGAGAAGTTCGCTGAAGAGGACAAGAAGCGGCGCGCCTCGGCTGAAGCACGCAACCAGGCCGATAGCCTGGTGCACGCGACCGAGAAGCAATTGTCCGAGCATGGCGACAAGATCGACGCCGATCTCAAGAGCCAGGTCGAAAGCGCGATCGCGGAAACCAAGACCGCGCTGGAAGGCGACGATGCCGACGCCATCAATGGCAAGGCGCAGGCGCTGACCGATCTCGCCATGAAGTTGGGCCAGGCGATCTACAGCCAGGAACAGGCTTCGGCGCAGGGCTCCGATGGGACCGAGGCGGCGTCGGAAAGCAGTTCCGACGAGGACGTGGTCGACGCCGAATTCTCGGAAGTCGACGAAGACGCCAAGAACTGATCGAAACGATGAAAACGCAGTCCGCCACCGGTGCCCGCCGCACCGGTGGCGGCTGAGTTCGGGGCCAGTCCATGTCGACCGCTGAAATCGATTTCTACGAGGTGCTCGGGGTCGCCCGCGACGCTGACGGCGCCACGATCAAGAGCGCCTACCGCAAGCTGGCGATGCAGTTCCATCCCGACCGTAATGCCGGGTGCAAGGATAACGAGGACAAGTTCAAGGCCGTTTCGGCCGCGTACGAGTGCCTGAAGGACCCGCAGAAGCGCGCTGCCTACGACCGGTACGGCCACGCTGCCTTTCAGGGCGGCATGGGCGGGGGCGCCGGCCACGGCCAGGATTTCGGCGACATCGGCGACATTTTCGAGACGATCTTTGGCAGCGCCTTTGGCGGTGGGGGGCGTACCCAGGCCCGGCGCGGTGCGGACTTGCGCTACGACATGGAGATCACGCTCGATCAGGCGTTTCACGGCGAAAGCCGCGAGATCGAGATCGAGGTCAGCCAGTCCTGCGATAGCTGCCACGGGTCAGGCGCCACTCCCGGCACCGGGGCCCGGCGCTGCAACCTGTGTTCCGGGCACGGCAAGGTCCGCGCCAAGCAGGGCTTTTTCGTGGTCGAGCGCCCGTGCCCCAACTGCCACGGGGCCGGCGAGGTGATCGAGAGTCCTTGCCGCTCGTGCAGCGGTGAAGGGCGCATCGACCTGCCGCAAAAGCTGGAAGTGAATGTCCCTCCCGGGGTCGATACCGGCACCCGCATTAGGCTCGCCGGCAAGGGCGAGGCGGGACCGCGTGGCGCGCCTCCGGGCGACCTGTACATCTTTGTCCATGTCCGGCCTCACGCGGTATTCCAGCGCGAAGGCACGACCTTGCTCACCCGCTGCCCGATCAGCTTCACCAGCGCGGCGCTTGGCGACACGCTTGAGATTCCCGATCTTGGCGGCGAAACGCACCAGGTTTCCGTTCCCGCGGGCATCCAGTCGGGCAAGCAGCTGCGAGTGCGCGGCGCAGGGATGCCGGTATTACAGGGCCGCGGCCGGGGCGACCTGGTGGTCGAGATTGCCGTCGAGACCCCGACCAAGCTGACCAAGGCCCAGCGCGACCTGCTTCAGCAGTTCCGGGACACCGAGACGGGTGACGAGTGTCCCGAGAGCCGCGGTTTCTTCGACAAGCTGAAGAACGCGTTTGGGGGCTAAGCGGCCAGCACCTCACTCCTGATGCGGGCGATCAAGCCGGGGTCGGCGGTGAGGCGGCCATCTTCCTCGTCCAGCACCGCGAGGAACGCGCGCTGCTTGAACGCAGCCAGTTCGCCGTCGCTGAAGTTCTCTACGGTCGAGGCGACCAGATCGATCATGCGTTCCGCTCCGTGCAGCCGACCCCACAGGTAATCGTTCTCACGATAGGCGCGGCTGAAGAACGCACCGAAATTGTAGAACTCGGTCCCGCGTAGGGTGGCCTTCGTGCCGCCTGCGCGAATCGATCGGGCGTCTTCCGGACTGATCCGATCGACCTTGACCGCGTCGAATTCGGTGAGGCCTTCGTTCTGCAACAACGGCAGCGTCGCGGCATCATAGAACGGGAACCCAAGGTAGGTGAGCAACACACGCCGGCGAAGCTCCTTGGGCATCTCGTCGAGGGCCGCGGAAAGCCGCTCCTCCGCCTCGGCGTCGACCTCGGGCAGCAACCGCCGCGCGGCCAGAGCATCAAGCACAGCGCCCGGATCGCTCATCACCTTGCCCGCCAGAACCGCGAAGTCGTCGCCAAGGTTGGTGCCGCTCTCCTGCGCGAAGTAGAGCGCGAGGATGTCGTAGATCGCCTCTCGCGCCGCCTCCAGCGCGGTGTCGGGGATCGTCTCGTCCGCTTCCCAGTCGATCGACAGGCGCCGCGCAATCAGGCGCAGGCGGCGGACTCGGAATGCGAGATCGTGCGCGCGCAGGAACGCCACCGCTGCTTCGCTCAGCCCGCCTCCGCCGTCCGCCAGCGAGAACAGCCCCCGCTCGTCGAGTTCACGCCGAAGCCGCAGCGCGATCGGCTCCGCATCGGGCAGCAGCAGGGCAGGTGCGGCCGCCAGCACCACTTGCGCGAGGGTGTCGATGATCCCGGCCACCTTGGTCTGCGCATAGGCCTGGAAGGCATACCCGGCGCGGTCGGCGGCGGCCTGCTGCGCCTTGGTGCGCCAGGCGGCGAGGCGTTTGGGTGTGGGGCGGTCGAGGAACAGGGTCATGCCGAACAGCTTGTCGACCGCGCCTTCGACTTCCGGGCGCAATGCCTTGACGATGCGAGCCAACCGCACCGCCTCCCGTGACTGTCGCTCCAGCGCCTCCAGGTTGTCGCGGATCGGCTGTTCGCGCGGAATGGTCGAGAGTGAGCCGAAGATTGCCCCGAAAAAGCCCACCGGCCGATCGATCGATTGTTCCAGTGAACCGAACCGGTCGGGGCGGGGATCGATATAGACAAACCGCCGGTCCACTTCGCGCTGGGCCGAGCGCGACGTCAGCGCGCCGCGGGCGGCGGCGAACGGGGCGTTGATCAGCACCGACCCGTCGATCAGCGATACATGCGCCTCGCTGCCCTGGCGCACGTGCACGGGCATGATCCGGTCGAGAAACGCGCCACGCCCATTCCACCGCCGCCCGCGCGCCGCCGCGAGCCGGTCGATCTCCTCGAGCCGCAGCGGAGGAAAGGCGCCGGGGAAGCTCGCAGTGGCGCGTGCCGCCATCGTCAGTTCAAGCGGTTCAGCCACGTTCTCGCCTCCGCCGGGCGGCGTCTTGCTGCGAAAGGCGATGGGCATCCGGTGCTCGCTCTCCTCGACGGTTGGCGGGCTGTTCAGGCGCAGGAGCGACAGGAAACCACGAAAGTCGGTGGCGGTCACCATCAGGTCCAGCGGGTGTCCGGGCGGCAGCAAGGGCGCATCCGGCTCGCCCGCGCTCACTTCCATCAGCGCATCGAACAGCAACGCCGAAAATCCGTCGCCTGAGAAGGGCGGTTCGAACCATCGGCTGCGCACGAGGTGGGATACCTTGCGCCGCACTTCGGCGCGGGTTTCCGGGGCCACGCTTTCGCTGACCACGTTGCCTGGCCGGCGCAGCAACCACCACACGAGCGGCATCGCCCACAGCTTGGCCGCCCACGACCATGGCCGGGCATCGGGATCGAGCAGGCGTTCGACATCGGCGTTGGCCAGCCACAGCTCGGTCAGCGGTTCCAGGCTGTGGCCTGAATGGATCGCCTGCGCGAGGAACACTGCGTTGATGCCGCCGGCGCTCGCCCCCGTGACGATGTCCGGCAGCACCCGCAGGCGCAGGCCGTGACGGCTTTCCATGGTGGTCAGGAGATCACGGTAGACCGCACTGACGCCGCCCCGTTCCGGCCCGTCGCCATGATAGTCGCGGCTGGCGCGGGCCAAGTGCCACAGTTCCTTGGTGACCCCGTGCATGTACACCGCCAAGCTGACCCCGCCATAGCAGATCAGCGCGATGCGGAGTTCCTTCTGACGCATGTGCGGGCCTTGCCGTGTCGAGCCGCCCTTGGCAATTGCGTTCCACCAATGTTCCCGTTAGGCGAACCCGCATGGTCAAGACGAAGCGGCGATACGTATGCCAGGCCTGCGGTTCGGTCAGCAGCCGCTGGCAGGGGCAGTGCGCCGATTGCGCGGAGTGGAACACTCTAATCGAGGATGCGCCCGCTACGGTGTTTTCGCTGAAGCACGACCTGTCGGCGGGCGGGCGCGCGATCAAGTTCGAGGCGCTCAATACGCCGACGGAGCCGCTGGTGCGGCTGCCCACCGGTCTGGCCGAGTTCGACCGTGCGCTGGGCGGCGGGCTGGTGCCCGGTTCCGCCATCCTGATGGGCGGCGATCCGGGGATCGGCAAGTCGACCCTGTTGCTGCAATCGGCCGGAGCGGTGGCCCGAACGGGCGCTGGCGTGGTCTATGTCAGTGGAGAAGAGGCCGCGGGGCAGGTCCGTATGCGTGCAGGCCGGCTGGGCTTGTCGGACGCGCCGATCAAGCTCGCGTCGGCCACCGGTGTGCGCGATATCCTTACCACCCTGGGGCAGTCGGCACCGCCTGCGCTGCTGGTCATTGATTCGATCCAGACGATGCACTCCGACACGATCGAGGGGGCGCCGGGGACGGTCAGCCAGGTTCGCGGGTGCGCGTTCGAGCTGATCCGCTACGCCAAGGAGAATGGCGTCGCGCTGGTACTGGTGGGCCACGTGACCAAGGACGGGTCGATCGCCGGGCCCCGCGTGCTCGAACATATGGTCGATGTGGTGATGAGCTTCGAAGGGGAGCGCAGCCACCAGTACCGCATCCTTCGCGCGCTTAAGAACCGGTTCGGCGCGATCGACGAGATCGGCGTTTTCGCGATGGCAGGGGCGGGGCTGGAAGAAGTCGCCAACCCGTCGCTGCTGTTCCTTACCGGGCGCGACGAACCGCTGGCGGGCAGCGCGGTGTTCCCCGCCCTGGAGGGTACCCGGCCGGTGCTGGTGGAGATCCAGGCGCTGATCGTGCGCCTGCAATCGGGCGCTACCCCGCGCCGCGCGGTCGTGGGCTGGGACACGGGGCGGCTAGCGATGCTGCTGGCGGTGCTGGAATCGCGCTGCGGGCTGAATTTCAGCTCGGCCGAGGTCTATCTGAACGTCGCGGGCGGCTATCGCCTGTCGGACCCAGCCGCCGACCTTGCAGTGGCCGCCGCGCTGGTTTCCGCGCTGGCGGACAAGCCGCTGGCGACCCACGCCGTGTGGTTCGGCGAGGTGTCGCTGGCGGGTGAAATACGCCCGGTGTCACACGCCGGGCTGCGCTTGCGCGAAGCGGCAAAGCTGGGTTTCAACCTTGGTTTCGGGCCGGCCGATGTCGAGCCGGGTTCATCCGGACTTAACTATCGCGGGCTACGGCGGCTGGGCAATCTCGTTGACCGGGTCGTGGCAGAGGCATAGTCGTTCCGAAGATCGTATGACGGGTTTCGACATCATCGTACTGCTGATCGTTGCGGTAGCGGCGGTAGGCGGCTTCATGCGCGGTTTCGTGCAGGAAGTGCTGTCGCTGGTCGCTTGGGCGGTCGCGATTCTCGCAATTCACAACCTTCACACGCCGCTGTACGATTGGCTGGTGCCCAAGATCGGCAACCCAACCGGGGCGGCGACCCTGGCCTTCGCCATGCTGCTGTTGATCCCGTACGCGGGCATGAAGCTAATCGCGGGTCGGCTGGGCGAAAGCTCTCGCGCTTCGATGCTCGGTCCGATCGATCGGGTGCTCGGCTTCGGGTTCGGCGCGATCAAGGGGGCGGTCGTCGTGACCTGCGGTTTTGCGCTGCTGGTGCTCGGCTACGATGCAGCCTGGGGCATCGCGGGTCGTCCCGACTGGATCAAGCAGGCGCGCACGTATCCGCTGATCAACGCCAGCGCCGATGCGCTGGTCAAGATGATCGAGAACCGCAACGAGTCCGTTGCCAACAGCGATTCCGTGATCCGCGACCAGAGCCGATGACCGCTCGGCCCGGGTCGGTGCTTTACACACCCGAATTGCTGAAGCTGGCGGTTTCGCTGGCGCGGTTCCCGTTCGATCCGGCTTCCGGTTGCACCGGTGAGGCCCGCTCTCCGACATGCGGCGGTCGGGTCGTTTTTTCTGGCACCGTGCATGGAGATCAGATCAGCGCCCCAGGCCTGCGCGTCACTGCCTGCGCCGTCGGGCAAGCCGCCGCGGCGATCTTCGTCGCGCATGCCGCCGGGCGCACACGCGGCGAAATCGAGGCGGCGCGCGACGCGATCACGGTCTGGCTGGCTAGTCAGGGGCCGCCGCCCGTCTGGCCCGGGATCGAGGCGCTGGCGCCTGCGATCGATTATCCCGGACGGCACGGCGCCATTCCGTTGGCGTGGAACGCCGCGCTGGCCGCGCTTCCCAAGGAAACTGCGGACAGCTAGAGCGCGTCTCCTTGAGGGAAGGGGAGCAAGGCTGCCGTCATGAGCGCTACTGCCGTCACCGCCGCGCCGGAACCGAGCGCGCGCGAAATCCGCTTGGTGATCGCCGCGTCGTCCGCCGGGACCGTGTTCGAGTGGTATGATTTCTTCATCTACGGGACGCTCGCCGCGCTGATCGGCAAGGCGTTCTTCCCAGCGGACAATGAAACGCTGCAGTTGTTGCTGGTGTGGGCCGGGTTCGCGGTCGGCTTCGGGTTCCGGCCGCTCGGTGCGATCCTGTTCGGGTACTTGGGCGACCGGTTAGGGCGCAAGTACACGTTCCTGGTCACCGTCACTCTGATGGGCGTTGCCACCGCGGGCGTGGGGCTGATCCCCGAAGCCGCTGTTATCGGGGTGGCGGCGCCGGCGATCGTGATCTTCCTCCGAATTCTCCAAGGGCTTGCACTGGGCGGAGAGTACGGCGGCGCGGCGGTCTATGTCGCGGAACACGCCCCGCCGGAAAAGCGGGGGTTCTACACCTCGTTTATTCAAGCGAGCGTGGTCGGCGGGTTCGTGCTGTCGATCGTCGTGGTCGTCGCCTGCCGCGCCTTCATCCCGGAGGACGATTTCGCCGCCTGGGGCTGGCGCGTACCCTTTCTACTCAGCCTGATCCTGCTCGGCATCAGCTTGTGGATGCGTCTGAAGCTGTCGGAAAGCCCCGTTTTCCAGGCGATGAAGGCATCGGGCGAGATGGTGAAGAACCCGTTCGTCGAAAGCTTCACCTACCCCGGTAACAAGAAGCGCATTTTCGTGGCCCTGTTCGGCATCACCGGGGTGCTCACAACGATCTGGTACACCGCGTTCTTTTCCGGGATGAGCTTCCTGCGCGGCCCGATGCGAGTGGACGACACGACCGTGGAAATGGTGATGCTGATCTCTGCCGGCATCTCGATGGTGTTCTATCTTCTGGTTGGCCGATGGTCAGACCGCATCGGGCGCAAGACCCCGATCATTCTCGGCGCGGCGGCCAGCCTGGTGCTGCTGTTTCCGCTGTTCTGGGCCATCGGGGCGCTTGCCAATCCCGGCCTGTCGGCCAGCGCCGAACGTGCGCCGGTGGTCGTGTCGGGCGAGGGATGCACCTACGATCCGTTCGCCAGCAAGCAGGCAACCGAGTGTGGCCGTCTGCTGGCCGATCTCACCGCACTGGGGGTCGCATACGATGTGGCCGATCCTTACGGCAGCGCTCGGCTTTCAGTGGGCGATGCCCGGACCGAACTCGCCGCGTTCGGCGCAGCCGACGACGCCGCGCAGAAGGCGGCGGTCCAGAGCCTGCTGGAGCAGCAGGGTTATGACTTTGCCAAGCAGACGCCGCCGCTTGCCAGCATTCTTGGTATCATCGCGCTGCTGTGCGGGCTGGGCCTCTTGTCGGCGCTCACCTACGGCTCAGTAGCGGCCCTGCTGGCAGAGATGTTTCCGCCGCAAATTCGTTACAGCTCCATGTCGATCCCCTACCACATCGGTGCCGGGTATCTCGGCGGGTTCCTTCCCCTGATAGCCAGCTACATTGTCGCCACCACCGGCAACGCCTATGCCGGGCTCTGGTATACGTGGGGTGTGGTGGCGTTCGGGTTGCTGGTCGCGTGGTGGGGCATTCCCGGTGGCAAGCCGCGGGATTTCGAAGCTTCGACCGATAACCCGCCGGTGGCGCCGAACCGCCCATGACAATGCTTCCGCCGCCCAGCCTGCGGCTCGATCTCGATACCGCGGCGCTGGCGGACAACTGGCGGTCACTCGACCGCCTCTCGGGCGCCGCCCGGGCGGGTGCGGCGGTCAAGGCGGACGCCTATGGCCTGGGAGTCGGCAACGTCGTGCCGGTTCTGGCGCAGGCCGGCGCGCGCGATTTCCTGGTCGCGCATTGGAGCGAGGTGCCTGCCGTCCTGGCGCATGTTCCCGCAGACCGGATTGCAGTCCTGCACGGGCCGATGAGCGAGGCCGACTGCCGGTTCGCGCGCGCGACTGGCGTGCGCCCCGTGCTCAACAGCCTCGCGCAGGGCGCGCGCTGGGTGAACACGGGCGGGGGCCCTTGCGACCTGATGGTCGACACCGGCATCAACCGTTTGGGACTGGCGCTGAGCGACCTGGGCGATCCGCTGGTCGCCAGGCTGGCGGTCGATACGCTGATGTCGCACCTGGCCTCGGCCGATGAGGACGTGCCGCAAAACGCTGAGCAACTCGCCCGCTTTCGTGACGTAAGCGCCGCGGTACCAGCCCGCCGCCGCAGCCTGGCCAACAGCGCCGGTATCGGGCTGGGTGATGCTTACGCATTCGACGTAACGCGGCCCGGGCTGGCGCTTTACGGCGGTATCCCGCGCGCTGAGCTGGTCGCCGCGATCCGCCAGGTGGCATATCCGCGCGCGGCGATCCTGCAGGTTCGCCAGATCGAGGCTGGCGAAGGCGTTGGCTATAACGCGGCTTTTGTTGCCAGCCGGCCGATGCGCGTCGGAGTGGTGTCGCTGGGTTATGCCGACGGCTTCCTGCGCTGCTGGGGCGCTCGCGGTTATCTGCGCTACGAAGGCGCTAAATTGCCACTGCTCGGCAAGGTGTCGATGGACATGGTGGTGGTCGATCTCGCTGCCGCTCCGGGTGCACGCGAGGGCGAGTGGGTTGACGTCCCGTATTATCTTCCCGCCGCCTCGGAACGTTCGAGTCTGTCGCAATACGAGCTGCTGACAACCCTCGGCCAGCGTTACCGCGCTTGAATTGCTGCGCACAACGGGTGCAGCATTATTGAAGCTTCAATGCTGCAAGTGCTAAGCAACTCTTGCAGCAGCGAAGGATTTCAAACGATGGCCAAGCGGAACGACAGCGCGGACGGTGCGACCATCATCAAGAAATACGCCAACCGGCGGCTCTATAACACGGCGTCGTCAAGCTATATCACGTTGGAAGATCTGGCTCGGATGACCCGCGAAGGGGTCGACTTCAGGGTGCTTGACGCGAAGTCGGGCGAAGACCTTACCCATACTATCCTGACCCAGATCATCATGGAGGAGGAGTCGAGCGGAGGCGAGCAGATGCTGCCGATCAGCTTCCTGCGCCAATTGATCGGCATGTATGGCAATTCGATGCAGTCGATGATGCCAGCCTACCTCGACGCTATGATGAGCAACTTCCGCGACAACCAGGCCAAGGTGGCCGAGGCGCTGCATGCCCGCGCGGGGTCCAACCCCTTCGCCAAGATGGCCGAGACCAATATGGCAATGATGCGGGCCGCCGCCGACGCCCTGATGCCGCGCAAGCCCGAAGCGACGAACGAAGCAGAACCTGCTCCGCCCAGGGCGGACGAGCTGGACGAACTGCGCGCGCAGATGGCCGCGATGCAGAGGAAGCTTGATGAGCTTGGCAAATAGCCGCCCCCGCCGCTAGGCGCCCGCGACCCGTCCGTTCCTGAAAGTACCCATCCCGTGTCTCAGATCCGCCACGCCCTTTCGATCAAGCGCGCCGACGACTTCGCCCAATGGTATCAGGAGGTGATTTCCGCCGCCGACATGGCCGAGGAATCGGGTGTGCGCGGGTGCATGGTGATCAAGCCGTGGGGTTATGGCATCTGGGAGCGTATCCAGCGCCTGCTCGATGACCGGATCAAGGCGACCGGCCACGACAACGCGTACTTTCCGTTATTCATCCCTCTCAAGAACTTCGAACGCGAGGCGGAGCACGTCGAAGGGTTTGCCAAGGAGATGGCGGTGGTCACGCACCACCGGTTGATCGCCGATGGCAAGGGCGGACTGGTGCCCGATCCCGAAGCCAAGCTGGAAGAGCCGCTGGTTGTCCGCCCGACGTCGGAAACGATCATCGGCGACGCGATGGCGCGTTGGGTCCAATCGTGGCGCGACCTGCCGCTGAAGCTCAACCAATGGGCCAACGTGGTGCGGTGGGAGATGCGCACCCGCATGTTCCTCCGCACCAGCGAGTTTCTTTGGCAGGAGGGCCACACCGCCCACGAAACCGCGGCCGAGGCGAAGAAACACACGCTGCGCATGCTGGAAGTCTATCGCGCCTGCGCCGAAGAAGACCTCGCGCTGCCGGTGATCGCGGGCGAAAAGCCCGAGAACGAACGCTTCCCCGGCGCGGTCGAAACCTGGTCGATCGAGGCGATGATGCAGGACGGCAAGGCGCTGCAAGCCGGCACCAGCCATTATCTCGGCACCAATTTCGCGCAGGCGAGCGGGATCAAGTTTCAGGACCGCGACGGCGGCCAGCAACTGGCGCACACCACCAGCTGGGGCGTGTCTACCCGGATGATCGGCGGGGTGATTATGGTTCACGGCGATGACGATGGGCTGAAGGTGCCGCCGCGGATCGCCCCCTGGCAGGTCGTCATTGTGCCGATGCTGCGCGAGGACGATGGCGACGCGGCGTTGATCGCGTATTGCGAAAGCCTGCGTGCACAGCTTGCGGCACAGACCGCGCTGGGTGAGCCGGTGCGCGCGCTGCTGGATATCAAGCCTGGCAAGGCGGCGGCCAAGCGGTGGGACTGGGTCCGCAAGGGCGCCCCTCTGATCGTCGAGGTCGGTCAGCGCGACATGACCGATGGCAAGGTCAGCCTGCTGCGCCGCGACGCATTGTGGACTGAAAACGGCAAGCCGGCATTCGCCGCGCCTTCGCTGGAAGACGCGGCGCAGTCCATTCCGGCGATGCTGACCGAGATGCAGGCGTCGTTGCTTGCCTCGGCAAAGGCCGATCGAGACCAGCGCATCACTCGCGGAGTGAATTCGTTCACCGAGATCGAGGCGGCCTTTTCCGACGAGGTGAAGAACCCCGGCTGGGTGGAGGTGCAGTGGTCAAAGCCGACGGGCGCGGCGCTCGATGCCGTGGCCGAGCGGCTGAAGGCGCTCAAGCTGACCTTGCGCAACGTGCCAGCCGATAGTGATCCGGCTGACGGGGCCTGCGTCTTCACCGGAGAGCCAGCCGTGGAGCGCGTGCTGGTCGCGCGGGCTTACTGAGAAACAACCGAGGGCCATCCGATGCTGCAAGCTGTGCGCTACCACCTGAGCCATCTCGCTGACTTCAGCGGCCGGGATGCGCGCCAGACCTTCTGGTACTGGTTCCTGGCATTGTTTATCCTCAACATCGTTGTCGGTCTGGCGATGAGCCTGCCGGCCACCATCAGCGCGACGACGACTGCACTGGAAGCTACCAGGAGCGGCGGGGATCCAGCAGCAGCCCAGGCAGCGGCGATGGTGGGCATGGCGGGGTCCATGCGCTCGATGATCATCGCCGGCATCGTGCTGGGGCTGGTGAATGTCGTTTTGCTGGCAGCGGCGCTCGTCCGCCGGTTGCACAACAGCGGCCAGTCCGGGCTGTGGGCCGCGCTCGTGGGAGCGATCTACCTGTTTTCGCTATGGCAGAACTGGTCGAGCGCCGACCAGATGGTCGAGGTGATGCGCCAGATGTCGAGCACGTCCAATCCGGCGAGCGCAGTCGAAGCGCAGGCGCAATTGGCGCGGCAGAGCCTGCTGGGCTACGTGCCGGTCGTGCTCGTGATCGTAATCGGGTTGCTGCGATCGACCCCCGGTCAGAACCGCTTCGGCGAGGTGCCGGTCCGATTCTGATCGCGCAATTGCGGCTTGCGTTGCCGCGCCGGGCGCGGAACAAGGGCTGATGCGCACAATCCTTCTTCTGGCAGCCGGTCTGGTCGCCATTCCTGCCGCCGCCCAGACTCCCTCCGCTGCGGTATCCGAAGCGCGGCTGCGGGCCGATATCGAGAAACTGGTCAGCTTCGGCACCCGACATACGATGTCGGAGCAGGACAATCCCGCGCGCGGCATCGGCGCCGCCCGCCGGTGGGGAGAAGCGGAGTTCCGCAAGACCAGCCAGGCGTGCGGCGGCTGCCTGTCCATTGTCCTGCCCGAACGCATGGTGGAAGGCGCGCGGGTGCCGACCCCGACGCGGCTGGTGAACGTGGTGGCGATCCAGCGCGGGACCGAGCGGCCAGGCGAAGTGGTCATCGTCCAGGGGCACATCGACAGCCGCGTGACCGACGTGATGGACTTCACCTCCGACGCGCCGGGCGCGAACGACGACGGCAGCGGGGTGGCGCTGGTGCTGGAATCCGCGCGACTGCTGTCGAAGAGCACGTACCCGGTGACGATCGTCTACGCCCTGCTCTCGGGCGAGGAGCAGGGGCTCTATGGCGGGCAGCTTCTGGCGGATTATGCGGCCGAGCAGGGGTGGCAGGTCAAGGCGGTGCTCAACAACGACATCGTCGGTAATTCATGCGGCTCCGACGGGTACTGCGACCCTGATCACGTGCGGGTTTTCTCTGAAGGACCGCGCGCCGATCTCGACGACAAGACCCGCGCCGCGCAGCGCCGTGATGGGGGCGAGAACGATTCGCCCAGCCGCAATTTGTCGCGTTACGCGGCCGGGCTCGACGACAATGTGCTGGAGGTCCGCCAGATCTGGCGCGCCGATCGCATGGGGCGCGGCGGCGATCACCTGCCATACCTCGACAAGGGCTACCCCGCGATCCGCTTTTCAGTGGCAGTCGAAGATTACGAGCATCAGCACCAGGATCTGCGGACGGAAGGCGGCACGGTGTATGGGGACACGATCGAGGCGATGGACTTCCCCTACCTAGCCAAGGTGACCGCGCTCAACGTTCGCATGCTTGACCGCCTCGCGCGGACGCCCGCCCCGCCGGTGCCGACCGCCGAGGCCGCCGTGCAGACATTCACGACCGTAAAATGGGCCGAAGTGCCGGGCGCGGCGAACTACTCCGTCTGGCAGCGCCGCACCGACGAGGCGAATTGGCCCGCGGAACCGGTCATCGGCAAGATCGTCGCCACCAGCGCCAAGCTGGAAGGCGTGCGCGGAGACGACTGGGTGTTCGGCGTCAGCGCCTGTTCGGCCGATGGACTGTGCAGCCCCGTCGCCAGCGCGGTGCCTGGCGGAGGGTTTCGACCGCTCGCCAGCGCCAAGGGTGACAAGGACTAGCTGCGGCCCCATATCGGGGATAATGAGCAGTACCCGTAATCGCCAGCCCGGAATGCCCACCCGGGCGCAAATCCTCGAATTTCTCCAGACCAGCGACCAGATCGCCGGCAAGCGCGAGATCGCCAAGGCGTTTGGCTTGCAGGGTCAGGAGAAGATCGCCCTCAAGGCGTTGCTCAAGGACATGGCCGAGGAAGGCCTGATCGACGGCAAGAAAACAGCCTATCACCGCATGGGCGGTGTGCCAAAGGTCACCACTCTGCGCATTGCCGAGATCGAGGACGGCGAACCCTTCGCGATCCCCGACGCCTGGAGCCCGGACGACGGCGCGCCCCCTCCGCGCATCCGGGTGATCGAGGGAAAGAAAGGGGGCAAGAATGGCAACCGCTTCCCCGCGCTGAAGATCGGCGATCGCGTGCTCGCCCGCACCGAGGAGGCGGGCAACGGCTACCGCGCCTACGTGATGAAAAAACTGCCCGCCCGCACCGAGGGATTGATGGGGGTGGTGGAGATCGACGCCAGCGGCAAGGGCTGGCTCGCGCCGGTGGACAAGCGGGTGCGCTCGTCCTCGCCGATTGCCGATCTTGGCGGGGCAGAGGAAGGTCAGCTTGTGATCGCCGAGCCGGCAGGCAAGTCGCCTCGCTCGGGCGTCAAGGTGACCGAGGTGATCGGCGATCCCCTGGCCCCGAAATCGTTCAGTTTGATCGCCATCGCCAAGCACGGCATCCCGCACATCTTCCCTGAGGAAGCGCTGGCTGAAGCCGAGCAGGCTGCGACCGAACCGCTGTCGCCCGACCACCGCGAGGACCTGCGCGCCGTCCCGATCGTCGCCATCGATCCGACCGACGCGCGCGACCACGACGATGCTATCTGGGCCGAGCCTGACGGGGAGGGCGGCTTCAACGCTATCGTCGCGATCGCCGATGTCAGCTTCTACGTCCGCCCGGGCAGCCAGATTGACCGCGAGGCGCGGAAGCGCGGCAACTCGGTCTATTTCCCCGACCGCGTCGTGCCGATGCTGCCCGAAGTGCTCAGCGCCGACGTCTGCTCGCTGAAAGAAGGCGAGGACCGGGCGGCGATGGCCTGCCACATGCGCATCTCGCCCGAAGGCAAGGTGACCAAGTGGCGCTTCACCCGTGCGCTAGTGCGCATCGCGCGTAACATCGCCTACCAAGACGCGCAGGCGGCAATCGACGGCGGGAACGCGCCCGCTCATCTCACCAACCTGTGGGATGCGTGGAAGCTGCTGTTCGCGGCCCGACAGGCGCGCGATCCGCTGGAACTGGAGCTGCCCGAGCGCCAGGTGCGTCTCGACGCGGAAGGCAAGATCGCCGAGATCGCAGTGCGCGAACGGCTTGATGCGCACCGGGTCGTGGAAGACTTCATGATCGCCGCCAACGTCGCCGCCGCCAAGGCGCTGGAGGCCAAGACCGCGCCGGTAGTCTACCGGGTCCACGAGCAGCCAGGGCGCGAGAAACTGATTACCTTGCGCGATTACATGAAGACGTTTGGCCATTCCCTCGCGCTCGGACAGGTGGTCACGCCGGGGCTGTTCAACCGCCTGCTCAAGGATATCGGCGACGAGAGCGAAAAGGCACAGGTGATGGAGGCTGTTCTGCGCAGCCAGACGCAGGCGTACTACGGGCCAGACAACATGGGGCACTTCGGACTCGCGCTCGGCTCCTACGCGCACTTCACTTCGCCGATCCGCCGCTATGCCGACCTGCTGGTCCACCGCGCGCTGGTCGACGCCTACAAGCTGGAGCAGCCCGCTCCCAAGCACCTGCCGGAGCACAGCGGCCTGTCAGACCGCGACCGTGAGGATCTCGGCAAGATTTCCGAGGCGATCAGCAAAACCGAGCGCCGTGCGATGGAAGCGGAGCGCGATACTATCGACCGCTACGTCGCTGCCTGGCTCGCGGGCCGCGTGGGCGAGGTGTTCGAAACGCGCATCACCGGCGTGCAGAGCTTCGGTTTCTTCGCGACCATCGTGGGCCTTGGCGGCGACGGGTTGGTGCCGGTGTCCACTCTCGGGCGCGAGCATTTCCGGTGGGAGGAGGGTGCCCAGCGACTGGTGGGTGACGACAGCGGCACCAGCTACGCCCCAGGTGACCGCCTGCAACTGCGGCTGGGGGAGGCAAACCCGCTGACTGGTGCACTCAAGTTCGAACTGCCCGACGGCGACGCGCGGGTTGAGCCGCGCGGCAACCGGCCCGCGCCGCGCGACAAGCGCAAGTCGCCCGCCGGCCAGCACCCGCAGGGCAAGCGAGGCCGTCCCGGCAACATCCGCCATCAGGGGCGGGGCAAACGTTGATTGGCGCAGACGCCGCCTAGCTCAGGCGGTCGATGTCCTCATCTGTCAGCGTGCCGGGCACGATGAACAGCGGGCAGGTCAACGCGCCGATGTGGGATGAAAAGTGCGTGACCAGCGGGCCCGGCCCGCCTTCGCTCGCGGCGCCCAGCACCAGCGCGGCGACCTCTGGGTGTTCGGCCAGATAGTCCTTGATCACGCCTTGCGCATCGCCCGTGCGGACCGAGATCACTGGCATCTTGCCGCTTTCGGCGAACAGCGATCCGGCGGCGCTGCTGGCGACCATTTCCGCCCGGTCGCGGGCTTCTTCCTCGATCGTCGCCTGCACGGCACCGAACGCGTTGAAGCTTTCGCGCGGCACCAGCGCGAGGATGTGAACCGCCCCGCCGGTCTTGGTCGCGCGGCGCGAGGCGAAACGCAGCGCGCGCACCGCTTCCTCGGTCTCGTCCATGATCACCAGATAGACGCGCATCGATCCCACCCCTTTGCGTGAGCCAAGGTATCGGCGCAAAGGAGCGTCAGGGCAAGCGGCTTGCCGTGACGCTACGGCTTTGCCAAAGCGGGCGGGCGTCACTCCCCAGTGAAGGAAAACCATGCCCACGCCGATCAAGATGCCTGCGTTGTCGCCGACGATGGAGGAGGGCACGCTCGCCAAATGGCTGGTCAAGGAAGGCGACACGGTCGCCGCCGGCGACGTGATGGCCGAGATCGAGACCGACAAGGCGACCATGGAATTCGAAGCGGTTGACGAAGGCACGATCGCGAAGATCGAGGTGGCCGAAGGCACCGAGGGTGTTAAGGTCGGCACTGTGATCGCGCTGCTGGCGGGCGAGGGGGAAGACGCCGGCGCAGCCTCCGCTCCGGCGGCCAAGGCAGCCGAGAGCAAGGGCACCGCGATCACCGGTGCGCCCGAACCAACCGAACCGGGGGAGGAGCCAGAGCCTGCGCGCGCTGCTTCGGAAGACAATCCCGTCGCTCCAGCGAAGGCTGTGGAGTCGTCGACAAATACGCGGCCTTCCGCCCAGCCCACCAAGGCCCCAGACCATGCTAAGGCGACGGATGGGGATAGAATAATCGCCTCCCCCCTCGCCAAGCGCATCGCTCAGCAGAAAGGCGTCGATCTGGCCTCGCTTAGCGGCTCCGGTCCCAACGGGCGCATCGTGAAGTCGGATGTCGAAGGGGCCGCCGCCACCCCGGCACAGGCGAAGGCATCACCCGCCCAGGCCCAGGCGCCCACTGAAACCGGCACCGTCTCGTCGGCCCCCACAGCTTTGCCCGACTTCGGTATTCCGCACGAGGACGAGAAGCTGTCGAACGTGCGCAAGGTAATCGCGCGCCGCCTGACCGAATCCAAGCAGACCGTTCCGCATTACTATCTCGCGATCGACGTGCGGCTTGATCCTCTTCTCAAGCTGCGGGCTGAACTCAACGCCGCCCTGGAGGCGCAGGGGGTCAAGCTCTCCGTTAATGACTTGCTGATCAAGGCGCTTGCCAAGGCGCTGATGCAGGTCCCCGCGTGCAACGTTAGCTTTGGCGGCGATACGCTTCGCCGCTTCACCCGAGCTGACATCTCGGTCGCGGTTGCCGCGCCCAGCGGCCTGATCACGCCGATCGTAGTCGACGCCGGCGCCAAGTCGGTCAGCGCAATTGCTAACGAAATGAAGGACCTCGCCGGCAAGGCGCGCGAGGGTAAGCTGCAGCCGCACGAATACCAGGGCGGCACCGCCAGCCTGTCCAACCTAGGCATGTACGGGATCAAGCAGTTCGAGGCGGTGATCAACCCGCCGCAAGGCATGATCATGGCCGTCGGCACGGGCCAGAAGCGGCCTTACGTGGTCGACGAAGCGCTCGCCGTCGCCACCGTGATGACCGCCACCGGCAGCTTCGACCACCGCGCCATCGACGGCGCGACCGGTGCGGAGCTGATGAGCGCGTTCAAGCAGATCTGCGAGGCACCGCTGGGGCTGGTGGCTTGACAGTCCGTTGGCAGCGTGACCCCCTCATCCGCGTCACCGCCATGCCGGCGGACACCAACCCCTACGGTGGGATGTTCGGCGGGTGGTTGATGAGCCAAATGGCGCTCGGCGCCGGCGCGCTGGCCAGCCGGGTGGGGCGGGGCAAGGCGGTGGTCGTCTCGGCAACCGACTTCGCCTTCCCCGGCGCGATGGCGGTGGGGGACGAGCTTAGCGTCTATTGCGCGGTCGCGGCGACCGGCACGACCTCGCTGACCATCACCGCCGAAGGCATCGCGCGCGAGCGCAACGGAGAGGCGACTCAACTGGTGTCGCGTGGCACTTTCAAGTTCGTCCTGCTCGACGAGAACGACCGGCCGCGTGCCGTCAACGGTTAGAGGGACTTATGGCTGATACATCATACGACGTCATCGTGCTCGGCAGCGGCCCGGGCGGCTACGTCGCGGCCATCCGCTGCGCGCAGCTCGGTCTCAAGACCGCGATCGTTGAGCGCGAACTGCTCGGCGGCATCTGCCTCAATTGGGGCTGCATCCCGACCAAGGCGCTGCTGCGCTCGGCCGAGATCAAGCACTACATGGATCACGCGGCCGATTACGGTCTCAAGGTCGCCGGCGCGATCGAGGCAGATTTGGCAGCGGTGGTCAAACGCAGCCGCGGAGTGGCCAAGCAGCTCAATCAGGGCGTCACGCACCTGATGAAAAAGAACAAGATCGCCGTGCACATGGGCGAGGGAACGCTGACCGGCCCGACCTCGTTGACGGTCAAGTCCGACAAAGGGGAGGAGAAACTCTCCGCCAAGCACGTGATCGTCGCCACCGGCGCGCGCGCGCGCGAGCTGCCGTTTGCCAAGTCCGATGGAGCGCGCGTGTGGACCTACCGCCACGCGATGACCCCGGCCGAGATGCCGAGGAAGCTGCTGGTGATCGGCAGCGGGGCGATCGGGATCGAGTTCGCCAGTTTCTACAACGACATGGGCGCCGAGGTGACGGTGGTAGAGATGCTCGACCGGATCGTGCCGGTGGAGGACCCGGACGTGTCTGCATTTCTCGAAAAGAGCCTCACCAAGCAAGGCATGACGATCATGACTGGCGCCGGGGTCGAGGCGCTGGAGGTATCTGGCGGCGGCGTGAGAGCCAGGATCAAGGACAAGGCGGGCAAGGTCGCGCAGCACGATTTCAGCCACGTCATCGTCGCGGTCGGCATCGTGCCGAACACCGAAGGCATTGGCCTCGACCAGTTGGTCGAGATGGACCGCGGCTTCATCCAGATCGACCCTTATGGCAGAACGAAGTCCGGCGGCCTGTGGGCGATCGGCGATTGCACGCCCGGCCCCTGGTTGGCCCACAAGGCAAGCCACGAGGGCGTCACTGCCGCGGAGGCGATCGCGCAGGGACTGGGGAACAAGGATGTCCATCCGCACCCGCTTGATCGTTCGAATATTCCCGGGTGCACTTACTGCCATCCGCAGATTGCCAGCGTCGGGCTGACGGAAGCCAAGGCGAAAGAGGGCGGGCGCGAGGTCAAGGTCGGCACTTTTCCCTTCATCGGCAACGGCAAGGCGATCGCGCTGGGCGAAGCGGAGGGCTTCATCAAGACGGTGTTCGACGCGGCTACCGGGGAGCTGCTCGGCGCGCATATGATCGGCGCTGAAGTGACCGAATTGATCCAGGGATATGTCGTCGGCAAGACACTTGAGGCCACCGAGGCGGAACTGATGCAGACCGTGTTCCCGCATCCGACGTTGTCGGAAATGATGCACGAAAGCGTGCTCGCCGCCTACGGCCGCGCGCTGCACATCTGACGGGCGAACAATTCGGCGCAAATCTCTGCAATCCAGCGCAGATTCGCGGAACCGTCACACCTCTCCGGCATTGCGGAGATGGAGAGGTACCGGACATGGAATACGAGATCGAAGATCGCCCGCAGATGGGTGAGGATTCCGACTACGAATACCTCGTCACCCGCCGTAATGCCGCGCTCGGCATCTTCCCGCCGCGCCCCCCGCGTGCCGATTACCAGGATCGCGCCGTGCTCATTCCAGAGCAGGAAACCGGTTCCTGAATCGGCGATAGGGGGAAGGGTGGTGGACGCTGTTGGGTTCGAACCAACGACCCGCTGATTAAGAGTCAGCTGCTCTACCAACTGAGCTAAGCGTCCATACCGTGTCAGGCCGTGCCGTTTGCGGCAGCCCCGAATCGCCGGGAGCGCCGCATATAGCGGCCCTCGCGCCGATGCCAAGGGGTGGGCTCGAAGTTTCTACGAAAGCGATCGGCGGCCGCTGCTGCGGTTCCACCGGTTGATCATCATCAGCGTGCCCAGCGCGATCATGTTGGTCATCATGGAACTGCCGCCATGGCTCATGAACGGAAGCGGGATGCCGACCACGGGCGCCAGGCCCATCACCATCGACAAGTTGATCGCCACATAAAAGAAGACAGTGGCGACCATGCCTCCGGCGAGAAGACGGGAGAACCGGTCGTCCGACGCCAGCGCCACGCGCCAGCCCCAGCGCAGCACCAGGAAGAACACGCCGAGGACGAACAGCCCGCCGATCAAACCCCACTCCTCCGCCATCGTCGAAAACACGAAATCGGTGTGGGGCTCCGGAAGATAGTTGAGGTGGCTCTGCGACCCGTTGCCAAAACCCTTGCCGGTCAACCCGCCCGATCCGATCGCGATCTTCGACTGGGTGATGTGATACCCGGTACCCAGGGGGTCGCTTCCCGGATCGAGGAAGGTGAAGACGCGGTTGCGCTGGTAATCGTGCAGCAGGGTAAAAAACGCCAGCGGGGCGGTCACTGCCGCCGCCCCTCCGGCCATCAGGAACCAGCGCAGCGGCAGACCCGCCAGAAACATGACGACCACTCCGCCGAACGTGATCGCCAGGCCCGTGCCCAGGTCAGGCTGCAGCAACACCAGCAACACCGGCATCCCGATCAGCACGCAGGCCGGTACCAGCGAGCGCCACGTGGGCACCATGCCTGAGGGTAGATCGGCATAGAACCGCGCTAGAACCAGCACGATCGCGGGCTTCATCAGTTCTGACGGCTGCAGCACGATGATGCCGAGATCGATCCACCGCTGGCTGCCGCCGCCGGCGAAGCCAATGATTTCCACGGCCAGCAGCAGCAGCAGGATCACGCCGTATGCAGGATAGGCGACGAAGCGAACGAAGTCCTTGCCGAACAGCGACATGACCGCCGCCATCGTCATGAACACCCCGAAGCGGATCAGGTGCGACAGGGAAAAGGTCTGGAAGTTACCGGCGGCGGCCGAATCCAGCACCGCAGCCCCGAATAGCACCAGTAGGATCAGCGGGAGCAGCATTGCCCATGGCTGGCGTGCGATTGCGGATGGAACGATCGAACTCATCGCGGTTCGGGCTCGGTTCGAGCGGCGACGCCGTCGGGTTCGGGCGGCGGGGTCACGGCGCCGGTTTCCAGTGGTTGCGGCCGGGCGGCCCGGGCGCGCGCTTCTGCGTCAACGCGAGCGAAGACATCCTCGTCTCGCCGCGGCGCACGGCCCACGCCCTGACCGGCGGCTGCGGCATAGGCGTTGTACTTGGCCTCCAGCCGCTGCTGCGCGGTGCCGCCCCATTGGGCCTCGAGCGCATGGAGCGCCTCCATGCCCTTGGTCGGATCGAACAGAAACGTCATGACGTCGCGCGCAATGGGATAGGCCGCGCCCGATCCCCCGCCGTGTTCGATAACCACCGCTCCCGCATACCGGGGTTTGTCGAACGGCGCGAAGAAGATGAACAGCCCGTGGTCACGATGCTTCCAGAGGCCGCCTTTGCCGCTGGACACGTTCAGCCCGACCACCTGCGCGGTGCCGGTCTTCCCCGCCATCAGAATGTTGTCGATCGGCAGTTTGGCGCGACCGGCCGTGCCGGGTCCGTTGACCACGTCGCTCATGGCCTTCTGGATCACCTCCACGTGATCGCCGTGAAAGTTCATCGAAGCAGGGCGCGGTTGCTTCGGATCAAGGATCATCCGCGGCATCAGCTTGCTGCCGGTCGCCAGCCGCCCGGCCATCACCGCCAGCTGCAATGGGCTCGCCAGCATATAGCCTTGCCCGATGGTGGCGTTCACGGTGTCGTAGGGTTGCCACGGCTGCTTGTACTTTTTGAGCTTCCACGCCGGGTCGGGCACGGTGCCGAAGAACTGGCTGGCCACCGGCAGCGGAAACTCCTGTCCCATGCCGCAACGCCTGGCCATCGGCGCGATCACGTCCATCCCAAGCTTCTGTGCGAAGTGATAAAAATAGACATCGCACGACTGGTAGATCGCCTTGGCCATGTCGACCGTGCCGTGCCCGCGCCGTTGCCAGCAGTGAAACACCCGGTTGCCGACCCGCAGGCCGCCGCTGCATCCGACGCTTGCGTTGGGATCGAGCCCGGCTTCGAGGAAGGCCATGGCGACCATCGGCTTGACAGTCGAGCCGGGGGGATACAGCCCCTTCAGGACCTTGTTGCGCAGCGGCACCCGCTCGTCCTGGCTGAGCATCGCATATTCGATGCGCCCGATGCCGTCGGAAAAGCTGTTCGGATCGAAGCTGGGCATCGATGCCATGCACAGCAGATCGCCCGACTGGCAGTCCATCACCACCACCGAGCCGGATTCCGGCCCGATGCGGCGAGCGGCATAGTCCTGCAGCGGCCCGTCGATGGTCAGCTGGATCGGCTTGCCCTGGATATCTTCGCGGGTCTCCAGATCACGCACGAGGCGTCCCGATGCGGTGACCTCGACCCGCCTTGCCCCCGGGATGCCGCGCAAGCGTTGCTCGAACTGCTTTTCTATCCCGTCCTTGCCGATCTTGTAACCGGGGGTGATCAGGATCGGGTTGCGGTCCTTCTCGTACTCTTCGGCGCTGGCGGGTCCGACGTACCCGATCAGGTGCCCGACTGCGGGACCGGTGGGGTAGAACCGCGAGAAACCGCGTTGCGGCACAACTCCGGGCAGGTCGGGCAGACGTACACTGACCGCGGCGAACTGTTCGTAATTCAGGCCACGGGCCACCTCGATCGGCGCGAACCCGCGCGTCTCGGAAATCTTGTCGCGCAAGTCGCGCAGCTTGTCGGTATCCAGGCCCAGGAGCGGCGCCAGCGTTGCCAGCGTCGCGTTGGGATTGCGCATCCGTTCCGGAATGATGTCGACGCGGAAGTCGGCCTTGTTGGATGCCAACGGGGCGCCGTTGCGATCGAGGATCCATCCACGCCGTGGCGGTATCAGGGACAGATTGACGCGATTGCTCTCCGCTTCAGTCTGATACTTCTCATTCTCGAAAATGGACAGGTACGCCAACCGGCTGGCCAGCAGCACGCCGAGGCCGCCCTGAACTGCGCCGATGACGAAACTGCGCCGCTCGAACGTGTGCGACAGAGTAGCGGGGCTGACGATGGGACGGGCGCGGCGGCGCCGACGGCGCAGCTTCACCCCAGGATCCTGACCCGCGTCAGGCGGAAGCGGTCGAGCGCGGCGACCGACCGCGAGATGAGCGGAATCAGCACCAGCGTGACGACAAGCTGCGGCACGAGCGCGAGCAGCGTCGTCCCGCTGATCGCTGCGCCCGATGCGAGCGCGGCCAAGAAGAGATATGCGATCACGATCACGCTCGCTGCGATCCAGTTTTGCACAAAGCCTCGCCAGGGGAAGCGGGTTTCCAGCAGCTCGATTCCGAGCATGGTCAATGACCACAGCAATACCGCGCTGCCGAATGGCTGGCCGCTGAACAGATCGTCGAACATGCCCAGCGGGAAGCCCGCCCACACGGGAAACAGGCCGGGGCGAACCAGGCGCCAGGATAACAGAAGCACGAAGCCGAGCGGGGGGAGCAACGGCACGGCACTGGCGATCAACAGCTGCGGGAGCAGGGATCCGATCATCACCGAGAGCCACGGCACCGCATAGGCGAGCGCGGGCGAGTGGGTGCGGTTGATCTTGCTGCCATACCTGTCGCGCCGCGCGCGGGGGGATAGTTCGCTGATCATTCCGGCGAGGCCTTGTCGGGAGCAGACCACTGTGCCGCCGCCCTGACCGCGTTCGCCTGCCAGATCGGCTCCACCGCGACAAAGTCGGTCGCGGCTGGATCGCTGATCACGGCGGCTATGCCGCCGTCGTTGGTGACCTCCTGCAGGATAGCGACCGCGATCCCCGGTCGGTAATAACCGCCGGCGCCGCTGGTGACGAACACATCGCCCTTCTTCAGCGGATTGATGCCAAGGTTGATCAGCCGGATGCGCAGGCGTCCGTCACCGCGGCCTTCCGCGAATGCGACGACCTCGTCCCTCGACCGCCGCACCGGGATGACGCTTTCGCTGTCGCCAAGGAGAAGTACGCGCGAACTGTCAGTGCCCACTTCCAGCACGCGTCCGACTACGCCGCGGGGGCTGCGCACGGGCATGCCGATCCCAACTCCCTGATTGCGGCCGGCACCCAGGTAGGCGAAGCGGCGGGTGCTGGCGGCGCTGGAGCCGACCAGCCGGGTGATCGCGACCGGTTTGATCTCGCTTTCGCTGAAGCCAAGCAGCGTCTTGAGGCGCGCGTTCTCGGTGCGCACCGCCTGCGCTTCTTTCAGCCGGATGCGGGCAAGTTCGACTTCCTGCTTCAGCGCCGCGTTCTGGCTGCCGGCGGCGAGATACCCCGAGATGCTGTCGAACAGGCCCTGTCCCTCGGCGCGGCCTTTAGCAGCGACCTCGCCCGCCGGCGCGACGGTGTCGCTCGCCGCCGTGCGGAAACCATTGAACGAGCTCGGCCGCCACAGCGATATGCCGAGCAGCACCGCGCCAACGGCCGCGCCGATGGTGGCGAGGACGTAGCCAGTGAAAAGTCCAAATTGCGCCCTGCGCGAATGCCCGGAGCGCCGTTGGGAGGTCGGCGCCATGCTAATTCAGTTCCTCAGGCGGTCATCAACACGCCGCGATAGATCGGATCTTCCATCGCCCGGCCGGTGCCGATCGCGACGCAGCTGAGCGGATCCTCCGCGATCGAAACCGGCAGGCCGGTTTCTTCACGCAGGTGATCGTCGAGACCGCTGATCAGCGCCCCGCCGCCGGTGAGCACGATGCCCTGGTCGACGATATCGGCGGCGAGTTCAGGAGCGGTGTTTTCCAGCGCGATGCGCACGCCTTCAACGATGGCGCCAATCGGTTCGGCCAGCGCCTCGGCGATGTGGCCCTGGTTGATGGTGATTTCCTTGGGCACGCCGTTGACCAGATCGCGGCCCTTGATGGTGATGATCTCACCAATCCCGTCTTCGGGCGGGCGAGCGATGCCATAGTCCTTCTTGATCCGCTCTGCCGTGGCTTCACCGATCAGCAGATTGTGGTGTCGGCGGACGTAGGACACGATCGCCTCGTCCATCTTGTCGCCCCCGGTGCGGACGCTGGTGGTATAGGCAAGGCCACGCAAGCTCAGCACCGCGACCTCGGTGGTCCCGCCGCCGATGTCGACCACCATCGAGCCGACCGGTTCGGTCACCGGCATGTCGGCGCCGATCGCCGCGGCCATGGGTTCGAGGATCAGGTACACCTGGCTCGCGCCGGCGTTGGAGGCGGCATCGCGGATCGCGCGGCGTTCGACGCTAGTGGAGCCCGACGGCACGCAAATCACGATTTCAGGATAGCGCAGCAGGCTCTTCTTGCCGTGCACCTTGCGGATGAAGTGCTTGATCATCTCTTCCGCGATTTCAATGTCGGCGATGACCCCGTCACGCAGCGGGCGGATCGCTTCGATGCTGTCAGGCGTCTTGCCCATCATCATCTTCGCGTCTTCACCCACGGCCTTGACGCGCTTGATCCCGTTGAGCGTTTCGATCGCCACCACCGACGGCTCGTTGAGGATAATGCCCTGACCTTCGACATAGACCAGCGTGTTCGCGGTTCCGAGGTCGATCGCCATGTTCTGCGACCCGAACTTCAGGAGATTCGAAAAGAAGCCCATGTTGAGCGCGTTTCCATATACAATTCAGGCCTATGCCGCACAATGCTGCGGCAACTTTGACCCGGGGGTGACGGGGATGCCGGCGCCTTACCGAAAGGTGGTGGAAAAGGCCAAAAAAATTGCGGCCCCGTCCCCCGCAAACTTCTCGGGCCGCCTCGAATTTCTCGCGCTTGGTCGCTAGGCGAGGCCGATGGCCGAAATTCGCCGCCTGCCCGAGAGCCTGGTTAACCGCATCGCCGCCGGTGAAGTGGTCGAGCGGCCGGCCGCCGCGCTGAAGGAACTGGTCGAAAACGCAATCGATGCCGGGGCCACCCGGATCGCAGTCGCGCTTGGGGAAGGGGGCCTGGACCGGATCGAGGTGACTGACGACGGCTGCGGCATGGCGCCTGACGAGATGGCGCTGGCGCTGGAACGGCATGCGACCTCCAAGCTGCCCGACGAAAGCATCGAACTGGTCGCCACTCTGGGCTTTCGAGGAGAAGCGTTGCCATCGATCGCCAGCGTGGCGCGCTTCACTCTCGAAAGCCGGCCACGAGGTGCCGCACAAGGCTGGCGGCGAACGGTGGATCATGGCGAAGTGGTGAAGGAAACTCCCGCGGCGCTGCCGCCCGGCACGCGCGTGCGGGTGGAGCAACTGTTCGCCAAGGTGCCCGCGCGGCGCAAGTTCCTGCGCTCCGCCCGCAGTGAATATGCCGCGTGCCTCGACGTGGTCAGGCGGCTCGCGATGGCGCGTCCCGACGTCGGTTTCACGCTCGACCACGGAGAGCGGCGCGTATTTGCCGTGCAGCCCGAGCAGGAGCTGGCCGAGCGGGTCGCGCAGATCGTCGCGCGTGAGCTCAAGGACAACGGCGTCGAGATCGACTTGCAACGGGGGCCGATGCGCCTGTCCGGCATTGCCGGGCTGCCCACGTACAACCGAGGCGTGGCCGATCACCAGTATCTGTTCGTGAACGGGCGACCGGTGAAGGACCGGCTGCTGGTGGGCGCGGTGCGAGGGGCCTATGCCGACATGCTGGCCCGCGATCGACACGCGGTGCTGGCGCTGTTCCTCGATCTGCCGCCTGAGGAGGTGGACGTGAATGTGCACCCGGCCAAGACCGAGGTCCGCTTCCGCGATCCGCAAGCGGTCCGCGGGTTCATCGTTTCAGGCCTGCGCCAGTCACTGGGTTCCGCTGATCGCCGTAGTGCACAGGCGCCCGACGCTGCCGCGATGGGCCGGTGGACTGCCGAGCCCGCCCCGGCGCTGGCTTCGATCTTTGCCAACCGCGACTGGAGCACGCCCTCTACCTCTGTCCGCGAAGCTTCGCGGGAGTGGCGGAGCTATGAAGACGAAGTGATGACCGCGCCGGTCGGGAGGGCGGAAGAGGCCGCGCCGATCTCGCCAGAAAGCGCGCAGTACCCGCTTGGGGTCGCGCGGGGCCAGGTGGCGGGGACCTATATCGTTGCAGAAGCAGCCGACGGTCTGGTCCTGGTCGATCAGCATGCAGCGCACGAGCGGCTGGTGCTTGAGCGCCTGCGCGCCGCGGGCGCGGGGGAAGCGACCGCACGCCCTCAAGCCTTGCTGATCCCCGAAGTGGTCGAGCTTGACGAAACCGACTGCGACCGGCTGGAAACGGCAGCAAACATGCTGGGCGAGATGGGTTTGGCGATCGAGCGGTTCGGGCCATCGGCAATGCTGGTGCGTAGCCTGCCGCACGCACTCGCCAAGGCCGATCCGCACAAGCTGCTGGCCGATATCGCCGACGACATCGCACATCACGGTGAAGCGCTGTTGCTGGGGGAGAAACTCGACCTGGTTTTGGCGACCATGGCCTGCCACGGGTCCGTCAGGGCAGGGCGCACGCTGTCGGTGGTGGAGATGAATGCCTTGTTGCGCGAAATGGAACGCACCCCGCGTTCGGGGCAGTGCAACCACGGTCGGCCCACTTGGGTGAAACTCTCACTGAAAAACGTCGAAGCGCTTTTCGGGCGGAAGTAGAGCAGGAGAACCGGGTAGCACCGGTTGCGCTGGCTTTCCAGATCCTACGCCAGAGTGAGCTCGTTAGCCCGGGCGGAAGAATTCGACATGGAAGCGGACCGGCCCGACCACTTCGACGCGATGGACAATCGTTGGCTCGACCACGCCCGGGTCGGTGGCCGGAGACAGAACGGCGCTGGTGCCCTGCCGGCGCGGATCGGTGACGACGTAGCGCAACTCGCCTTCCTCGACTTTGATCAGGCCCCAGGTGCCTTCCTTGGTCGAATGCTCGCCGATCAAACCGGCAGGCACCGTTCCTTCGGTGAAGGTTGGGGTGCGCTTGTATGACCGGACACCGTCGGGGAGCCGGGCGGTCATGCAGCGACCTCGCGCGCTCGGTGGAATTCGACGCCGAGTTGCAGACTCTCGGCGATCCGACCGGCCTTTTCCTGGAACGCGGCGGCAGCTTGCGGCCCAAGCTCCTCTTCGGTGACTTCGGTCCATAGCGTCAGCCAGCGGTCAAAATTCTCCCGCGTCATGTGGCTGGCGTGTTTCAAGTGCGCGACCATCGGCTGGCCCTTGTACCGCCCGCTGGTCAGCATGACCGAGGACCAGAACGCTTGCAGCTTGCCAAGATGGTGAGGCCAATCGTCGATCGCGTTGTCGAAGATGGGACCGAGCACGGCGTCACGGCGCACCCGGGCGTAGAATCGCGGCACGAGCCGGGCGATATCTTCCTCGGTAATCGGGATTTCAGTCATTCTCAGGCGGCCTTCCTTGGCTCGATGACGTGCGAGATGGCGCTGCTTAGCTCGTCGCCCAGGAGTGGCTTTTCAATCACGACGGCGCCTGCGTCCGCCGCGCGGGCGCGATAGGACGGCGTGGGGTTGGTCGCCAGCAGGATCGCCGGAACGGCATTACCGCGGCTTCGGAGCGCCACGAGCGCTGCAAGGCCATCGCCGCGATAGCCCTGATCGATCACCACCGCACCAGCGGCGGCCAGGTCACCCCCGGCCGCCGCCAGTGCGAAACCCTCGACCGACAGGGCGAACTGGAGCGAGGACAGGACCGCTTGGTCGCTCACCAGCAAAGCGATGGGGGCGTGCACGTCCTGTCCTCCTCTCCCGCAACCTGTGCTCAGGCCGCTTTCTTCCAGTTGGGTGCGAGCTCCACGTGAGGCACGCAATCCGCGACGGGACCGACAGGCAATCCGGCAAGTTCGTTAGCGAAGCCGTGATTGACGTCGCGGTGGTGCGCTTCGTCGGCCCGCACCACCAGCACCACGTCGCGCAGCGTGGCATCGTCGGGCAGACCCCAGTACCGCTTCGCGATGGCGGGGGCGGGGACGTTCTCGCTCCGGCCCTCGTCGATCTCGGCGAGGTAGTGCGTGTAGCTGATCACTGCCTCTTCTTCGAAGTAGCCGACCACCCGGTGTGCGGTCTTGCTGCTGATCAGGTAGAGCGCGAAGAAGAACAGGTAGAACACCCACTGCACGCCGATGATCACCGCGCGTTCGAACAAGGTGGGCTTGGAGATTTCGACGAACGTCATGAGATGCATCCGCTCGTTCTCGGCTTCGTCCATCAAGGTCTTGATCCAACCCTTGTCGTCACACATGCGGCGCAGCGCGCTGAGGTGGTTGATCGTCGCGCCGACCATCCCGGGCACCGCCGCGACGGTTTCGAGCACCACGGCGCGGTGACCATAGCGTTCGGCAAAGAAAGTGTCGGCGGTCCAGCGCAGGACTTTGGTGAAACCGTAGGCGATCCGGTCCGAAACGCCCTTGGGCTGGTGGTGGACGCTAAGATCGATAAACGGTGCGGTCATTGAAGTTCTCCATTGCCGGCGCGGAATTGCTTGTGCGCCGTTGATGAAGCCGATTAACCGCCTGGGGGAGGCCGCGAAATTTGGATGATGTCCCTACTGGACCGCCCCTAAGGGCTTTAACGGAGGCGGGCCGCGCCGCCTTCGCGAGCCGCTTCCTTCCGCGCCTGTCGGTGCCGCTGGCGGTGGCGATCGCGCTGGTGGTGATCGCCACCGGGGCCGCGATCCGGCTGGCGTTCGACGCGGAGCTTGGCAGCCGGGTCACCTTCCTGTTCCTGATCCCGGGGGTGGTGCTGGCAAGCGCGCTGTCCGGATTGCGAGCGGGCGCTCTGGCCACGATCGCCGGGGCCGGCATCGGATTGTGGTGCGACTGGTCGGGGCACCGACTGGAGGCCGGCAGCGTTATCGCGGCGGCCGCGTTCTCTGCGATCGGGCTGGCCGTCGCGATCGGCGGTGAATGGTTTCAGCGCGCGCGGATCGAGACCGAGGCTGCCGCGGCCGGGCTGGCGCGCCGCGAAGCTCACTGGCGGTCCATCCTCGATACCGTGCCGGACGCGATCGTGGTGATCGACGCGGCAGGATTGATCCGCGACTTCAGCCCGGCGGCAGAGCGGACTTTTGGGTGGAGCGCCGAGGATGTAGCGGGCCGAAACGTCAGCATGCTGATGCCTGACCCGTACCGCAGTGCGCACGACGGCTACCTCGAACGCTACTACCGCACGGGCGAGCAGCGCATCATCGGCAAGGGCCGGGTTGTCGTCGGAGAACGGCGCGACGGCTCGACATTCCCGCTCGAACTCGCGGTGGGCGAGATGTGGGCCGACGGGCAGCGATATTTCACGGGTTTCGTTCGCGATCTGACGGAACGGCAGCAAGCCGAAGCGCGCCTGCAAGAGCTGCAGAGCGAGCTCGTGCACGTCTCCCGCTTGACCGCGCTGGGCGAGATGGCCTCCGCGCTGGCGCATGAGTTGAACCAGCCGCTATCGGCGATCGCCAATTACCTGAAGGGGAGCCGCATCCTGCTGTCCCGGGACGAGGTCCCGCACGAGCGGGTGGCGGACGCGGTCGACCGCGCCGCCGGCGAGGCGCTGCGTGCAGGCGAGATCATTCGCCGACTCCGCGATTTCGTCGCACGCGGAGAGAGCGAACGAAAGATCGAAAGCTTGCCCAAGCTGGTCGAGGAAGCGAGCGCGCTCGCGCTGGTGGGGGCCAAGGAGCACGGGATTCGCGTCCAATACGCATTCAACCCGGACATCGACCTGGTGCTTGCCGACAAGGTCCAGATCCAGCAGGTAGTACTGAACCTGGTACGCAACGCCGTGGATGCGATGGCCGAAGGCAGCCTTGCGCGGCGCGAACTGGTAATCGCCATCGAGCCGCACCCGGATGACATGGCGAGTGTGCGCGTCACCGACACGGGGCCTGGCATCGATCCCGAAGTCGCCAATCGCCTGTTCCAGCCCTTCATAACCACCAAGCGCGCGGGTATGGGCGTGGGCCTGTCGATCTGCCGTACGATCGTGGAAGCGCACGGCGGACGAATCTGGGGCAAGCCAAACGGAGGCGGCGGGGCGGAGTTCGGCTTTACCCTGGAAGCCATTGGCAAAGAGGAACTGTACGATGGCGAGTGAGGACGTCGGGGCCGAAACGAACGACGGGATCGTCTATGTGATCGATGACGATGAGAGCGCGCGCCACAGCCTAGAATTCCTGCTCGACGTCGCGGGCGTCAGGGTGCGCTCCTTCGCGTCGGCCGATGCCTTTCTCAAGGCCGCGCCGCCGCTTTCGGGCGCCTGCGTGGTCACTGATGTGCGCATGCCGGGGACCAACGGGATCGAACTGGCAGAGGAACTAAAGCGGCGCGGGTCGCCGCCGCCAGTCATCGTCATCACCGGCCATGCGGATGTTCCGCTGGCGATTCAGGCGATGAAGGCGGGCGTCGCCGATTTCATCGAGAAGCCTTTCGATGACGAAGTGATGCTGTCCGCGATCCGAGCGGCGCTTACGCGACAGGCCGGCGATCAGGGCGCGGCGGCCGAACGCCAGATCGTGCTCGACCGCATCGCCAGCCTGAGCAACCGCGAACGCGAGGTGATGGAAGGCCTCGTCGCCGGAAAGGCCAACAAGGCAATCGCCTTCGATCTCGACATCAGTGCGCGGACGGTGGAAGTCTACCGCGCCAACCTGATGATGAAGATGCACGCCAAGACCTTGTCGGAACTCGTGCGCATGGCAACGATCGTGTCAGTCGCTCACTGACGTCAGAACACAATGGCGCTGATCACCGCGATCGACACCCCGAAAAAGCCGAGCAGCACGGGAAGGACCAGCACTTGTCCGGCGACCGCGCCGATGTCCATCGGGCCCGTCCACGTGTTGAGCTTGCCGCCGGTGCGGGTGAATGCGCCGATGCGGCGGCCATCCACGTTTGCCAGGATACGCGCCGTGCCAAAGAACATCGCGACGTAGAGCGAGCTGACGGCGACTGCCAGTGCGGCACGTGCTTCACCCGCGGTCGCGGCGAACAGGCCACCCAGGAAGGTCGCGTAGCCGCCCAGCATGATCGCCCAGATCCAGCGCGGAAATTCGAAATCGGAATGTTCCGGCAGCGCGGGGCCGGGTGATGCCAGTGCGGCCAGTTCTTCGGTCGTTACAACCCGCACATCGGCGGCGAAATCCTGTGTGTAGCGCATGTCAGATCCCCTTCATTGCCAATCTGCGCGATCGCCAGATCGTCTGCCGGGAGTACGCCCCAAAGCTTGGCTGATGAATTTGGATGATGTCCCTACCGCGCCTCCCCTAAGTATTTTGCCGGAGGCGCGGGGCGGCAGGCTCTGCAGACCGGCGGACGCGTAATCGATGCTGGCAGACTATGCCTCGTCGGCACGAAACGTCCGTCTGCCCGTTCGAAGATCATGCCAGCAACCAACATCGAAGACTCGCGATTCCGATCAGTGCGTTGGCTGGTGGTCGCTACCGCGATCCTGCAGGTTCTGGTGCCTGTTCTTCCCAGCCTGGGGATCGGCGAACCTATCGGGTCGCAATCGGATGATGTGCGAACGCTCATCACCCCGGCGGGCTGGGCGTTTGCGATATGGGGGCCGTTGTATACCGGCGCGTTCGTGTTCGCGGCTTATCAGTTCCTGCCACGCCATGCAGGCGATCACCTTCTCGACAAGTTACGCTGGCCTGCAACCGGCGCTTTCATGGGCAACGCGGTCTGGGCGCTTTACACCCAGTCGTTCGGGCTGTCGGCGATCTCGGCCCTGATCATCATTTTCACGCTGGTGTGCCTGCTTCGTTGCTACCGGATCTTTGCGAACCGGGAAGAAGGCTTCACCACCGGCCAGCGATGGCTGGTCGTGCTCCCGCTCAGCGCACTGGCGGCGTGGCTGACGGCAGCGACGATCGTCAACATCGCGGCGTCGCTTCGCTTCCACGGAGTGGAGGCCGGCGATGCTGCCCCGCTGGTCAGTGCGGCGGTCGTCATCGTCGGCGGTGTCGTCGCCGCGCTCGCGTTGGCGCGCGGTCGCGGCAATCCGCCTTACGCGCTCGTGTTCCTGTGGGCCCTGTCGGCGATCTACGCAGCGGGGGGCCAGAAGGCTGACGCAGTCGCGTGGGCCGCGGCATTGTCGGTGATTCTGGTTGTGATCGGTGCGATAGCCGGGTTCAAGCGCGCGCCGTCAGGTACCTGGACGGGGGCCTCCCGTAGTTAGAACCGGTAGCCGTAACCGATCCCGGCGGTGAACTGCGTAGGCCGACCCCGCTCCACGACAAGCGGCGAATCCTTCGCGACCCCTCCCAAACGTTCCAGGCTGGAGAAGGCGGTGATCGCGCTGTGCCGGTCGAGCGGATGGATCAACGACCCGCCGACCCCGTACGATACCAGGCCACCCTTTGGCCTGTAGGGCGCAAGGCCGGAGGCAAGGGACTGCGCCACATCGATACCGAAAAATGTCTGGGTGAAATCCCTGGTCGCCACCGTCGCCCGTGGGCCCACGTTGATGATCGTGCGCCCTACGCGAGCCTGATAGGACAGCGACAGATCGCCGATCGCACCTTCGTGCCCGCCGAACCCGCGCCGCGCCTCCACCCGCCCGCGCCATTGCTGGCGGTTCCCGAAGCGCTTTTCGACAAACGCGCCAACCTCGGCCGTCGCACCGACATCGCCCAGGCCGAGCAGGGCGTCGCTGCCGCCGGTGATCGCGAACGGCGAGCCACTGCCATCCTCGTCCCGGCCGAAGCGCACCTTGGCGATCGGACCGGCGCGCCACCCATTCGCGTTGATCGCATTGACGCCGACACCATCCGGGATCGATGCGAAGAAGAACTCACCATAGTTGATCCGCAGATCCGGGTAGATCGAGAGGACGTAGTCCTTCGATCCCTGCCATGAGGGGCTGACCACGGGCGCCGCGCCCACCGTGACGGACCACCCTTCGTTCACTGGCGGGCGGCCCGAGGGCGCGGTTGGACCCGGAGCGGGTTGGGCCAGCGCTGGCAGGCTCCACGTGGCGGCGATCAACAAAAGAGCAGTACGCATCGAATTCTCCGGGACGAGGCAAAGCCGACCGAAACTACAGGCGTCCCTATTGGCAGGGGACTGGCTCTCGGCTGAATTCCTGGCGGGTGCAGGTTTATTGTCCGAACGTTGCGACCGTATCAAGGCCCGGCCCGCGTCATGCCAGTGCATCGCGAACCGCTGCTCGCAAAACCGGCAGGACATCAGCCTCGAACCACGGGTTGCGCGCCATCCACATCTGCGAGCGCCACGATGGGTGGGGCAACGGCACGACGTCCGGCAGATAGGCGCGAAAGGCGCGCACGCGCTCGGTCATCGGGGCCCGGCCGAGCCGATCGACCTGAGCGTGCCCGCCGACGAGCAGGGTTAGCCTTAGCCCGCGCAACTGCGCCATGATCCGGTTTCTCCACAAGGGCGCGCATTCGGGCCTCGGCGGAGCGTCGCCGCCCGCGCCGCGGCCCGGATAGCAGAGACCCAGCGGCACGATCGCAATCCGGCCGGCGTCATAGAACTCGTCCTTCGTTACACCCATCCAGGCGCGCAGCCGGTCTCCCGATGCGTCGGCAAACGGTACCCCGCTTTCGTGCACCCAGGTCCCGGGCGCTTGGCTGGCCACGAGAATGCGCGCCGTGGACGAAAGCTGAAGAACCGGCCTCGGACCCAGCGGAAGCGCGTCGCCACAGACGCGGCAGGCGGCGATTTGATCGAGCAGGTCTTGCAAGGATTCCACTTCTGGATCGGTCATTCCGGAGGGTCGGGCCTTTTTTGAAAGCGGGACGATCAGATACGGCTACGGAAGTAGGGTGGTTTCCTACAGTCGTGAACTTTTGGTCCGCCGCACGGATGGATCCGCCCCCTCCTTCTGCATGGCCGAAAACCAGACGTTGACCTGAGGCCGGAAACGCCGGACCAGACGGTTCGTTCTGGATGTCGAAAGCTGTTGGGGAGGCATTGATGCGCGCTGGCCTGGTAATCTGCGCGGCGCTGTTGGCAGCGTCCTGCGGCAAGGAAGAACTGTCGCCTACCGAACAGGCGCGACAGGACGAGGCCGATGTTGCGGCGGTGAACGCGGCACAGGTGCCGCCCCCGGTGCCGATCGAGCCGGAGACGATCGGCATGCCGGACATCGAAAAATACGACATGTTCGGCGCCGGTTGCAGCTTTGCGCCCGGCAAGGGAATCGCCGCCGTCGCGCTGCTGCAGCCGGAGCGCGGGTTCATGAAGATCGATGGCGGCGTGGTCCGCTTCGCGCCCGATGCCGGCAGCGGAGACCTGCCGCTGGGCGCGAAGGGGAAGTACACCGGCGGCGCGTACTCGTTCGTGCTCGACCTCGCGAGCGAGGAGGGCACCCAATCGGGATACGAGACGGTCAACTTCCCCGCGCGGCTGGTGCTGCGCAACGACCGCGACCAGGTGGTGTACGAGGCCGATGGCACCGCCCAGTGCGGCAGCTAGGTCAGTCCTCGATCGGCGCGGACGGATCGCGCACCTGGATCAGCCCGTTGGACACCATTTCAAGCACCGGCTCGTCGTTCTGATTGAGGACGCGCACGTTTGATTTGAACAGTCCCATCTCCGGGCGCGAGGCGCTGCGCCGCTTGGAGATCACTTCGCTTTCCACCCGCAAGGTGTCGCCCGGATAGACCGGCTTCACCCAGCGCAGGCTGTCCATTCCGGGTGAGCCAAGCCCGGCCTGCCGGTGCGTCTTCATGTTCTCCACCAGCATCGACATCATCATCGCGCAAGTGTGCCAGCCGCTGGCCGACAGGCGCCCGAAGTGGGTTTTGGCCGCAGCGTCGTCATCGAGATGGAAGGGCTGGGGGTCATACTTGGAGGCGAACTCCATCACCTCTTCGCGCGTAACCTCGTAGCAGCCGAAGCTGGCGCGACGACCCACCTCGATGTCCTCAAAATAATCCATGCTGCGCTAGTCTCCGAAGCTGAACCTGGCGAACACCGTGTAGCCCATCGGATTCGATCCGTAAGCGGAATCGAGCACGTCGGGCTTGGCGAAAGCGGAGACCGTGCCGCCCAGCGCCAGGTTCACCGGCCCAAGCGGCAGGCGATAAGCGTAACCCGCCTGGAACTTGGTCACTCGGAATGCCTGGTCGTGCAGCGGATCGGAGTGGTCGGGGAAAAGCTCGTCGTTCGCGACGTTCTCGACACGCCCGAACAGCGTGTGGTGGCGGTCGATGTCCCAGTTCACTTCGCCCAGCCACGCGGTCAGCGTGTTTCCGGGCACCCGGTCCTTGGCGCTAAACGCGGCCATGGCCGATAGACCGCTGCCATTGTTGAAATGCGCGGATGCAGTGGTGCGGTGTTCGTTTTCACCCGGATGTTGCGCCTCGGGTTCCTCGATCTGACCATAGCTTGCCTGGATCAACCATGCGGGCGAGGGGGAGAAACTCGCCCGCACGCTCCACGAATCGAGCTTGGGCGTTTCGATGTTCCAGCGGAACTCGTCAGGCTCACGCCCCCGGAACGCGCTGGCTTCGACCTGCCACGCGGGCGCGGCAAGACCGGCGGTGATGACGCCATAGACGATATGCGTCGAATCGAACCAGTGATGCGTGATCGGTGCTTCGGGATTATAGCGAGCGCTGGCCCGGTGCATGAAGGCGCTGGGACCCAGCGCAGGTTCGCCGACGGGACCGCCATACAGGAACGCGCTGGTGTCCTCGCCCACGTCCAGATCGATGCGTCCGGCAAGTTCCATCACCAGATCGTGCGGATGCTGGCGATCGACCAGTGGCTCGCCATAGGCGACCTCGCCGGTGGCGAAGAGGTTGGGGTAGCCATCATGTCGCATCGCCGGCTCCGCGCTCAGCATCGTGCGCGCCATGTAGCGGCCCCCGGCGAAGGAGCCGGTGACGGTCGCCATGGCCATCGACTGGACATAGAACTTGTCATCGCCGCGGGGCCCGGACTGGTTGGTGTAGACCGGCCAAAGATAGCCGTGGAGCATCAGGCTCGCATCACCGCCCAGCGGCACCATGGTGCCGTGGTTCATCGTCTCGTTACGCGGCAGGCGGGCCGTGCCGGAACCCTCGCCGCCCATGTCGTGGTCCATCTCCGCCGGTCCGTGCGCCATGCGGGAGTGATCCGTGCCCGCGTGATCCATGCTGGAATGGTCCATCGCCGAATGATCGACCGGATGACCGGGCGGGGTGGCGGGATCCGCATCCTGAACAGGGGCGCCGTGATTCATCTTCGAGTGATCGGCGGGTGGATTGGCCGCGGGGGCGGGGGCAGGCTGACCGGCGTGGGACGTGCCAGCGGCATCCGCATGATCGTGTGGCTGCGCCGCCACCGGCGCCGCGATGGCGAGGACGGCCGCACCTGCGAAAAGTCGATAGGTCATCACAAGGTCTTTTCCATTAAAGTCTGAACAGCATCCACACGGCCATGCCGATCATGGCCAGATTTTCGGTCAGGGAGACGAAACCCAGCGGCACATTGCTGGACCCGCCGACGCAAGCGCACTTGAGTTCGCGTTTCTGCACATAGACTGCGTAGAACACGCTGACAGCGCCGATCGTGCCGATGAACAGCGCCACCGGGATCGACAGCCAGTCCAATGCGTGGGCAGCCATCAGGACGCCTGCACCGGCCTCCAGGAAGGGATAGGCATACGCATACGGCACCCATCTCTGCGCGAGGAGGTCGTAGCCCAGGAACATGCTCGAGAACTTCTCGATGTCCTGCAGCTTGAGCATGGCCAGGATAACCATCGCGAACGCAACGAACCACTCGCCGGCTTGCACCGTCAGCGCACTGCCGAAGGCGTGGAAGCTGACCGCCATCGCCAGCAACGCGCATACCGCGAACACCACCAGGACCGGCGTGTAGCTGGTCGCTCCCACCGCCGGCAGCGGCTTTCCGAAGAACGCGCGCAGGTCACTGTAGCCGCCGATGCGCCTGCCATTGATGACGGTCTGCGGCGTCGTCTCCACCGATTGCTCGCGCTTGAAGGCGTCAACCTCCTCGCGGGTGGTGAGCCACCGGTCCTCCACATGATAGCCGTTTTTTTCCAGCAACCACTTCGATTTCGTGCCGAAGGGGCAGGTGTGATCGGGCATGACCATGCGGGTCAGATGCGCGATCCGGGCAGGGTTGTCGGGTGTCATGCGCGCCCCTATAGCTTCCGTACCATAGTACGGAGTCAAGCGATGTCTGCGCTGCGGATTTCAGATCTTGCCCGGGCGGGCGGCGTCGGTGTGGAGACCGTGCGCTTCTATCAGCGCAAGGGCCTGCTGGATGCACCCTCCTCAACCGCCGCGGCAGGGAGGCATTACGGCAACGATGACGTCAAACGGCTACGGTACATTCGCCGGGCACAGGCGGCGGGTTTTACGCTCGTCGAGATCGCCGAACTGATCGCCCTCGATCACACCGACGACCGTCCGCGCGCACGCGCGATGGCGCAGGAACGGATTGCCGCGCTGGATGTCGAGATCGCCCGGTTGGAAGAGGCGCGCCGCTCGCTGGCCAAGCTGGCCAAGGACTGCGCGATGGATCGGGCGGGGCCGTGCCCGATCCTCGCTGCCTTCGATTAAAGCTTGGGCTTCAAGTCGCCCTGATGAATGTCCGGAATGATCCGGTACCGCGCGGTAATCAGGCTGAATACGCCAAACAGCAGCAGGCCGAGCGCCACCAGCGGATAGACGATCCCGTTGTCGCTCAGCGCGGTGATCGCTTCGCCGAGCCCCTTGACCTCGCTCGACTGCGAGAACCAGGCAGCTTTCATCAATGACCAGCCGATCAGCGCGAACACCACCGCGCGGGCCGCATGCCCGGCCTGGCCGATCGGTTTCACGTAGTGCGGCGCGCCGCCGCCGATGTGCTTCATGAAGCCGGCGGTGTAGGCTGACTTTGCCTGCATCGCCGCGCCGATCAGAAAGCCCAGCCCAACCAGGCCGAGGAGGAACGGCCCCATGTCCCAGGTTAGCAGGCTGCTCGCCGTGTCCTGGCTGCCGCCGCCGCCCTGCGCCGACCGCTGCTTGTCGCCACTGGCGAACTGTAAGGCGGTGTATGCGAGCACCAGGTGAGCGATGCCGCTGGCCGCCGAGCCGACCCGCTTCGCCTTGCCCTTCGTATCGTCGCCGTGGCGCTCGACATCGGTCGCCGCGTCGATCAGCTTGAACGCCGCATAGGCGAGCAATCCGATCGCCACGATATACAGCATCGGGGTGCCCAGCGGCACGTCCTGGATCAGATCGAAGACCGCGCTCTGCCCGTCTTGCGCCTTGCCGGCAGTAGACAGCGCGAGGTAGCCGAGCAGCAGGTACACGACGCCGCGCGCCGCATAACCGAGGCGCACCAGCCAGCTGAACTTTTCCGATTTATCGACCACTGCAGCGCTCTCCCCTTGGTTCTGCGCTGCAACGGACGAGCGGCTGGTTAGTGCCTCAGACGTTGAATTTGAACAACAGGACGTCGCCGTCCTGCACTAGGTACTCCTTGCCTTCCTGGCGCAGCTTGCCCGCCTCGCGGGCCCCGGCTTCTCCGTTCAGCGATACGTAGTCGTCGAACGCGATCGTTTCTGCGCGGATGAAGCCGCGCTCGAAGTCGGAGTGGATTTCGCCCGCGGCCTGCGGTGCTTTGGCGCCGGCGGGAAAAGTCCACGCGCGCGCTTCCTTGGGTCCGGCGGTGAAGAACGTGTTGAGGCCGAGCAGTCGGTAGCCTGCGCGGATCACGCGGCTGAGGCCGCTTTCGGTGAGCCCGAGCGATTCGAGGTACTCGGCCCGCTCTTCGGCGGGCATCGCGACCAGCTCGCTCTCGATCGCCGCGGACACCACCACCGCCTGCGCGCCCTCGGCCGCGGCCTTAGCGAACACTTGCGCGGACAGGTCGTTGCCCTCTGCCGCGTCTTCCTCGGCGACGTTGCAGACGTAGAGCACCGGTTTGGCGGTGAGCAGCTGGGCCTGCGCGAACACGCGCTCCTCGTCGTCGCCATTGGGCTGCGTCAGCCGGGCGGGCTTGCCTTCGCGCAGCAGTTCGAGCGCCTGACCCAGTACGCTCGCCATGATCTTGGCTTCCTTGTCGCCTCCGGTCGCCTTTTTCTGCGCCGCTGGCACCCGCTTCTCCAGGCTTTCGAGGTCGGACAGCATCAGTTCGGTTTCGACCACCTCGGCGTCCGCGATGGGATCGACCTTGTTCGCGACGTGCTGGATGTCATCGTCTTCGAAGCAGCGCAGGACATGGACGATTGCGTCCACTTCGCGGATGTTGCCGAGAAACTGATTGCCCAGGCCTTCGCCCTTGCTGGCGCCTTTCACCAGTCCGGCGATGTCAACGAAGCCGAGCTGCGTCGGGATCATTTTGGCGCTGCCGGCGATCGCCGCCAGCTGATCGAGCCGTTCGTCCGGCACCGCGACCTGGCCGACATTCGGCTCGATCGTGCAGAACGGATAATTCGCGGCCTGAGCGGCCTGCGTTTCGGTGAGAGCATTGAACAGCGTGGACTTGCCGACATTGGGCAGGCCGACGATTCCGCAACGGAAACCCATCGGTAACTCCGGAAGGTGGGAGGTGAAGGCGCGGCCCTTAGCGGGTGGTCGGGCAAATGGGAACCGTGCGAACGGCGGGTATTTTCCGGTGGCTAGTCGAGCACGCCTTCAACGATGGCCGCCATCGGCGACCGGCCGAGCATTGACCGCTGCGCCGCGGCCGACGCTTCGTTGATGGCGGTCTGGGGGATGGCGCCGTGGCTGACGGGCTTGCGCAAGGGGCGCGTGCCGGCGGGCATCGCGATGATGGCCGCGATCGCGCGCGGCACGTCCATCACGTCCGCGCTGCGGCCCGACCCGTCTTCGGTGCCCATCCGCGAGACAACCTGCGGATAGCCATCGGCGTGGCGGGCGGGGGTGCGCTCCTTGAGTGCGGCCGAATAGGCGTTGCGGTTGACCCACACCTTGGTCGGGTAGCCGCCCGGCTGGATGATCGTCACCTCGATCCCGTGCGGCGCGACTTCGTACGCGAGCTGCTCGAACATCGCCTCGACAGCGAACTTGGTGGCGGAGTAATGGCCGGCGAACGGCGCGATCACTCGCCCGAGCTGACTCGAAATGGCAAAGATCTGACCGCTCTTGCGGGCGCGCATGCCGGGCAGCACGGCGCGCGCGAGCCGGTGATAGCCGAACACATTGGTGTCGAACGCGAGGCGGGTGGCCGCCATGTCCTGCACCTCCACCGGCCCGGTGATGCCGACACCGGCGTTGTTGACCAGCACATCGAGCCCGCGTCCCGTCAAGCGCTCAGCCTCGGCTACCGTGAGGTTGACCATGTCCTCGTCCGTGACGTCCAGCTCCAGCACGGTGAGGTCGAGCTTCTCGTCGCGGGCGAGCTTGCCGAGCTCTTCGGCTTCCGCGCGCGGAACATTGCGCATGGTGGCGAACACCTTGGCTCCTGCGCGGGCGAAGTGTTCGGCGCCCGCGCGGCCGAAGCCCGACGAGCTGCCGGTGATCAGGATCGCCTTGCCCTTAAGGTCGGGCAGCGTTGTGGCGAGAGGTTCGGCGGCCTTGGCCGAAGCGGCCAGCGCTCCGGTGGCGGCGGCTCCGGCGAGCAGGCTACGGCGATCGATTGCGGTCATGGATGATGCTCCTTCGTCCGGAACCTATCGCCATTTTGCTTGCGCGCCAACGCCCGCCCGTCCAATCGTCAGCCCATGCGCCGCTTCGCTCTCGCCCTCGTTTGCGCCCTTTCTTTGGCAGCGTGCGAATCCACCAATTCTTCTGATTGGGCCGGAGGAGAGCGCACCCCGTTCAAACAGGCGGAGCGGAGCTGCAATCAGCTTCTCACGGGCGTGTCGAAGGAAGAAGATCGGCGTGAATTCTTCATCGGCTGCATGGGCGCGCTAGGCTGGACGCCCCGGCCGGGTGCCTCGATAGAGGTCTAGACCGCCGGTTCCGTCTTCGGAGTATCCGGATCGTCGAGGTACCCGAGGCGGGCGAGCTCACGGTGCAGCACGCGCAGCGCCCAGACGTCATACACCGCGTGACCGATCATCACGGTCAGCAGGCTGCCGGTCCACCAGAAGACCAGGCCGAACACCACCCCGATCAGCAGGATGATGGCCGTGATCAGGGGCCTGGCCATGTGGATGAGCGCGAAGGCGAGCGCGCTGATGGCGATCCCCGCGACCGGCCCGATCGCATCGCCGGCAAGCGTTTGCAGCCCGCCTCGGAACGCCGCCTCCTCACCGATGCCCGCGCAGATCGCGATGCTCACGAACGCTGCTCCGTTCGGTTCGCGGGCGAACAACGCGGCCATCCTCGCTTGCAGCCGGGCGGTCTTTTCCAGGAAGCCGGGGAACAGGCGAAAGATCGCGGCGATGACGGCGATCAAGGCGAGGCCGAAGACCAGCCCCTGCACGACCGGGCGCCAGCCAAGGTCCACGAAGGTGTCGAGCTCGCGGCCGGAATAGACCCACATGGCCGCGCCGGCGCCGACCATCACCACGGTCTGCACGCCCAGGCCGGCGGCGAGACGGCCGCCCGGTAGGCCGGCCAACGGGATCACGCCTGTTGCCGCAACGCCACGTCGCTCATGAACCGCGCGTCGTCGCCGCTGGCGAGATGCTCCGCCTCGGCAGCGATCGCGGCCAGCATGTCGGTGAGATCGTCGAACTCTGCCTTTGCATAGTTGCCGAGCACGTGCCCCGTGACCCGGTCCTTGTGCCCTGGATGACCGATGCCGATCCTGACGCGGCGAAAGTCCGGCCCCCCAAGCTGGCTGGCGTGCTGGTCGATCGATCGCAACCCGTTGTGGCCCGCCAGGCCGCCGCCGGTGCGCACCTTGACTTTGAACGGCGCCAGATCGAGTTCGTCATGAAATACCGTCAGAGCGCTCACGTCCAGTTTGTAAAAGCGCAAGGCCTCGGCCACCGCGCGCCCGCTTTCATTCATGAACGTGGCGGGCTTGAGCAACAGGATCCTGTCGCTGCCGATACGTCCTTCCTGCACCCAGCCGGAGAACTTCTTCTGCACCGGCGCGAAGCCGTGCATCTCGGCGATCACGTCGATCGCCATGAATCCCACATTGTGCCGGTGCATCGCATATTGCGGACCGGGGTTGCCGAGGCCTGCCCAGATTTGCATCGCGCGCCCTTAGTCGAAGGCCCCCCACAAAGCAAAACGCCGGCCCTCTTGCGAGGGCCGGCGCCGTGCTGTTGCTTAGCGGCTGATGGTTCAGCCGCGGACGTTGAGTTATTCGCCAGCCGCAGGCGCGTCGCCGCCCTGCTCGGTGGCGGGAACCTCGTCGGCATCGCCTTCGCCTTCAGCGCGCTTGAGCGCCGAGGGGGCGACCAGCGTCGCGATGGTGAAGTCGCGGTCGGTGATCGCGCTTTCCGCACCGGCGGGCAGGGTCACCTCGCTGATGTGGATCGAATCGCCGATTTCCTTGCCGGTCACGTCGATGGTGATGTCGTCGGGAATCTTGTCCGATTCGCACACCAGTTCCAGCTCGTGACGGACGACGTTCAGCACGCCGCCGCGCTTGAGGCCGGGGCTGGCTTCTTCGTTCGTGAACAAGACCGGCACGGCGACCTGAATCTTGGAATCCTTCGACAGGCGCAGGAAGTCGACATGGATCGGGCGATCGCTCACCGGATCGAACGCCACGTCCTTGGGGATCGCACGGACGGACCGGCCGCCGATGTCGATCATCACGATCGAGTTCATGAAGTGGCCGGTGCCAAGCTGGCGGACCAGTTCTTTCGCCTCGACGTGGATGGGAGTGGGTTCTTCATTGCCGCCGTAGATCACGGCGGGAACACGGCCTTCACGGCGCAATACACGGGAGGCTCCCTTGCCAGCCCGCTCGCGCGCCTCAGCCGGCAGGGTCAGAGCGTCGCTCATCTTGATGCCTTTCAAATGCGGTAGAGTAACCGGTCCGCCACGCCTCCAGGGATGACCATGACGCCGGTGCGCGGGCCGTTAGCGGGACTGTTGCAAAAAGGCAAGCTCAGCGCACGCGCGTGATCGTGTATCCCCTGGCTGCCAGCAGTTCGGGCAGGCCCCCGGGCGGGGCAAGGTGCGCCGCGCCGACTGCCACCAGCGGCCGCTTGCCCTGTGCGTAAAGGGCCAGCAGCTTGTCGGCCCAGGCGCGGTTGCGGTCCACCAACAGCGCCTGGCGAAGTTCCGGATCGGCCAGCATCCCCTCGTCACCCTCACGCGCGATCGCGTCCATGTCACCGGTGAGCCACAGCTTGGCGAGCCGGGCGCTGTCGTCAGAATTCATCGTGTCCTCTTCCACCACCGCGCCGAGAAGGTCGCGCTGGTCGGCTTCCGCCAGCCGGTCGAAGATCGCGAACTGGCCCTCGACGCCTTCAAGCTCCTCGACCGAGCGGGCGCTGAAGTCTCTCAGCAACGCGCGGTCGACCCCGTTCTCGCCGATTGAATCGTCCGCCAGCTGCGCCAGCATGATCGCGGCGGCCCAGGTCTCGACCGCCTTGAAGTCCGCCTCGCGGTAGCCGCCTTTGGTCAGCAGCTTGCGCAGGTTCGCCCTGAGGCTCGCCGGCACCCGTTCCGATAGCGGCGGCAGATCGGCGCTGTGCGACAGGCGGGTGAAGGTGGCTGACAGCTTGCCGGTGTCCTCCAGGTCCTTCGCCTCGACCACCAGCACGTCGGCATCGACTACCGCCCGGTCGATCGCCGGGGTGCGCCACTTGGCCCCGTTGGGCAACGCGTGGATCGTGCCGAACAGCCAGCCGGCGGACGAGCCATCGGGCGCGGTGACTTGCCACAACGCGGGCGTGGGGGCGGGTAGGTCGGTGCGCGCGCCGTCCTGCCCGCAGGACGCGACCAGCAGGGCTGCGACCGACGCGAACAGCCAGCGGATCACTGCACGCGCCTTACCCGCAAGCCCTTGGCCGCGAGATCGGCCTGCACGCTGCGCGGACCCGCCAGGTGCCCCGCGCCCACCGCCACGAACACCGTGCCCGGCGTGTCGAGCCGCTTGGCCACCCAGTCCGCCCAAGCGCGATTGCGCTGCCACAACAATCGCTCCATCAGCGCCGTGTCGCCCGCCATGTCCTCGTTCATCAATCTGGCGAGCGCATCGGCATCGCCTTCCAGCCATTCGGCCACCATCGCATCGAGCATCGCCCTGATATCGTCGCTGCCATCGACCGCCTTCATCAGATAGTCGATTTGCGCCTCGCGCGGCAGGCTGTCGAACAGCGACAGCTGATAGTCCATCGTCTCCAGCGCGGCCCGCTCACGGGGCGCGCCGGCTTGGGCCACCAGCGCCTGCTCGACCCCGTTTTCGCCCACCACTCCGGCCTTCGCCAGCGGGACCAGCGCGAACATCAGGGCCGCGTACCAGGGTTCGAACCGGTCGAACGCCCCCACCGGCATGCCGAGCTTGGCGGTTCCCGCCTCGAAGCGCGCGCGCTGGGCCTGGGTCAGCAGATCGCGCAGGTTCTCCTTCTCGCCGAGCAGCGCGTTCTTCATGACGAACGCCTGCATCGCGGCGGTGTCGGCGGTCGCAAGATCGATTTCCGTCACCAGCGTATCCGAAGCGGCCAGCGCCGGGCCGATCTTGCCGCGCATCCACGGCACGTCCTTGGGCAGGGCGTGCACGGTACCGAACAGATAGATCGTCGTGTCCGCGTCAGCGACTGCCCACAGCGCCGGTCCCGTGCTGGCCGGGACAGGCACGGGCGTGGTGGCGCAGCCTGCGGCCAGCAGCAGTGCGGCCAGTGCGCCGGTTGCCTTGCTCGTTCTGAAGTTCATTGCGTGCCTGTGAATTCGCGCGGTGCCTCGCGCAAGCGAAACGGCGAACAGCAGCACGCCGCCGCGACCATCCGTTCCGCGCCCGAGGCGCCGTTGTTGGGGCGCCATTGACGGGTGCAGGCCGCTCGGCCATTTGCCGCGGCAATGACCTCCGCTCGTGACCCCTCCCGCAGCTTCCAGGACATGATCCTGACGCTCCATGATTTCTGGAGCGCGAACGGCTGCCTGATCCTGCAGCCTTATGACATGCGCATGGGCGCCGGCACGTTCCATACGGCGACCACCCTGCGCGCGCTGGGGCCGGAGCCGTGGAACGCCGCTTTCGTGCAGCCGTGCCGCCGCCCGACCGATGGCCGCTATGGTGAAAACCCCAACCGGCTGCAGCATTACTACCAATACCAGGTGATCCTGAAGCCGAGCCCGCCCGACCTGCAGGAGCTTTATCTCAAGAGCCTGGAAGTGATCGGCATCGATCCGCTGAAGCACGACATCCGCTTCGTGGAGGACGACTGGGAAAGCCCGACGCTCGGCGCCTGGGGGCTGGGCTGGGAAGTGTGGTGCGACGGGATGGAAGTGACCCAGTTCACCTACTTCCAGCAGATGGGCGGCTTTGACTGCAAGCCGGTCGCGGGTGAGCTGACCTACGGCCTCGAACGCCTGGCGATGTACATCCAGGGCGTCGACAACGTGTACGATCTGTCATTCAACTCCGCCGGCGTAAGCTATGGCGAGGTGTTCCTGGAAAACGAGCGGCAGATGTCGAAGTGGAACTTCGAGGTTGCCGATACGGCGGCGCTATTCGACCTGTTCGCCAAGGCCGAGGCGGAGTGCCGCAATGCGCTCAGCGCCGACGTGCCGATCGCGGCCTATGAACAGGCGGTCGAGGCGAGCCACGTGTTCAACCTGCTGCAGGCGCGCGGCGTGATCAGCGTGCAGGAGCGCGCCAGCTACATGGGCCGGGTGCGCGATCTCGCGCGCTCGTCTTGCGAGGCCTATGCCGCCAAGATGACCCCCGAGTGGCAGAACAAGTATCCGGGGTGGACGCTGTGAGCGCCGCCGACTTCCTGCTCGAACTGCGCTGCGAGGAAATCCCCGCCCGCATGCAGAAGGGCGCGCGCGCCGACCTCGAAAAGCTGTTCCGCGCCCAGATGGACGCCGCCGGCGTGCCGCTGGGCGAGATCACCGTATGGTCCACACCGCGCCGCCTCGCGCTGATCGCGCGCGGCTTACTGCAAGCGACGCAGGCGGTCAGCGAGGAGACCAAGGGCCCCCGCACCACCGCGCCCGATCAGGCGCTTGAGGGGTTCCTGCGAACGACCGGGCTGTCGAAGGACCAACTGACCGACCGCGACGGGGTGTGGTTCGCCATTGTGGAGAAACCCGGCCGCGCCGTGCGCGAGGTGCTGGCTGACGCGATCCCCGCGATCGTGCGCGCGTTTCCCTGGCCCAAGTCCATGCGCTGGGGCGCGGCTTCGCTTTCGACCGAGAGCCCGCGCTGGGTGCGGCCGCTGTCGGGCATCGTCGCGATCCTCGGCGAAGACCTGGTCGAGTGTCAGGTGGGCGAGATCGCCAGCGGATACATGACGCTGGGCCACCGCTTCCACCACTCCGGCCCGATCACCATCGGCGGGGCGGATGACTACCAGGAAAAGCTGCGCGCCTGCCACGTGATCGTCGATCACGCGGAGCGCGAGGCGCTGGTCCGCGAGTTGAGCCGCGCCGCCGCGCTTGCCGCAGGGCTGACGCTGATCGAGGACGAAGGGCTGGTGGTCGAGAACGCCGGCCTCACCGAATGGCCGGTGCCGCTGCTCGGCCGCTTTGACGAAGCGTTCCTCGACGTCCCGCCCGAAGTGATCCAGCTCACCGCGCGGGTGAACCAGAAGTACTTCGTGTGCGAAGACGCGGCGGGCAAGCTCGCCAACGCGTTCGTTTGCACCGCCAACATCGAGGCGGCTGACGGCGGCGCGGCGATCGTCGACGGCAACCGCAAGGTCCTGGCCGCGCGCCTGTCCGACGCGCGCTTTTTCTGGGAGCAGGACCGCAAGACGTCGCTGGCCGACCACGCGAAGAAGCTCGAGCGGATCACCTTCCACGAGAAGCTCGGAACCGTCGCTGACAAGGTCGAGAGGGTCGCCAAGCTGGCGCGCTGGCTGGTCGAGGAAGGCATCGTCAAAGGCGCCGATCCAGAACAGGCCGAGCAAGCCGCACGCCTTGCCAAGGCAGACCTCGTCACTGAAATGGTCGGAGAATTTCCCGAACTACAGGGACTTATGGGTGGCTATTATGCCCGCGCCGATGGCTTGCCGGATGCCGTGGCCAATGCCATCCGCGACCACTACAAGCCGGTCGGGCAGGGCGATGGTGTGCCCACTGCGCCGGTGACGGTGGCGGTAAGTTTGGCAGACAAGCTTGATACGCTGCGCAGCTTCTTCGAAGTCGATGAGAAGCCAACCGGGTCGAAAGATCCTTTCGCGCTTCGCCGGGCGGCATTGGGCATCATCCGGCTCGTCCAGGACAATCAGCTGCGTTTGCCGATCGCGCACGGCGACCTGCTCGACTTCTTCGCAGACCGTCTCAAGGTCCAGCAACGCGAGGCCGGCGTTCGGCACGACCTGATCGATGCCGTTTTCGCGCTCGGCGGCGAGGACGATCTTGTCCGCCTGCTCGCCCGCGTTCATGCGCTCCAAGCGTTCATGGCGACCGAGGACGGCGCCAACCTGCTCGCCGGTTACAAGCGTGCGGCCAATATCCTCAAGAAGGAGGACTGGCACGGTTCGGAGGGCGAGATCGCCCGCACCGGCGAGGAAGACCCGCTCGCCCTGGTAGACGATCCCGATCTTGCACCGGTGATCGCCGCCAAGATGGCGGAGCGGCGCGAGAATGCGCTTTCCTACACCCCCGAACCTGCGGAAGTAGCGCTGATCCAGGCGCTGGATTCGGCCGAGCCTACCGCAAGCCGTGCGGTCGAGGCGGAAGACTTCGGCGCGGCGATGTCGGCGCTCGCTTCGCTGCGGGCGCCGATCGATGCGTTCTTTGACAGCGTGACCGTGAACGATCCCGATGCCGCCAAGCGCGCGGCGCGGCTGGACCTGCTGGCGCGCCTGCGCGACGCGGTTCATCGGGTGGCGGATTTCAGCCGGATCGAAGGATAGCACTTCTTGCCTTGGACAGTGTGACACGTGTGACACTTCCATCAAACCGTACAGCCAGACAGAGGCCTGCATGACCAGAACCGTCTACACCTTCGGCGGCCGCGCCGTGCACGAGGATCCGCGCGCCCGGGACAAGACGATCGTGGGCGGGAAGGGTGCCAACCTCGCCGAAATGGCCGGCATCGGCTTGCCCGTGCCTCCCGGCTTCACCATCACCACCGAAGAATGCGTCCGCTACCTAGCCGAAGGCGGCGACTTCTCAGGCGATCTGCAAGAAACCGTCGCCAACGCGCTGCAACATATCGAGAAAACGGTCGGCAAGCGGTTCGGCGACCCGGCCGATCCGATGCTGGTGTCGGTCCGCTCCGGCGCGCGGGTGTCGATGCCGGGCATGATGGACACGGTGCTCAACCTCGGTCTCAACGACCAGACCGTGCAGGGCCTCGCTGTCGTCAGCGGGGATGAGCGCTTTGCCTGGGACAGCTACCGGCGATTCATCCAGATGTATTCCGACGTGGTCCTTGGCCTCGACCATGGGCTGTTTGAAGAGGCGCTGGAAATCGCCAAGGAAGACAAGGGTCTCTACGCCGATACCGAGATGGAGGCTGAAGACTGGCAGGCGCTGGTCGCGCAGTACCGGACCATCGTCGAGGAGGAACTAGGCCAGCCGTTCCCGCAGGACGTGACCGAGCAGCTGTGGGGCGCGATCCGGGCGGTGTTCGACAGCTGGGACAGCGACCGGGCCAAGGTCTATCGCCGGCTCAACGACATCCCCGCCGGCTGGGGGACCGCGGTCAACGTACAGGCCATGGTGTTCGGCAACATGGGCGAGACGAGCGCCACCGGCGTCGCCTTCACCCGCGACCCCGCCACCGGCGAGCGCGCCTACTACGGCGAATGGCTGGTCAATGCGCAAGGGGAGGACGTCGTCGCCGGCATCCGCACTCCCCAGTACCTCACCCGCGCCGCCCGGACACGCGCCAACGCCAAGCCGCTCAGCATGGAAGAGGCGATGCCCCAGGCCTATGCCGAGCTTGCCCGGGTGTTTGACATCCTGGAACTCCACTACCGCGACATGCAGGACATCGAGTTCACCGTCGAACGGGGCAAGCTGTGGATGCTCCAGACCCGCTCCGGAAAGCGTACTGCCAAGGCTGCGCTCAAGATGGCGGTCGACATGGCGGGCGAGGGGCTGATCGACGAAAAGACCGCGATCCTGCGGGTCGATCCGATGGCGCTCGATCAGTTGCTTCACCCCACGCTCGATCCCCAGGCTCCGCGCGATGTCCTCACCACCGGCTTGCCCGCGAGCCCCGGCGCCGCGTCGGGCAAGATCGTGCTTGACGCCGATACCGCGGAAAGCTGGGCCGCGCGCGGCGAGAAGGTCATTCTCGTGCGTGTGGAGACCAGTCCCGAGGACATCCACGGGATGCATGCGGCGCAAGGCATCCTTACCGCGCGCGGCGGCATGACGTCACACGCGGCGGTTGTCGCGCGCGGGATGGGGCGCTGCTGCGTCTCGGGCGCTTCTGCCGTGCAGATCGACCGCGCAGCCCGCACGCTGCGCATTGGGGGGCGCGAACTGGCCGAAGGCGATGTGCTGACCCTCGACGGCAGCACAGGGCAGGTCATGGCGGGGGTGGTCGACACGATCGAACCCGAACTGGCCGGCGACTTCGGCGTGCTGATGGAGTGGGCCGATCGCCATCGCCGAATGGCCGTGCGCGCCAATGCCGAAACGCCGGGCGACTGCCGAATGGCGCGCCAGTTCGGCGCCGAGGGCATCGGTCTCTGCCGTACCGAGCACATGTTCTTCGATGCCAGCCGTATCAGCGCCGTGCGCCAGATGATCCTGGCCGAAGACGAGGCTGGCCGGCGCAAGGCCCTGAGCAAGCTGCTACCCGAACAGAGGGCGGATTTCGCGCAGATCTTCGAGGTGATGGCCGGCCTGCCGTGCACGATCCGCTTGCTCGACCCCCCGCTGCACGAGTTTCTGCCGCACGACGACGCCGAGTTCGCCGACCTGGGCGAGGCCACCGGCTTTGGCGTCGATCACCTCAAGCGCCGCGCGGCCGAGTTACACGAATTCAATCCGATGCTTGGCCATCGGGGTTGCCGGCTCGGGATCACCTATCCCGAAATCTACGAGATGCAGGCGCGTGCCATTTTCGAAGCCGCATGCGATGTCGCCGCGGCATCGGGCGCGGCGCCAGTCCCCGAGGTGATGATCCCGTTGATCGCCACCAAGCGCGAACTGGAGATTCTGCGTGCGCTGGTGGACCGCGTGGCCGCTGAAGTGTTCGCCGAGAAGGGCAGATCGGTCGACTTTCTGGTGGGTACGATGATCGAGCTCCCACGCGCTGCCCTCATGGCTCACGAGATTGCCGAAGAGGCACTGTTCTTTTCGTTCGGCACCAATGACTTGACGCAGACTACTCTCGGCTTGTCGAGGGATGATGCAGGCCGCTTCCTGGGGGCCTACGTCGATCAGGGGATTTTTGCGCGTGACCCTTTCGTCAGCCTGGATGTCGAGGGCGTCGGCGAACTGGTCCGCCTCGCTGCCGAGCGCGGGCGGTCGACCCGGGCCGACATCAAGCTGGGCATCTGCGGCGAGCACGGCGGCGATCCCGCGTCGATCCAGTTCTGCGAGAGCGTGGGGCTCGATTACGTCTCCGCCAGTCCCTATCGCGTGCCGATTGCGCGGCTGGCGGCAGCTCAGGCGGCGCTGCGCGCCTGATCGTGCGCGGTTGCTCAGTCTTTCCAGCCGGTAAGGGTCAGAATCTCGAGCGTTTCGATCACCCGGCCGTCGTCGTCGGCGTCCGCCAGAAACGCCTTTCGCGCACGGTCCAGACCGGTGCGGGTCAGAGGCGGCGCGCTGTCGGCGAGCGTGCTGGTAAGTCCTTGCGCACGCAGATCGGCGACCAGCGTGTCGAGCGCGCCGTACCGCAGGCGCAAGGTCCACGCGTCTGCCACCTGCCGCGCGAAACCGGCGCGCTGCAGCAGGCCGGCGCCCGAGCGAGCATCGACCGCGGGGTGCAGGCGCGCCGCCGGCCGCTCGCCATCGGCGGCGAGCAGGGCGGAGCGCAGCCTCGGCAGGCTGCCGGCACCGATCATTCCGGCCAGCATGACGCCGCCCGGCGCCAGCGCGGCGCGCTGATGGATCAGGGCGCCCGGCAGGTCATTGATCACATCGAGCGCGGCCAAGCTGACGATCAGGCCGAAGTCTCCAAACGGCATTGGCCGCTCCAGATCGATCGCTTCCGGTTCGGCCACGGTCACGCGGATGCCGTCCCGCTCCAGCGCGCGGCCAAGTGTGGTGCTTCCCACCCCCAATATCAGCACACGCGCGGGTTCGAGCCGCATGAAGGCGATCCGGTCCAGCATGTCCTCGACCATCGCCTCGCCCAGCCACTGAGCAGCATCTGCTTGTTGCTGGAGGACCTGCGCCCTGGCGGCGCGCGCGGCCCGGCGCCGGGCGCTGAAGATCGTTGGCGGGGCGGCATCTGTCATGGCGAAACTCACGCACCATCGGCGCGCGCGATGCAAGCGCGACAATGAGCGTCAAGGCGATCTTGCGCGACAGCCTCGCGCCGCTGGTCGACCTTATCTACCCGCCGCGCTGCCCTCTATGCGGCGCGGCGATCGGCGCCCAGACGGGCCTGTGCAGCGACTGCTGGAGCGAGTTGCGCATCCCTTCGGAGCCAGCTTGCGCCACCTGCCAGCGCCCGTTCGGCCACTCGGCGGCCGGGAGCGGAGCGGTCTGCGCCGTGTGCCTCGTCAAGCCGCCGCGCCACGACGGGATCGCCGCCGGTACGCTCTATGGCGATGGCTCGCGCAAGCTGGTGCTGGCCTTCAAGCATGGCCGGCGGATCGCGCTCGCGCCGATGCTCGCCCGGCTGATCGTCGCCCGCTTGCCGGCTCTGGAGGGGACGTGGCTGGTGGCCCCGGTGCCGCTCCACCGTTGGCGGCTGTGGTCGCGCGGCTACAACCAGGCCGCTCTTCTGGCGCGGGAGGTGGCCCGGCTGACCAATCAGACGCTGGCCCTCGATCCGCTGATCCGCACGAAGCACACCGCCACGCTTGGCGGGTTGGGGCGCACGGCGCGCGCACGCGCGCTGAGGGGCGCGCTGACCGTCAATCCGCGTTACGCCGCCGGTCTAAAGGGCGCGCAGATTATCCTGGTGGACGACGTGCTGACCAGTGGCGCGACCAGTGATGCCTGTGTCCGGGCGCTGAAACGCGCCGGAGCCGACAAGGTCATCGTTGCGTGCTTTGCTCGCGTGCTGGATGAGACGGATGGAGAGGTGCCGGAAAACGAAACGCCCGGGGCGTTAACCCCGGGCGCACCGTGACGAAATACGCTGAACCCGCCTTTCGGCAACAGCGGCCACCCCCTATGGCCGCCAGGTTCGATCCCTCATCGTCTGCCGATCCCGTCGCGACCTGATGCAAGCATTGGCGCGTTTGCCGTGATCGGCGGTCCCTGAACCTGGCACGCTATGGCTGCCGCGTTCCGGCTCGCCGCCCTTGCGGACTGCACAGGCTGTGTCTCACTGTTCGCCGGTTCATCAAATAGACATGTGGCAAAGACACTGATTTTGCCCGATCTCTGTGGTTATGATGCAACAAGGTGTGGCGTTAAGGAGAGTGACGAATGCACGCGCAGTTCAAGCCCAAGTACGATCAGCAAGGGCTGCTGACCGCCGTCGTGATCGACGCCGCCAGCAAGGCCGTGCTGATGGTCGCGTTCATGGATGCCGAAGCGCTTGCCGCAACTCGGGCGACCGGGTTCGCGCATTTCCATTCCCGCTCGCGCGGCCGCTTGTGGAAGAAGGGCGAAAGCTCGGGCAATGTCCTGCGCATCCAGCGCATTTTGGTCGATTGCGATCAGGACACTCTGCTGCTCGAGTGTGTTCCGGCGGGACCGGCGTGTCATACCGGCGCGCAAAGCTGCTTCTTCAGTGAACTCGACGGCGAGGTTCTCCATCCCGTCACAACTTGACGCGCACGTAAAGCAGCGAGTATCGTGACTTATGGCCGAACCCGCCCGCAGCGCCGAATCCGCTCATCAAGGGGCGCACCTCGAACGGCCCGATCATCTTGATCGAGAGCAGTTCTCCATTTCCGACCTGACGGAGGAATTCGGCTGCACTGCACGGGCGCTGCGGTTCTACGAGGACGAGGGTCTGATCGCGCCGCGCCGTGTCGGTCTGGCGCGGATTTACTCGACGCGTGACCGCGCGCGCTTGGCCTGGATCATGCGGGCCAAGAACGTCGGCTTCAGCCTGGGCGAGATCCGCGAGATGATCGACCTTTACGATCTGGGCGATGGGCGGGTCGAGCAGCGCCGCGTGACGATCGAAAAATGCCGCGAGCACGTCGCCAAGATGAAAGCGCAGCGGGACGATATCGATTCGGCGATTGCCGAGCTGACCGCATTCATCGCGCACGTCGAGCGCGTGGCCGAAGAACGCTAAGCGCTCTCGTTATACTAAGGACATCAAATGCCGAGCTATACTGCCCCGACCCGTGACGCCAAGTTCATCCTCAACGAGGTGCTGGACGTGGCAAGCTATGGCAACCTGCCCGGCTTCCAGAGCGCCACGCCCGATCTCATCAACACCGTGGTGGACGAAAGCGGCAAGTTCGCGGCCGCGGTCCTGGCGCCGCTCAACCAAGTGGGCGACCACGAGGGGTGCACCCGTCACCCGGACGGATCGGTAACGACGCCGACCGGCTTCAAGGCGGCGTTCGATCAGTACGTGGAAGCGGGCTGGAGCACGCTGACCGCGCCGGAGGAATTCGGCGGGCAGGGGATGCCCCACGTGCTCGGTTCAGTGCTGGAGGAATTCATCTCGTCCGCCAATCAGTCGTTCGGCATGTATCCGGGGCTGACGCAAGGCGCGGTGAGCGCCATTCTGGCCACCGGCAGCGACGAACAGAAGGCGCTCTACGCGCCCAGGATGATCGCCAATCAGTGGCTCGGGACGATGAACCTGACGGAGCCACAGTGCGGCACCGACCTGGGCCTGATCCGCACCCGTGCCGAGCCGCAGGGCGACGGCAGCTTCGCCATCACCGGGACCAAGATCTTCATCTCTGCCGGTGAGCACGATCTTGCCGAAAATATCATCCACCTGGTCCTCGCCAAGACGCCCGGCGCCCCTGACAGCAGCAAGGGCATCAGCCTATTTATCGTGCCCAAGTTCCTGGTGGGCGACGACGGCTCGATCGGGGAGCGCAACGCGGTCCAGTGCGGTTCCATCGAGCACAAGATGGGCATCCACGGTAACTCGACGTGCGTGATGAACTACGATGGTGCCAAGGGCTGGCTGGTCGGCGAGGAGATGAAGGGACTGGCCGCGATGTTCATCATGATGAACGCCGCGCGCCTTGGCGTGGGCATCCAGGGGCTGAGCCAGGCGGAAGTCGCCTACCAGAACGCGGTCGCCTATGCCCGGGATCGGCGCCAGGGCCGGGCGTTGACCGGTCCGGCTGACCCAACCGAGAAAGCGGACCCGATTATCGTCCATCCCGATGTCCGGCGGATGCTGATGGACGCCAAGGCGTTTACCGAGGGCATGCGCGCGCTCGTCCTGTGGGGCGGGTTGCTGGTTGACCTGACGCACAATGCCCCGAGCGAAGAGGAGCGCGGTCAAGCTGATGCGCTGCTCGGGCTGCTGACCCCGGTGATCAAGGGCTATGGCACCGATAAGGGCTTCGACACCGCGGTGAACATGCAGCAAGTGTTCGGTGGCCACGGCTACATCCAGGAATGGGGCATGGAGCAGTTCGTCCGGGACGCTCGCATCGCCCAGATCTATGAAGGCACCAACGGCGTGCAGGCGATGGACCTGTGCGGGCGGAAGCTTGCCAGCAAGGGCGGGGCAGCCATCCAGGCGTTCTTCAAGATGGTCGACGACGAAGTCGCTGCCAGCGATGGGGAGCTCGCGCCGCTGGCCGAAGCCCTCGGCAAAGCGGTGGGTGAGCAGAAGGCGGCCACCATGTGGTTCATGCAGAACGCAATGGCCAACCCCAACAACCTGGGCGCAGGCGCGCATCACTACATGCACATCATGGGTGTGGTGTGCCTGGGACTGATGTGGCTGCGCATGGCGAAAGCGGCGGCGGTGCGGGTGGCCGACGGCGACGGCGACGGCGCGTTCTACCAGGCCAAGTTGACCACCGCGCGCTACTTCTTCGAACGCTTCGTGCCGGACGTTGGAGCGCTGCGACGCAAGATCGAAACGGGCGCCGAAGCCTTGATGGCGCTGGACGAGGACGCCTTTCTCACCGCGGCTTAGCGTTCTGCGTCACAGCAGCCGCAACTGACCTCCGTTCGGTGGCGGGCGGAATTGCGTGCAGTCGAGCTCGAACCGCTCCTTGCGCATGCCTGCGCGGGAGGCGGCGATGCGAAAGCGGGCGCGGAACAGATCGGCCCAAACGCCGCTCGGCTTCATGCGGCTGAAGAATGCCGGGTCGTTGTCGCGCCCACCCCGGATCGATTGCACGATGCTCATCACCTTGTCGCCGCGTTCGGGAAAATGGACCGACAGCCATTCGCGGAACAGCGGGGCGACCTCATGAGGCAGGCGCAAGGGTATCCAACCGGCCGATCGCACGCCAAGCGCTCCGGCGCGGGTGATGATCTCCTCCATGAACTGGTCGGTGATCGCCGGGATGATCGGGGAAACCGAGCAGTGCGTCGGCACGCCCGCATCCACCAGCTTGCCGAGCGCGGCCAGTCGCTTGGCAGGCGCTGCTGCGCGCGGTTCGAGCTTGCCGGAGAGTGCGGGATCCAGCGTCGTTACCGACACGCAGACCGCGATCAGCCTCAGCCGGGCCATTTCTGCCAGCAGGTCGATGTCGTCGCATACCCGGTCTGACTTGGTGGTGATCGTCACCGGGTGGCGGGCATCGAGGCACACCTCCAGCAGTTCGCGCGTGATCCGATAATTCCGCTCTATCGGCTGATACGGATCGGTGTTCGTGCCCATGGCTAACGGCTGCGGACGGTATCTGGGCTTGGCGAACGTATCGCGCAGCAGGCGGGCGGCGTCGGGTTTCGTGAACAGCCGGGTTTCAAAATCCAGGCCGGGCGAGAGATCGTGATACGCATGGGTCGGCCGCGCGAAGCAGTAAATGCAGCCATGCTCGCAGCCCCGATAAGCGTTGACGGATCGGTCGAATCCGATGTCCGGCGATGTGTTGAAGCTGAGGATCGTCTTGGGGTGTTCCGCCGTGACCGTGGTGCGCAGCTTCACCGGCGGGCCCCCGGCTTCCCTGGCGAGTTGCTCCATGTAATCGCGCCAGTCGCCGTCCTCCTCGCGGGTGTTGAGGCCAAACCGGGTGGGGGCACCATCCGACTGGGCGCCGCGGCCGCTTACTTCTGGTGCGAATCGTCGTTCCACGTGGCGGAACATAGGTGGAACATTGATTGAGCGGTAGTCGCTATTGCTCCTGCAAGCGCGGTAGGAGGTCGACGAAGTTGCAGGGGCGATTGCGGCTGTCGAGTTGCTCGGCAAGGATGCCGTCCCACCCATCTTTCACGGCGCCGTTCGATCCGGGGAGAGCGAACAGGTAGGTCCCGCGCGAAACGACAGCGCAGGCGCGGCTCTGGACGGTGCTGGTCCCGATCGAGCGAAAACTCAGCCATCGAAATAGCTCCCCGAAACCGGGAATGTCCTTCTCCTTCACGCGGTCGAAAGCTTCTGGCGTGACATCGCGCCCCGTCAGTCCGGTGCCCCCGGTGGTGATGACCACGTCGATGGCAGGGTCGTCGATCAAGCCGTTGAGCCGGGCAGCCAGCGCATCCAGATCGTCGCGCTCGATCGCGCGGACGACAAGGTGGTGCCCCGCGTCCCGGATGCGATGGGCAAGGATATCGCCACTGGTATCGTCCGCAGGCGTGCGGGTATCGGAGACGGTAAGCAGCGCGATGTTGACCGGGCGGAACTCGCGCGCCGGATCGATCGGCATCAATCCAGCCCTCTAGTCGGCGCGGGTCAGACGGACTGCACGGCTGCCGGAAAGCTCAGGGAAAGTCGGCCACATGCCCTGGGCCAGCGCCTTGCGGCTGTCGCTCGCGCCGCCGGCTTGCCGCTCGTACATCCAGTAATTGCGCATCACGATGCCGACGTAGCCGCGGGTCTCCCAATACGGGATGCTTTCCATGTAGAGCAGCGGATCGCCCTGGTCGCGCACTTCGCTGTTCCATCGGGTGATCGGCGATAGACCCGCGTTGTAGGCGGCCATTATCTTGGGCAGCAGCCCGCCGGTCGCGGCGCTGTCACGCAGCATTTCCAGGTTTTCCTGCCCGAATGCGAGATTGGTCGCCGGGTCCGACAGGTTGACGTAGCTCGCGCTCATGTTCAGCCGCGGTGCGTGCTGGCGCACCGTGATCGGCGTGATCTGCATCAGGCCTTTCGCCTCAGCCGGGCTGACGGCGTTCACCTGGAACCGCGATTCCTGCAGCGTGTGGGCAAAGGCGAGCGCCGGATCGACCTTCCATCCGGTCGCCGGCTGCCAGCGCGGGGCGGGGTAGCGCAGGGCGGTTTCAGCCCGGGCACCCCGCGGGGCATTCGCCGCCATCCACAGTTGGGTCGATGGCAGGCCCAGCTCCCGCGCAAGCCGGCTGAGCGCATCGTATTGGCTGGCGGGACCGATCTTCGCCTCGTAGCGCAGCACCTGGTCGGCCAGGCTGTCGCGGCCGATCTCGGCCAATGCCACGGCGGTGCGCACGTTGGGCTCGTCGCGCAGCCGCTGCCAGTCCGCGAGATCGAAGTCGGCCGTCCGCTTGCCGCCGGGCAGGTCCTGGCCCAACTGCTCGCGGGCGAGCATACCGTAGAGCGTTTCATCGAGCCGCGCTGCTCCGCGCAGTTGCTCAGCGGCGCGCTCGGGTTCGCGGCAGCGCACCAGGGCGCGGCTGGACCAGTAATATGCGGCTGCGGTCAGTTCGAGGTTCTGCGCGGAGCCCGCCGCGCGGCGGAACGCATCCGCCGCGCCGGCACAATCGCCCAGCCGCCACGCGGCAAGGCCCGCCGCCCAGTCGCCTTCGCCGACCCACGCGCCACTCCCGCCATCACGGACGGTATTGGCCATCGCCAGCGCGGAGGCGTCGTCATTCTCGATGTAATAGCTCCACGCGACGCGCTGGCGCCATTCGGCGCGCGCCGCACTCGACAGGCCGGCGTCGACGCCGTCGAGCAGGATCCGCGCGCCGCCGGGATCGTCCGCCTTGATCCGCTCGAGGATCGCCGCCGATACTTCGGCTGGCATCGTCCCGTCATTGACCGCACGGGGCAGCGTCCGATTGGGCGCGTAGGGCTGCGCGACCAGCTGCTGCGGTACGGGAAGGCTGGGTACGGTCGCCAGTCCGCGCTTCAGACCCAGGCTGGCGATCTGCTGCGCCTGCGGCAGCGCCGTTCCCTTGTCGAGCCAGGCCTGGATGGCAGGCAGTTCAACCTTTGGGCTCTTGGCGTGGAGGAAATATTCGGCGCGGGCGACCTGATGCAGCGGGCCGTCCGCTTTCTCGGCGAACATCGCATCGACTCGGGTCCAGTCATTGAGGTCAATCGCGGCGAACAGCGACTTGTACCACTCGCTCTCGGCCTTGCTCAGCAACTTCGGAACGTTGGTGGAGTTGGCGCGGGCGCGGAAATATTCGGCGGCGCTCGAATTGGCGAGAGCTGGGGACGACACCGCGCAGGCGATTACGCCCGCCGCAGCCAGAGCTATCCGTGTGGTTCGTCCCATGTTTGCCCGTCCGTCCAATCCAGCCAGCGCTGCCATAACCTCGCCCGGAGTGCCGGTTTGGCCAGCAGCCGGTCGAGCCCCGCTTCGTGCAGCGCCGGTACCCTGCCGCCTTCATGGTTAAACGATTGTAAATTTGGTGAGCCTTGCGCTGGATTGTGCCCGCAAAGCGGCAGGATGCTCTGACCGAGCACGAGCAGCCGCTTCGGACGCGCCAGCATCACGTGATAAGCAAGAACCGCGCCCATTCCATCCGCCGTGATCTGGCGCCAGTCTGCCATCGGCGTGTGCCGGGGCAACACGCTTGCGAAATAGACGCGCTCATCGGGCAGGCCCGCTGCGGCCAGGAAGCCTGACAGGAGCTGGCCTTCCCGGCCGGTCAGGATGGTTTCGCGATCATGCTCCTCGGGCATCGCCACCAGCACCATGAGCTCCGCGCCCGCGTCGCCGCGGGGTGCGATGCGCGGGGCAAGTCCGCCTTCATCAAGCGAGGGTTCTTCAAGCCACCAGTTACGAAAGGATTCCAGGTCGCCTGGCCACCGCGCCCGATCGCCGCCAATCGCGGGCGCTGGCTGCGGCGTGGGTAGCGGTGCGGCGGCAGCGGTCTGGCTCGGCTCCGCAGGGGGAGAGGCTCCCTTTAGCTCACCCAGCCATTTGCGCGGCGTATCACCGAAGGTGGCATCGACGCCGGCTTCCCGCCACCAGTCCAGCGCGGCGGCAATGTCTCTTGCGAGCACGGAAGAGGTCGGGGTGGGCATGATCAGGAGCGGCTAGGTCTTGACCTGCCCCGCCGCTGCAATCAAGCGGTTAGCAACGCAAGAACTGGAGCCTTTCAGGCATGATTGAACGTGAATCGATGCCGTGTGACGTGGTGATCGTCGGCGGTGGCCCCGCCGGCCTGTCCGCCGCGATCCGCCTCAAGCAGATCAATTCCGAACTCGAAGTGATTGTGCTGGAAAAAGGCAGCGAAATCGGCGCGCACATCCTGTCGGGCGCGGTGGTCGATCCGCGCGGGCTCGACGAGCTGTTGCCAGACTGGCGGGATCAGGGTTGCCCGATGGCCGAAGTGCCCGTGACCGATAATTGGCACTGGGTTCTGTCGAAAGGCAAGAAGACCAACCTTCCGCACCTGATCATGCCGCCCTTCATGTCGAACGATGGCAATTACACCGGATCGCTGGGCAACCTGTGCCGCTGGCTGGCCGAACAGGCCGAAGCGCTGGGCGTCATGGTATTCCCCGGCTTCCCCGCGGCAGAGGTGATCATCGGCGAAGACGGCGCTGTCGCCGGCGTCATTACCCAGGACATGGGCGTGGCGGCGGACGGCGAGCACAAGGGCGATTTTCAGCCGGGCATGGAAATCCACGCCAAATATACTCTGTTCGCAGAAGGCGCGCGCGGTCACCTTACCAAGCGGATGAAGTCGAAATACGACCTGGAGGCGAACTGCCAGCCGCAGGTCTACGGCCTCGGCATCAAGGAAGTGTGGGATATCGATCCCGAAAAGCACGTGCCCGGACGGGTGATCCACACGCAGGGCTGGCCGCTCAACGAAAGCGAGAGCTGGGGTGGCGGGTTCATCTACCATCAGGCGAACAATCAGATCGCGATCGGCTTTGTCACCGCGCTCGACTATCGCAATCCCTACGTCAGCCCGTTTCAGGAATTCCAGCGCTGGAAACATCACCCGGCGGTTCGCGAGTATCTCGAAGGCGGCAAGCGGGTGGCGTACGGCGCGCGCGCCATCAACGAAGGCGGCTGGCAATCAGTCCCCAAGCTGGCATTCCCGGGCGGCGCGCTGATCGGGTGCTCCGCCGGCTTCGTGAACGTGCCTCGGATCAAGGGCACGCACACCGCGATCAAGAGCGGCATGCTGGCTGCGGAAGCGGCTGCTTCCGCGATCGGCCGAGGTGACGAGCGGACCGAGCTGATGGATTACGACGCAGCGCTCCGCGACAGCTGGATCGCGCATGAACTGAAACTGGTGCAGAACGCGCAGCCGGCGGTCGCCAAGTTTGGCGGGGACATGGGCACGATCGTCGCAGGCCTCGACATGTGGTTGCGCTATCTCAAGATGCCGATCATTCCCGCGTTCAAGCACCACCGCGACAGCGAGATGACCGAGCGGGCCGACCTGTACCAGCCGATCGCCTATCCCAAGCCCGACGGAGTGATCAGCTTCGACCGGCTGACCAGCGTCGCTTTCAGCTATACCAACCATGCCGAAAACCAGCCGGTCCACCTGGTGGTCAAGGACATGGAGTTGCAGAAGCGCAGCGAACTGGGTGTCTTTGCCGGCCCATCGCAGCGTTATTGTCCAGCCGGCGTGTACGAATGGCTCGTGGACGATGCGACCGGTGAGCCGCGGTTCCAGATCAATTCGCAGAATTGCGTCCACTGCAAGACGTGCGACATCAAGGATCCGAACCAGAACATCACGTGGGTTGCACCCGAAGGCGGGGGCGGACCCAATTATCCGAACATGTGAGGCGCTAGTCGGGCATCAGCTTGTTGGCCTTGCTGACGATGAAGGCGGTCGACCAGCCGATCAGCAGGAAGCCGATCAGCGCCTCGAACGCGCCGATCAGCCGCCAGTCGGGCGGGAAGTATTCGGCGGTCCGGCCAAGCGTCGTGTACGTGGATGCAGAGTAGAACAGCGCCTCCTTGACCGTCTCGACCCCGCCGACCCACAAGTAGAATGCACCAAACAGGCCGATCTCCAGCGAGTGCAGCAGCAAGAGCATGAACCCCATCGCCGACATCTTGATGATGCTGTGAATGCCGAAATTGAGCTCGTCGAGGCGCTCTTCCCGCAAATTGAGCAGGTGCGATATCGCAGTGATGCCGAACGCATGAACCACGGTCATGGCCACCATCAAGCCGCCTGCGGCGCTCAACTGTTTGCCAAGCGCGATCGTGTCGGACGTCTGTTCCATCATACCCATGCAAATGGTGGTCGGGACCGATGCGTTCCTGTTCCGGATGGAAGGGGCTGAATGCGCGAGATTGCATACGCCAAGATCAACCTGGCGCTGCACGTCCGTCGCCGGCGCGACGATGGCTATCACGAGCTCGAGACATTGTTCGCGTTCGTCGATGCGGGCGATGTGCTGGTCGCCCGGCCATCAGACCGGGACAAGCTGACGGTAAGCGGTGAGTTCGCCGAGCAACTGACTGATCCGTTTGGCAATCTTGTGACCGCTGCTCTGGGCAAGTTGCCGCGGGCGAGCGGGCTTTCGCTTGCGCTGGAAAAGAACCTTCCGGTGGCGGCCGGTCTTGGCGGCGGATCGGCGGATGCCGGCGCGGTATTCCGGATCGTGGACGCGCTCCATGACTTGCCGGCCGACTGGCTGCGGCGGGCGGCGGCCTTGGGGGCGGACGTTCCGGCGTGCGTCGAAAGCCGGATGTGCCTGGGTCATGGCTCCGGCGTCGATTTAACTCCTATAATCAATGATCTGGAGGATGCACCTGTTATCCTCGTGAACCCCCGGGCGCCGCTGGCGACCGGCGCGGTGTTCGCCGGCTGGAGCGGCGAGGATCGCGGTCCGCTCCCGGTCGGACCGGCGTCCATCGTCACCCAGCAAGGGCGCAATGATCTTGAGGACTCCGCCGTTGCCCTGGTTCCGGAAATCGCAGATGTCCTCAGCGCCCTCCGCCGAACCGGCGCGTCGGTCGCGCGGATGTCGGGTTCGGGCGCGACCTGTTTTGCCCTCTACTCCGACCCGGCCGCGCAGGCCGCAGCGGCGGCCCAGCTGGCCGGCGAGCATCCAGGCTGGTGGATCATGGAAGGTAAGCTGCGACCATGACATCATGGCAACCCTGGCGGCGCATCGGACCTCAACACGCCCCGGAAGGGATCGTGCTGGTAGCGGATCACGCGTCCAAATTCGTGCCGGCCGGGATCGACCTCGGTATCGCGCCTGAATTGCTCGACCAGCACATCGCCGTCGACATCGGGGTGGAGCCGGTCGCCGAACTGATGGCGCAGGACAGCGGGATCCCCGCTCACCTGGCAACCGTCAGCCGGCTGGTATGCGATCTTCACCGGGAAGAAGACCACCCCGCCGTGGTTCCAGCGATCAGCGACGGGCATGCGATACCTGGGAACGCGGGGGCAGATATAGAGGCGAGGTTGAACCTTTTCCACCGGCCATATCATGGTGCTTTAGCTGCATGGCTGGACGAGGTTGAACCCTCGCTGATCATCTCGCTGCACAGCTTCACGCCTTCGCTCCGCAGCGCACCAGGGGCGCGGCCATGGGAGGTCGCGCTGCTCCATAACGAGGATGATCGCGCCGCTCGGCTTGCGATGAACCTCTTTCGAGCGGCTGGCTTCACGGTCGGCGACAACGAACCGTACTCCGGCCGCCAACTCAACGCGACGATGAACCGCCATGCCGAGGCGCATGGTCGATCGTATCTCGCGATCGAGGTGCGGCAGGATCAGATCGCTGAGCCCGCGGGGCAAGCGCTCTGGGCGCACCTGATCAGCGATGTCGCGGCGCGGGTGGCGCTGCTGCTTGAGGCGCCTTAAGGAAATGCCGTTGGGACGGAGCAGCATCCTGGCCTAGCCTTTCTCGACAGCCAAGGACCCTGCACATGCCCGAACTCCGTTCCCGCACCTCCACTCATGGCCGCAACATGGCGGGCGCCCGGGGTCTCTGGCGCGCGACGGGCATGAAGGACGGCGATTTCGGCAAGCCGATCGTGGCGGTGGTCAACTCGTTCACCCAGTTCGTGCCCGGGCACGTCCACCTTAAGGACCTGGGCCAACTGGTCGCCCGGCAGATCGAGGCGGCGGGAGGGGTTGCGAAAGAATTCAACACTATAGCGGTCGATGATGGCATAGCGATGGGCCATGATGGGATGCTGTATTCGCTGCCGTCACGCGAACTGATTGCCGACAGCGTCGAATTCATGGTCAATGCCCATTGCGCCGACGCGATGGTGTGCATCTCCAATTGCGACAAGATAACGCCGGGCATGTTGATGGCTGCGCTGCGGATCAACGTGCCCGCCGTTTTCGTCAGCGGCGGGCCGATGGAAGCCGGCAAGGTGGTGGTGAAGGGCAAGGAGATCGCTCTCGACCTCGTCGACGCGATGGTCGCCGCGGGCGACGAGAGCTTTTCTGACGAAGAAGTCTCGGATATCGAGAGGGCGGCCTGCCCGACCTGCGGATCGTGCAGCGGGATGTTCACTGCCAATTCGATGAACTGCCTGACCGAAGCGCTCGGCCTGTCGTTGCCCGGCAACGGCTCCGTACTGGCCACGCATGCCGACCGGCAGGGGCTGTTCGAACGGGCAGGGCGCCTCGTCGTGGAGTTGTGCCGCCGTTATTACGGGGATGGGGATGCCAGCGTACTGCCACGCTCGATCGCCAGCTTCGAAGCTTTTGAAAACGCCATGAGCCTCGACATTGCGATGGGCGGTTCGACCAACACGGTGCTCCATCTGCTGGCAGCCGCGCACGAGGCCGGGGTCGATTTCACCATGCACGACATCGACCGTCTGAGCCGGCAAGTGCCCTGCCTGTGCAAGGTCGCGCCGGCCAAATCGGACGTGCACATGGAAGATGTCCACCGGGCCGGGGGCATCATGGCTATCCTCGGTGAGCTTGACCGCGGCGGCCTGTTGCATACCGCGCTACCGACCGTGCACTCTCCAACGCTGGGTGATGCGCTTGCCGACTGGGATGTGCGGCTGACCAACAACCCCGCGGTGCAGGATTTCTATCGCGCTGCGCCCGGCGGCGTCCCCACGCAGACTGCGTTCAGCCAGGACAAGCGTTGGGACGCGCTCGACACGGATCGTGCAGGCGGGGTGATCCGCTCACGCGAACACGCCTTCAGTCAGGACGGAGGCCTTGCCGTCCTGCATGGCAATCTTGCGCAGGATGGCTGCATCGTGAAGACCGCGGGGGTGGATGAAAGCATCCTCTCGTTCGGCGGCCCGGCGAAGGTGTTCGAAAGCCAGGACGCCGCGGTGGCGGCCATTTTGACCGATCAGGTCGTGTCCGGAGATGTGGTGGTGATCCGCTACGAGGGGCCTCGCGGCGGACCGGGGATGCAGGAGATGCTGTACCCCACCAGCTACCTGAAATCGAAAGGCCTCGGCGCCGAGTGCGCGCTGATCACTGACGGCCGCTTTTCCGGCGGCACGAGCGGCCTGTCGATCGGGCACGTAAGCCCGGAGGCAGCGGAGGGAGGGACGATCGGTCTGGTCCGCGACGGCGACTGGATAGAAATCGACATCCCTGCTCGGACCATCCAGTTGGTTGTGTCCCAGGATGTGCTGTCTCACCGTGCGGCGGAGCAGACGGAGCGCGGTTGGCATCCGGCGAAGCCGCGCCAACGGGCGATCTCCACCGCACTGCAGGCGTATGCCGCGATGACCACCAGCGCCGCGCGTGGGGCGGTGCGGGACCTCAGCCGGCTAAGGCGCGGGTGATGCGATCGTGTCTTGTCGCGGCGGTGCTGGGCCTGGCTGCGTGCTCACAAGGAGAAGCGCAGCCGCAGGCCAGCCCGGGCGCTCGCCAGATCGAGTGCGCGCAAGGATCAGGAAGTGCCTTTGCAGCTGATTGCCTGGTCGAGCGGTTTGCAGGCGAAGAAGGTTCGGAATTCGTGGTGCGGCATCCGGATGGCGCCTTCCGGCGATTCCGTATCGCGCAGGACCGCACCAGCATGGTGGCGATCGATGGCGCGGACGATGCAGTCAGTACGCTTGTCGGCGATCCCCCGGTGATGGAGGTGGCCGTCGGCCCGGACCGCTACCGTTTCCCGGCGGACATCGATGCGCAACCCTGACCAGGTCCTCACCGCCGATCAGATGCGCGGCGCTGAGCAGGCGCTGATGGCGCAAGGAGTATCGATCGACGAACTGATGCTGCGCGCCGGGCGTGGGGCGGCGGATTGGGTCCACCGGGCGGCGCGGGGGCGTTCCGTGACGGTGCTATGCGGCCCGGGCAACAATGGCGGTGACGGATATGTCGTTGCCGAGCACCTGCGCCATCTAGGGTCTGACGTGCGAGTCATCGCTCCGGTGGATCCGGCGACAGACGCTGCCCGCCGCGCAAAAGCGCGCTGGCAAGGGAACCAGGTGGAAGGCGCCCGGGGCGGCGTGTTGGTCGATTGCCTGTTCGGGTCCGGTTTGTCCCGACCACTCGCTAGCGAACACAGCGACCTTCTTGCCAAGCTTGCCGACGCTCACGAGTTCGTGATCGCGGTGGACCTGCCGAGCGGCGTTTCGTCGGATGACGGAGCGATCCTGGGAACAGCGGTGCGCTGCGATCTTACCTTGGCGCTGGGCGCGTGGAAGCCGGCGCATTTCATGACGCCGGCCAGCGACTGCATGGGGGAAGTACGCCTGGTTGATATCGGCATAGAGCTAGCCAGCACGGGTGCGCACCTGTTCACGGCGCCGCGCTTCAGTGCTCCCGCACGCGGCGCTCACAAGTATTCGCGCGGCATGGTCGGCGTGGTGGGGGGCGTGATGCCGGGAGCAGCGCTACTCGCCGCCGAGGCGGCGATGCGCAGCGGCGCGGGTTACGTCAAACACCTCGCACAGCCACTCCCTGCCACGCACGCGCGCGCGTTGGTGAATGACTGTCGCCCGATTGGTCTAGCGCTTGCCGATCCCCGCTTTTCGGCATTGGTCATAGGACCCGGGCTGGGCCGGGACGAAGCTGCTCGGCAGAACCTTGGCATGGTGCTGGAAAGGGGGATACCGACGGTCATCGATGCAGATGCGTTGCATGTGCTCGACGATGACCTCCTCGAAGGAGTTGCCGCCGCTCGGCTACTGCTAACCCCGCATGAAGGCGAGCTTGCCGCGCTGTGCCGGCGATTTGCAATCGCCGCTTCAGGCAAGATCGACCGTGCCAAGACGCTTGCCCAGACTATCGGTGCGACTGTGCTGGCGAAGGGTCCGGACACCCTGTTGGCGGGAGCAGGTGGCGAACTGGCTTTCTTCGCTCCGGGACCGAGTTGGCTTGCCACGGCCGGCACCGGCGATGTGCTCGCCGGTATCGCGGCCGGCCGGATGGCCGCGGGACGTGACCCCTTCCGAGCGGCAGGCGAGGCGGTCTGGCTGCACGGGGAGGCGGCTCGCATCGCCGGTACGGCGCTGATTGCCGATGATCTGATCCGCAATCTTTCACCCGCTTACGACCGGTTCTTGCGCACGTGACAGAGGAGATCGTCCGGGTCGCCGCGAAGGGGGACGGCGTGACCCCAAGCGGGCGCCACGTGGCGTTCGCCGCGCCAGGAGATGTGATTGCAGACGACGGCAGCCTGTTGCCTGGACCTCACCGCGCCGCGCCTCCCTGCCGTCATTTCGGAAAGTGTGGCGGCTGCCAGCTTCAGCATCTCGACGAAGGCGCTTTGGCAACCTTCGTACGTGATCGGGTCGTGCTAGCCGCCGAGGGTCAGGGAATACTGCCCGTGATGGTCGCGCCAACCCATCTGTCACCGTCGCGCTCACGCCGTCGGGCTTCGCTGCATGCGTCAGCGCAGGGCGGACGCGTCGTAGTCGGTTTTCGAGAACTCGCCTCTCACAAGATCGTCGACATGCGCGAATGTCACGTCCTCCGGCCTGAACTGTTCTCGTTGGTCGCGCCGCTCCGCCAAATGCTCGCCAGTCAGCGAGGGAGATGGGCGGTGGATGTGGACTTGACGCTGAGCGACCAAGGGGTCGACTGCAACTTGCGTCATTTTGCAATGGAAGGTCTCGCCGCGACAGAGGCCGCGCTGCACTTTGCGCAGACCAATCGATTGGCTCGGCTGACGGCGGACCTGGGATTCGGGGCGGAAGCGCTGTGGGAGCCGGAACCCGTTACCGTCACGTTGGGCGGGATGCGCATCCCCCTGCCCAGCAGCGCGTTCCTGCAAGCGACCGCGGACGGAGAGGCAGCACTGGTTGCCGCAGCGCGCGAATGGCTGGCCGACAGCACCTACTCCGCCGATCTGTTCGCGGGGCTTGGCACGTTCGCATTCGCGTTGCCTGGTCGGGTCGCGGCGTTTGAAGGGGCCCGCGATGTCTACCTCGCATGCCGCACGGCCGCGGGCCGAACCGCGTCTCGGGTGGAAGCGCACCATCGGGATCTGTTCCGCAACCCACTCCAGCAAGATGAACTGTCGCGCTTCGATGGAGTACTGATCGATCCGCCGCGGGCAGGTGCGCGGGAGCAAGTGGCTCACATCGCCAGCAGCGCGGTCTCAAGGGTCGTTTATATCAGCTGTAACCCGGCAAGCTGGGCGAAGGACGCACGAACACTGATCGATGCCGGCTTCAGTCTTGCCGAGTTGCGCCCTGTCGGCCAGTTCCGCTGGTCCACGCACGTAGAGCTTGCCAGCCTTTTCGTGCGCTAGCCGCGCAAGATCTCGAGCAGGTTCCGCTCCAGGAACTCCCGCGCGTGAGGTTCACTCCAGGCATGACCAGCGCCGTCGCAGCGCACCACCCGCGTATCGTCGGCATCCCAGTTGCTCGTGAAAATCTGAGCCGTGCGATCCGATCCTGCAACCAGTATGCGAACGGGGCCATCGAATGCCGCCAAACCGGCGGCCATCTCGCTTGCGAGTGTTGTGGGGGCAGACGTACGCCGACCGGCTCGCACCAAACCTTTCGCAAGCTTGCCGAGATCCACTCCGCCGCTTAGCAAGCGGGCGAGTTCTCGAGGGTTCTTTAGCTTTTCAGCATAGCGTGCACGCACCGCTTCGGGCGGCGGCAGGGCGCGGTCATCTTCGACGGTCCAGGGGTTTGATAGCACGAGTGCATCGCAATCCAGCCCGCTCGCCAGCATCAGGGCGCTTGCTGCGTCGCAGTTGCCATAGCCGACCACCCGTTCGATTTGGGGTGCGATGACGCGGAAGGCAGCGAGCGCAGACTGGATATCGCGGTTGCTCTTGCGAAAGCCCTTGTTCTCACCGCCACTGTCGCCGACCCCCCGCCGGTCGAAACGGAACACGGGGTAGCCTGCGGCGGAAATGCGTGCTGCAAGTGCCGCCTGGCCTGAAAAGACGCCCGAACGTACTTCGTTGCCCCCGCTGACGAGCAGCAGCCCGCTGACGCCGGCAGCCGTGTCCAGTGAGCCCGCCAAGGTGGTGTCGGCGCATTCGAAGGTCAGGTGAAGCCGTGTCATGTACCGGCGATGCCTATCGCGATCATGGCTGCCAAAGCATCCGCCTGTCCCGGGTCTTCACCGGGTTCGGCCCGCCGCCAGAAGCCAGTTCCGCCTGCCAGATCCTGATCGATGGGCACAAGTTCGGCTGATGGGGTGGCCGCTTCGAGGCTGCGGAACATTTGTGCACCGATGGTCCAACCTGCAAGTTCGATCCCGTCGATCCGGGCCCCGTTCTGAAGGTCCTCTACCCGCTCGGCTTTGCCAGCTTCGCGCGCGGCGATCGCGCGGGCGCGCAGCATCGTACGTAGCACTTTGGCGCCGGTAACCGGTCCGAATACCCAGCCGGGCAGCCCTTCGGGAGCGATCAACCCGCCCGCGCGAACCGCGAATACGTGTGTCGCGGCAAACTCCCGGGCAGCGGCGGTGGCTGAGTGACGCCAGCTTGCCAACGTCTGTTGGGGTAGCGGTGCCTCGCTCTCGTTGCAGCCCGCGAGATCAGGAAGGAAGCAGTCGATACCTGACAGATCGAGGCGGCGCATGATTTCGACGGTTTGGCGCCGCAGCTTGTTTGCCTCATCGAACCAGGCCGGCAGGACGAGCAGACGATGCTGGCGCCCCTTGTCGAACACGAGCGCCAGTTCGTCGTGCGTCCCTCCGTTGATTGAGGGGCACGGCCAGTCGATGTATCCGAAAGGGTTCACGCCGAGGCGGCTTTGACCTCGGCAAAGGCAAGCAGGCCGCCATAGGTTTCGAGCATTTCGCCGTCGACGTCCTCGTCATCGATAACGATGTCGAGTTGGTCCTCCATTTCGGTCAGCAGCCCGGCGACAGCCATGGAATCGAGCTCGGGCAGGTGCCCGAATAGCCCCGTGTCGTTGTCGAACGTCGCGACGCGATCCGGGTCGAGGCCCAGCGCGTCGACCAGAATCGAGCGCAGCCGGGCGTCGATCTCGGTGCGACTCGCGCCCAGGTGATGCTGATCAACCGTCATACGGTTCCCCATCCGAAATGCGCGCGGCACCTAGCCTTCGCTCGAGAAGCGCGCAAGCGCCCGCTTCGCCAGGGCAGGCCAGGCGCGGGGCTGTCTCGGATCCAGACAATCAATTCGATAGCGGGGCCGGTCGTGCTCCATCCAATGCCGTTTGTAGGGATCGTTGCCCGTCCCGAAGTCGACTAGGTCGACCCGGTCGGTATCAATCACCCGTTCAAAGAGCGCTGCAGTCAGGATGGTGCCAGGCGAGAGGTGTCTGGCGCTCTCGCGATGCGCGAGCTTGTGGATGTAGGCGATCTTGTTTTCGACGGTCCAGAATTGTGCCGCAACCGGCTCACCCTCGGCCCGAGCGACGCCCAGCCGGATGCGGCCCGCGGCGCCCTCGGCCTGCGCAAATTGACGTAGGAGCTCCGGGTCCCCTTCGGCAGGCTTCCAACTATCTCCGTAAATCGCCTGGTACGCTTCCCATGCGCTTCCATCGAAACGATCGAAAAGATCGACTGAGACCCTATTGGCCTTGCGCTTGTGGGTGGCGCGGATCTGTCCGGGTCGACCCGACCAGTATTCGGCAAAGCTGCGACCAGCGACCTCAAGCACGTGATTGTGGTCGCAAGGCGTGCAGCTCACCGCCCAACCTGCAGATCGAAACCCACTGGCAAGGCGGCTGGCGGCACCGTCTTCGTCGGGGACCGGCCACAGCGTCACGCCCGCGGCGCGTGTGCGCAAATCGCGTGCAACGACGGCGATCAGATGATCGTCCAGCATTCCGACGGGGCGCCAGCTGAAAGTGTACCAATTTCGCAAAGCCTCGATCCGGCCATCCGCATCTGACAACGGAAGCGCGATTGCGTTCTCGCCTTGGCGGGCAACCGCAATAAGGGGACGGTGTCCGGCAGTTTCCAGCAAGGCGAACCATTCGGCGCGATCGAACGGCCCGGCCGGCGCTGCTGCAACGTCTTGCAAGACCTTAACCGTGTGATGATAGCTGACCGCGTCCAACGCGCTTGTTCCCTTCGGAGTATTCATGCCCGTAGCGCTCGATCCCCGGCCCAGGCCGCTCGATCACCTCATTGACCGAGGCAATGCATCTGCGCCTGCGCTAATCCTGAGGTCGGAGACCCTTAGTTATCAGGATTTAAGGAACCGTGTCGCCCGGCTGGCGGGCTGGCTGCTGACGCAAGCGGGAAAGGGGGCGCGGGTCGCCAGTTGGGCAGCGAAGGGCGAGGTGACGTGCCTGCTGCCGCTTGCTTGCGCGCGGGCAGGACTGGTTCACGTGCCGATCAATCCATTGCTCAAGCGGCTCCAGGCAGCGCACATCCTGGCAGATAGCGGTTCGGACCTGCTCATCGGGACCCGCTCGCGTCTGGAAACGCTCAATCAGGGCGATCTGCCGCCCGGGTGCACGGCGGTAGCGGAACAAGATCTGTGGGATCTGGCGGGCGAAGCAACACCGCTGGGCCGGTCGGAGCACGACCCCAACGATCTGGCGGCGATCCTTTATACTAGCGGGTCGACCGGCCAGCCCAAGGGTGTAATGCTGAGCCATGCGAACATGTGGCTCGGCGCGGTCAGTGTCGCGCACTATCTCGGGCTTGAGATGGATGACATCACCCTGGCCGTCTTGCCGCTCAGCTTCGACTATGGACAAAACCAGTTGTTCTGCACGTGGTATGCAGGCGGCGCGGTGGCCCCGCTCGACTATCTGATGCCGCGCGACGTGGTGAAAGCATGCGCACGGCATGGCGTCACGACGCTGGCCGCCGTGCCGCCGTTGTGGATGCAACTCAGTGAAGTCGAATGGCCGCTTGATGCCACGCGGGCGATGCGGAGGCTCACCAACAGCGGCGGTGCATTGACGGAACCTCTTGTACGAACCCTGCGGGGCCTTTTCCCCGCCGCACGCCTGTTCCCCATGTATGGGCTGACGGAAGCGTTCCGCTCGACCTATCTTGATCCCTCGCTGGTCGACAGTCATCCCACGTCGATGGGCCGGGCCATTCCCTTCGCCGAAGTCATGGTGATCGGTGAGGACGGCGAGGAAGCCTCGAATGGCGAGGAGGGAGAACTGGTTCACGCAGGTCCGCTCGTCGCGCAAGGGTATTGGCGCGATGCCGAGCGCACGGCCCAACGGTTCCGCGCCGCGCCGCGCACATCCACCTACGGTGGGACCGCGGTCTGGTCAGGTGACCGAGTACGACGAGAGGCAGACGGCTTGTTATATTTCGTCGGGCGGAGGGACGCGATGATCAAGACCGCGGGAAACCGCGTCAGCCCCCAAGAGATCGAGGAAGCGGCCCTAGCCACGGGCCTTGTCGCTGAGGCGGTCGCGGTGGGCGTGCCGGACACGAAATTGGGGCACGCGATCGGCCTTGCGGTTCGCCCCGCTGCCGACTTCGATGAAGAGATGCTGAAAAAGGCACTGACGGCATCGCTGCCGAACTTCATGCAGCCCCGCCAGATGCGCCGTTACGATTCGATGCCGCGCAATCCGAATGGGAAGCTGGACCGGAACGCGATCCTGCTGGATTTCATTCAGTGAAGCCGCTCGGCCCCGTTCCGGCAGGCTACGACACCATAGGCGGCGAACTGGCTATCGGCGGCCGCACCGCGAGCGCGCTGATTGCAGAAGCGGGCGGTACGCCCCTTTTCGTGTATTCGCGAATGCACCTGGATCGCCGGATGATCGACCTGCGCGCGGCGATGCCCGAGCGGCTGGCGATTCACTATGCCGTCAAGGCGAACCCATGGCAGCCTGTGCTGCAGCACATGGCAGGGTTGGTCGATGGCTTCGACATCGCATCCGGCGGGGAACTCGCGCTGGTCATGGACGCAGGCATCGATCCGGCGCGAGTCAGCTTCGCCGGACCGGGGAAGCGTGACATCGAACTTGAGGCCGCCATCCGGGCGGGCGCGACCCTCAACTGTGAAAGCGAGAACGAAGTGCGGCGGGCGCTGAATATCGGCGAGCAACTCGGGATAAAGCCTCGGCTCGCAATCCGGGTCAATCCCGACTTCGAGCTGCGCGGGTCCGGGATGAAAATGGGCGGCGGAGCAAAGCCGTTCGGAGTCGACGCCGAGCGTGTTCCGGCGCTGGCGAAGGAAATCATCGCGGCGGGCGCGGATTGGCAGGGTCTGCACATTTTCGCAGGCAGCCAGGCACTTGATGCCGAAGCGATTGCCGAGGCCCAGGGCAACGTGCTGGACCTTGCCGCTCAGCTTGCTGACGACATCGGCCACGGAGCTTTGCCCAAGCTCAATATGGGCGGCGGGCTTGGCATCCCCTATTTTGCGGGTGACACGCCAGTGGACGTCAGAGTGGTCGGTGACCGCTTGGCGGAGCGCTTTGACAGGCTGCCATTATCTCTGCGCGAGACCGAACTCTGCATCGAGCTTGGCCGGTATCTGGTGGGGGAGGCGGGGGTTTACCTGTGTACCGTGGTTGATCGCAAGGACAGCCAGGGCGAAACCTACGTGATCACTGACGGTGGTCTGCATCATCAACTGGCGGCATCCGGCAATTTCGGCACCGTCGTCAGGCGCAACTATCCAGTCGCCATCGCCAGCCGTTTCGGCGCGGCAGCTGAGGAGGTGGCGACCGTGGTCGGCTGCCTGTGTACTCCGCTCGACCGGCTGGCCGACAAGGCGCTGCTTCCTCGCGCCGATGTCGGCGACGTGGTCGCCGTGTTCTGCGCGGGCGCTTATGGGGCGAGCGCTTCACCGGCGATGTTTCTTGGGCAAGGACCGGCGCGAGAAATACTCGTTTAACGCTTTTGCTAACCGTTGTCCCGGAGCGGGACTGCCCGCGTTAACGACCTTCAAGCCTAACAGTATGTTCACCAATTTCCGCGAGATGACGGCCGGATACGCGCGCCTTCGCCGTGTGCCGGGTCGCTCCCGGAACATGCGTCGCATGGGCCGCCTGAAGGCAAGGATCTATCGATGCGCTCTTTCCGTCCCGTCCAAATCATTGCGAGCATGGTCGCGGCTGCCTCGCTCGCGTTGAGTGGCTGCGCAAGCAGCGGAACTGACAACCAGCTGCCGCCCGCGGCATTCGTCTCCATGCAACAGGGACCGGGCGAAGATTACGTGATCGGTCCGCTTGACGAGCTGACAATCAAGGTTTGGCGCAATCCGGAACTCAGCGCAGAGAAAATCCAGGTTCGTCCCGACGGGCGGATCACCACGCCGCTGGTCAACGATATGCCGGCGGTGGGGAAAACGCCGGCGATGCTGTCCCAGGACATCAAGCTTCAGCTCTCGCAATATATCGAAGACCCCCTGGTCAGCGTGATCGTGACCGATTTCGCTGGCACCTTCAGCCAGCAGATCCGGGTAATCGGCGCGACCGAAAAGCCGGCGAGCATTCCATTTCGTGCCAACATGACCGTGCTTGACGCGATGATCGCGGTCGGAGGGCTGAGCGAGTTCGCTGCCGGCAACCGCGCCAAGCTGATCAGGTTCGACAAGCAGGTTGGGCGGCAACGCGAATACGCCCTGCGCCTTGGCGATCTGCTGAAAAAGGGTGAGAGCGAGGCGAACGTCATGCTTCAGCCGGGTGACGTCATCATCATCCCCGAAAGCATGTTCTGATGAACGAGATGTTCGGGGAACTGCGCGCGGCGGCGGTGTCGGTGTGGCACCGACGCTGGCTGGTGCTCGGGGTCGCGTGGGGCGTGTGCCTGCTGGGCTGGATGGCCGTCGCGATGATCCCCAACAAGTACGAATCGACAGCGCGGATCTTCGTCGAAACCGATGATGTCTTGTCCGATCAGCTGAAAATTGCGAACGGCGGCAAGGGCGAAATCGACCGTGTCCGCAAGACCCTAGCCGGCGGCGTGAACCTCGAGAAAGTCGTTCGCGGAACCGATCTGGGTGCCGACGTCGCCACTCCGCGGGAGATGGAGCAGACCGTCGCCGATCTCGCCGAAAACGTGAAGGTCGAGAGCCAGGAAGACAGCCTGTTCACGATCACGGCGCTGATCGGCAAGCCGAGCCTGTCGGACGCGCAGAACGCCAAGCTGGCGCAGGATGTCGTTCAGAAGCTGATCGATATCTTCCGCGAAGAGAACATCGCGGGCAACCGCGGCGAAGTCGCCGACACGGTTGTGTTCCTCGATCAGCAGCTAGAACAGCGCAAGGCCGAACTGGAAGCGGCCGAAGCCAAGCTTTCCGCATTTGAAGCCGCGCACCCCGATCTGGTGGGCGGCAGCAGCGCGATTTCCAGCCGTCTGGCCGCGACGCGCCAGGAAGTGCGCGGGGTCGATGCCGATCTTGCAGCGGCGCAAAGTGCGCTCGCCGCGATCAACGGGCAACTCGCCGGCACGCCGCGGATCTTAGCCGGACCGGGGGGCAGCGACGGTTCCGCGCTCGGCCAGACCCAGGCGCAACTCGCCGCGATGCAGGCGCGAGGGCTGACTGACAGTCACCCGGACGTGGTTGCGCTCAAGCGGCAGATCACGCTGCTCCAGCGGGCGGGCGGGGGACAGGCGAGCGGCATGCCCAATCCGGCGTACAGCTCCTTGATCTCGATCAAGGCGGAACGGGAAGCCAACGTCCAGGCGCTGATGGCACGCAAAGCGGCGCTTCAAGCGGACGTCAGCGGCGCGATGGCGGATCAGGCGAGCGAGCCATCCGCGTCGGCCGAAGCCAATCGCATCAGCCGCGATTACGACGTGCTCAAGAAGAAGTACGACGAGCTTCTCCAGAACCGCGAGGAAATGCGCCTCCGCGGGCAGGTGGAGGACGAACGGTCGAGCTTCAAGTTCGATGTGGTCGATCCGCCGTCGACGCCCCGCAACCCCGCATCGCCAAATCGGCCGTTGCTATTGCTTGGCGTGCTGATCCTGGGTCTCGGAGCTGGGGTGGGCTCGGCGCTTGCCTTGGGCCAGCTCCGCTCGACCTTCGCGACCACGGCCGGGTTGGAGCGCGCGCTCGACCTGCCGGTGATCGGCGCGATTTCAGAGAACCTGACGGGAGGCGCCAGGGCGCTGCGGGCCAGTCGGATGAAGCTGTTTTATGCCGCGACCGGCTCCTTGGGTGGAGTGTTCCTGGTGCTTCTGACGATCGAATTCGTCCAGCGGGGGATGGTGGCATGACCGAACACGCAAAGAGCCACCTTCCGCCGCAGGGCGACGATGCAAGCGAGGTGTCGCTGTTCGAACGCGCGAGTGGCGCTTTTGCACTGGATCCGTTTCGGGCTGCGCCAATGCCGAGCGAGCTCGCGGTGCCAGTAACAAGGCGCGTGCAGCGCACCGCCGCGCATGCCGGGTCGATTCCGGTGGCGGCAACGCCGCCCGAGCCGGGGCCGCAGTTCGAAGCCTCTGCTTCGGTCGTGCCCGAACCCGCTGCACCGGAGGCTCCATCGGCGGTTTCGCTCACGGGTCCGCGTCATCCGATTGATCGCGAGCGTCTGCGAGAGCGGGGCCTAATCGTGCCTGAAGATGGCGCAACGGCGCTGCTGGAAGAGTTTCGCATCATCAAACGACAGGTGCTCGCATCGGCGCACGCTGCCGGGGATACCGCCGCCCAGCGGGTTCTGATCTGTTCGCCCCTTCAGGGCGACGGAAAGACGTTTTGTGCCACCAACCTTGCTATCGCGATGGCGGGGGAACGTGGCGGCGAAGTGGTGCTGATCGATGCCGATTTCGCCAAGCCTTCCATCCTCGCGACACTTGGGCTGCCGTCCGCGCCCGGTCTGATGGATGCGCTGGCAGACCCGTCGCTCCGCGTCGAAGATCTTGTTTTGGCAACGGACATCGATGGACTTTTCGTGCTGCCGGCGGGGGATATGACCGCCACAGATAGCGAATGGCTTGCCAGCGCCAGAACCGCGGAAGTGCTCGACCGGTTGACCCGGGGCGCGCCTGGTCGAATGCTGGTGTTCGACAGTCCGCCCGCGCTGGCCGCCTCTCCAGCCGCGGATCTGGCGCAGCACGTGGGCCAGGCGGTTCTCGTCGCCCGTGCTGACAAGACGGGTCGAAGTGCGCTTGAGGACGCGGTGCACCTGCTGGGCGCCTGCCCGGACATAAAGCTGCTGTTGAACGCAACGCATTTCAGCCCGAGCGGACGGCGCTTCGGCACTTATTATGGGCACGAGGGGTAATGTCCGTGAAGGCATGGACCCTTGCCTCGGTCATTGGGCTGGCGGCCACAATTGCCGTGGTTCCGGCTTCCGCTCAGCAGGCGGACCAAGGCCAGCGCTCACGCAACGTGCGAACCGCCCCGTATATCGAGGCCAATCAGGTCCTGACCGCCGAACTGTCGCCGGGCAGCGACGCGGTGACTTATACGCAGGTGGCAGCCGGGGTCGATTTGAGCGTTCAGGGCCGCAACAACGGCGGCGCCGCCTCCGTTCGATTCGAACAGACGCTGGGCTACGACTCGCGGATGACCGACAGCTCGACGCTGTCCGGGGTGGCCCGCGGTTACGCCAGCGTGGTTCCTCGCGCTGTCACGGTCGAGGCCGGGGCGCTCGCCACGCGCACCCGCATCGACAGCAACGGCGGGGCCACGATCGGATCCGGACGGGATCGTGACAACGAAAGCCGCGTCTATTCAGCCTATGCCGGACCCACCGTTCACACCCGCGTCGGCGACGCGGAAGTGAACGCCAACTACAGGATCGGTTACACTCGGGCCGAAGCGCCCGAAGGGTTTGCGACCGCGCCGGGCGCGCCGTCAGTGGACGTGTTCGAAGACAGCGTGGTGCAAAGCGCTGGCGTGCACGCAGCAACGCGCGCGGGAGACGGACTGCCCGTCGGCGTCGGCGTCGGGGCCGGTTACTATCAAGAAGATATTTCGAACCTAGACCAGCGGGTGCGCGACGCACACTTCCGCGCCGACGTGAGCGTCCCATTGACCCCAGCGCTCGCCGCCGTGGCGGGGGCGGGGTACGAAAACGTGAAAATATCCAGCCGCGATGCCGTGCGGACCGCCGATGGCGCGCCGGTGATCGGAGCCGACGGCCGCTTTGTCACCGACAAGAGTGCTCCTCGCCAGCTTGCTTACGAAACCGAAGGGCTGATCTGGGATGTGGGCGTGATGTGGCGCCCCAGCCGCCGCACTCGGGCTGAGGCGCACGTCGGCAAGCGTTACGATTCAACGACCTATTATGGCAGCTTTGCGTGGGCGCCCAGCAGCCGCAGCTCGGTCAACATAGCGGTCTATGACGGCATCACCGGCTTTGGCGGGCAGTTGACCAACGCCCTGGTCGCGCTGCCGGCCGATTTCGCGGCGAACCGCAACGCAATTACCGGGGATGTAACCGGCTGCGTTGCCAGCTTGCAGGGCAGCAATTGTCTCACCGGTGTGCTCGGTTCGATCCGCTCGGCAGTGTTTCGTGGGCGGGGTATCAACGCAAGCTATGCGCGCCAAATCGGCCGCATGAGTGCCGGCGTCGGAATGGGTTACGATCGCAGCAAGTTCATCGCGGCCCCTGGCACGGTTCTCGGCAGTGCCAACGGCGTGGTGGACGAAAGTTACTGGGCAGCGGCCTACCTGTCGGGCCAGATCGACGCGCGCTCCAGCTTCAACGCCAATGCCTACGCGAACTGGCTGACCAGCGATTTTGCGGGAGCGCGGGATGCCAGCGTGATCGGCGCATCGGCCGCATACCGCCGGTATCTGCTAGACGGGCTCTCCGCCAATGCCGCGGTGGGACTGGACCACCTGAACGGATCGATTGCGGGTCAGGATCTGACTACTGCGTCGGCACTGCTCGGCCTGCGCTACGACTTCAATTGAGGGCTTGGGATAGACTGATATGTTCGACGACTTTTACGCTCTGAGCGGGCGGCCCTTTCAGCTTACCCCTGACCCGCAGTTCTTTTTCGAGAGCGCCACTCACCGCAAAGCGCTGAGCTACCTCGGCTATGGCCTATCCCAGGGGGAAGGCTTCATCGTCATCACCGGTGAAGTGGGCGCAGGCAAATCGACGCTAGTCGCGCACCTGATGCGCAAGGTCGATCCGGCCCAGCTGACTGTCGGACAGATCGTCACCAGCAACCTGGATGGTGAAGAGCTGGTCCATGTGGCCGCGCAAAGTTTTGGCCTCGACATAGATGGCCATGACAAGGCCTCTGCGCTTGCCGCGATCGAAGGCTTCCTGCACGACGAAGCGCGCGGGGGCCGCCGCTGTTTGCTGGTTGTCGACGAATCCCAAAACCTCAGGGTCGAGGCGCTGGAAGAGTTGCGCATGCTGTCAAACTTCCAGCTCGGCTCACATCCGCTGCTCCAGACCCTGCTGCTGGGCCAGCCCGAATTCAAACGGATGCTGGCTGACCATCCGGCGCTCGAACAATTACGCCAGCGCGTCATTGCCGCTCACCACCTCGAGGCAATGGGCGCCAGCGAAATCGAACCGTATGTCAGCCACCGCCTGCAGTGCGTTGGCTGGAAAGGCCACCCGGCGTTCGACCAGCGGGTTTTCGCGGAGCTTTTCGAGGCGACCGGCGGCATCCCTCGCAAGGTCAATCAGCTCATGAGTCGGCTCATGTTGCTGGGCGCGGTGGAACAGCGCACCCGGATCGACGCGGCCATGCTCGCTGCGGTCCGCAAGGAGATGGCCGGCGACAACGTCATACCGGCCGCCGTACCGCAGGCCGGCACCAGAACTGCCGTGCCCGCCGAAGAGCAGCGGCACGTTTCCACTAGTGCCGAAGGAGCAGCCCCCGCTGCTGGGATGGAGGATCTGCTCGCAGAACGTGATGCGCAGATCATGGAACTGCGCCGCGCGATTGACGAGTTGGCGAACGAGCGCCCAGCCAACGATGACTTGGCGAACAGCGAATGGTCCGCACGTTTCGAACGAATGGAGCAGCGGATCGCCGATCAGGAGGACGCCGTCCGCCACGTCCTGACCATGTTGATCGAATGGTTCGAAGATGCCTCTCCGCGCGCGGCGGCGTGACGGGCGTCGATGACCATCCCCCATTCCAGGATCGTCAACGGACTCTCGGTCGATGTCGAGGACTGGTTCCAGGTGGGCGCCTTTGAAGACGTGATCGCGCGGGACACCTGGGACAGCTTGCCGCTGCGCGTGAGCGACAACGTGCTGCGCGTCCTCGACATGTTCGCGGCGGCCGAGGTCAAGGCGACTTTCTTCACGCTCGGTTGGGTGGCGCAGCGCCATGGAGCGCTGATCCGCCGCATCGCCGAGGAAGGGCACGAGGTTGCCAGTCACGGCTGGGATCATGCGCGCGTGTTCACGCTGGATCGCAAGAGCTTCGGCGCCGATCTGAAGCGCGCGCGCCAGGCACTGGAAGATTCTTCGGGGGCGGCCGTTACCGGTTACCGGGCGCCCAGCTTCTCGATCGATCAGCGCACCCCATGGGCTTATGCCGAACTCGCCGAGCAGGGGTACGCCTACAGTTCGTCAGTCGCGCCGGTGACGCACGATCACTATGGTTGGCGGGAGGCACCTCGGTTCGCCTTCAATCCGCTGCCTTGGCACCCGCTGGTGGAGATTCCCGTGACCACCGCGATTCTTGGTGGTCGGCGCGTGGCGGCCGGCGGAGGGGGCTTTTTCCGGGTGCTGCCCTACGCCTTCAGCCGCTGGGCGATCCGGCAAGTCAATCGTCAGGACCGGCGGCCGGCGGTGTTCTACTTCCACCCCTGGGAGATCGATCCGAAGCAGCCTCGCGTGCCGAATGCCTCGGTCCGTTCCCGGTTGCGGCACTATACGAATCTCGACAAGATGGCGGGCAAGCTGGCCGAGCTGGTGCGCGAGTTCGAATGGGGCCGGATGGACGTGCTGGCTCACCGCGAGGCGGCAATCGCCGGCAGCCTTGCGGCATGAACGCGCCCTTCACTCCGATGCTGGAGACCGTCACTCTCGCCGACCTGACCGATCCGGGCGAACTCGCGCGGATCGAACGTTTCGTCGTCGAAAGGGAGGGGACCCCGTTCCATCGGCCAGCTTGGCTTCGCGCCGTCGAACGGGGGACCGGGCAGCGAGCACTCGGACTGATTGCAGAGAGGGGCGGCAACTTGACCGGTTGGCTACCGGTCACTGAAGTGCGATCGCCACTATTTCCAGCCGCACTGGTTTCGAGTGGGTTTGCGGTGGGCGGCGGCGCAATCGCCGACAGCGAATCATCAGTTCAGCGACTCACCAAAGCCGCGATCGAGCTTGCCCAACGGCTGTCCTGCGCCTCGGTCGAGCTGCGCTGCGCCGATATCGAGGAAGGATGGCGGCAGGTCACCGGCAAGCATGCGAACTTCGCGGCTCCTCTGGCGGAAAGCGACGATGCGCAGCTGCTGGCCATCCCGCGCAAACAGCGCGCCGAGGTGCGCAAAGGTCTGCAGCAGCCTTTCGCCGTCAAGGTCGGAACGAGCGATGAAGACCGGCGGATGCACTATGCCGTCTATTGCCAAAGCGTGCGCAACCTAGGCACCCCTGTATTCCCGCGTGCGCTCTTTGATGCGGTTCTGGATGGTTTCGGCTCCGCTGCCGATATCCTTACGATCTTGCTCGAAAATAAGCCGGTTGCGGCCGTTCTGACGGTTTATCACCGGGGGGTGGCGTATCCATACTGGGGTGGAGGTACCCGCGCCGCCCGCGCGTCGCGCGCGAACGAACGGCTGTATTTCGAATTGATGGGTCATGCCCGTCGGCGCGGATGCGGCACATTCGATTTCGGGCGGTCGAAGATTGGTAGCGGCGCCTTTGCCTATAAGAAGAACTGGGGCTTCACGCCTGAACCGCTGACCTATGCAGTCTGGCAAAAGCCCGGTGAAGCAGCGCGCGACATCGATCCAAACAGCGATGTGTATTCGGGCAAGATCGCGCTGTGGAAGCGTCTGCCGCTCCCGGTCGCCAACCGCTTGGGACCGATCATCGCCCGCGGGCTTGCGTGATGGGCGAGACACTGTTCATCGCTCATCGCATGCCCTTTCCGCCCGATCGGGGTGACAAGATCCGCTCGCATCACTTGCTCAAGGCAGTCGCCGAACTGGGGCCGGTGCATGTGGCGACCCTTGGCGAGAGTGCAGCCGATTTCGCCGCCGAACCGCTATTGGCTGAAGTATGCGCCAGCTATTGTCTGCAGCGGCGACCCAAGCTGATCCCGGCGGGTTTGCGCGCACTAGCGTCCGGCAAGCCCGTCAGCCTGACCGCTTTTGCCAGCGACCCTCTCCGGCAATGGATCGAGGATACGCTAGAGCAGAGAGCGATCGACACGATCTTCGTTTTTTCCGGGCAAATGGGACAATACGTGCCGCGCTCTTTCGAGGGCCGGCTGGTGGTCGACCTATGCGACGTAGATTCCGCCAAGTTCGAGGCCTACGCGCACCAGCGCACCGGCCCGCGCGCGTGGATCGACGAGCGGGAAGGGCGGTTGCTGGCAGTCGAGGAGCGCCAGCTCGCAAACCGCGCCGATACCGTTCTGCTGATCTCCGATGCAGAGGCCGCACTGTTCCGCAGCCGCACCGGCCACGTCAATGCTGACGTGGTTGCTCTTGGCAACGGTATCGACACTGACCTGTTCGATCACCAGGCAACGAAGCCTGAAGCGGCTCTGATGCAAGACCGCGGTCCGCACCTGCTGTTTACCGGGCAGATGGATTACCTGCCCAACGTCGATGCAGTCCGGCGGGCGGCCATGCAGCTGATGCCGGCGATCCGCGCGACGTACCCGTCCGCCACATTTCACATCGTGGGTCGCGCACCCTCAGCAAAAGTGCGTTCCCTTGACGGGCTGAACGGCACCCGGGTGTGGGGCGAGGTGCATGACGTGCGCCCATTCCTGGCGGCATGCAGCCTCGTACTTGCTCCGCTTGCCATTGCTCGCGGCGTGCAGAACAAGGTGCTGGAGGCGATGGCGATGGCGCGCCCGGTCGTCCTGTCTCCCGAAGCCGCGACAGGCATCAACGCGACCGATGGCGAGCACATGGCGGTAGGCAGCGACGATGCGGCGCTCATCGAACGCGTGATCGGCCTCTTAGCCAACACGATTTCGGCGCAGGCCATGGGTGCTGCGGCGCGCAAATTCGTAGTGCAGGAGAAGAGCTGGCCCACCGCTCTGGCGCCACTCGCCGGCATCATGGGCCGGGCTGCGCAGCGCGATCGCCATGCCGCCTGACAGCTCGACCTTCCGCCCGGCAGCAGTCGCCAATAATGATCGGAAATCGCTGCTGCTGCGCCTCGCCGCAGGATGGGTCGCGCTGTTCGTACTGACCGCGCGTGAGTGGGGCGAGATGGCGCACCAATGGTGGAACAGCGATACTTACGCGCACATTCTGCTGATTCCGCCGATTCTCGTGTGGCTGATCTGGCTGCGGCGGACCGAGTTATCCAGGTCCAGCCTCTCGGCCTTCGTCCCCGGACTTGGCCTGCTTTGCGGCAGCCTTTTGATCTGGTTGTGCGGCCGAGCGGCAGGAATTAATCTTGTCGCTCAGTTTGGCGCCGTCGCCGCGATGTCCGCTACCGTGATGACCATCTGCGGGATGCGGGTGATGCTTCTGTCGGCGTTCCCGGTCGCCTACTCGCTGTTCCTGGTGCCATTCGGGGATGAGATCATCGCGCCCCTGCAGCAATTGACCGCACGCATCGCAGTGGCCTTGACCCATGCGAGCGGGGTCCCCGCGATCTCAAACGGGTTGTTCATCGATACGCCTGCGGGGCGCTTTGTCGTTGCCGAGGAATGCTCCGGCGTGAAATTTCTCATCGCGATGGTCGCGCTCGCCACGCTGGTTGCCTGGACCTCCTTTACCAGCTGGAAGAGGCGCGTGATCTTCGTCCTTGCCGCGGCGTGCGTATCGGTAGTGGCAAACGGGGTACGCGCATGGGCAACCATCTTTGTGGCCCAGTACATCGGCGCCGAGCGCGCCGGGGGCTTCGATCACATCGTCTATGGCTGGGTGTTTTTCGCTCTCGTGATCGCGCTTGTGCTGGGAGTCGGGTGGCGGTTCATCGACCGCGATCCGGCGAATGCCGGGCTTTCGGCGACCGAGGCCGACGCGATCGCCCAGCGATTTCCCGCGGGTGTAATCGCACCGGACCTCGCGGTCGTGCTGGTCTGCGTGATCGCCGCAGCTTTTGCCGTTCTTGTGCGCCTGATCTAGGGCCGGCGGCATGTGCGGAATTGCGGGGATATTTCATTGCGGCACGCCCAAGCCGGTCGATCCGGCGCGGGTGACCAAGATGTGCGATGCAATCGCGCACCGCGGGCCTGATGGCGCAGGGGTGTGGAGTGCGCCGGGCGTAGCGTTGGGCCACCGCCGGCTGTCGATCATCGATCTGGCGGGGTCGCCGCAGCCCATGGCCTCGCCCGATCGTCGGGCCATGTTGGTATTCAATGGCGAGATCTACAATTTCCGCGAGGTGCGCCGCGAGCTTGAAGGGCTGGGTGCCCGCTTTGACACCCACGGAGACAGCGAGGTCATCCTGGCGGCCTGGCAGCAATGGGGACCGCGGTGCCTCGACAAGCTGCACGGAATGTTCGCGTTTGCCATCTATGATACGGAGCGGCGAGAGTTGTTCCTGGCTCGCGACCGGCTGGGCGTGAAACCCCTTTTCACAGCCATGCTCAGCGATGGCAGCCTGGCTTTCGCTTCGGAACTCAAGGGACTTCTCGCCCACCCGTTGCTGCGCCGCTCGGTCGATCCGCTTGCGGTCGAAGACTACCTCACCTGGGGGTACGTGCCCGACCATCGCTCGATCTTGGCGGGAGTGGAGAAGCTGTCGGCGGGACACTACCGACTGCTGAAACACGATGCACCTCCGGCGGGCCCCGTTCGGTGGTGGGACGTTTCGTTCGCTGATCGGCGGAAGGACAAGGCGGCCGACCTTGAGGCCGAACTTCTCTTTCACCTGCGGGAGGCTGTCAGCAGCCGCATGGTCGCCGACGTGCCGCTCGGCGCGTTCCTCTCCGGCGGGGTCGACAGCTCCAGCGTGGTCGCGTTGATGGCGGAGGTTTCGTCCGCTCCGGTGCGAACCTGTTCGATCGGTTTCGACGAAGCATCGCTCGACGAGACAGCCTATGCCCGGCAGATTGCCGAAAGGTTCGCCACCGATCACCGCGAGCGGATCGTTTCGGCGGATGAGTTCGGCGAGATCGATCGGCTTGCGGCCATGTTCGACGAACCCTTCGCCGACGCTTCCGCGCTGCCCACTCTGCGCGTGTGCGAACTAGCGCGCGAGACGGTTACGGTCGCGCTGTCGGGAGATGGGGCGGATGAAGCTTTCGCAGGTTACCGCCGCCACCGGTTCCACGCCGCTGAGGAACGGGCCCGGGCTGTATTGCCGCAATCGGTGCGCTCATCCGTCTTCGGCGCGCTGGGCCGCGCCTGGCCGAAGGCGGATTGGGCGCCGCGTGCCTTTCGCGCCAAGAGCACTTTCCAATCGCTCGCTGCATTCGGGGAAGAGGGTTATGCGCGCGGCCTTTCGGTGACCGCCCCTGAACTGCGCAATCAGTTATACAGAGATGCCTTCCGCAGTGGCTTAGGAGGCTACCAGGCGGAGCGCCCCTTCGTCGATCTGATGCGCAATGCGCCCGCCCGATCCGGCCTTGACCGGGCACAGTATGCGGATCTCAAGTTTTGGCTGCCCGGTGACATCCTGACGAAAACCGATCGCACCAGCATGGCGGTGAGCCTTGAAGCGCGAGAGCCGCTGCTCGATCATCGCCTCATCGAATTCGCGGCGGCACTCCCGGAGAACCTGCGCATCCGCCGGGGGCAGGGCAAATGGCTGCTGAAGCACACGATGGAGCGCTACCTGCCGCGAGAGGTGCTCTACCGGCCCAAGCAGGGCTTCGTTACGCCGATCGCGCAGTGGCTGCGCGGTCCGTTGGCGAGCGAGGCGCGCGCGATCGCTCGCGGTGCCTCGCTCGCCCGTACGGGGTGGTTCGATAGCGCGAGGATTTCTACGCTTGCAGAAGCGCACATCTCCGGCCGTAGCGATCACTCTCGCCTGCTGTGGCAGCTTCTGATGCTCGACCGCTCGCTCTCGCGGCTCGGCGTCGTCTAGCGGCTGTCGACCAGCACCAACTCGACGTCGTCGAGCGCTTCGACCGTGATCTCGCTCTCGCCCGTGATCGCCACGCCATCGCGAGCAGACGCCTGGAGCCCGTTCACTCGCACCTGGCCGTTGACCGGCACGAGATACAGATGCCGGGCCTCATCAGCCATATAGCGCACGGTTTCCCCAGCGCCGAGCGTGGCCGCCAGGACCTTCGCATCGGCACGAATGGGAAGTGCATCGTCAACATCGGGTGTGCCGCTGGCGAGCGTGACCCAACTGCCGCTGCGCTCCCCGCGCGGAAATTCGCGCGCTCCCCAACTCGGCTGTTCACCGGCGCGATCGGGCATGATCCACAGCTGGAACAGCGTCGTTTCGTCGTCTTCGAGGTTGTATTCGGCGTGAGTGATGCCCGTGCCGGCACTCATCACCTGGACATCGCCGGCGCCAGTCCGGCCGCGGTTACCAAGCGAGTCCTGATGCGTGATCGCTCCGGAATGTACGAACGTAACGATTTCCATGTCCCGGTGCGGGTGAGGGGGGAAACCGCTCTTCGCCGCGATCCGGTCATCGTTCCACACGCGCAGTGCGCCCCAGCCCATGCGCTGCGGATCATGATAGTCGGAAAAACTGAAGTGATAACGGGTTTCAAGCCAGCCATGGTCGCGGTGCGCCAGGCTCGCCTTTGGTCGAATGTCGATCATCGAAAATCAGTCCACCTCGGCGGGATGTTAACGCCGGAATGTAGGATATGTGGCGCCGCCCGAGCGCACCTTCAACCCGCGAGCCCGTGCCCGCGCGCCATGTAGTCGGCGCTGCGCATCTCTTCCAACCGGCTGACCGTCCGCGCAAATTCGAAGCTGCCTGGTCCGACTGGGTAAAGGTCCCCTGGCTCACCGGCGGCGGTGGCGAACAGCTTGACGCTGTTTTCGTAGAGCGCATCGACTAGCTTCGTGAACCGCAGCGCTTGGTCCCGGTTGTCGAGACCCATTAGCGGAATGCCGACAACGATCACGGTGTGATACGCGTGAGCGATCGCGAGGTAATCGGCGGCCCCGCGGTTTTCGCCGCACAGCCGTTTGAAGCTGAAAACCCCGACACCCTTCAGACTTTTGGGCACTTGCAGGGAACGCCCGCCGCCGAGGTCGAGCTGAGCGCTTGGTACGTGGTCCGCGTCTTCCGGGTTGTAATCGGTCAGCCGGAAAAACGCCTCTCGCACGCTGGCCGTGGCGGCATCGCCCAGCGGTGCATGCCAGGTCGAAATGCCCGCAAGGCGCTCGAGCCGATAATCGGTCGGCCCATCTAGGGGGATCACGTCGAGTTGATTTTCGACCAGCGCGATGAACGGCAGGAACAGCGACCGGTTGAGCCCGTCCTTGTACAGGTCATGTGGGGGCCGGTTGCTGGTGGTCACGATCGTGACACCCTGATCCACCATCAGCGCGGTGAACAGCCGCGCCATGATCGCCGCATCCGCCGTGTTGGTCACGACCATCTCATCGAAGGCAAGGCAGCGCAGGTCTCGGGCGATCCGGGCTGCTGTGGGAGCGATGGGGTCGCCTGCCTCTCTGGCCCGCTCATCCCTGATCAGGCTATCCACCTCCAGCATGAACGCGTGAAAGTGCGTTCGCCGTTTGTCGGGGATCGCGAGTGTCTCGACGAACAGGTCCATCAGCATCGACTTGCCGCGGCCTACTCCGCCCCACAGATAAATTCCGCGCGGGAGCGACGGCTTGCGTCCGAACAGCTTGCCTAGAAGCCCTGCTTCGACAGGAGCCTCGAGTTGATCTTGCAGCCGGGCCAATGCCGTCACAGCGGTTCGCTGATCGACATCCGGCTGCAATTCGCCTGCTGCGACGAGCGCGTCATACCGCGCCGACAGCCCGCTCATTTCTTCGACGCTTTGCGCACCAGCCCGGAAAAGGCCGCGACCAGGCGGTAATCCTGAACCACATCGCCGCGCAGGAACAGCATCCGCCCTGTCTCCCGCAGGACTTCCACCACCGCATCAAGTGGCTCATCGGGTCGTCCGGCGCCGATGAACTGGGTGGAAAGCTCCAACGTCACGGCCGGTCCCGCGTCGCCTTCGGTCCGCATCGCCGCGAACAGGGACACATCGATGAGCGACAAGGTTATCGCTCCGTGGATCATGTCCTGCAGGTTGGTATGCTTGCGTTCCGGGAACATCCGCAGGCGGCATTTGTCGCCTTCCACGCGAACGATCATCTCGCCAAGAACGACTGAGTTGAACCGCGTGTCATCGCGCAACCGCCAGGTCTTCCAGCCCGGATGTTCCGGGTGATCGCGGTGATCGAAGACCGCGCTGTCCCCGTCCACGTCAGGCGTGCTTTTCGACCTGCAGCTTCTTGATCTCGGCGATCGCCTTGGCCGGGCTCAACCCCTTGGGGCAGACGTTGGCGCAGTTCATGATCGTGTGGCAGCGATAGAGGCGGAAGGGGTCTTCCAGCTGCTCCAGCCGCTCGCCGGTCATCTCGTCGCGGCTGTCGGCGAGCCAGCGGTACGCCTGCAACAGGATCGCGGGCCCGAGGAAGCGGTCGGAGTTCCACCAGTAACTGGGGCAGGAGCTGGAGCAGCATGCGCACAGGATGCACTCATAGAGCCCATCGAGCCGTTCGCGCTGCTCCGGAGTCTGCAGCCGTTCCTTGTTCGAGGGAGTGGGCGTGACGGTCTGCAGCCACGGCTTGATGGACGCGTACTGGGCGTAGAAATGCTTGAAGTCCGGCACCAGGTCTTTGACCACCTGCATCGCCGGCAGCGGCGTGATCTTCACGTCGCCATCGAGATCTTCCATCGCAGTCGTGCAGGCCAGTCCGTTGCGGCCGTTCATGTTCATCGAACACGATCCACAGATCCCCTCGCGGCAGGACCGGCGGAAGGTCAAAGTGGGGTCGATCTCGTTCTTGATCTTGATCAGCGCATCCAGAACCATCGGACCGCAGTCGTCCAGATCGATCTGGAACGTGTCATAACGCGGGTTCTCTCCGCTTTCCGGATCGAAGCGATAAATCTTGAACGATTTGACGCGGCTGGCGCCCGCCGCCTGATGCGCGCGACCCTTTCCGGTAATCTTCGAATTCTTGGGCAGCGTGAAGGTGGCCATCGTCGGCATTCCTCGGGTCAAGGGATCGTGGCCTATCTAGCGCCTCGCTGGCCGAGGGCAAGGCCGCCACGCGGGACCGGACCATCTTCAACCGTCTTTCGGACGGCGCGCTTCCCCTCAGCCGCGTTTGCCCCTAGGGGGCCGCAGCCCGATGAGCGACGCCGCTATTCCCCCCGAGACCGTCGACAGCCGCCGCGTTGCGCGCGGACTCGGCTCGACGATCCTCGCCCGAATGGGTGCGGTAGTGGAGATCGTGGCGCAGCCGCTCTACGTGCTGATGTTCGGTCTCGCCGGGTACGGGATGTACGCGGTGATGTGGTCGACGATCAATCTGATCGAAAATATCTGCGACCTCGGAATGACCAGCGCGATGCAGCGTACCGTGCCCAAGGCCGCGAGCGATGCCGATGCGGCAGAGGCTCTGCGCACCGCGCTGCTGTTCGGCGTCGGCCCCTGTCTGGCGGTCGCTTGCCTGATTTCGCTCTACGCCCACGATCTGGCGCCGCTGCTTAACGTAGCGGAACAGGACGAGCATCTGTTGATCCCGGCGGTGCGCATATTCGTCTGGACCCTGCCGCTATGGGCTTTTGTCGAAGTCGCGACCTCAGCTTTGCGGGCTCGCATGGTGTTCGGCGCAGAGATTCGGCTGCGGATCGTGTGGGAGCAGATCATCAGGCTGGTGCTGGCGGGACTGTTCTTCTTCCTGGGGATGGGCCTGAAGGGCCTGTTCATCGCCCACATCATCTCGCTGGCTATCACTGCCGGGCTCTGCGTACGGTTGCTGAGACAGTATTACCGGCTTGACCTGCTGTTTGCCGGCAAGTGGTGGGGAGACTGCGCGCGGCACACGCTGCTCGCGGGCTTGTCTGTCCTGCCGAGCAATATCGTCGCGCGTATGTTTAGCGAATCTCCAACGCTTATCCTCAACCAGTTGCTGCCGGGCGCTGCCGGCGCGAGCGCCTCAGGGCTGTTCACCATCGCACGCAAGCTATCGAGCGTTGTGCAACTGGTCAGGGTCGCCTTCGTGTATGTCATGGCGCCCCTCGCGGCGAGTGCCGAGCGGACCGACCGGGCACAGGTGGCATCGATCTACAGCTATGCGGTGCGGGTGATCGTGGCGATTGCGTTCCCGCTCGCGGCCGTAATAGGGGGCGGCCGCTATTCCATCCTAAGCCTGTTTGGAAAGCAGGCGGACGTGGCTGCCGCGGCCGTGGTCATCCTGGTGTTTGCCCGCGCGCTCGAGGCGATGCTGGGCATTTCGTTGCCGGTTCTGCAGGTCATCGCTCATTACAAGCACCAGATCACCGCCAGCGTGTTTGGACTGGCGGTGGCGATCCTCGCAGGACGCGAGCTGGTCGGGCCGCTCGATCCCATCACCGGTATCACGCTGGCCATGGCGATCGGGTTCGTCACGATGGCGACGATCCCGATGATCCAGCTCTACCTGACCGAGAATCTGCATCCGTTTGATCGGCGGTTTCCCCGGGTTATCGTCGTCGTCACTGCGATTGCGGTGACGGCGGGCGTGGTTGCCGATGTCGTGGATATCGCGTTTGTCGACGAGGTCGCGATCCCGCTGATCATCGCAATCGGCGCTGCGTCCATCTGGACATCTTTGCGCCTTGCGCTTCCGCTGGATGACCGCGCTTCGCTGGGCAAGCTGGCGGTGCGGTTGCGGCTCGTTCCGCCAGGCACCCCGGTTCAGTGAGAGATGCTACGGCTCAGCCGCAGTTGAGCTGGCCCAGACTATCGTGAGGTCTCCCCCGGTCCTTCACTGACCGGGGGAGATTGGTTCATTAATCGCCGAAGGTGCGTTGCCACCAGCCGCGCTTGCCGCCGCGCGGCTCTTCGCCCGACTGCTCCGCTGTCTCAGTAGCCGGATCAGATTCTTCTGCCGGAGTGGTGACAGGATCGGCGCTCACCGGTGCAGCGCTTGCTTCAGCGGCGGGAGCCTTTCGGGCGCGAGTACGCTTGGGCTTGGCAGGAGCTTCGCTCTCTACATCCGCTGAGATCGCACTGTCCGCTGCCGGCGCCTCGGCCTCTACAGCCTTCTTGCGGCGGCTGCGTTTCGGCTTTTCTTCCGCTGGTGCTTCAGGAGCATTTTCCTCCGTCGGAATTGCCTCTTCCGCCGCCGGCGAAGCTTCGGTCACCACTTTCTTGCGGCGCGAGCGCTTCTTGGGCTGCTCTTCGGGTTCCGCTTGCGGTGCATCCGGTTCGTCCGGCTTGGCAACGACAGCTAAGTCGTCCTCCAGTTGCTGGCCGACGGTCTCTTCGATGGCCTGAGCCTCGCCTTCGCCTTCGCTGCTGGATTCGTCGCCGTCGCTGCGGCCACGCCCCCGCCTGCGGCGTCCTCCGCGGCGGCGGCGCCTACGCGGCTTGTCCTCGTCGCCTTCGGGCTCGTCGGAACTGCTCCGTTCGTCAGTCTCTTCGCCGGTGGTCTCGTCATCCTCTTCGGCTGACGGAGACATTTCCGCACCGTTCTCGCCTTCGCGGTCGTCGCGGCGGTTCCTGCCGCCGCGGCGGCGGCGCTTCTTGCGAGAGTGGTCGGTATCATCGTCGACGCGGCTCTCCTCCGTGTCCTCGTCGATCTCGTCCTCTTCCTCGATCGGATCGTCCTCGACCTCATCGATGATCGGCTCGAACTTGGGCGGGGTGGTCGGGCGCGGGCCGCTGCTCGCAACCCTCATCTTGGCGCCTTCATCCTCGCCTTCGGGCAAGACTTCCACAGCCACAGAGTAGCGATCTTCGATCTCAGCCAAATCCGCCCGCTTGGCGTTCAGCAGATACACCGCAGCTTCGGTCGAGGCGTAAAGGCTGATGACAGAACCCTTGCCCCGGGCCGCTTCGTCCTCGATCAAGCGCAGGGCGCTGAGACCGGCCGAAGACGCCGTGCGGACCAGACCGGTCCCGTCACAGTGGGGGCATGATCGCGTGGTGGCTTCCAGCACGCCGGTGCGCAAACGCTGGCGGCTCATTTCCATAAGCCCGAAGCCGGATATGCGACCAACCTGGATGCGTGCCCGGTCGTTTTTCAGCGCGTCCTTCATCGCCTTCTCGACCTTACGGACATTCGATCCGTATTCCATGTCGATGAAATCGATGACTACGAGACCGGCCATGTCGCGCAGGCGCAGCTGGCGTGCGATTTCCCGCGCTGCTTCGAGGTTCGTGCTGAGCGCGGTCGCCTCGATCCCGTGTTCTTTAGTCGACCGTCCCGAGTTGATGTCGATCGACACCAGCGCCTCGGTTGGGTTGATCACCAGATAACCGCCGCTCTTCAACTGCACGACCGGATCGTACATCGCGCGCAGCTGGTCTTCCGCGCCGTAGCGCTGGAATAGCGGAACCGGATCGCTGTAGGCCTTCACCCGGCGGGCATGGCTGGGCATCAGCAGCTTCATGAACTCACGCGCGGCGCGATATCCCTGCTCACCCTCGACGACGACCTCTTCGATCTCCTTGTTGTAGATATCGCGGATCGCCCGTTTGATCAGGTCGCTGTCGGAATGGATCAGTGCCGGTGCGACCGACTTGAGCGTGTTTTCCCGGATTTCATCCCACAGACGCGCGAGGTAATCGAAATCGCGCTTAATCTCGGGCTTGGTGCGCTGGAGGCCCGCGGTGCGAACGATGAGCCCCATGGAACGCGGCAGCGACAGATCACTGACGATAGACTTGAGCCGCTTGCGATCAGCCGCCGAACTGATCTTGCGGCTGATGCCGCCGCCATGGCTCGAATTGGGCATGAGAACGCAGTAACGCCCGGCAAGGCTAAGGTATGTTGTCAGCGCGGCGCCTTTGTTGCCGCGCTCTTCCTTGACGACCTGCACGAGCAGGACCTGGCGGCGCTGGATAACGTCCTGAATCTTGTAACGGCGGCGCAGAGCCATCCGCTTCGCGCGAACTTCGTCCACTTCCTTGGCCCGGCTGCGGCCGCCGCCTTTACCCTGGCGCCGGCCACGGCCGCGACCGCGCGACCGATCGTCTTCGCGTCCTTCGTCGTCGCGAGTGTCGTCATCGCCGGGGTTCGCGTCATCGTCGTAGTCGACCTGACCATCCTCGATTGTCGAGACATCGTCCTTTTCCGAAGTGTCGATTTCTTCGACGCCGTCTTCGGCAAATTCCTCGACAAGCTGCTCGCCCGTTTCATCGTCGGCATCGTATTCGTCGCCGGGGGAGTGGCCTTCCTCTTCCTCTTCGGCCCGGAGCCGAGCTTCCTCGTCGGCAGCTTCGGCTTCTTCAGCCAGAAGTTGCTCGCGGTCCTCTTTCGGGATCTGATAGTAATCGGGGTGGATCTCGCTGAACGCGAGGAACCCGTGCCGGTTGCCCCCGAAATCGACGAAAGCAGCTTGGAGGCTGGGTTCTACCCGCGTGACCTTGGCGAGGTAGATGTTGCCCTTGATTTGCTTGTGTTCGGCAGACTCGAAATCGAATTCTTCGATCCGGTTACCTTGAACCACCGCCACCCGGGTTTCTTCCGGGTGGCGCGCATCGATAAGCATGCGCGTTGCCATTGTATTGTCTCCGAGCGCATGCCGGCCGACCTCGATCTCCATCGAAGGGTGGGCGGGGCGTGCGCGCTAATGTTGGACCGCCGCCAAACGCATTAGGCGAGACGGCGAAAGCGAACCGGCCCATGCGCTGTTCAGCGCCGGGCCGGGATGATGTGTCTGCAAGGGTGCACTCGTGTGCGCGGTACGCGCCCCGGTCAGTCAAAACCGCGCGACCGCTGAAAAGCGACGTCACAGTCTGCTGAGAAGGAAAGCTCATCGCTTGCGTCAACCTGGTATTGGACCGCCGCGATTGCGAAGGTCAGCGGCCGGGCCGGCCCCCGGCCAGCGCGTGCGACGCGCCTTGAGTGAGCTCTGAGGCTGATCGCCCCGGTTGGGCCATCTGCTAGCATCGTGGGTTAAACTCGGCAACCATATTGCGCCGCCTCCCGGCAACGCCTTAACCATCGTGCGCAATGTCATTACGCGGCCAGCTTTTGCTCGTGTTTCTGGCACCCGTCGTGGTGCTGGCGATACTGTATGCCTTGGGGACGACCTTGCCCGTGCCCGCGCTGGGCCGCGGCTACATCGTAAAGTTCGAGCTCCCGCCGGCGGGGGAACCGATCGACCTGCCGAAAGTGGAAGGGCCACCGGACCGCTCCCGCCCACTGATCGTCATCGATGCAGGCCACGGCGGTCACGATCCCGGAGCCCAGGGACAGGGTTTTGAAGAAAAAGAGCTCGTCCTGGCTTTGGCGCGGGCGTTGCGTGACCGGCTTGTGGCCGAAGGCGGGGTGCGGGTGGCGCTGACGCGGAGCGACGACAGCTTCCTCGTCTTGGCAGAGCGTTTTGCCATCGCTCGCGAACTCGGCGCCGACCTCATGCTGTCGATCCACGCAGATTCTGCCGGGAGTGAAGATCAGGTCACCGGGGCGAGTATCTATACGTTGTCGGACGACGCATCGAGTGAGGCGGCCGCCCGATTTGCGATGCGCGAGAACGCAGTCGACACAATGAACGGCGTCCCGCTCTCTGGTCAGAGCGAAGCGGTCAACTCCATCCTCGTGCAACTCTCTCAACGGCGTGTTCAAGCTGACAGCGAAGAGTTTGCCCGCCTCATCGAGCGAGAAGGGCAGGGCGTGCTGCAGTTTCACCCCCAGGCGCGCAGGTCGGCTTCCCTCGCCGTGTTACGCGCGCCCGATGTCCCTTCGGTGCTGTATGAAGCGGGCTTCATCTCCAACGAAGAAGACGCCAAGCGCCTCGCTTCCGAGGAGGGGCGCGAGCGGTTTGCGGTCGTGCTGGCGCGCGCCGTACGCATCTATTTCGCGCGCCAGTCCGCGCAGGAATGACCTTCCCTAGACGCGCCGGGCGATGCTAAGGCGCGCGCCACATGGCGGACAGCACGACCCTAGAGCACATCCGGTATCGCATTCGCCGTGATACCCATGGCGCAATTCAATGGTTTCGCGACAACTGGCGCGAACGGCGATGGTTTCGGTGGCTTGCGAGTTTAATCGCTGGTGGCCTGCTTCTGCTGGTGATCGGGTGGATCATCCTCGCACGGGACTTGCCGAGCGCGGACACGCTAGTTGATTACGAGCCGCCGCTGCCGACGATCGTGCGGGGCATCGATGGGCAAATCGTCCATTCGTATGCTCGTGAACGCCGGGTGCAGCTGCAATATGCCGATTTCCCGCAAGAGCTGATTGAATCGTTTCTCGCGGCCGAGGACAAGACGTTCTTCAGCCATGGCGGGGTCGATATCACGGGCACGATCGGCGCAGCATTCGATTACGCGACCAAGTTCAGTTCCGGCGAGCGTGCGGTCGGCGGATCGACTATCACTCAGCAGGTGGCGAAGAACATCCTCCTGGGGGACGAGTATTCGGTCACGCGCAAGCTGAAGGAAATGATCCTCGCGCGGCGCATCGAGGGCGTTCTGACCAAGCCCCAGATCCTCGAACTCTATCTCAATGAGATTCCGCTGGGCCGGCGCAGCTACGGCGTGCAGGCGGCATCGCGAGCCTATTTCGACAAGGATGTCGGCGAGCTGAATTTGCACGAGATGGCGTTTCTCGCGATCTTGCCGAAGGCGCCGGAGCGTTATGGCCGCGCGAGGTACGAAGACCTGGCGATCACCCGCCGCAACTTCGTCCTCGATCAGATGGTCGCAAACGACTTCGTCACCGCGCAGGAAGGGGCCGCGGCCAAGGCGCAGCCACTCGGTCTGAAGCCCTCCCGCTCGGCGGTGCCTTCAGTGGATGCCGGGTATTTTCTCGAGGAAGTACGCCGCCTGCTGATGGCGAAGTTCGGCGAAACCGCGGAAGACGGCAAGAACAGCGTTTACGCCGGCGGGTTGTGGGTGCGCACGTCGCTTGATCCGGAATTGCAGCTAGCCGCGCGCGATGCGCTGCGGGGCGGCATTCTCCGGTATAGCGCAGGCAAAGGATGGTCCGGTCCGATTGCGCAGATCAACGTGGATGATGACACCTGGCAATCGCAGCTTGCCGCATCGCCGCTTGGCATTTCTTACAAGGACTGGCGGGTCGGCGTCGTGGTCGAACGGTCCGGCGGCAGCGGCCGGATCGGGTTTTCAGACGGTGACACTGCGCCGCTGACGGGCATGCCCGATGCTCTGAAAGCAGGCGATGTCATCGCCGCGGCGCCGGTCGGAGATTCCTACGCCGTTCGATCGGTGCCGGAAGTCTCGGGTGGAATGGTCGCGGAAGAGCCGGCCACGGGCCGAGTGCTGGCATTACAAGGTGGCTTTGATCATCGGTTGACCGACTTCAATCGCGCCACCCAGGCGCTGCGCCAGCCAGGCTCCACGATCAAGCCGTTCGTCTATGCGACTGGCCTGGACCAGGGCATGACCCCGGCAACCGAAGTTCCCGATCAGTCGTACTGTTTCTATCAAGGGGCGGCACTGGGGGAAAAATGCTTCCGTAACTTCGGCGGCGGCGGCGGCGGCGTGCACACGATGCGCTGGGGCCTGGAGCAAAGCCGCAACCTGATGACGGTGCACATTGCGATGGACGCCGGGATGCCGAACGTGGTCCGTACCTTCGAGCGGCTGGGCATTGGTTCCTATAAGCCGTATCCGGCGTTCGCGCTTGGCGCGGGCGACACGACCGTGCTGAAGATGGTCAATGCGTATGCCACGCTCGCCAATTTTGGTCGGATGCACAGTCCGTCATTGATCGATTATGTACAGGATCGCCGGGGGAAAGTGATCTGGCGCTCTGACAAGCGTGAGTGCGCCCGCTGTAACATGGCCGAATGGGATGGGACGGCCATGCCGCGACTGGGCGCTTCGGGTCGGCAGGTGATGGATCCGCGGACCGCCTACCAGGTCGTCCACATGCTCGAAGGCGTGGTCCAGCGCGGTACCGCCGTGCGCGTGGCTTCACTGGGCCTCCCACTTTTTGGAAAGACGGGAACCACAACGGGGCCGACCAACGCGTGGTTTATCGGTGGCTCGCCCGACATCGTCGCTGGCGCCTATATCGGCTTCGACAAGCCGCGGAATCTTGGTGGCTGGGTGCAGGGTGGCAATACTGGCGCGCCAATCTTCATCGATTTCGTGAAGGCGACCCGCGATCGCTGGAGCGATGAACCGTTTGTCGCGCCCGCCGGCGTCCGAATGGTGCGGATCGACCGCCAAAGTGGGCGGCGCGTGTTTGACGCGTGGCCGACCAATGAACCGAAAGCTTCGGTGATATGGGAAGCGTTCAAGCCAAGCACCGAACCGCCGCGGGCGACCCGGCAGGACGAGGTCGCAGCCAAACGCAACGAGATTCTCGAACTCATTCGCCGGGGCCGACAGGTCAACGCACAAGCGGCTGCAGTAACCCGAAAACGCGAGGTCGAGGCGAAAGCTGATTTCGTCGAGGAACAGGGCGGCATCTACTGATGCGGACAAGCGTCCTGCACACCGCGACGAAACACCTCTTCATCATCGATCACCCAGGGCGAATCGCTTTCCTCGGTTTCGATGGCGATTAAGGAACACGCCCGGTGACGCGGGCGGCGTTGAGGAAGCTACCGGCGAAACCTCGCAACTGATCACCGCCACCTTTCGCAACCCATCCGCCTCGGCTAAGCGGCGGGCCCATCTTCCGTTGAAAAAGGCTAGTTCCATGCGTGCCGAAGGGCAGGCCCACATCGATCGCATCGAGGCCGCGCTGGCGCTTGTACGCCAGTCGCTCGATTGGGAGCGCGCCCTGCGCCGGCTCGACGAGCTGAACGCGCGGGTAGAGGATCCGAACCTGTGGAACGATCCCAGGGAGGCTGAGGCCGTCATGCGGGAGCGCCGCCGGCTCGACGCCGCCATCGGCACCGTTAACCAGATCACCGCAGAAATGGGCGACGCGATCGAGTTCGTCGAAATGGGCGAGGCGGAAGGCGATCAGGAGATCGAGCAGGAGGGGCTGGCCAGCCTCGCGCGCCTCGCCGAGCGAGCCGATGCCGACAAAGTACAGGCGCTGCTCTCAGGCGAAGCGGATGCCAACGACACCTATATCGAGATCCACGCGGGAGCGGGGGGAACCGAGAGCCAGGACTGGGCCGAGATGTTGCAGCGGATGTATACCCGCTGGGCCGAGCGGCGCGGGTTCAAGGTCGATCTGGTCGATTACCACGCGGGTGATCAGGCGGGGATCAAAAGTGCGACCCTGCTGGTGAAAGGCGAGAACGCCTATGGCTACGCCAAGACCGAAAGCGGCGTGCATCGTCTCGTGCGCATTAGCCCGTACGATTCGAGCGCTCGGCGGCATACGAGTTTCAGCTCCATCTGGGTCTATCCCGTCATCGACGATAACATCTCGATCGAGGTGAATCCGGCCGATCTGCGGATCGATACCTATCGGGCGAGCGGCGCCGGCGGACAGCACGTCAACACCACCGACAGCGCGGTGCGCATCACGCACATCCCCAGCGGGATCATCGTCGCCAGCCAGATCGACCGCAGCCAGCACAAGAACCGCGAAATTGCGATGAACATGCTTAAGGCGCGCATGTTCGAGGAAGAGATGCGCAAGCGCGAAGAGGCAGCCAGCGCGGAACACGCAAGCAAGACCGACATTGGGTGGGGCCATCAGATCCGCAGCTATGTTCTGCAACCCTATCAGATGGTGAAAGACTTGCGGACGGGGTATACCTCGCCCGCGCCGGACGATGTGCTCGACGGCGCGCTCGACCCGTTTATCTCCGCGGCCCTGGCACAGCGGGTGACTGGCGAAAGCGTCGATGTGGAGGACGCCGATTGATGCGGACAGAGGCGTTACTGGCGCTGGCTCTGTTCGCGGTCACTGGGTGCGATCAGGCAGACCCGGCGGTCGAGCGTCCAGAGACCGCGCTGGCATTCCCGCAGGCCGAGCGCGCGGTATCCGATCTTGGCAGCAATCAGTTTTCCACTGAGGATCAGCGCGACAGCGTAGGCGAAGCGCGCAAGGTCATGGATCTCGCCGAGATCCGACCGGGGATGACGGTTGCCGATATCGGCGCGGGCGAAGGCTATTATACGATCCGACTGGCGGAAACAGTCGGTGGTACCGGCCGGGTGCTTGCTCAGGACATTGATCGCGCGGCGCTGGACAGGCTCGCTCAGCGGGTTGAGCGCGAGCGGCTCGATAACGTATCGATCCGACTTGGCACTGCCGACGACCCGAAACTGCCCGCAAACAGCTTCGACCGCGTGTTCATGGTTCACATGTATCACGAGGTGCAGGAGCCTTACGCCTTCCTCTGGCGCCTGTGGCCGAGCCTCAAGCAGGATGGCCGGATCGTGGTGGTCGACATCGATCGGCCGACCAATCAGCACGGCATCGATCCGTTGCTGCTCAGCTGCGAATTCGAGCGGGTCGGGTTCCAACTAGAGACTTTCAAGGACTCGCCCGAGTTGGCCGGGTACTATGCACAGTTCAAGCGAGCCGCTAAGCGGCCCGAGCCGCAGGATATCAGGCCCTGCAAGCAAGAGCCGGGAACGACCGGCGGTGCGGCGCGCTGATTTACCGCGCCCAAACTTTGGGATGAGATGAGCTCGATGGCGTTCAAGGGATTGCAGCCGATCGTCTATGGCGGACGCGAAGTCTGGCCGCTTGTGGAAGGCGGCAAGGGCGTTTCTGCCACCAATCACATGAGCTCCGGTGCGTGGGCTGCGGCGGGGGGCATCGGGACGGTCAGCGCGGTGAACGCCGATAGCTACGATGCCGAAGGCAAGATCGTGCCGCAGGTGTACGATGCACTGACCCGGGCAGAGCGGCACGAGCAGTTGAAGCGGTACGCAATCGACGGGGCGGTGGAGCAAGTTCGCCGCGCTTACGAGATTGCCGACGGCAAGGGCGCGATCAACATCAACGTGTTGTGGGAGATGGGCGGGGCTCAGCCGATTTTGGAAAGCGTCCTCGAACAAACCCAGGGCATGGTGACCGGCGTCACCTGCGGGGCGGGCATGCCCTACAAGCTGGCGGAAATTGCCGAGCGCCACAATGTGCACTACCTCCCGATCGTAAGCTCAGCGCGCGCCTTCCGGGCTTTGTGGAAGCGCAGCTATAGCCGCGTCCCGCACCTGATGGCGGCGGTCGTCTATGAAGATCCTTGGCTGGCCGGGGGACATAACGGATTGTCCAACGCCGAAGACCCGCTGAAGCCTGAGGATCCGTACCCGCGGGTGAAAGCCTTGCGTGACACCATGCGGGCTGAAGGCGTGTCCGAAGACACCGCGATCGTGATGGCAGGCGGCGTATGGTTTCTGCGCGAATGGAACGACTGGATCGACAACCCGGAATTGGGGAAGATTGCTTTCCAGTTCGGAACTCGTCCGCTGCTCACGGTCGAGAGCCCGATCCCGGATGACTGGAAGGAAGCGCTTCGCCATATTGAAGAAGGCGATGTCCTGCTTCACCGCTTCTCACCGACGGGGTTCTACAGTTCGGCGGTGAAGAACGAATTCCTGTTCGACCTGATCCACCGGTCGGAGCGACAAATCCCCTTCAGCAAGGTCGCGGCCGGAGAGCACACGCGTCAGCTGGATATCGGCGTCAGAGGTCGCAACTTCTGGGTCGCGCCGACCGACTATGAGCGCGCGCTATCCTGGTTCGCGCACGGGTATACCGAGGCGCTGAAGACGCCAGACGACACGATCGTCTACGTCACGCCGGAGAGCCGCGACGTGATCCGGCAGGATCAGAAGGACTGCATGGGCTGCCTGTCGCATTGCCAGTTCTCAAGCTGGAAGGATCACGATGACTTCACCACCGGACGGTTGGCTGACCCGCGCAGTTTCTGCATTCAGAAAGCGCTGCAGAACATCGCTCACGGAGAGCCGATCTCGGAAAACCTGATGTTTGCCGGGCACGCGGCATACCGGTTCGGCCAGGATCCGTTCTATTCGAACAACTACACGCCGACCGTGAAGGAACTGGTTGATCGGATTTTGACCGGCGATTGAGTGACGCCGGCTGACCGGCCGGCTGCGCTCAGCGCCACAACTGCATCGACCGGATGGCGGGCGGAAATCGACGATCCTCATCCGGACGGGACAGGACTCGCTCGACGAGCTGCCACTTGCGCCGAATCTTGGAGCGGGCCCACAGGTCGGTCACCCATCCCGCGCCTGACCATTCGTCGTCCCCGATGATCCCCTCCATCGTGAGTTGCGCGGCGAACAGGCCGAGCCCGCCATGGCGCCGCACGTACACCTCACCGAAGCGGTACGAGGTACAGCGGAACCGGGTGGTGGCAGCCTCAAGCCAGCTGGCCCGATCAAGAATAGCGGGCTTGGTCGACCCGAGCAGAAAGATGAACTCTCGCGACGCGAGTGATTTCATCGCGGTTCGATCACCCAGTATCCAGGCGCGCATCCAGTGGTGCTCGAGCGTCTCTATCTTGGCGGCAAATTGATCCATCGGGGCAGGCTCTAACGGAGGGTGGCGGCGGCGCGCCAGACTATTATGGCTGTTTTGGGCGCCGGCTCGGTGCGCAGATCAGACCAGGCCCTCGAGCACCTGATCAGGCGGACGATGCCCGTCAGCCCAGAAGCGAATGTTGGCGATGACTTTCTCGCCCGACGCTTCGCGCCCTTCGATCGTGGCACTTCCAATGTGTGGCTGGGCGATGACGTTGGGCATCGCAACGAGCCGAGCGTCGACCGTCGGCTCCTCGGGATAGACGTCCAGCCCGGCCCCTCCCAGGTGACCGCTTTCCAGCGCCGCGATCATCGCCTCGTAATCGATCAGGTCCGCCCGGGCGGTATTCACGATCGTCGCGCCCGGCTTCATCGCCGCGATGCGATCTGCGTTCAACAAGCCGCGGGTCGCCTCCGTCGCGGGGGCGTGAAGCGTGACGATGTCGGCTTCGCGCAGCAGAACGTCGAGGTTGTCGACGTATTCCGCTCCGAACATGCTCTCGACCGCCTGAGGCAGCCGGTGGCGGTTGTGATAGCGGATCGTCAATCCGAACGCGCGCGCCCGCCATGCCACTGCCTGGCCAATCCGGCCCATGCCAACGATGCCAAGCACCTTGCCGCCCAGCTTACGGCCCAGCAGCGTGGAAGGCGCCCAGCCGCTCCACTCGCCGCGCCGGATCAGCGCGGTTCCTTCCCGCAATCTGCGCGGCACGCCGATGATGAGCGCCATCGTGAGATCGGCGGTATCGTCAGTGAACACGCCGGGGGTGTTCGTGACGATGATCTTCTTCGCTCTCGCCGCGGCGAGGTCGATGTGGTCGATGCCAGCGCCGAAGCTGGCGATCAGGCCGAGCTGTGGTCCCGCTTCGGCGATCAGAGCGGCGTCGATCCGATCTGTGACGGTTGGTACCAGCACGTCCGCCGTGCGCATCCGGTCGGCTAGTTCGTCGCGGGTCAGCGGCGCGTCCGCTTCGTTGAAGGTGGCATCGAACAGCTCCGCCATCCGCGCTTCGATCGAGGGCAACAGGTGGCGCGTGACCGCCACTTTGGGCTTCGCCGTGCGGCGTGGGGTGGGGCGTTCGCTCATGGTTCAACGAGCTACCCGCTCCCTCGTGATGGTCAAGCACCCAGCCGTAGCGGCGACGGCGCTTGAAGCGCGGCGGCTGGTGAGGCTATCGCTGCTGGTCATGCGCTTCATACTCCTTGCCGCTCTCGTGCTGATCGCCGCCCCCGTCGTTGGACAGGAACGCGAGGTTCCGTATTGGGCCTCGGTAAAGGCCGAGACGCTCAACCTGCGCGCCGGGCCCGGCCGCGATTACCCGGTGCGGTGGATTTATCACCGGATCGGCCTGCCGCTCAAGGTGATCCGCGTTCACGAAGGCTGGCGGCTGGTCCAGGATCCCGCTGGGGACGAAGGGTGGGTCACCGCCAACCTGCTTAGCAAGGAGCGCGGCGGGATCGTGATCGGCAAGGGCCTCGCCGCCATTCGCGCCAAACCGTCGGATGGCGCCCAGACGCGCTGGAATGCCGAGCCCGGGGTCGTCGGCGAGATCGAGGACTGCGAGGCCGGTTGGTGCGAAATCGACATCGGCGGCCGGCGCGGGTTCATCCGCGCCGACCGGTTGTGGGGTTCGGCCGAGCTTTAGACCAGTTCCACCGCGACGGCGGTTGCCTCGCCGCCGCCAATGCACAGCGATGCGACCCCACGCTTCAAGCCTTTCTGCTTGAGTGCGTTGAGGAGGGTAACAATGATCCGCGTCCCGCTCGCGCCGATGGGATGGCCCAGAGCGGTCGCCCCGCCGTGCACGTTGACCTTGGCATGATCGAGACCGAGATCCTTGATGGCGAACATCGCCACGCAGGCGAACGCCTCGTTGATCTCGAACAGATCGACTTCGTCTTTCGACCAGCCGGCCTTGTCCAGCACTTTGCCGATAGCGCCGACCGGAGCGGTGGTGAAGTCCTTGGGCGCCTGCGCGTGCGCGGCCATCGCGACGATCCGGGCGACCGGGGCAAGGCCCTTGTCCTTGGCGACACTTTCGCGCGCCAGCACCACCGCCGCGGCGCCATCGCTGATGGAGCTGGACGAAGCGGCGGTGATCGTCCCGTCCTTGGCAAATGCCGCCCTGAGCTGGCGCAGCTTGTCGGGGTTGCCCTTGGGCGGCTGCTCGTCGGTGTCGACCGTAACGTCACCCTTGCGGCTCTTCACCAGGACCGGCACCACCTCGTCAGCGAAGGCGCCGCCGGTGATCGCCTCGTTGGCGCGGCGTAGAGACTCGACCGCGTAGTCATCCTGGTGTTCGCGGGTCAGTTGGTACTCGTCGGCGGTATCCTGCGCAAAGGTGCCCATCGCGCGGCCCTGGTCGTAGGCATCTTCCAGCCCGTCGAGGAACATGTGATCATACGCCGTGTCGTGGCCGATGCGTGCGCCCGAACGATGCTTCTTCAGCAGGTACGGAGCGTTGGTCATGCTCTCCATGCCACCGGCCACCGCGACGTCCAGCGAGCCGGCGGCGATCGCCTCGCTCGCCATGATCACCGTCTGCATCCCGCTGCCGCAGACCTTGTTGACGGTGGTCGCCTGGACCGATGTGGGCAGCCCCGCCTTTATCGCCGCCTGGCGGGCAGGAGCCTGGCCCAGCCCTGCGGGCAGGACGCAGCCCATATAGATTCGCTCGATGTCTTCACCTGCAATGCCCGCACGTTCCACGGCCGCCTTGACGGCGGTCGCGCCAAGATCGGTCGCCGAGACATCGGACAAGGCGCCCTGCATGCCGCCCATCGGGGTGCGAGCGTAGGACAGGATCACGACCGGATCGGCGGCGGAGAAGGTGGGCATGACAAGCCTTTCTGATGTGCGTGCGCCGCCGATCTAATGTTGCACTGCGGCAATGGCAATCCAGCGACCCCGGCGTGTCGCGAAGTACGGAGTGTCACACGTGTCATACTGTTCTGGCGCAAAACCGCGCTGCTTTGGGCGAACGCCTTTTCTGGGTGTTTGAAGGTTATTGTCCCAGCGCGCATCCTGGTGCGATGGCACATCGAACTGGCTGTAGGACAGCGCCATCCCACGCCGCTTGCCAAGGGCGGGATAATCGCCGAACGTCAGTGGCAAAGGACAACGGAGAGCAAGCATGGCTGAAAACCGCACGAACCAGCTCCACGCGCTGCTGCAAAAGCAACGCAGCGCCTTTACCACCGCCCGGCCCGAGCCCCTGTCCGTCCGCCGCGACCGGATCGAGCGGGCTATGGCGCTGCTGAAGGAGCACGGCGAGGAACTGTGTCAGGCGATGAGCGCCGACTTCGGCAATCGCAGTCCGCATCAGTCGATGATCACTGACATCGCCGGCACGATCGGGTTCGGCCGCTATTGCCTGAAGCACCTTTCACAGTGGTCGCGGACCGAAAAGCGCAAGGTACAGTTCCCACTCGGCCTGCTCGGCGCGAAGGCGGAACTGCGGTACGAACCCAAAGGCGTGATCGGCATCCTCGCGCCATGGAACTTCCCGGTGAACCTCAGCTTCGGGCCGCTGATGTAGGTCTTCGCCGCTGGCAACCGCGCGATGATCAAGCCCAGCGAATTCACCGAGCGCACCAGCGCGCTGATGGCGGAACTCATCGCCAAGCGGTTCGACGAAGCGGAGTGCGCGGTGGTGCTCGGCGGGCCGGAAGTGGCCCATGCCTTTTCAGAGCTACCGTTCGACCACCTGGTCTTCACCGGCTCCACCGCTACCGGGCGCAAGGTCATGGAAGCGGCGGCCAAGAACCTGGTCCCGGTCACGCTGGAACTTGGCGGCAAGAGTCCCGTGTTCATGGGGAAGGGCGCGGACCTCACCAAGGCGGGCGAGCGCATCGCCATGGGCAAGATGATGAACGCCGGGCAGATCTGCCTGGCGCCCGATTATCTCTATGTCCCCGAAGACATCGAGGAAGGCGCGGTCGCCGCCGTCCAACTGGGCGTACACAATATGTACCCCAAGCTGCTCGATAACGAAGACTACGCCAGCGTCGTATCCGACCGGCATTTCGAACGTCTGCAGGGGCTGGTCGCCGACGCGCGCGAGAAGGGCGCCGAAGTGATCGAGGTCAATCCGGGAGAGGAGGACTTCTCGTCGGCCAATGCGCGCAAGATGCCGCTGACGATCCTGCGCAACGTGACCGACGACATGAAGGCGATGCAAGAGGAGATTTTCGGGCCAGTCCTGCCGGTCAAGACCTACAAGCAGATCGATGAGGCGATCGATTACGTCAACGAGCACGACCGGCCCCTGGGACTGTACTACTTCGGTGACGATGCGGGAGAACGCGAGAAGGTGCTTACCCGGACGATCTCGGGCGGCGTGACGGTCAATGACGTGGTCTTCCACGTATCGATGGAGGACCTGCCGTTCGGCGGGGTCGGCCCATCGGGCATGGGAAGCTATCACGGGATCGAAGGCTTCCGCGAATTCAGTCACGCCCGCAGCGTCTATACCCAGCCCAAAGTGGACGTGGCCAAGCTGGGCGGGATCAAGCCCCCTTATGGCCCGGCGACGATCAAGGCGATCAAGGGGATGATGAAGTAAGCTGACATTTGCGGGGTAAATTTGCGGGCCCGCAGCCTTGCGCGGGCAGGGTGCGAGGCCTAGAGGCGGCGCGAAAGTCCGTGCCTGCGCAAGCGGGCGGCCCGCAACTGGAAATCTCGTGGTCGATCTCAGCCAGTACCTGCCGATCCTGATCTTCCTGGGGATAGCGATCGCGTTGTCGGCGTTGTTCGTGTTCCTCCCGATGGGCGTGTCGCGCCTGACGGGCACGCACAATCCCGATGCCGAGAAGCTCAGCGAGTACGAATGCGGCTTCCCCGCGTTCGAGGACCCGCGCGAACCGTTCGACGTGCGCTTTTACCTGGTGGCGATCCTGTTCATCATCTTCGATCTGGAAGCCGCGTTCCTGTTCCCCTGGGCGGTCAGCCTGGACATGACCGGATGGCCGGGCTGGATCACCATGATGATCTTCCTGGGAGAACTGGCTATCGGCCTTGCCTATGCCTGGAAGAAGGGAGCTCTCGAATGGGAGTAGATCGCCAGCCCTCGCTCAGCCACCAGCTGGCCAATCCCGCGGGTTCGACCGTCAGCGGCCCGGGCGAAAACTGGGTGCTGCACCCGGATTCGCGCATGCCCGACGGGGCGCTGCCCAGCGCGCTGTCGACCGAGCTCGACAACAAGGGTTTCCTGCTGACCTCGACCGAGGAGTTGTTTCAGTGGGCCCGGACGGGTTCATTGTGGTGGATGACCTTTGGCCTCGCGTGCTGCGCGGTGGAAATGATCCACGTCAACATGCCGCGCTACGACATGGAACGGTTCGGCGTCGCCCCGCGCGCGTCGCCGCGTCAGTCGGACGTGATGATCGTCGCCGGCACGCTGTGCAACAAGATGGCCCCGGCGCTGCGCAAGGTGTACGACCAGATGTCGGACCCCAAGTACGTCATCAGCATGGGTTCGTGCGCCAACGGCGGCGGTTACTATCACTACAGCTATTCCGTGGTGCGCGGGTGTGACCGGATCGTGCCGGTCGACATCTACGTGCCCGGCTGCCCGCCGACGGCCGAAGCGCTGCTTTATGGCGTGATGCAGCTTCAGCGGAAGATCCGCCGCGAAGGGACGGTCGAGCGCTAGGATGGCACTGGTCCTTCATTCCGCTCCGAAGATCGCCTCCAATTCGGGCGTGGTCGAAACGCTGTCCGGCGCGCTCGGCGCGATGGTGCTGGATGCGCGCGAGGAACATGGCGAGGTTATCCTCACCGTGGCGCGCGGCCGCATCGAGGATGCGCTGCGGCTGCTGCGCGATGGCCACGAATACCAGCAGTTGATGGAGATCGCCGGGGCCGACTATCCCGCGCGGGCTGAGCGGTTCGAGTGCGTGTACATGCTGCTCAGCCTGACCAAGAACCACCGCATCATGGTCAAGTGCAGCGCGGCCGAAAACACGCCGGTGCCGACCGTCACCACCCTCTGGCCCAACGCCGGGTGGCTGGAACGCGAGGTGTTCGACATGTTCGGCGTCGTGTTCGCCGGCAACACCGATCTGCGCCGGATCCTGACCGACTATGGGTTCGAAGGGCATCCGTTCCGCAAGGATTTCCCGCTCACCGGCTATGCCGAGCTGCGCTATTCCGAAGACGAGAAGCGGGTCGTGTACGAGCCGGTCGATCTGCCGCAGGACTTGCGCCGGTTCGATTTCATGAGCCCTTGGGAGGGCGCGGATTACGTGCTTCCGGGTGACGAGAAGGCCGCCAAGGCGCCACCGTCGCCGCAAGTCGACGAGCCGAAGGTAACTCCCGGACCCGGCATTAGCGGGGCGGGTGAACCGACCGACAGCAAGGCCGACGACAAGGTCGCGCCGGCCGCCCCGATCGGGCAGGTCGCGGGGCAAGGGCAGGGGGAGCCGGCGCCCGTCGTCACCGCCACGCCCGAACCCGGCGCGCCCGATCCCACCGAGGACCGGCCAGCGCGCAAACCGCGCAAGGCAGCCGCAAAGGATACCGCGGGCGCGACCGAGCCCAAGGCCCGTCGTCCGCGCAAGCCGAAGGGGGACGGCGCATGAAAGCTCTCGTGGCGTTGAGTGCCCTCGCACTGGTGGCCGGCTGCTCCGACAATCGGAATGGCGAAAGCGCCGAAGAATTCGCCGAACGCACCGGCGCCGGCGCGGCTGCGCAGGGTGGCGAGGCAGCCCCGCTTGGTGAGGTGAATGCCCAGCCCGTCGTCGCGCCGACAGGCTCGTCAGTGCTTACGCCGCTGGCGCCGACCGCCCCCAAGGCGCTTGGCGCCATCGCTGGCGCATGCTCGTTCGTTTATCAGGGCCGTTCGTTGCTGGTGGCGGGGGCGGACGATGCCGCAGGTGCCGGCGTGCGCGGCGTGCTGGTGATCGATGGAAAGGAAGTCTCGTTGCCCGGCGCGCCTGCGGGAACCGCGCAGGTTGTCGCCAACGGCGTGACCCTGGCGGCCAACGGCTACTCGGTGGCGGTCAAGCCTGGTTCTGGCTCAGCCGTGCTGACGATCAACGGTCCGCAGGGTGAAACCACGTTCGCCCCCGGAAGCTGGAACTGCGCGCGATGAGCATGCAAATGGAACGCTCGCCCACCACGGGCGACGAGGTCATCACCAACTACACGATCAACTTCGGGCCGCAGCACCCGGCGGCGCACGGCGTGCTGCGCATGGTGATGGAGCTGGACGGTGAGATCATCGAGCGGATCGATCCGCACGTCGGCTTGCTGCACCGCGGCACCGAGAAACTGATCGAGCACAAGACCTACCTGCAGGCGCTGCCGTATTTCGACCGGCTCGATTACTGCAGCCCGATGTGCATGGAGCACAGTTATGTGCTCGCGATCGAGAAGCTGCTGAACCTCGAAGTGCCGCTGCGCGGGCAGTACCTGCGGGTGCTGTTCGCGGAACTCACGCGCATCAAGAACCACATGCTCAATCTCGGCAGCCACGTGATGGACGTGGGCGCGATGACGCCCAACCTGTGGCTGTTCGAACTGCGCGAAGACCTGATGAATTTCTACGAGCGGGTCTCCGGCGCGCGGATGCACGCAGCCTGGTTCCGCCCGGGCGGGGTGCACGAGGACGCGACCCCCGAACTGCTGGCCGACATCGGCACCTGGCTCGACACCCGCCTGCCGCGCCTGTTCGAGGATGCGATCAGCCTGGTGGCCGACAACCGGATCTTCAAGCAGCGCAACGTCGATATCGCGGTCGTGAGCAAGGAAGACGCGATCGCGTGGGGTTTTTCCGGCCCGATGATCCGCGCCGCCGGCCTGCCGTGGGATCTGCGCAAGAGCCAGCCCTACGATGTCTATGACCGGATGGACTTCGAAATCCCGGTGGGCACCAATTCCGATTGCTATGACCGGTTCATGGTCCGGGTTGAGGAAGTGCGGCAGTCGGCGCGGATCATGAAGCAGTGCCTCGCCGAGATGCCCGACGGGCCGGTGCAAAGCCTCGACCGCAAGATCGCCCCGCCCAAGCGCGGCGAGATGAAGCAGTCGATGGAAGCGCTGATCCACCACTTCAAGCTCTACACCGAAGGCTTCCACGTGCCGGCAGGCGAAGTCTACGTCGCCACCGAAAGCCCCAAGGGTGAGTTCGGCGTGTACCTCGTTAGCGACGGCAGCAACAAACCCTACCGCTGCAAGATCCGCCCGACCGCCTTCAGCCACCTCCAAGCAATGGACTTTATGAGCAAGGGCCACATGCTTCCTGATGCGACCGCCATCCTCGGCGCGATCGACGTGGTGTTCGGGGAGTGCGACCGCTAATGGCTGACCGCGCCCCCGCACCCGATACGCCCGAGCTGCGCGAGCGGTGGGGTCCGTTCGCTTGGACCGTTGAGAATGCGGCCAAAGCGAAGGAGATCGTCGCGCGCTATCCCGAAGGGCGGCAGCGATCGGCGGTGATGCCGCTGCTGTTCCTGGCGCAGTACCAGGTCGGTGCCGAGACGAACACTCAAGGTTGGCTGCCGATCCCGGTGATCGAATTCGTCGCGCGCGAACTGGACATGCCGGTGATCCGCGTGCTCGAGGTCGCGACGTTCTACACCATGTACAACATCGCGCCGGTCGGCCGCTTTCATGTGCAGGTCTGCGGCACTACCCCGTGCATGCTGCGCGGGTCCGACGACATCCTCGCCGCCTGCTACAAGCGCGGGATGAAGAAGGGCCACACGACGCCCGACGGCATGTGGACGCTGACTGAGGTCGAATGCATGGGCAATTGCGCCAGCGCCCCGATGGTCCAGATCAACGACGGCAATTACGAGGACCTGACGCCTGAGCGGCTCGACGCGGTGCTCGATGCGCTTGCTGCCGGGCAGCAGCCCAAGGAAGGCACGCAGGACCCGGCGCGGCACACGGTCGAGCCGGTGGGCGAGCCGACCAACTTGACCGAAATGATGACGGCAAACCACGATTACCGGAGCGAGTGGTGATGGACGTGCGCAAGCTGCTTGCCGTCATGGCAGTCGTCCTTCTGGGGCTGGCGGTGTTCTTCTTCGTCGAGGGCAACGTGGCACTGGGGGCCGCGATGATCGCGATCGCCATGTCGCAGATCGCCACCTTTGCCGCGCTGACAGCTAACGCGAGGAAAACCGATTCCGCCGCGGGGGAGCGGGCGGAATGAGCATCGTCACCATCATCATCGCCATCGTGCTGATCTTCATCGCCTGGAAAGTGGTGACCGGGATCGTGAAGTTCGGCCTGATCGCGCTGATCATCGTCGCCGCGATTTACTTCCTGTCACAGGGAGGGATGGGCTGATGCTCGCTGACAAGGACCGCATCTTCACCAATGTCTATGGCTTCCAGGACTGGGGGCTGCAGGCGGCGCAGGCGCGCGGCGATTGGGATGACACCAAGGCGCTGATCGCGCGCGGACAAGACGCGCTGATCCAGGAGATCAAGGATTCCGGCCTGCGCGGACGCGGCGGCGCGGGCTTCCCGACCGGCATGAAGTGGTCCTTCATGCCCAAGGAGAGCAAGGACGGTCGGCCCAGTTTCCTGGTCATCAACGCCGACGAATCCGAGCCCGGTTCGTGCAAGGACCGCGAGATCATCCGCCACGATCCGCACAAGCTGATCGAAGGCGCGCTGATCGCGGGCTTCGCGATGCGCGCGCGAGCAGCGTACATCTACATCCGCGGTGAATACATCCGCGAGGCCGAGACGCTGTTCGCTGCCGTCGCGCAGGCTTATGACGCGGGGCTGCTGGGCAAGAACGCCGCTGGCTCGGGCTACGACTTCGACGTGTTCGTCCACCGCGGCGCGGGCGCGTACATCTGCGGTGAAGAGACCGCGATGATTGAAAGCCTGGAAGGCAAGAAGGGCCAGCCGCGCCTGAAGCCGCCGTTCCCGGCGGGCGCGGGCCTTTATGGCTGCCCGACCACGGTCAACAATGTCGAGAGCATCGCGGTCGTGCCAACTATCCTGCGGCGCGGCGCGGCGTGGTTTGCGAGCTTCGGGCGCGAGGGCAACAAGGGGACCAAGCTGTTCCAGATCAGCGGCCACGTTGAGCGGCCGTGCGTGGTGGAAGAGGCGATGAGCATTCCCTTCCGCGAGTTGATCGAGAAGCACTGCGGCGGCATCAACGGCGGATGGGACAACCTGCTGGCGGTGATCCCTGGCGGATCATCCGTGCCCCTGGTCCCGGCGGCGCAGATCATGGACTGCCCGATGGATTTCGACGGGCTGAAGGAAGTCGGGAGCGGCCTTGGCACCGCGGCGGTGATCGTGATGGACAAGTCCACCGACATTGTCCGCGCGATCAGCCGGATCAGCTATTTCTACAAACACGAGAGCTGCGGTCAGTGCACCCCGTGCCGCGAAGGCACCGGATGGATGTGGCGCGTGATGGAGCGTCTGCGTACCGGCGATGCACACATCGATGAGATCGACATGCTGCAGCAGGTCACCAAGCAAGTCGAAGGCCACACCATCTGCGCGCTCGGCGACGCGGCGGCCTGGCCGATCCAGGGGCTGATCAAGCATTTCCGACCGGAGCTGGAGCGCCGCATCGTCGAGGCGGGTAATCTGGCGGAGGCGGCGGAATGATCGGACTCGCTCTTATCCTCGCGATGCAGGCCGCGCCGCAGCCGCAGCCGCAGCCGAATATCGAGAACACGCCCGCGCCGTGGCCCGACCATGAGCGCGAGCTGGGAATGGTCGATGCCTATACTACCGACAGCGACAGCATGGCGCGCCGCACGATGAGTGCATTTGCCGCTTGCGTGGTGGAAGGCAGTACCGACAAGGCAAGCGCTCTGCTGCTCAGCGACTTTCGGGCAAACTCGTACCGCTCGGGCATCCAGACCATGATCCGCAACAACGATCATTGCGCCCGCAAGGTGGGGCTGCAGGGCCGACTGAAGATGGCCAATCTGTCGTTCGCAGGCGCTCTTGCCGAAGCGCTCATGAAGCAGCGCGCCGCGCCGCTGAACGCGCAGCTGGCACGTGCTGCGGCAAGCCCCGCAGCGCAGACGTATTCGTTCACCGACAGCGTCGCCATGTGCGTCGCCCGCTCAGCGCCCGATCAGGTGGCGGCACTATTCGCGACGACGCCCGGCAGCGCCGAGGAAACGACGGCCATTAACGTCCTGGCGACGCCGGCCGCGCTGTGCGCGCAGGCGGCCAAGGCGCGCAAGCCGCTGTCGATCAGTCCGGCGGGCCTGCGTGCTATGCTGGCGACCGCCTCGTTCCGCTCCGTCGCGAGCATGAAAGAAGTCTGATGCCCAAGGTCACCGTAGACGGCGAAACGATCGAGGTGCCGGATGGCGCCACCGTGCTGCAGGCGTGCGAGCTCGCCGGCAAGGAGATCCCTCGGTTCTGTTACCACGAGCGGCTGAGCATCGCGGGCAATTGCCGGATGTGTCTGGTCGAGGTGAAGCCGGGCCCGCCGAAGCCGCAGGCGAGCTGCGCCTTGCCGGCTGCAGAAGGCCAGGAAATCCGCACCGATAGCCAGATGGTCAAGCTGGCGCGCGAAGGGGTGATGGAGTTCCTCCTGATCAATCACCCGCTCGACTGCCCGATCTGCGACCAGGGCGGCGAATGCGATCTGCAGGACCAAGCGATGGCCTATGGCCGCGGCGGCTCGCGCTATTACGAGAACAAGCGGGCGGTCACCGAGAAGTACATGGGTCCGCTGATCAAGACGATCATGACCCGCTGCATCCACTGCACCCGCTGCGTGCGCTTCTCCGAGGAGATCGCCGGGGTGGACGAAATCGGCGCGCTTTATCGCGGGGAGTCGATGCAGATCACGACCTATCTGGAGAAGGCAGCGACGCACGAACTGTCGGCCAACGTGATCGACCTGTGCCCGGTCGGCGCGCTGACCTCGCGCCCTTATGCCTTCGAGGCGCGGCCGTGGGAGCTGAAGAAGACGCTGTCGATCGACGTCAGCGATGCCGTGGGCGCCAATATCCGCCTCGACAGCCGCGGTCGCGAAGTGCTGCGCGCGCTGCCGCGGGTCAATGACGACGTGAACGAGGAGTGGTTGAGCGACAAGGGCCGCTACATGGTCGATGGGCTGGTGCGCCGGCGGCTCGACAAGGTGTGGATCCGGCAAGGCGGCAAGCTGCGAGCCGCTTCCTGGCACGAGGCGTTCGCCGCCATCCGCCAGGCCCAGCCGGGCGCCAGCATCGCCGCCATCGCCGGCGATCTGGTCGATTGTGAAACGATGTTCGCCGCCAAGACGCTGCTCGGCGCCATGGGCTCGACCCTGCTGGAAGGCCGGCAGACCGGAATGAGCTATGCGGCGGACAATCTCGCCGCGGTCAATTTCAATTCCACGCTGGCCGGGATCGAAACCGCCGACGCGATCCTCATCGTTGGCAGCCATGTGCGCTGGGAAGCGCCGCTGGTGAACGTCCGCCTGCGCAAGGCGGGAAAGGCCGGAGCCAAGGTGTTCGTGGTCGGGCCGAAGTGGGAAACGACTTATCCCGCCGAATTCCTGGGTGACGATGCCGCGGTGCTGCACGATTTGCCGGGCCACGTCACGGAAGCGCTCGACAAGGCTGAGCGGCCGGCGGTGATCGTCGGAGGTGCCGGGCTGGCGGCGGGCGTGCTCGACGCGGCGCTGGCGCTCAATACGCAGCGTGATGGGTGGAACGGGTTCAATGTTCTCCACATGGCCGCCAGCCGGATGGGCGGGCTGATGCTCGGTTTCGCTCAGAAGGGCGGGATCGCCGACATCGTTCAAGCCGCGCCCAAGGTCGTGCTGGCGCTGGGCGCGGACGAGGTCGACTGGACGCAGTTCGAGGGCAGTCTGAAGGTCTACATCGGCCATCACGGCGACAAGGGTGCCCATGCCGCCGACATCATCCTGCCGGCTGCCGCCTACAGCGAAAAGGACGGCACTTACGTCAACACTGAGGGTAGGGTGCAGTTCGCCGAACGCGCGGTGTTTCCGCCGGGCGACGCGCGCGAGGATTGGACGATCCTGCGCGCGCTGGCCGATGCGTTTGGAGTGGAGGTCGGCTTCGATAGCCTGGCCGAACTCCAGGCCAAGATGATCGAGGCAGTTCCCGCGCTCGGCGTCGAGGGGCTGGCAAGCTACGGCGCGCTGCCCACGCCCGGCGCGGCCATGGCGAGCGGTGCGATCCGCTACCCGATCCAGGATTTCTACCTCACCAACCCGATCGCCCGCGCGAGCGTGGTGATGCAGCGCTGTTCGGATGAACTGCTTCACGGCGATGCGCTGGCGGAGGCCGCGGAATGACCGAGACCTTCCAACACTGGGGCATGTCCTACGAATGGTCGTGGTTCGCCGCGACGATCGCCGGCATCCTGCTGATCGCGCTGCCGCTGATGCTGGCGGTGGCGATGATCATCTATGCCGACCGCAAGATCTGGGCGGCGATGGCGCTGCGGCGCGGGCCCAACGTGGTCGGGCCGTTCGGATTGCTCCAGAGCTTCGCCGACGGGCTCAAGGTGTTTCTGCAGGAAACGATCATCCCCTCGGCCGCGAACAAGGGCCTGTTCCTGATCGCGCCGATCGTCACCTTCACCGTCGCGCTGATGGCGTGGGCCGTCATCCCATTTAATTCGGGCGCGGTGCTGGCCGATATCAACGTCGGGTTGCTTTACGTTCTGGCGATCAGTTCACTGGGTGTTTACGGCGTGATCATCGCCGGGTGGGCCTCGAACTCCAAGTACCCTTTCTTCTCCGCCATGCGCGCCGCCGCGCAGATGGTCAGCTATGAAGTCTCGATCGGCTTCATCCTGGTGTGCGTGGTGCTCTATGCCGGCACCTTCAATCTCAACGCCATCGTGGAGGCGCAGCGCGGCCACGGGCTGGGCATCGTCAATGGCTACTGGTTCAACCTGCTGCTGTTCCCGATGTGGGTCATGTTCCTCATTTCGAGCATGGCGGAGACGGGCCGCGCGCCGTTCGACCTGACCGAGGCGGAAAGCGAGCTCGTCGCGGGTTATCAGACCGAGTATTCCTCTATGAGCTTCGCGCTCTACTGGCTCGGCGAATACGCGAACGTGCTGCTGATGTGCGCGCTCAACGCGACGCTGTTCTTCGGCGGGTGGTTGCCGCCGATTGACTGGGCGCCGCTCTATGCGGTTCCGGGAATCATCTGGCTGTTCGCCAAGATGTTCATGTTCTTTTTCATCTTCAGCTGGGTCAAGGCGACCGTGCCGCGGTACCGCTATGACCAGTTGATGCGGCTTGGGTGGAAGGTGTTCCTGCCCGTTTCGCTGCTGTTCGTCGTGCTCGTTTCGGGCTGGCTCATGCTTACGAGGTACGGATGAGCGTCGCTCACTTCATCAAGTCGTTCACCCTGTGGGAATTCGTGAAGGCGCACGCCCTCACGCTGAAGTATTTCTTCAAGCCTAAGGCGACGATCAACTACCCGTTCGAGAAGAACCCGCTGTCCCCGCGCTTCCGCGGAGAGCACGCGCTGCGCCGCTATCCCAATGGCGAGGAACGCTGCATCGCGTGCAAGTTGTGCGAGGCGGTGTGCCCGGCACAGGCGATCACGATCGAGGCCGAACCGCGCGAGGACGGCAGCCGCCGCACCACCCGTTACGACATCGACATGACCAAGTGCATCTATTGCGGCTTCTGTCAGGAAGCCTGTCCGGTCGATGCCATCGTCGAAGGGCCGAACTTCGAATTCTCGACCGAGACGCGCGAGGAATTGCTCTACGACAAGGCGAAATTGCTGGCCAACGGGGACAAGTGGGAGCGGGCGCTGGCCGCGAACCTTGAAGCCGATGCGCCCTATCGTTAGGGGCCGCGCCGAACCATGATCCAGGTCTTCGCCTTCTATCTTTTCGCCGCGCTCGCGATCCTGTCCGCGGTGTTCGTGATCCTGTCGCGCAACCCGGTGCATTCTGTGCTGTGGCTGATCGTCGCGTTCTTCAACGCGGCGGGACTGATGGTGCTGGTCGGCGCTGAGTTCATCGCGATGCTGTTGGTGATCGTGTACGTCGGCGCGGTCGCGGTGTTGTTCCTGTTCGTGGTGATGATGCTCGACATCGACTTCGCCTCTCTCAGAGCAGGGTTCGTGAAGAACTTCCCGCTGGGTATCGCTATCGCAGTGGTGCTGCTGGCCGAACTGGTGTTCGGGATCGGCGCGTACCGCGCAGGATCGATCGACCTTGCACCCGCCGCAGCGACGGCGGCACCGCCGATCATGACCAGCAACATCGCCGCGATCGGGCAGGTCCTGTACAGCCGCTACCTGTTCCTGTTCGAAAGCGCCGGCATCATCCTGCTGGTCGCGATGATCGGGGCGATCGTGCTGACGCACCGCGACCGCAAGGACTCGCGCCCGCAGAACATCGATAGGCAGAACCGCCGCCGGCCGCAGGATGCGACCGTGAACATGCTTCCCGAAGTCGGGGGAGGGCTGGACTTGTGATCGGCCTCGAACACTACATCGTCGTCGGGACCATCATGTTCGTGCTGGGTGTGCTGGGCATCTTCCTCAACCGGAAGAACGTGATCGTCATCCTGATGTCGATCGAGCTCATCCTGCTGGCGGTAAACATCAACCTGGTCGCGTTCAGCGCTTTCCTGAACGACATCACCGGCCAGGTTTTCGCGATGTTCGTCCTGACCGTCGCCGCGGGCGAAGCGGCGATCGGGCTGGCGATCCTGGTCATCTATTTCCGCGGACGCGGCACCATCGCGGTCGACAGCGTCGACCGGCTGAAGGGATAACGGACCCTTGCATCCGATCCTCATCATTGTGTTCGCCCCCCTGCTGGCCGCGATTGTGGGCGGGCTGGGCAACCGGGCGCTCGGCAACACGGTCGTCAAGTCGCTCACCACTGGCGCGCTGTTCCTGTCGTGCGCTTTGAGCTGGCCGATCTTCCTGGCCTTCCTCAACGGCTCTGCGGACGCGAGCGTCGTGCCGGTGCTGCAGTGGATCCGCTCGGGCGACCTGGCGTTCGACTGGGCGCTGCGGGTGGATACGCTGACTGCGGTCATGCTGGTGGTCATCACCACCGTCTCGGCGCTCGTGCACCTGTACAGCTGGGGCTACATGGACGAGGACCCGGACCAGCCGCGATTCTTCGCTTACCTGTCGCTGTTCACCTTCGCGATGCTGATGCTGGTGACCGCGGACAACCTGGTGCAGATGTTCTTTGGTTGGGAAGGCGTAGGTCTGGCCAGCTACCTGCTGATCGGATTCTGGTTCCGCAAGCCGAGCGCCAACGCCGCGGCGATCAAGGCGTTCGTGGTCAACCGGGTCGGCGACCTCGGCTTCATGCTCGGAATATTCGGCACCTATCTGGTGTTCGGCACTGTCTCCATCCCCGAGATCCTGGCCGCCGCGCCGGGCATGGCGGGCAGCACGATCGGCTTCCTGGGATACCGCGTCGATACGATGGATGTGCTGTGCATCCTGCTGTTCATCGGCGCCATGGGCAAGTCGGCGCAGCTCGGCCTGCACACGTGGCTGCCCGACGCGATGGAAGGCCCGACCCCGGTGTCGGCGCTGATCCACGCGGCGACGATGGTGACCGCAGGCGTGTTCATGGTCTGCCGCTTGTCGCCGATGTTCGAAACCGCGCCGATCGCGCTGATGTTCGTGACGTTCATCGGCGCTGCCACTTGCCTGTTCGCCGCGACGGTCGGCACGACCCAGTGGGACATCAAGCGGGTGATCGCTTATTCCACGTGCTCGCAGCTTGGCTACATGTTCTTCGCCGCGGGCGTGGGTGCCTACAACGCGGCGATGTTCCACCTGTTCACGCACGCGTTCTTCAAGGCGCTCTTGTTCCTTGGCGCAGGATCGGTGATCCATGCCATGCATCACGAGCAGGACATGCGGTACTACGGCGGCTTGCGTAAGAGCATTCCGTTGACCTTCTGGGCGATGATGGCGGGCACGCTGGCGATCACCGGGGTCGGCATCTACTGGCTGCACGCTGGCTTTGCGGGCTTTCATTCCAAGGACGCGATCCTCGAAGCCGCCTGGGGCCGCGGGACGGAGATGGCGCACTTCGCCTTCTGGCTTGGCGCGGTCGCCGCACTGCTGACCAGCTTCTACAGCTGGCGGCTCATGTTCCTGACCTTCTTCGGCAAGCCGCGCTGGGCGGCGAGCGACCACATCCAGCACGCGATGCACGACGCGCACGGCCACGCCGATAGCGAGCACGGCAATCCTCCGGCGCAGGAAGACTCCGGCCATGACGTCGCGCATCACGTGCCCGATCCGGATCACGGCGACGGCACCGCGGGCTATCACCCGCATGAAAGCCCGCTGACGATGCTCATTCCGCTTGCCGTGTTGAGCGTGGGGGCGGTGGTCGCCGGATTCCTGTTCAACCCGCAATTCCTCGATTCCGAGGCGTTCTGGGGCGGCTCGATCTTCTACAACGAGAACCTGATGCACGCGATGCATGCCGTGCCGCTGTGGGTGAAGCTGACCGCGACGATCGTCATGCTGATCGGCCTTGCGATCGCCTGGCTGGGTTACATCCGCGACACCGGCATGCCCGAGCGCGCGGCCAGGCAGTTGGGTCCGGTCTATCGGTTCTTCTTCAACAAGTGGTACTTCGACGAACTCTACCACTTCCTGTTCGTACGGCCGGCATTCTGGTTCGGCCGCCGGTTCTGGAAGACCGGCGATCAGGGCATTATCGACCGCTTCGGTCCCAATGGCGCGGCGCGGGTGGTGGCACTCGGCAGCGTCGGCAACACCCGCGTGCAGTCGGGTTACCTTACCACTTACGCGCTCTGGATGCTGGTTGGCGTCGTCGGCGCGATCACCTGGGTGCTCTTCTGATGGACGGGTTCCCGATCCTTTCGCTGATGCTGCTGGTCCCGCTGGTCGGGGCGCTGGCGTGCTTCTTCCTCGACGCTAAGGCCGCCCGCACGGTGGCGCTGGCGGCGACGCTGATCGACCTCGCGCTCGGCATCGCGTTATGGGCGAACTATGACATCGGCGGCGCGCAGTGGCAGTTCACCGAGCGCGCGGAGCTGTTTGCCGGCTTCAGCTACGCGCTCGGCATCGACGGGATCGCGCTGCTGCTGATCGTGCTCAGCGTGTTCCTGATGCCGATCTGCGTCCTGGCGAGCTGGGAATCGATCGAGCAACGCGTGGGCGAATACATGGCCGCGTTCCTGTTCATGGAACTGTTGATGATCGGCGTGTTCGCGGCGCAGGACATCCTTCTGTTCTACATATTCTTCGAAGCAGGCCTGATCCCGATGTACCTGATCATCGGCATCTGGGGCGGAGCCGAGCGGATCTACGCGAGCTACAAGTTCTTCCTCTACACCCTGCTCGGGTCGGTGGTGATGCTGGTGGCGATGCTCTGGATGATCCGCGAAGCGGGCACGACCGACATCCCGACACTGATGCAGTACGATTTTCCGGCTCAGGCACAGACGTGGCTGTGGCTGGCGTTTTTCGCCAGCTTCGCGGTCAAGATGCCGATGTGGCCGGTGCATACCTGGCTTCCCGATGCACACGTGCAGGCGCCCACGGCGGGATCGGTGATCCTGGCGGGCGTGCTGCTCAAGATGGGCGGGTACGGCTTCATCCGCTTCAGCCTGCCAATGCTGCCCGAGGCGAGCGCGCAATTGGCCTGGCTGGTCTTCGCGCTCAGCATGATCGGGGTGATCTACACCTCGCTCGTCGCGCTGGTGCAGCACGACATGAAGAAGCTGATCGCTTATTCCTCGGTCGCGCACATGGCGATTGTGACGGTCGGCCTGTTCGCGTTCAACGTGCAGGGCCTCGAAGGCGCGATGATCGTGATGTTGAGCCACGGTCTGGTCTCTGCCGCGCTGTTCCTGTGCGTCGGGGTGATCTACGACCGGCTGCACACCCGCGAGATTGATCGCTACGGCGGGCTGAGCATCAACATGCCACGCTACGCACTGTTCTTCCTGTTGTTCACGATGGCCAGCATCGGCCTGCCGGGCACCAGTGGTTTCGTCGGCGAATTCCTGAGCCTTGCCGGCATCTATCAGATCTCGACCTGGGTCACGCTGGTGTGCACCACGGGCATCATCCTGGGCGCGGCCTACATGCTATATCTCTACCGCCGCGTAGCTTTCGGCGTCCAGGCCAATGCCGACGCTGCCGCGATGCGCGACATGAACGTGCGTGAATGGTTCATGCTCGCCCCCATTGCCGCCGCCGTGTTGTGGATGGGTGTCTACCCGGAAAGCTTCCTCGCCCCGATGCGCAAGGACATTGCCGCGCTCGACGCCCGGTTGGCGCGCGCGGCCCCTGCGGGCGATAGCAAGCTGGCGGCCCCCGCCGCCGGGCAGGCGCGGACGCAGGCGGCCAACGCCTTGCCACACGCGGGGACTGGCGCGGGCCATGCTGCCGAAGGGGAGGCCCACTGATGGATCTCACCCAATCCCTCCGCCTCATTCTGGCCGAGGAAATCCTCGGTGTCGGCGGGCTGGTGCTCCTGCTGGCCGCAGCGTGGCTGGGCGACAAGTCGAGCCGCGCCATATCGATCGCCGCAGTGGCCCTGATGGTCGCTGCCGCGGCCGTGACCGTCCCGACGCTGGACGCGGGCGCCATGGGCCCCGATACAAACGCGTTCTTCGGACAGTTCCGCGCCGATGCCTTTGCCGCTTACGCCAAGCTGCTGATCTACATCTCGGGCGCCGCCGGACTGATGATCGCCCCGCGATTCTTCGATCGCTGGAACGCGATGCGGGCCGAATATCCGGTGCTGCTGCTGTTCGCCGTGCTCGGCACCGGGATCATGGTATCCGCAAGCGACCTGATGACGCTGTATATCGGGCTCGAGATGAACAGCCTGGCCGCTTACGTGCTCGCGGCATTCCTGCGGGTCGACAACCGTTCCGCCGAAGCGGGGCTCAAGTACTTCGTGCTGGGCGCCCTTGCGAGCGGCATCCTGCTCTATGGCATGAGCCTGACCTACGGCTTCACCGGGTCGACCAACTTCGCGGCCATCCGCGTCGCGCTGGAAGGTGGCATGTCCACCGGCGCGCTGTTCGGACTGATCATCGTGCTGTCGGGGCTGGCGTTCAAGATTTCGGCCGTGCCGTTCCATATGTGGACGCCCGACGTCTATGAAGGCGCGCCGACGCCGGTCACCATGTTCTTTTCGACCGCGCCCAAGGTTGCGGCGATCGCACTGACCATGCGCGTCGCGCTCGAGGCGTTCGGTGACCAGGCCGATGCCTGGCGCCAGGTGGTGGTGTTCGTCGCCCTCGCTTCGATCGTGGTGGGTGCACTCGGCGCGATCGGGCAGAGCAACATCAAACGCTTGCTCGCCTATTCCTCGATCAACAACGTGGGTTTCATCCTCGTCGGCCTGGCGACTGCGACGGTGGGCGGGGCAAGTGCGATGCTGGTGTACCTGGCCATCTACGTCGCGATGTCGATCGGCGCGTTCGTCGGCGTGCTGATGTTGCGCGATGCCGAGGGCAACCAGATTGAATCGATTTCGGCCATGGCCGGCCTGTCGCGTACTCAGCCGCTCCTGGCTTGGTGCATGTTGGTGATGATGCTCAGCCTGGCCGGCATTCCGCCACTGTTCGGGTTCTGGGGCAAGCTTGTCGTGTTCCGCGCGGCCGTCGATGCGGACATGATCGCACTCGCAACGCTGGCGATCGTGGGCAGCGTGATCAGCGCGTATTATTACCTGATGGTCTGCAAGACGATGTTCTTCGACGAACCGGCGGATCAGGCGAAGGGCCGAAACGACTGGGCTCACTGGAGCTTGCTGCTGGCGGCAACCGTGTTCAACTCTCCCCTGGGCTACCTGCTTTCAGGGTGGTTCGACCGGATCGCGGGTAAGGCAAGCGCGGCGCTGTTCCTCGCCGCTTGACTCAGTCACTGCTGAAGTTCGTCTCTGAAACCGGCTCCACCAACGCCGACCTAGCCAGCGCAATGCGTGCTGGTGAGCGGTTGAGTGAAGGTCACTGGCTGATCGCCGACCGCCAGATTGCCGGGCGCGGGCGCCAGGGGCGTGCATGGTTCGGTGGGGCTGGCAACTTCATGGGGTCCACCATCGTGCGTCCCGGCCCGCACGATCCTGCAGCGCCGACCCTGGCACTGATGAGCGGCCTGGCCCTTTATGAAGCGGTCGCGCCATTGCTTGCGGAACCCGCGAGGCTCTCGCTAAAGTGGCCAAACGATCTGCTGCTCGGCCGTGCCAAGCTCGCCGGTATTCTGCTGGAGCGGGAAGGCGACGCGGTGATCGTCGGGCTGGGGGTCAACCTGGCCGCGGCACCGGATGTGGAGGGGCGCGAGACCGTGGCGCTGTCAGCACTCGGCCCTCCGCCCGCGCGCGACGACTTCGCTGCCGCTCTCGCGCGATCGTTTGACCGCGAGCTTGAACGCTGGCGCACGGCCGGGATCGATCCGCTGCTGCGACGGTGGCTCGCAGCCGCGCACCCTATGGGTACCGCGCTGACGGTGCATGAGCCCGCCGGGGCGAAGGTATCAGGCGCCTTCGCCGGGCTCGGTCCGGATGGATCGCTGTTGCTACGCTTGGAAGACGGCTCAACCCGGCCTATCCACGCCGGCGATGTGATGCTTGCTTGATCCTCTTGGGCTGAAGGGAACCGCCATGCTGCTCGCCGCCGATGTCGGCAACACCAACGTGGTCTTCGCGCTGTTCGCCCTGGGTGAAGGCGGTGGCCGCGAGATCAAGGCGCGCTGGCGCATCGCGACCGACCCGCGCCGGACCGGCGATGAGTACGCCGTGTGGCTCCTCCAGCTCCTCGCCATCGAGGGCTTCAAGCGTGAAGACATCAAGCAGATCATCGTCGGCTCGGTAGTCCCGCGCGCGATCCACAACATCACGGTGCTGGCGGAAAAGTACTTCAAGTTAACACCGGTGATAGCGGGAGAGGGCGCGGCGGAGTGGCCGTTTCGCGCAGATGTCGATCAGCCGCGTTCGCTTGGCGCGGACCGCGCACTCAATGTCATCGCCGCGCATGCCAAGTACCAGGGCGACCTGATCGTGGTCGATTTCGGCACGGCCACCACGTTCGACGCGATCGACTTCAGCGGCGCATACAAGGGCGGCATCATCGCGCCGGGGATCAACCTGTCGCTCGATGCCCTGGTGGGCAACACCGCGAAGTTGCCGCGCATCGCCATCGAAGCACCACGCAACGACAGCGTCATCGGCACTAACACGGAAGACCAGATGCTGATCGGGGTGTACTGGGGCTACGTTGCCATGCTGGAAGGTTTAATCGCGCGTATGCGTGAGGAGATCGGCCGGCCGGCGACGGTGATCGCCACCGGTGGGCTGGCGATCCTGTTCGATCAACACACCACTATTTTCGACGCAGTCGATGCCGACCTGACACTGGACGGTCTGGCGCTGCTGGCAGAGCAGGCGCGCGCATGAAAAAGAACTACACCCCCGAAGACGAATTGCTGTTCCTGGCGCTCGGCGGCTCTGGCGAGATTGGCATGAACGTCAATCTGTACGGCTGCCAGGGCAAGTGGCTGATGGTCGACCTGGGCATGACCTTTAGCGGCAACGAATACCCGGGGGTGGACTTGGTGTTCGCCGACCTCGAGTTTATCGAGGAGCGGACCCGCGACCTGGTCGGGATCGTCCTGACTCACGCGCACGAAGATCACATCGGCGCCGTGCCGTACTTTGCCGCTGATCTTGGCGTGCCGCTCTATGCCACGCCGTTCACTGCAGACCTGGTGCGGCGCAAGCTGGCCGAAGCGGGTCTGGTGGACGAAGTCGAACTCAACATCATTCGCGGCTCCGACAGCTTTGCGCTGGGCCCGTTCGACGTTGCCTACGTGCCGCTGGCGCACTCGATCGCCGAAGGGCACGCGCTACTGATTGACACGCCTTATGGCCGCATCTTCCACACCGGCGACTGGAAGCTCGACGAAGAACCGATCATCGGTGACCCCACCACCGAAGCGGAGCTGCGCGAGATCGGCGACGAGGGCGTGCTCGCGATGGTGTGCGATTCCACCAATGTGTTCAATCCGGCGGAAAGCGGTTCCGAAGGCGCGGTCTATCGCGCGCTGCACGAAGAGGTAGCGCGGTGGGACGGCCGGCGCGTGCTGGTCACCACCTTTGCGAGCAACGTCGCTCGACTCCATACATTGGGAGCGGTGGCAGAGGCCACCGGACGCCGGTTGTGCGTTGCCGGACGGTCGCTCGACCGGATGATCGAGGTCAGCCAGGACAATGGCTACCTCGCAGACTTTCCCGAGATTGTCGATTTCGACACCGCGATGTCGCTGCCGCGCGGGGAAGTGCTGATCGTCGCGACCGGCGGGCAGGGCGAACCGCGAGCCGCTCTGGCGCGGGTCGCGGAAAACCAGCACCCCCTGTCGCTCAGCGAAGGCGACGTGGTGCTGTTTTCCAGTCGGCAGATCCCCGGAAACGAAATTTCAGTCGGGCGCATCCAGAACCTTCTGGCCGAGCGGGGGATCATCGTGGTGACCGATCGGCAGAGTGCCATTCACGTGTCCGGTCACCCCGGGCGGCCCGAGCTGGAAGCGCTCTACAGCTGGCTGCGCCCCGAAATCCTGGTGCCGGTCCATGGCGAAATGCGCCACATGACCGAGCAGGCCCGGTTGGGGCTTGAGTGCGGCATCCCGCACGCAGTGGTGCAGAAGAACGGCGATATCGTGCGGATCGCGCCCGGAAAGCCCGGCACGGTGGCCAAGGTACGGGCGGGGCGGTTGATCCTCGACGGCGACCTGATCACGCCGGCGGATGGCGATGCGATGGTGATGCGCCGGCGGATCGCGCGCGAAGGGCTGGTGATCGTCGCGCTGGATCCGCGGGGCCGGGCGCAAGTCGAAGGCATCGGCCTGCCACTGGACGAGGATTACCCCGCGTTCGTTACCGAAACGCAGACCGACATCGCCGCTGCCGTCGCGAAGCTGAAGGGCGGCTCTCGGGATCGAGACAGCGTGATCGAAGCGGCGCGCCTCGCCGCGCGCCGTGCCGCCACTCGCTGGAGCGGCAAGCGGCCGCAGGTCAAAGTCCTCCTGACCGAAAGCCAGCCGGCATGAAGTGGACGTCGATCCTGGCGATCTACTTTCTGTTCTGGGTCGCCAGCGCATTCGTGCTGCTGCCGTTCGGGGTCAAAACCCATGACGAGTTGGGGATCGACAAAATTCCGGGGCAGGCTGACAGCGCTCCGGCCAATTTCCGACCGGGGTGCCTGGCAGTGCGAGCGACGGCCCTGTCGGCCGCGCTGACGGCATTGTATGTCGCCAACTATATCTACGGCTGGATCACTCCGCGCGACCTGATGATCGGCAGCTAACGTCTAGTCCCGCAGCCGTTCGATGGCTTGGGCGAGTGCCACGTAGAGCTTGCCCATGTCGCTGCTGAGCAAGGTGACGCCGATCGCGTTCCCATCGCGCGTCGACAGCATGGCCCGCAGCATCGCTTCGAAATCGTGGATGTAACGGCTGACGTGCTCGCGGAATTCGCGGTCGCTCTCGAACAGGTCGGAGATTTCGCGCGCCTGCGTGTTGTCGATCAGGCGGACCGCACGGCGAGTGAAGATTCCGCGATCACCCCGCAAATAGCTCGCCCAGGCAGTGTCGGTCACTTCGCTCGACAAGGCCTTGGCAAGATCGATGGCGTTGGAGTTCAGGCTCTCGGTGATCAGCGCGACCCTGCGCGCGAAGTCGCTGTCGACCTGCTCTTCGGCTCGCTGACGAGCGTGCGCCACGCGGTTTTCCAGATTAGCGGTGAGTTCGTTCACCCGCGCCAGCTGGTCTCGCAGTTGCAGGGCCGCGGCACGACCGGCTCCGGCGGCTTGCGCCGCGCTCTCGTCCAGTTCAGCGAGGGCGGCACCGACATGGGTCTGCAGTGCCCGATCAATCGCACCGGCGGCGTCAGCGCCGATCCGCTCGGCCAGCGCCGCGACTTGACCGGCGCTGTCACGCTCCAGCGAGGCAATGGCGTCTCGCGCGGAGCTCTCTAACGCGCCGATCGCCTCGCGTAGCGGGCCCTGGATCTCGGCGGCCGTCCCCCGGCTGTCTTCCGCGAGGGCGGCAAGCTGCGCGCGAAGGTTAGCGATGTCCTGCTCGTTGGCCGCAAAAGTGGCGGTGAATTGTCCGTGAAAACCCTTGAGGTCGCCCATGGCCGCCGCGCTGTCGCGACTGGCGAGAATGACGTATTCCGACAGCTCCCGGCTTTGTTCGCCCGCTTGACCCAGCATCAGGCCAAGCCGCTCGCCACGTTGGCTGAGCTCTTCAAGGCGCTCTTCGGCGTTGCCGAGCGCGGCGGGGAGGTCGGTACGGGTGTGATCGGCACTCGCGCGGATCAGCTCAAGCAGGCGGACACTCGCCTCGGTCAGGCTCGCGACAGCTCGATCGGTCCCGGTCAGTGCTTCGCGGCTTTCCGTGAGGCGAGCGGCCAGAACATCGATCGAGCTCGCGAGCGCGGTTTCGGCCTCGCGGCCCTGGTCCGCAGCGCGGGCCATCTCCGCACCCAACGCATCCAGCCTCATCCCAAGGATTTCGCTTTGCTGGGCGAGTTCTTCGGCCTGAACGGCATGACCTGCACGCCGCTCAGACAGGGCCTGGTCGATCAGGGCCAGGCGCTCCTGAATGAGTTCGGCCTGTTCGGCAGCAAGCGCTGCAGCCTCGCTGCGTCGCTTATCAACCTCGTCGACGAACAGCGCGTGCGAGTTCTTGAGCTGGTCGTCGACCAGTACTGCTTCGTCCTGGATCAGGCGCAGCCGCTCGCTTGCGCCATCGCGGGCCGCGATGTCGATTGCTTCCACTTCCTTGATCGCCGCAGCAAGGTCCGCCTTTAGGGCATCGAGCCGGGTATTCCACGCGGCCAGCGCCTGTCGCTCGGTCCCGGCCAGCCCGTCGCCTACAGTGATGGCACCATCGCGCAGGGCGGCCAGCCGCGCCTGCATCGATTTAAGCAATTCCTCCTCTTGCGTTTCAAGCAGGTTGGCTGCGGCGGCGACTTCCTCGCGCAGGCGATCGGCCCGGTGGCGCATCGCTGCCAGCGTATCGACCTCGCGCCCGTCCAGCTCAGCGCGGAACGCATCGCTCTTCTCAAGCAAGAGGGTGAACCGGGCGCCAGCGATTTCATCAAGCTGCGACGCCTGTGCCTCGAACCCCGCGATCGCCGCGTCGACCTTGGCACGAAGGGTCCCGACCTGCCGTTCGCTTGCCTGCCCGAATTCGTTCAGGCGGCCGAAGCCGGCAATCAGTTCAGCCAGTTGGGAATGCGCGGTGTTCCCCGCGTTGCCGATCTGGCTGGTTACATCTCGCGCAGCATTGGCGATGACCGGCAGATCGCCGCGCAGCTTGTCCATGTTGTCGAGTGCAGTGCGGCTGACGCCCGCGATGGCCTCCACCTGCGTCCCGTTGTCCCGCACCAGATCCTGGAGCCGGTCAGCGTGTTCCGACAATCGCTGCGTCGCGACCCGCCCGAGGGAATCGAGTTCCCGGGTTTGCGCCGCAAGGAACTCGCGCGCCAAGCTGAGCTCCCGGTTGACGACCGACAGGCGCACCTCGAGCGCGGCACTTTCGGTGCGCAGCGTGACCGCGGTATCGCCGAAGCGGCGTGTCTCGCGCCGGCTGTTGCGCATTGCCAGCAGCCATACGCCGATGACCAGCAGGGTCGGGATCGACCAGTCGATCAACAGTTGCGATCCGCCTTGCGGCGTTACTCCGGTACGCAGCTCGCTCAAATGAGCCCAGGCAAAGAACGCGGTCCAGGCAACAATCGCCGCCCCCGCCATGGCCGGCACGACCAGGCCGCTCCGCGATGCGGGCGACGGTTCATCCCAATCCGCTTCGTGTTCCGGGACTTCGGCCCAAGTCTCATCCAGGGTCAGCGGTTCGCTGTCCTGCCGAGTTGTTTCGCCTGACGCGTCAGCGCCGCTGCCGGCGCCGATCGCCCGGATATGTGAACCCCCGCTCATGTCTGGCGAAATACACCATCGGGTTATGGTTAAACAGTCTATTAATCATGGCCCGGCTATCTCGCCAGGTGATGGCATACGAACACGGAGCATTCGACGCGACCCTGGCCGCTGCCGCCGGGCAAGATCGGGAGCTTGTTGCTGAGCTGCGGGCGGCTTTCGCCGACAGTGTCTCGAGGCATCTCGACCTGCTGCGACGATCTCGGTGCGACGGCAACTGGGCCGTCGCGGCCCAGCGCCTGAAAGGACTGGCGGCGGGTTTCCATGCCAGCGAGCTGATCGCGCTTGCCGATGAGGCTATCGCCGCCGCACCGGGAGAGCCGGCAGTCGTGCGGCGGATCGCGGACTTTCGCGACCGCTTCATCGCTGGGTGATCGCACAAACCTAGCCAATCGGTTTCGAACTGCCTAGCGCTCCATCCTCGACAGGAGGGTGGACGCGGCTTTGCGCATAGCGCTGATTTCGATGACGGAGCTGCCGGCGACCGACGTTCGCGTGGCGGGCCATCCGCTTGCCTGGCACCAGCTTCAGGCCGCGCTCGACCTGTCCTGCGAGCGGGTTATTGTCTTGGCCAACGCGCCTGGGCCAGCGCTTGCGATCGTCCAGCGTGAAGCAGAACGACGCGGCGCGACCTTTCACGCCGTTGCGGGCCATCGGCCGCTGTCAGGTCTGGTGAGCGCGGCAGACACTCTGGTGGTGTTTGCGCCAGGGGTGCTGCCCGACCGCGACTGGCTGGTTCAGGCATTCGGCGCCCGCGCCGGGATTGCGACGCTGCCGGCGGATAGCGCGATCGAGCAGGGGTTCGAACGGATCGATCGCGAGCGAGCCTGGGCTGGCGTGCTGGCCACGCGGGGGGACGCGGTGGAAGCATTGGCAGGCCTGGCGCCCGATGCCGATCCCGTTGGGGGACTGCTGCGCGTTTCGCTTCAGCGGGCTGGCGGCACGCTCGCGGTGCCGGACAACTGGATCGACGATGGCCGCTGGGCAATGGTGACCAGCGAGGGGGCAGCGCAGCGCTACCAGGACGATTGGTATGCACGGCACGTGCCGGCGCCTTCGCTGAGCCGACCGGGTGCGGCACTCGCTTACAAGCTGGCCCGGCGCCTGCTGGACCGGCTCGGGGACGCTCAGCGCTCCTCGATCATGCTGGCTGGAAGCGGGTCAGTGATGGCGGTGGGCGGGGCCCTTGCCGGTTACTTGGGGTGGACGGCTGCCGGGCTGGGCGCGCTCACGATCGGTAGCATGTTATTGAGTTCCGGAAGTGCTCTCGCCCGGCTCGCCGGCGCCGGATCGCCTGCGGTCGAGAGGCCGTGGATGTCGCACACGCGTGGTGCGCTTCTTGACCTGTCACTCGTCGCGATTGCATCCAGCCCGGCCGCGTTTGAAAATTGGTGGACGGCATTTGCAGCTCTCATGCTGGTCGGAGCGATCCGGCTTTCGCTGGAGGAGGGCGCGCCGCGGCTGCTACGTCCGATGTCGGATCGGCCCTTCGTGTTCCTAGTGCTGACCATGGTTGCCGCAGTTGGCGTGCTGCCCGGCGGATTGGCCATTCTCGCGCTGATTGCACTCGCCGTCAGGATATTCGCCCCGAACCAACGGAGCTAACGCGCGCTTAACCACGGCGGTGCTATAAGTGGCATCGATGAACGAAGCGGCCTCGACCCCCTCTCCTGAAGCTCCCGTCGAAGCGATCCTGCGTGACGAGTTGGCGCATGGCGACATCGTGCTTGGCACGATCGGCCCCGTGTTGGGACATTTGCTGGCGAACCACGACCATTCTCTGTTCAGCGACGAGATCGTCAGCCGGGTGCGCGGGATGATTGGCGACCTCGCGCGGCAGATGCTGCACGCTCAGGCCGACGCAGCGGATGCGGCGGATCCACGGGCTGTCCCGGAGACAGGCATCGGCGTCTTGACGGACGCACTGATGTCAGACGCCCGGCTGGTTGGCCATTGCCACGCGCTGGCGCTCGAATGGCAACTCACCTTGCGGTTGGAGACCCGTAGCGGAGTGGACCCCGTTCTTTCGCCGCTGTTGCAGGCGCTGATCGCGTCGGACGATCCACCGACGGCGTCGACCGCGATGGCCGCTCTGACCGCGCAGGCGCGGTTCGCGCAACGCCAGCGGCGGATGGAACTGCCATTGCCGGAGCTGCCGGCGGACCACTTCCACCAGGCGCTCGCCACGTGGCTAGAACTGGTGGAACCTCAGGATGCTGAAGCGGCAGTTCTGGCGGCGGGCAAGCTGCGCGATGACTTTGATGAGAGCGCCGGTCGTCTGGGCCTTCTCGCGCGCCTGATCCACACCATGGGTGCAGGAGCGCTTGCCGCGTTGTCCGTGAGCCATGCTGGGGCCGCGATGTTCCTGACGGCGCTGTCCTCGGCCAATCAGCAGGACCGGGACCTGACGATCATCGCAACCAACGACCGCCAGCTCGCCCGGCTGGCGTTGTCGCTGCGCGCCGCCGGTCTGAAGCCGTCCGCGATCGAAGAGCAGTTTCTCTACCTCCACCCCAACATCGCGCTGCCGGAAGGGTTCGATTCGCTGCGCGCTGATCGCGCGCGCGAATTGCTCGCGTCGTCCCGTCGCACCTCGGCGACTTGACCATGACAGCTGAGCGCACAGTGCTGGCGCGTGCGCGGACCGATGCAGCCGATTGCCTGGTCGAGGCCGATGAGCCATTGGCGGGCCTGCAGCGTCGCTGCGGCGGGGAGCTTCCGGGGACGGTCGCGATCCCGCAACTGCTCGAAGCGGTGAGCAAGGCACGCACGATGGGTCTGAAACTCGCGCGCTCGATCACGGCCACTGATGGGGAAGAAACCATCCGCGCGTGGGTCGAGATTGCGCCTCAGGACAGCGCTGGCGGGGGCGGCTGCGCGATTTCGGTAGGCAGCTGGCAAAGCGCCCCGCGCGCAGTCGAACCTGATGCGGAGGTGGCCGCACGACGGATCATGATTGACCGCGCAGTTGCCGAACTGACCGCGCGCCTCGATCCGGCACAGCGGCCGCTCGCAGTGGAGGTAAGTGCGCCGGACCTCGGTGAACTTGCTAAAAAGCTGCGCGATGGTCGAGACCGGCCGTGGAGTGAGTGGCTGACTTTTCCCGATGTAGCCCACCATCAGCCGTTGCACTGGCGGCTGCTGGACGGGGCGCGGTGCCGTGCACCCGGATCGGACCGGATCTGGACCGTCACTCTGGTGCCGCTCGGCCATCCAGAGCCCGGCAGCGCCGGGTTCGAGCTGCTGCTGGTGGCGGACACTCCGCTGGCGGATGCCCCCGAGCCGGTCGAGGCCGACGATCCGGGATTGAGTGGGTTTGGCCGCGAGTTGACCCCGGTTCTGCGACCACCGATCGCGCGCATCATCGCCAACGCCGAAACGATCCGGTCACGCCTGGCGGGACCACTGGCGGAAGAATATAGCGATTACGCGGCGGATATCGCGGCGGCGGGGCAGCACCTGCTGTCGCTGGTGGAAGATCTCGCCGACCTCGACATCGTGGACTCAGATGGGTTTGTCACGGCGCCTGAGCCCATCGACCTTGCCGACGTCGCACGCCGCGCGGTGGGCATCCTCGGCATGCGGGCACAGGCCAAGACCATCACCCTGACAGCGCCCGCGGTCGGCGAAAGCCTGCCCGCGACGGGTGAGTTTCGCCGGGTCCTACAGATTCTGCTCAATCTGGTGGGCAACGCGATTGCCTACTCACCGGCCGGATCGCGGGTCACGCTCGCGCTGGAGAAGCACGCGGGATCCGCGCTCGTGACCGTCGCGGATCAGGGGCCGGGGCTAGAGCATAACCAGGCTGCCAGGATATTTGAAAAGTTCGAACGCCTCGGTCGAAGCGGGGACGGGGGCTCAGGCCTGGGGCTTTATATCTCGCGCAAGCTTGCCCGCGCCATGGGGGGCGAGCTGACTGTCAGCAGCGCGCCGGGGGAAGGGGCGCGGTTCACCCTGACGCTGCCGGCCGACGACTAGGCGCGGCGCCGGCTGCCCCACCAGATCAGCAGCAGGCCGACCACAACCGTCAACCCACCGTAGAGCGCCCATGAACGGTCGGCGAGCATGAAGCTTTCGGCCGGCCACATGACCAGCCCCAGGCCCTGCAGCGCCCACAGCCCGCCCGATAGCACCAGCGCAACGCCGAAGATTTGCGCGATGAGCTTCAGCGCGCGCACCTCAGCGCTGGCCTACGGGTACGTAATCGCGTTGGGTAGGGCCGGTGTAGAGCTGCCGCGGACGACCGATGACCTGCGCCGGATCGGAGATCATCTCGTTCCATTGAGCGACCCAGCCCACCGTGCGTGCGAGAGCGAACAGCGCGGTGAACATGGTGGTCGGGAAACCGATCGCGGAGAGGATCACGCCCGAATAGAAGTCGACGTTCGGAAACAGCTTCTTCTCGATGAAGTAATCGTCCTGCAGGGCCAGTTCTTCCAGCCGCAGCGCGGTCTCGAACAGTGGGTCGTTGACCTTGAGCGCGTCGAACACCTCGCGCACCGTCTTCTGCATCACCGTCGCGCGAGGATCGTAGTTCTTGTACACCCGGTGGCCGAACCCCATCAGCCGGAACGGATCATTCTTGTCCTTGGCCCGCTCGATGTAGTGCGGAATCTTGTCGGGCGTGCCGATTTCCCGAAGCATGTTCAGTGCCGCCTCGTTGGCCCCGCCGTGCGCGGGCCCCCACAGGCAAGCGATGCCCGCCGCGATGCACGCGAACGGATTGGCTCCCGACGACCCGGCCAGCCGCACCGTGGACGTCGATGCGTTCTGCTCGTGGTCGGCGTGGAGGATGAAAATCCGGTCCATCGCCTTCTCGACCGCCGGCACCACCTCGTACGGCTCGGCCGGAACACCGAAGGTCATGCGCAGGAAGTTGCCGGTGTAGGACAGGGAGTTGTCGGGATAGAGAAACGGCTGCCCGACCGAATACTTGTATGCCATCGCGGCGATCGTCGGCATTTTAGCGACCAGACGATGGCTGGCGATCTTGCGCTGCTCCGGATCGGAGATGTCGGTGCTGTCATGGTAGAAAGCGGACAGGGCGCCCACCACGCCGCACATGATCGCCATCGGGTGAGCATCGCGGCGGAAGCCGCGGTAGAACGTCGACAGCTGCTCGTGCAGCATCGTGTGGCGGCTGATGGTGTAAGTGAAGTCGTCCAGTTCGTCCTTGGACGGCAGTTCACCGTTGAGCAGCAGATAGCTGACTTCCATGAACGAGGATTGCTCGGCCAACTGACCGATCGGATAGCCGCGATGAAGCAGCACGCCCTCATCGCCATCGATGTAGGTTAGCGCGCTCTCACAGCTGCCGGTCGACTTGTAGCCGGGATCGTAGGTGAACGCTCCGGTCTGGCCGTACAGCTTGCGGATATCGAGCACTTCCGGACCGACGCTGCCTTCCAGCACCGGCAGGTCGATGGTCTTGTCGTTGTAAGTGAGCGTGGCCTGTTTGTCCGCCATCGTGAGTCTCCTTAAGCTTGTTGGGACGCGTCGGCGGAAGTCGCGTGTGCGTCAAGCCGCGCCAGCGATTCCTCCCGTCCGAGCAGAGCGAGAACGTCGAAAATTCCGGGCGAGGTCGTGGTCCCGGTCAAAGCTGCCCGCATGGGTTGCGCCAGCTTGCCAAGCCCCAGCCCGAGCTCTTCGGCGAACGGTTTGAGTTCAGCTTCCAGCGCGGCGACTGTCCAATCATCCTGATTTCGCAACCGCGCCGAGATCTTTGCCAGCAACGCCCGTGCGTCTGGGGTCAGAAGCGCGGCAGCCTTGTCCTCAAGCGCGAGCGGACGCGTCTTGAAGAGGAAGGCCGCGCCCGTCGCAAGTTCATCCAGATCCTTGGCGCGCAGCTTCAGCTGCGGCATCGCGCGGGTAAGCAACGTCAGGTCGATGCCTTCGCCGATCCGCGGCGCGACCAGTTCGGCAAGCCGCGCATCATCCGCCTCACGGATGTAATGCCCGTTGAGGTTCTGCAACTTCTTCAGGTCGAACCGGCTGGGGCTTTTGCCCACACCGGCCAGATCGAACAGCGCGATCGCCTCGTCGCGAGATATTTCCTCGCGATCGCCGTGACCCCATCCCAGCCGGAGCAGGTAGTTGAACAGCGCTTCCGGCAGGATGCCGAATTCGTCGCGATAGTTCTCGGCTCCGAGCGCGCCATGGCGCTTGGACAGTTTCGCGCCATCAGCCCCGTGGATCAGGGGAATGTGCGCATACACTGGCTCCTGCCAGCCCATCGCGCGGTAGATGGGCAATTGGCGAAACGCGTTATTCAGGTGGTCGTCGCCGCGAATGACGTGCGTCACTCCCATGTCGTGATCGTCGACGACCACCGCGAGCATGTAGGTCGGGGTGCCGTCAGCGCGCAGCAGGACGTAATCGTCAAGCTCTGCGTTGCGCACGGTGACGGACCCTTGCACCTGATCCTGGATGACCGTCTCGCCTTCATCTGGCGTCTTCAGGCGAGTGACGAACGGCGCGCCTTCGGGAGCCGTGCCAGGGTCACGATCGCGCCACCGACCGTCATATCGCAAAGGTTGCTTCGCAGCCCGCTGGGCCGCGCGCATAGCCTCGAGATCCTCAGGCGTGGCGAAGCATTTGTAGGCATGTCCGGCCGCCAGCAACTGATGGGCGACCTCCGCATGGCGGCCCGCACGTTCTGATTGAAACACAACGGGCGCATCGTAGTCCAAGCCAAGCCAGGACAAACCATCGATGATGGCATCTATCGCCTCGGCCGTGCTCCGCTTCTTGTCGGTGTCTTCAATCCGCAGCAGTGCCTTGCCGCCGTGATGCCGGGCGAACAACCAGTTGAACAACGCGGTTCGCGCACCACCGATGTGCAGGAATCCAGTGGGCGAGGGCGCGAAGCGGGTGACCACTTCTCCGCTATCGCTTGCCATCCGAATGCGTATCCTTATCCAACGGTTACATGGCGACCCGCGCAGCAGTGATCGTACCCATCGGCGACGATCCTGGCGATGTTGCACTGCAGCAGCATTGGCGCAAGGCGTGGTCCTTGTCCAGCCTTGCGGAGGGCGCAGATGCGTGGCTCGATCGCGCCGGATTCGACCGTGCGCCGTGGCTGGCGATCGCGCTGGCCGGCGGGGTCGTCGCCTGGTTTGCGCTACCCAGTCCTATCGCCTGGATCGTCGCTATGGCGGGCTGCATCCTGCTTGCTTTGGCTACTGTCGCCCTGACGCGGCCGGGCGATGATTACGTTCACCTTCGTCGTGCAGTGGTCGCGATGGCATTGCTGATTTCCGCGGGCATCGCGCTTGTCTGGATCCGTTCAGTCGTGATCGGCGCCGAACCCATCGCCCGGCCCCAGGTCATCTGGCTGGAGGGCAAAGTTCTGGAGCGCGCGAACCAACCCGCGCAACAACGAGTGCGGTTGACGCTCGCTTATCGTGACGCAGAGGCAGGTCTGGCGCGCAAGGTGCGCGTGAACGTAGCGCCCGATGATCTCGATCCCGGCATTGTGGAAGGTGCGCGCGTACGCCTGCGTGCCCGCCTGATGCCACCGGCGCCGCCGATGGCCCCCGGCGCGTACAACTTTGCTCGCGCTGCGTGGTTTGCCGGACTGTCGGCTACGGGGACCGCCATCGGACCCGTTCAGTTGATCGGCTCAGCCACGCCAGGCGGCACGCTGGCCGCCGCGCAACGCACCTTGTCAGACCACGTGCGCTCGCGGCTCAACGGCTCCGCAGGCGCCATCGCCGCGGCATTTGCCAGCGGTGACCGTGGCGGAATCTCGGCCGCGGGCGATGATGCGATGCGCGATGCGGGGCTCACGCACCTGCTGTCGATCAGCGGTCTGCATGTCAGCGCCGTGATCGCGGGCACCTATTTCGTCGCCCTGCGGCTGCTTGCGCTGTGGTCCTGGTTGACATTGAGGGTGCGCCTGCCGCTGGTCGCGGCGGCTTGCGGGGCAGGGGCAGGGGTGGGGTACACCTTGCTCACCGGCGCCGAAGTGCCCACCGTGCGCAGTTGCGTCGGCGCGCTGCTGGTTCTTGGCGCTCTTGCACTCGGTCGGGAAGCGCTGTCGCTCCGGATGGTCGCCGCGGCGGCATTCGTGGTCATGCTGGCCTGGCCCGAGGCGGTGGTGAGCCCCGGCTTCCAGATGAGCTTCGCCGCGGTGATCGCGATCGTCGCCCTCCATGAAGCGGCTCCGGTGCGCGCTTTCCTTGCGCCGCGTGACGAAGGGGCGGTGGCGAGAACCGGGCGGCGCGCCGTCATGCTCCTTCTGACGGGCGTGGTGATCGAGGTCGCGCTGATGCCGATCGTGCTGTTCCATTTTCACCGAGCGGGGTTCTACGGCGCGCTCGCCAATGTCGTCGCAATTCCGTTGGTTACCTTTGTCACCATGCCGCTGATCGCGCTAGCCCTCGCGCTGGACCTGGTGGGAGCCGGCGCTCCGGTCTGGTTCCTGGTCGGCGGGTCACTCGATCTGATGCTGGCGCTCGCTCATTTCACCGCTAGCCAGCCAGGCGCGGTCAAGCTGATGCCCCAGATGGGGGCCGGGGTTTTCGCATTATTTGTCGGGGGTGGATTATGGTTAGCGCTTTGGCATGGCAGGCGGCGGTTGATTGGACTGGTGCCGGTGCTGGCCGCGACCATCTTTCTGCTTGGCGCTCAACCGCCCGATTTGCTGATCTCCAGTGATGGACGCAACGTTGGCATTGTCGGGGAGGGTGAGCGGCTGCTGGTTCTGCGCGAGGGACGCAGCGATTTCGCGCGCGACAACCTAATGGAGCTTGCCCGGGGTGGAAGCCGATCCGGTGCTGATCGAACGGTGGCCTAACGCCGCCTGCAGTCGAGACTTCTGCAGCCTGACGATCGAACGCGACGAGCGCACCTGGCACATCCTAATGGCACGGAGCCGTGCCCTAATCGAGGAGCGGTCGCTGGCCGCGGCTTGCGAACGGTCCGATATCGTCATCGCCGAACGCCGGCTGCCGAGAAGCTGCCGGCCCCGCTGGCTGAAGGCGGACCGCAATTTCCTGGATGCCCACGGCGGCCTGGCGATTTACCTCGCCGAGGCGCGCACCGTCACCGTGGGCGAAAGCGAAGGCGAGCACCCATGGTGGACCGCCAGCCGCCCAGAACCGCGCTTTTCCCGCTCAATGGTACCGGCGCAGGAGGCCCGCTAGCTTACCCTGCACCTTGACCTCGCCGGCCCGATACACCTGCGGCTCATACGCTCCGTTCGCGGGATCCAGCCGCACCATGCCGTTCTCACGGTGCAGGTACTTGAGGGTCGCTTCCTCGTCCCGCACCAGCGCCACCACGATTTCTCCGTCGCGTGCCACGTCAGTCTTGCGGACGAGCGCAAAATCACCGTCGAAGATGCCGGCTTCGATCATCGAGTCGCCAGACACCTCCAGCGCGTAATGTTCGCCCGGACCCAAAAGCGCGGCGGGCACGGGCAGGGTGCTTTGGCCTTCGAGCGCCTCGATCGGCACACCCGCCGCAATGCGCCCGTGCAAGGGCAACTCGACGACATCGTTGGCGATCTGGCGCTGGACAGGTGTAGGTCGGCGGAGGGGCACGACATTGTCGTGGGTGCTCTCCGACGACTTGGCGCGCGGCGCGGCGACTGAATCCTCGGCCTGGCGGATCACTTCGAGCGCGCGAGCGCGGTTGGGAAGCCGGCGGATGAACCCACGTTCCTCCAGCGCGGAGATGAGCCGGTGCACGCCCGACTTGCTCTTCAGATCGAGCGCTTCCTTCATCTCTTCGAACGACGGAGAGATTCCGCTGTCTTCAAGGCGGACGGTGATGAAGTGGAGAAGTTCGCGTTGCTTGGCAGTGAGCATGCCCGATCCTTTGCGAGACCGTTCCAATGCGGGAACGAACGCGGAACAATTAGGCAACTTACCCCGGCGCGTCAAGTCACGGCGTCAAACCACCGTCACGTCGCCAGTTTCCCGACTTGCCGCCGGTCTTTTCCAGCAGCCGAATATTCCCGATCATCATGCTTTTGTCGAGCGCCTTCGCCATGTCGTAGATGGTCAACAGGGCGACGCAACATGCTGTCATCGCTTCCATTTCTACGCCGGTGCGGCCGGTCAGCGCCACCTCAACCGTGGCCGAAATCGCCGCCTCCTCGAACGTGAAGTCGACGATCACGCTATCGAGCGCGAGCGGGTGGCACAGCGGGATAAGATCGGCGGTCTTCTTGGCCGCCATGATGCCAGCGATCCGCGCGGCGCCGAGCACGTCGCCCTTGGGCCCGCTGCCGTCACGAATGGCGGCGAGCGCAATTGCCGACATCGCGATCCGACCCGAGGCCACCGCCTGACGCACGGTTTCCGCCTTGCCACCGACGTCGACCATCCGTGCCTGACCGTGTTCATCGAGGTGCGTGAGATCGTTCATAGAGGAAAATCCAGAAGTGAAAGTGTCACACGTGTCACACTGTTCATGAGCGGAAAGTTTGCCCGCTCCGCTGTGGGCCAATTAGCTGCTGGGACCGGGTAGCGTAAGCAGCGAGATGTAGGACAGCGCTAATGTCCGCCGAGCAGTTCGCGCGTTGCAGCTTCCACGTCTGGCTGCCGCATCAGGCTTTCGCCAACCAGGAACGCGTGAACGCCAGCGCGCTCCAGCCGCTTACAATCGGCATGGCTGCTGATGCCGCTCTCGCCGACCAGCAGCGTACCTTCTGGTGCCAGCGGTGCGAGCCGCTTAGTCGTGGCAAGATCGGTGTTGAAGGTCTTGAGATCGCGATTGTTTATCCCGATCAGGCGCGAGCGTAGATTGGCGGCGCGCGCCAGTTCTGCTTCGTCATGAACCTCGATCAGCACGTCCATCCCACGCTCCAGCGCGGCCGCCTCGATCTCCGCCATCACGCCGTCTTCCAGCGCCGCGACGATGATCAGGATCGCATCCGCCCCGATCGCGCGAGCTTCTGCAACCTGCCAGGGATCGACCATGAAATCCTTGCGCAGCACCGGCAGTTCACAGGCCCTTCGCGCATCCGCCAGAAAATCCTCATGTCCCTGAAAGTAGGCGGCGTCGGTGAGCACCGACAGGCAGGCGGCCCCGCCGCGGGCGTACGCCACGGCATGTTCGGCAGGCCTGAAGTCCTGCCGGATCAGCCCCTTGGACGGCGAAGCTTTCTTGATCTCCGCGATAAGGGCAAAGCCCTCCTGCGCCTTGGCATCAAGTGCCGCCCGGAACCCTCGCGGAGGCGTCTGGTCGCGCGCTAGGCGATCGAGATCGCTCATCGTGGCCGCTCCGCGTCGGTCAGCCACCTCAATGCGCTTGGTCGCGCAGATCTCGTCAAGCTTGTTCATTGGGCGATCGCAATCCAGCGGGTGAGCAATTCTTCGGCACGGCCGGAATCGAGAGCGTCGGCCGCCTGTTCGGCGCCATCGGCATAGTCCGCGGCTTGCCCGGCGATCATCAGCGCGGCGCCGGCATTGAACAGCACCGCGTCCCGATAAGGACCAGGCGCACCCATCAGGAGCGCCTTGAGTGCTTTCGCGTTGTGTGCGGCATCTCCGCCGCGGATCGCCTCGATCGGCGCGGTGGGCAGGCCTGCGTCGGAGGCGCGAGCCCGGCGCATCTCCCAGTCGTGCCCCTGCACGTCGGCCACTTCGTTGCCGCCCGCGAGGCTCAATTCATCAAGTCCTTCGTCGCCGGACACGATCAGCGTGCGTTCGCTGCCAAGTCGCGCCTTGGCCTCGGCGTAGATGGGCACGTAAGCGGGGCGGGCGATGCCGATCAGCTGGCGCTTCACGCCCGCGGGATTGCACAACGGCCCCATGAGATTGAAGATCGTCCGCCGGCCAAGCCGTTGGCGAATGGGCTGAATGCGCCGCATCGCAGGGTGGTGGTTGGCTGCGAACAGGAACCCGATTCCCAGCTCCGCCAACGACTTCTCAGCCGTTCTTCCGGCGGCTTCCATGTCGAGGCCCAGCATCTCGAGAGTATCGGCAGCGCCGGCCTTGCTGCTAGCGGCCCGGTTGCCATGTTTGGCTACCGGCACGCCCGACGCTGCCACGACAAGGCTCACCGCAGTCGATACGTTCAGCGTGTGGTGCCCATCGCCGCCCGTGCCGCAGACGTCGATCGCGTCGGCGGGCGCGTCAACCGGGATGAGCCGTGCGCGCAGCGCGCGCGCCGCACCGGCAATCTCGTCAGCGGTTTCGCCGCGATCGGACAGATCGCACAGGAACCGCGCGATTTCTTCCTGGCTCGCTTCGCCATCGAGCAGCGCGCCAAACACCTCTTCAGCTTGCGCTTCGTTCAGGTGCGGCTCGGCCTCAGGAAGAGTTCTCATATCCGATCCTCCGGAGCGATCCCGCACACCCGCAGGAAGTTCGCCAGGAGTGCGTGGCCGTGCTCGGTAGCGATGCTTTCGGGATGGAACTGCACGCCGTGGATCGGCAGCTCTGCGTGGCGAAAGCCCATGACGTGGGTATCATCGGACGTGGCGTTGACCGGCAGGGTCGGCGGAATACCCTCTACGACCAGGCTGTGATACCGGGTGGCGAGGAAGGGCGAGGGCAGGCCTGCGAACACCCCGCTGCCGTCATGGCTGACCGGCGATGTCTTGCCATGCATCAGACCGCCGCGCACCACGCGTCCTCCAAAGTGCTGGCCGATCGCCTGATGCCCCAGACAAACGCCGAGCAAGGGCATGGCGGCATCCGCGCAGGCCGCCACGAGATCGAGGCTGATCCCCGCCTCGTTCGGCGTGCACGGTCCCGGAGAGATCAGGAACCCTTCCGCCCCGGACGCGATCGCTTCCGAAGCGGTCAGCGCATCGTTGCGCTCCACCCGCACTTCGGCACCCAGTTCCATCAGGTAGTGGACAAGGTTGAAGGTGAAGCTGTCGTAGTTGTCGATGACCAGAATCATGTCGGCGACGCACCGGCAAAGCGATCGGTGGCGCGCACCAGGCCATCGGTAATGCCGGGCTCGGTAAACAGGTGGCTGGCGTCCGGCACGATCTGCAGATCGACCTCGGGCCAGGCCTGCTTGAGCGCCCAGGCTGCCGCCGGCGGCGTGCAGCAGTCGTGGCGTCCCTGGACGATCACGCCGGGGATGCTGCGCAGCTTGTTCGCACCCGCCAGCAGTTGCCCGCTTTCCAGCCAGCACTTGTGGCGGAAATAATGCGTTTCGATCCGAGCTGTGGCGACGGCATTTTCGCCGCCTGCCATGCGGTCGATCGTGTCTTCTTCAGGAAGCAGGGTTACAGTGACGCCTTCCCACCGGTTCCATGCGTTAGCCGCGGCCTTGCGCACCTCGGGGTCTGCATCGTCCAGCAGCGCGATGTACGTTTCCAGCAGATCGTCCCCATGCGCCGCGGCGTGAGCGACGAAACGGTCCCATTCTTCGGGGTAGAGTTCGCTTGCGCCGTATTTGTAGAGCCAGTCGAGCTCGTTCTGCTCGCACAGGAATATTCCGCGCAGGATGATCTCGCTTACCCGCTCCGGGTGGGTCTGCGAATAAGCCAGCGAGAGCGTGGAGCCCCAGCTACCCCCAAACACCTGCCATTGCTCGTGTCCGAACATCGCGCGCAGCGCCTCGATATCGGCGACGAGATCCCAGGTGGTGTTGTGCTCCAGGCTGGCGAACGGCTTGGAACGACCGCAGCCGCGCTGGTCGAACAGCAGGACGTCGTACCGTTCCGGGTCCCACTGACGGCGGTGACCGGGGCTGCAGCCGGCACCGGGCCCGCCGTGGAGCATGACCGCCGGCTTGGCGCCGGGGGTGCCGACCCGCTCCCAGTAAAGCGAATGGCCGTTGCCGACGTCCAGCATGCCGGTCTCGTACGGTTCAATGGGCGGATAGAGCGTGCGACGTTCCTGATCCGTGACACTCACTGACTCGTCTCCTCAACCACGATCATCGGCCCGATCGGCGCACGAGCGTCCATGCGACCGGTCGCCGGATCCCACAATGCGGACACCGAACCATCGAGATAGAGCGCGTTCGGCGTCTTCAAGACGTCGCGGTAGAACCGCGCGAGCTTGCCGAAGCTGACCGCGCTGTCGCTGATGACGAAATGCGCGCGTCCAGCAGCATCGATGCCAACCCCGTTGCGGATCGTGCGGCTGGGGCCATCGTCGGTAATTTCAGGATGAAGCTTGCCGTCTACCAGCAGCATGGGGCCGCTCTGGGTGCCGAACTGGGGGCGGTCACCGACCTGCGCATAGAACGCATCGGCGGTCATCACGCGCCACTTGCCAGCGGTGCCGAAGAACACGCCGTTCGGCTTCATGTGGAAGTTGCCCGCGCCGTCGTTGCGGTTCAATTCCTGCCCGCGCTCCCCTTCGCGAACGTAGTAGCCGACCGGCTTGCCGGCATCATCGAACATGCCCGCGTTCACCGCGAAGGCGGGGGCGGGGGCATCGGCCGCGCGCGCGGCGGCGTAGGCCTTGAAGCTGCGGTAAGGCGGGTTGCCCAGCATGGTGGTGATGCGGTGCCTGGCCGGGTCGGCGACACAGTGGGTGAACTGCGCGTCCTCGAACGTGACGGTTTGGCACGCGCCTGTAGTGACGGGCGTGGGGATCGGCGCGGGCATGGCCGCCTTGCCCGGATTCTCGAGATCGACGCGGGTCACCGGCTCACCGCCCGCTTGCGGGTTGCACGCCCCGAGCAGGCTCACGAAGATAAGCGGAAGGCGCTTCACTGACCGAACTCCGGTTCTGCCGCGATGCGTACCGCCTCGCGCGCGGCGGCGATCAGGGCACCGGCCTTGGCATGGCATTCGCGCAGCTCGTATTCGGGATCGCTGTCGGCGACGATGCCCGCGCCTGCCTGGACGTGGAGGGTGCCATCCTTGATGACCCCGGTGCGCAGCACGATGCAGGAATCGAGCGTGCCGTCGGGCGCGAAATAGCCCACTCCGCCGGCGTAGGCGCCTCGCGTTTCGGGTTCGAGCTCCGCGATGATCTCGCACGCGCGCACTTTCGGCGCGCCGCTGACGGTGCCGGCGGGAAAGCCCGCGAACAGGGCATCGAGCGCGTCCTTCGCCGGATCGAGCTGCCCCACCACGTTGCTGACGATGTGCATCACATGGCTGTAGCGTTCGATGGTGAAGCTGTCGGTGACGTCCACCGTGCCCCGTGCCGCCACCCGGCCGACATCGTTGCGTCCGAGATCGAGCAGCATCAGGTGTTCGGCGCGCTCCTTGGCGTCGGCCAGCAGGCCTTCCTCCGCAACGCGATCAAGCTCCGCTGTCGCTCCGCGCGGACGCGTCCCGGCGATCGGGCGGATAGTCACCTCACCGCCGCGCACCCGGACTAGGATCTCAGGGCTGGAGCCGACCACCGCGAACCCGGGCAAATCGAGGAAGTAGAGAAACGGGCTTGGGTTGACCCGCCGCAGCGCCCGATAGAGCGCAACCGGGGGCAGGGTGAACGGCGCGGTGAAGCGCTGGGCGAGCACTACCTGGAACACGTCGCCCGCCTCGATGTAGTCTTTCGCCTTGAGCACCATCGCTCGGTAATTCTCGGGCGCGAGCACTGGCGACAGAGTCGGCTCGGGAACGTTGGCGCGCGCGGTTGGTGGGGTCGCCTGCGACAGGCGGCGGAGCGCTTCGTCTATCCTCTCCCCGGCAGCAGCGACCGCTTCATCACCTGAGAGTTTTCCCGGCCACAACGGCGCGATGCAGAACAGTTCGTCGCCCAGCCGGTCGAACACCAGGATCAGGGTGGGGCGCACAAACAACATGTCGGGCAGACCGATGCCTGGGGCGGCGGCGCGGGGCAGCCGCTCTACCAGGCCAATGGTCTCGTATCCGAAGTAGCCGACCAGACACGCGATGGGCGGGAGCCCAGGCGGCAAATCGATGCGGCACGCCTCCACCAGCCCGCGCAGTTCCGCGAGTGCATCGCCGCCGCAGGCGACAAACGCTTTCCTGTCCGCCTGCCACCGGTGATTGGTTTCCGCCAGGCTACCCTGCGCGCGAAACACCAGATCGGGATCGAGGCCCAGCAGGCTATAGCGCCCGCGCACCTCCCCGCCTTCGACCGACTCCAGCAGGAAGTCCCCCCGCTCAGGCTCGATCAACTTGAGCGCAGCCCCGACCGGCGTCTCGGTGTCGGCGACGATGCGCCGCCAGACGAGCGCCGCGCGGCCCTCGTTCAGCGCGGCGCGCGCGGCCGCAGCATTATGGGGCGCGGCGCCGCTCAGTGTCCGGCCCTTAGTTCGCGCTGTTGTCGCCGACGAGGCGCTGGCGAACCGCCGCGACCGCCTCCGCATTGCGCTCGACGCCAACATCCTTGCGGATCGCCGCGCGCAAGGAATCGCTGTACTCGCGACCGAGGAGCTGGCCGAGGCTCTGTGAAGCCTGCGCCATCAGTGGGTCATTGGGGGCGATCTTGCCCGGCTCGATGCTGTTGACGTTGACCACGAACCAGCCTGCGTTGTTCGGCCCTTCCAGCTTCTTGACGCTGCCCCGTGCCATCGAGAACAGCAACGCCAGCGCTGGCGGCACCCGCTGTCCCTGCGACGCCAGTTCTTCGCGGGTCATATTGATCGTTTCGATGGCGGGCAGGGCGGCGGTTTCGGCTGCGACCGCCTGAGAAAGCGTCTGCCCCTTGCCAACTCGTGCGAGGATCCGGTCGGCCGCGGCCTTTGCCGCCGCGGCCCCCGCCGCCTGGCGCCAGCCAGCCACCACGTCAGCGCGGATTTCGGCGAGCGGTGCGGCCGCCGAAGGCGTGATCCGGGCTGTTTCATAGACCAGATAGGTCTCCCCGCCGGGCATCGCGGCAATCTGCGGATTGCCTTCTTCCATCTCGAACGCGCTGGCCAGTGCCGGCGCCAGCGCATCGGGCACCCGCTCCGTGCCAGAGCCGTAGACGCGCCCGTCAGCGACCACCGGCTTGGTGGTGAGAACATCGACCTTCAGCGATCGGACGATGTCCGACAGCGAATTACCCTCGTCGATCTGCTGCTCGACGTCCCCGGCCAGTTCGCTGAGCGCACGCGTGCGCTTCTCTGCGGTCAGCGCCGCGACGATCTCGCCGCGCGCCTGGTCGATCGAGCGCGCCGGAACCGTCTGCACGGCATCGACGCGCACGACGTACCAGCCCAATGCGCCCCGTGCGGGGGCGGCGATCGCTCCGCGATTGGCCGCGAAAGCGGCCTGCGCGACCGCGGCGGAGTTCTGGGCGGCGTACCCGTTGCGATCGATCGAGGGGATTTTCGCCACTTCCAGCCCGGCCTCGCGCGCCGCCGTTTCGAGGGCGCCAGGCCCGCGCTGCGCAATCGCCTCCGCCGCCTGGCGGGTGGGGACGATCAGCTGGCTGAACGTGCGCAGTTCACGCGCGGCGTAGAGGTTGGCCCGGTCCCGCGCGTAGCGCGCGGCGATTTCCGCGTCGGTCGGCTGCACACTGCCGAGCGAGTCCGCGCCGAACACGGCATAGCGCAGGATGCGGCGTTCCGGACGGATGAAGTCGGCCTTGTTGCTGTTGTAATAGCTGGTCAACTGCGCCGCCGTCGGCTCACCTTTGGGCGCGAAGGCATTGCTCGGGATGACGGCGATCCCGCCCTGGCGACGCTCCTTGGTCAGCGCTGCATAACGCATGGCGATCTTCTGCGGCATGCGCGCGCCGAACGCCGCCGGGACCAGCGCCTGCTGCGCCAGCAGGCCATCGGCGAGGTCGCGGCGCACCGTCGCGTCGGTCAGGCCGCGACCGGCGAGCGCCTGCCGGTAAGTGGTTTCGCTGAAGTTGCCGTCAGCGCCCGCGAACGCCGGGATTCGGCGGATTTCGCTGTTCACCAGGTTGTCGCCTGCGCTGAACCCATGCTTCCGCGCCCAGGCACTGATCGCGCGCCGATCGAGCAATTGATCGAGCACCTCGGTCAAGCCACCTTGTTCGACAAAGGCCGCCATCGAGATGGTCGGGTTGGTTTGGCGCAACTGATCGACGGCGTTGGTCGCCGCCTCGCTGAATTCTGCCGCGCCGACCTTGTCTCCACCCACGACCGCAACATTGTCGCCGCCAGCCAGGCTCCCACCCAATCCGCCGGTGTTCGCCACGTCGCCGACCGCGAACGCCACGCCGATCAGGCCGACGAATCCGATCGTGAGGGCAAGGCCGATCTTGGTCTTGAAGATGTTGCGGAAGAAACTGAGCATGAAACCGAAATCGCCTGCACGGAAGGGCGCGCACGGGGCGCGGAAGGCCGGACCTTTAGGAGGCATGCGACCTTGCCGCAACAGGTGCTGCATCGTTTTGACGCAGGCGCGCAAGCGCGCTAGCGGGGCGCGGCGCAGCGGCACTATAGGCCGCGCAAACGCCCCTGGCGGCAAATCTCTTGAGGAACTGGTGTATGTCCCTGCGACCCTACGTCGTCGGTAACTGGAAGATGAACGGTACGCGGGCCATGCTCGCCGAAGCGCGCGCGATCGATCGGTCGGCCCAGCGCCTGATGAAGGTCGAGGTGGCGCTGGCCCCGCCGTTCACGTTGCTTCACGCCGTGCACCGGGAAGCGGAGCAGATCGGCGTGGGCGCGCAGGATTGTCACGCATCGCCCGATGGGGCGTTCACCGGGGACGTCTCGGCGGCGATGGTCGCCGATGCCGGCGCCAAGTTCGTGATCCTGGGCCACAGCGAACGGCGTGGCGGCCATGGCGAAAGCGACGAACTGGTCCGCGCCAAGGCGGATGCCGCGCTGGCGGCCGGTCTCAAGCTGATCGTCTGCTGCGGCGAGAGCGAAGCCACGCGCGACGCGGGCGGGGCCGAAACCTTCGTGACCGGTCAATTAGCAGCGTCGCTGCCGGATGCGATCGATGCGGCGTCGGAACGCCTGTCGGTGGCATATGAGCCGATCTGGGCGATCGGCACCGGGCGGACGCCGACCGTCGCCGACATTTCGGCGATGCATCGCGCGATCCGCGCGCTGCTGATCGATCGATACGGCGAGGAGCAGGGCGCGCTCGTGCGGATCCTTTATGGCGGCTCGGTCAAGCCTGATAACGCGCGGGAGCTGCTCGCGGCTGACGAGGTCGGCGGTGCGCTGGTCGGCGGCGCCAGCCTGACTGCGGAAAGCTTTCTGGGGATCGTCATGGCGACGGTGGACTTGCAAGACGCCTGAGGGGCCGCCCTTGCCGTGACTGCCCGCCGCGCCTAAGTCGCGCAGCATAGCCAACCGGAATCTTCGTACATGTCGACGTTCATCTTTCTCCTGGTCGTGCAAGCGATCGTCGCCGCCGCATTGGTGGGGGTCATCCTGGTCCAGCGCTCCGAAGGCGGCGGGCTGGGCATAGGCGGCAGCCCAAGCGGGATGATGAGCGCGCGCGGCGCGGCCGATTTCCTCACCCGCGCAACCCGTTGGCTGGCGATCGTGTTCGTGATCCTGTCGATCATCCTCGCAGCGATCGCTGCCGGGGCGGGCACCGCGGCATCGGTGGAATCGACGCTGGATCGTGCTGCCCCGCTGCCGGCCGCGCCTGATGCCGCCGCTCCTGCCGCGCCGGCACCATCGGCACCCGCCACCACGGACGATCCGCTCGCCGGCGTCGCTGGCTAACGCTTCTGACGACAAGGCAGCTGTGGATTGCGGTTCCCGGCCGCACCAAGCCGCTTGCGCCCACCCTGCACCACCGCTTAAGGCCCAACTCCCATGGCGCGGTATATCTTTATCACCGGCGGCGTGGTCTCCTCGCTCGGCAAAGGTCTCATGGCAGCGAGCCTCGCGGCGCTGCTGCAGGCGCGCGGTTTCCGCGTGCGGATTCGCAAGTTCGATCCGTATCTGAACGTCGATCCCGGCACGATGAGCCCGTATCAGCACGGCGAAGTCTACGTGACCGACGACGGGGCGGAGACCGATCTCGACCTCGGGCATTACGAACGCTTTACCGGCGTGTCGGCGCACCAGGGCGACAACATCACGTCTGGCCGCATCTATCGCGACATCATCGCCAAGGAGCGGCGCGGAGACTATCTCGGCGCGACGGTCCAAGTGATCCCGCACGTCACCGACGCGATCAAGCAGTTCGCGCAGGACGACACCAGTGATCTCGACTTCGTCCTGTGCGAGATCGGCGGCACCGTGGGCGACATCGAGAGCCTGCCGTTCATCGAAGCCTTGCGGCAGCTCAGGAACGAACTGGGCCGCGAGAACACCTGTTCGGTGCACGTGACGCTGGTGCCGTACATCGCGGCGGCGGGTGAGCTGAAGACCAAGCCGACGCAGCACTCGGTTCGCGAAATGACCGGGCTGGGCGTGCAGCCCGACATCCTGCTGTGCCGCTGCGAAAAGCCGCTGCCGGACAGTGAACGCGCCAAGATCGCGCTGTTCTGCAACGTGCGCAAGGAAGCGGTCATTCCCGCGCTCGACGCCTCGAGCATCTATGCAGTGCCGCTGCAGTATCACCGCGAAGGATTGGACAGCGAGGTGCTGCGTCATTTCGGCATGAACGCGCCCGATCCCGAGCTTGCCCGGTGGGACGACATCCTCGACCGCTATGAGCATCCCGAGGGCGAAGTCACGATCGGCGTGGTCGGCAAGTACGTCGGCCTGCCGGATGCCTACAAATCGCTCAACGAAGCGCTGGTCCATGGTGGGATGGCCAACCGGGTCAAGGTCAACATTCGCTGGATCGACGCGGAGCTGTTCGAGGCTGACGACGAAGAGATCGCCGCGCGGCTGGAACCGATGCACGGGATTCTGGTGCCCGGCGGGTTCGGCGAGCGGGGGAGCGAGGGCAAGATCGCCAGCGTCCGTTTCGCCAAGGAACGCAATGTTCCTTTCCTGGGTATCTGCCTTGGCATGCAGATGGCCTGCATCGAAGGCGTGCGCGCGGCCGGCCATGCTGCCGCCAGCTCGACCGAATTCGGCCCGACCGACGAACCGGTGGTCGGCATCATCACCGAGTGGATGAGCAAGGAAGGCCTGCAGCAGCGCAGTGCCGAGGGCGATCTGGGTGGGACGATGCGGTTGGGTGCCTACGATGCGCACCTCACCGGCAACAGCCACGTCAGCACGGTCTATGGCGGCGCCACCACTATCAGCGAACGTCACCGTCACCGGTACGAGGTGAATTCCGCTTATCGCGAAGCGCTGGAGAAGGACGGGATGATCTTTTCCGGCATGTCGCCCGATGGGCTGCTGCCGGAGATTGTCGAGCGGCCGGACCATCCCTGGTTCATCGGCGTGCAGTTCCATCCGGAGCTGAAAAGCAAACCGTTCGACCCGCACCCCCTGTTCGCCGGCTTCGTGGAAGCCGCGTTGAGGCAGGCCCGCCTGGTCTGAAAACCGCGCGGAAATGACACGATCGTCATTTTCTACAAGCGGAGCAGCCAAAAAAAGAATATATGTTGCTTATGTCACGAGAGCCGGTAGGGCGGCGCTCGGGCAAGAGATTGCTTTTTGCTAAGTTTTGGTCGCGATTATCGATTCGGTCGATGCGCTGGCCTGCTGGCAGGGGGCGAACATCTTGGTGCGGATCTGATCGTCTTCTGCGACCCGGACGATCAGCTTCGCCCAAGGCGGCTTCATTGTCGCGGGGGCAGACCGCAAGGTCTGCCCCCAACAACGTCGATCAGTCTGGCAGACGATTTCAGGCCGCGTTGGCTTGGCCACCCTCGTCGTCCTTGACGACTTCCAGGCTTGGCTGGCCGCCCACGATGATCTTTTTGGGCCGCATCGCCTCCGGCACCTCGCGCACCAGGTCGATCGTCAGCAATCCATCTGCAAGATCGGCATTTTCGACCCGCACGTAATCCGCCAGTTCAAAGCGGCGTTCGAACCCGCGGTTGGCAATGCCGAGGTGCAGCACTTCGCCCTGAGTGGTTTCGGGACGTTTCTTGCCCTGGATGACCAGCAGGTTCTGCTGCGCGGTGATGTCGAGATCGCTCGCGCGGAATCCGGCGACGGCGAGAGTTATGCGGTAATCGTCGTCACCGCGGCGCTCGATGTTGAACGGCGGGTAATTATCGCCCGCGTTGTTGCGCACTTGGCTCTCAAGGATGTCGAACAGCTTGTCGAAGCCGACGGTGGTGCGGCGATAGGGGGTGAAATCAAGACGTGACATGAAACAAATCCTCCAATGAGCAATTTGAACCAGATTGACGGACCCACGCGCGTGGCATCCGCCAAGATTGCCTTCCCGCCCGCCATGCGGCACGGGTCGGCAAACAAAATCTAGTTGTCCGAAGCGGCCGTTCAAGGGGTCCGCCGGCAAAGAAAAAAGGGACGATAATTGGCCAGCCCAGACGTCGTGATCTACACCAAGTTCGGCTGTGGTTTCTGCTTTCGCGCCAAGCGGCTGCTGGACTCCAAACGCGTCGAATACACCGAACATGACATCACCATGGGCGGCCCCAAACGTGACGAAATGCTGAGCCGCGCACCCAACGCGCGCACCGTGCCGCAGATTTTCATTGGGGATACGTACGTGGGCGGTTCGGACGATCTCCAGGCGCTCGAGTCCGCCGGAAAGCTCGACGCATTGCTGGCGAACGCGTGACGCGCGTCGCGCTGCTGCAGATGACCGCCGGGATCGACCCGGCGGAGAACGCGCAGACTATTTGGCAGGCCGCGGAACGTGCCGCCGAGGGCGGGGCGGCCATGCTGTTCACGCCAGAGATGAGCGGCCTGCTCGATCGAGATCGGGCGAGGGCCGCCCAGCATATCGTCTCCGAAGGTGATAATCCGGTACTCTCCGCGGCGCAGGGCGCTGCCAGGGAGAATGACCTGTGGATCGCGCTCGGCTCGCTGGCTGTCATCAGGGCCGATGGGCGCTGGGCAAACCGCTCCCTGCTGATCGATACGCAGGGGACGGTCGTGGCCCGCTACGACAAGATCCACATGTTCGACGTCGACCTGGCTAACGGAGAAAGCTGGCGCGAATCCAGCGCTTACGAAGCTGGCCAAGAAGTGGTGTCGGTAAACGAAACGCCCGTCGGGACGCTGGGCCTGACGATTTGTTACGACATCCGTTTTCCAGCTTTGTTCGACACGCTTGGCCGGCGCCAGTGCGATGCGATCGCCATCCCCGCCGCTTTCACCATACCCACTGGCAAGGCGCATTGGCACTTGCTGCAGCGCGCGCGCGCCGTCGAAGCAAGCGCGTACGTCGTTGCCGCGGCGCAAGTCGGCGAGCATGCGGATGGTCGGCATACTTACGGCCACAGCCTGGTAGTCGACCCGTGGGGCGAAATTCTGCTCGACATGGGCGACAGCCCCGGCGTCGGTTTTGCCGACATCGATCCGGCGCGGATCGCTGAAGTCCGCGCGCAGTTGCCCAGCCTTGCCAACAGGCGCGAGATACCGCTGTAGGACGGCATGATTGTATTCGACCTCGCCTGCACGCTCGGCCATCGGTTCGAAGGCTGGTTTGCCTCGTCCAGCGCATTCGCGGACCAGCAAGATCGTGGTCTGATCCTGTGCCCGCACTGTGGCTCGAATGACGTCATGAAGGCACCGATGGCCCCCTCGGTCCCGGCAAAAAGCAATACCCGGCCCACCGCTCAGCAGGCCATGACCGGCACGATCCCGCCCGAACTGGTCAAGGCGATGAAGGCTTTGGCGGACGCTCAGAGCAAGGCGCTGAAACACAGCACCTGGGTGGGCGAGCGGTTCGCGCACGAAAGCCGCGCGATGCATTACGGCGAACGGGACCAGGCGACGATCCACGGACAAGCCACACGCGAGGAAGCGGTCGCGCTAGCGGACGAGGGGATTGCAGTCGTCCCGCTGCCGTTTCCGGTCGCTCCGCCGGACGAGATCAACTGATCGCTGGCGCGGAAAGGGGGGCAGCCGGCATAATGTCACCGACAGGCAGTGAGTTTGCTATCGTCCCCAGTTCGGTCGTCCTGCCGGCACTTTGCAGACCGATCGTTGGTTCACGCCCTTAACGGAGTCAGTATTAAGGGCTTCCCAACACGACAAGAACTAACCTCCCTCGCGACTTGCCGTAGCGCGAGCGACGACATCTGCCGGCCAAGTGACCCGAGTCTGGGTCTGGGGATTGAATACCCCACCCGGGTACTGCGCTGCCTTCGCCGCCGCGATCTCTTCCGCGGTCAGAAAAGCGCTCGGCTCGAGAGCCAATACGTCAATGCCCCGGACGATCTCGGTCGCGTAGATGTGGCCGTTATACCAATACGCTGACCAGTGCCCGCCAGTGACCAGCTGGTCTTTGTCCACCGGCCCGCGGTCGAAGTATGCGATCTCGACCGGGTTCGCGCTGTCGGTGAAATCGATCACGGAAATTCCCCCCTGATACCAAGCCTGCACGAAGATATCGCGCCCTGGCACAGGGATGATGGACCCGTTGTGGGCGACGCAGTTCTCCTTGTCGCTTTGCGGCGCGGGCAGTTTGAACGTCCCGCGCTGGACCAGCTTGCGGTCCACGATGTCGTAGAACGCGTTCGCGCCCCAGTTGACCGGATCGCCCGCTTGGCACCGAGGACGCCCGCCACCGCCCCATTCGTCGGTGAAGAGCACTTTGGTGCCGTCGTTGTTGAAGGTAGCCGAATGCCAGTAAGCAAACCCCTTGTCGGTGACGTCGTCGATGCGCTTCGGCTTCAGCGGATCGGAGATGTCGAAGATGATACCGTTGCCCGAGCAGGCACCTGCGGCAATCTTCTTCGACGGGAACACAGTGATGTCGTGGCACATGTCGGTGCGCTCTGTTTCCTGCGTTCCGTCGCCATGGTCGCCGCCGCGCCACAAACCGGCAATCTGCCCGCCCGTCGCGAATACGCGCGGGCGATCCACGATCCGCGCTGCCGCCGGATCGGCCACCGGAATCTCGATGACATCGATACTGAACAGCGCCGTCTCGTCGCCCGAAGTGTCGAAGCAGCCGGCTAGTTCCTTCTCATCGCGTACGTAGCTGGTGCCAGAGTTGTAGAGCACGATCCGCTTGTCGTCAGCGGAGACAATCGAATGCGTGTGGCTGCCTCGGCAGGTCTGCACCTGCCCCACCTGACGGGGGCGGGTGGCGTCAGAGATGTCAAAGATGCGGATGCCGCGGAAGCGCTCTTGGCTGACTTTCTGATCGACGCCCTGCAGTCCGCAATCTTTCCGCGCGCGGCTGTCTTGCACGCTCATGATCAGCAGCTTGCCGACGATGGAGACGTCGCCCTGGCCACCGGGACAGACCGTGGAACTCACGAGCTGTGGGACACCGTCCGCGCCGAGCCTGTAAGCGTTGAAGCCGTGATAGTTGCCAGCCACCATCAGGTCGCCCGAAAAGGCGATATCGGTATTTGCGAAGTTCAGGAGCGATCCGCGCTCGCTGAAGCTTGGCTTTTCCGGTTCGCCATCCTTCGTAGGCTTGGGCGCATCTCCTTCCTTTTGCGGTTTCACGGGTTGGAGATCAGCCGGGTTTGCGGGGTCGAAAAAACCGGCTGGCCTGGGCAGGGCACTCACCAGCCTCAATCCCTTGATGGCCTGACCTGCGTCTCGCAGACCCGCGGCGAGCGTTGCCCGCGGGTCCTGCGACAGACCAGCGAACACCGCGTTCATCCGGTCGATCTCGGCTTTCTGATCGGTCACCACGTCGTTGGTAAATTCGAACATCACCGGCTCGTAGGCCGTGCCCGGCTGCTCGTGCAGCTTTTCGACCATGTCGACCGCGCCTTCGTGGTGAGCGATCATCAGCTGCAGGAACTGCCGATCGAAGGCTGTGCCCTCGGCCGCGGCGAGCGCGGTCATCTGGGCTGGGCTGGCCATCCCCTTCATCGTATGATGCGCGTGACCCATTCCCGCCATCGCCAGTTCTTCGTTATGGTCTGCAAGCCAGGTCCGCATGAACTTCATCTCGTCCGCCTGACTGGCTTCGATACGGCTTGCGATCTTGAGGACTGCGTCATTGTTGGTCCGCGAACGCGCCAGCCGCGACATCTCCAGCGCTTGATCGTGATGCACAATCATGACTTGCATGAAAGCGACATCGGCCGGCGAATAGCGGGTGTTCGCAAGCGCGATGGCTTGCTCGGCACTGAGTGGACGGGTCATCTCGCCCGGCGCGCCCGGCTGCACGATCGGCGCATCCGCCCCCAGCACCGGCGCTGCGGTGGCGAGCACCAAAAGCGATGCGCCCAACAGACTGCCAACATTGTTCATCGCGCTGCCCTCCTTCTTAGCTTGAGAGGGTTCTGAATGAGTTGCGGCGCAATGAAAAGGCGCCTGCGCGGTTCGGCGTGAACGCTCGTGCGCCTTAACCTGCTGGGCGGTGCGATCTGCAATCGGCCCAAGAGCCAACGGTGTGCAGGCAAGGGCAGTCAAACCCTGCTCAAGTCATGCAGTGATTCCCAACACCATGTTCGTTGCGGTTTCAGCCACCCGCCTGACATTCTTGAAACCGGCTTCGTGACAGACCTTGGTCAGGCGCTTTTCGCCCGCCTGTGCCCCAAGACCGAGACCAACCTCCTGTGAAAGCGAATTGGGCGTGCAGATGGTGCACGAGGCGGCGTAGAAGATCTGGCCTAGCGGGTGCATGTTGTCAGCCATCGTGTCTCCCGCGAGAGGTTCGACGAGCATGAATGTTCCATCAGGAGCGAGGGTCTCGCGGATATGCCGGGCAGCCCCAACGGGATCACCCATGTCGTGCAGCGCATCGAATATGCACGCGAAGTCGTAGCCTTCTCCTGAAAAATCCTGAGCCTTCGCTACCTCGAACTCCACGTTGGTCACGCCAGCCTCCGCAGCCTTCTTCCTGGCCTCCTCGATGGAAGGTGCGTGGTAATCGATGCCACGGATCGTCGAGTTAGGAAAAGCCTGCGCCAAGAGGATCGTCGACGAGCCGTGGCCGCACCCGATGTCGGCTATCTTAGCGCCCGACCTCAGCTTCTCCTCGACGCCATCGAGGGCCGGAATCCAGTTGTCGATCAGGTTAGCTTGATAGCCTGGACGGAAAAACCGATCGGTGCCGCAGAACAGACATGCCGGGTGGTCACTCCAGGGCCGCCCCTGGCCTGAAATGAACGTCTCCGTCGCTTTCTCGTGCTCGGCGAATTGGGATACAACTAGCTGGAAGAAGCCCTGCATGCAGGCGGGCTGACCCTCGCGGGTAAAGACCAGGGCCTGCTCGGGCGTTATCGAGAAGGTCTCATCTTGCGGATGGTGGGTCACGTACCCTGCCCCGCACACCGACCCGAGCCATTCATGGAGATACTTGGCATTGAGGCCGGTCTTCTCCGCGAGCTGCCCCACGCTCATCTGGCCGGCGCCATCCAGCGCCTTGAATACGCCCGCCTGATCGCCGAGGTAGGCCATGAACATGCTCAAGGCACCGGCGACGTCGCCGATGACCTTGCCGACCAATTCGTTGAGTAGTGTTTCGTCGATGCCTTCGTTCATGGGTCCGCCTCCTTTACAGGGTAGGCGACCCGACTCGCTGGATACCTTTAGCACACCGGCTGGTGCAGTGGTAATTAGCTCCGCCGTCCAAGCAGCGTCCGGTTGTCTGAGAAGACCGGACCCCGAACGCTAAGGTCCGCTTTTACGTCCTTCAGATTCGAGCTGCCTCTCTGCTGTCGGCCCAGAAGCCGGCAGGGCCTCCCGCACCGAATCTTACGTTGGATCGGCCATCGCCGTGAGGCGCTTGGCCGCTTCAAGAGTCGCAGTTCCCAGTGGAAAACGTCCGCAATCGGTGGAACGCGGTCGTTCGATGATCCGAGGCTAGCCGCGCCTTACGCATCCTTTCTCTCGCTGCGAGAGCTGAAAGGCTTGTAAGCTAGTGCCGGGGCCCCGGCCGGAGACCGATCTGCAAACAGGCCGAAGCCGACACCGAAACAATCGGGCCACCCAAAGCATTTGCTGTGTAGTTGAGGCTTCAAGGATCGACGCCATGACCGACAAGCAGGAACGCGACGCCGCGCGGCACGGGATAATCGGTAAGTACGCTTATGCCTGGCTCACACTCGCCTTCTTCCTCATTTCCCTCGTCCTGCATTGGTACTTTGGTTGGCAGGCGTACGTTGACGAAGCGCAGGCGCACAGCGAGGCGCCAAAGCTGGCCGAATATCTCAATGAGATGGGCCGCGACACGTTCGAGAACTGGCAATCCGAGTTCCTCCAGTTGTTGTGGCAGGTCGTCGGCCTCGCCTACTTCCTGTACCTCGGCTCGCCTTCCTCAATGGAGGGCGATGACCGGATCGAGGCCAAGCTCGACGCCTTGATCCGCCTCAAGGCGGGCGACGATGGCGAGGCGATCATCCGCGACATCGATCACCGCTTCCTTCGCCATCACGGCCACGCCAAGCCATTGAACTACGAACAGGAGGCACCGCGATGACGACGGTCTCGCTAGCGGTGCGAGAGGCCGGAGAAGCGTTCGACCGCGGGGCCCCGGCGGCCAAGGCGACAAACGGCGACACTGCACTGGAAGCCCGGCAGGTCGGTACGGACCTATGGGTCTCGTTCGAACGCAAGGGCGAGCAAGGCGGGCTCGCATGGCGAGTGGCTCTGCTGAGCGATGATGTGAAGCTGACGCGCGCGGAGGGCGACGCGCTGATCGCGCTCGAAGCGACCAGCGCACTCGGCCGCCATCGCATCACCGTGGAAGCCGACAAATCCGAAGAGGCGATGTTCGTGCTCACCGCCAGCTTCCGCCCAGAGCGCGCGTTGCACATTCCGTTCCTGCCGCGGGACCTGATCGCGGTCGGACCCAAAGGGCGCCCCGACAGGCCCAAGGGCAAGATCGAGGCGAAGCAGCGCCGGCTCAACACCGGCATGTGCTATTTCGAACTCGCCGAACCCGATTTCGGCAAGGTCCTCTACTGGCAGGACCTGACCGCGCTTAACGATTACTTCCTTGCGACCGGCACCAAGCCCGAGAACGCAGTAGGGGGCGAATGGCCTGAGGTCGGCTACCGCCCGCCAACCAACCCCGATGACCCGAAGAGCGCGCTGCCCGCGGGGCACGACACCGTGATCAACCGCGCTTACCTGGTCGTCCGACGCTTCCTCGAGGAGGAAGAGACCACCTCGGCGTGGCAGTTCCTCGACATGCAGGCGGCGGTCTATCGTCGGCTCAACCTGCCTGGCTGGGAATATCACGACTGGATTGAGCGGTCGAACCGCACTCTGCGCGATCTCGCGCGCAGCCCGAAAGCGCGCGTGCGGCATGGCAAGGAAGTCTACTACCACCCCTATACCGCCTCCGAATATCCGGACTCGATGGTGCAGCTCTCGCTTGGCGGGGCGATCCACGAGTGGGGGCGTTGGACCGGGCGCAAGAGCCCGCTCGAGCGTGAGGTGGTCAAGGGCCTGCGAGGCTTCTACGATCCCAAGCTCGGGGCTTTACGCCGTTACCTGCCTGACGTCGGCGACGACAAGGATGCCGACGCGGTCGACAGCTGGTACCTCTACCATCCATTGCGCAACCTCGCCGAACTGGCGCTCGACGGGGATGTGGACGCGAAGGCGCTGTTCTTCGATTGCGTCGACTATGGCATCAAGGCTGCGCAGCACTTCAGTTACAAATGGCCGATCCAGTACAAGATCGACACGTTCGAAGTGATCACTGCGGTCGCCGCCGACGACCGCGGGCAGACCGACGTCGGCGGGATGTACGCCTGGGTCATGTTGCTCGCCTTCGAGCTGTCGAACGAGCAGCGCTTCCTCGACGAGGCGCGCGCGGCGATCGCGGCAGCCGAGGGGATGCGCTTCGATCTCAATTATCAGGCCAACCTCACCGCGTGGGGCGCCACCGCGTGCATCAAACTGTGGCGCGTCACCGGCGACAAGCACTACCTGACGCAGAGCTACGTCTACCTCGCCAGCTTCTTCCAAAACTGCCAGATTTGGGACAGCGAGATCGGGATTGCCAAGGAATATCACAACTTCCTCGGCGTCACCTGCCTGCAGGACGCGCCGTATATGGCGGTCTACGAATGCTTCGACAGTTACGCGGCGTTTGAGCGCTACCTCGATTTTGGCGGACCCGACGTGATCCCCTCGGTCAAATTGCTGGTGGACGAATACTGTCGCTACGCCCTCGACCGTGCGTGGTTCTTCTACCCGGATGCGCTGCCGGAAGACGGGCTCGCGACCGAGAACCGCAACGGCCACATCGACCGCGAACTGTCGTTCCCGGTGGAGGACCTCTATCCCGATGGCCAGCCTGCGGGGCAGGTCGGGCAGGAGATTTACGGCGCCGGCGCGGCAATGGTTTTCGCCACGCGGTCGTTCCACAAGATCGAAGGCGCGCCGATCATGCTCCATTGCGACCGGTTCGTCCGCGCGCTCACGCGGATCGACGAGCGATCCGTCAGCTTTGCTCTCGACGGACCTGCGGGGCTGGACGCGAAAATCTCGCTCTGCGCGACAGGACGCAAGCGACCAAGGATCAAGCCGACGGTGCTCGACGCCCATGGAAACGAACTGGCAAACTCCGGCGAGGGGCCGGGAGTGCTGTGCTGGTTCAAGGTCCCAGCGCAAGGCGTCTACACATTGAGATGGTGAACGCCTTGAGTGGGTCAGATGGCGGCCGTTCTCATGCGAGGAGGGGAAGGGCCGCTCACTACTTGTCGTTCGCTTGGACAATTCGATACGGCCCGCATCGAGCAGAAAGCGACTGGCCCTTCCAGCTTAGGCTGATGCGATTCTGATCGACGAGTTGATCGACCGCGGCATGAATTATCGGCATGGAGGCACGCCAATCTGCCTCTGAGGCTTCGGCTGCAATTCTGCGCGCGGCCTCACTCGGGCATATCGATTCTCCCGACCGGCGTTCGGCAAGCAGAGCGATTATGGCCACGGTCGCGGCGTCCATGTTCACTTCCGCTTCCGTCCCGACGTCTTCAGATCGGGCTTGGGCGGTCGTTTCCAGCCCGGCGGAGGAGCGACCCGCTGTTGGCTCGTACCCAGCCCCATGGCACCTGGCTGCTGGCGAACCAAACCCGACGTGTCCATTCGGGATGCCTCAGCCGGCGACGCGCCGCTCCGCATCAGATTGATGCGGTCACGAAGGCGGCGCGCCTCTTCGAAATCCAAAGCATTCGCCGCTTCTTCCATTCTGCCCTGCAGATCTTCGATAGTGTCGGCCATGACTCATGAACGCGCCAGATCGAGATTCGGCGCTTCGCGCCCACTAGTATCTCTCGGGTGGCAATCACCCAATCCGGAATAAGACTTCGAAAGCGTAACTCGTTGACGCGATAGACTGCTCGCTGATCCCAGATGAGCCGGGGCCGCTCCCGCGCCTGAAGCTTAACGAAACACCATCGGCCGCCACGATCTCGTTGGCTGGCGGAACCACGGGGCGGCCCCTTCTGCTTAATCAAGATTATTGCACACTTGTAGCATGAGAGCTTGGAGCAAGTGGATTGCGCGCCAGCCGACTGAAGGCACAGCACGCAGGACTACATTCCATCGGCAAAACAGTAGCATAGGTGAAGGACTGCTATCCTCAACTCATGCATCTTCATCAGTAGGGAGATACGAGGGAGATCGCTGGTGGAGAAGTGGATCATCGAGGCGGACATTTACCGCTTGAAGAAAGCGCTGCGTGATGAGCCTGCGCCCGAGGTGAGACCCAAGCTGCTCGATCTGCTCTGCAAGAAGGAAAGTCTCTTGGGTCGGATGAGTTAGGAGATGCTGTTTCCTATAGTGTCGATCGTCTTGATGATAATTGTCTTCGGAACCGGAGCCTACCTGCTCGCTGAATGGCTCGTGGTCGAATTCTACGGTCCGTTTACCTCGCAAGGCGAAGACGTGGCGGGCGACCCGCTCGCGCACTCGTATCACCGGCGGGAGCAGCAGGATGGAGATCTTTGATCGCGCCGAACCTACCGTTCCGAGCGGGGTCGGGGGCTTCACTGGTCAAATGCCGGTAGCAACTCGATTAGCTTGGAGGGTGCCATGAAGATTGCGCCTGACCGCGAGCGACATACCTACAGAATTGCACATTCCGGCAGCGACGGAAGGCTCCCAAGGTTCGTCGAGTTTGAAGCGCGAGACGCTGCCTTGGCGTTATTCGAGTCGCGGCAGCTTGCTCCGGCAGAATGCCCCGTCATGATTTCCGAAGACGGCCGCCTACTTGGTACAGTTCAACTCGCGCTGGAAGGTTTCTGGTCAGTGTCGGACACTGTAAGCCGAAAGGACGCGCCATAACTGTTCTGGTGAGTTTCTGGCGCTAGGCCGCCTGATCGAGGTGAAGGTAAAGCTCGTTGAACCCTGCAAGGGTTCGCAGGGCTTGCCAGTCGGGCACTTTCAGGAAGCGACGCTCGCGCGTAATAAATCCGTCGGCTTCGAGCGCCTTGATGGTCCGGTTGACGTGCACCGGCGTCAGCCCGGTAGCATCCGCCAGTTGCTCCTGCGTCATCGGGAACCGGTAGCCGTCTGCTTGTGCAAGCCCGGCGAACTCGAGGCGCCGACCGATCTCGCAGAACAGATGGGCGATGCGCTCTTTGGCTGGCCTTCGCCCGACGTTCAGCACCCACTCCCGGTGGACCGACGCATCGACCAGAGTGTCGACCCACATGGCCAGGGCTACGTTTGGCCGCTCCCGGAGCAATTTACGGATCTCGCGGCACGGGACCATCGCGACCGTGCACCGGGTCAACGTCTGCACGTTGGGATCGGCAACGGTGAGCAACGACCCTTCCAGATCCACGAAGTCGCCGTCGATATGCAGGCTCACGATCTGCCGCGTGCCCTCGACGGTGAGTTTGTGGCGAAACGCGAACCCTTCGAGAATGAGCGTGGATTCTTCCGTCTGCGAACCCTCCCGCACGAGGTACAGGCCTGCCTCGCAGATCCGTTCGCGAAATGGGAGGGCGAACAGCGCCTGCCGATCAGCCTCGTCGAGCGCGGACCGCTTCGCGAACTTAGTGACCATGCCGGTCAGGGTTTCTGGTAATGAGCCCAAGACCCCACTCCTCATAAAGGGCGGGAGCACATCGTTACTCTCAGTCGCCAAAGCCCACATATGTGATCAGCGATGCCGCTGCTTTATCATAAGCAGGCGAATTGTTCCAAACATATGTTATTGAACGAGGCGTAAGCTTTAAGGATTCTTTATATCAATAGTTCCGCCGATTCACCTATCGTTCGGAACCGTAGAGAAGATAGCGCCTTGTTATTCCATGACGACCTTCCGCATTGATATAATCAACGAGCACTTCGACCAGTCAGCAGAACTTGAAGCGCCCGATGTGGTCACGGCCTGGAAAAAGGCCATGCAGAGCACGATAACCATCGCTGCCGATCAAGTGTCTCATGGCAATCCTTTCTTCGGGGCCGAGGTGAAACTTACTGAAGGGAAGAAGCAGATCGGTCGCTACATCGTCTCCGTGGGAGCGACCCCGCTCAAGGACTAGGTCGGCATTGGGTCGCAAGCGGAATGGCTGGCTTTGAGGACGCTACCACCCGAAAGCAGACCGCCAGCTACCGGCCCAGAAGTGGCCGGTCAGGCACGTGCCCAGTGATGGTTGCTCGCTCGACATTCTTCGACCGTGCAAGCGGTCAACCGCTTCCCGATGCTATGCAGCCACTCATGCAGCACTAAGCAAGTCTTCTAGCAGGGAGCGGGTTCGCTCCAGACGCTCGTCAGGATTTTCGATCGCGTCTTTGAGCAGGAGGCGTCCACCGCTCGTTTCAAGACCCGCCCCATCGGGAGGTGACAGTGCCTTCCTCGGCGTTAGTGCGATTGCCGCTGGCCCAGCGTCGATCCGCTGTATCTCAGCCAGGCGAGCCAGCATCCGGACACGTGAAACCTCAAGCAAGCGATCAGCTTCAGGTGGAAGTGCTCCGAAGCGGTCATGAATCTCGGCCTCGAAGTCGTCGACTTCGGAGGGCTGGGTGATGCGCGCCAGTCGGCTGTAAAGGGTGATGCGCACGTCCGCTTCCGGAATCCAGCCTTCGGGCAAGCTGCCTGATACACCCAAGTGCAGCTCGGGTGTCCAGTGCTCGACGGCCTCACCACGTGCGGTGCGCAGTGCGCTTTCCAAAAGGTGCTGGTAAAGATCGACACCGATCAGCTTCATGTGGCCCGCCTGGGTGTCTCCCAACAAGTCGCCGGCGCCCCTCATATCGAGATCTCGCGCACTGATGGCGAACCCTGCGCCTAGCCGGTCAAACGCCTGAAGCGTGCGTAGCCGCTTCAAAGTGCTGTCGGCGATCTTGGCTTCTGGATCCGTCAGCAATAGTATCTGTCCGCGCCGGCTGCCGCGTCCGACCCGGCCTCGCAACTGGTGAAGCTGAGACAGCCCGAAGCGATCGGCGCGCCACACGATCATCGTGTTAGCCCGCGGCACGTCCAGCCCTGCCTCGATGATGTTGGTTGCCAGCAGCACGTCACCATCCCCAGCCGCAAACTGCACCATCGCTTCGTCAATGTCCGCGGCGGCCATTTTGCCGTGAGCTTCGCGGATGCGCAGCTCTGGCACCAGTTGCGCGAGCTGCTTGGCCATCGGCTCCATGTCTTCAATCCGCGAAACGACCACGAAGCTCTGCCCGCTCCGTCCTTTCTCGCGCAGTAGCGCGGTACGCACGGTGGAAGCTTCGAATACTCCCACGCTTGTGCGGATGGGCTGCCGCCTGGCTGGCGGCGTCGCGATCACGGAAACCTGCTGCAAGCCGACCAGTGCGGTCTGCAAGGTTCGCGGAATGGGCGTCGCTGTGAGCGTGAGCATGTGGCAATCGGCCGACAGTCCGCGCAGCTTTGCCTTGTCCGCTGCGCCGAAGCGCTGCTCCTCGTCGATGACAACCAGGGCAAGGTCCTTGTAGGTCGCGCCAGCCAGCGCACCCGTACCGATCGCGACATGGATCGTGCCGGCAGCAAGTCCAGCCTTGACCTTCTTTTTCTCCGCCGCGGTGGACAGCCTGGACAGCCCTTCGACCACTACCCCAGTGCCTTCGAACCTTCGACGAAAGCTCTCCAGGTGCTGCCGCACGAGAACAGTCGTCGGTGCGGCAATGATGACCTGCTGGCCTGCAAGCGCAGCAAGGGCTGCAGCGCGAATGGCGACCTCGGTCTTGCCATAGCCAACATCGCCCACAACGAGGCGATCCATCGGCTTACCCGCGGCGAGCTCTGTTCGAACTGCCGCGATTGCACGCGCCTGATCCGGTGTTTCGGTAAATGGAAAGCCGGCGGCAAAGCGCTCGTAAGCGGCCGCATCAGGGTCAATCACGACCGCCGATCTACTCGCCCTTTCCGCAGCGAGCGCCGCCAGTCCACGTGCGCTTTCTGCGATCGCCGTATCGATGGCGAGGCGGCGCTTTTCCCAGCTCGAACCGTCCAGGCGGTCCAGCGTCACTGCATCCGCTTCCGCTCCATAGCGCCAAATGCGATCGGCATCGGCAGTGGGCACTAATCGGCGTGTCTCACCGGCATACTCGAGGACGATTGCGTCGCTCGCTTCCTCGTCCCCGGCGATGATCGGTTCCAGACCAACTACGCGGCCGATCCCGAAGTCCTCGTGGATGACTACGTCGCCCAGATGGATCTCACCGGTTCCGCCATGAAGGACGTCCATCCCGGTGGTCGTTTCACTTCCTGTTGCGGCGCGGCCTCCGAGCAGGTCGCTGGCGGCGACGACTAGAAGTCCAGCTTGGGACCATCCGCGATCAACCGGCATCTCAAGAAACGAGACGGTACCGGGCGGGGCCTCTTTTATCTCGCGCCAGCTGTGGGCGGTTCTCGGTTCGAAAGCACCTGCCTTAGCCATGCGCCGATTGAAGAAACGCAAGTCGCGCTGGGCGCCCAGAACCGCGACCTTGCCGCCTTCGTCGAGCGTGCTCTTCGCCGCTCGATTAAACTCGCGCAAAGGGGTCCGGCTTTCCACGAACCGTCGCCCGTCTTCGGCGATGGGAGTAGGAACCACCTCCCTATCGGCCAGGACCTCATCCCACTTATCTCTATCGGCTACCGGTGCCGAGCGCCCGCCGGCGTCGAGCGACAGAGCGACAAAGCGGTCTCGGCGGCGCGACGCGTCGGGATCGCTCGCTATTGCGGCTCCGGGCAGGTGATCGAATAAAGAGACCCAATCGTCTGCGACTGGCGGCTCGAACACACGGCCGATCTCGATTGATTTAATTTCCTCGATCGCAACCTGTGTAGCGGGATCGTAGACCCTAATTGAGATAATTCGGCCGTCTTCGACCTCGACGCGGACAGGGTTGATGGCATCAGCCGGAAACAGGTCCACTACCAACCCACGCACCGCCATTTCGCCCGGTTCATCCACCCGGTCGTCGGCAAAGTAGCCAATTTCTTCGAGAGCGGCCGCGAAAGTTTCCAAATCGAGATGCTCACCGAGGGTCAGTGCCGGCGGTGCTGCGTCAAACGAAGAGGGAGGGGGATAGGCGCATGTCGCGGCTTCGGCTGTGGTGACAAGCGCGATTTTCTGGCGTCCGGCGATCGCCTGGGTCTGCCGCAACAAGCGCAGCGCGGCCACGCGTCGGCCCACGTTCGCTGGGGATGCCGGCGCCGTTTCGCCAGGAAGCGCGTCAGTTGATGGACAGTGGATCACAAGCGCGTCGGGCGCTGCACATTGAAGTGCCGCAGCCACTGCTTCAGCCCGCTGTTCGTCTGAAGCGACCAGCATGATGTCTCGGTCGATTAAAGCTTCGGCGAGCGTTACGGCAATCAGTCCGACCGAGGCCAGGATCGGCCCAGGTCGAGCGATTTCTGGAAGCCCGCTCGGGCTCCCTACATTTGCGTGCATCGGCAACTCCGGACGCAACCGGAGGGCTGCGCGCGGTAAACGGGAGATGGCAGGGCCAGTTCCCCGCACCGCCCGCTGGCTCGGAGCCAGCGGAAAGGACGTCGTCGATCAAAGCCGCGCATAGCGAAGGTCCGAAGGTCACGCCGCGCTTATCAAAGCTGACGTTCGGCAAGTGTGATGGCGTTGTGCACCATACAAATGACCCTTCCCAGGGAATTGAACGCGCCTAACAATCTCGGGAACGATCCCAGAATGCATGTGTTCGAGGGTCGCGCAGGGAAGAGGAGATGAACATGACCATCCAGAAGTTACCTATCGCACTCGCAGCGGCAGTGCTCGCGATCTCACCGATCGCCGCTCAAGCTGCGCCTCGCGCATCGGCGCCGGTCACTGAGGAAAGCGAGATGGCCGGGAACGGCTTAGTCTGGTTTGGCATCGCTGCGGCCATTGCCGTTGTTGTTCTCGCGGTAATCGCGGCAACCGACGATGATGACGACTCCATAAGCGCGTAATCACTACAACCGGCGATCGGACGGGGCCCATCGGGGCCCCGTTTTCGTTTGCGGCGAATTGATTTACGGCGAACGCCGACGCAGGCCGATCTAGAGGACCAGAGTTTCGGAAGCCGGACACATGTGTCGCTGAGATCCCTCTGGGTTCCCTATACGTTACCGGCAATCCGAATGGGTTACGCCTGGATCGTTGTTTTTTTGGTGCGCCCGACAGGATTCGAACCTGTGGCCCCCAGATTAGGAATCTGGTGCTCTATCCTGCTGAGCTACGGGCGCGCCGTCGGGGGTCTTATCGAGCGGCCAGCCGCCTGACAATCGCGCTTGCGCGCCGACCTGCACCCGCTAGGCATCGCACATGGACGAGCGAGAAGACCTGGCGGAGATCCGCCGCGCGGTGCGCGCGCTGTGCGCAGAGTTTCCCGGAGAGTACTGGCGCGAAAAGGACCGTGAGCGAGGCTACCCGGCCGAGTTCGTCGACGCGCTCACCCGCGCCGGCTTCCTGGCAGCGTTGATTCCCGAGGATTTCGGCGGCAGCGGGCTGATGCTCGATGCGGCGGCGGTGATCATGGAGGAAATCCAAGCAGCCGGCTGCAATGGCGCCAGCGCTCACGCGCAGATGTACATCATGAACACGCTGCTTCGGTATGGCAGCCCAGAGCAGAAGAGCCGGTATCTGGCCGGCATCGCCAGCGGCGAATTGCGGCTGCAGGCGTTCGGCGTGTCCGAACCGACCAGCGGCACCGATACCCTGTCGCTCAAGACGCGGGCGGTGCGGGAGGGTGACCAGTACGTGGTCAACGGCCAGAAGATCTGGACCAGCCGCGCCGAACATTCCGATCTGATGCTGCTGCTGGCGCGGACCACGCCGCGCGAGGAGGTGGCCAAGCGCACGGAGGGGTTGTCGATCTTCCTCGTCGACATGCGAGAAGCCGTCGGCAAGGGGCTGACGATCAAGCCGATCCGAACGCTGATGAACCACTCCACGACGGAAGTGTTCTTCGATGATCTGCGCATCCCGGCAACCGCGCTGATCGGAGAGGAAGGGCAGGGCTTTCGCTATATTCTGTCCGGCATGAATGCAGAGCGCATCCTGATCGCGGCGGAATGCGTCGGCGATGCCAAGTGGTTCATCGACAAGGCGGCCGGTTACGCGAAGGAGCGCCAAGTATTTGGCCGCCCCATCGGACAAAACCAGGGAATTCAGTTCCCTATCGCGCGATGTTACGCCCAGATGCGGGCCGCCGAACTGATGGTCCACCACGCGGCGCAGGCATATGACGCGGGAGGCAACCCCGGTGAATATGCCAACATGGCCAAGCTGCTCGCCAGCGAAGCGAGCTGGGCAGCGGCGGACATGTGCGTGCAGACCTTCGGCGGCTTCGGTTTTGCCGAGGAATACGATGTGGAGCGCAAGTTTCGCGAGGCGCGGCTGTATACAGTCGCGCCGATCAGCACCAATCTGATCCTGTCATATCTGTCAGAACATGTGCTGGGACTGCCGCGCAGCTATTGAACCTCCATCTGCTCTGCTGACCGAAGCAGCGCCCGCTCGGCGTGCGCAACCGCCGCGGGATCGCTAACGTCGATGCCGCTGCGTGCAACTCGCAGGTGCCAGCCTGCGTCCTTGCGGCAGGCGATGCCGGAGACGGCTTCGCCCAAAAACGCCCGGCAGGGTACGCCCCCGGGATCGGTGAAGCTTCTGATTACTCGCATCCCCGGTCCATCACCCGGGCGGTCGAGCGCGCGCGCGAGTTCCTCTCCGGCAAACGTCAGGCCATCCTGGTTTATAGTGGGATCGTCGGCCAACAGCCGAATCACCAGCACGGCGCTGACTATAAGGACGCCTGGAATCAGCACACGAAGGAAGCGTCGCGAGGTCATGATGCCCGTTCTAGCCGCGGATCGGTGCACGGGAAGCACAATCAGGGGACAGTTCGAACCGGTTGGCAATCCCAGACGTCAATGCACTTGAATCGCGCGGTTAACTGTGATTCAGATGCTGTGTGACGCGTGAAGGGCATACCATCAGTTCCCCCAGGGAACGGCTGACACAGGGCAGCGCGCTGTTCGCGCTGTTGCTGCTGACAGGACTTGCGATCGCGGGGCCGAGCGGGCTGCTCGCGTGGAGCGAGAACCTCCGATTGCTCGATCAGCGCAAGGCGGAAATCGCGCAGCTTTCCCACCAGCGTGACGAGCTGAAGATCCAGGTCGAGGCGCTGGATCCCAATCACGCCGACCCCGACCTGGTGGGCGAACTGATCCGCAAGAACCTCAATGTCGTCCATCCCGACGAGGTCATGATCACCCTGACGCCGCAGCGCTAGGGCTGCAGCTTTCCCCTACGGCAGTTTCCGGTCTGCGCGGATTGCGCGGACCGATGCCTTGCGCCATAGCCACTCGCGCGACGCCACCTCCCCGGCGAGAACAACACACGAGGACCCGCACCTTGGCCAGACCCGCCAGCAAGGGCAAACTCGCGGCTTCCGCCGCGCCTGCCACGTCAGACGATACCGATTTCGCTCTTCATTCTCTGCAGGAAAAGCACGCGCAATCACCGCGTTATCAGGCGAACGACGAAGAGCTTGCCAAGTTCTACGAGCAGATGCTGCTGATCCGCCGGTTCGAGGAACGCGCAGGTCAGCTCTACGGGCTCGGGCTGATCGGCGGTTTCTGTCACCTCTACATCGGCCAGGAAGCCGTCGCGATCGGGCTGCAGAGCGCACTCGACAGCGACAAGGACAGCGTGATCACCGGCTACCGCGATCACGGTCATATGCTCGCCTATGGCATTGATCCCAAAGTGATCATGGCCGAACTGACCGGACGTGAGGCCGGGATCAGCAAGGGCAAGGGCGGGTCGATGCACATGTTTTCGACCGAGCATAAGTTTTACGGCGGGCACGGCATCGTCGGCGCCCAGGTCGCGTTGGGCGGGGGCCTCGCACTGGCGCATCAGTATCGCGGCGACGGTGGGCTGTGCCTTGCGTATTTCGGCGACGGCGCGGCCAACCAGGGGCAAGTTTACGAGACCTTCAACATGGCCGCGCTGTGGAAGCTTCCGATCGTGTTCGCGATCGAGAACAACGGTTATGCGATGGGCACCGCGGTCAAGCGTAGCTCCGCAGAGACCGAGTTCTACCGCCGCGGCACAGCGTTCCGCATTCCCGGCATGGACGTCAATGGGATGGACGTGCTGGAGGTGCGGCAGGCGGCCGAAGTCGCGTTTGCCCACGTGCGCGAAGGCAACGGGCCGGTGCTGATGGAGCTAAACACCTATCGCTATCGCGGACACTCGATGTCGGACCCCGCCAAGTACCGCACTCGCGAAGAGGTGCAGGATCAGCGTGAGCACAACGATCCGATCGAGCGTGCGCGCAAGGAACTGATCGAACGCGGCCGGAGCGAGGACGAATTGAAGGACATCGACAAGCGCATTCGCGCGCAGGTGTCCGAATCCGCAGACTTCGCTGAAAGCTCGCCGGAGCCGAGCCCTGCGGAGCTTTACACCGATGTATTGGTGGAGGCGATCTGATGGCGCTCGAACTCAAGATGCCCGCGCTCTCCCCCACGATGGAAGAGGGCACGCTGGCCAAATGGCTGGTCAAGGAAGGCGACGACGTTCGCGCGGGTGACGTGCTGGCCGAAATCGAAACCGACAAGGCGACCATGGAATTCGAAGCGGTCGACGAGGGCACGATCGGCAAGATCCTGGTGGCTGAGGGCAGCGAGAACGTGAAGGTTGGCGAGGTCATCGCCGTCATGGCGGGCGAGGGCGGGGAGGCTGCCTCGACGGCACCGCCGGCAGAGCCTGCTACCGAGCAACAGGCGCAGGAATCTAACGCGCCCCAGCCCGCGCCGACCGCCGGCGCTCACCGCGCCGAGATCGAGCATGAATTTCACAACAAGGGTCCGGCCCGCGATCCAGAGGTTCCCGAAGATACGGCAATGAAAACCGTGACCGTGCGCGAAGCCTTGCGCGATGCGATGGCCGAAGAAATGCGCCGAGACGACCGCGTGTTTGTGATGGGCGAGGAAGTCGCCCAGTATCAGGGCGCATACAAGGTCACCCAAGGCCTGCTCGACGAATTCGGGCCGAAGCGGGTGGTCGATACCCCGATCACCGAATACGGGTTCGCCGGCGTCGGTGCGGGGGCGGCGATGGGCGGCCTGCGCCCGATCGTGGAATTCATGACGTTCAACTTTGCCATGCAGGCGATCGACCATATCATCAATTCGGCCGCAAAGACCAACTACATGTCAGGCGGCCAGATGCGCTGTCCGATCGTGTTCCGCGGGCCCAACGGCGCGGCGAGCCGCGTCGGGGCGCAGCATAGCCAGAACTTCGCTCCGTGGTACGCCAGTGTTCCAGGCCTGATCGTGATCGCGCCGTACGATGCCGCCGATGCCAAGGGGTTGCTGAAGGCCGCGATCCGCAGCGAAGACCCGGTCGTGTTCCTGGAAAACGAGCTGGTTTATGGCCGGACGTTCGACATACCCGATCTCGACGATCACGTCCTGCCGATCGGCAAGGCGCGTGTTGTCCGCGAGGGGCGTGACGTCACCATCGTGAGTTACTCGATCGGCGTCGGCCTGTCGCTTGAGGCCGCGGAAAAGCTCGCAGCCGAAGGGATCGACGCCGAGGTGATCGACCTTCGCACCCTGCGCCCGCTGGACAAGGCAACGGTGCTAGAAAGCCTGGCCAAGACCAACCGGATGATCGTGGCGGAAGAAGGCTGGCCGACTTGCTCGATCGCGTCCGAAATCATCGCAGTTGCAATGGAGGAGGGCTTCGATCATCTCGATGCGCCGGTCCTGCGGGTGTGCGACGAGGATGTGCCGCTGCCGTATGCGGCCAACCTGGAAGCGCTGGCGCTGATCGACAGCGACCGGATCGTCGCCGCGGCGAAGAAGGTCTGCTACCGCGACTGACGCCTACCCGTAATAGTCGGCGATGCCCTGATACGTGTCGCAACTGGCGACCGCATCAGGATCGCCGGCGTCGCGCTGGTAAACTTGTGCAAGGTCGCGGGTCTCGCGCACGTTGAACGCGGCTGTCGCGGTCATGGTGCCGGCCCTGGTGAACGCCTCCGCGATGAGAGGTTGATACACGTACGCCACCTCGACGAACATCACCGCTTCATCGTCAAACGCGGCGATCTCCTGTCCCACCGGGCCCATGCCGGTCAGCGAGCCATCCAGTCCCGCGCCGGCATCGCCATGGCTTGACCGGTGGCGCAGCTTGCCCATGCAGCGTTGCCAGTGGATGTATTGCTGATCGGCCGTCCCTGGCACGACTTCCAGGCTGGAGAGGATCACGCGGCCGTGCTCGTAAAAGTCCAGCATGTGGCCACCCTGCAGGTGCGCGCCGTACAGCACATCGTTTATGTCGCTCTCGTAGACCTGCGCCTGCGCCAGCGGCGAGTTCTCTCCCACGCGTGAGGCGTGGTCTGCGATCATCACCGCGATCTGGTTGAGCCGCATCTGCGTGATCGCCTGGTTTGCCGTCTCGGCGCCATACAGGCCGGCCGTCATCAGCAGCGGCGCGGCGAGGGCGAACTCGGTCATCGCCACGCCCGAGCGGTGGCGGCGCAGGCCGCGCATCAGGGTCCGCCACCGGGTCATGCGCAATTGAGCACGCTGCTGTGGACGGTCTGCGCGTCCCACGGCTGATTACGCAGCACGGTCACCGCCTCGGACGTAAAGCTGGGCGACAAGCCTACCATCTGTGCCGCCGCGAACGCGCGGGGGTAGGAGACTTGCACCGTGTAAAGGATCGCGTCACGCGCGCCGCCGCCGGTCAATTGGCCGCGGTCATCGTCCCACACTCCGTTGCCGTTGGCATCCTCGAACGGCTCCCCATTGTTGCAAGCCCCGTCGTCATCGACATCGGTATAATCTTCCTCGCGGTCGACGTCGCCAAAGCTGGCATAGGCGCGGCGGGAGAAAGTCATCGTCGCATTGGGCACGATCGCACGGACGGCGGCAGTCACGCGGTCGTCGATCGCGTCGGTGTTGCCTGACGAGGCCTGCACTGTCGAACTGCGGGCAGCCCTCTGTACCGCGCCCTGGAGCTGCGCCTGCATGTAGAAGTTGTACCCCAGCTCGAACATGCCCAGCAGCATCATCAGCAGGACCGGCGCGATCAGCGCGAATTCCACCAGGGTCGCGCCCCGCGTGTCGACTGATAGTGTTCTCGCCCGCCTCATCGCTCGATCCGCAGCTTGCTGAGGTTCTTGACGATGGTCGCGAACGTCGCGGTCAATTCGTCGGCATTGTTCGCTTCGAAATAGCGACCCTCACCGGCGCACGACCGCATGACCGGGTTGAGCGAGGTCCCGAACCCGACGATCCACACGGTGATGTTGCGCTTCTTCACCTCGGCGCACGCCACGGCGAAGCGATTTTCGACCGTCTGGTTGAGCGACTGGGGTTGCGTCCCGTCCCACCGCCGGGCATCGAGCGGTTCCACGCCGTATGTGCCATACGATAGATCGAGCGCGTCGGTCACGCCGTCGGTCAGGAAGATCATGTGCCGCGCGGTTGGCCTGCCGGGATCAACGTCGCCGTTCTCCTCCGCGAACAGGCCGCTGGGTGACAGCAGACGGCCGCCCCAGATCATCCCGATGTCGTGATATGTGTTGCCGGCGGGCGTCAGCGTGTTGAGGTAGCTATCGACTTGGGCAGCGGTCATGGTGCCCAGCTTGCGCGCCCGTGCCGGGCAGGCGGCGAAACCGCCAGCGCCTGGATTGACGTAGTCTTCAGTTGTGGTGACCGGCGCCTTGCTGAAGCTGCCGGTACCGTTCCAGCGCATGGCGCGGGCATAGACAATGCCCGGGTACATCGGCCGCCACTGAGTGCGCGGATCGGTGGCTGTCGGGACCAGGTCGATGTCGAGATCCAGCGCCCGGCTGAGGTCGACGTCTTCATAGTTGGTGATCGGATACGTGTCCCGTTCTTCCATGCAGCCGGCAGCATCGTTGCGCCAGTTAGTGACGTCCAGCGTGACGGGCTGGTAAAGCCACTGCGAAGACGTGTGGTTCACCGGGTCGGTGATCTGATCGTACTCGCGGGTCAGGGCAGCATAAGTCGACTTGGTTATCCGGCACGTCGTTCCGCTGCGCGAGATGCTGTAGGACACGCCGTCGATGATTTGCCGGTAATGGCGAATGGTCCGGGTGCCGGCCGGCGGACCGGCAAACGGTTCGGTGGTTGTGGAGATCAGCGTCGTGGTGGTGGTGGCCGTGCTGGCCGGGGCAGGAGTGTCGCAGCTGTACGAGGCCGACCCGGTTTCGCTCGTCGGCGCGCGATAGGTCGCCGGATAAGTCTGGTAGGGTTCCGACGTGACGGTGCCCGAAATGGTCTGCCAGTTGGCGTTGTAGGTCGTCGTGCCCGTGCTGGTCAGCGTAGTGGCAAGAGTGCGAGACTGGTAGGTCCATTGGTTGACTACCCAGCTGTCATCCAACAGCGACCCGACGTTGACGTTGGTGGAATAAGGCACGAATCCGTACCGGATCCGGGTGCCTGGACCGCTCGCGGCGGCAAGCTGGGCGTAGAAGTCGCGGACGGTAGACCGAAGCACGCTGATCCGGGATGCGCTGTCGCCCGGATTGGTCTGCGCCATCGACCCGGTAGTATCCAGCACCATCATCACATCGGTGTTGGAGAAGTTTATCTGCGCGCTGCACGCCACAGCGATCGGCAGTTCTTCGAAGCCGAAGAGGCGCATGATGGTGGTCGGCAGCTTGATGCTGGCCGCGCCGCTAATTCCGAAATCGTCTTCCAGGCTCATGGTGAAGCGGCGCTCGGTCGACCCATAAGCGCCGTCACGGAAGTTCACGTTGAAGAAGCGCTGGCCGATCTCGCCGGTGGCCTGGGGCACTTCACCCGTCACCGCCGCTTGCGATCCCATCCGTTTGCGGGCCGCCAGCACGCCTGCGTCGCACGCCTGCTGCAACCGGGCCTGGGCCAGGTACGATCGGCTCATGTCCACGGCGCCGCCGACCATCGCCATGAGCGGCGCGATCGCCGCCGCGATCATCGCCAGTGTGTTGCCGCCGCGATCGCGCGCCAGGCGGGCGAACACGCCTGTAACGGGGCAGGGGTTGGCGGCATCCGTCACGCCTGTGGATTAACTCATGGGCCGTGGAAGTTTCGTTTCGGTCGATGGTTAATCCGCTAAGAATAAGCGGCGCAGCTTCATTCCTCGGTGACGAACATCGCCCTTGAATACGTCAGCGAAGGGCCGGAAATCCCTGCAAAATCAAGGAAGGTCGGCAGTTGATACGTTAGCGTCAGGTTCAGCTCGCGCGCGCCCGCGAAGGTCTGCGCGGTGGGTTCATCGACGTTAACCTCGATCCGGCTTTCCTTCAGGAGGTAGGGGCTGGTGGTGGCAACGGCGAGACCCGTGTTCGAAATCTGCGCGTTGGTGAGTTTGTTGGCGGTCTGGTATTCAACCGCGACCTGCCGGGCGGTGTCCGCGACCGCGCCGCGCATGGCGTTATAGGATTGCAGCCAGATTCCGACCTGGAAAACGCCGAGCAGCATCATCAGGAAAACCGGTGCGATCAGCGCGAACTCGATCGCGGCGGAGCCTTCGGTGTCCCGCGTCAGAGGGCGGAGCGAGATCACGAAATCTGCACCGTGCGCCTAAGATGATACTCTAAACTCTTGCCGAAGCCCCAGTGGGTCCAGACCGGCTGGTATTCGTCGCTCAATTCCATTGAAATGTAGGTGGCGAGCGAGTCCTCGCTGCAAGACGGCTTGGCCGTTTCCAGCGCCCCTGCCGCACAGCGATATTTGAAGCTGAGCACGACACGCGCCTCGCTCAGCTTGCTGCTAGCCATCAACTTGGATTTGACCTGGCCCAGCTCTGTTTCGGTGTCCGGAATGATCGCCAGGGCGATCTCGGTCGCCTGTTCGGCGGACGATTGCAGTTCGCTTTGCCGGGCGACCATGCGGCTGGTTTCGAAAGTGCCAATCGACATCACGATGAGCACCGGCGCCACGATCGCGGTTTCGATCAAAGCCGTCCCACCGGTGTGGCGGAGCAGTTGGCGCAGCGTATTTCCCAGACCCGTCACGAGACCAACCTCACTCGATCGTTGGTCTTGAGCACCGCATCGTCTTCCGAAGCGTCCTGGTTGGGAGGGCAGAAGCTTTCCATCGCGGCGTTACCGGAAATGGTGATCGTCGATGCGACCAGCATCAGACACTGGCTGGTCACGCCAGCGGTTCCCCGGATGTCCAGCGCACTCTTCGGCAGGTAAACCGTGCCGTTGAGGACCGTATTCGCGTTGCCGTTGAACTTGTTGCCCGTGTTACCCGGCGAATTCCGATCTTCAAAAATGAGCATCCCGGCCAGTTTCACGGCTTGCTCGTGAGTGACCCCTGCTGTCTCTAGCTGTGAGACGCTCATCGCGGTCAAGTTCACGCTGGAACCGCCATTGATGACAATCCCGGCGCCGTTCTTCAGCACGAACATCACGCCCGTGCCGGTCTGGCTGTATTGAGCGTGGATCGTAAGGGTGCCGCCATCGATCACGTAGAATCCGCTCGAGTACACGACATCGCACTTGAACGTCATGTCGCTGTAAGTGCCCGGCTGCAGCACCAGGGTGCCCGTGACCTCTTCGTCCGGCGTGGTGGTCGTTGACGTGGTCACTTGGTGGGGATTGGTATAAGTGATGGTAATTGTCGTGGTGACGCGCTCGTAGACCTTGTTGCCGCCTGATCCGTCGACCCAGCTGTACCCCGAGTTTGAAGGTCCGTTCACGACCGTATTCGAAGCCGGCGTGGCAGGCAGGGTAACGTTCGTTTCCGTGGTGCTGGTGTCGCTGTTGGTCTTCTTGTATGGCCCGGTGTAGCTAGTCGCGACCCAGTTGTTGCCGTTCTTTCTGAAATAGCCGTACGTTGACTGGGTGCGGGTAACGACCTGATCGGCAACGATGCTGCTGGTTGATGTCGTCGTCGCCTTGCCCTTGGGGCAAACGCCCGTTCGCGGCGTAGGATTGTCGGGCGGCGTCAGTTCAGCAAACGGATCGACCAGTCCGGTCTGGTTTTCCATGATGGTGTCGGTGGTATTGTCCTTGAACCATTGGTCGATGCCGCCCGCAGCGATCAGCCAGCCGGCGTCGATCGTCGGGCTCCCATCGACAGAGATGGCCTCCTCGGCGTCGGATAGCGCGGCGATGCCGCAACCGGCGATGAACTGCGCGCTGCCGCCGATCGTAACCGCGCCCGACGCATCATCATCGACCGCGATCAGGCAACTGGTGAAGGTCACACCCTTCTCGAATGCCGCTTGCGAGCTGACCCGCACCGTGGTCGCGTTTCCGGTAAGGAAGCTGGAGAACGGCAGGGCCTTGCTTGCGGACGCGGTCACCACGACGCTGTTGTTGGTGCCGGTCGCCCAGTTCTCAAGCCGCACGGCGGGATCCGACGCGAAGGCCGTGGTCTGCGACAGGTTGCCAGCGAATTCCTGCTCGGCCCGGGTTTGGTAGCTATCCTCGGTCTCGGGGCTGCTGCGCGCGTAGGCCCCGGCAATCGCGGCCTGATCGGTCGCGTACTGAAGTTCCGACTTCCACATATACCACTGCGACATGTCCACCGCGAACCCGGCGCCGCCGATCAGCGCGGGCATACCCGCGGCAACGATCACCATAGCGTTGCCGCTGGAACTGGCCCGCAACCGCTTGAAGAATTCGCACATTGCCCGCATGAAGCAGTCCTCGGATAAGGGCCCGAAAGCCTTTTCAGGACCGCGCATAGCCCGCGTAGGGTAAGCGCTTCGCCAAGCTTCATGGTTAACGAATCCTTCCCTTCAGGCGGCTTGCTTGACTTTCCGCAATACAATCGAACATCGCCGAGCGGTGCAGCACGCCGACCCGCCTGACCCCGCCACTGCAGTCGCGCTCGCCTGGCAGCCGGCCCGAACCCGGGCCGCGCTCGCCGCCCTATTCGCGCTGGACCGCCGCCTTGCAGGCGTGGTGGCACGCGTGCGCGAACCGATCCTGGCGCAGATGCGTTTCGCCTGGTGGCGCGAGCGGCTGACGCAGCCGGTGGCGCAGCGTCCAGCGGGTGAGCCGCTGCTCGGGGATCTGGCGGAGCACTGGGGCGAAACAAGCAGTCATCTGGTTCCGCTGATCGACGGCTGGGAGGCCTCATTGGGGGAAGCCCCATTGCCCATTGCCGCCCTCCAGGAGTTCGCTGCCGGACGAGGCGCGGCCTTTGCCGCCTTCGCCTCGCTCGCCGGCGTTCCAGACCCCGCAGAAGAGTCAGCCTGCCGTACTGCCGGAGTCCGCTGGGCTTATGCTGAGCTCGCTTGCCGCACGAGCACTCCCGCGGAAGCCGCACAGGCGCGCCAACTGGGCAACAGCGAGACCGGCGCGCGGATGGCTTCGGCCGAGGTGAGGGGGCTGGCGGTGCTAGACGAGCTCTCCCGGAGATCGCTCACTCGTGGCGAGCCTCTGATGCATGGCCGCCGCGCGGCGCTGGCGGCGCTGCGGGTTGGAATGTTTGGACGGTAAGCTATGGTCCGCCCAATAGGGGGTCGCAGCGAATGAACCGGTTAGTCTTGGGGGCCGTGCTGGCGCTCGTCCTCGTCGGCGTAGGCATGTTCTGGTGGCAGGGCAGGGCGCAGGTGGAGCAGGGCGCGCCGCCGCCGATGGCACAGCCGGTCAAGCCTGCCCCTGAGGACCTGCCGACCGATGCCGCCGCCGATCTGCGTGGTCCCGCTCCGCCCGAAGCGACCGAGTTGACCCGCGAGGAACAGCGTTTCTTCCGGTTCGATCGCAACCGGGACCGGCGGATCACCCGCAACGAAATGCTTTCGACCCGCAGCGCAGCGTTCCGCAAGCTCGACAAGAACGGCAACAACCTGCTTGATTTCGAGGAGTGGGCGGTCACCACCGTTCAACGGTTCGAGGGGGCTGACAGCGACGGCGACCGCGAACTCGACATGGTCGAATTTGCCCGCACCGCGCCGAAACCAGCGCAGCGTAAGCCCGCCTGCCGCTGCTAGGCGGGCTCCACTGACCGTTCGCTGACCCACCGCGCAAGGTCTGCCTTGGCGCGATCGGTGTAGGCTTCCTTGCGGACCTTCTTGCGTACTTCGGACAGTAGCGGGAACAGCCCGAAATTGATGTTCATCGGCTGATAGGTCTCCGCCTCGGCATCACCGGTGATGTGCGCCAGCAGCGCGCCAAGCGCGGTCGTGCGCGGCGGCGAGTTCCATTCGCGCCCGCCGATCTCGGCTGCAGCCATGATCCCCGCCATCAGGCCCACCGCGGCGCTTTCGACATATCCTTCGCAACCGGTGATCTGACCGGCAAAGCGCACGTTCTCCGCGCCCTTCAGCCGGAGCTGGCGGTCGAGCACCATTGGCGAATTCAGGAAGGTGTTGCGGTGGAGGCCGCCCAGCCGGGCAAACTCGGCATTCTCCAGGCCCGGGATCGTTCGAAACAGTCGCACCTGCTCGGCATGCTTCAGCTTGGTCTGGAAGCCGACCATGTTCCATAGGGTGCCGAGCTTGTTGTCCTGCCGCAGTTGCACCACCGCGTATGGCCAGCGGCCATTCGGATGTTCGGCGGTGGCCCAGTGGGGGTTGTCCAGCCCGACCGGCTTCATAGGCCCGAAGCGCAAGGTTTCCGGCCCGCGCGATGCCATCACCTCGATCGGCATGCAGCCCTCGAAATAGGGGGTGTTTGCCTCCCATTCTCGGAATTCGGTCTTCTCCCCGTCGAGCAGACCTTGCACGAAAGCTTTGTACTGCTCGCGGTTCAGCGGGCAGTTGATGTAATCCTTGCCTCCCTTGTCCCAGCGCGCCGCCATCCAGCAGGTGTCCATATCGATGCTGTCGCGGTGGACGATCGGGGCGATGGCGTCGAAGAAGGCGAGGCTGTCCTTGCCGGTGGCTTGTGCGATACTGCTCGCCAGCGCCGCGGCGGTGAGGGGTCCGGTGGCGACGATGGTAGGGCCCGCCGCCGGCAACGTATCGATCCGCTCCCGAACGATCTCCACGTTGGGCAGAACGTCAAGCTCCCGTTCTACCGCGGCCGAAAACACGTCCCGATCTACCGCCATCGCAGATCCGGCCGGCACGCGGGCGACTTCGCCGGCACGCATCACCAGGCTGTCGAGCGCGCGCATCTCGTGGTGCAGCAGGCCAACCGCGTTCTTCTCGCTATCGTCCGAGCGGAACGAGTTGGAGCAAACCAGCTCGGCCAAGCCATCGCCCTGATGCGCCGGGGTGCTGTCGCCCCCGCCGCGCATCTCCGATAACCGCACCCGCAAGCCGCGCCGGGCGAGCTGCCATGCGGCCTCGCTGCCAGCCAGACCGCCGCCGATTATGTGAATATCATGTGCCATCGCCGCTGCGCCTAGAGCTTGCACGGCATGGTGTTCAAGGGCAGTTGCACCGGACGGGGGTGAAGGATGGTGAAGCGCGCACTGATCGAGCATCGTCCGTGGCTGTTCGCGGGCCTGGCGATGGCGATCGTGTTCTGGATGGTATCCGGAGGGCCGCTGGGCGGCATGTTCCAGATCGCGCTCAAGGGCGGATCGGTCGCCGCACTCGCGGCTTACGCCCTGTCACGCACATCGGTGCGGGACGGCCGGATGATCGCGGGGGTCATGGCGCATGGCGCGGCAGGCGATGTCGGCATCGAGCTCAGCACCGTGGCCGGCGGCGCCTTCTTTCTTCTCGCGCACCTCGTGGCGATCACGCTTTATCTGCGCAATCGGCGGCCGGACCCGGCGGTATCGCAAAGGTTGGCTGCCGCAGCGCTGGCGATGGGCGTCCCCCTCGGCGCTTGGCTGCTGACCCACGACAGCCTGACAGTGATCTATGCGGTCGCACTGGGTTCGATGGCCGCAAGCGCATGGCTGAGCCGGTTCAGCCGATACCGCGTAGGCGTCGGCGCCCTGCTGTTCGTGATCAGCGACTTGCTCATCTTCGCCAGGCTTGGCGGCGTTTTGCAGCAGTCGCTGACCAGTTGGTTCATCTGGCCGCTTTACTATGCCGCACAGCTACTGATCTGCACCGGAGTTGTTCAGGCAGTCCGGCGGGATCACCGGGCGTAGATTCCTGCATTAAACACAGCGGCGCATCTCTCGCGGCACCGCTATGTCATCAGGCGCGCCGCTGATCACTCTCCGCCAGGCTCCCCGCTCATGTCCGCGTCGCTCTGGGGGGTGGTGTCGGGCGTCGTCGTCACTGCGCTTCGGCCCAGCATTTCTTCCACCACCGCTTCTTCGGCGGCATTCTCGGGTTCCGCTTCCTCGTCAATCAGCGCTGCACCGACGACGTGCTCGCCCTCGGCCACGTTGAAAATGCGCACGCCCGACGTACTGCGACCGACGATGCGGAAACCGCCGTCCCGATCCAGCATGTGGCGCAGGTCGATCGAGGTCCGGATCAATTTCGCCTGGTCGGTCACCAACATCAGTTGCGAACCGTGGCGGACCGGGAAGGTCGCTACCACCGGACCATTGCGCCCGGGCTGCGAGTCGGGATCCGTGATGTTGGTCAGCCCCAAGCCGCCCCGGCCGGTACGCCGATACTCGTAAGCCGACGAGATCTTGCCAAAACCGTTAGCGGTGATGGTGAGCAGGAATTCCTCACCTTCCGCCATGGCCGCTGCCTTGTCGGCTTCCAGGACCAGCGGAGCCGGCGTGTCCTTCCATCGAGCCGAACGAATGTAGGCGTCCCGCACCTCGTAATCGGCTTCGCCTGCGTCGAGCACGGCAAGCGAGACAACCTTGCCGTCCCCCTTGAACGCCATTCCGCGCACACCGATGCCGGTCCGGCTCTTCGTTTCACGCGCATCCGTGGCGGCGAAGCGGATGGCCCGCCCTTCATCGCTGGCGAGAAAGATGTCCTGGCCTTCGGCTACCAGTGACACCCCGATCAAGCGGTCACCGCTGCCTTCGACAAAACCCATGGCGTATTTGCCGTTGGTCGGCACGTTGGCGAAGCAATCCATCGAATTGCGCCGGATCATCCCCTGTTCCGTCGCGAACACGATATGCAGCGAACCCCAAGCGTTTTCATCCTCGGGCAGCGGCAGAACGTTCGTGACCTTCTCGTCGTCCGCCAACGGCAGCAGGTTCACCATGGGACGCCCCTTGGTCTGCGGTCCGCCTTCCGGCAGCTTCCACACCTTGAGGCGATAGACCCGCCCCAGGCTGGTGAAGAACAGCACGGGATTATGAGTGCTGGTGACGAACATCTCGACCACCGCGTCTTCGTCCTTGGTCGCCATTCCGCTGCGGCCCTTGCCGCCGCGATGCTGCGCCCGAAACGTGGAGAGCGGGGTCCGCTTGATGTAGCCACCGTGCGTGACCGTCACGACCATCTCGTCGCGTTCGATCAGGTCCTCGTCCTCCAGCCCATCCCATGCAGGCGCGATCTCGCTGAGGCGCGGGGTGGCATAAAGATCACGGATTTCGGTCAGCTCGGCGCGCATAACCGCGTAGAGTTTCGCCCGGTCACCCAGAATTTCGAGGTAACCCTCGATCGCGGTCGCCAACTGCTTGAGCTCGTCGCCAATCTCGTCGCGGCCCAGCGCGGTGAGGCGGTGAAGCCGCAGTTCAAGGATCGCGCGAACCTGCCGCTCGGACATGCGGTACGTGCCGCCGTGTTCGTCCGCCGAGGGCTCGATCGCCTCGACCAGCGCGATGTACTGCGCGATGTCGCCGATCGGCCATTCCTTCGCGAGCAGCTTGGCCCGCGCATCCGCCGGGTTGCTGGAGCCGCGGATCATCGCCACGACCTCGTCCATGTTGGACACCGCGATCACCAGGCCGAGCAAGATATGCGCCCGTTCGCGCGCCTTGTTCAGTTCGAACTTCGTGCGCCGGGTGATCACCTCCTCTCGGAAGGTGATGAAGGCGCGCAGAATGTCCGCCAGGCCCAGCGTCTCGGGCCGCCCGCCGCGGATCGCCAGCATGTTGGCCGGGAAGCTCGCTTGCGCAGGCGTGTGCCGCCAGATTTGGTTCAGTACCACTTCGGGCGTGGCGTCCCGCTTCAGGTCGACGACCACCCGCACGCCCTGGCGGTTGGATTCGTCGCGGATGTCGGAAATGCCCTCGATCCGCTTGTCCTTGGCGGCTTCGGCCATCTTCTCGACCAGACCGGACTTGCCGACCTGATAGGGAATTGAAGTAAAGACGATCGACTGCCGCCCTTCGCCCTTGCCGCCGCGGCCAGTCTCCACCGTATGCCGCGCGCGCATCAGGATCGATCCGCGCCCGGTCATGTAGGCGTTGCGAGCACCGGATTGGCCCAGGATCAGCGGCGCAGTTGGAAAATCCGGACCGGGAATGATCGCCATCAACTCTTCGGGCGACAGCAGCGGGTTGTCGATCAGCGCCAGACAGCCATCGATCACTTCGCCCAGATTGTGCGGCGGGATGTTGGTCGCCATGCCCACGGCGATGCCACCCGCGCCGTTGACCAGCAGGTTGGGAAAGCGCGCCGGCAGCACCGACGGCTCGCGCCGCGACCCGTCGTAATTCTCGACGAAATCGACGGTGTCCTTGTCGAGATCATCCAGCAAGCTGTTGGCGACCCGCGCCAGCCGCGCTTCGGTATAGCGCATCGACGCCGGGGGATCAGGGTCCATCGAGCCGAAGTTGCCCTGGCCGTCGATCAGCGGCACCCGCAGCGACCACGGCTGCACCATCCGCGCCAGCGCATCGTAGATCGCGCTGTCACCGTGCGGGTGATAATTGCCCATCACGTCGCCGACGATCTTGGCGCTCTTGCGGTAAGGCCGTCCGGCAACGAAGCCGCCTTCGTTGCTGGCAAACAGGATGCGCCGATGCACCGGCTTCAGCCCGTCGCGCACATCGGGCAGCGCGCGCGCGACGATCACGCTCATCGCGTAATCGAGATAGCTCGTCTTCATCTCATCGACGATGTCGATGCGGGCGTATTCACCCATCGGAGACGGGGCGGTCAGGGTTTCGGTATCGTCGCTCAATGTTTTCGTTTTCTTTGTGGCGCGCGCGACGGCGCTGCGGTTGAGCAAGCCTAGGGCAGGGGGTGGGAAACTGCCAGTTGCAACGTGTCTGCCGCGCCTGCGCGGGCGACCTTTTCCACATAAGAATGGCGCAACGGAACAGCAACCGCTGAGCGCTGGCTGACGCGCCTGTTCAAAGGCGGTTCACGGCTCATCAGCGAGAGAGTTTGCAATGTCGGGGAACAGGCGGCACTAGCTGCTCGCCTGGCAGCGCGGCCGGACAGGTGGCCGCAATACCACTCAATGGGAGACTACTGGATGTTCGTGTTTGCTCGTTCCGGCGCCTCGCGCCTGGTTCTTGCCGTTGCGCTCGCTTCCGGAGCAGCAGTGACTTTGGCCGCGCCCGCACAGGCCGCCAAGAAGCAGGAGGCGCCCGCCGCGCCAAAGGTCAACTATTCGAAGGCGTTCGTAGGCGCCTATCAGCCGTTCTCCGCCAAGGTGAACGCCGGCGGCGATCTCGCCCCGCTGAAGGCTGAACTGGCGGCTCTTCATGCCGCTGCCCAGACCCCTGACGACAAGTTCGCGGCCGGGCAGGTGACCTACAACCTGGGTGCGAAACTTAAGGACATGGCGCTGCAGCGACAGGGCGTGGCGATGATGATCGGCAGCGGCAGCGCACAAGGTGCGGCCGACCGGTCGAAGCACCTCGCGGCCGCCGCGCAGCTCGCGTATCAGGACAAGGACTGGACTGCGGCACGGACGTTCGGCGAGCAGGCGATTGCCGCGGGCTATACCGAAGGCGAGCAGCTGATCGCCGAAACCTATTTCGCGCAGGATCAGAACGCCGCGGGCATCGATTACCTGGACAAGGCCATCGCCAAGAAGGTTGCTGCGGGCCAGACCGTGCCCGACACCTGGCTGAAGCGCGGTCTCGCGATGGCTTACGAGGCGAAACTCGCTCCGCAAGCGGCGAAGTTCGCCGCGATGTACGCGCAGTACTATCCGTCGCAGACCAGCTGGGGGGATGCGATCGCCATCCAGCGCAACTTCAATAATTATGAAGGCCAGGAACTGCTCGACCTGCTCCGGCTTGCCCAGCGGACAAATGCCTTGCGCACGGAACGTGACTATGTCGACTATATCGAGGCTGTCGACGCGCGGCGTCTTCCGGGCGAAACTCAGCGGATCATCGAGGCTGGCGTCGCGGCCAACCTGCTCAAGCCCAATGACGTGTACGTGGCGGAAGCCCGGACGGTGGCCGCGGGACGCCTGAACGCCGATCTGGCCGACCTGCCGAAGCTGGCGCGTGACGCGCGTCTGCCCAGCGCCACCGGGGCAACGTTATCAGCTGCCGGCGATGCATTCCTGAGCTATCAGAAGCCGGCCGAAGCTGAGGAGTTCTACAAGCTCGCTTTGTCGAAGCCTGGCGTCGACACGGCCCGCATCCTGACCCGCCTGGGCATCGCTCAGCTCGATCAGGGCAAGACTGCCGAGGCCGAGGCGAATTTCGCCAAGGTGGAAGGTGCGCGTCAGGCAATCGCGCGGCTGTGGTCGCTCTACGCGAGCCAGGGCGCCAAGCCCGTTGCTGCCGCGCAGTAACCGCTCAGAAGGGCAGGCATGACGGGGGTGCGGATCCGTGGGGGTCCGCACCCCTTTTTGTGCTCTTAGTTCAGCGCAGGCGCTTGACCCACAGTTCGGCACCCTCGCGGCGCTCGACCTTGAAGTTGGGCAGATTGCGGAACATCGCCGACAGGCTGCTGAAGCCATAATTGCGCACATCGAAGCTTGAACGGTTACCGGCGATCTGGCCGACCTGCTGGACGCGAGCCCAGCCTTCTTCGTCGCGCTTGGCCTCCTTGTAGGCCGCGCCGATCAATTCCATCAGTTCGGTGTCGGCGGTCAGGTTTTCCGCCGCGACGCTCTGGGTCGCAGCGCTGGGCACAGTCTCTTGCGCCTGCGAGGTCTTGATCAGCTGATCGACGTCAATGAACCGTGTGCAGACCGACTTGAACGCCTGAGGGGTCTTCGTGCTGCCGAAGCCGTAGACCACGATGCCATCCTGCCGCAGCCGGGTGACGAGCGGCGTGAAATCGCTGTCGGAGCTCATGATCCCGAACCCGTCGACCTTGCCCTGATAGAGCAGGTCGATGGCGTCGATGGTCATCGCCATGTCGGTCGCGTTCTTACCTTTGGACACGTCGAACTGCTGTTGCGGCCGGATGCCGTAACGGTTGGTGATCGTGTCCCACTTCGCCAGACCCTGCTTGGCGAAGTTGCCGTACGCGCGGCGAATGTTGACCTGACCCAGTTCCGCCATGACGGTCAGCACGGGGTCGATCGCGGCGGGGGTGATGTTGTCCGCGTCGATCAGCAGAGCGATGTTCTTGAGATTCTCGTTCATGTCCATGCGCGGCTAGATGCGCGCAGCCTGGCCCTTAAGCAACCGGCTCGAACTCGCCGCTGTCCTCATCCAGCAGGTGCAGCAAGCCATCGGAGATCGCGAAGAACGCTCCACGCAGGCGGAGGCGGCCCTGCTTTTCCAGTTCAGCGACACAGGGAAACGTCCGCAGATTGGCAAGGCTGACCTTGACCCCGGCTTGTTCCATCGCACGCTCTGCCTCCCGCCCTTCGGTGCCATGCTGCGCGACCACTTCCTCTCGCGCATCATCCAGCAGGTCGATCCAGTCAGCGATGAATCCGCCCTGGCCCGGTTCCGTCCCGTGCATGCTCTGCGTGAGGGCTGCCTTGCAACCGCCGCACATGCCATGGCCCATCACCACGATTTCGCGCACCTTGAGAAACTGGACTGCGAATTCCAGCGCGGCGGACACACCGTGATGGCCTGGCGTAGTCTCAAACGGGGGGACCATCGCGGCGACGTTGCGGACCACGAAGATTTCGCCCGGGGTGATGTCGAATATCTGCGCTGGATCCACCCGGCTATCTGAACACGCGATCACCATCACCCGCGGTTCCTGAGATTCGCTTAAGGCCGCCCACCGCTCCCGCCGCTGCGTCCAGCCAGTTTCCCGGAAGCGGCGATAGCCTTCGATAAGGCCGGCGAGTTCGATTGAAGGGGCGTTGGTCATGCCGCGGCGATGCCGCACGGCCTTGCCGCTGACAAGCCCCGGCACTAAGTGGCGGGGCATGAACGATCTCGCGTCCGCGCCGCGCCCCTTACGAGAACGCAAGCCTGACTGGATCCGGGTGAAAGCGCCGGTGAGCAAAGGCTATCACGAGACACGCCAACTGATGCGCGACCTGTCGCTCAACACGGTGTGTGAAGAGGCGGCGTGTCCCAACATCGGGGAATGCTGGACCAAGAAGCACGCCACCGTGATGATCCTGGGCGATGTGTGCACCCGGGCTTGTGCGTTCTGCAACGTCAAGACGGGCATGCCGCGCACGGTGGATCCGCTGGAGCCCGAACACGTGGCAGCGGCGGCGGCCAAGCTGGGCCTGCAGCATATCGTCGTCACCAGCGTTGACCGCGACGATCTGGCCGACGGGGGCGCTTCTCAATTCGTCAAGGTCATCGAGGCGCTACGGCGCGAGACGCCTGGCACCACGATCGAGATTCTAACTCCCGATTTCCGCAACAAGATGCGCCCCGCGGTCGAGGCCATCTGCGCGGCTGGGCCCGACGTCTACAACCACAACCTGGAAACCGTCCCGCGGCTCTACCCCACGATCCGCCCGGGCGCGCGCTATTACGCATCGCTGCGCTTGCTCGAGGAAGTGAAGGCGCATGATCCGCTGATCTTCACCAAGTCGGGCGTCATGCTGGGGCTGGGCGAACAACGGCTGGAAGTGCATCAGGTGATGGACGACATGCGCTCCGCCGGGGTCGATTTCATCACCATGGGGCAATACCTGCAGCCCACTCCGCGCCATGCGAAGGTGGAGGAATTCGTCACTCCCAAGGCGTTTGCCGCCTATGGCGCGATCGGGAGGGCCAAGGGCTTCCTGCAGGTCGCCGCAAGCCCGCTGACCCGCTCAAGCTATCACGCCGGCGACGATTTCGCCGCGATGCGCGCGGCACGCGAAGCCAAGTTGGTCCGCCAGGGGGCCTGATGCCCGGAATCCACGAAGTCCGCCGGCTGCCATACAGCGCGGAGCAGATGTTCGATCTGGTCGCCGACGTGGGACGTTATGGCGAGTTTCTGCCGTGGGTGGTCGCCAGCCGTGTCCGATCGGATACCGACACCGAAATGGTCGCCGACATGTTGGTGGGATTCAAACACCTGCGCGAGAAGTTCACCTCGCGCGTGGTGAAGCAGCGTCCGCGGCATATCGAGGTGATCTATCTCGATGGGCCGATGAAGGATCTCGATAACCGCTGGGTGTTCACGCCCACTCCGGACGGCGGCTGCGAGATCGACTTCTGCGTTGATTTCACTTTCCGCAGCAGCGTGTTCGAAGCACTCGCGGGGCAATATTTCGACCGCGCGTTCCGCAAGATGATGGCCGCTTTCGAATCGCGGGCCGACGACCTCTACGGCAGCAGCAGTTCCAGCGCCGCCAGCGTCGCCTGACGGCGGATCTCGCTCCGACCCAGGTCGCCGAAATCCCGCCGTTCGCCTTCCGGCTCGGCGTCGGCGTCCCGGCGCGCACGGGCAAACACCACGGTGCCGACCGGTTTCAATTCGGTCCCTCCGCCAGGTCCGGCGATGCCGCTGATCGCCACCGCGACGTCCGCGTCGCTGCTATCGATAGCACCCTGCGCCATGGCCCAAACGCAGGCGATGGATACCGCACCGAACGTCTCGATGATGTCGCTCGGCACGCCGAGCAATTCCTGCTTGGCCTCGTTGGAATAGGTCACGAAGCCGCGGTCGAGCACGGCGGACGAGCCGGCGATTTCCGTCAGCGCGGCGGCTACCAAACCGCCGGTGCAGCTTTCCGCCACGGCCACCCGCCTCCCGGCAGCGGCGTTTTCCTCGACGACCCGCCGAGCGAGCGCGACGATCTCGTCGGGCAGAAGGGCATCAACCACCCTTCGCCTCGTTCTTGTCGCCGCGATCGACCATCTCGAAGATGAACCCCGCGAGCCCGGCGATGTTCTCCGGCGGAAGCGGGGCGAGCAGTTGCAGGCCGCGCTCGATATCGGGGCAATCGCCCGCTTTCAGTTCGGTGCCGACCATCGTGGTGATCATGGCATCGACGAACGGCTTAAGCGCGGAATCGGGCATCTGGGCGAACATGCCAGCCATATCGGCCTTTTCCTTCGCTCCCATCTCCAGCAGCGCCTGTCGCGCCGCCGGCCACGCGGAGTCCGCACCTTGTGCAAACCGCTGCTGCAGCGCCGGCCCGTTCGTCGCCAGATAACCGTTGGCCGACAGGCGTGGAGCACAGGTTGCACGCACTCCGGAAAGCAGGTGCGGCAACGCATAGCGGACCGCCGCCTGGGCCGATTCCGGCTTGATCTGTGATTTGGCCGATGCCGCCTTCGCGGCGTGAGCGGTGGCGGGCATCGCCAGTACCGCGAGAGCGGCCAACGCAGCGATCTTGTTCATCTCACAACCCTTTCAGATTCTAATCAGCGTGGCTGCAGCTAGTGCGGCAATACCTTCGCCGCGCCCCGTGAAGCCCAGCCGCTCCGTAGTGGTCGCCTTCACATTTACCGCGCCTGCATCCGCCTGCACGAGGAAGCCGAGCGTTTGCTGCATGGCTTCGCGATGCGGCCCTATCTTGGGCGCTTCGCAGATCAGCGTCAGGTCGATGTTGCCCACGCGGTAGCCGGCAGCGTGGACCAGCGACATCGCATGTTCGACAAACCGAGCCGAGCGGCATCCCCGCCACTGAGGATCGCTTGGCGGAAAATGCTGACCAATATCGCCCGCGCCGATCGCGCCCAGCAGTGCGTCGACAACTGCGTGCAGCCCGACATCGGCATCGCTGTGACCGGCAAGGCCGAAGTCGTGCTCGATCCGGACGCCGCACAGCCACAATTCCTCGCCGGGTTCCAGGCGATGGACATCATACCCGGTGCCCACCCGCACCGGCGCCGGCGCTTGGGCAAAGTCCCGCGCGAACGTCAGCTTCGCCAATGCTTCATCCCCCTCGACCATCGCTACCTCTTCTCCGGCAGCGCGAAGCACCTGCGCATCATCGCCGGCATCGGGCAAGCCGGCCCACGCCCGGTGCGCTGCGCGGATCGCCTCGGTACGAAAACTCTGCGGCGTCTGCACCCGGCGCAGCGCGATTCGATCCGCTGGTTGCGTCATCAATCCGTGCTTTTCGAACGCGAGGCTGTCGACCATTGGCAGGACGGGGATCGCGCCGGAATGCTTATCCAGCGCAGCCAGAACTCGCTCGATGACGGCGTGTGGAACGACAGGCCGCGCAGCGTCGTGGATGAGCACGCGCTCCGCAGGGCCGATCGCCTCCAAAGCCAGCGCAACCGAGCGCTGCCGGGTCTCGCCGCCAGTTACCAACGTCACCGTCAGGCCTGATAGAGCCTGTCGAGCTACATCGTCCGCACCTGCGGGTATTGCGACGACGACCGGCGACGCACCTGCGGCCAGCATCGCCTCGACCGAGTGACGAACGACGGGCTTGCCGCGCCATGCCGCGAATTGCTTTGGCATCGGCTGACCGGCCCGTAGGCCTTGGCCAGCGGCAACGACGATCGCGGCGAAGGAGGGGAGGGCAGTCACGTCGGCGGCGCTACCGCCTTGCGCGCAGGCCTTCAATCCACTACGCGCCTGCCCATAATTTAGGCACCTTATGTCCCAGCTTCCACCACCCCCCGCGTTGCGGCCGATCCAGGTCGGTCCGGTGACGATCGCTGAACCGGTCGTGCTGGCGCCAATGACCGGCGTCACGGACCTGCCGTTCCGCGCGCTCGTGCGCCGCTATGGCTCAGGGCTCAACGTCACCGAAATGATCGCGAGCGAGGCCGCCATCCGCGAAACGCGGCAGTCGGTGCAAAAGGCTGCGTGGGCACCGATCGAGGATCCGGTGTCGATGCAGCTAGTCGGCTGCGACCCAACGTCGATGGGCGAAGCCGCGAGGCTGGCAGCGGACAAGGGCGCGGCGATCATCGACATCAATTTCGGCTGCCCCGTGCGCAAGGTGGTGGGCCAGTTCGCGGGCTCCGCCTTGATGCGCGAGGTGCCACTGGCCATTCGGCTGATGGAAGCTTGCGTCAGGGCGGTGGACGTGCCGGTCACGGTCAAGATGCGGATGGGCTGGGATCACGATAGCCTCAATGCGCCGGAACTGGCTCGGATCGCGCAGGATCTGGGGGTGCGAATGGTCACGGTTCACGGCCGCACCCGCAACCAGATGTACAAGGGTTCGGCGGACTGGGCTTTCGTCCGCGAGGTCAAGGACGCGGTGACCATCCCGGTCATCGTCAATGGCGACATCTGCACCATCGATGATGCCGCGCAAGCACTCGAGCAATCGGGCGCCGACGGACTCATGATCGGTCGTGGAGCATACGGCAGGCCGTGGCTGCTCGGCCAGGTGATGCACTGGTGGCGCACGGGGCAAGCGCTGGCGGATCCCGCGATCGACGAACAACACGTGACGATGGTGGAGCATTATCATGCGATGCTTGATCTGTACGGACCGGTGACGGGCGTGAAGATGGCTCGCAAGCACATTGGCTGGTATACCAAGGGGCTCCACGGTTCTGCCGAGTTCCGCAACAAGGTCAACTTCATCGACCAGGCGGAGCAGGTGCTGGACGAGATCGACCGGTTTTACGAACCGCTGTTGCTTCGGCAGGCGGCGTGAGCGAGCAGGGCGGGGACCCCGGTCCCGCCGTCCAGATCGCGGGGCTTGGCTTTGCGCTCCTGCTGCTCGATCCAGACCTGCGCATCACCGAGGCGAACCCTGCAACCGAAGAGATGCTCGGCCGCAGCGCGCATCGCCTGGTGGGTCAGCCATTGTTCGAAGTGGTCTCCATCGACGATCTTCGGGTGACCGCGCATTCCCGCGAGGACGCGGCACCGCTGGTGGCGCGCGGGGTGACGATCCGTACCGGCGCAGTGGAACGCCGCGTGAACCTGACCATGTCGCCGCTACCGACCCATTCCGGCTGGCGGGTCGTTACCCTGTCCGATGCCGGGCAGGACGAAATGGCCGAACCCGGCCGCAAACCCGCCGGTTTGACCGCTCCGGCCGTTCTTGCGCATGAGATCAAGAACCCGCTCGCCGCCATTCGCGGGGCAGGTCAGCTGATCGCGCGCAAGCTCGACCCCAAGGACCGTCCGCTCGCCGATCTAATCGGCACCGAAGTCACCCGCATAGCTTCGTTGATCGACCGCATGCAGCGCATCGGCGCGAGGGGGGCGGAACCCAATGCCGCGCTGAACCTGCACGAGGCGGTGCGCAACGCCATCGCTACCGTCCGCGGAGCCGGGCTGGGCAGCGTCGAATTGATCGAGGAATTCGACCCCTCGCTTCCCCCGGTGCTCGCCAACCAGGGCGCTTTGGAGCAGGTGGTCATCAATCTGCTGGCCAACGCCCGCGATGCTTGCGCCGGGATCGACAGCGCGCGGATTGTGGTACGCACGCGTTACGTCAGTGGACTGATCTTCAACGCCATCCGGCCCGGCCGCTCGGTCAGACTGCCGATCGAACTGACGATTACCGACAACGGACCAGGCGTGCCGCCCGAACTGCGCGACCACGTGTTCGAACCCTTCGTCAGCAGCAAGAAGGGGGGGCAGGGTCTGGGCCTGGCGCTGGTCCATCGTCTGGTGCGCGACATGGAAGGGCGCGTGGCGCATGAGCGCGACGGCAAGGCAGGCCTCACGCACTTTCGCGTCCATCTGCCGGTGAGCAGGTAGGGAGAGCACCGATGCACGGCACCATCCTGCTGGTCGAGGACGACACGGCGATCGCGACGGTGATCACCACTGCGCTGGAGGACGAGGGTTTCTCCGTCGACCGGACCGACTCCCTTGCGGGTCGGGACCGGTTGCTTGAGCGTGGTGACTACCGGGTCATGCTGACTGACGTCGTGCTGACGGACGGCGACGGCATCGCCAGCCTGGCCCGGGTGAGACAGGCGCACCCCGATCTGCCCGTGATCGTACTGTCGGCCCAGAACACCCTCGACACGGCGGTTCGCGCGACGGAAATCGCCGCGTTCGAATACTTCCCCAAACCATTCGACCTGGAAGAACTCGTGCGCGCGGTGGTGCAGGCGGCCGGCGAACGGGGTGAAGGGGTGACCGCTCCGGATGAGCCCGCCGACGCCCTGCCGCTGGTAGGTCGCAGCCAGGCGATGCAGGGCGCGTACCGCATGATCACGCGCGTCCTGCGTAACGATCTAACGGTCCTGATCCTGGGCGAGTCCGGGACGGGCAAGGAATTGGTGGCCGAAGCGATCCACCAACTTGGCCATCGCCGTTCGGGACCGTTCGTGGCGGTGAACGCCGCAGCGATTCCCCACGAACTGCTCGAAAGCGAACTGTTCGGGCACGAGAAGGGTGCCTTCACCGGTGCGATCAACCAGGCGATCGGCAAATTCGAGCAAGCCAACGGCGGCACGCTGTTCCTTGACGAGATCGGCGACATGCCCGTGTCCGCACAGACCCGCCTGCTGCGAGCGCTGCAATCGGGCCGCATCCGCCGGGTAGGCGGCCGGCAGGAAATCGGCGTCGACGTTCGTATCCTTGCGGCGACGAACCGCGATCTTGCGCCAATGATCGCCGCCGGCAGTTTCCGTGAAGACCTCTACTATCGCCTCGCCGTGGTGCCGATCGAATTGCCCCCGCTGCGGGATCGGACGGACGACATCGGCCCCCTTGCCCGTCACTTCCTGGGGCAGGCAGCGGCTGATGGACTGCCGCGACGGCGGGTCGATGCAAGCGGTATCGCGGCCCTTGAGGCGCGGCCGTGGCGGGGCAACGTGCGCGAACTGCGCAATGCGATCTACCGGCTCGCGCTAATGGCACGCGAGGATACGATCGACGCAAACGCGGTCGAGACGGTCCTGGGGGAGCGGGCTCCTCGGCCCGGGGAGCAGCGACCGGGGTTCGCAGGCGCCCTCGACCACTGGCTGCAACACGCCCGTCCGGCCGATGGGCATTTGTACGACGCGGCAATCGCGGAACTGGAGCGGCCGCTATTTATCCATGCGCTGACGGTGACGGGCGGCAATCAGGTGCGCGCCGCCCGGCTGCTGGGCATTAACCGGAACACTCTGCGCAAACGCCTGACCGAACTCGACCTTGATCCGGAGATTTGCGCTCGTCGCGGCTGATGCGATTGGCATTTAGCCGAAAACTGCTTGCAAATCTGCAACAGTAGCGTTGTAGCAGAGCAACGAATGGCTTCTTCGCCGTCTCTTGCCACCGCCCCGCGCACAAGCGGTCCTAGCCCCCGCTGGTGGCGGAGGTTTGTCGTGACGAGCCGGCGTGCGAACTTCTACCTGATCCTCGAGATCGTCGCCACGCTCACCTTCCTGCCGATGGTGTGGACCACGTGGTACACGTTCAGCGGACCGCCCACCGTGGGCGAATTGCTGCCGTCAAGACAAGTGGCCCTGCTGCTCATTGGCACCCTGGTGCCGGCGATGACACTGCTGGTGCTGCTCGGTCGGCGCCTGGCTCTCCGACGCGCAGATGGCGGTACGGCCCGGCTGCACGTGCGGCTCGTGTTCTTCTTTTCGCTGATTGCCGCAATTCCCACCCTGCTGGTCGTCGGGTTTGCCGCGATCCTGTTCCAGTCCGGGGTCGACTTCTGGTTTTCCGACAATTCGCGCGGAGTGATGCAGAACGCGAATGCGCTTGCGCGGGGCTACTACGAACAGAACCAGTTGCAGGTCGCCGACAACACCGTGTCGATGGCCAATGTGATGCAGTATTATCTGCAGCAGTATCCGCTCACCGACCCCGCGCTGACCGAGATCTACGGCACCCAGGTCAAGCAACTGGAACTCAACGAGTCCGCGATCCTTCAGCAGATCCCCGACGGCTCGTTCCGCATCGCGGCTTTCAGCAACATCAGTTCGGATAACCGCGTTACGAAGGTCGCAGCCGCAGCCTTGCCGGTGCTCAAGGCCGGCGATCCGATCTATGTCGCAGGCAATGCCGTGCGGATCGAGGCGGTCGCCGCGATCGACTTGAAGTCCGGCGTCTTCCTTTACGCCGCGCGCAATACCGAGGCGACGAGTTTCAGCCAGTGGTCCCGCGCCCAGTCGGTCGTCGCATCCTACGACATCCTCGCCAAACGAGCGCGCGCGCTGCAGTTGCGGTTCAACGTCACGTTGTTCTTCGTCAGCCTGGCGCTTGTCGGCCTGGCTGTCTGGTTCGCGCTGCGCTTTGCCGACCGGCAGGTGAAGCCGTTGACGGAACTCGTCTCGGCGTCCCGTCAGGTCGGCGCAGGCAACTTCAAGGTGCGGGTGGAAGGTCGTACTGGCCCCGATGAAATTGGCATGCTCAATCGCGCATTCAACCGCATGGCTGGTCAGATCGAGCAGCAGACCGCCGCCCTTCTCGGAGCCAATCACCAGCTTGAAGAGCGGCGGGCGTTCATTGAGGCGGTGGTGGAATCCATCTCGGCCGGGATCGTCACGGTCGACCGCGACGGGCGCGTGTTGTTGATGAACAGTTCGGCGCAGGAGCTGTTGCTGGGGGAGAAAGGGCCGGTGCCCGCCGGCCTCATGCTCACCAGCATCGCGCCGCAGTTCGGCTCGGTGAACGACGGCAGCCTGACCGGCGGGATCGTCAACTGGACCAAGAGCGGCGAGCTTTTGACGCTGGCGGTCAAGGTCGGCGATGCGCCCGATGGCCGGGTGATCACGTTCGAAGATATAACCCGCCAGATTCTCGATCAGCGGCAGGCTGCTTGGTCCGACGTCGCCCGCCGGATCGCGCATGAGATCAAGAACCCGTTGACCCCGATCCAGCTGGCGACCGAGCGTTTGAAGCGGCGCTATCGCAAGCAGATCCTCCAGGATGGCGAACTGTTCGATGAACTCACCAACACGATCGTGCGCCAGGTCGGCGACCTCAGGAAGATGGTCGACGAGTTCTCCAGTTTCGCCCGGCTGCCGAAGCCGGTGTTCCGGCCGGAAGACGGTTACGACCTGGTCAAGCAGGCGCTGTTCCTGCAGGAAGTGGCGCATCCTGAAATCGACTTCCGCCTGACCTCGGGCAGCGAAGGCGGGGTCCCGCTCGCGTGTGATCGCCACCAGTTCGGACAGGCGATGACCAATGTCCTGAAGAACGCGGTCGAGGCGATCGAGACCCGCTCACGCGGCGCCGAGCCCGATTACCGCGGCCAGATCGGGGTTGCTCTTCAAAGCACGGGAGAAGCCCTGACGGTCATCGTCACGGATAATGGTGTGGGCTTACCGCAGGATCGTGAGCGGATCGTCGAACCGTATGTGACAACGCGCGAGAAGGGCACCGGGCTCGGCCTCGCCATCGTCAACAAGATCGTCGAGGAGCACGGCGGCGAAATGACTTTCGCAGGCGCACCGGGCGGGGGAACCCGGGTGTCCTTGCGTTTCGCGCGCAACCCGCTGGCCGCAGGAACGGTGGCGGCCGAATGAAATCTGGCAAGGATCATCCCTAAGATGGCACTCGATATTCTGATCGTCGACGACGAGCGCGACATTCGCGAACTGGTCGCAGGCGTCCTCAGCGACGAAGGTTACGAGTGCCGCACCGCTGGCGACAGCACGTCCGCGCTGGCCGCGGTCGACTTGCGCCGACCGAGCCTGGTGCTGCTCGACGTGTGGCTCCACGGCAGCCCGATGGACGGGCTGGAAGTGCTCGACGAGATCAAGAAGCGGGAGCCGGAGTTGCCGGTCATCATCTTCTCCGGACACGGCAACATCGACACTGCGGTCTCCGCGGTCGGGCGCGGGGCGATGGACTTTATCGAGAAGCCGTTTGAGGCGGAGAAGCTGCTCCTGCTGGTGCAGCGCGCCACCGAGACCGAGCGGCTGCGGCGAGAGAACACGCGGCTGCGCGAGGGCTTCGCTCGCGGAGAGGAATTCACCGGCAACTCGGCTGCAATCAACGCGGTTCGGGCGACGTTGAAACGGGTCGCGACCACCGGCAGCCGCGTAATGATCAGCGGGCCAGGCGGATCGGGCAAGGAAGTGGCGGCGCGACTGCTGCATTCCTGGAGCGGACGGGCGGACAATGCCTTCGTCATCGTCAATTCCGCACGCATCACGCCCGAGCGGTTCGAACAGGAACTGTTCGGCGAGGAGGCCGATGGCAAGCTGCTGCGCCCCGGCCTGCTCGAACTGGCGGACGGCGGCACGCTCTACCTCGATGAGGTGGCCGACATGCCGTTATCGACCCAGGCGCGCATCTTGCGGGTGCTTACCGAGCAAAGCTTCGTCCGGGTCGGCGGAACTCGCCAGATCGCGGTCGATGTTCGAGTGGTTTCGTCAACTTCGCGCGACCTCGCCGGGGAGATCGAGGAAAAGAACTTCCGCGAAGATCTGTTTTATCGGCTCAACGTGGTGCCAGTCGCAATCCCTTCGCTGGCCGAGCGGCGCGACGACATCCCGTCGCTGGCCGAGCACTTCTTCACTCGTTACGCCGCTGAGCAGGGCATCCCGCCACCCGACATCTCCGAAGACGCGATCGCGGCGCTGCAGGCGTACGACTGGCCGGGCAACGTGCGCCAGCTGCGCAACGTGGTGGAGCGGACGATCATTCTCACCCCGCGTGAGCGGCTTGCGACTGTGGAGGCTGACATGCTGCCCAGCGAAGTCGCCGGAGGCCGCGCGGGCGGGGGAGGGGGCGTCACGGCCATGATGGGCGTCCCTTTACGCGAAGCACGGGAGAGCTTTGAGCGCGAGTACCTGACGATCCAGATCCGGAGGTTCTCCGGCAACATTTCCAAGACAGCGAGCTTCATCGGCATGGAGCGGTCGGCGCTCCACCGGAAGCTCAAGCTTCTTGGGATGGGAGACCGGCGCGAAGATGAAGAGTAGCTAGCGGTCGAATAGTCGCAAACCGTGCGGAACGGGCTTGATGCAAAAGCATTTGCGAATCAGGTTGGACGCCCCATAATTGTTCGCGATGCCCGGTGCGCGATTGCCAGATCGTGCGCCAGATCGCGGATCGTCTGCAAAGGCGGCCGCTAATAAAGCACACGGAGACCGCTCAAGTGTCCACATCTCGCACGCTGTCGGCGCGCCCCAAGTCGGCCACGGAGCCGGAGACCGCTCCGCCTTCGTCGGGCAAGCAGCAGAGCTTGCAGGACGCCTTTCTCAACCTGCTGCGCAGATCCAAAATTCCTGTGACGATGTTCCTGGTAAAGGGCGTGAAGCTGCAGGGTATCGTCACCTGGTTCGACAATTTTTCGATCCTGCTGCGGCGCGATGGCCAGTCGCAGCTGGTCTACAAACACGCGGTTTCTACTATCATGCCCGGCCAGCCGGTCGATGCGGCACAGTTCGCCAGCCAGGGTTCAAACGCCAGACAACGGTTGCTGCAGGACGTGTTCCTCAGCCGCGTGCGCGAGGCGGAGGTCCAGGTGACGATGTTCCTCGTCAATGGCGTGATGCTGCAGGGCAGGATCGCAGCTTACGATTTGTTCTGCATGTTGCTGGAGCGCGACGGCTTCGTACAGTTGGCCTACAAGCACGCCGTCTCGACGATCCAACCCGCGACCGCGGTAGATTTGAGCGACGATTTCGAAGGTGATGAAGACTGAGTTTCGATGATGATCTGATGGGCGAAGTATCCCGCGGCGCGCGGGCGATCGTCGTCGCGCCCGACGTGCGTGGCCGGCATCATGATCTTGAACCCGAAGCACGGTTGGAGGAAGCCTGTGGGCTGGCGCTTGCGATCGGGATCGTCGTTGCCGATGCCGTGGTCATCCCGGTCCGGCAGGTTCGTCCCGGCACGCTGTTCGGGTCAGGTCAGGTCGATAATATTGCCACGGCGTGCGAACAGCACGAAGCCGAGCTGGTGGTGGTCGATGGAGCGCTTAGCCCGATCCAGCAGCGCAACCTGGAAGACCGGCTCAAGCGCAAGGTCATCGACCGCACCGGGCTGATCCTCGAGATTTTTGGAGAGCGCGCCGCGACAGCCGAAGGGCGGTTGCAGGTCGAACTGGCGCACTTGGACTATCAGCAAAGCCGGCTGGTCCGATCGTGGACTCACCTCGAGCGGCAACGCGGCGGGTTCGGCTTCCTTGGGGGGCCTGGCGAAACGCAGATCGAGGCTGACCGCCGGATGATCCGCCAGCGCATGGGGCGTTTGCGCAAGGAACTGGAAGGCGTGCGCAAGACCCGCGCACTGCACCGCGACCGGCGCGGCCGCGCCCCTTGGCCGATCGTGGCGCTGGTCGGTTATACCAACGCCGGCAAATCCACTTTGTTCAATCGCCTCACCGGTGCCGAGGTCATGGCCGAAGACCTGCTGTTCGCCACGCTCGACCCGACGATGCGCGCGATCGCGCTGCCTGGTGTCGAGAAGGCGATCCTGTCCGATACCGTGGGGTTTATTTCGGACCTGCCGACGCAACTCGTTGCCGCTTTCCGGGCGACGTTGGAAGAAGTCACCGGTGCCGACCTGATCCTCCACGTGCGTGACATCGCGAACCGGTCGACGGCTGCACAGAAGTCGCAGGTGCTCGAAGTGCTCGGGGACCTCGGGGTAACGGAAGAGGAGGGGGGCACCTCCATCCCGATCATCGAGGTGTGGAACAAGATCGACCTGCTATCTGAAGAAAACGTCGAAGCTGTACGGGACAATGCCGCCGCAGCCGACGATGTGGTGATGATCTCAGCCGAAACCGGGGAAGGGATCGAGGCGCTGCTTGATCACCTCGGAGAACTGCTGACCAAGAAAGCGCGGGTGCACGAATTCGTCTTGCCGGCGAGCGCTGGCCGGAGGATCGCCTGGCTGCACGCGCATGGCGAGGTGCTGGAGGAGAACGAGGCGGGATCCAATGCCGATGGACCGCTGCGCCGGCTGGCGGTCAGGCTGAACCCCAAAGAACTCGGTCAGTTCGAGACCCTATAGCCGCTCGCCGGCTTTGACCCGCTGCCACAGCGCTTCCTGATCATCGAGCGAGAGACTGCCGAACGCGCCTTCTGCCAGCGCTTCCATCGCGCGAAATCGGCGTTCGAACTTGGCGTTGGCGGCCCGAAGAGCATCTTCGGGCGCGATCCCATAAGCGCGCACGACATTGACCGCCGCGAACAGGAGATCGCCAGCCTCTTCAAGCCGTTCTTCGGCTGGCGCCCTGGAGAGTTCGTCCATCTCTTCCGCCAATTTCGCTGCCGGTCCTTCGACGTCGGGCCAATCGAACCCGGTTCGGGCAGCGCGCTTTTGCAGCTTGTCGGCCCGCATCAACGCCGGCAGCGCCATTGCGACGCCATCAAGCGCGCTCTGCGCTCCCTTGCGGGCGCGCTCCTCGGCCTTCAGGGCTTCCCACCGTTCCTCGCGGGGCGCGTCGCCGGGTAATTCATCACCGAAGATGTGTGGATGGCGCGCCTCCAGCTTGTCGGCAATCGACCGTGCGACCGAGGCGAAGTCGAACAGCCCGGCTTCCTCGGCGATGCGTGCCTGAAACACGACCTGGAACAGCAAGTCGCCAAGCTCGTCCCGGATGTCGTCCATGTCGTCGCGCGCCACCGCGTCGGCTACTTCGTACGCTTCTTCGATCGTGTGCGGGACGATCGTCTCGAATGTCTGCGCACAATCCCATTCGCAGCCGCGCTCCGGATCGCGCAGGGTGGCCATGATGGCGAGGAGGCGTCCTATCTGCTCTGACATTTAAGGACGATAATATATATTATGTAAAATGGCGCTAGGTATCAGGAGGGTGTTCATTACATCACCAACGAGAACAACAGCGCGACAGCGGTGAAAATCCCTGCCCAGATCAACCCAAGCCGAACACCATCTTTCCAACCTAGACGGTGAGACGCAAATGCGCTGCCAGCGAGTAGAAGCCATCCCAACAGAGCGACGAGTTGGACGATGCTGACTTCGCTCACAGGGTCAATTCCAGCCCGTCGTAACCTGGCTGAACACCGGTCGGCAGTTCCGCTGCCAAAGTCTGGTAATCCATGCTCTTGTCGAGATGCGTCAGCACCGCGCGCCTAGCGCCGGACCGCCTGGCAAGATCCAGGGCCATGTCGAGATGCGCGTGCGTGGGATGCGGTCGCCGCCGCAAACAGTCGCTGACGAGCAGGTCCACGCCTGCCAACAACTCGATCATTTCCGGCACGATTTCGCTGTAGTCCGTCGCGTAACCGATTGATTTTCCGTCCGCGTCGAACCGGAACGCCGTCGATTTGGCGGGGCCATGCGGCATCCGGCAATGGCCGATCCCGAACCCGGCGAAGATTCGCAGCCGGTCCAGCGTATTGAGTTCACAGATCGTTGGATAACCAAACTCGCCAGCGAACACATAGCTGAAACGTGCCCGCAGCCGCCGCGCGGTTTCTTCCCCCGCGAAACCGGGCAGCGGACCGGCGCGATCGTACCGCATCACCCGCAGGTCATCGATGCCGTGACAATGATCGGCGTGATCGTGCGTCCAGAAGACACCGTCGACCTTGTCGATCCCGTTGGCCAAAAGCTGTTGGCGCAGGTCGGGCGAGGTATCGACCAACAGGCGTTTGCCTTCGGCGCTCTCGACGATGATCGAAACGCGGGTGCGTCGGTTCTTCGGCTCGGCCGGATCGCACTCCCCCCAATCGTCTCCGATCCGCGGTACGCCGGTCGAAGTGCCGGAACCCAGCATGATCAGCTTCACGCGGCCGCTTTCGTGAACAGCGCGAAGAAGTTACCGGCCGTTGTGTCAGCGATCTCTTCAGTGCTGACCCCGCGCAGGTTGGCGACGAATGCGGCTGTGTCGCGCACGAACGCCGGTTCGCATGGACGTCCTCGGTGCGGCACCGGAGCGAGAAAAGGGCTGTCGGTTTCGATCAGCAGGCGATCGGCGGGTATCGAGCGCGCGACATCCTGCAAGGCGGCAGCGTTCTTGAAGGTGACGATTCCCGAGAGCGAAATCGTCAGACCCAGTTCCAGAACCTTGCCGGCAAAGCTGGCCGAGGCGGTGAAACAGTGGATCAGCGCCGGGAAGGCACCCTGCTCCATCTCGTCAGCCAGGATGGCGGCCGTGTCATCCTCCGCATCGCGGGTGTGGATGATGATCGGCAAGCCGGTCTCACGCGCCACGGCGATGTGCGTGCGGAACAGGTCACGCTGAACCGCGCGATCCGATTTATCGTAATGATAATCGAGTCCGCTTTCGCCGATGCCGATCACCTTGGGGCGCCCTGTCGCCGCCAATAGCGCATCACGGCCCAGATCGGCGTGGGCGTCCGCCTCGTGCGGATGAATGCCGACGCTTGCCCACACATCGGGCTCACGATCGGCGGTCGCGATAACTTGGTCCCATTCGCTCCGGCGGGTGGAGATATTGAGCATGCCGGACACTCCGGCGGCCCGCGCTCGCGCCAGCACGCCTGGCTGATCTTCGATCAGACGCTCGTATTCAAGGTGGCAATGGCTGTCGATCAGCCTCACGCGGCGTCCTCGACCGGCAGCTCCAACCGTGGGAAGACGCCCACCGGCTGGGCCAGCTGAAAGCCCGAGGACGCGAGGCGTTCGTACCACCCCGCATCGACAAGCGCGGCGAAATCGCGCTCCCCTTCCCCAACCCCCATCTGATCGAGCAGGCGATCCGCGGAGCCAGGCACGACCGGCCGGATCGCGATGGCAAGTTCACGCACAACCGTGAACAGCGTCAGCAGGACTACCCGCATTCGTTCAGGATCGGTCTTGCGCAGGGTCCAAGGCGCCTGCTCGTCGACATACTGGTTGCAGGCGAATACCGCACGCATCCAGGCCTCGATGCCAACCGAGAAGTCGAGCGTCTCGAACGCGTTCGGCAATTCCTCGCGGCAGGCTCGCGCTACATGCAAGATCAGCGCCTCGTCAGCCTGACTCGGCGCAAACGCGGTCAACTCACCGCCCAGGTTCTTGAAGATCATCGACAAGACACGCTGCGCCAGGTTGCCAAAACTGTTCGCCAACTCAGCATTGCAGCGCGTGACAATAGCCTCGGCGGAGAATCCGCCATCGTTGCCGAACACCACTTCGCGCATCAGGAAGTAGCGCAGCTGGTCGACCCCGAACCTCTCCGCCAGTTCCAGCGGATCGACCACGTTGCCGAGCGATTTCGACATCTTCTCCCCGCGATGCAGCAGGAAGCCATGCCCGAATACAGCCTTTGGCGCAGGCAGCCCGGCGCTCTTCAGGAATGCCGGCCAGTATACTGCGTGGAAGCGCACGATGTCCTTGCCGATCAGGTGCAGGTCTGCAGGCCAGAAACGCTCGAATTCCCCCTCCCGGTCGGGAAAACCTATGCCGGTGAGGTACGTCGTGAGCGCATCGACCCACACATACATGACGTGACCCGGGCTGCCGGGTACCGGCACGCCCCAATCAAAACTGGTGCGGGAGACGGATAAGTCCCGCAACTCGTTCCCTTTTAGGAAGGCGAGCACCTCATTACGCCGGCTCTCTGGCTCCAGAAAACCGGCATTTTCGTTCAATTCAATCAGGTAGTCGCGATACTTCGACAGGCGGAAGAACCAGCTTTCCTCGACATTCCACTCGACCGCGGTTCCCTGAGGGGACAGCTTCTGCCCCCCCTCGCCTTCGATCAGCTCGCTTTCATCGTAGAACGCTTCGTCCCGCAGTGAATACCAGCCCTCGTACCGGTCGAGGTAGAGATCACCAGCTTTCGCCATGGCTTCCCACAGGGCCTTGCTTGCGGCGTGATGCTGATCCTCGGTGGTGCGCCTGAAAGCGGTGTAGCCGATGTGAAGAGCATCGCACATGTCGCGGAAATAGTTCGACATCTCGGTCGCGAATTCGAGCGTTCCCCGCCCCGCCTGGCGCGCAGTCTTGTCCATCTTGAGACCGTGCTCGTCGGTCCCGGTGACCAGCCGCACGTCGAAACCCTGCGCGGTCTTGAAGCGCGCGATCACGTCGGCCGCGATCGCTTCATAGGCGTGGCCAATGTGCGGCTTGCCGTTCGGATAGCTGATCGCGGTGGTGAGGTAATAAGGGTCAGGCATCGGCGCGCTGGCTAGCGGTGGCGGCCGATGCGAGCAAGCCGCCGATTTGCATCACCAGCAGCCCGGGGTCGAAGTTATAAGTGGGCGCCTGGGCGGCGAGGCGCATCAGGTCCGCGTGTGCTTCGACAATGGCGGGCAGTCCCTCCCTGGGAGCATGTTGCGCCAATTGTGCGAGGTTCGCGCGAGCCAGATCGAGTGCCGCCGCGATCCTCGTACGGTCAGGCCGGGCTCCGATTTCTTCCGCCAGCCTGCCTCGCAAGGTGAACTGAGCATCACCTTCGGTGACAATGCGTCGCATGAGCGCGTCCAGCGGCCCTAGGTTCTGCACAACGAAAGCCAAAGCCGCACCCGGCGATCCAGCGGCCGCTGCCACTGCCGCGGCACGTGCGGCCCCATCCACTTCAGGCGCCATCAGGGCGAGAAATGACGTCACGGCGTCGTCGTCCAAGGGAGAGAAGCGCAATACCCGGCAGCGCGAACGAATGGTCGGCAACAGCCGGGCAGGTCGGTGCGCAACCAGCATGAAGAAAGTGCCGACGGGCGGTTCTTCCAGACTCTTCAGCAGGGCGTTGGCACCTCCAGTTTCCAGATCGTCCGCCGGATCGACGATGACCACGCGCCTGCTGCCTAGAGTCGGCCGGGTCGACAGCCGGCGCTGCATCGCCCGGATCTGGTCGATCTTGATATTGCGGGCGAGCTCGTAATCCTGCCCGGCCTCGCGCTTCTTTTCCTCCTTGTCGTCCTTCGGCGGGTTAGTCAGGATGAGCACGTCGGGATGCGGACCATCGGGCTGCGGAACACCGCCCTCCGCCACCAGCTCCCGCGCCGCGGCGAGAGCGAACGCGGTCTTGCCCAGACCGGTGGGGCCGGCGAGCAGCCATGCATGATGCATCCGTTCGCCTGCGATGCCTTCGCGCCATTCGCGCCAGGCATCCTCATGACCGATCAGCGTCATGCGCTATGCAGCAGCCGGGCTACGGCTCGCCAGACGTGCGCATGCACTTGTTCGGGTGTGTCCGCGCCATCGATCGTGACCAAGGTGTCACCGGGGGCTGCTGCAAGCTGCGCAAACGCATCGGCCACCGCACCGTGATAGGCGGCGCTACGCCCCCCGATCGCATCTGCCGCATCACCATCGCGCTTCGTCAGGCGCTCCGCTGTGATTTCAGATGGAACGGCTATGAAGATAGTCAGATCGGGCCTCAGTCCCCCACTGCCGATCGCATGGAGCGTTTGCACGGCTTCATCGCCGATCCCGCCCGCCCCGCCCTGATAGGCGCGGCTCGAATCGACGAAACGGTCGCAGACCACCCACTGGCCAGCGTCGAGCGCGGGCATGATCCGACGAGCGACATGATCCGCGCGAGCGGCAGCGAACAGCAGCGCTTCGGCTTGCGGCCCCCACCCGTCGCCTGGCGGATCGAGCAGCAGCGCCCGGATCGCTTCAGCACCAGGCGTGCCGCCTGGTTCACGGGTCAGCTCGACTGCGATGTCCAGTTGCCGCAGCCGATCGGCGAGGATCCTGGCCTGAGTGGATTTGCCGCACCCCTCCCCGCCTTCAAATGCGATGAACTTCCCCCGCTCGGTCACAGCAGCCCAGCGACCCCGTTCACCAGCCGATCGAACGCGTTGCCCACCGGCACCGCTTCGGCGGCGATCAACGGGACCCGTGCCGGCCTCATGCCCTCGGTCCGGATCTCCAGCTCGGCGACCTGCTCTCCCTCGGCAATGGGCGCTCGCAAGGGGCCTTCGTAACGGATGGCCAGCGTTACCTTGCCGGTCTGGCCGACGGGAAGATCGTAACCGAGCGAAATGGGCGCGAGCAGTCCGACACTGCGCTGCGAACCGCCCTGAACGCGGGCGTCGCCAACATGCGCACCTTTCGCGAACAGCTGCTCGCCTTTGAACGCCTGAAATCCCCATTCCAGGAATTCCCGGCTTGCCTGATGCTGGACGCGTGCGGACGGCGCACCACCGATCACCATCACCAGCCGCCTGCCGTCACGCTCGGCGCTTCCCAGAAAGCCGTAGCCGGCCTGGTTAGTGAAGCCGGTCTTGATGCCATCTGCGCCCATCACCACGCCCGTTACGGGGTCATGGTTGCGCTGTTCGAAGCCATTGAACTTGAGCCGGCGGTGCCCGAAGTACCTCTTATACAGCTCCGGATGCCGCGTGATCATGGCCGAGGCAAGGGTCGCCAAATCGCGCGCGGTCACGAACGTGCGCCCCTCGTCCATCCATCCGTTGGGCGTTCCGAAATGGCTGTCGCGCATCCCGATCTCGCGCGCCTTGGCATTCATGAGCGCGTTCCATTTGGCCAGCGAACCGGCGATCCCCTGTCCCAGCACGGCAGCGCCGTCGTTGGCGGAGACCGTCGTCACGCCGTGGAGCAAGGCGTCGATGCTGACCCGCTGATTGAGCGCCAGGAACATGGTCGATCCCACGCCATGCCAATCGGTCCAGGTCTGCGCGTCGACCAGCACCAGTTGTTCGGGTTTGATCTTGCCTGCATCGATCAGTTCGAACGCGGTGAATGCGGTCATCACCTTGGTGATCGAGGCGGGCATGAAGCGCCGGTCGGGCTCTCGCGAGTAGAGCGTCTGGCCGCTCGACAGGTCGATCATCAACGCGATCGGCACCTCTGGCGGTGGCGGTGCAAACGTCGGGTACGGTTGGGTCACGTCAGCGCGCGCTGCGACTGCGCTTGTCAGCAGCGCGATCGCAGCCGCCATCAACTTCCATCTAATGACCAAGTGCGCTCCCGCCGCCAGCGGGGCCGGCGGTTCAACCTGCGGTGGTGACTCGCGCATCGCTATATCCGGCAGCGCGCACCTTGGCGAGCGCAGCTTCGGCTTGTGCCTTCGTGATGTAGGGGCCGGTTCGAACCCGGAACAAGTTGCTTAATGGACGCGCAAAGCCATCGAGCGCCTTGGCCGCACGGTCCGCGCTCAGCCTGGGAGAGCCACACTCGATTTAAGGATCAGGAGCCGGGCAGCGGCGTCAACGGGCAATCTCATCTGCGAGCAACCCCACGCTCATCGCATAGTAGTTCGAGCAGTTATACTCGAGGATCACCCTGTAATTCGCCGTCAAGAGCCAAGCGCGTGTGCCCGGGCCATCAGGCTGGAACAGGGCGGTCATGACATCATCCGCCAGATAAGCCTGCGGCTGAACGCCCAGCGCCCGCCATTCGCGAACAGTGCGCCATTGACCGTGCCGCTCGTGAACCCGGTTGCACACGGGCGGAATCAGTTTCGAACGGACGCTGTTCCAGTTGAAACCATTGGGCACCGTTGCCCGGACGCCCCAGGGTTGACCCCGCCGCCACCCCGCATCGCGGAAATAGTTCGCGATGGACGCGAGCGTATCCGCGCGGCTGTTCCAGATATCGCGCCGACCGTCGCCGTCGCCATCCTGCGCCAGCCTGAGATAGATGCTCGGCAGAAACTGCGGGTAACCGAACGCGCCCGCCCAGCTGCCCTTCAGCGTGCTGCGCTGCACCCCGAGGTCGGCGATCTTGAGCAGATCGACGAATTCGGTCGCGAACAACTCACGTCGCCGTCCCTCCCACGCAAGCGTCGCAAGACTGCGAGCGAGATCGAAGTCGCCGGTATAGCTGCCGTAGTTCGTTTCGTGCCCCCAGATGGCCACTACGATCGGCGCCGGCACCCCATACCGGGCTTCGAGCTGCGCAGCGAGTGGACCGAGCGCCTGATAGTTGCGCCGCCCGCCGCCAATGCGCGCGGCATCCACGTGGGTGTTGAGGTACGGCTGCAGGGGCGAGAAGTTGCTACTGCTTGAGGGAGCGCCGGGCTGGGCCCGATCGAGTTCAATCACCCTGTTGTTGGGCGTTAGATCGTACGTCATCCGTTGGATTGTCGGTTCGCTCACCCCTTCAGCGCGGGCGCGTGCCACCAGCAGTTGCAGGTATGAATTGAATGACATGTCCTGCGCCGCGGAGGGCACGGAGGAACACGCGGCGGCGAACGAGGCGAGTATAGCAAGGAGGGTGAGGCGCATGGGGCTGTGTCGCATAGCGGGTATAACGGGGTAAACCTCAAACGGTTCGTGACACTGGCATTTTGCCGCGCTAGCCGGGCTTTTCGCCGGACAGGTGGCCGAGTGGTTTAAGGCAGCGGTCTTGAAAACCGCCGTGGGTTAACGCTCACCGTGGGTTCGAATCCCACCCTGTCCGCCAATTTTCACCGCAGCCCAAGGGTTAAGCGGTTTGGGTCTTTCGGCCGTGACGCCCCCTCCGCGTCCCCTTCCGTGGGTCGATGGCGCATAACCGGGCCTTGAGGCTGAGGCGATCAGTGCGTGGTCGGCCCACCATATACGATGTTGATCGTCACCGCTGCATGATCCACGCCCGCCGCACGCGCAATGCGTTGCTGGCAATCGGCGACTATACTCGAAAGATCAGGTGCAGGCGCATTCTCGCTGTCGAACAGGCGGTCAATCGGCGTGTCGAGCAGTCGTGCAAGCGCCTGGCGATTGTCGGTCCGCGGACTGGACTGATCGTGCTCCCAACTCCACACAGCTACTTTGGACACCCCCAGTTCGGCGCCAACCTCAGCCATGCTCATGTGGGCCAGCAGCCGCGCACGGCGGATACGCTGTCCTTGCGTCAGGCAGGCCTCCCTCGCGGTGGATCTGGTCATCGGAAGCTCCCGGGTTGAGCTACGTTGTGGACTTCGTCGAGGAGTTGGTAGGTAAAGTTTCAGAGCGGCCGGGTAACCTATCAAAGGTTAGTTAAGTCGGCGAGTCGTTTGGCCACGCTTAACTTGGAGGACCGCGCCGCAGTGCCCGTTATCGATCGCAGACGCAGAAGGCTGAGCGTTCTTCGCCCGTCCTTGCAGACATCGGGTGCGGCGATTGCATGCAGCCGAGTTGTGCTCGCCAGCGTTTTCTTGCTCGCGATCTACATCGATCCCTCACAGCCCTCGGCCGCCCCGGCGCAGATCTATGCGCTGCTGGCAGTCTATATCGCCGTTGCAGCAGCGTTGGCCTTCATCGCGGCAAGTTCGTGGTGGTGGGATCACCGGCTAGCGCGGCCCGCTCACGCTCTCGACCTGCTCGTGTTCGCCGCGGTGGTTTTCGCCACCGAAGGATATACCAGCCCGTTCTTCACGTTCTCATTGTTTATCATTCTGTCAGCCTCGATCCGCTGGGGCGGTCGGCAGACCGTGCGCAGCGCGATCACGGTCAACCTGTTTTTTCTGCTCTCCGGCCTGGCGGCCGATGTGTTCGGGAATTCCGAAATCGACGTGCAGCGGTTGCTGATCCGCAGCAGTTACCTTGGCGTCCTGTCGCTTCTGTGCATCTGGTTTGCGTACGACCGGGACCGGCTGGCGCGGCGCGCCACTCTCCGCCGACGCCTTCAGGACCCAGCGGAAGACGAGAAGGGAAATCTCCCGCAATTGATCTGCAACCATGTCGCGGCGCGTTTGAACGCATCGCGCGTGGTGTGCGTTTCTCGTGACGAGGGAGAGCCGTGGGCGCTGGTTCATCAGATGGATGGGTCCGGCAGGCTGTCCGGAGCCAGGGCAACACCGGTAGCGGCGGCGCTTTTCGGCGCGATGCCTGATGAACCTGTTCTGCTCGATGGGCGATCAGGTCGCATGCTCGCGGGCACGGCCACGGACGCGCGACAGATAGATATGCCCAAGGCCTTGCGGCAATTTGCCGAGGCGAGCGATCTGGGGCACGCGATCGGCATAACCATTCACACTCAAGATTTCGAATGCGCGATCCTGGCTGCTGGTGCCGCTAGCTTGTCGTCGGACGACCTGACCACTGCAGCCGAGGTGCGAGAGGAGCTTGAGTTCCTGGTGAAGCAGGACTTGCTCAGCTCGTTGTCCCAACAAGCGGAGCGGCAGCGGGTCCGTTTTTCCATCGGGCGCGACCTGCACGACAGCGTGGCGCAGGTCGTCGCGGGTATCTCCTTCCGTCTGGAGGGGTTCAAGAAGTCGGGGAAAAGCGCTACGGAACTCGCAGAAGACATTGAAATCCTGCAACAGGAACTTGCGACCGAACAACGGCAGTTGCGATCGATGATCGCCGATCTGCGACGTCCAAACTCTCAAGTTAGACGAACCGATGTGGCCGCGCATCTGACCGCGCTGGTCCAGCGGCTTGCCCGGCAATGGGATATCGCCTGCACGTTCACCAGCCCGGCGGACTTAATCGTCGCGCCCGATCTCGAACGCGAACTCAACCAGATGGTGCGGGAGGGCGTAGCCAACGCCGTCCGGCACGGGCGGGCGGATCGTGTCGCGATCGTACTGCAAGCGTCAGGTTCTGGGCTCGCGCTCGAGATCATCGACAACGGCCGCGAGAGCATCGCTCCCGGGGAAGTCAGGCCGCGCACGCTGAGCGAGCGGGCGGCTGCATTAAGCGGGTATCTGAAGGGAACGACCGGTCCCGAAGGCACCCGCATCAGGGTGGATTTGCCGATGGGAGCAAAAGCGTGACCACAGTGCTGTTGGCCGACGATCACCCGCTTATGCTCGCCGGGATTGCCAGCCTGTTCGCGGGCACCTCCTTCCGGATCGTCAGCCAGGAAAAGGATGGGGACGCAGCCCTCGCCGCGATCCTGGAACTGAAGCCTGACATTGCGCTGATCGATCAGTCGATGCCTGGCCTCAGCGGTGTGGAGATCCTGCAAATCCTGCGGCAGTCCGACAATGCGACCAAGGTCGTTATCCTGACGGCCCATCTTGATGACGACTGCCTAGTGGAGGCGATCGATCAGTCGGTGGAAGGAATCGTTCTCAAGGACGGCGGTGACCGCCTCCTGATCGAATGCCTGGAAAAGGTCGCTGCCGGTTCTCGCTGGATTCCGCGCGAACTGATCAACCGCGCGACCAAGCTTAGGGAAGACAGCAGGAACGACCCGCTCACCCAGCTCAGCTCGCGCGAACGAAGCATCGCCGGGCTGGTGGCGCAAGGCCTGCGCAATCGTGCCATTGCCGAGGAACTGGGTCTGACCGAAGGCACCGTGAAGGTGTACCTAAATCGGCTGTACGAGAAGCTCGGCATCTCCAACCGCACGGAACTGGCGCTAACGGTGAACGGCGCGCGGCTAACGGACGATGCGCCGGGAGACGCCGTTTAACGGCTTGTTTTCATTCCGCCTCGCTCCGGCACACATTGTCGTGACCTACCCAAAGTAATTAGCGACTCGGCAGTGATTCGTTAGGGAATTCTCAACCCGCTCCTAACCACGGGCGCACCGGGTGGGTTTTCTGACCTAACAAGGATTTTTCCATGAAGAAGATGCTGCTTGCGGGCGCCGTTGCGCTCGCCACGATTTCGACCGCCGCCGTTGCTGCAGTCTCGGTGATCGACGGGGTCGGTTTCGTCGGCAAGGGCGACGTTCAGCTGGCCTTCGGCTGGAACAACAGCCAGCTCCAGAAAAATGCATCGGGGCTCTCCTTCTCGTATAACGACGAAGCCAGCTACGAAGCTGTCTGCACCTTCACGACCGGCGAAGGAAATCGTGGCGAAAAGATTCACAACATCAATCACAAGACCAAGACGGGTGTGAGCAGCAGCGTTTCCTATGACGCGCGCGTTCGCAATCAGATCACGGGATTTAACCTGACTGGCCTGACCAACACCGTGACCATCGGTGGCTCGGTCCCGGTGGTCGGCGGTGCGTGCCCCGGCAATGCCGGTCACGAAGGCGAATGGACTGCCGTTACTCTGGTCAGCAGCACCGGCGGCCTGTTCGTGAACTACGCTGGTACCGCGGTGGCGCTGCCGAACACCCCGGTCCTCACGACCACCATCTGATTTTTCAGATCTGCACCGTATCGATCGGGGCGCGCGCCGCTGAGGCACGCGCCCCGTGTCTTGAGTCGCGCTTGTGAAACGTCTTACCCTATCCGCTGCGCTGTTTTCGACTGTCGCGGTCCCCGCGCTGGCGGAGCAGACCGCCGACGGTAGCGGTTCGCCGCCGCCAGACGCGATCGTGGTCACTGCGGACCGCCTCATCATCGAGGCGTTGCGCGGTATCGCTCCCGAACGTGAGTACACCGAAACCGACGTGACCGATCGCGGCCTGTCCACCGTCGGAGAATTCATTGACGAGGTGCGGTCGTAAAACGGCGACGACGAGGCGGTCTTCCTCATCAACGGCGAGCCGGTTGCCGACATCGACGATGTCGCGGACTTCCCCGCCGAGGCGGTCGAGCGGCTCGAAATCCTGCCGCGCGGCAGCGGCCAGCGGATCGGCCGGCAGGGCGACCGGCGCGTCTACAACGTCGTGCTGAAGAATCAGCTTCGCTCGGCCACACTGACCGCCGCCCGCAAGATCGCCACCCAGGGCGGTTGGGGCGAGAGCGCGGGTGAAGCGATCCTCAGCCGCATCGCCGGGCGAGAACGGATCAACCTCACGCTGCGCGCTCGCGGATCGGACCCGCTCCTGGAAGCCGATCGCGACATCGTCCAGCCCACCCCCGGCAGCGTCGGCCGACCGGCCGACTTCTATGAGGACGTGGACGCCGGCCGCTTCCGCACGCTGCGCGGTGCCAGCAGAAGCCACGAAGCCAGCCTCATCGGCGGCACCCCGATCGCATCGGGCGTAACCTCCAGCTTCTCGTTCATCGGCCGCTTGGGGCAGGACGAGAACCTTTCTGGCTTGCCATTCCTGTTGTTCCTGCTGCCGGGCAATAGCCCTTCTGCTCCGAGCGGAACTGACAGCACGCTGTTGCTTGCCGGCAGCGATCCACTGACCAACCGGTCGAACCGGAGAAGCCTGGCGGGCAACGCGTCCATCAACGCCACGCGGGGAAGCTGGACCGCTTCGCTCACAGGGCAGTTCAACCTGTCGCGGCGCACGTTCCGCAACGAGCGGTTGGACACCTCCTCACTGCCCACCCCGGTGCTGGTGCCCGCCGATCGAAATCCGTTCAGCGACGCGCTGGATGATTTCTTCGTCACCGCCCGCACCGCAACGACAACGTCCGACCGAACCGCATCCCTTAAGCTGAACCTCGGTGGGCCGCTGTTCGCCTTGCCGGCGGGTTCGTTGCGAGTCCGCGGCGCAGTGCAGCGCGAAGGTGAACACTTGCGTACCGAAAGTCGCAGATTCGCCTCCGCGGCGCCGCGCACGTTCGATCGCTCCGCCACCCATTGGGATGCTGGCCTCGACATCCCGCTGGCCAGCGAGCGGCAGGATTTTTTAGCACCGCTCGGCGAACTCAACCTCAGCCTCGACCGGGGATACGATCTGGTCGCGCGCTTTCGCACCCTCGATCGCAAAGCCGCCACACTGCTGTGGCAGCCGGACCAGAGGCTGAGCATCAGCGCCTCGGTCACATCGGGTGAAGAACTGCCCGCGCTTGATCTGCTGACCGACCCGACGATCATTTACGACAATGTCCGTGCGTACGATTTCCTGCGCCAGGAGACGGTCGACGTGTCGGTGATCACGGGGGGCAACGCCGCCCTGCTGCCGCTCGACAAGATCTCGCGCAAGCTATCGGTAAGTGGCGCGCCTGGCGGCGGTACAGCCTCCAGTTCAACCTCGATTACGAGGAGACCACGCTCCGCAATTTCGTGTCTGCCGTGCCTGCCGCCAGCAGCGCCATTTTCAGCGCGTTCCCCGATCGTTTCCAACGCGACGCGAGCGGTACGCTGGTGTCGATCGACAGCCGCCCGACGAACTTCGAGCGGGAGAAGCGGCGGGAGCTGCGCTACGGGCTGAGCTTTCTCCTGCCGCTGGGCGGGCCGAAGCTGACAGTCGGCGGCGACGGAAATGCCGCGGTTGCCAGCTTCCGTCCGGCGGCGGCTGACTCCGTGGCGCGGCTGCAGGTCACGGCGTCTCATTCGATCGCGTTGCGCGATGACATCGTGATCCGCCCGGGGCTTCCTGTGGTCGACTTGCTGAACGGCGGGGCGATCGGCGTCGGCGGCGGCCGGGGACGGCATCTCGTGAACGCTTCGACCGCATTGAGCGGAAAGGGCTATGGCGTGCGCCTGACGGGGCTCTACCGTAGCGGTTCGTCGACTTTCAGCGGCGCCGGCACCTCAGTCCAGCGGCTGAGCTTCGAACCGATCCTGACAGCGTCCGTCCGGACATTCGTCGACCTTCAGACGCTGGCCCCTGCACGAGGGTGGCTGAAGGACACCCGCTTGTCACTCTCGGTCGATAACATCTCCGGAGCACGCCAGCGCGTGGTCGACCCGAACGGTTTCACCCCGCTGCGCTTCCAATCGGCGTATCGCGATCCAATCGGGCGGACGGTCGAACTGGAGCTACGCAAGGTCTTCTGATCGCGGGATGCAGGCGGCGCCGACACTTGGCCAACCGACTTGCGGCAGCCCAATGATCAGCGGTTCGGCCATCACCCATTGTCGGACATTGGCCAGCGCGCTAATCGATTTCATAAGCTGTCGCGACCGCTTTCCTCGAGAGGGCGAACCTGCGAGCGGCTTTCCGAACGAAGAACCTTTATTCACATCGGTTAATGGCGACAGGTCAGCGCAACATCCCTGTCCGCCACCACACATGGGAGCACTCGCTTGGCCAAGTTCCTGATCGTCGAAGCGCGCTTCTACGACCACCTCAATGACATGCTGGTCGCGGGGGCAGGCGACCAGTTGAAGAAGCATGGACACCAGTACGATGTTATGGTGGTTCCCGGCGCGCTGGAGATTCCAGGCGCGATCGCAATGGCGTCGGAAAGCGAAGACTACGATGGTTTCGTGGCCATCGGCGTGGTCATCCGCGGCGAGACCTATCATTTCGAGATCGTCGCCGGCGAAAGCGCGCGCGGGATCATGGCGCTCACGATGGACGGCGTGCCCATCGGCAACGGCATCCTGACCGTGGAGAACGAGGCCCAAGCCATCGTCCGCGCCGATCCGCAGCAAAACGACAAGGGTGGCGAGGCGGCGAAGGCGGCGATGGCCCTGCTTTCGATCAAGGAGCAGTACGCATGAGCGCGCATGAGTTCATCGCCGGGATCCCGCTGGTTCTGGGCGGCAACGTGTTTGGCTGGTCTTCCAAGGGTGATGAGGCGTTCGCGGTGCTGGACGCCTTTTACGAAGCGGGCGGCCGGATGATCGATACCGCGGACGTCTACTCGGCGTGGATTCCGGGTCATCAAGGCGGCGAGTCGGAAACCGTGCTCGGCGAATGGTTGGAGCGCAGCGGTGTCCGCGCTGACATGCGCATCCACACCAAGACCGGAATGCTCGGCGGGGCTGAGCTTTACGATCCGGCGCGTGTGCTGCAATCACTGGACGCCTCGCTGGAGCGACTGCGGACCGACCGGGTCGATCTCTATTACGCGCACAAGGATTACCCTGAGCTCGACATCGCGCAGATCGTCGAGGCATTCGACGGTGCGGTGCGCAGCGGCAAGGTGCGCGCCTTGGGCGCCTCCAACTTCGATGCGGCACGGCTCTCGGCAGCGCTGGACCAAGCAGAGGCAGCTGGCGCCACGCCGTTCGCCGCCTTGCAGAACGAATACAACTTGGTGGCACGTGATGCCTACGGGGAGGATCTTCAGAGCCTGGTGACGGAGCGCGACCTTGCGATGCTGCCCTTCTTTGGGCTGGCGTCAGGGTATCTTACCGGCAAGTACCGTACCGAAGCGGACTTCGCGCAATCGCTTCGGGGTGGGCGTGCCAAGGAGCTGGCTGGCACCAATGGTCCGCAGGTCTTGCAGGCGATGGACGAAGTCGCCGCAGAAACCGGCGCAAGCCATGCAGCGATCGCGCTGGCGTGGCTGGTGCGCCAGCCCGGCATTCCAGCGCCGATCGCGAGCGCGCGAACAGTCGAGCAGTTGCAGCAATTACTCGACTTTACGCGCGTTGAACTGACCGACGACCAGCTTGGACGACTGAGCGCAGCGGCTTAGGCGGGGTCTGCCAGACCCTGTAGCCCCAGCGGGTCGTACGGACCGATCGCAAGCTGCTCGAAAGTGCCGATGCCCTGTTCGCCGGTCGCTGCAGTAACGCGGCAGATCAGTTGGACATGCAAGTTATCGGGCCGCGCGGGGTCGATCGCCGCGAGGTCGATGTCCTCCCGCTCCACTTCCAGGGTACCGTGGTCGAGGCCATGGTTCCATTTGGGCGAGGTATAGCCCAGCCCCCGCATCTGAAACCGCCCGAGTACCTCGAACTCGAACCGCTCATCGGCAAACGATAGCGTCCCGCGTTGCGGCCATCGTGTCCCCGGCGCAGGCGGCGCGTCCATCGAACTGTGTTCGAATTCGCTGAAAGCTTCGGCACCATTACCGTCCGGCGCGATGACTGCTCGGGTATTCCACGGCGTACCATCCTGATGCGCGTTGAGATGCCAGAACAGACTGCGGCTGGGCAGGTTGACCGGAGTCCACTGCCAGAAGAACTGGCGAATCCCGCCGCCCGCCGCCTGCGGGTCCGAGGCACCGACCGGCCGCACCCCCCAGCTTCGGTCGCGAGTGCCGGCCGTGCCCGATGCGACACTCTCGCGTCTGCCGTCGATCTCAATCCACCCTTGGTAGTGACCGTTCTGGGTCAGCCGCGTGTAATCCATGATCGTGCGCGGTCCCACGCGCCATGTGAAGCGCGGCTCCTCGATCGGAAATGCGCGGCCGGTAAAGGTCAGGTCTGCGGATATCCCCTCCCCCTCCACCACCACCCGCAGTTTATGCAGCGGCTCGAGTATTTCTATGCGTATGGGCCCGCAGGACAGGTCCATACGCTCCATGCCCAGCTTGCGGCTGGCGTGCAGGCAATGTTGGGTCCCGCCCCTGATGGCGCAGAAATGGGCGTCCGCCACATCGAGGTGGGGATAGACGCCGAACGCGATCGCGAAAAATCCGCTGCCGTCAGGCGCATAGCCGTTGAAGAAATAGCGGTCGTAAAAATTGCGGTCCGTACCGGCATAGGCAACCGGCTCGGCGGTCTGGTGGATCGGATAATCGTCGCCTTTGGACAGCATCTCAGGCCTTTCCAGTCAGTAGATCGCTGGACTGGTGTTCTCGTGCGAGCGCGCAAGCACCCCGCGCCATCGACAGGAAGTTGGCGTCCCCGCGCTCCGTGCGCTCGACGAAAGCGGCACTGAACACGGCGGTGGACACCCCGTGCAGTGCACCCAGCCGGTAATCATCCCACACCGCGTCACGAGATAATGCGATCCCCCGTCCGGTCATCTCGGCACAGTAGAGATTGATCAGTTCGCCCTCCGCCTCGCGCCGCAAGTCATCGCCGATGCCGCAGCCGAGGAAATAGCCCAGATCGGTCAACCCGCTGCCGACCGCCACGGTCTGCCAGTCGAGCACCGCGATCGGTTCGGCCCCGCCGCGGATGTCGAACAGCATGTTGTCGAGCCGGAAATCGCCGTGAATGAGGCAGCGATCGCCCCCTTCGCGGCCGAACCACTGTTCATTCGCCTCGTTCAGTTCGGCGCACACCTGCATCAGTTCGGGTTCGAGCGTATCGGCGTAACGCTCGGCGAAGATGGCCTGCGCCTGCGGATATAGCGCCTTGACCTGCGCTAGCGCTTCAGGCCGCATGTGCAGCCACTCGCGGTCGATCATCTCCGCGTTGTTCCAGCTGGGCGCATGGATGGCGGCAGCCTGGCGGATCGCCTGTCGGGCCTCGGCCAACGAACAGCCGCCAAGCTGATTTCCCTGGCGGCATGGACCCAGGTCTTCGAACAGCAGGATAAAATCGGATCCGGCGTCATCGACCTCTGCGGCATAGGTTTGCGGAACGCGCACGTGCAACCGCGATGCCAATTCCCGGTAAAACAGCACTTCCTTGCGATATAGCCCGAACGCCGCTGCTGTGCCGCGGCTCGTGGTGTCGGCCGCCGGAAACTTGCCGGCCAGGGTCGCCGGCCCTTCGCCCCCTTCGTACGCGATCATGAAGCGAACGCTGTCGCCCACCTGGCCCGTGCCGATCGGCTGCCAGTCGACGCTTGTCACTCGCCCGCGCTCTAACTCTCCAGACGCTTGCAGGCGTTCGGTCAGCCATTCGGCGCTCACGGCCGACGGGTGCGCTGGAAATCCGCTCACGCTCTCTCCCTCTTTGCGAGGAACGCTACGGGTTGCCGTCGCTTATGACAATCGAGCTTGCGCACGGGGGTATCATGGACGGACCGCTTGAATGGATTGCCGCGATCGGAACGATGATCGCTGCCGGTCTGGTCGCCGCCGATCTCGGCCGGCGCGTCACGGGTTTCGGGTTCGTGCTCTTCTGCGCCGTGGCCATAACCTGGGTCGTGTCGGGCCTGACCAGCGACGCCCTGCCGATCGCGGCGATGAACGGCGTGCTGCTGATCATCAATGCATACGGGGTATGGCAGTACCTGCTGAGCCCGAAGAACCGCAAGGTCATGGATCGGCTCGAGCCGGTCGTAAAGAAGATTGAGCACGAGGTGGAAGCGGAGGAGCGGGCTTAGCCCTTCCCCCGCCGCCGATCACCAGACTTTCACGCGCTGATCCGGCGCTAGGTACAGCTTGTCACCTTCCTTCACGCCAAACGCGGCGTACCATTCGGGCATGTTTCGCACGGTGAGCGCCCGGTACTGGGCCGGAGCGTGGCCATCAGTGGCGATCCGCTGGCGCAGCGCAGCTTCGCGCATCTTGCTCGCCCAGGCTTGCGCATAGGCGATGAAAAAGCGCTGGTCGCCGGTGAAGCCGTCGATCACCGGCGCATCCTTGCCATTCAACGAGGCGCGGTAAGCATCGTATGATGCCTGCAGGCCGGCGATATCGGCGATGTTCTCGCCCAGGGTGAGCTCACCCTTCACGTTGAGCCCCGGGAACGGCTCGTACGTGTCGTACTGCGCGGCGAGCGCCTTGCCCGCCTCGTCGAACTTCTGCTTGTCGGCGTCGGTCCACCAGTTGCGCATCGCGCCGGTGGAATCGAATGCCGCGCCATTGTTGTCGAAACTGTGGCTGATCTCGTGGCCGATCACTGCTCCGATCGCGCCGTAGTTGAACGCTGGATCAGCCTTGGCATCGAAGAATGGCGGCTGCAGGATCGCGGCGGGGAAGTTCAGCGCATTCTGCACCGGCAGGTTAACCGCGTTGACCAGCTGCGCGTTCATCCACCACTCGTTCTTGTCGAGCGGCTTCCCGATCTTGCCAAGCTGCTGCTGGTAATGTGCGCGCTCCGCCGCGAGCACGCTGGCATAAGGGTTCTTGGGGTCGATCGTCAGGTTGCCGTAATCGACCCAGATGTCAGGATACCCGACCCCGACCGCCATCGTTTCAACCTTCTTTTTGGCTTCCGCCTTCGTTTCGGGCGCCATCCAGTCGAGCGCCTCGATCCGGTTGGCGAACGCGGTCTTGATGTTGTCGACCATGCCCTGGATTTCGGTCTTGGCCGAGGCGGGGAAGTACTTTTCGGCGTAAAGCTTGCCCAGCGCATCGCCCATGTATTCGTTCAGCGCAGCCAGCGCCCGCTTGTCGCGCGGACGTTGCTGTTCCTGGCCGAACAGCTGCTTGCCATAGAACGCGAAGTGCAGCTGATCGAGCTTGCTCGGCAGAACATCGGCGTGACTGTTGATCTGGTGGAAAGCGAGCCAGTCCTTCCACGCGTCGAGCGGCTCGCTCTGTACCAGCGCGGACAGCTTGGTGATCGCGCCCGGGTGATAGGCGTCGAACGTCTGGTACTCATCCAGGTTGGCGGCCTTGAAGAACGTGTCCCAGTCCATCCCCGGCGCATTGGCCGCGAAATCGGCTTGCGACCACAAGCTGCTGGCGGTCGCCCAATCGTCGCTTTCCTCGCGGCTCGCGTGCGCCTGCGCGATCTTCATTTCGAGGTTGAAGATGCGCTGCGCCTTGGCTTCGGCGTCGGCGACATCGGCCGCCGTCAGCAGTTCGGCGATATATTGCCGGTACCCGGTGCGCAGCCCGGCCATCTTCGGATCGGACGAGAGGTAGTACTCGCGCTCAGGCATGCCCAGGCCGCCCTGCAACAGGTACGGTACCACCTCCCCGCCCTTCAGCGCCTGGGTCACGAACACCCCGAACAGGTTCTCAGTCCCGAAGTCGGTCGCATTGAGCGGATCGACGTCGGCGCGGACCTGCGAACCCAGGACCTGCGCCAGCGCTGTCTTGTCGGAAATCTGCGCAAAGCGGGCCAGATCGGCCGCGATCGGTTGCATTCCCGCGGCGTCGATTGCCTGGGTGTCGAGGTAGCTCTGATAAAACGCCTTTACCTTGGCGCCCTCGCTTCCTTCCTCAGGATTCGATGCGACGATCTCGGAAAGCAGCGCCTCCAGGTTCTTCTCGGTCTGCTGGTCCGCGATCCAGAATCCGCCTACGCCCGAGCGGTCTGCCGGAATCTCGGTTTTTGCCAGCCACCCGCCGTTGGCGTACTGATACCAGTCGTCCCCCGGCTTGGCCGAGATATCCATCCAGTCCTTGCGGATCCCGATCTCGGTGCCGGGGGTCGAGGCGATCTCGGTCGCGGCCATGTCGCAAGCGACAGGCCCCAACGTCGCGGTGGCGACGCCGAGCATCAAGGCGGCCATCAAACGGGTATTCATCGGCGACTCTCCCGAACCGAACGGTTGCAATCGCCACCGTCTAGGAGCGTCAGTGCCGGTACGAAACAGACTTGATCCCCGTACAACCGTCTTTCGTCGAAAAGTCGCTCAGCCCGCCAGACGGCCCAAGCACGCTGCGCCCGGGTACACCGCGCTGGTGCCCAGTTCCTCCTCGATGCGGATCAACTGGTTGTACTTTGCCAACCGGTCCGAGCGCGCGAGGCTGCCAGTCTTTATCTGTCCGCAATTGGTGGCGACCGCGAGATCCGCGATGGTGGAATCCTCCGTTTCACCTGACCGGTGGCTCATGACGGCGGTGTAGCCCGATCGCTGTGCAAGGCTGACCGCCTCGAGGGTTTCGGTCAAGGTGCCGATCTGGTTCACCTTCACCAGCAGCGAATTCGCGAGGCCTTTGCCAATCCCCATCTGCAGGCGGCGCGGGTTGGTGACGAACAGGTCGTCGCCGACAAGCTGGACCGTCCCCCCGACCCGGTCGGTCAATGCTTTCCAGCCCTCGAAGTCGTCTTCGCTCATGCCATCCTCGATCGACCGGATCGGGTAGGCATCACACAACTGTGCCAGGAATTCGGCGTTTTCTTGCGGCGACAGCGACAGGCCTTCACCAGTCATCGCGTACTTCCCGCCGTCGAAATACTCGGTCGCCGCGCAGTCGAGCGCCAGCGCGATGTCCTCGCCCGGCTTGAACCCCGCCTGCTCGATCGAACTCATGATGAAATCGAGGGCGGCGCTGGTGCTGGCGAGATCGGGCGCGAAGCCGCCCTCGTCCCCCACGGCGGTCGAAAGACCCTTCTGGTGCAGAGCTTTCTTGAGAGTGTGAAACACCTCCGCACCCCAACGCACGGCTTCCGCCAATGTGGGCGCGCCGATCGGCATGATCATGAATTCCTGCACGTCGATCGGATTGTCGGCGTGCTCGCCGCCATTGATGATGTTCATCATGGGGACTGGCAACACGTGCGCGGCAACCCCACCGATATAGCTGTAGAGGGGCAATCCGCGCGCATCGGCCGCGGCCTTGGCGACCGCCAGACTTACACCGAGAATCGCGTTGGCACCCAGGCGGCTCTTGTTGTCGGTTCCATCCGCCTCGATCATTCCCAGGTCGATATCGCGCTGGTCTTCCGCATCGACGCCGGTGAGCAGTTCGCGCAGCTCGCCGTTGACGGCCTCGATCGCCTTGGTCACGCCCTTGCCCATGAAACGGGTTGCGTCACCGTCGCGCAACTCGACCGCTTCATGGGCACCTGTGCTGGCGCCTGACGGAACCGCGGCGCGACCGAAGCTGCCGTCTTCCAGGACCACGTCCACTTCGACCGTCGGATTGCCGCGACTGTCGAGGATCTCGCGCCCGTGAATGTCGATAATCGCGGTCATGGGGGTGCTCCAGACAAGAGGGTGTTGTATCGGGTTAAGACAGTGCCATATCGAGGGCAGCCGCCCTGTATGAGGCGGAACTATGCGGCGCAAGTCGCGTTCACCAAGCAATATCCCCCGGCCCACGGCCGGCGGCGATTTGTGTATTCGAGGGCAAGAAGGACAAACCACATGGCTGAGCCGACCCAGACTCCCAAACCCAAGACCACGCGCAAGGCGAGCAGCAGCAACCTGTCGGCTGACGCCGCCATCGCAGGCGCCGGTGCCAACGCCGCGGGGACTGACACCGGAGCGGCTACTGCCGCGACGATGAACAGCAACACGGCCGAGGCCAAGGGCCGGTTCAATGCTGCCTTGCAAGAGGCAAAAGCTGGCGCCGCTGCTCTGCGCAGCGAGGCAACAGAACGTGCGGCTGCGTACCGCGACCAGGCGCGCAGCCACAGTCAGGATTGGGTGGCGGAAGCCAAGACTTACGGTGATCAGGCGCGCGGCAAGGCCGGAGAACTGGCGGTGGACGGCAAGGGCCGGGTCGCTGAAGCCATCGCTGCGTTGGGCCGGGCGGTGTTCGACACCGCTCCGACGGTAGATGAAAAGCTGGGCGCCAAGTACGGCGACTACGCCCGCACCGCATCGCGTTCGCTCCAGGATGCATCGGCGCGGCTGGAAGCCAAGTCGGTAGACGAGATCGGCGAGGACGCACGCGAGTTCGTCCGTAAGAGCCCTGGCCTCGCAATCGGCATCGCCGCTGTGGGCGGTTTCTTGCTAGCGCGGATGTTCCGCAGTTCGAACGACTGACCCCTTCCGTTCCCGGGAGGGCACCTTGAGCGAACTCCAACCTGGTTTGAATGCTTCCGCCGGCCATGCGCCGGCGGAAGATCCTGCGTCGTTAGCCGACCATTCCCTGCGCGACGATGTCCGCGCGCTGATCGATGACGGCAAGACGTACGTCGAGGCGGAGCTGCAATTTCAGAAGAGCCGCGTAGCCTTGGTGGCCAATCGCGGACGATCCGGCGCGATCTTCGCGGTCGGCGCCCTGATCCTGCTGCATCTTGCCCTGATTACGCTGGCCATCGGAGCGGTCTACGCCCTGGCACCGGCAATCGGACGGTGGGGAGCAGTGGCGGTCGTGGTCGGCTTGCTCCTGATCGGCGGCATCGTGCTGGGCGTGATCGCGAAGCGGCGGTTCGGGGCACTGTCGATGGCGTTCAGCGGAGACTCCCGGCGATGACCGATCAGCTCGAGCGGAATTTTCGCGAGGACCGCAGGGTGCGCGATGCGGCGCGCGCGCTGGTGGATGCGGATCTTGCGAACCTGCGGGCAAATTACGCCGCCCGCGGACTATCCGACCGTATCAAGCATCACTTGACCGAAGGCGCCGCCGACGTGCTCGATGAGGCTGTGGCGGTGACCGAGGACAACAAGGGGGCGGTTGCGGCGCTGGTCGTGGCAATTGTCCTGTGGTTCGCTCGTCATCCGATCATCGACCTCCTTACAGACAGCGAGCCCACCCCGGAACATGAACCAACGCAGAGCCGTTGACGACCGAGCCACACTTTCAGGGATCCGGTAACTATGACCGACAGCCAAAAGCGTACTGAACTCAAGAACAAGATCGACGCCGCCGAGAAGCGTAACCAAGAGCGGAGCGGCGAGCAATCGTTCGGTGACTATGCGCGCGAAACGCGTGACAGAGCGACGTCGTTCGCCAAGGAACATCCGATCACGACCGTCCTAGGCGCCGCAGCAATCGGCGTTCTGATCGCCTCCCTCGTCCCAGGCCCCGGCCGCCGTTTGCGGAAGCGGGCGACCAAACAGGGTGCGGCATGGGCCGGCATGCTCGCTGACCTTGCCGTCAGCTATGGGTCGCAGGCCCTCGATAACGCCAGCAGCGCGGCGCGGTCAGGACAGGACAAGCTGGGCGATCTGGGAGACGCCTTGGGCCAAGGCGCGCGCACCGTTCGCAGAAGCGCGGCAGGCTTCGCCGACGAAGCCGGTACCGTCGGACGTGACGCGGGAAATCGCGCAGCCCGCACATTCCGCGATCTGCGCTCGCGCATTACCAACTAAGCCATTTGACTAAACGCAACCGATCGGCGCGGCGGGGTTCCCCTGCCGCGCCGGTTTGCCTATGGGGCGCGCGAATTCTCCCCAAGGATTGATCGATGACCGACAAGAAGCAGTTGCTCCACCTCGTCATGGGTGGCCGCGTAGCCGACCCGCAGACGCTTCAGTTCCAGGATCTCAATGCCGTGGAAGTGGTGGGCATCTTCCCCGATTATCCGACAGCGCTCGAGGCTTGGCGCAGCGCTGCGCAACGCACTGTCGACGATGCAGAGATGAAGTTCGTAATCGTCCACCTCCACCGGTTGCTCGACCCCGGGGCGGAGGGCAACTAGCATCATCGACCGACCGTAGCGAGATGACCGTTACCCTGGCGACAACGGTGCTCAGCGGGAATTAACGGCGAACGTCACGCCGATCGAGCCACGAATGGGCAGTCACCCACGAGCGCCCGCCCCTGCCACGACCTAACACACCGCGCGCGCGCCATCGCGTAGCGGTCGGCAGCTAGTTCGGCTTGTAGGAGACCTGCGTCGGCTCGGACCGCGTCAGGCGGGGAACGCTAGTGCCGACGGGTATCCAGGCTGTCGGGTTGTCTAGATGAACTCGACTTTCTCGACGAGATAGAACTTGTCGCCCGACGGCACGGTGACCTCGATCTCATCGCCAACCTTCTTGGTGATCAGCGCACGGCCGAGCGGTGAGTTGTAGCTGATGCGCCCCTGCTTGGCGTCTGCTTCGGTCTGACCGACGATCTGGTACTTCACCGGCTTCTCTTCGTCGTCGAGCAAAGTCACCGTCGCTCCAAACACGATGCGGTCGCCTGACAGCGAGGCCGGATCGATGATCTGGGCGCGGGTGATGCGGTCTTCCAGATCGGCGATCTGCGCTTCGACCTGGCCCTGACGTTCCTTTGCCGCGTGATATTCCGCGTTCTCGGACAAATCTCCGTGAGCGCGAGCCTCCTCGATCGCATCGACGATCTTGGGCCGTTCAGCGCGCAGCACTTTCAGGTCCGCGGTGATCCGCTCGTAACCTTCGGCCAGCATCGGCACTTTTTCCATCGTAGCCATCCGTATCTTTCTAATCTGCTCGTGCGCTCGGACAATTCGCGAGGGTGGCTGCCGGAGAGACAACCTCGTGCCGGTCGCGATGTCGGGGAGAACGCGTGGTGTTTGTCAGCTATAATAGTCCTGCAGCGGTCGCACTGCAAGCTGACTGGCCTTCACCTCGGTAATCGCGCGAGTAACCGCCAGGCTCGCTGCCGCGGTGGTGTAGTACGGCACCTTGGTTGCGAGAGCGCTCGCGCGGATCGACTGGCTGTCGAGCAGGGACTGCCAGCCTTCGGTGGTGTTGAAGATCAGCGCGATATCGCGGTCGATGATCCGGTCGACGATGTGCGGCTGCCCTTCGGCCACCTTGTTGACCCTTTCGACCGCGAGTCCCTGTTCCGCGAGGAAGCGCTGCGTTCCGCCGGTCGCGACGGCGGTGAAGCCATGCTCGATGAGCGCCCTGACTGCCGGAACGATTGCGGCCTTATCGCTGTCCTTCACCGACACGAACAGCACGCCATCATGCGGCAGGGTGTCGCCGGCGCCCAACTGCGACTTGAGGAAGGCAGTCGGGAAATCGCGGTCGATGCCCATGACCTCGCCGGTGGATTTCATCTCCGGGCCAAGCACGGAGTCGGAGCCGGGGAAGCGTGCAAAGGGAAAGACCGCTTCTTTCACCGCCATGTAGTTGAACGTCCGCTTGAACGGCGGGAAGCTCGACAGCGGCTCGCCGGCCATCACCCGCGCGGCGATCTTGGCGACCGGCTGGCCGATCGCCTTGGCGACGAACGGCACCGTGCGGCTGGCGCGGGGGTTCACCTCGATCAGGTAAACGTCATCGCCCTTCACCGCGAACTGGATGTTCATCAGCCCACGCACGCCGAGAGCCATGGCCAGCGCCTCGGCCTGGCGCTCCATCTCGGCGACGATTTCAGATGACAAGCTGTACGGCGGAAGGGTGCAGGCACTGTCGCCCGAGTGGACCCCGGCTTCCTCGATGTGCTGCATGACGCCGGCGATCCGCACCTCGGTACCGTCACACAAGGCATCGACATCGCATTCGATCGCATCGCGCAGGTACTGGTCGACCAGCACCGGGCTGTCGCCACTGACATTGACCGCGGTGGCGATGTAGTTGTCGAGCTGCGCCTCGCTGTCGACGATCTCCATCGCGCGCCCGCCGAGCACATAGCTGGGCCGCAACAGGACCGGATAGCCAATGCGCCGCGCGATAGCGGCCGCTTCGTCCCGGGTGCGCGCCAGGCCGTTGGCGGGTTGCTTGAGATTGAGCTTGGTCACCAGCTTGGCGAACCGCTCCCTGTCCTCGGCAAGGTCGATGGCGTCGGGCGAGGTGCCCAGAATCGGAATGCCTTCGTCCTCCAGCGCCTGCGCCAGCTTGAGCGGAGTCTGCCCGCCAAACTGGACGATCACCCCGACCAGCTCGCCGCGCGACTGCTCGACCCGCAGGATTTCCAGGACATCTTCGGCAGTTAAGGGTTCGAAATACAACCGGTCCGAGGTGTCATAGTCGGTGCTCACCGTTTCCGGATTGCAGTTGACCATGATCGTCTCATACCCCGCCTCGCTGAGCGCGAAACAGGCGTGGACGCAGCAGTAATCGAACTCGATGCCCTGCCCGATCCGGTTCGGCCCACCGCCAAGAATGACGATCTTGCGGCGGTCGCTGGGGGCTGCTTCGTCCTCCGGCTCGCCAAACGTCGGCGCCTCGTATGTCGAATACATGTACGGCGTGACCGCCTCGAATTCGGCGGCGCAGCTGTCGATGCGCTTGAACACCGGGAACACGCCCAGCTTGCGGCGCAAATCGCGCACCTCCGCTTCGCTGGTGGCACCGGCCATCGCGCGCAGGGTGTCGTGCAGCAGCCCTGCCCGCTTGGCCTGAGTTTCGCCCAATCCGCCCGCGACACCGACCGAGCGCACCGCCAGCGTGGCGAGCCGCTTGTCGGAAAAGCCCATCGCCTTCAGCCGCCGCATTTCCTGAGCGGTTCGCGGCAAACCTTGATGGCCCAGCATCTTCTCTTCGTAGATGATCGCTTCGATCTGGCGCAGGAACCATGGATCGTAGCCTGTGATCCGGGCGATTTCCGCCAGTTCGATGTCTTCGCGGAAAGCCTGCGCGACCTTCAGCAGGCGGTCGGGCGTGCGCTTGCTGAGCGAGGCGAAGATTTCGTCCCTGGGCGCGCCCTCAAGCTCGACGACGCGGTTGAAACCGTCGAGCCCGGTTTCCAGACCGCGCAGCGCTTTCTGCAACGATTCCTGAAAGTTGCGACCGATAGCCATCACTTCGCCGACCGACTTCATGGCGGTGGACAGCTCGTTCTTCGCGCCCTTGAACTTCTCGAACGCGAAGCGCGGGATCTTGGTGACGACATAGTCGATCGTCGGCTCGAACGCGGCGGGCGTGGCACCGGTGATCTCGTTGGTGATCTCGTCCAGCGTGTAGCCAACCGCAAGCTTCGCCGCCACGCGAGCGATCGGAAAGCCGGTCGCCTTGGACGCCAGCGCCGAAGATCGCGAGACGCGCGGGTTCATCTCGATGACGATCAGCCGGCCAGACTTCGGATCGACTGCGAACTGGACGTTCGAACCGCCTGTTTCCACACCGATTTCGCGCAGCACGGCGATGCTCGCCGACCGCATGATCTGGTATTCCTTGTCGGTCAGCGTCAGCGCGGGAGCGACCGTTATCGAGTCCCCGGTATGTACTCCCATCGGATCGACATTCTCGATGGCGCAGATGATGATCGCGTTGTCGTTCCGGTCGCGGACGACCTCCATCTCGTACTCTTTCCAGCCGAGCAGCGATTCCTCGATCAGGACTTCGGTGGTCGGGCTGGCGTCCAGACCCTCGCGAACGATCCGCTCGAACTCAGCCTTGTTGTAGGCGATCCCGCCGCCGGTGCCGCCGAGGGTGAAGCTCGGCCGGATGATCGAGGGCAACCCGGTCCGCTCGAGTACCGCGAACGCCTGCTCGACAGTGGTGGCCACCCCGCTGCGTGCGCTTTCGAGCCCGATTTTGTCCATCGCCTCGCGGAAGCGCTGGCGGTTCTCCGCCTTGTCGATCGCGTCGGCGTCGGCGCCGATCATCTGCACGCCGTACTTGGCGAGAGTGCCGTCATTGAATAGGTCGAGCGCGCAATTGAGCGCGGTCTGCCCGCCCATGGTCGGCAGCACCGCGTCGGGCCGCTCCTTCTCGATGATCTTGGCGACGATCTCGGGCGTGATCGGCTCGACATAGGTGGCGTCGGCGAACTCGGGATCGGTCATGATCGTGGCGGGGTTGGAGTTGACCAGGATCACCCGGTACCCCTCCTCCTTCAACGCCTTGATCGCCTGCGTGCCCGAATAATCGAACTCGCACGCCTGCCCGATGACGATAGGACCGGCGCCGATGACGAGGATTGAAGAGATGTCAGTGCGTTTGGGCATTACTCGCCTTGCGGTAGATAATGTTGGCTTGGATGGCACGCTTGGCTGTCTCTGCGAGAATGCAGTCGACCGCTTTCTTGTTCGCAGGAACCAAAGCAATCTCCGTGGTCGGAGAGTGGTCGTTGTAGAGAAACGTTGTCTCGAAGAACTTCGCTCCGCAATTCCGAGCTAGGTCGCCCGTCGCGTTGGCGATCATATCCGCGTCTCGGACATTGTCTTGCGCCCCCAGACGCTCAGGCTCAATCAACTCGAGGATCGCCGTTTCCGGTTGTGCGGGGGCGGGAGCAAATTGCTTTGCAAAAACGGCTATGATGGCTGTGACACCAGCCCCTAATGCGAACCAAATTAGCTTGGTTCGCCTCACCCCAACATCCCCACGAACTTCTCGAACAGGTAGAAGCTGTCCTGTGGCCCAGGGCTCGCTTCGGGGTGGTACTGGACGCCGAAGGCGCGCTTGCCCTTGATAGCGATCCCGCAGTTGCTCCCGTCGAACAGGCTGACATGGGTCTCCTCCACCCCCTCCGGCAGCGCAGTGTTGTCGACCGCAAAGCCGTGATTCATCGAGGTGATCTCGACCACGCCGTCTTCCAGCCGCTTGACCGGGTGGTTCGCGCCGCGGTGGCCCTGGTGCATCTTGCTCGTCCGCGCCCCGGCGGCGAGGCCGAGGATCTGGTGGCCGAGGCAGATGCCGAAGATCGGCACGTCCTTGTCCAGCAGCGCCTTCACCGTCGGCACCGCGTAGGCGCCGGTCGCCGCGGGATCACCGGGGCCGTTGGATAGGAACACCCCGTCAGGCTTCAGCGCCTCGATCTCGGCCAGCGAGGTCTGCGCCGGCACCACCGTCACCCGCGCCCCGGCCTGCGCCAGGTTGCGGAAGATGTTGTCCTTGCTGCCATAGTCGATCGCGACCACGTGCGGCTTGCCGTTCCAGTCCGCGCGGCCATAACCCTTGCCTAGTTCCCACGCGCCGCCGCCCCATTGCTCTTGCTTCTCGCGGCTCACCCGCTGGGCGAGGTCCATGCCCTCAAGCCCCGGCCACTCGCGCGCCCGCTGCAGCAGCTTGGCGAGGTCGAACTTGCCCTTGGGATGATGCGCGATCACCGCGTTCGGTGCGCCCGACAGGCGGATGCGGCGGGTGAGCGCGCGGGTATCCACGCCCGCCAGACCGATCTTGCCCTTTGCGCTGAGCCAGTCGCCCAGTTCCTGCTCCGCACGAAAGCTGGAGTGCGGGGTCACTTCCTCCCGCACCACGCAGCCAACCGCGCCTTCGACCTGACTCTCCACATCCTCGGCATTGGCGCCGACGTTGCCGATGTGCGGAAAGGTGAAGGTGACGATCTGCGCGGCGTAGGAGGGATCGGTCATCACCTCCTGATAGCCGGTCATCGCGGTGTTGAAGCACACCTCGCCCACGGCCTCGCCAACCGCGCCGAAGCCCTTGCCCCAGATCACCGTGCCATCGGCCAATACCAGCACGCCGGTCGCGCCTTCTGGTTGCGCAGGCGTATTGGCAGGATCAGGCATGGGCCCTCCGAGTCAGTGTTTTTCCGGCAATGTCGCTAAGTCCCAGCCGCTAGGCCCGGTTCCTTGCAGCGTCAACCCGCGCTAAGCGGCGCCTCAACAGCTCAACCGAAAGGCAGACCGAATGATCCGCGATACCATCAAGCAAGCCCAGATCGACGCGATGAAGGGCGGCGACAAGGAGCGGCTGGCCGCGGTGCGCCTGATCCTTGCCAAGCTGAAGGACAAGGACATCGAACTGCGAACGGCCTCGACCCAGCCCGACGATGACGCGCTGGCGGTCGATGTCCTGCAAAAAATGGCCAAGCAGCGGCGCGAGTCGATAACCATGTACGTTGAGGGTAATCGCGAAGAACTCGCCGAGCAGGAGCGCAAGGAGCTCAAGGTCATCGAGGAGTTCCTGCCACAGCAGCTTTCCGAGGACGAGACCCGCGCCGCGATCGCCGACATCAAATCAACCCTCGGCGCCGAATCGATTAAGGATATGGGCCGCGTGATGGCGGAACTAAAAGCCCGGCATGGCACTGTGCTCGACATGCAGACCGCCAGCCGGCTGGTCAAAGAGGCGCTGTCCTGACCGGGACACGCGCCGAAAGGGGGACACATGAGGAAACTGATCTCCGCATCGGCGCTCGCGCTGGCACTGGCGGCGTGTTCTGACCGCGACCCGTCGCCGCGCGAGGTCGGCGACCAGGAAGTGACCGACCTGAACCGCGTCGACAGCGACGGCGCGGCGGACGCGGCCGCCAAGGCTTTGACGGCGGGCGACCTGACCGAATTCACCCTGGGCGGCCGGATCGAGGAGAAAACTCAGGCGATGCGCAACAGCGCCGGCAACTTCGCCGACCTCCGCAGCTTCGTCGCGTGCCCCAAGGGTATGGATCCGTGCGATCCCGCGACCGCCCCGGCGGGTACGGTCTATACCTATGTCATGGTCGTCTATCCCGGCGGCGATAACGACGAGAGCACCGGCATCGGCGCGAACAATACCGCGAGCGACATCGAGCGCGCGACTTCGTTCCGCATGGTGATGCCGGCGCACGGTTTCACCGGCAACGCCGGTTATGCCAAGCCGGAAGCGCTGGCCGCGATCGGCCGCAAGGCGGACGTGGTGGTAAGCTGCGATGCCGGCAAGCTGGTGTGGACGGTGAGCGCGGGCGACGGCGGCGATCAGTGGGAGCAGAAAGAGCCGCTGACCTTCTATTGGCAAAGCACCCTGCCCCCGGCGGGCCTCGCCCCCGCGTATGCGTTCGACGCCGACAGCACGGAAGCGATCGGCAGCGGTCTCTACCCAGCGGCCAGGCAGGGCGTCAAAAACGCCTGCACCTGAGGTTGCATCGCAAGGCGATTCGCCCGCATTGAGGGCGCATGGCGCTATCCCCGCAATGGCTTGATGAACTGCGCGCGCGGATAACGCTCAGCACCGTGGTGATGCGCACCACCAAGCTGCAGCGCGCCGGTCGCGAGTGGAAGGCGTGCTGTCCCTTCCACGACGAAAAGAGCCCATCATTCTACGTCAACGACGCGAAGGGCTTCTACCACTGCTTCGGCTGCGGCGTGCACGGCGACGCGATCCGCTGGATGACCGACCAGCGCGGCATGTCGTTCATGGATGCGGTCAAGGAACTTGCCGGCGAGGCGGGTCTCGAGGTGCCCGCCCCCGACCCGCGCGCCGCCCAGCGCGCCGAGCAGCAGGCCGGCCTGCACGAGGTGACGCAGGCGGCGCAGGACTGGTTTCGCGCCAGTCTCGACACGCCCGCCGGAGCGAAAGCCCGCGAGTACCTCGCGAGCCGCGACTTCGATGCGCATACGCTGGAGCGGTTCGGCTTCGGTTACGCGCCGAACGCCCGCAACGCGATCGGTGGCGCGCTCAAGCAGTTCGACCGGGCCATGCTGATCGAGGCGGGCCTGCTCATCGCGGTGGACGAAAAGGAGCCGTACGACCGTTTTCGGGACCGCCTGACGATCCCCATCCACGATCCGCGCGGGCGGGTGATCGGGTTTGCGGCGCGCATCCTGGACGCTGACAAGAAAGACGCGCCTAAATACCTGAACTCGCCTGACACGCCACTGTTCGACAAGGGCCGGACCCTGTTCAATCTTCACCGGGCGGGCCCCGCCTCCCGCAAAAGCGGCCGGATCGTGGTGGTGGAAGGCCAGATGGACGCGGTCGCGATGGCAGCGGCGGGCTTCGAGGATGCGGTGGCACCGATGGGGACCGCGCTGACGGAGCGGCAACTGGAGATGCTGTGGCGGTTGGCGGATGCGCCGATCCTCTGCTTCGACGGCGACAACGCGGGCCAGCGCGCGGCGATGCGAGCGATCAGTCGCGCGCTACCGATGCTGAGCCCGGCCAAGACCCTGTCCATCGTCCAGCTGCCCCCCGGCCTCGATCCTGACGACCTGATCCGGCAGCAAGGTCCGCAGGCGATGGAGGCCTTGCTTGCCGCGCCCGCGAGCCTGATCGACACGCTATGGGCGTTCGAACAGACCGCGGCACCGCTTCGCACTCCGGAAGACAAGGCCGGGCTGCAAGCGCGGCTGATGGTGCACTGCGACGCGATCGAGCAGCCGGACATCAAGGCGCTCTATCGCCGCGAATTGCTGGAGAAGTTCTCCGCTTTCGCTTTCCCACCACGCCCGCCGCGCGCCGCGCGGGAAAAGCGCGAATGGAAAGGCGGCTTCATCAAGGCTGCCAATCCGCAGCTCGACCCTGTGGTCGCCGGGCGGCTCCGCCAGGCCGCCGATGGTGGATCGCGCGACCTGCTGGCAAGTGCCGTGATCGCCGGGCTGCTTCGCTTTCCGGACCAGATCCTTGCTCACGCCGAACCCTTGGCGCGGTTCGCATCCAGCGACGGGCGCAGCGGTCCGGCACTGGAAACACTGATCGAAGCGGCTGAAATGCTTGAACCCGGCCACGCCACGCCCATATCCGCACCGCAGGGTTTCGCACCTCCGCCGGACAAAAGCCGTTTTGCCTTCCTCGATGAAGGCGCCGATCCGCAGGACGCGCGCGAAGACTTGGCCGAAGCCGTGTCGCTTTTGGTGGAACGGCCCGCTTTGGAAGCCGCCCTGGCGGTCGCCACCGCGCGCTTCGAAACCGAGCCGGAGGCCGCGTTCGCGGAGCAGCAGCGGCTGCTCAAACGAAAGCTGGCGTTCGAGAAACGACTCGGGCTAATGGCGAGCCGCAGGGCCGCGCGCGCGGCTCAACCCGAAATTGACTCTCCGGTGGCAGACCCCGGCATTCCGGACGAAAACTGAATGACACGAGACGAAATGGCCACTCAAGAAGACGCCAACGGCAAGGACGACGCCCCGCTCATCGACCTCAATGAAGCGTCGGTGAAGAAGCTCATCATGAAGGCCAAGCGCCGTGGCTATGTCACGGTCGACGAGCTGAACGAAGCGCTGCCGCAGGACGAACTGTCGAGCGAGCAGATCGAGGACGTCATGTCCGCGATCAGCGAAATGGGCGTCAACATTGTCGAAAACGACGAGGATGCCGAAGCAGACGGCGAGTCCGAGGAAGACGTCGAAGAAGTCGGCACCGACGAAGACGACGACGACGAAGGTGCGTCCAACAAGCCGTCGAAACCTGCCGCGGCCGCGAAGAAGAAAGAGGTCATCGAGCGTACCGACGATCCGGTGCGGATGTACCTGCGCGAAATGGGCGCGGTGGAACTGCTCAGCCGCGAGGGCGAGATCGCCATCGCCAAGCGCATCGAAGCGGGCCGCGACATGATGATCATGGGGCTGTGCGAAAGCCCGATCACGTTCCACGCCATCATCCTGTGGTCGGAAGCGCTCAACAACGAAGAGATGCAGCTTCGCGAGATCCTCGATCTCGATGCCATGCTGTCCAAGGAACCGCCCGTCGAGAAGATGGAGGAAGGCGCCGAGGACGACGAAGACGGCGAAATCTCCGAGGAGACCGCCGGCCCGACCTACAAGGAAGAAGAAGAGGTCGAGGAAGAAGAGGAAGCCGACGAGGACGAGGACGGCGAGCCGCGGTCACGCCGAGTCGAGGAGGAAGAGGAGGAGGACAACACCCTCTCCCTCGCTCAGATGGAAGCGGCGCTGAAGCCGGCCGCTCTCGAGACCTTTGCCCGCATCACCGACCTGTTCAAGAAATTCGAGAAGCTGCAGAACGAGCGCGTCGACGTGCTTGGCCGGGGCGAGGATTTCCCCAAGGCCAAGGAAAAGAAATACGAGGATCTGCGCGAGCAGCTGACGGCCGAGGTCGAAAGCGTGCAGTTCCACGCCACCAAGATCGAATTCCTGGTCGACAACCTGTATTCCTTCAACCGCCGGCTGACCACGCTGGGTGGGCAGATGCTGCGCCTGGCCGAACGGCACAAGGTGAAGCGCGCCGACTTCCTGGGCGCCTACATCGGGAATGAGCTGGACGACACCTGGCTGCAGGCGAATGCGAAGAAGGACAAGAAGTGGGCGGCCTTCGCCGATAAGGAAGCCGACGCCGTCGAGCGCATCCGGGCGGAAATCGCCGACATCGCCAGCGCCACCGGCATGTCGCTCCCCGAGTTCCGCCGGATCGTCAACATGGTCCAGAAAGGCGAGCGCGAGGCGCGGATCGCCAAGAAGGAGATGGTCGAGGCGAACCTGCGCCTGGTTATCTCCATCGCCAAGAAATACACCAATCGCGGGCTGCAATTCCTGGATTTGATCCAGGAGGGCAACATTGGCTTGATGAAGGCGGTCGACAAGTTCGAGTACCGCCGCGGCTACAAGTTCAGCACTTATGCCACCTGGTGGATCCGGCAGGCGATCACCCGCTCGATCGCCGACCAGGCGCGCACGATCCGCATCCCGGTCCACATGATCGAGACGATCAACAAGCTGGTGCGGACCAGCCGCCAGTTCCTCCACGAACAAGGCCGCGAGCCCACGCCCGAGGAAATGGCCGAGCGGCTGTCGATGCCGCTCGAGAAGGTCCGCAAGGTGATGAAGATCGCCAAGGAGCCGATCTCACTCGAAACCCCCATCGGGGACGAGGAGGACAGCCATCTGGGCGATTTCATCGAGGACAAGAACGCGATCATTCCCGTGGATGCGGCGATCCAGTCGAACCTGAAGGAAACCGTCACCCGGGTGCTGGCGTCGCTCACCCCGCGTGAGGAGCGTGTGCTGCGCATGCGGTTCGGCATCGGCATGAACACCGATCACACGCTGGAAGAAGTCGGCCAGCAGTTCTCCGTGACCCGTGAACGCATCCGGCAGATCGAGGCGAAGGCGCTGCGCAAGCTCAAGCACCCCAGCCGCTCGCGCAAGATGCGCAGCTTCCTCGACCAGTAACGAGCGCGTCGCCGTCACCGTTGTTGTGCAGTTGTCGACCGGTCGGGGCAGTCTGCCCGTGCAGGTTGTTTACGTGCGCGAAGGTTCCGTGTGCGAGGGTGCCGGAGCATGAACGCGGACCTGCCGATTGACTTCGCCGCCCTGCTGGCGAAGTCGCCCAATCCTTACGTCCTGATCGATCGCGACCTGACGATCGTATGGATGAACGACGCCTACCTTGCAGCGACGGGGCGGCGGCGAGAAGACATTCTTGGCCAGGGAATGTTCCAGGCATTTCCCAGCGACCCCGCAAGCGAAAGCCACCGCTCGCTCGAAAGCTCTTTCTCGCGGGTGCTGCGGACCGGCGAAGTCGATGAGTTGGCGCTGATCCGCTACGACATCGCCAATCCGTCGGGCGAAATGGACACCCGGTTCTGGAGCGCGACTCACACGCCCGTTCACGACGATGCGGGCACTGTCCGCTATATCCTGCAGCATACGGTAGACGTCACCGAGCTTCACGGGCTGCGGCGATTGCGGGATGAAGCCGGTGTCTTTGAGCGGGCCGGAGCGATCCAGGCGCGCAATCTCGACCTGGCCGAGGAGCGGGACCGGTTCCGGGCCTATTTCGAACAAGCGCCCGGCTTCGTGGCGGTTCTTGCCGGGTCCAGGCACGTGTTCCTGATGGCAAATGCCGCATATCACCGGCTCGTCGGTGGACGCGAAATTATCGGCAAATCAGTTCTCGATGCGCTGCCCGAGGTCGCGGACCAAGGCTTCGTCGGCATCCTCGACAAGGTACGCGCGGAGCGGAAGACGTATCTGGGGGAACGGGCCGAGGTCCTGTTGCGAACCGAGGGGTCCGAAGAGCTTTCGTCCCGCTTCCTCAACTTCGCGTACCAGCCGATCATGGGCAACGGCCAGGTCGAAGCGATCCTGGTGCAGGGCCATGATGTCACTGAAGAGGTCGCAGCCGAGGAAGCGCAAAAGCTGCTGATCAACGAACTCAATCACCGCGTGAAGAACACCCTCGCCATCGTGCAGGGTCTGGCCGCCCAGTCCTTTCGCAAACTTGAGAACGGGAACGAGGCGCTGCACGCCTTTGATGCTCGGCTGAAGGCCCTGGCCGCCGCGCACAGCTTGTTGACCGAGCGCAATTGGGAACCGGCGCAGCTGGCGGACACCGTCCGCAGCGCGGTGGAGGCGACCGTGGGGACCGACATCAGCCGGTTCACCCTTTCCGGGCCCGACATGACGCTCACCCCGCAAACCGGGGTGTCGCTGGCCATGGTCCTGCACGAGCTGAGTACGAATGCGATCAAGTACGGCGCGCTGTCGGTTGATGATGGTCAGGTGACGGTCGACTGGACCACCGAGGCCGAACAGGATGCATGTGTGCTGACGATCGACTGGCGGGAGTCAGGTGGGCCAAGGGTCGCGCAGCCTACCAGGCGCGGGTTTGGCACGCGGCTTATCGAACGGGGCCTATCGGCGGAAGGCGAGAACAAGGTAACGCTCGACTTCCACCCCGATGGCCTGCAGTGCCACTTTGTAATGCGAATTGAAGGGCGTAGCCGATGAGTCTGGCCGGTTTAAAGATCCTCGTCGTCGAGGACGAGCCGATCATTGCGATGGCGCTGGAAGAACAGCTTGAGGACGCGGGCGCGCAGCCGGAAGTCGCCGGGTCGATCCAGCGTGCGCATGAGCTGCTGGACGCGCGGTCGTTCGATGCAGCGATCCTCGACATCAATGTCCACGGCGAAAAGAGCTACTCGGTCGCGCAGATCCTGGCTGGCCGTTCGGTTCCGTTCGTGTTTGCGTCGGGATACGGCGACACGCTGAACCCGGCGGAATATGCGAACGTCCCGACGTTGACGAAGCCATATGACATCGCTGCCGTGGTGAACGCTTTGGCAACCGCGCGCGCAGAATGAGGCGCTGCGTTTGGCGGGGGACAGCTCTGCTTTGAGGTAGCGATCCGCCCGCCGAGCGCCTATGTGCGCCGCCATGCGCATCGCCATTGCTTCCGATCATGCCGCGGTCGACCTCAAGGCCGCCCTGCGCGAGTGGCTGATCGACGAAGGCCACGAGGTCGCGGACCTCGGGCCCGACAGCCACGACAGCGTCGACTATCCCGATTTCGGTTATCGTTTGGCCGAGGTTGTAGCGGATGGCACTGCCGGTCTTGGCGTAGCCTTGTGCGGATCGGGCATCGGCATATCGATCTCGGTCAACCGCCACCCCTTGGTACGCTGCGCGCTGGTGTCGGAGCCGCTTTCGGCGGCCCTGGCGCGCGAGCACAATGATGCCAACGTGATCGCGCTCGGCGCCCGCCTGACCGGGATCGATATGGCCAAGGCGTGCGTCGGCGCGTTCATCGGCACCGAATTCGGCGGCGGACGACACCAGCGCCGGGTCGACAAGCTTTCCAACCCGCCCCCGTTCCAGGAGCCGGCATGAATCCCGCAGCCACCATCGACCGTCAGACTTCCGCCGATGCCCTCGACCGCTTCTGGGGGGATGATCTCGAGGCCGCGGATCCCGAGATCGCGGCTGCGGTGCGCGATGAGCTGGAGCGGCAGCGGACCCGCATCGAACTGATCGCCAGCGAGAACATCACCAGCCGCGCGGTGCTGGAAGCGACCGGATCGGTCTTCACCAACAAATATGCCGAAGGCTATCCGGGCAAGCGGTATTACGGCGGCTGCGAACATGCCGACGTGATCGAGAACCTCGCGATCGAGCGGGCCAAGCAATTGTTCGGATGCGCGTTCGCCAATGTTCAGCCCAACAGCGGCAGCCAGATGAACCAGGCGGTATTCCTGGCGCTGCTGCAACCGGGCGATACGTTCATGGGCCTCGACCTCAACTCGGGCGGTCACCTGACGCACGGTTCGCCGGTTAACATGAGCGGCAAGTGGTTCAATCCGGTCAGCTATGGCGTGCGCCGCGAAGATGAGCGGATCGACATGGAAGAAGTCCGCGCCACCGCGCTCGCGAACCAACCCAAGCTGATCATCGCCGGCGGCACCGCGTATTCGCGAGTATGGGACTGGGAAGGCTTCCGCCGCATCGCCGACGAGGTGGGCGCGTACCTGCTGGTCGACATGAGCCACATCGCGGGCCTGGTGGCCGGCGGCGCCCACCCCTCCCCCGTGCCGCACGCGCACGTGACGACGACGACCACGCACAAGAGCCTGCGCGGTCCGCGCTCCGGCGTGATCCTCTGGAACGACGAGGCGCTGTCCAAGCCGGTCAACATGGCGGTGTTCCCGGGCTTGCAGGGCGGGCCGCTGATGCATGTGATCGCCGGCAAGGCGGTGGCATTCGGTGAAGCGCTGCGGCCGGATTTCGCCGAGTACGCGCAGCGGATCGTGGAGAACGCGCGTGCCTTGGCAGCGGGCGTCGAGGCCGGCGGGCTGCGGGTGGTGTCTGGCGGCACCGACAATCATTCGATGCTGGTCGACCTGACGCCCAAGGACGTGACCGGCAAGGCGGCCGAGCATGGCCTCGACCGCGCTTATCTCACCTGCAACAAGAACGGCATTCCCTACGATACGCGCAGTCCGTTCGTGACCAGCGGGATCCGCCTCGGCACCCCGGCGGGAACCACCCGTGGCTTCGGGCCGGAGGAATTCCGCACGATCGGCGGGCTGATCGCCGAAGTCGTCGATGGGATGTCGCGCAATGGACCTGACGGCGATGCCCAGGTGGAACAAAGCGTTCGCCGCCGCGTCAGCGAACTGTGCGAAGCATTTCCCGTTTATCCCGGAAGGAATTGATGATGGACCAGAACAGCAACAACAACGGCGGGGGCCAGGATTGGGTCGCGGACGTGAAGACCGAAGTCAGCGGCATGGCCAAGGAAGGCATGCATCACCCGTCGACCAAGCCGGTGCTGGCGGGCGCCGCGATCGGCGCGGTGGCGGGCGTGCTGCTGCCGTTCGTGTCGCTGCCGGTGGGACTGGTCGCCGGCGCGGGCATCGCGCTCTACAACCGCGTCAAGAAGTAAGGCGCGCCAGGCCGGATGCGCTGCCCGTTCTGCGCCCACGACGATTCGCAGGTCAAGGACAGCCGCCCGACCGAGGACAGCACCGCGATCCGCCGCCGCCGCCAGTGTGAACGCTGCGGCGCGCGGTTCACCACCTTCGAACGGGTCCAGCTGCGCGAAGTGGTGGTGGTGAAATCAGGCGCCAATGGTCTGGAAAGGCGGCGTGAGCCGTTCGACCGCGCGAAGCTCGAACAGTCGATCGCGCTCGCGGTGCGGAAGCGCGGGCTGGAGCAGGAACGACTCGACCAGCTGATCAGCGGCATCCAGCGCCAGGTCGAAACGTCCGGCGAGAGCGAGGTGCCATCGGCGCGAATCGGCGAACTGGTGATGGAGGGGCTGCGCCAACTCGACAGCGTCGCCTACATCCGCTTCGCCAGCGTGTACCGCGACTTCAGCGAAGCGCGCGATTTCGAACAGTTCGCCAGCAGCGTACGGGACATCGGCGGTGGCTGATGACCCGGTCATCGTGCTAGTGCGCCCCCAGCTAGGCGAGAACATCGGCAAGGCGGCGCGGGCGATGCTCAACTTCGGGCTTACCGAACTGCGCCTGGTTGAGCCGCGCGATGGCTGGCCCAACCCCTCGGCCGGGCCTGCGGCATCCGGCGCGGACATCGTGCTTGAAAAGGCACAAGTCTTCGCGACCACCGCCGATGCGGTCGCTGACTGCGCGCACGTGTATGCGACCACGGTGCGCAAGCGCGGGGTCACCAAGCCGGTGGTGACGCCCGAGGCAGCCGCGCGTGAAATCCATTCGCAGATCGGCCGCAGCGCGATCCTGTTCGGGCCCGAGCGATCGGGGCTGGAGACCGATGACGTTGCCCTCGCCCGCGCGATCCTGACGGTGCCGATCAATCCCGAATTCGGCTCCCTGAACCTGGCGCAGGCGGTCATCCTCGTCGCTTATGAATGGTCCAAATCCCAGGCGCTCAGCTCACCGACCGAGGAGGAGCTACTGCCCCCAGCCCCGCAGGTCGAATTGGAGGGGATGATCGCCCAGCTCGAGACGATGCTTGAGCCCAAAGGGTTTTTCCGGCCGGAAGACCGCAGGCAACATACCCGGCGCACCTTGCGGAGCCTGCTGACCAAGCCCGCGTGGAATCACTTGGAGGTCCGCACCGTCCGCGGGGTGCTCAGCCACCTGGCCAAGCCCGATCGGTACTAACCGCGCAGACGGTCCCACTCGATCAGTTCGTAGGCGATCGATGCCTCGACCAATTGGTCCCACAGTTCCGCGATCCTGTCGCGCGGAAGGCCGGCCGCAGCCGCCCGGTCGGCCGCAGCGGCGATCACCGCAGCCTTCCGCCCTTCGTCGCGGACTGACGCCCGGTCCTGCTTGATTCGAGCCGCGGCGCGCATGTAGCCAAAGCGGCGCTCCAGCAAATCGATCAGCTCGCGGTCGGTCTGGTCCACGCCCGCGCGAACTTCGCGCATGGTCTGGCAATCGTCAGGTGAAACGATTTCGGTCATGGCGCGCGCGTTGGCCGTTCGGCGCGCGTTTGTCGAGAGCGCGACCTTGACCTTGGCGCGGTTCCTGCTAGGGGCGCGCTTCGCATTTGATCCCGTATCCCGGTGAAGCGGAGATCGCGGCGGACATATTCGGTCCGCCGGGCGATGCCGGGTTAAACGGCCGCCGTTTGGGCGGACCTGCAAATTGAAGGAACGACACCATGTCGAAGCGCAAGAGCGCCAAGCACAAACTCGACCGCCGGATGGGCGAGAACATCTGGGGCCGTCCCAGTTCTCCCGTCAATCGCCGCTCGTATGGCCCCGGCCAGCATGGTCAGCGCCGCAAGGGCAAGACCAGCGATTTCGGCCTCCAGCTGCGCGCCAAGCAGAAGCTCAAGGGCTACTATGGCGACGTGACCGAGAAACAGTTCAAGTCGACTTACGCCGAAGCCAGCCGCATGAAGGGCGACACCGGCCAGAACCTGATCGGCTTGCTCGAGCGCCGGCTGGACATGGTGGTGTACCGCGCGAAGTTCGCGCCGACGATCTTCGCCGCGCGCCAGATCGTCAGCCACGGCCACATCCGCGTCAACGGCGTGAAGTGCAACATCGCCAGCCGCCGCATCGCCGCGGGCGACGTCATCAGCCTGGGCGACAAGGCCAAGGAGATGGCTCTGGTTATCGAGGCGCAGAGCCTGCCCGAGCGTGACATCCCCGATTACGTCAGCCCCGATGGCACCGACAAGATCACCTTCACCCGCGTGCCCACGCTGGACGAAGTGCCTTACCCGGTGACGATGGAACCGAACCTGGTGGTCGAGTTCTACTCGCGCTGATCGCCAATCATTCGGAATGATTTGAAAGGGCGGTCCCGCGGGGCCGCCCTTTTTGCATGTTAGGGTGCGATCTCCGCCCCATCCCACGCGAAATGACGGCCGCTGCTGGCGGGGGTGAGGCGGTCGAGGACGGCGAGCAGATGATGCGCGGCCTCTTCAGGGGAAAAGGTCTCCCGACCGGCGGCAAACCTTTCGCTCAAGGAGGTGGCGACAGTCCCGGGATGGAGAGTGACGCACAGCGCCTCGGGCCTGCTGCGGGCAAGTTCCACCGCCAGCGTGCGGACGAGCTGCACCAACGCGGCCTTCGACGCGCGGTAGCCGTACCACCCCCCCAGCCGGTTATCGCCGATACTGCCGACGCGGGCACCGAGAGCCGCGAACGCGCTGCGGCCATAGCGGGGCAACAGCGGCAGAAAATGCTTGGCGACCAGCGCGGGCCCGGTGGCGTTCACCGCAAACAGCCGCGCAAGGTAGTCGGCATCAAGCGCAGTCCAGCTTTTCTCCGGCCTCTTGCCGCCGAGCGAGAGCGCACCGCTGGCGACAATCACCAAGTCGGCCACCCCGCCCGCTGCAACCCGCTCAGCCGCCCGCGCGATCGACGGCTCGTCTTCGATATCGATGTGCCTGTCTTCCGGGCCACTGCGCGACAGGCCCACGACCGTGCAACCACGCTTGTCCAATTCGGCTGCCAGCGCGCTGCCGATACCTCCGCTCGCGCCTATCACCACGGCGCGAGACCACGTCATCCCTTTGCGCCGTACTCAGCGAGAAAGGCGCTGGCGAAAGCGGTCATCCGCCCCTCGGCGATCGCGCTTCGCATGGCTTGCATCAGCTGCTGGTAGAACGACAGGTTGTGCTCCGTCAGCAGCATCGCGCCCAGCATCTCGCCAGCCTTGATCAGGTGATGAAGATAGGCGCGGCTGTAATGGCCGCACACCTCGCACGAGCAGCGCGGGTCGAGCGGCCCGGCATCCTCGGCATGACGCGCGTTGCGCAGGTTGACCGGGCCGGCCCAGGTGAATGCCTGCCCATTGCGGCCCGATCGGGTTGGCAGGACGCAATCGAACATGTCCACGCCGCGCAGCACCGCGCCCACCAGATCGTCGGGCTTGCCAACCCCCATCAGGTAACGCGGCGCATCATGCGGCAACTGCCCGGGCGCGAAATCGAGGGTGGCGAACATCGCCTCCTGCCCCTCGCCCACGGCCAGCCCGCCGATGGCGTAGCCATCGAAGCCGATCTCGCGCAGCGCACCGGCTGACCGAGCGCGAAGCCCCTCGTCGAGCGCCCCCTGCTGGATGCCGAACAGCGCCGCGTTGTCCGCGTGCTCGCCCCCTGCATCGAAGGCGTCGCGGCTCCGCCGGGCCCAGCGCATCGACATCTCCATGCTCGCCTCGATCTCGGCGAACGGACGGTCGGTGCGCGGGCATTCGTCGAATGCCATGACGATGTCGCTACCCAGCAGGCGCTGGATCTCCATCGATCGTTCGGGCGTCAGCAGGTGCTTGGACCCGTCGATATGGCTGGAGAACGACACGCCCTCCTCGGTCAGCTTGCGCAGGCTCGCAAGGCTCATGACCTGATAGCCGCCGCTATCCGTCAGGATCGGGCGCGGCCAGTTCATGAACCGATGAAGGCCGCCCAGCCGCGCGACCCGCTCCGCGCCCGGCCGCAGCATCAGGTGATAGGTATTGCCGAGCAGGATGTCGGCACCGGTGGCGCGGACGCTGTCCGGCTTCATCGCCTTCACCGTGGCAGCGGTACCCACCGGCATGAAGGCAGGTGTGCGAATTTCGCCGCGGCGCATGGCGATCACACCGGTACGCGCGGCGCCATCGGTGGCGTCGATCGTGAACTCGAAACGGGGCGTCATGACGTGCGCCTAGCCTCTCATCCAAGAAGCCGCCAGCCCGTGGAGCGGCAGGTTATGCTAACCAAGCGCAACATTGGAACCGCGTCGGGCCACCATCATTATCCCGGTACAATGACCAAATATCGCTTCGTCACCCCGACACGCACCGGCAAGTGGTACTCCGACATCGAGCAGGCACAGCGTTTTGCGGAACGCATCGGCGCCGGGTTCTTCGAACGGATGACCCGCCGTTTCGTCGCCTACAAGGACACCCGGCTGGAAAGCGCCGACTTCGTCAACTCCTGAGCCGCCAGCCAGAGCGGAAGATCCACGCGATGATCGTGATGCAGATCGCCAGGAATGCCAGCGTCAGCCCGAGCGATACGCCGATGCTTACATCCGCCTTGCCATAGAACGTCCACCGCAGACCGTTCACCAGATAGACGATGGGATTGCCCAGCGCGATCGTGCGCCACGGCTCGGCCAACATGTCGATCGAATAGAACGTGCCGCCCAGGAACGTCAGCGGCGTTAGGATAAGCAGCGGCACCATCTGCAGCTTCTCGAACCCTTCCGCCCACACGCCCAGGATGAATCCCAGCAAGGAGAAGCTGGCCGAAACCAGCAGGATGAACAGCAGCGCGAAGAATGGATGCGCGATCGTGTAGTCGACGAACAGCGTCGCCGTCAGCAGGATCACGGCAGCCAGGATCAAGCTTTTGGTCGCGGCCGCGCCGACAAATCCCAGCAACGTCTCGGCCACGCCCACCGGGGCCGAAAGCAGCTCGTAGATCGCCCCGGTGAAGCGGGGCATGTAAATCCCGAAGCTCGCGTTGCTGGTGCTTTCGGACAGCAGCGTCAGCATTAGCAGGCCGGGCACAATGAAGGCGCCGTAGTCGACCCCGCCGACATCGTTCATCTGCCCGCCGATCGCCGCGCCGAAGACGATGAAATAGAGGCTGGTGGTGAGCACCGGGGAAACCAGCGAACCGAACACGGTACGCATGAATCGCATCAGTTCGTTGCGATAGATCGCATAAGTGGAGCGCCAGTTGATCATGCCGCGCCCTCCTCGACCAGACCGACGAAGATGTCCTCCAGGCTCGATTCCTTCTGATCAAGCGCGGTGTAGGCGATCCCTTGCTGCGGCAGCGCCTGCGCGACCGCGGCGATCTCCGCCTTGCCTTTCCCCGCCCCGTCGCCGCCGCGATAGGCGAGCGTGAGGCCGTCGTCCTCCAGATGCAGCGGGTAGGCGCATAAACTGTCCGGCACTGCGCTCAAAGGCGCCGCGAGGCGGAAACGCGCCTCGGTACGGCCGAGCCGGGCCATGATCGCGGCCTTGTCGTCGACCAGCAGCAGGCGCCCCTGATTGATCACCCCGACCCGGTCGGCCATCTCTTCCGCTTCCTCGATGTAGTGAGTCGTCAGGATCACGGTGACGCCCTGGTCACGCAGGCGATCGATCTGCCGCCACATGTCGCGCCGCAGCTCGACATCGACGCCGGCGGTCGGTTCATCGAGAAACAGCAGTTCGGGATCGTGGCTCAACGCCTTGGCGATCAGCACGCGGCGTTTCATGCCGCCGGACAGGGCGCGGATTTGCTCCTTGCGCTTGTCCCACAGGCTCAGCGAGCGCAGCACCTCTTCGATCCGGGCGGGGTCCGGCGGCGATCCGAATAGTCCGCGCGAATAGGCGACCTGCCGCTCAACCGTATCGAACATGTCGAAGCCCAGTTCCTGCGGCACCAACCCGATCCGCTTGCGCGCGTGCCGCCAGTGCTGCGACAGGTCCTGGCCGAAGGCCGTGATGCGCCCTTCGGTCACCCGCACCAGCCCGCAGACTGCGCCGATCAGCGTCGTCTTGCCGGCGCCGTTGGGCCCCAGCAGCGCGAAGATCTCCCCGCGCCGGATTTGCAGATCCACCCCGTCGAGTGCCTTGAGCCCGCTGGGATAGACCTTGGTCAGCCCGGCGATGTCGAGAATCGTTTCCATTCGCCACCGACCATTGCCGCCCGCCGCGCCGGGCGCAACCAGTCTACGCTGCCGGCAGCCAATTCCCGTGGAACCCCGGCGGAATGATGTGCGGTACATGGATCCGCGCGACGTCCTCCAAGGTTGCAGCGTCGAGGATCGCAAGGTCGGTGGTCTCTCTATCCCGGTCGATGATGTAGCCCATCACCCATCCGTCACCCTCCGGCGCGTCGGCGTGCCGGGGGACGAACACGAACTCGCCCAGCACCGCGTGCGGTCCGAATTGGCGCTCGATCTGCGTCCCTGCCTCCAGATCGTGCCGGATCAGCGGTGCCGGACCGACAAAGTCCGCACTTTCCTTCTCCGGCAGGCCGGTCGCCCAAGCATAACGGTACGGCTGCGCGAAATACCGTTCGTCCGGTCGCGGGAACTCTTGCGGGGTCGCATCCAGGGTAACCCGCGTCACGGCGCCGCCCGACGGATCGACGGTCCAGCGCTCCAGCCCCAGGTTGCGTCCCGCTGGACCGCCGCCGTCGCCATCGAACATCGTGTCGTAAGCGCAGGCGTCGATCACCACTCGGCCCTGCTCGTCTTCATAACTGTTGGCGACGTGAAAGACGTAAGCGGGATCGACATCGTGCCAGGTCACGCTGGTCGGGCCGCCATCGCGGCGCACCAGGCCGACGCGCGCGCGGTGCTCACGGTTCCAGCGGTAGGGGAACTTGTGCCCGCTCAGCAGCGCTTTCATCGAGAACGTCACGGGCAGGTCGAAGATTACCACATAATGCGAGGTCAGCGCGCAATCGTGGATCGAGGGGCCGTTGCGGACCGCGATGGGCATTTCGCGCAGAACCGTGCCTTGGGCATCGAGAGCAACGTGGGTGACCCGGTTGGGCGCCGCCGCGTCGTAACAGATCGCATGAAACTCGCCTGTGACCGGATCGTGATGCGGGTGCGCAGTAAACGAACCGGCGAGCCCGCCGCCGAAGTCGCTGTACGCAAGCGTTTCGAGTCCGTCGCTCAGCTCGGCGGGATACGATCCTGCCTCCACCAGCGCCAGTGTCTTGCTGGCGACTTGAATCACGTTGGTATTGACGGTGTCGCTCATTCCGCGCCGCGGGCCCGGCGCGGCGGACGGACCGCCCGCTTCCTCCAACGCGTTCGAGCGGATGTAGCGGTTGCGGTACCACTCGGCCCGGCCATCCTTCAGCTTGATCCCGTGGACCATGCCGTCGCCCGTGAACCAGTGGTGCCCCTTGCCATCGGCGAAATGCGGATTGGGTCCGATGCGGACATAGCGGCCGTCGAGTTCCGGCGGAATGTGTCCGCTTACCGCCAGATCCGTCAGCGTCAGCTCGTCCGCCATCGGCGTGTGCAGGCCGCTCAGGAATGGGCTGTCATCGCTCAGCCGCTTGCGATTGAGCCCAGCGAGACTGGTCACGCCTGCGGTCACTGCCCCGCGAATGGTTTTCTCCAGCACGCTTGCCATTGTCGACTCCTAGGCCTAGCTCGATGTGAACAGCGTCAACTTAGCGGCTATGTAAACAGTGTCAACATCAGAATCGACTTATCATCACGGCTCCCTGCGCGATGCGCTGATCGCTGCGGGGATGAAGTCGCTCGAGGGGCCGGACGGGCTCGATCTGTCGCTGCGCGAACTGGCGCGCACAGTGGGGGTTTCGCCAACGGCGGTTTACCGGCACTTCCCCAACAAGGACGCGCTGCTGGCCGCTCTGGCGCGCGAGGGATTGGCGCTGCTGGGTGCCGCGCAGCGCAGCGCGCACGATGCGGCGGGCGGCGGTCCAGCGGGTTTCGTGGAGATCGGCCGCGCTTACGTGCGGTTTGCCTTGGCCCACCCCGCGCTGTTCCGGCTGGTGTTTGCCCATGGTGAACCGGCGGGTGACAAGTCCGACCCCGCGTCCGCGCTGTTGCACGAGACCACGGCCGAACTGTGCGGCGGCGATGGCCCCGCGGCAGGCCGGCTCGCCCTGCAGGCGTGGTCGCTGGGTCACGGAATTGCCATGCTGATGCTCGACAAGCGGCTGCCCGCGGATGATGCGCTGATCGAGCAATTGATCTGCCCCGGATCCTTCCTGGATCTGGGGAACGGCGCGTTTGACCGGGCGTAAGTTCACCAGATATCCAAGGAGCAGCGAATGAAGGGCTATCACGGCGACATCGAGAGCGCGACCGAGGGCAACACGGACTTCCGCCGCGTCCTGTACACGGGGCACAATATTCAGCTGGTGCTGATGAGCATCCCGCCGGGCGAGGAAATCGGCGCCGAAGTGCACGAGGACCGCGACCAGTTCTTCCGCTTCGAAGCCGGCGAGGGAGAGGTGATGGTCGATGACACCACCTACCGCGTCAAAGCCGACGATGCGGTGATCGTGCCGCAGGGCGCGCGGCACAACGTGCGCTGCACCGGCAGCGAGCCGCTCAAGATGTACACGATCTACGGCCCGCCCGAACATATCGACGGCACCGTTCACCGGACCCCGGACGAGGCGAAGTCGGCCCACGAGCATTTCGACGGCAAGACGACCGAGTAGCGGCATCCCCCGCGGAATCAGGGGAGCAGCAGCGACGAATCCCCATAGCTGTAAAAGCGATATCCGCTCTCGATCGCGCGGGCATAGACCGCCTGCATCCGCTCGCGGCCCATCAGCGCCGATACAAGCATGAACAGGGTCGATTTCGGCAGGTGGAAGTTGGTCATCAGCCCATCCACGGCTCTGAATCGATAGCCGGGGGTGATGAAGATGGAGGTGTCGCCCGCAAAATCGCGGATGATGCCGTCCTGGCCGGTGGCACTTTCGAGCAGGCGAAGCGATGTGGTGCCGACCGCAATCACCCTGCCCCCCGCCTCTCGCGCGGCGTTCAGGCGCGCCGCGGTCGGCGCATCGATCCGGCCCCACTCCGCGTGCATGGCGTGGTCATCGGTGTCGTCGGCCTTGACCGGGAGGAATGTGCCCGCGCCGACATGCAGCGTGAGGATTTCGCGCGCCACGCCAGCCGCCTCCAGCGCGGCTATCAGTTCCGGCGTGAAGTGGAGCGCGGCGGTCGGCGCCGCCACCGCCCCGTCGCGCGCGGCGAACATCGTCTGGTAGTCGCTTCTGTCGCGTTCGTCCGTCGGGCGCTTGCCGGCGATGTAGGGCGGCAGCGGCATCCGGCCCGCCCGCTCAAGCAGGACCTCGACCGGCTCGTCGCCGGCAAACGCCAGGGTCCAGGAACCATCGGGATGGCGGGCTTCGGCCACGGCGGCGACGTCCGCGCCGAACACCACCGTGTCGCCCTCACGCAGGCGCTTGGCATTGCGCACGAACGCGTGCCACCGCCTGAGGTCGACCCGCTTGTGCAGCGTCGCGCCGATCCGCGCCTCGCCCCGGCGGCCTTCCAGTTGCGCCGGGATCACGCGGGTGTCGTTGAACACCAGCACATCGCCCGGATTGAGCAACGTCGGCAAATCGCGCACAATGCGGTCGGCGAACGCTTCTGCGCCCTGCACCACCAGCAGACGTGCCGCGTCGCGCGGCGCGGCCGGCCGCAGCGCGATCAGTTCGGGCGGCAATTCGAAATCGAACAGGTCTACGCGCATCGGATTCCCGCCTGCGCGCCCGCTTACTGCGTCAGCGGCGCGTTCAGCTCGTCAACACTGACCGGGGATTCGATCGCGGGCGCCGGCGGCGCCACCGCCTGCGGCTTTCCGTCCGCGGCGATGGAGGCTTGCAGCACCACGGTAGGCTCAGCCGGCGGCTCGCCCCGGTTGATCGCGTCGACGGCATCCATCCCGGCGATGACCCGTCCGAAATTGGTGTATTTCCGGTCGAGGCTGAAGCGCGGATAAAACGTGATGAAGAACTGGCTGTTTGCCGAATCGTCGCTCGCCGCGTGGGCCATCGAGATGGTCCCGCGCAGGTGCGGCATCGGATTGAACTCCGCCTTGAGGTCGGGCAACGAAGATCCGCCGCGTCCGGTGCCGGTGGGATCGCCGGTCTGCGCCATGAAGCCTTCGATCACGCGGTGGAATTTCACCCCGTTGTAGAACCCCTCGCGCGTCAGGGTCTTGATCCGCTCCACGTGATTGGGCGCCCAGCTCGGCATCAGGCGAATGGCCACGCGCTGCCCGTTCGACAGGTCGAGCAGGAGGATGTTCTCGGGATCGTTGGCGATGTTGAAATCGACCGGAGCGTACACCCGCGGCGCGGCCGGAGCCTCCGCCGCGGCAGCCACCGTTTCAGTGGCGGCAACTGGTGCCGCAGCCTCGTCTTGCGCGGAAGCGGCAGAGGCGAGCGCCAGCGCGCACAGCGCTCCGGCAGCGAGCAGGCGGTTCAGCATGTAATTCCCGTCCAGAAGTGATCGTCCGTCGCCGCGCGCTGTAGCGGGCACCGACTGTCGGTTCAATGAATGGTTAGCCCGTGCCCCGGCGGCCGACCTGATCGACTTTGGCCATCACATCGGTGCGAATGGCAGGGGTGACGAACTTGGAAATGTCGCCGCCGTACAGCGCGATTTCCTTTACCAGCCGGCTGGCGATCGGCTGCAGGCTGACATCGGCCATCAGGAAGATCGTCTCGATCCGGTCGTTGAGCTGGCGGTTCATGCCGGTGAGCTGATATTCGTATTCGAAGTCGGTCACGCCGCGGATCCCGCGGATGATCACGGAGGCGCCCTGCGCCTCGGCGAAATCCATCAGCAGCGAATTGAAACCGACCACGGTGATGTTGCCGCTCACCCCGGCGAGTTCGCGCTTCACGATCGCGATCCGCTCGTCGTCCGAGAACATCGGCGACTTGGCGATGTTGGTGGTGACCCCGATGATCAGCCGGTCGACCAGCTTCGAGCCGCGCTCGATGATGTCCATGTGGCCCAGCGTGATGGGATCGAAGGTGCCGGGATAAATGCCGATGCGTTCAGCCATGGCCAGTTACCCTCGTATCGCGTGTTGTTTCTAGACTTTGATAACGCACACCGCGCAAAGGCTTTGCGTGGACCCAATATATGACGACGGTTGCTGTCGCTCCGGGCTTTCGACCGACGTACAGTATTTCGGCATCGCTCATCCGAAGGTACATTGGACAGCCGTGCACGTCGAACTCGCAATCATCCAAACCTTCCAGTGACTTTGACCAGCGATCGACACATTCGGATGTCGCGCTGACATCGAGCCGATCACTGTACGAAGGTTGCCCTTCTCCCCTTTGCAGATACGAATGTCTCTCGTCACTCACCCACATAGTCGCACAATGTGGGATCTTAGCCTCCTTCGGAAACGCAGAAATCAATGCATTTTCAGCCGACGTCCGCTGACATCCTGAGCACAAAACAGCCAGCGAGATTATGACGCTGGCTTTCACCGGTCCCTTTCCACGATGAACCGCGCCAGCGAGCGCAGCAGATCGGCCTCGTCGCCGTGAGCGGCCAGATGGCCAACCGCCTGATCGACAAGCGCCCGCGCCTGCATCCGAGCCGCTTCCACGCCCATCAACGATACGAACGTCGCCTTGCCCGCGCTCTCGTCCTTGCGCAGCGCCTTGCCCGCCGCTTGCTCGTCACCTTCGATGTCGAGCAGGTCGTCGGCGATCTGGAACGCGAGGCCGATGTCGCGCGCGTAGGCGCGCAGGTGGCCCCGCCCCTCTTCCGGGACCCGGCCCAGAATTGCGCCCATCTCCACGGCCGCGCCCAGCAGGGCCCCGGTCTTGAGCTGCTGGAGCCGCGTGATCGTCGGCAGGTCATAGTCGCCGGCGCTGGCCGCCATGTCCATCATCTGCCCGCCGGCCATGCCGTTCCACCCACTCGCTGCCGCAAGCGCGGCGGTCAGTTCGGCACGGACGAACGGATCGCCGGCGGTTTCCGGCATGGAGAGGATCTCGAACGCCAGCGCGTGCAGCGAATCCCCGGCCAGCACCGCCGTCGCTTCGTCGTAAGCCTTGTGCAGGGTCGGCTTGCCGTGGCGGGTCTCATCGTCATCCATGCACGGCAAGTCGTCGTGCACGAGCGAATAGACGTGGATCGCCTCGACCGCGCAGCCGGTCCGCACCGCCGCATCGCGGCTCACCGCGTACATGCTGGCGGTCGCGACCGTGAGCAGCGGACGCACGCGCTTGCCCCCGCCGATCGCGGCATAGCGCATCGCCTCCACCAACGGGGCGCGCGCGTCGTCGGGCACCGGCAGGAAGCCAGCCATGGCAGCGTCGACCTCGCGCTGGATGCGGGCGAGCGCGTCGCTCAGCAAGGCGTCGCCTGACGAAAGAACGTCAGTCATGAAGATCAGTCATCGCTGTCAAACGGCACGGAGTGGCTTGCCTGGCCGGTAGGGCCGGCGACGATCTTCTCGATCCGCGCCTGCGCTGCATCCAGTCGCGCCTGGCAGTGCGCGCGCAGCGCCTCGCCCCGCTCGTACAGCGTGATCGACTGGTCGAGCGGCACCTCGCCGCTTTCCAGCCGCCGGACCACGTCTTCCAGCGATCGCAAGGCATCCTCAAAGGTCATCGCGGCGATATCGGGAACGGTGTCGGCCATGCGCCATCCATTGACGGTCCGCCCCCGCCCGGTCAAGCTGGCCGCGGGGATCAAGGGGAGATTTGCGGCGATGTTCATCGGCCATTGGGCGCCGGCTCTGGCAGCCGCAGTCGTCAGCCGGCGCCAACCGCGGCTGGGCACCCTGTTCGTGGCGGCGCAGCTGGTGGACTGGGCGTTCTTCGCCTTTCTCCTGACCGGAACGGAACACATGCGCGTGGCGCCGGGCATCACCGCGATGAACCCGATGGACCTGTATGACATGCCGTATACGCACAGCCTGCTGGGCAGTGCGGCCTGGGCGGCAGGCTTTGCGCTGATCGTGTGGCTGTGGCGGCGGGATTTCCGGTTCGCGCTGCTGGTCGGGATGGTCGTGCTGAGCCACTGGCTGCTCGACCTGCTGGTGCATCGCCCGGACCTGACGATCGCTGGCGCACCGCCGCCGCTGGGGCTCGGCCTGTGGAACTACCCCGCCATTGCGATGCCGCTGGAACTGGCGCTGACGTTCGGCGCGCTGGCGTTCTACCTGTCGCGCACCCGCGGCCCGGCGCTCCCGCCGATCGTGCTGGGACTGGTGCTGCTGGCGTTGCAGGCGATCAACTGGTTCGGGCCCGAGCCTACCGCGGTGACGCCCGGCACCAGCATCCTCGCCTTTTTCGCCTATGGCCTGGCGACGCTGTCGGCCTGGTGGCTGGGGATGACTCGCCGGCGCATATCCATGCGGGGCTAGCGGCTGGCCTCCCCCGCCGCTAAGGGCGCGGCCATGCCGGAAATCACGCCCGAAGTCGTCGAGGCCCACGGCCTCAGCCCCGAGGAATACGAACGCGTCCTCCACGCGCTGGGACGCGAGCCCAATCTGGTGGAGCTGGGCATCTTCTCGGTCATGTGGTCGGAGCATTGCAGCTACAAATCGTCGCGCATTCATCTCAAGAAGCTGCCGACCGAGGCGCCGTGGGTGATCTGCGGCCCGGGCGAGAACGCCGGCGTGATCGACATCGGTGACGGGCAGGCTGCGATCTTCAAGATGGAGAGCCACAACCACCCGTCATATATCGAACCGTATCAGGGTGCCGCCACGGGCGTTGGCGGCATCCTGCGCGACGTGTTCACGATGGGCGCGCGGCCCGTCGCCAACATGAACGCCTTGCGCTTCGGCCGGCCCGACCACCCCAAGATGAAGCATCTGGTGAAGGGCGTGGTCGCCGGCATCGGCGGCTACGGCAATTGCGTCGGCGTGCCGACCGTCGGCGGGGAGACCAACTTCCACCGCGCCTACGACGGCAACATCCTGGTCAACGCGATGACGGTGGGCGTCGCCGATGCCGACCGCATCTTCTATTCGGCGGCGACCGGCGTCGGCAACCCGATCGTGTACGTCGGTTCCAAGACCGGGCGCGACGGCATCCACGGCGCCACTATGGCGAGCGCCGACTTCGGCGACGATGCCGATGCGAAGCGTCCCACAGTGCAGGTCGGCGATCCATTCACCGAAAAGCTGCTGATCGAGGCGTGCCTCGAACTGATGGCGACCGACATGATCGTGGCAATCCAGGACATGGGCGCGGCGGGCCTCACCTCCTCCAGCGTCGAGATGGCGACCAATGGCAAGGCCGGCATCCGGCTGGTGATGGACAACGTTCCCTGCCGCGAAGACGGCATGACCCCGTACGAGATGATGCTGTCGGAAAGCCAGGAGCGGATGCTCATGGTGCTGAAGCCGGGACGCGAGGCGGAGGCCGAAGCCATCTTCCGCAAGTGGGAGCTGGACTTCGCGGTGATCGGCGAGGTGACCGATACCGGGCACATGGTGCTGGAATTCGAAGGCGAGGTGGTGTGCGACATCCCCCTCGGCCCGCTCGCCGCCGATGCGCCGCTCTACGACCGGCCGGCGATGAGCCGCGAGGACTACAAGGCGTGGGCCAAGGTCGCGCCGCTGGGCGCGGTGCCGGCGAGCACCGATCTGGGAGCCGATCTGCTCAAGCTGATGGCCTCACCCGACCTCGCCTCGCGCCGGTGGATCTGGGAGCAGTACGACAGCCAGGTCGGCGCCGATACGCTCCAGCTATCGGGCGGCGACGCCGCGGTGGTGCGGGTTCATGGGACGCGGAAGGCGCTGGCGATGACCACCGATTGCACCCCGCGCTATTGCTATGCCGACCCCTACGAAGGCGGCAAGCAGGCGATTGCCGAGGCATGGCGCAACTTGTGCGCGGTGGGCGCGCGGCCGCTGGCGGTGACCAATTGCCTCAACTTCGCCAATCCCCAGCGGCCCGAGATCATGGCCCAGCTCACCGGATGTCTCGACGGCATGGGCGATGCCTGCCGCGCGCTCGACTTCCCGATCGTGAGCGGCAACGTCAGCCTGTACAACGAAAGCAAGGCGACCGGCGGCGGCAGCGCGATCCTGCCCACCCCCGCGATCGGAGGCGTCGGGGTGATCGCCGACTACGAGCAGATGGCCACCGTCGCTTTCAAGGCGGAGGGTCACGCGATCCTGGCGATCGGTGCGCACTACCCGGAGCTTGGCCAATCGCTGTGGCTGCGCGAAATTCACGGCCGCGAGGACGGCGAACCGCCGCAGGTCGACCTGGCCGACGAGCGGCTTAATGGCGAGATCGTCCGCCGGTTGATTGCTGATGGCAAGGTTACCGCGGTTCACGACATCAGCGACGGCGGCCTGCTGGTCGCGTTGGCCGAAATGGCGCTCGCGAGCGGCATTGGCGCGCAGGTAGACGCGATGACCAGCGAGTTCGCCTTTAACGAAGGACAAGCCCGTTATCTGGTGACGGTCGCGCCAGGCGTGGAGCTGGACCGCGGCCAGGTGCCGTTCGAACGGATCGGCACCACCGGCGGCGATGCGCTGGTGATCGGAGAGCAGTCGGTCGCGCTGGCGGACCTTCGCGAAGCCAGCGACAGCTTCTTCCGCGACTGGATGGAAAGCTAACTCCCGCCCGGGTCAGGCGGCGCGCTTTTCCTCGGCCGCCTCAGCCTTGCCGAGCAGGTCATAGGGGTTCACGCCCTCGCTCTGCCACACCTGGTGACAGCGGCGGTACCACGTGGGCTCACCGATGCCGAACTTCGCACGGGCATCGGCTAGGTCCATCGCCAGCAGCTCACGGATCGACATCTCGACCAGCGGCGGGCAGCTCTTGCCCCGGCGATGCGCCTCGCGCACGGCGCGCCACACGGGCGCCTTGCTCTTGACTTGCTTGGTGATGTTGAACGCGCCGGCATAGCCGAGCAGCAAGTGACCGGCAGCGGGTTGCTGGCCGTGCGTGAACAGCAGCACGCACTGTTCGCCCAGCGCGTCGCGACCGTAACCGGTGAGGATGTGCATCAGATCGTGGGTGTCGCGCTGGCGAAAGCCATACCATTCGATCAGGTCGCCGTACTTGGGACGCCCAATCTTCTCCGATTCGGCGACCAGCCCGGCGGCCGACAGCCCCTCGCTCTCCATGAAATCGCAATAGGCATGCGCGACCGAACCCTTGGGCAGCTTGCGCAGTTCGGCATGGTCATCGAGCATCGGCGGCAGGAACGGCTCCGCCTCGCGCAAGGCCTGACCGTGCTCGCTCAAGGTGGCAGCGCGCGCGCGCGGCATGAATGATTTCGACGGCAACGCCTCGTAGATCTCGAACACCAGCTTGGTGTTCTCCTTGTCCCTGATCAGCTCGCGGAACTTGGCGATGGCCTTGCCCACGTCGCGCTTGGGCATCGTGCGCGCGGGGTTGCGGAAGACGGTTCCGTCAGCCGCGCAGGCAAGATTCGGATCGGCGGGCGGGATCGGCTGGAGGTCGGTCATCGCAAGGCCCCTACTGACATCGGTGTCAATATAGCTTTAATGCTCCGCTCTGGGAAGCGGTTTCACCCCGCGACCCAGTCCTCGCGGGGAATGCCGAGAAGGTGGAGCACGGCGGTCAGGTCGCCGCGGTCGATCCAGCCATCCGCCGCGTCGCGCGCCTTGGGCTTCGCGCGATAGGCGATCCCCCAGCTGGCCGCCTGCAACATCGGCACGTCGTTGGCCCCGTCGCCGATGGCCAGCGTCGCGACATTGTCGCCCAACCGCTCTGCCTCTTCGAGCAGGACCTGCCGCTTGACCGCGCTGTCGGTGATGCCGCCGACCAGCGCGCCGGTCAGCTTGCCGCCCGCTACGCCGAGGCGATTGGCGACGACGTGATCGAACCCGATCTGCTCCGCCACCGGATCGGCAAAGTGATGAAAGCCGCCGGTCACCAGCACCGTGTGACACCCGCGCGCCTTGAGGGTCGCGATCAACGTGCGCGCGCCTGCCGTGGGCCGGATCCGTTCCGCAAGGCAAGTGGCGACCGTATCCTCGCCAAGGCCTGCCAGCAGCTTCACCCGCTCTGTCAGCGCGCTCACGAAATCGAGCTCACCCTCCATCGCCCGCTCGGTGATGGCCGAAACTTGCTCTTTCAAACCGGCGAAGTCGGCCAGTTCGTCGATGCATTCCTGCTCGATGGCCGTGGAATCCATGTCCGACACGAACAGGCGCGGCACCTCGATCTCGCGGGTGGAGACCAGCAGGTCGGCGGGGGAGAAATGTTCGTCCAGCACCCTCCGGAGCACCGCCGGGTCGCCGTCCGGCAGCGCGATCTGCAACGTGTCGCCGCAGAAATCGAGCATCGCGGCTGCCGCGATCCGCAGCCCTTGCGCCTCCAGCGCAGCGCTGGCGGCGTCCAGCCGCGCCTCCAGCCCGCCTCTTTCGAGCACGGCCGGGTCTGCTATCAGCCGCGCGATGAGCACCAGGACATCTCCGGAAAAGCCAGCGGTGGCGCTCATCGCAGGGCCCACCGCCAGCGGCAAGAGCGATCTGGCGGTCAGGCTGGCGCTGGCGCTGAAGGCGCGTGGCCGCACGGGCATCGTGATCAATGCCGACAGCGCACAGGTCTATGCCGACCTGCGCGTGCTCTCTGCCCGCCCCAGCGAACAGGAGATGCGCGGGGTCGAGCACCGCCTGTTCGGCACCTGGGACGGCGCGCAGGCCTGCTCGGCGGCAGACTGGGCAGAGGCGGCGCGGCAGGAGATCGCGCGAACCCATGCCGCCGGAGCGGTCCCGATCCTGGTCGGCGGCACGGGACTGTACCTGCGCACGCTGATCGACGGTATTGCCAAGGTGCCCGCCATCGATCCGGCCGTACGCGATGCGGTGCGCGCACTTGATCCCGCCGATGCCTATGCCGCGCTCACCCTGGAGGACCCGCAGCGCGCGGCCATCCTCCACCGGAACGACAAGTTGCGGATCGCCCGCGCTCTGGAGGTCGTCCGCTCCACCGGACTGCCGCTGGCGTACTGGCAGCAGGCCAACGGCAGCGGGATCGATAACGAAGTGACGCTGCATCCGGTCATCCTTCGCCCCCCGCTGTCCACCTTGCGCGAGCGCACCGAGGCGCGGTTTACCCGCATGCTCGATGAAGGCGCGGTCGAGGAAGTGCGCACCTTGCTCGACCGGGGTCTGTCACCCGAATTGCCGGTGATGCGCGCCATCGGGGTGCCGGAGATCGCCGGCTGGCTTGGCGGGGTGTGGTCACGCGAGGAAGCGGAACTTCGCGGGCAGCGGGCGACATGGCAGTACGTCCGCCGCCAGTTCACCTGGCTACGCGCCCAGCCCCCGCCGCACTGGCCGCGCATCGAAGAAGAACCTTTCGACGAGGAGGTCTCGTTTGCATCATTATTGCGCTGATCTGGCTTGACACCTAAGATTATGTCGTTAAGCCCAGCTTGTCTCGCATAGAGAAAAGGCCCGGCGCGCGCCCCACGCGTCGGGTCGCTTTTGTCTCGGGCCCCGGCTACCCCGCCGGCGGAAGAAGGAGCCAGACGGTGGACGAGCGCAGCGGCGCCAGAATCTTGATCGATAGTCTTGTCGAACAGGGGGTCGAATTCGTGTTCGGCTATCCCGGCGGCGCCGTGCTGCCGATCTATGACGAACTGTTCGCCCACAGCTCCATCCGCCACATCCTGGTCCGGCACGAAGCCGGCGCTGCGCATGCCGCCGAGGGGTATGCGCGCTCTACCGGCAAGCCGGGCGTGGTGCTCGTCACCAGCGGCCCCGGGGCGACCAACGCGGTCACCGGCATCGCCGACGCGTTCATGGATTCGATCCCTCTCGTCATCATCACCGGCCAGGTCGCGACCCCGCTGATTGGCACCGACGCGTTCCAGGAAGCCGATACCATCGGCATCACCCGCCACTGCACCAAGCACAACTACCTGGTGAAGGACCCAGCCGCGCTGCAGGCCACCATTGCCGAGGCGTTCCGCATCGCCACCACCGGACGGCCCGGTCCGGTGCTGATCGACATCCCCAAGGACGTGCAGGTCGCCGCCGCCCCGTGGACCGCGGCGGGCAACCCCTCCATGCCTTCCACTCGCTTCGACCCGCCCTCGACCGCCCCGATCGAAGCGGTGCTCGAGGCGGTGGAGATGCTCGCGAACGCGGAACGTCCCGTGTTCTACACCGGCGGCGGAGTGATTAATTCCGGCCCGCGCGCGAGCGAACTGCTGCGCCGGTTGCAGGACCTGACCGGCGCGCCGGTCACCAGCACCCTGATGGGCCTGGGCGCTTTTCCCGCGGATCATCCCGACTGGCTCGGCATGCTGGGGATGCACGGCACGTACGAAGCCAACATGGCGATGAACCGCTGTGACGTGATGGTATGCATCGGCGCGCGGTTCGATGACCGGGTGACCGGGCGGCTCGATGCGTTCAGCCCGGATTCGCGGAAGATCCACCTCGATATCGACCGGGCGAGCATCAACAAGACCGTCGATGTCGACCTGCCGCTGATCGGTGATTGCGCGGCGGTCCTGGAGCAAATGCTCGCCGCGTGGGGAGACCAGCGTGGGCAGGATCTCGGCGAATGGAAGGCGCGCATCGCCGGCTGGCGCGCACGCGAAAGCCTGGCCTACCCGCCCTCCCGCTCCGAGATCATGCCGCAGCACGCGGTCGAGCGGCTCAACGCGCTGACCCATGACCGCGCGCCGATCATCTCGACCGAGGTCGGCCAGCACCAGATGTGGGCCGCGCAGTATCTGGGGTTCGAAGCGCCCAACAAGTGGCTCACCAGCGGCGGCCTGGGCACGATGGGCTATGGCCTGCCCGCAGCCATCGGGGCGCAGCTCGGCAATCCGGACGCGCTGGTGATCGACGTCGCGGGCGAGGCGAGCATCCAGATGAACATTCAGGAGCTCGCCACCGCCAGCCAGTACCGCTTGCCAGTCAAGGTGTTCATCCTGAACAACCAGTACATGGGGATGGTCCGGCAGTGGCAGGAACTGACCTATGAAAGCCGGTATTCAAACAGTTACAGCGACTCCTTGCCAGACTTTGTGAAATTGGCGGAGGCATACGGCTGGAAAGGCATACGGATCGAGGACCAGGCCGATCTCGACGCCGGCATCCAGGCGATGATCGACCACCCCGGCCCGGTGATGGTCGATTGCCGCGTCGCGCAGGAGGCGAACTGCCTGCCGATGATCCCCAGCGGCGCGGCGCATACCGACATGCTGCTCTACGGCGACCGCGTGGAAGGCACGCTGGACGACGAAGCGAAGGCGCTCGTCTGATGCGCATCGCTCACGCCGAAGCCGAGCGGCACGTGCTCGCCGTCACCGTCGATAACGAAGCGGGCATCCTGGCCAAGATCGCCGGGCTGTTCACCGCGCGCGGGTACAACATCGACAGCCTGACCGTGGCCGACATTTCGGAAAACCACGCGGTCAGCCGGATCACCATTGTCACCAACGGGCCGCCGCGCGTGATCGACCAGATCCGCGCGCAGCTGGAACGGCTGATCCCGGTGCACAAGGTCGTCGACCTCACCGAGGAAGGCCCGCATGTCGAGCGCGAGCTTGCCCTGGTGAAGGTCGTCGGCACCGGAGAAAAGCGGGTGGAGGCGCTGCGGCTGGCCGACATCTTCCGCGCCAAGCCGGTCGATACCACCACCCAAAGTTTCATCTTCGAGATCACCGGAGCACCGGAAAAGATCGACAGCTTCGTCCACCTGATGCGCGAACTGGGGCTGGTCGAAGTCGGCCGTACCGGGATCGTTGGCATGATGCGCGGCGCCGAGGGCGCCTGAAGACCACCACCCAACAGCGGGAAAACACACGTGAAAGTCTATTACGACGCCGACGCCGACCTGAACCTGATCACCGGCAAGAAGATCGCCATCGTCGGGTACGGAAGCCAGGGCCACGCGCACGCGCAGAACCTGCGCGACAGCGGGGTGAAGGATGTCGCCATCGCGCTGCGCGAAGGTTCGGCCACCGCGGACAAGGCCAAGGGTGCCGGCTTCCAGGTCATGTCCAACCAGGAGGCGGCCCGGTGGGCGGACATCGTCATGATCCTCGCCCCGGACGAACACCAGGCGGCGATCTGGGAGAACGACCTCAAGGGCAACATGAAGCCCGGCAGCGCGATCGCCTTCGCGCACGGCCTCAACATCCATTTCGGCCTGATCGAGGCGCCCGCCGATATCGATGTGATCATGATCGCGCCCAAGGGTCCCGGCCACACCGTCCGCAGCGAATACCAGCGCGGCGGCGGGGTGCCGTGCCTGATCGCGGTGGATCAGGACGCGACCGGCAATGCCCATGACATCGCGCTCGCTTACGCCAGCGGCGTTGGCGGCGGACGCTCCGGCGTCATCGAGACCAACTTCAAGGAAGAGTGCGAAACCGATCTGTTCGGTGAGCAGGCGGTGCTGTGCGGCGGCATCACTCACCTGATCCAGGCCGGGTTCGAAACGCTGGTGGAAGCTGGCTACGCGCCCGAGATGGCGTACTTCGAATGCCTCCACGAAACCAAGCTGATCGTCGACCTGCTGTACGAAGGCGGGATCGCCAACATGCGCTATTCGATCAGCAACACCGCCGAATACGGCGACATCACCACCGGCCCACGGATCATCACCGCAGAGACCAAGGCGGAGATGAAGCGCGTGCTCGCCGACATCCAGCAGGGCCGGTTCGTTAAGAACTTCGTGCTCGACAACCGCGCGGGTCAGCCTGAACTGAAGGCGGCGCGCAAGGCCGCCGCGGCGCACCCGATCGAGCAGGTCGGCGCCAAGCTGCGCGCGATGATGCCGTGGATCGGCAAGAACAAGCTGGTCGACAAGGCGGTCAACTAGCGCCCTCAACTGGACAGCGGGGCGGCGAAGCGGCACTCTGGCGCAAACCTTCGGGAGAAATTTGCCATGCCCAGACTGCTGCCCGCCGCCTTGCTCGCCGCCGCCACCCTGGCCGTCGCCGCCACCGCGCAGATGCCGACGGAAAAGCCCGGCGCGCGTGATGCTGCGCGCGTTTCCGGCGGCACGTACCAGGCCGACCCGGCCCACACCCTCGTCGGCTGGCGGGTCGATCACCTGGGCTTCAGCGATTACTTCGGGCTGTTCGGCGATGTCACCGGCACGCTGACGATCGATCCCGCCAACCTGTCGGCGGCGCGGGTGGACGTCTCCATCCCGATCAACCCGGTGGTCGCCAGCAAGGGTCTGCAGGAACACCTGCTGCGGCCCGGCAAGGATGGCGGCAAGCCCGACTTCTTCGGTCCCGGACAGGCGCCGGCGCGGTTTGTTTCCACCAGTGTCGCCCCCGGCGCGGATGGCATGGGCGCATACATCCTTGGCAACCTGACCCTCAACGGCATCACCAGGCCGGTCGCGATCCAGGCGCAATTCACCGGGGCGGGCGCGATGCGGGGAACGGAGACGGTGGGCTTCTCCGGCCGCGCGCTGATCAAGCGCTCCGACTTCGGCATCACCAACGGCATTCCGCTGATTTCGGACGAGGTGGAACTCGACCTGTCCGCGGCGTTCGAGAAGAAGGCGGGCGCCAGCGAGCCGCAGCCCATGCCGGCGCCGGCGGCGAACGCCTGCAATGGTGACAAGGTGCAGCCCTGGTTCGGGAAGCAAGCTACTCCTGCGGTGCGCGCCGAGATCGCCGCTGCTACGGGCGCCAAGATGATCCGCTGGCTCTATCCCGACAGCATCGTCACGCAGGATTATCGTGCAGAGCGGCTCAACGTGCGGATGGACAAGGGCACCGACGTGATCCGCTCCGCCAGTTGCGGCTAGGCGGTCGTTGCAAATGTAACATTTGCCGAGCCACGCGGTTTGCCGCATGTTGTGGGGGTGACCCGCGAAACTCTGTGCCTGCTACGACTTACGCGCCCTTGGGCGTGACGCCGCGCGCTGCCTGACGGCGCGCTACGCGCCCAAGGGAGCCCGCCCGCATCCCAGCAGACACCGTCACGAGTTTTACCATGCCCATGCTCCGACAGCCCGGCGCCAAGTACGCCGCTTTCCCCCAGGTCCCGCTGCCCGATCGGCACTGGCCCAGCCGCACGATCACCGCCCCGCCGCGCTGGCTCAGCACCGATCTGCGCGACGGCAACCAGGCGATCGTCGATCCGATGGACGCGGTGAAGAAGAACCGCTTTTTCGACCTGCTGGTGGAGATCGGGGTCAAGGAGATCGAAGTCGGCTTCCCGAGCGCCGGGGCGACCGAGCTCGATTTCATCCAGGGCCTCGTTCGCTCGGGCCGCATTCCGGATGACGTGACGGTCCAGGTGCTCACCCAAAGCCGCGAGGACCTGATCCGCACCAGCTTCGCCAGCCTCGACGGCGCGCGCGCGGCGATCGTCCATCTCTACAACGCGGTCAGCCCCGCGTGGCGCGACATCGTCTTCCGCATGAGCCGCGCCGAGGTGAAGGCGATCGCCGTCGCCGGGGCCAAGGTCCTGCGCGACGAAGCGGCCGCCCGGCCCGGCACCGACTGGCATTTCGAATACAGCCCGGAAACGTTCTCGACCGCCGAACTCGATTTCAGCATCGAGGTGTGCGAGGCGGTGATGGAGGTGCTGCGCCCCACCCCCGACCGCCCCATCATCCTGAACCTGCCGGCAACGGTAGAGGCGGCGACCCCCAACATCTACGCCGACCAGATCGAATATTTCTGCCGCAACCTGCCGGGTCGCGACAGCGCGGTCATCTCGCTGCACACGCACAACGATCGCGGCACCGGGGTGGCCGCCGCCGAGCTGGGCCTGATGGCCGGCGCCGACCGGGTCGAAGGCTGCCTGTTCGGCAATGGCGAGCGGACTGGCAATTGCTGCCTGGTGACAGTCGCGCTCAACATGTACACGCAAGGGATCGATCCGGGACTCGACTTCTCCGACATCGACCGGGTGATCGAGACGGTGGAGTACTGCAACCAGATCCCGGTCCATCAGCGTCACCCCTACGGCGGCGAACTGGTCTTCACCGCCTTTTCCGGCAGCCACCAGGACGCGATCAAGAAGGGGTTCGAGTCGCTCGCGGGCCAGAACGACGAGCGCTGGCGGGTCCCGTACCTGCCGATCGACCCGGCGGATCTGGGCCGCAGTTATGAGGCGGTGATCCGGGTCAACTCGCAATCCGGCAAGGGCGGGTTCGCCTGGGTGCTGGAACAGGACCAGGGGCTGAAACTGCCCAAGTCGATGCAGGCCGACTTTTCGAAGGCGGTGCAGCGCATGGCCGACGAGCTGGGCCGCGAACTCAACGCAGGCGATATCTGGCTGGCGTTCCGCGAAACCTATCACGTCGACAACGAAGGCGGACGCTTCCAGCTGCTGGATTACGAGGAAACGCGCGGCGCCGACGGCACCCGCATCTTCGCCGGCACCATCGCGGTCGAGGGCCGCGCGCAATCGGTCAGCGGACGGGGCAACGGGCTGATTTCCTCGGTCGTCGGCACCTTGCGCGACAGCTTCGGGGTGGAGCTTGAGGTGCTGGATTACACCGAACACGCGCTGGGCGCGGGGGCCGATGCACGCGCGGCGGCTTTTCTCCAGTGCCGCACGGGCGACGGCGTTATCGTGTGGGGTGTCGGGATCGACGAAGACGTCGCGACCGCGAGCGTGCGGTCCGTCCTCAGCGCCGCCAACGCCGCGGTCGCGCCGTGATGCGCCGCATGGGGTGGCGCGCTGGCGGGAGCGCTCTATAGCGCGCGGTGGATATAACTCAGCACGTACAGGATTCGATTAGATGGCCGGCTTCAAGCTTCCCGATTTCAACGACCGGCGCGCGGCATCGCAGAATGCGCGCGCGAAGGCGGTAGGGAAGATCAAGCCCAAGCCGCCGGTCGATCCCGAAGAGCAGGCCCGCCGCCGCGCCGAACGCGAAGCGAAGGAGGCCGCCGAGTTCGAGAAGCGGCGCGCCGCCAAGGAAGCCAAGATCCAGGCCGATGCCGCTGCCAAGGCCGAGCAGGAGCGGCTCGAGGCCGAGGCCATTGCCGAGCAGGAGCGCCTGAAAGCGGAGGCGGAAGCCGCCAAGCAGCTGACGGAAGAAGAGCGCAAGGCCAAGCGCGACGCGAAATACGCCGCGCGCAAGAACAAGAAGAAGCGCTAGGGATTACCGGCACTGGCGGACGAGAGGAGCGGCACGATGAGCGAAGACATTCTCGAACCCGATCTGCCCATCATCGATCCGCATCACCATCTGTGGGACTTGCGGCCGGTCCTGGGCGCGTTTCCCGAACCGCGGCACGACTTCCTGGAAACGCTGGCGGGCGCGGCACAGTACACGTTCGACCAGCTGCAGGCCGATGCGCGCTGCGGCCACAACGTGATCGCGACCGTGTTCATGGAATGCGGCGCGTTCTACGACAACAGCCGGGGCGATGACCTGAAGGTTGTCGGCGAGGTGGAATTCGTCAACGGCGTAGCCGCGCAAGGGGCCAGTGGTCTCTATGGCGATTACCGCCCCTGCGCTGCCATCGTGGGCCATGCGGACCTGACTTTGGGGGCCCGGGCGGGCGAGGTGCTCGATGCGCTGCAGGCCGCTTCTCCGCGCTTTGTCGGGATTCGCCATGCCGCCGCGTGGGACGCCGATCCCGAGGTGCTCGGCCCGCCGTTCCACGCACCGGAAGGCCTCTATCGCGACGCTACGTTCCGCGAGGGGTTCGCCGAACTCGGCAAGCGCGGCCTGACGTTCGATGCCTGGGTGCTCGAACCGCAATTGGGTGATGTGCTCGAGCTCGCGCGCGCTTTTCCCGATCAGCCGATCGTGCTCGATCACTGCGGCACGCCGCTGGGGATCGCGAGTTATCGCGGCCAGCTGGAGGCGAACTTCAGCCGCTGGCGCAGCGCGATCCAGGCGATCGCCGAGTGCGAGAATGTGACGATCAAGCTGGGCGGGCTGGCGATGGCGTTCTGCCAGCTGCCGGATCAGGGCCCCGCCGCGGGTCGCGGTTCGGAGGAACTGGCTGGCTTGTGGAAGCCCTACATCGACACCTGTATCGAGGCTTTCGGCCCGGGCCGCGCGATGTTCGAAAGCAATTACCCGGTGGACCGCTGGGGCGCGAGCTACCCGGTGCTGTGGAACGCCTTCAAGCGCCTGGCCGCCGGGGCGTCGGATGCGGACAAGCGCGCGCTGTTTGCCGGCACGGCGGCGCAGGTATACGGGCTGGAGCGGCTGCTCGTCCAAGCCTGACACGCCCTGCCTCGCCGCGCTTGTGCTGACCGGACGCTTGCGCCATTAACGGCCCGGAATGCGGCCCCGGGGGAGGTGGCTTGAACATGGCGCGGCCACACAGCGACAGGCATGGCACCCATCGGCTGATTGTGAGTTCGGCTGCGCTGATCTCGTTGAGCCTTGCAACCGGCTGTGGCGGTGACCGGGACCGGCCCGCCGAGGTGTATCCGGGTCCGCCGCTTGCGCGCATCGACATGGCGCTGAACCCGCCGGCGTCTCGCCCGGCGACTGGGCCCAAACTCCAGGTCGATTCATCGCGAGCACTTGCGGTGGCGGCTCCAACCACGAAACCTGTCGTGCCCGCACCGCGCCCGGCGGCGTCCGCCTCCGTAACGATCGCTTCGCCACCGCAGCGGCGCACAACCCCTGTCCAGCTGGTCGTCCCGGCGGATCCAGAGCCGGCACTCGGCATCCTAGCAACGATGCCGGTCGCGCCGGTCGATCCCAGCGAGCGCGAAGTCATGCCTGCGCTCATTTCCCAGCCTGCGCCGGGCTCGGCGGAACCGGGCATCGCGCTGGTTCCAGCGACCCAGGTCGCCATCCGCGAAGCAGAGCCGGCCATCGCCGCGCTGCCTGACGCCGCCCCTTCCCTAGCCGCGATCGCCGCAAGCGGGACGAACGACAGCCCCGCCTTCGTCTCACAAGTGTCGGACAGCATTCGCGCCGCGTATATCGCGCAGATCGACGCATCCGCTCCTGAGCAGCGCCTGGCCGTCCGTTCGGGCGACAAGATGCTGGGCGCGGTGCAGTTCCAGGTCAGCGGGCAACAGGTGTCGGTGCACATCGGGCAGGTGCTCGACCTGTTCGCCGCGCAGATCGAACCGGCACTGTTCGCCCAGCTGCGCCAGTCCGCCGCCGCAGACGAGTTCGTCACCCTGGACCGCATTCGCAGCGCGGGAATCCCGCTCGATTACAATGCCGCGTACGACGAGCTGGTGCTCGGCCCCGACCGCGGCTGATCCATTCCACCGGAGATTTGTCCATGCCCCTTCCCGCCCCGTTCGATCGCCTGCGCCTGCCGGTCATCGGCTCGCCGCTGTTCATCGTGTCGGGGCCGGAACTGGTCATCGCCCAGTGCAAGGCGGGGATCGTCGGCAGCTTCCCCGCGCTGAACGCGCGCCCATCTGGCGTTCTCGACGAATGGCTGCACCGGATCACGGAGGAACTGGCCGCGCACAACCGCGACAACCCCGATCGTCCCGCGGCACCCTATGCGGTCAACCAGATCGTCCACAAATCGAACAACCGGCTCGATGAGGACATGGACGTCTGCGCGAAGTGGCAGGTGCCGATGGTGATCACCTCGCTGGGCGCGCGGGAGGATGTGTTCGCCGCGGTATCGAGCTGGGGCGGAATCACGCTCCACGACGTGATCAACGATCGTTTCGCCCGCAAGGCGATCGAGAAGGGGGCGACCGGCCTGATCCCCGTCGCCGCCGGTGCGGGCGGCCATGCCGGGACGCTTTCGCCGTTCGCCATGCTGCAGGAAATCCGCACCTGGTTCGATGGGCTGGTCGCGCTGTCCGGCTCGATCGCGCATGGCCGCTCGGTGCTGGCGGCGCAGGCGATGGGGGCGGACTTCGCCTACATCGGCTCACCCTGGATCGCGACGACGGAGGCCAATGCCGACCAGCGCTACAAGGACGCCATCGTGGAAGCGAAGGCGGACGGGATCGTCTATTCCAACCTGTTCACCGGGGTGCACGGCAATTACCTGCGCTCCTCGATCGAGGCGAACGGGATGGACCCCGATAATTTGCCGGTGAGCGATCCGTCCGCGATGAACTTCGGCTCGGGCGGCAACACCGAGGCGAAGGCGTGGAAGGACATCTGGGGCTCGGGCCAGGGTATCGGCATGGTCCAGGCGGTCGAAAGCGTGGCCGACCGGGTCGACCGGCTGGAGACGGAATACCGCGCCGCCCGTCAGGAACTTGCCGCCAAGGTGGTGTGAGCTAGAACACCCCCAGCGCCAGTCCTTCGACCAACGCCGCCCCCAGCTCGCGGCACCGGTCGAGTTCTGCCGGTAGCACCGTTTTCGGCGCCAGAATTGCTTCCGGGGTCTGCGCCGCCAGATTGACGATCAGGGGATCGGCCACTCGCTTCAACCGCCAGCCGGTGGCGATGCGGTCGATCTGCCGCTGGGCCCCCGCCCCGTCCGATCCCGCCGCGATGGCCGTGGCATACGCCCGGCCTTCGATCCGGCCTAGCACCGGGTAATAGCAGCGGTCGAACATCTCCTTCATCAGCCCACTCATGCTCGCGAGGTTTTCCGGGCACACGAACAGATAGCCACCAGCGTCCAGCAAGTCGGCAGGTTGAACCTCTTGTGCGCTGAGCAGGCGGGCTGTTTCGCCCGCGCCGTGTGCAGCCGCCACGGCCATGGCCCGGGCCGCCCCGGTGCGGCTGTGCCAGACGATCAGCAGGGTTCGGTCCACACCTCAGACCATCGCCCATTTGCGGTAGGTTCGCCAGTGGCTTACAAGCGGCGTCATGGCTTCCACCGTCAGTTCCGTCTTCGGTATCGAGCGTTCGCTCTCAGGCAAGGCGTGGCGCTGGCGCGGCGGCAATATGGACCTGAGCGACGGCAACGGCTCGCTCGACGATCTGATCACCCAGCTGCTGCTCTCGCGCGGAGTAGCGCGGGACGATCTCGACCGGCATCGCACCCCCACGCTGCGGGCCTTCTTGCCAGACCCTTCCCACTTCCGCGACATGGACACTGCGGCCGAGCGGATCGCCCAGGCCGTGCTGACCGAGGAGACGGTGGCCGTTTACGGCGACTACGACGTCGACGGCGCCACCAGTGCCGCACTGCTGATCCGCCTGCTGCGCATGCTGGGCCGCCCTGCCCGCTATTATATCCCGGACCGTCTGCTCGAGGGTTACGGACCCAGCGGCGAAGCGCTCGTGCGACTGGGAGAAGAAGGGGCGAGCCTCGTCGTCACCGTCGATTGCGGCGCGATGGCGCACGACGCGCTGGCCCAGGCACACGCCGCCGGGGTCGACGTCATCGTGGTCGATCACCACAAGTGCTCGGCCGAACTCCCCCGCGCGGTTGCCCTGGTCAACCCGAACCGGCTCGACGAAAGCGAACTTGGCGCCGAGCATGGACACCTCGCCGCAGTGGGCGTGGCGTTCCTGCTCGCGGTCGCGGTCGTTCGAACCTTGCGCGCACGCGACTTCTTTGCGGACCGGCCAGAGCCCGATCTCATCGGCCTGCTCGACCTGGTCGCGCTCGGCACGGTGGCAGATGTCGCCCAGATACGCGGGCTCAACCGGGCGTTCGTGGCCCAGGGCCTCAAGGTGATGAGCCGCCGCGCCAACGTCGGCATGGCGGCATTGATCGACGCCAGCCGGCTGAAACGCGCGCCTGTCTGCAGCGATCTCGGCTTTGCGCTTGGCCCGCGGATCAATGCCGGCGGGCGAGTGGGCGAGGCGACGCTGGGCGTGCGCCTGCTCACCACCGAGAATCCGGACGAGGCGGCGGAGATCGCCCAGCAACTGTCCGCATTGAACGAAGAACGGCGGGCGATCGAGGCGGAGGTCCAGTCCGCGGCGGAAGCCATGCTGGAAGGCCAGCACAACCGGTCAGTTCACGTGCTCGCTGGCCGGGGGTGGCACCCGGGCGTGATTGGCATTGTCGCCGGGCGGATCAAGGAAAAGACCGGCAAGCCCGTGGTGGTCATCGCGCTCGACGAAGACAGCGGCAAAGGCTCCGGCCGTTCGATCGGCGGCATCGACCTGGGCGCCGCCATCATTGCCGCGCGCGAATCGGGGCTGCTCGTCGCCGGGGGCGGACACGCGATGGCTGCGGGCCTGACGGTCGATGCTGAAAAGCTCGGCCCTCTGGCCGATTGGCTTGACGACCGGCTGGGAGGCGCCGTCGCGCGGGCGATGGAAAGCGGCACGATGCCGCTCGACCTGGCGCTGGCACCCGGCGGCCTCACGCCGGAACTGGTGGACGCCCTCGATGGCGCCGGTCCGTTCGGTATGGGCTGGCCAAGCCCTCGCATCGCGGTGGGACCAGTGCGGCTCGTCCGCGCGGATCTCGTCGGCAACGATCATGTCCGGCTGGTCGCAAGCGGAAATGACGGTCGCAGTTTCAAGGCGATCGCCTTCCGGGCGGCCGAAAGCCCGCTAGGCCAAGCGCTGCTCCACGGCTCGCGCGGGCGAAGCCTGTGGCTCGCCGGGCGGCCCAAGATTGATGACTGGGGCGACCGGCTGCAAGCGGAACTTCATCTCGAGGACGCCGCCTGGGCAGACTAGCGGCGGCGCGTGGAGCGCCCCTCGCCGAAGCTTGGCAGCGGAATCCAGCCGCCTTTCCTGAACGCTGCAAGCGCTCTTTTGGCGGGGATCAACTTCAGCATCAGTGCGAGGGTTGACCGCGCATCACCTCCCCCCTAATGCGCCCGCCACGCTTCCCGGCGTGGCCCCTTCGTCTAGCGGTTAGGACGCGGCCCTTTCACGGCTGAAACACGGGTTCGATTCCCGTAGGGGTCACCATCGGGAGCGCGCCGGACCTTGGGTTTGGCCCCTTCGTCTAGCGGTTAGGACGCGGCCCTCTCACGGCTGAAACACGGGTTCGATTCCCGTAGGGGTCACCATTTCTCCCACCAGCACTCGGCTACTCCCCAACTCACCGTAAGCAGATTCGCGCATCCGGCGACCCGGCGGTGGTACTCGCAACCTCGTCGCGACCGGCTTTCAGCCCCACCGATCTCTCCATGATCCAAGCACTGCTGGCGCGGCCGGTGCGTGCGCGCTACGGCGCCCGGTGATGGAGCAGCCTGCAGCCAAGCCCTGGACCGGTATCGCGCTGGCCATTCTGGCATGCGCCGCTCTGGCGATCATGGGCGAGAAGCCGTGGTTTGCGCTCGCCATTCTGCTGATCTGGATCGGATCGCTGTGGCTCAAGTTCGACGAACCGCCATCCATGGAGACAGCGTCTGGCGAAGCTGGCCTGACCCGCGACACCATGGCCGAGCTGATCGAGCATTCGGGTACCCCGCTCCTCCTGACCAGGCGCGACCGGGTGACGATTGCCAATCGTGCGGCGCGGGACGTGCTGGGTCCGCATATCCTGGGCCAGGACGTACGCATCGCGCTGCGTCATCCAGAGGCAATCGCTCTAGCCGAGCACGATGAACCGGCATCGGCGACAGTCTACAATCTCGCGCGGCGACGCGACGTGTGGCTGGTCAGCCGCAAGCCGTTCAACGGCGATTACGCGGTGATCGATCTGACGGATCAGTCTGCGGGCGCGAACGTTGGTCGCGCGCACACGGACTTCGTCGCCAACGCCAGTCACGAACTGCGCACCCCGCTCGCCTCCATTATAGGATACGTGGAGACGCTGATCGACGAGCCTGGCGACGAATCGCTACGCGCACGGTTTCACCAGACGATTTTGCGCGAGGCGAAGCGGTTGCAGCAACTAGTTGACGATCTGCTGTCGCTGTCACGTGTCGAGGCGGGCGAGCATGACCTGCCGTCCGAGCATATTGATCTGGCACCGCTTGTCCTGCTGGCCGCTCGCGATGCTGCGGGCCCCGCACGGGCGGATCGAATCGATTTCGCGCTGGAAGATGCAACGATCCAGGGCGACGTCCCCCAACTTGAGCAAGCGGTGCGCAATGTGGTCGACAATGCACTCAAGTACGGCGCCGATGACGGCCGCGTGCGCATCTCGTTGACCAGCGAGGGGGAAGCTGCCGAGTTAACGGTCGCGGACCAGGGCGACGGCATCGCCCCCGACCATCTGCCGCATCTCACGCGGCGATTCTACCGCGTCGACCCGGGTCGCAGCCGGGCGTCGGGCGGAACCGGGCTAGGCCTGGCCCTCGTCAAGCACATCGTCGAACGGCATCGCGGACGTCTGGACATCGCCAGCGAGCACGGCGCCGGCACCACCGTCACCATTCGCCTGCCGATTGCGCGGGGCGATAACTCCGCTAGTCACGATACTGTCACACAACTGTAGCATCCGCCCAACCCAACAGATCCGACGGACATCTTTCCCAACCCATGTCGTCTTCGCTTCTCCTCCTGCTGATGCTTGGCCTGGGCTTGGCCGGATGGCTGACGGCGCGCGCCCGGGCCTGGGGGTTCCGGCGCCGGGGGCATACGCGGCTGGCTGCTCTGCCCAGCTATCACGGATGGTACGCCGCGCTGTCGATCGTGCTGCCGGTGATCGCCTTCATCGCACTGTGGAGTGCAATAGCGCCCGGCCTGATCGACCGGGCAGTCCTGGCGCACCCTGCGGCCGCCAATTTGCCGCAGTTCGATTTTCAGCGCAACGCACTGCTGGCCCAAGCATATTCCGTGGCCCGCGGAGCGACCGCGACGGTCTCATTGCCCGAAGCGGCCACGCTGGTCGAACCGTACCGCGAAGCGCTGGCCCGTTATAACCTCATCGGCATTCTCGCGACGATTGCCATCGGCCTGGCCGGCGGAGCTTTCGCGTTCCTGCGCCTCAAACCCGATTTCGCCGCCCGTACGCGGGTAGAGCGGATCGTGATGCTGATCCTGCTGCTGGCATCGCTGGTGGCGATCCTGACGACCCTGGGCATTCTGGTGAGCCTGGTGTTCGAGACGGTGCGCTTTTTCGGTATGGTCTCGCCGATCGATTTCCTGTTCGGCACACACTGGTCGCCGGATCCCATGTCCGATCCCGCCGCTGTGGACGGCAGCCGCTATGGCGCGGTGCCGCTGTTTTGGGGGACGATTTTCATCGGCGCGATCATCGCCATGATCGTCGCCATCCCTCTCGGCCTGATGAGCGCGATCTACCTGACGCAATACGCGCACCCGTCGTGGCGGCGGACGCTCAAGCCGGCGCTGGAGATCCTCGCGGGCGTGCCCACGGTGGTCTACGGCTATTTCGCGGCGCTCAGCATCGCACCGTTGATCCGCGATGCGGCGCAGGCGCTGGGGGTCGCGAACGCGAGTTCGGAAAGCGCGCTTGCCGCAGGGTTGGTGATGGGCGTGATGATCATTCCGTTCGTATCCTCGATGGCGGACGACAGCATCGCCGCCGTGCCGCAAGCCATGCGCGATGGCAGCCTGGCGATGGGCGCCACGAAATCCGAAACGATCCGTCGGGTTCTGCTTCCAGCGGCGCTCCCCGGGATCGTGGCGGGCGTCATGCTGGCGGTGAGCCGCGCGATCGGCGAAACGATGATCGTGGTCATGGCGGCATCGACTGCCGCCAACCTGACCGCAAACCCGTTGGAGGCGATGACCACGGTGACCGTGCAAATCGTCGCCATGCTCACTGGCGAAGGCAGCTTCGATCATCCGGCGACCCTCAGCGCGTTCGCGCTCGGATTCGTGCTGTTCATGGTCACCCTGGCCCTCAACTTCATCGCGCTCCGGGTCGTGAAGCGTTTCCGGGAGGCATATGACTGACACCCTGCCCACCCGCACCGCCGCGTTCGAGGCCCGGATCAAGCAGCGTTATCGTTCGGAGCAACGCTTCAAGGCGCTGGGCCTGACCGCCGTTCTCTTTTCGGTGGCTGTGCTGCTGTTCCTGCTCGGCACGATGTTGCTCAACGGTGCCGGCGGGTTCCAGCGGGCGGAGCTGCGCGTTCCCATCGACTTCACGCAGGGCAGCGTGTCGGTCGATGCGGCAACGCTCGCGCAGCCCGATGCGCTGCAGCGTTTGCAGGCGCAAGGTCTCCCCGAACTTGTGCAGTTCTCTGCCGCCACCGAACTGGGTGAGCCGGGTGCCGAAGAGCTGTCGGCTGAAGCTTGGCGTGAGGTAGGCAGCGCGATCATCGCCGACCCGGGATTGCTGCAGCGTAAGGCGACCTTCGACCTGCCCGCCAGTTCCAACCTGGCAGCCGCACTTGCCGGCGAAGGTAAGCCCGAACTGCACGGACTGGCGCAGACGCTTTCCAGCGAAGGCAAGCTGGCCGAGCGGTTCGATCCGGGTTTTCTGACCCGTTCGGACGCGACCGATCCGCAGGCAGTAGGGATCTGGGGAGCGTTGAAGGGGTCGATGCTGACGATGCTGGTAACGCTGTTGCTGGCGTTTCCGATCGGCGTGTTGGCGGCGCTCTACCTCGAGGAATACGCGCCGAAGAACCGGTGGACCGATCTAATCGAAGTCTCGATCAACAACCTTGCCGCAGTGCCGTCGATCATTTTTGGGCTTCTGGGACTGGCGGTATTCCTCTGGCTGTTCCCGAACATGCGCTCCGCGCCGCTGATCGGCGGCATGACGCTAGCCCTGATGACCATGCCGGTGATCGTCATTTCCGGTCGCAACGCCATCAAGGCCGTCCCCCCAAGCATCCGCGACGGTGCGCTGGCGATCGGCGCTTCTCCGGTGCAGGTAGTGTTCCACCACGTCTTGCCCCTGGCCCTTCCCGGGATGCTGACTGGCACGATCATCGGCATGGCCCGTGCTCTGGGCGAAACAGCGCCGCTGCTGATGATCGGCATGCGCGCGTTTGTCGCCACGCCGCCCGACAGCCTGACCGCACCCGCCACTGTGCTGCCGGTCCAGATTTTCCTCTGGTCGGATGAAATCGACCGCGGTTTCGTGGAGCGGACCAGTGCGGCCATTATCGTGCTTCTCGTGTTCCTTCTCGTCATGAACGGGCTGGCGATCTATTTGCGAAACAGGTTCGAAAAAACATGGTGACCGTCGTCCATCCCAACCTCGAGAACACTGACTCCAAGATGCGCGCGCGCGACGTGTCGGTGTTTTACGGTGACAAGCAGGCAATCGACGACGTGTCGATCGACATTCCCTCGCAGTACGTGACCGCATTCATCGGCCCTTCCGGCTGCGGCAAATCGACTTTTCTGCGCACACTCAACCGGATGAATGACACCATTGCATCCGCGCGGGTGGAGGGCTCGATCGAACTGGATGGCCAGGATATTTACCGGTCGAAAATGGACGTGGTCCAGCTTCGCGCGCGCGTGGGCATGGTGTTCCAGAAACCGAACCCATTCCCCAAGAGCATCTACGAAAACGTTGCTTACGGTCCGCGGATTCACGGTCTTGCTGAAGGAAAGGCTGAACTCGACGGGATCGTCGAGCGTTCGCTCGCCCGCGCCGGCCTGTGGAACGAGGTGAAAGACCGGCTGACCGACAGCGGGACGGCCCTCTCCGGAGGACAACAGCAGCGGCTGTGCATTGCCCGTGCGATTGCGGTCGATCCCGAGGTCATCCTGATGGACGAACCGTGCAGCGCGCTCGATCCCATCGCGACCGCGCGGATCGAGGAACTGATCCACGAACTGCGCGGCCGCTATGCGATCGTAATCGTGACGCACTCAATGCAGCAGGCTGCGCGCGTCAGCCAGCGGACGGCATTCTTTCACTTGGGCAAGATGGTGGAATACGGGCGCACATCGGACATCTTCACCAATCCGCTCGAGGAGCGGACGAAAGACTACATCACCGGCCGGTACGGCTAAGGGACTCAACGATCATGGAACATACCGTCAAGGCGTTCGACGAGGACATCACCCGCTTGCGTGGCCTGATCGCCGAAATGGGCGGAATGGCCGAAGTGGCGCTCAATCGCGCGATGGACGCGCTGGTCAAAGGCGACGACGCCCTGGCCGACCAGATCGTTGCCGATGACAAGAAGATCGACGCGATCGAAGCGGAGGTCGACAAGCTCGCGGTGCGGATCATCGCCTTGCGGGCCCCCATGGCCGACGACCTGCGCGAAGTGATTGCCGCGTTGAAGATCGCTGGCGTGGTCGAACGGATCGGCGATTATTCCAAGGCCATCGCCAAGGCGAGCCGCCAGATCGAAAGCCGCAAGCGCTTCGGCCCCCTCACGCTGGTACCCGCGATGGCGGACATCGCTGCCGAAATGGTCCACGACGCGCTCACCGCCTACGCCGCCCGCGATGCCGCGCTTGCGCGCGAGGTGATCGCGGCGGACGAGAAGGTGGATAACTTCTACGAATCGATCTTCCGCAACCTTGTCAGCCACATGGTCGAAAACCCCGCTACGATCAGTTCGGCGGCTCAGTTGCTGTTCGTCGCCCGCAACATTGAGCGCATCGGCGACCATGCCACCAACGTGGCCGAAATGGTCCACTTTGCCGCGACCGGCGCTTACCCCGCCGATATGGACAACTAGCCATGGCCGCGGCCAAGCTGCTGCTGGTCGAGGACGACCCGGCGCTCGCCGAGCTTCTCGAATATCGCTTCGCCAACGAAGGCTATTCGGTGCGATTGACGGCGGATGGCGACGAGGCGCTGCTGATGGCGGCGGAAGACGTCCCCGATCTGATCATTCTTGATTGGATGATCGAGGGCACCAGCGGGATCGAAGTGTGCCGCCGGCTGCGGCGCGACAAGGCGACTGCGCACGTGCCGATCGTGATGCTGACCGCGCGCGAAGGCGAGGACGACAAAATCCGCGGCCTGGAGACAGGGGCGGACGACTATCTGACCAAGCCGTTCTCCCCGCGCGAGTTGCTTGCGCGGGTTGCAGCGGTGCTGCGGCGCATCCGTCCGGCACTGGCTGGCGAGGCGCTGACGGTGGGCGATCTGACTCTCGACCCGGTGGCTCACCGGGTGACGCGCCGCGGACAGCCGGTTCGGCTCGGGCCGACTGAATACCGTCTGCTTCGCTTTCTGATGGAAAGCCCGCGCCGGGTGTTCAGCCGCAATCAGCTGCTCGACGGCGTTTGGGGCAGCGAGAGCGAAATCGAGCTGCGCACGGTCGATGTCCACATCCGCCGCTTGCGGCAGGCTATTGCGGTCGATGGCGCTGACGATCCGGTGCGCACCGTACGTAGCGCAGGCTATTCCCTCGAAGGCTGACGCCGCTGCTGCGGCAGCGTCTAACGGCATACTCCGCCCAAACCGCGCGCTTGCTGGTCAAGGTGCAGGTGGTCCCGGTGTGCGGCATTGTAATCGGGGCTGAGAACAGTCCCGAACACCTGGCAGCCGGCGTCCCGCACCCGGTGAAGAAACTCCGCCGAAGGCTCCGCCCCTGCCCAATCACCTGCGACCGTGATCCGGCGACCGTCCGCCAGAACGAACGCCGCGATGTCGATCGCGTTGCCGGTGGAATGTTCGCTCCATGCGCCCTCGCCCCGGCCGTAGACCCGTCGGCAGGAGAAGGCGCCGTAGTGTTCGATCCGCTCCACATCGGTGCCGAGCAGTTCCCGCGCCGCGGGCTGCACTCCGGTGCGCAGCCACAATTCGAGCGCAGCGGCCACAGCGCAGGTGGTGGGCGGCTGGCGGGGGCTGAGCGGAAAGTCCGTCAGGACTGTCCGGTCGGGACGGGCGCAGGTGGCCTCTCCGGCAGGCGGCAGCGCGGTGAACGCGACGCCGCTGCGTGCAAGGACGGCGCGACAGTCTGCGGCATCGTCGCGCAATGCTGACAGTTTGCGCTCCGTCGCCCAGCCCGGCGGGTCGCGCAGGTCGAGCGGAGCCCACGGGTTGTACTCGGGATGCGCCATCAGCCAACCCTGTCCGCTCAGGAGCAGCGCAGCGAAGATAAGCAAGGGAAAGGCCCAGCGATCGAAGCGGCCGGGCGAGAACAGGCGCATGGACTATGAAGCCGCAGGGATGCTCGACCGTTCCCCGTTGCGCCGGCGCTTAGCAAACGCTGGCATCGGAAGGGGTCAGGCGCGTTTACGCTGCCAAGTGAATTTGAGGGGCAGCGCGCAGCTTTCGCTGGTGATGTCGGCGGATACCACCGCGCCTTCACCGTTGTTGGAGCGGAAGGGGATGTAGTACTCCTGCCACCGACCGGCACCATCGGCACGGACCACCCGATCGATGGGCTTCATGTCACCGTTGGTGATCACTAGCCGCGCCTCTTCGCCGGGATTTAGCCCGGCAACGGTTAGGACGTAGAATTGGCCGTTGGTGCCGACTTCTCCCAGACATGCGCCGTCGCTGGTGCGGTCGACCCGGTACCATCCGCGCTTCAGCACGATCGGGTCGTATGCCGTCGCAACGGTCGCGCTGGTCAAGGTCAACACTGCGATCAGGATGCGCGTCAGCATCGGCTACTCCGGATGTTCGCAGCGACTATACAGGTTCGTCAGCGCCTGGTCCCGCAAACTGGCGGAGCGGCCCATAGCGGCACGGTTAGTGAAAGTCGCGGCTGGGTGGGAGCGGCAGCAGCCTGGGCACGATCCGCACGTCGCGCGGATGGCCGCCGGCGCTCGGTCCATGATAACCGCAATCGCGATTGCCCGGCCCGGGCGGCTGCCATGGCACACCCTTGCCCGGCGACTGTTCCTGCCCCTCGTCATCGACCAGGACCCCGCCGGGTCCCCACCGGCTGGGCAGCGGATTGTTGCAGTGATCGGCGCGCGCGATCGTCACGGGCATCAGGTCATCCGACAGGCGGTGAAGATCCTGCGTGGCGTCGGTCAGATGATGCGCGATGACGTGGATCACCTCCTCATCGTATTCGACCCGGCCGCGCACTTCCATCAGGCGCGCGCCCATGATGACCTTGCGGTACTTTTCCATCATGTCGGGCCAGATGACGAGGTTGATCACTCCGCTTTCGTCCTCCAGCGTGATGAAGCACACCCCCTTGGCACTACCGGGGCGCTGGCGGATCAGCACCACGCCCGCGACCTGCACCATCGAGCGGAACTTGCGCCCCCGCAGGTCGTCCGCCCGGTGGAAACCGCGCTCGGTCAGCGAAGGGCGCAGGAAGCTCAAGGGGTGCGCCTTCAGGCTCAGTCGGTGAGTCTGGTAATCGGCCACAACTTCTTCGGCGAGCGCCATTTCGGGTAGGAGGATGTCCTTGCGTTCAGCCCCTTCCTCGCGCTCGCGCATGGCGGCGAACAGAGGCAGGTCTTCCGCCCCCACCAGCGTGCGCGCCTGCCATAGCGCCTGGCGGCGCGGCAGCTCGATAGAGCCGAAGCAATCGGCTGCGGCGAGCCGTTCGACATGCGCGGGCGGAACCCGGCCCCGATCGCGGACTTCGCGCACGTCCCCAAAGCGTCCGTTCGCCTGCCGTGCGGCAACCAGCCTGGCAGCCACGGACTCCGGCAGCCCATCGATCTGCCGCAAGCCCAGCCGCACCGCCCAGCCCCGGTCGTGCCGCCACCGATCCTGCCCGGCGCGAAAGCGCGGCCGGGAGTGCCTGGGTTCGTCAACCGGCTCCAGCGTGCAATCCCAGTCCGAATGATTCACATCGATCGGCAGCACCGCGACCCCGTGCTCCTCCGCATCGCGCACGATTTGCGACGGTGCGTAGAACCCCATCGGCTGCGAATTGAGCAGCGCGGCAGCGAACGCGGCGGGGTAGTGGCACTTAAGCCAGCTGGAGACATACACCAGGTGCGCGAAACTGGCTGCATGGCTTTCGGGAAAACCGTATTCGCCAAAGCCTTTGATCTGGTTGAAGCAGCGATGGGCGAACTCGGGATCATAGCCGCGCGCGATCATGTTCCCGACCATCATGTCCTGGTGCTCGTGCACCATCCCGCGGCTGCGGAACGTGGCCATCGCCTTGCGCAGCCGGTCGGCCTCTGCCGGCGAGAACTTGGCCGCGTCGAGCGCGATCTTCATCGCCTGTTCCTGGAAGATCGGCACCCCGAAAGTGCGCTTGAGGATCGACGACAGCTCATCCGGCGGCCCGCATTCAGGCGCCGGCGATGGCAGGTTGAAATCCCGCCGCCCTGCCCGGTACTCGCGCCGCGCCTTCAGGTACGGGTGCACCATGTCACCCTGGATGGGCCCGGGCCGGACGATGGCCACCTGCACCACCAGATCATAGAATTCGCGCGGCTGCAGGCGCGGGAGCATGTTCATCTGCGCGCGGCTCTCAACCTGGAACACGCCCAGCGAATCGCCGGTGCACAGCATGTCGTAGACTGCCGGCTCCTCCTGCGGGATCGTCGCCAGATCGTAATCCTGACCATGATGGTCCTGCAGCATCTTCAGGGTTTTGCGGATGCAGGTCAGCATGCCCAATGCCAGCACGTCGATCTTGAAAATGCCCAGATCGTCGATGTCGTCCTTGTCCCATTCGATGAACGTGCGATCCGGCATCGCGCCGTTCCCGATCGGCACCGTCTGGGTGAGCAGCTTGTCGGTAAGGATGAAACCGCCGACGTGCTGGCTGAGGTGCCGCGGCATGCCGATCATCTGCTCGGTGAGCTTGAGCACGCGGGTGAGCTGCGGATCGCTCAGGTCGAGCCCGGTTTCATTGCGGACATGCTCTTCGTTGATTTCGCGGCCATGCCCCCCCCACACCGTACGCGCGAGCGCCGAGGTGACATCTTCGGACAGGCCCATCGCCTTGCCGACTTCCCGGATCGCCATGCGCGGACGATAGTGGATGACCGTTGCGCACAGTCCCGCGTGCTGCCGGCCATACGTCTGATAAATCCACTGGATCACTTCTTCCCGCCGCTCATGCTCGAAATCGACGTCGATGTCGGGCGGCTCCCGGCGCTCCTTGGTGATGAAGCGTTCGAACAGAAGCTGGTGCTTGGCCGGGTCCACCGCAGTGATCCCAAGGCAATAACAGACCGCCGAATTGGCCGCCGACCCGCGCCCCTGGCACAGGATGCCCTCCCCGTGCGCGAAGTCGACAATTTCCTTGATCGTCAGGAAGTAGGGCGCCAGCTGCAGCTGTCCGATCAGCCGCAGTTCACGTTTCAGCGTCTTCTTGACCCTCGGGGGCATTCGGACCGGATAGCGCCGCCTGGCCCCTTGCCAGGTCAAGCGGCGGAGGTACGCCTGCGGAGTCAGGCCGTCCGGATACGCGCGCTCAGGGTATTCGTATCGCAGCTGGTCGAGGCTGAACCGGCATTTGTTCGCAACCTCGCGCGTCGCTTCGATCGCATGGGGCCAGCGGGCGAACAGCGCGATCATCTCACGCGGCGATTTCAGGTGCCGCTCGGCGTTTGAATTGAGCAGCAGGCCGGCATCGGTGACAGTGGTCTTGTGCCGGATGGCGGTCATCACATCCTGCAGCGGGCGCCGCTCCGGCAGGTGATAGAGGACATCGTTCGTCGCCAGCAGCGCAAGGCCGTGATCCCGGGCCAGCACATCGAGCCGGTTGATCCGCGCGATGTCGTCCTCTCCATAAAGGTAACTCGCCGCCAGATGGCGCAGGGTGGGCAGTTGCCGGGGGAGATGTGGCAGGAGGTCGGTGAAAGCGCCGGTCAGCGCCATCTGTTCGCCTTCCGCGCGGGTCTGGCCGGGAAACGCGACGACGTTGCTGGGCACCGCGATGGTCAGTTGCTGACCCAGGTCACGCGGCGGCAGCAGGATCAGCTGCACCCCTTCGGCATGCGCGGCCAGCATGGCGAGCGAGATGTGGCACGCCCCCTTGTCCTGCCACTCGCCATCAAGCGTGCTCATCCGTCCGGCGGAGATCAGCTGGCACAATCGGCCATAGGCCGCGCGGTCGACGGGATAGGCGAGGAAGGCCAGACCCTCGACCGTTTCGATCCGGCATCCGATCAGCGGGCGCAGGTGCAGCTTCTTCGCCTCGGTATGGATGCGCACCACGCCGGCCATCGAATTGACGTCGGCGATGGCGATACTGTCGTAGCCCAGGGCATGCGCGGTGATCACCAGATCGACCGGGTCCGAAGCGCCGCTTAAAAAGGAAAAGCAGCTGGCGAGGCCGAGTTCGACGAACGGCGACCACGCCGGGCGCGCGATCAGTCCGGGATCGAGTTCGATCCGGCGGCGCGGAACCTGAAGGTCGTTTTCGGGCACCTCACAGGCCTAGGCTTGAACCAGTTGCGCGAGCCGTTCCTTCACTGCCAGAAGATCGGCATCGAACAGGCGCGATTGTTCGTCGCGAGCGGGCCCGTCGAGGCGCAACAGGTACGACGGATGTGCAGTGACCCATAGTTCGCTGCCGTCTTCCAACGCATGCGGCACGCCGCGCGCCCGGGATATGCTGACCGTCTTGCCCAGCATCCCGCGTGCGGCACTGGCACCCATTGCCAGGACCAGCTTGGGCTGGACCAGCGCACGCTCGCCTTCCACCCAGAAGCGGCAGATGTCGATTTCCTTGGATGTTGGCGATTGGTGCAGCCGGCGCTTGCCGCGCTGGACGAACTTGAAGTGCTTGACCGCGTTGGTGACGTAAGCGCTGCGCCGGTCGATGCCGACACGCTCCAGATGGCGGTCGAGCAGTTGCCCCGCAGGTCCGACAAAGGGGCGACCGGCGAGGTCTTCCTGATCCCCCGGCTGTTCGCCCACGATCATCAAGCCGGAAAAGCCCTTGGCGTAGTCCTGCGGACCCTCGCCCATCACAGCGTGATTGTCGAGCAGACCGATAGGGCACATCCGGCAGGCGTGGATCGCCTTGTCGATCGCTTCGAGCGAGGACGGCCGTTCACCCATGTCCAGCGTGCCTGCGGCGACCATCTGCGACTCCCGCGCTTGTGCCCCGGCGACCAGCTCGGGAATGAGCGCCGCTTCGGGCATGTTCTTCCAGTACTTGCGAGGCATTTCCTTGAGCATCGCCCCGATCTTCAAACGCGCAGGGTTGAAGATCGACGCATAGTATTTGCGCCATAAATCCTCGGTCGGATCACCGGCAGGAGCATCGGAGCGCTGGGCGGGCGGGCCTTCCTCCAGCCGGTCGCCATCCCAGTGAAGCGATCCTTTGGGCGTCAGGATCGACCAGCGCATGTTGGCAAAGCGGCGGACGAAAAACCCGGCGTTTGCCCGCAAGATGTGATGCTCAGGCTCGAACCATGCGACGTAGTGTTCTTCATCACCCTCTTCGACCAGGCGGAAACGAACAAAGGCCCGCATCTTGTGGATGTCGCGCCGCACCGCCTTCGCCAGATCCTCCAGCCGCCGGACATCAGCATCGGCGCCGTCCTCCAGCAGCCGCGGGTTCGCCTGCAACCGCCACAGCAAGCGGTAGAGCAGCGAAAATCGCGCTGCATCCGAATGGCAGATCGCGCTTTTGGCGAGTTGCACGAACGCGCGACTGGCGCGCACCGGACGGGCCCCAGGCGGTATCGCCGGAAGGCGACGGCGGCCACCGGCGAACAAATCCCTCGCCACGCTTGGATCGCTCCACGCGACCCGGTCGGGCGGCACGTCACACTGGACCATCGCCCGCGCCTGATCGCGCCAGAACTCGAAGTCATCGGGCTCAAGCATGGTGACGCAGAACGCGCCTGGCAAACGCATGTCGCGGAACGGCGCACTCATGCCGCGAACAGCTCCAGCTGCTCCGTTTTGGGTGCCAGCAGCGCGCGCAGATCCGCGCGATCGGTCAGCATCAGCGGTCGCCAGTCGGCAGTGATGATGAACGGGCGCACCTTGGCGATCGACACGGTCAGTTTGGCCACGTCGTCGAGCCGCATCGTCCGGTGGCGGCGGCTGGCGAGAATACGCTGTACCGCGCGCACGCCCAGGCCCGGCACGCGCAGCAAGGCTTCCTTCGGCGCGCGGTTCACATCCACCGGAAAGCGCTCTCGAAATTTGAGCGCCCAGGCCAGTTTGGGATCGATGTCGAGCGGCAGGTTACCATCGGCCTCAGTCGCCTGCATGACCTCGGCCGGCTGATAGCCGTAAAACCGCATCAGCCAGTCAGACTGGTAGAGCCGGTGCTCGCGGATCAACGGCGGCCGCTTCAGGGGCAGGACCGCGCTCGCGTCGGGAATTGGACTGAAGGCGCTGTAGTAAACCCGGCGCAGGCGAAAGTTGTCGTACAGCCGGCTGGCCTTGCCGACGATATCGGCATCCGTTGCCGCGTCGGCACCGACGATCATCTGCGTCGATTGCCCGGCAGGGGCGAACCGCGGCGCATGCTTGAACCGCTTCTTCGCGTCCTTCGCCTCGACGATGTCGCTCTTCACCTTGCCCATTGCGCCTTCGATCTGGCGCGCGCTTTTGTCAGGCGCGAGCCGCACCAGCCCGGCATCGGTCGGCAATTCGACGTTGATCGATACCCGGTCGGCATAGAGACCGGCCTGATGCACCAGCTCGGGATCAGCTTCGGGAATGGTTTTGAGGTGAATATAGCCGCGAAAGTCGTGCTCTTCGCGCAGCATGCGCGCGACCTCGACCAGCTGCTCCATCGTGTGGTTGGAACTCTTCACGATGCCTGAAGAGAGGAACAGCCCCTCGATGTAATTGCGGCGATAGAAGCTCAGCGTCAGGTCGACCACTTCCTGGGGAGTGAACCGCGCGCGGCGCACATTCGAGCTCTTGCGGTTAATGCAGTAATGGCAGTCGAACACGCAATGGTTGGTCAGCAGGATCTTGAGCAGCGAAATACACCGGCCATCGGGCGCATAGGCGTGGCAGATGCCCATCCCTTCGGTCGAGCCGATCCCTTTCCCACCCGCCGAGCTGCGTTTGACCGTGCCGGAGGATGCGCACGAGGCATCGTACTTGGCCGCGTCGGCAAGGATTTCCAGCTTCTCGATGATCGTTTGCGGGCCCATCTGTTCCATATATGTTCTTGTGTAGGATTCGCCAACAGGGTTTCTGCGCAACCTGTGGTTTCCGGATGCGTTGAGAGTTCATGGGCACCTTTCGCATCGGCACCGCCGGCTGGAGCATCGCCCGCCAGGCGGCAGACCGGTTCCCGATCGAAGGCAGCGGGTTACAGCGCTATTCCGCCGTGTTCGACGCGGCGGAGATCAACAGTTCGTTCTACCGCCCGCACCGCCTTTCCACCTGGGAGCGTTGGGCCGACAGCGTACCGGCCGATTTCCGGTTTGCAGTCAAAGTGCCGAAGGTAATCACGCATGAGGCGAGGTTGATCGGCTGCGGCGAAGCGGTTGCGACGTTCCTTGGCGAGGCGGACGGGCTCGGCGAAAAACTTGCGGTGTTGCTGGTCCAGCTTCCGCCTAGCCTCGCGTTTGATGCAGATGTGGCGCGGCGGTTCTTTGTCGATCTGGCATCCCGCAGCACCGCGGCGATCGCCTGCGAACCGCGCCATGTAAGCTGGTTTGCAGATGAGGCCGATGCGCTGCTTGGCGAGCTCAGGGTCGCGCGGGTGGCAGCCGATCCTGCGCGTCATCCGGGTGCCGGAGAACCAGGTGGGTGGCGCGGTCTCGGTTACTGGCGGCTGCACGGATCGCCGGTGATGTACCGGTCAAGCTATGCCGACCGGATCGGACATTATGCGCAGGCCTTGCGGGATGAGCTTGAAGCTGGGCGCGAGGCCTGGTGCATCTTCGATAACACCGCCTCGTCAGCCGCGACCGGTGATGCGCTGGCGCTGGCCGAGGCGCTAGGCGCATAATCCCTGCAGGAACCAGTCAGGCTCTCCGCCGCGCCCGTCGCCGAACAGGCCCAGTCGGTAGATCCAGTAGCGGCGGCCTTCCCGGTCCTCGATCCGGTAGTAATCGCGCAGGCGGGTACTGCCCTTCTCGCGCCACCATTCGGGTGCGATCCGTTCGGGTCCTTCGACACGGACGATTTCATGGAGGTGACCGCGCCAGCGAAACGACCTTGGGTACCCCTTGGGAGTGGGGTAGATAACGGTGATCCTTTCCGGGCGGTCGAGCAGCTTCAGAGGGCGGGCATGAAACGCTAGGTGTCCCTGGGTCGGGGGTGCCGGATCGAGCGGTGGTTGCCAGCGCTGCGCACGTTCCGGAACATGACTGGCATACGCCACCGGACGCCGCACCGCATCGGGGCCCAGGCGTACCGTCAGCCGGTCGATGCACGCGGCCAGGCTGGTGCCCTGCACCTCGGCTGCAGCCTCGATATCGGATTGTGCAAGCGCGAGCGGCTCGGTCCAGCTGGCGCGCAGGCGCACGGTCTCAATGCCGAAACCGGCATCGATGTCATCCAGCTTGGCGGCAAACAGCCGGGTGATATGCGCCGGTTCGCGCGTCGCCGCGGCGAGTTCGAGCTGGCGCACCGCCACTTCGCCATCGACCCGCCACATGCCCAGCTCCAGCCGGCGAGCGCCCTGGGCCAGGGCTTCCAGAGCCTGGGCCATGTCGGCAGCCAGATCGGCGACCACGGTGTCGAGCAGCGGGCGGTGGCGGATCGGCTCCATCAGTCGGCGCTGCACCAGCGGCATCGTCTGCGGCGTAACCGGCAGCAATGGTTCGGAGATGCGTCCCAGCAGCTGGTCGAGGCGGATCAGCGGGTTGGCGGTGGGAGACTTGCTACGAAACCGTCGATGCAGCGCGTCGCGCCCCCGGGCTTCCCCAAACCGGACGGTCAGATCACCAATCCGCTTGAGACCCAGCCGGCGCAATACGGTGAGCACGTCCTCATCAAGCCGCAGAGCCGCAACCGGCAAGTCAGCCAGAGCGGCGGCCATGTCATCCGCCGGAGAAAGGATCGTGCCGCCGGGCCCGTGATGCGCCAGCGCCCATGCCGCGCCCGCGGTCGGTGCGATCGCGCAGCGCAGCGAGAACCCGCGAGCGGCGAATTTGTCCCGCACATCGGCGACTAGCTGCTCCTCGCCGCCGAACAGATGCGCCACGGCGGTCACGTCGACTAGCAGTCCATCCGGTTCGTCGAGCGCCGACCATGGGCCCCAGCGCAGCGCCCATACCGCAAGCTTTTCGAGGAGCGCGCGATTGCCCGCGGGATCGCTCGGCATCACCGCGATCTGCGGGCACAGCGCGCGGGCATCGGCCAGCATCATGCCTGGGCGCGCGCCCGCCGCCAGACCGGCATAGTTGGCGGCATCGATCCGCGGACCGTGCGCGGTTTCGGTGATCAGCGCGAGCGGTTCGGCGTCGGCGCCCTCCCCGCGTGCCAGCCCTTCACCAAGCCGCCAACTGTCGATCGCCAGCCGCGAAAGCCAGACCGACAGGATACGGCGTGGCGGAGACGTCCGGGTGATCGGCGGGGTGAGCCGCGGCGAGAGCGTTTCCGCCATCGTTCAGGATCCATGTGCCGGGAGGATGCATGCGGGCGCGGAACAGGTCCGCGCGCCAGGTGGGAGTGCCGGGTGCCTCATGGTTCCAGCACGGCTGCGGCGACGGGGCGGCGCGCACGTCCCATCGCATGCGCGCCGAAGACAGGTCGTGCGCGGCATCAAGCCGCACCAGCCATAACGGCACGCCATGCTTTTCGGAGGTCAGCGTCAACCGGCGTGAAGCGGTGAAATCAAGCGCCTTGGGATTGCCAACCACTTCGCCGACCACCGCGGCGACATCGCGGCAGCGCAGGCCTTCCTCGAGCGCGAACAGCGCGTCTTCGCTGCTTTCGCAGATGACGTGGATCAGATGGTGGCGCAGACTGGCTGGCAACCCCGCACGATAGGGCCGCCCGCTAAGCTTGAGCGCGGCACGGTCCTGCACCCACAGCAACGGGCGATCATCCCCAGCTTGTTCAGCCGCACCGAGCCGCCCCATGCGCAAGGCATCAATGGCCAGCGCCAGCGCCGCCGCGGCTCCGCTCGCTTCGTTGGCGGGCGCGAAAACTTCGCTGTGATGCGGCGGCGCCAGCCCCGGCCGCCACCGGGGCGCACGGGTGGAGACACGCGCCAGCTCGGAAGCAGGGACAAGAGCGGCTGGAAGAGCAGCGTGGGTCATGGCGGTGAAACGACTCATCTGTTCCCTGTATGTTCCAAGGCAGATCGATTCGCAACGCGGAACCTCGTTCATGGCATTCCGTTCACCTTGCGAACAAGGAGACCCACACATGAAGTACGATCAGGGCAACGCCGATGAGCTGAAGCAGAAGTTCTGGCATGCGTTTGCTGACTCCCCCTTTGTTTTCGTGTCGCTGCAATCGACCGCCAACGACGCGGTGGTGATGACCGCGCAACTCGACAAGGACGCGAACCACGCCATCTGGTTCTTCACTTCCAAGGACAACCATCTCGCCCAGATGGGCCCCGCCACCTGCACCTTCGCCAGCAAGGGGCACGACATGTTCGCCCGTTTTGAAGGTGTCCTGACCGAGGAAACGAGCCGTGAACGGCTAGACAAGCAGTGGTCGAACTTCGTCGAAGCATATTTCCCCGGCGGCAAGGACGATCCCAACCTGCTGATGCTACGCATGGATCTCGGCAATGCCGAATTGTGGGCGGCCGACCAGGGCATTCTCACAACTGCCAAGATGGCGATGGGCATGGATGTGCGCGCGGATGTCGCCGACAACCACACCGAAGCTCGTCTCTAACATCCATCTCTGTCAGATTTGAAGAAGGGCCGCTCCTGCAACCAGGAGCGGCCCTTCTTCAATTCAAAGCGGGAAGCCTTGTCACCGCGACGGCGGATCGATCGGCACCATCGTTTCCTCACCCGCGACGTCATCGACCACTTCGACGATCCCCTGGCCAAGGTGGCTCCGGCGGCGGCTGTATGCGAAGTAGACTACCAGGCCGATCACTCCCCAGATTGGCAGCACCAGCATCGCATCCATCGGCAGGTTCAGGAACAGGAAGATCGTCCCTGCGATCGTCAACGGGCCGATCAGCCACAGCGCGGGAGTCTTGAACTTGCGCGGAGCGTCAGCAGCGGTCTTGCGCAGGATTATAACCGCAATGGCAACCATCATGAATGCATAGAGCGTGCCGGCGTTGGCGATGTCCGCCAGCCTGCCGACCGGCAGGAAAGCCGCCGCGAACGCCACGGCGACGCCGGTGATGGCCGTGATGACGTGCGGGGTCTTCCACTTGGGGTGCACTTGGCTCCACGATTGGGGCAGAAGCCCATCGCGGCTCATGACGAACGCCACGCGAGTCTGGCCGAACAACAGGATCAGGATGACCGAAGGAAGCGCAACGAAAGCTGCGATGCCCAGCATGTTGCCCACGCCGGACCAGCCGATCTGACGCAGCACATGCGCCAACGCCTCGTTGGAGCAGACCAGCGGCAGCGCGTCGGCGGCGTAGGTGGCGCACTGGCGAGCCAGTTCTTCGGAGCCGGCAGGGAACGGTACGCCGTTGGGTCCCATGATCGGCTGGCCGCCGACCGTTCCAATGGCACCTGCTGCCACGAGGATATAGAACACGGTACAGAACAGCAGCGATCCGATCAGGCCGATCGGCACGTTGCGCTGCGGGTTCTTGGTTTCCTCCGCCGCCGTAGAGACAGCGTCAAACCCGACGTAGGCGAAGAAGATGGTCGCCGCCGCGCCCACCGCTCCAAGACCGGATCCGAAACCACCGAACACGCCGGCGGGGAGGAACGGATTGAACTTTTCGCTCGAGAAATACTCGCTCGGCAGGGTCAGCAGGATGAACGCGGTCAGCGCCGTCACCTTGATTGCCACCAGCACCGCATTGACCCGCGCGCTTTCGGTGGTGCCGATCATCAGCAGCCAAGTGACCAGCAGAGCGATCACGACCGCGGGGAGGTTGATGAACCCACCCTCGACCCCGCCAAGCGCCAGCGGCGCTCCCGAAAGGTAAGCGGGCAGTTGAATGCCCAGAAATTCGTTCAGGATCGTTCCCGTGAAATAGCCCGACCAGCCGACGGACACGGCGCTGGCAGCGACGGCATATTCAAGCACGAGCGCCCATCCGACCGTCCAGGCGAGCAGTTCGCCCATGGTCGCATAAGTGTACGTATAAGCTGATCCCGCCACCGGGATCATCGCTGCGATTTCAGCGTAGCAAAGCGCCGCGACGATGCAGATGGCACCCGCTATGGCGAACGCCAGCATCAAACCCGGGCCTGCTTTCTGTGCCCCTGCTGCGGTAAGCACGAAGATCCCCGTGCCGATCACACAGCCGATCCCGAACAGGGTCAGCTGAAACCAACCCAGGGAACGATGCAGCGACTTCTTTTGCGCCGTCGCCAAAATGGCGTCGAGCGGCTTGACGCGATCGAGTATCATGGACCCGTATCCCTCTTGTCAGGCGACCGTGGGCGGCCTGCCTCCCTCATGAGGTGAGTAGCTAACGTCGCTGGATGCCATGGCAAGCCTATTCGAAACGCTTTCCCCACCCACGCCTCGCCGCTAAAGCGCTGGCGATGTCCACGACCTTCCAACTCGATACCGCGACCAGCCGCGCAAATCCGACCCCCCAGCCGATGCGCCGGCTGACGGTCCCGGCGATCAAGGGTCGCAAGACCGGCGGCGCAACCGGTGAGCCCTTGGTCATGCTGACTGCCTATACCGCGCGCCAGGCGCAGCTGCTCGATGAACATTGCGACATGCTGTTGGTGGGAGATTCGCTAGGCCAGGTGATTTATGGCCTGCCTTCGACCCTGCAGGTGACGCTCGAGATGATGATCGCCCACGGCGCCGCCGTGGTGCGCGGCAGCTATCACAGCCTGGTGATCGTCGACATGCCATTCGGCGCCTACGAAGCGAGCCCGCAAAGGGCGTTTGAAAGCGCCAGCCGGATCATGGCCGAGACGGGGTGCGCGGCAGTCAAGCTTGAGGGGGGCCAGGCGATGGCGGAGACTATCGCGTTCCTGTCGGGCCGCGGAATTCCCGTGATGGCCCATGTCGGCCTGACCCCTCAGGCGGTGAACGCGCTTGGTGGCTATGGCGCGCGCGGACGCAGCCAGGAGGAGCACGCCAAGATCATTTCCGACGGCAGGGCGGTGCAGGAGGCAGGCGCCTTCGCGGTCGTTGCCGAAGGCGTGGTCGAACCCATCGCGGTGGCGCTGACCCAAAGCCTCGAAATACCGGTCATCGGCATCGGTGCATCGGCACAATGCGACGGCCAGGTCCTGGTGACGGAAGACATGCTCGGCATGTTCGAACGGGTGCCACGGTTCGTGAAACGGTATGAAGATCTCGCCAGCGTCATCTCGAACGCTGCCGCCACGTACGCCGGGGAGGTGCGCGCCCGCGCATTCCCCACCGCCGACCAAACCTACCAGCCCAAATAAGGCCACTCGCCCCCCATGGACACGCTCAAGCGCTTTTACGGCTTATCGCTGATCTTCACCCTTATCTGCCTGGGACTGGGCGTATGGTACGGTGCGGAAAGCACCGGCACGATGTCCGGCACCGCACAGATGCTGTGGATCATCGTGGTCCTGTCGGTCCTCGAGATTTCGCTCAGTTTCGACAACGCGGTGGTCAATGCCTCCGTACTGAAGAACATGGACCATGTCTGGCAGCGGCGCTTCCTGACGTGGGGCATCCTGTTCGCGGTCTTCGGCATGCGGATCGTATTCCCGCTGGCGATCGTCGCGATCGCTGCGGGACTAGGTCCGATAGACGCGGTCAACTTGTCGCTTAACGATCCGCTGGAGTACGAGCGGATCGTTTCCAGCGCGCATATTGGCATCGCCGGCTTCGGTGGCGCATTCCTGGCCATGGTTGGGTTGAAATTCTTTTTCGACGGCGAGAAAGACATTCACTGGATCGGCACGATTGAGCGGTTTCTTGGCCGGTTCGCCGCGCTGCCGGCAGCAGAGATTGCGCTGTTGCTGCTTGCCGTCTGGGGCATTTCGCTCACGCTGGAATCGGCGGACGCTCTCACGTTTGTGGTCGCGGCGATCCTGGGGCTGGTCACCTTCATCGCGGTCGAAGGCGTCAGCACCATGCTGGAATTGCACGAGGAAAAGCAGCGGCTGCTCGGCGCGGCGGTGCGCAGCGGACTTGGCGGGTTCCTGTACCTCAACATCCTCGATGCCAGCTTCAGCTTCGACGGGGTGATCGGCGCCTTCGCACTGTCGAACAACATGATCGTGATCGCGCTGGGCCTGTCGATCGGCGCGATGTTCGTGCGCTCCATGACCATCCATCTGGTCGAGAAAGGAACGCTAGCGCAGTATCGTTACCTCGAACACGGAGCCTTCTGGGCGATCATCGTGCTGGGCGGGATCATGTTGCTGTCAGCGCGCTGGCACATCCCGGAAACCATCACTGGCCTGATCGGTGCGATCCTGATCGGACTGTCACTGTGCTGGTCCGTGCGCTTCAATCGGACGCATCCGGAAGGGGATGTCGCGCCAGCCGAGTAGCAAGCGGCGCTGATACGACCAACTGCAGCAGGTGGTAGATCAGCAACGGCAGCAGCACCATGCCGGCTACTTCCGGCGGGAATAGCACCGCCGCGAGCGGGGCGCCCATAGCGATGCTCTTGTGCGCCCCGGCGAACAGGAACGCGATCCGATCGCCGCGGTCCAGCCGAATGGCTCGCGCCGTGATCCACGATCCGGCAAAAGCGATAGCGAGCAACAGCACCACGCCGGCGAGCAGCACCAGCCACTCTCGTGCGCCGATCACCGTCCACAGTCCCTGTTCGACCGCGCCCGAGAAAGCCACGTAGACGGCGATGGCAATCGACAGGCGGTCCATCCAGCTGACGAGCGAGCGATGATCGCCCACCCAGCGGGCCAGCCGGGTCTGTAGCGCTTGCCCGAGGGCGAACGGCAGGACCAGGATCAGCATGACCTTGCCGAGGCCGGAGGCGTCCATCTCCGCCGCTCCGCCGCCTCCCAGCAGTGCGAACAAGGGGGCAGCGACGAACACGCCCGCCACGTTCAGCAGGGCGGCCGCCACGACCGAACTGGCGACGTTGCCGCCCGCAAGCGACGAGTACGCGGTGGCGGACTGTACTGTCGACGGCATCGCTCCAAGGTAGAGGAAACCCAACGCCACGAGCGGCGACAGGGCTGGTGCCAGGGCCAGTTCGAATGCCTTGCCAGCGAGCGCCATCACCAGGAAACACCACAGGGCAAGCGGCACCAGAAAGCGCCAGTGCCCGATGCCCCGAACCACCTCGGCGCGCGACAACCGCAGCCCGTTGAGGAAGAACAACACGAAGATCGCGGCGCTCGACACGTCCTGTGCCACTTCGCGCGTAGCTCCAGTCGCCGGAAAGATGCTAGCCAGAATAATCGCGAGCACCAGCAGGCGCACCATGAGATCGATGCTGGAAAACAATCGCCGCACGACGCGCCTGTGGCGGGCCATTCGGCGCTTGTCGAGCGTCAGCCGCCGAGGGACGCGCTGCGGCGAGCGAGTACGGCAGCGGCCTTTGCATTGCCGGGTCCGACCCAAACATGCGCGGCGACGAGATCTTTGGCCGCTCCGGGGTGTCCCCCGGCCTTCAGCGCGGCTGCCATCCGCTTCGTGAGCGGCCATGAAGGCTTGATCGCGGCTGAAGAGTGGTAGTGCCGCATCGCTCCTGCCCAATCGCCCGCAACAAACGCTGCATCTCCCGCAAGGGCCATGGCCTCGGCCGAGCCGGGATGTTTCAGCAGCCAGCGTTTTGCAGCTGCGCGGGCGTCTTCTGTGCGCCCTGCGCGGATCAGTCCACGAACCAGCGTCACGGCGTCCGCTCCTCTCGCTACAACGCGCGTCGGCGCCATGCCCAGCGATGTCGCTGGGGGCAGCACACCCACCCGCATCTCAGCCGATCGCGCCAGTGCACGGTCCAGGTACAGGCCGGCGTGGGCGCGATCCCCCTGGTTCTCGTATGCTCGTGCCACCAGCAGGGCGACGTACGGATCGAGCTGCTCTTGGGAAAACCGCGCAATCAGTTCCCTATCGGAGCCAGCCAAGAACAGAGCCCGCGCCAGCAGGACCTGCACACGCCGGTTGTCCGGCTGACGTCGCAACACCCCATCAAATACTTGCGCCGCGCTGATGGGGTTCCCGCCTTCCAGATCGAGCACTCCAAGCAAAAGCATTGCCGCCGGCGTTCTTTGAACCGCGTCACCGCTGCGCTGGAGCAGGGATCGCGCGAGGTCAAAACGGCCTCCGCGGGCCGCGAGAACCGCCTGAAGACAGAGCGCGCGTCCGTCGCCCGGTGCGACCGCGGCGAGGTGCCTTACTGTTACCAGCATTTCGTTGGCGCGGCCCAGTTCCCCAAGGGTAGCGGCGTATTCGACCAGCAAATTGGGTTCGTCAGGAGCTACCGAAAGCCCCCGTTCGAGCAACGGCAAAGCAGCGGCATTGCCATGCGCATCGCGTTCCATCTGCGCACGCAACAATAACGCCGTTACATTGTCTGGACCAAGCGCGAGGGCGCGATGCGACGCTTCGGCTGCCTGCACCTGCTCCCCGCCGCGATAACGCAGGCGAGCAATATCGAGCCAAAGCTCAGGATTGTCCGGAGCGCCCGTCAGCGCGCGGTCGAATGCCTGACCCGCGCCTGGTAAGTCACCCTCCGCCATGCGCAGGCGGCCGAGCATGTGAAACCCGTGCGCCGCAACGGCGGGGGCGAATTCCACCGAGCCGAGCCAACGCCGGGCCTCCGACAGGTTACCCTGAGCCAATTCGGCCTCGCCCAGGAACGGCGCCAACTCGTTCGCAGGCTGCCCTGCCTCAAGTTCACGTTTCAGCGCCCACTCCGCGCTGATGGCGTCCCCTTGCGCGAGTGCCGCCCGCCAATCATCGGACCGCGCCGCCCCTGTCCCGCCCCCGCAGCCGTACAGCAACAGCGCGAGAGCCAGTGTCAGGTCACGCGTGGAGATCATACTGCTTGAGCAGATCGTAAAGCGTAGGACGACTGATGCCCAACAGCTTGGCACTGCTGGAGATGTTGCCCTCGCTGCGTGCCAGCGCATGGCGGATCATCGTGCGATCGGCCTTCTCGCGGGCACTCTTGAGGTTGAGCAGTTCGGCCGGACCATCATCCACCGGAGCGATGAGGTCGAGATCCTCGGCACTGACGAGTTTCCCATCGGTCATGATCACCGCGCGCTTCACCCGGTTTTCCAGTTCGCGCACGTTGCCCGGCCATTGCCACGCGTCGATGGCGGAGAGTGCATCGGGAGCGAACCCTTTGACGCGCGGGTTCATCTCGGGCGCGAAGCGACTGAGGAACGACTTTGCCAGCAGCACGGCATCGCCCGGGCGCTCGGCGAGCGTAGGCACTTTCACAACGATCTCGGCCAAGCGATAGAACAAGTCTTCGCGGAACGTCCCCGCGCCGATCATGGCTTCCAGGTCCTGATGCGTGGCGCAGACGATGCGGGTGTTCACCTCGATCGCTTTGCGTCCGCCGATCCGCTCGATCGTGCGCTCCTGCAGGAACCGCAGCAGCTTGACCTGCAACGGTAGCGGAATGTCGCCCACTTCGTCGAGGAACAGGGTCCCGCCGTGCGCCAATTCGATCTTGCCTTCGTTGGCGCGCACGGCGCCTGTAAAGGCGCCTTTTTCGTGGCCGAACAGTTCCGCCTCGAGCAACGTCTCCGGAATAGCCGCGCAATTGAGCGCGACGAACGCCCCGCCCCGACGGTCGCTCGCCTGGTGCAACCCGCGGGCGAGCAGTTCCTTGCCGGTCCCGCTGGCGCCCAGCAGCATCACCGACACGTTGGTATTGGCCACCCGTTCGATCGTGCGCGCGACCTTGGCCATTTCGGGCGCCGCAGTTATCATCGTGCCGAGCACGGTCTTGTCCTCACCTACCTTGGCGGCAAGGCGTCGGTTCTCCTCCTCGATCTCGCGCAAGGCGAACGCGCGGCGGACGATCAGGCCCAGCGCGTCGATGTCGACCGGCTTCTGGTAGAAGTCATACGCGCCGCGTTCGATCGCTTCGAGGGCGCTCGACCGTGCGCCATGGCCCGAGGCGACGATCACTTTGGTATCGGGTTTCAGCGCCATGATCGCATCGAGCACCGCGAAACCTTCACTGGTGCCGTCGGGATCCGGCGGCAGCCCCAGGTCGAGCGTGACCACTGCCGGCTCCTCCGAGCGCAGGGCGGCAAGCGCGCTATCGCGGTCGCCGGCGATCGTCACCGCGAAGTCCTCGTACGCCCACTTGAGCTGCGCTTGCAGCCCTTCGTCGTCCTCGATCACCAGCAGGCGTGGCTTTCCCTCGCGCATCACGCGGCCTCACTTTCGAAGTTCTGTTCGAGATATCCGGCAGCCGCCGATAGCGGGAGCGCGATAGAGAAGCGGGTGCCCAGTCCTTCGCGGGATTCGACATCAAGGCGCCCGCCCATTGCGCGAACCAGCTCGCGCGCCTCGAACGCGCCGATGCCGAAGCCGCCATTCTTCGAAGACACGAACGGCTTGAACAGGCTCTCCCGCAAAAAGCGCGGACTCATGCCCGTGCCGGAATCGACGATCTCGATCCGGCCCTGCAACCCATCACACGACACGTCGAGGTAGACCGGCACGCCAGGCGGACTTGCGTCGATAGCGTTCTGCACCAGATGCACCAACGCCTGCTCCAGCCCTTCCGGGTCGGCCAAAACGGTGCATTGATCCGCCCGCGTCAGGTCCACCGGATGCAGTGCGGCGCAGCGGCTGGCGACCCGTCGCGCCAGAGCTGTCAGATCGACGGACTGCCGCGATGCGCTTCCGCTGGCGCCATACCGGCCGAGGCGGGCAAGCAGTGCGTCGAGCTTTTCTGCGCTCTTGGTCAGTGTCACCAGCATGTCCTGGCGGAACTCGGGGTTATCGGCGTGGCGCTGCGCATTGCGCGACAACAGCGAAAGCTGGCTCGCCAAGTTCTTGATGTCGTGCATCACGAAGGCGATCCGGCGATTGAATTCGTCGAACTGCGCCGCTTCCATCAAGGCTTCGTGACCCGCCTGCTCCGCGAGATAGCTCGCAAGCTGCCGGCCCACCACCTTGAGGAGGTCGAAGTCCTCCCAATCCAGGCGGCGCGCAACCGGGGGGCGCGCAAGCAGCGCGATACCGATCAACCGATCGAAATGCAGCAGGGGTACCACGGCCCAGGCCCGCTGATCGTGGCACATCCACGGCGGCACCTCGGATTGCTCGCCGGATGAACCGGCGCCCGCCCGCACCTCGTCCAACTCGACGACCTTGCCGGCCCGTTCGAGCGTGGCCACCAGTTCGGGCGAGCACGCCTTGGCAGGCACAGTGACCTCCGGCCACTGCCAACGCCCAGCCAGCTGAAAACGGCCGTCCTCCGCTGGCAGCAACAGCACTGCGCCCTGGCTGTCGGTAATGTCGGCCAGCGCTTGCGCTGCCCGGTCAGGCAACGCGGGCGCTTCGGGACCGGCGCGGCCGATGGTGCCGGTGAAGCGCAACCACTCGGCCCGATAATCGTACCGGTGCTGAAACAGGTGCTTGTAGGTTTTGACCCGCAACCAGCCGCGCAGCTTCGCCGATGGAAGCCACAGCAGCGCACCGGTCGCCGCGGCGAACAGGAATGCGACTTGCGTCAGCCGGGCGAAATCGCCTCCCAGCAGACTGAGCGACTGCGACAGCAGCAGCATCACCAGCAGGTAACCGCCGATAAGGATCAACGACAAGGTCTGGAACGCGACCGTGCGGCTCGCGGACAGCTTGAGGTCGGCAGCGCGCGCGTTGGCGCCGATCGCCAGCAGCACCGCCATAATCACCGGGACCAGTCCGCGCAGCGCGACCATCTCTGCAGGCATCGTCCGCGCGAACCAGGCCACCGTGTAGAGATTGAGCTGGTATCCCCACATCAGCGCCAGCGCAGCCGCTGCCCAGCGGATCACCTGGCGCGATACGGCAGAGGCACCGGCGTAAAGGTTGTGCACCAGCACCAGTGCTCCGACCGCCACCAGCGCTCGCAGCAGTGCGGTTACGGATAGGGTGACGGAGTGCACCTGAGCCTGAGAACCGAAACGCGCATCCAGAATGACGACGCCGACCTGCAGCAGTTCGACCAGGCACAACGCAATCACCAGGGGACGGATCGGCCCGAGGCTGTGATCGCGCCCGTCGTTGCCGAACAACCGGTAAAGTACGATGATCCACGCCACGTTTCGGGCGCTTTCGAGCAGGTTGGCAGCAGTGGCCTGTGGTCCCCATGCGGCATGGGTCACGCACCACAGCGCGGTGATCGCCAGCGCCGCGATGGTCGCGCCGCGTTCGCGGCGTTGGCTTTGCTTGCGCCACAGGAATGCAGCGACCAGCGTGCAGCTGACTGCGGCCGCAAGGCTGAGGAAGAAACCGGCAACGATCCACACGTGGGCCATCTCAGCGGGCGCCTTCCGGCCACAGCACGACCCGCAAGGTCTGCAGAAGGATCAGCAGGTCGAGGAAGGGGGTGTAATTCTTGGCGTAATAGAGATCGTATTCCAGCTTGGCCCGCGCGTCTTCAACGCTGGCGCCATAGGGATAGTTGATCTGTGCCCACCCGGTAATGCCCGGCTTCACCATGTGCCGCTCGGCATAATACGGCAGCTTGTCCTCTAGGTCGGTGACGAACTGCGGCACTTCCGGCCGCGGACCCACGAAGCTCATCCGGCCGGTGAGCACGGTCCAGACTTGCGGCAGCTCGTCGATCCGCACTTTGCGAATGAAGCGCCCGAGGCGCGTGACCCGCGGATCGTCCTTCAGCGCCCACTGAGCGCCGTTCTTTTCGGCGTCGATGCGCATCGAGCGGAGCTTCACCAACTGGAAGCTCTGGCCATAAAGCCCCACTCGGGTCTGGCGGAAAAACGCAGGGCCCTTGCTGTCGAGCTTCACCAAGAGCGCGAACACGGCGATCAGCGGCAGCGTCAGGGCGAGCAGCAGGCCGCTGGCCGCGATATCGAACACCCGCTTGGCCGCGCTGGACACCACCCGTCCCGAGCTGAACCCGTCGGAAAAGATGAGCCAGCTCGGATTGAGCGTGTCGAGATCGACCCGCCCGGTTTCGCGTTCCAGGAAGCTGGAGAAATCGTTGACGTGAACCCCGTGGGTCTTGATCCGGAGCAAGTCTTTGAGCGGAAGCGAATTGCGCCGCTCCTCCAGCGCCAGGACCACCTCGCTGGCGCCGATATTCTCGACGAAGCGGCCAAGGTCGTGGATCGCTGCGCGGGGGATCGCCTCGTCGATGACCGGCGAACCTTCGTTCATCCCGATGAAGCTGACCACCGCGAAACCGCTCTCCGGTCGCTCCGCCAATTCCTTGATCCGCCTTGCTCGCAGTCCATCGCCCAGCACCAGGACGCGTCGGCGGAACGCCGCGGTGCCGATCACCGATCCGAGCAGCAGACGGTTCGCGATCAGAAGTGCGATCCCCAGGAACATCGCATACAGCAGGGTGGACCGCCAGAACGTGTGACCCGGCAGGACAAAGTCGATCACCGACAGCGCGATGATGCCTATGCTGACCGCTACCAGCAACCGCGCGCCGGCATAGCGCATCGACCGCAAGGCATCGGCGCCATAGGTGCCGACGGCGATCATCGCCAACCACACTGTCATGGCGAACATTGCGAGCATGACGAGGCGATCGCCGAGCGACCCCGTCCCTGTGCCGATCTGCGATGCGCGAACCTGCCACGCAACTTCCCCCGCGATCAGCAACAGCGCGAGATCGAACAGGCCCAGCAGCATCACCGCGTGCGGGATATAATGCTTGAAAAGGCGGATCATCGTCTCGGCCCGGGGCGCTCCTATCGAGGCAAGCCCTAGGACCGAGAGATGAAATGTCGGTAAACTTTACAGCGGGACCCTGACCTGACGCACACCGGGGCGGGCGTGGAACGGCTCAGTTATTGTTTGTCACGTTGTCGGCAGCGTCCTGTGCAGCATTGCCCACCTGTTCGGCAGCGTTGCCGACATCGCTGGCGGCATCTGCGATGGCGTTGTCTTTTGCGGATTCCGAGTTGCTCATGCCTGAAAAGAACCAGATCGCAGCGATGAGGGCGACGATCAGAACCAGCGCGATGACCCAGCCGGACCCGCCGCCCCTGCGCTCGCCATCGGTCACAACCGTATGCGTGGTATGAGTGTCGCCGGCAGGCGTCCTCACTTCGGTGATGCGTTCGTCAACCATTGATGGCACTCCCTCATAAAATGCTGACCGGAAACGAATGGCTGGGTCCGCAGGTTCCGCGATCGATGGTTAACGACTAGAACCGAAACGGCGTCACGCCCTCCTCCAGGGACGAGAACGCGAGCGTCGTCCCGCGTGGGGGGAGCGCGCGCTGAAGACATCCACGCACATGGCAACGATCGCAACCAAGGCCGAACGGCGTCGCCTCCTCGGCCCGAAGCGACCGGCCGCGAGCCGCCGCGAGTTCGCTTGCCAAGCGCGCCTCCAGGCCCAACACGACGACGAACCGCCCACCGGCCCGCCCGTCCACGGTGCGCGCGATCGTCAGCCAATGTGCGGGTGCTGCGCCAGCGCCATCCTGCAGCACCGTCTGCACGAACAGTTCGCCTGGTTGTTCGAACGCGCGGTGGGCATGCCACAAGGGACACGAGTTGGCGCTTTCCAGCAGCGTCGCACCGCTCGCACCGGCAAAGCGCTTTGAATACTGGCCCGCCCGGTCGAGCCGGGCCATGAAAAACGGTAACCCGCGCTGTCCCACGCGCTGAAGGGTCGTCAACCGGTGCGCCAGTTGCTCAAACCCAACGCCGAAACGCCGAAGCAGAACGGGGAAGTCATATCCGGTGGCCTCGCACGCGCGCAGGAAGCGTCCATAAGGCATCACCAGAGCTGCCGCGACATAGGCCGTGAGATGTCGTTCGAACAGGGCGCGCGCCGCCGGCTCGGCGAACTGGCCCCCAGCCGCAAGGTTGGCGATCTCGTCTCGGAATTCGAGTTGCGCGATCTGGGTCGCCGCCTCGAACGTGCGCGATGCCGGATCGAGCATTTCACCCAGCTGAAGCTGCCGCGCATGAAGGTCCAGCCTGCGCAGCGCGTCGGGCATGACCTCGCGCGGCAGAATCCGGATTCCCAACTGATGCCGATCGCGTAGCCGCTCAGCGAGCGCGGTATAGGTATCGCCGCGCGACAGACGCAATTCATCAGCGAGACTTTCGGCGGCTGCATCGAGATCGGCGAAATGGTTGCGCCAGCGCTCGATTTCGCGGCGAGCGGCATCGGTCGGGTCCTCGCGCCGTTCGGCGGGTCCCGCGTTGTCGTACAGGCGGGCGAACGCCGCGGCCGCTTGCGGCGCGGCTGACAGCATCTCGGCGAGTTCGTCCCGATCGATGCCGAGATCGCTGAACCGCTCGTCGGCCATCCGTCGCGCGAGACCGTCGACCCCGCCGATTGCCTCATCCTCCCGCAAGCTGCGCGGATCGAAATCGAACTGTTGCACCACTTGCAGCACGACGCGCGCTGACAGAGGACGCTGGTTGCGCTCGATCAGGTTGAGGTAGCTGGGAGAAATGGCCAGTCGGCTCGCCATGGCCGCTTGCGTCAGTCCGGCCCGTTTTCGCAACCGTCGGAGCGCCGCACCGACGAACAATCCCGCCTCGGGCATTTGTAAAGTCCTTTACAGGTTTTCACATTGGATTGCCTTTAGGACACCCCACTGACAAGATTGTTTGTCATTTTTGTGATCGAACCGGAGCGTGGTGTGTCATTCAGTCGACACAAGCCGACACGGGAATCGATCCATGACTTACCAAAGCAGCATCACTGACCTCCGCCACACAATCGAAAACGCGGGCGCACCGTGGGCTGCGATCGACGCCGAGAGCGCGGCGCGGATGAAGCTGCAAAATCGCTTTCCGACCGGTCTCGACATCGCCCGCTACACCGCCAGGATTATGCGCGAGGACATGGCGGCGTACGATGCCGATCCGGCGCAATACTCTCAGTCGCTGGGTTGCTGGCATGGCTTCATCGGTCAGCAGAAGCTGATCGCGATCAAAAAGCATTTCGGCACCACGAACAAGCGGTACCTCTATCTGTCTGGCTGGATGATCGCCGCGTTGCGGAGCGAGTTCGGCCCCCTGCCCGATCAATCGATGCACGAGAAGACTTCGGTCCCCGCGCTGATCGAAGAACTCTACACCTTCTTACGCCAGGCTGATGCCCGCGAGCTCGGCGGTCTGTTCCGCGAACTCGACAAGGCGCGGGAGGGTGGCGATGAAGTGGAAGCCAAGCGCCTCCAGCACGCCATCGACAACCACGAAACGCACGTCGTGCCGATCATCGCCGATATCGATGCCGGCTTCGGAAATGCCGAGGCAACCTATCTCCTCGCCAAGAAAATGATCGAGGCGGGTGCCTGCGCAATCCAGATCGAAAACCAGGTGTCCGACGAAAAACAGTGCGGCCACCAGGACGGCAAGGTCACCGTGCCGCACGAGGATTTCCTCCAGAAGATCCGTGCGGTTCGCTACGCCTTTCTCGAGCTCGGCGTTGAGGACGGAGTGATCGTCGCCCGGACCGACAGCCTCGGCGCGGGTCTGACCAAGCAGATCGCCTATTCAAAAGAGCCGGGCGACCTGGGCGACCAGTACAACAGCTTCCTCGATTGCGAGGAAGTCGATGCCGGCCAGATCGGCAACGGCGACGTCCTCATCACCCGCGATGGCAAGCTGCTGCGGCCCAAGCGCCTGCCGTCCAACCTGTTCCAGTTCCGCGCTGGCACGGGCGAGGACCGCTGCGTGCTGGATTCCATTACATCGCTGCAGAATGGCGCGGACTTGCTGTGGATCGAGACCGAAAAGCCCCACATCGGACAGATCGGCGGGATGGTGAACCGCATCCGCGAGGTGATCCCCAATGCCAAGCTGGTGTACAACAATTCGCCTAGCTTCAACTGGACGCTCAATTTCCGCCAGCAGGTGTTCGATGCCTGGACAGAAGCGGGCAAGGATGTCTCGGCTTATGATCGCGCCAGGCTTATGAGTGTCGACTACGATTCAACCGACCTTGCCGCCGAAGCCGATGAACGCATCCGCACCTTCCAGGCCGACGCGGCGCGTGAGGCGGGCATCTTCCATCACCTGATCACGCTGCCGACGTACCACACGGCCGCGCTCAGCACCGACAATCTTGCTCGTGAATACTTCGGCGATGCCGGCATGCTGGGCTACGTGAAGAACGTGCAGCGCGAAGAAATCCGCCAGGGCATCGCTTGCGTGAAGCACCAGAACATGTCGGGCAGCGACATCGGTGACGATCACAAGGACTACTTCGCAGGCGAAGCCGCGTTGAAGGCTGGCGGCGAGCACAACACCATGAACCAGTTCGCCGCTGCGTAAGGGATAACCGCGATGACCGAAGAGACACCCGCACCTGAACCCAGCCGCGCCCGCGCCCTGCTGTCGACTGCTGATTTCCGCCTCCTCCGCACCGCGCTGACCGCGTATGCCCGCAGCTGCGAGGATCGGGAGGAACTGGCGAAGATCAACGCGCTGCATCACCGGCTGGGCAGCTACACCTGACAGGATCTCCTGGGGAGGAGAGACGGCCGTCGGGGATCCCCCGTCTCCGGCGGCCGTCAACCAATCCGCAACCATCCATGGTTTCGAGGCCTTCAGCCTTGATGCGCTAGTGCACCGAGCATGGTTCGCAAGGCACCGACCGCATCAACCGGCGCGCAGATGTACCGCCACTTCGCCGTGCTTACGCTCGCGGTGACGGCAGCGGTCGGCGTGTTTGCCGATGGCGAAAACCGCAAGGCGGCCGCCAGCGAATTGAAGCCTGTCGCTACTCGCTCATCTCCTCACGCCGGCCCGACAGAGCTTGCCCGCAAAAGTGTTCAGCCGCACGCCGCTTTCGCGGTGACAGACACCTTCGACCGCAGCTTCGGTGAGCCGATGGATAGGGCGGGATCTTCTGCGCAGCCGGGCGCACTCGAAAGCGACTTCGCGAACGGGACGGCGGGGGCAGCGCCTGCTTCGTTCAACGCTTACGGCGTTTCCGCAGCGGTGTGGGCGCGCATGACCGATGAGCAGAGAAGAGACCTGATCGCCCGCTACGAAGCTGCGCGTGACCAATCAGGACAACCTGAGCGTGCCGAGCAGATCGACGGGCTGATGGCGGCTTCGCGTGCTCGTTCGGGCGAGGCGACAACCTCCGACTAAGTCTCTGGCGCAACGGCGGGCGCGGCCCGCCCGCTGGTACTCCATGCAGCGAGGGTTTCACCTGAGGCACCATTCTCGATGGCTACTTCGTCGATGATGGTGCTGATCAGGCAGACCGGGCGCTGCCGCCCATCGGCGGCCTGGCGGCAGGCCATGGGCGTCGCACCGGTCCCGCGCGCAAGCCTGCCGCTGATCCGCAGGCGGAACCCTTTCGAAGCGTCAAGTTCCTCCGGCGGCACCCGCAGTACGGCTTCGTAGGCGGTGCCGTCACGGCGACCGCGTCGAGGCCCGTCCGTTAGGAAGACCTGGCCGATCGCCAGCGTCGGTTCGGGTACCGTGCCGGGCGCTTGAGGTTCCGCCGGGGATTCCTGTAGTTCGCCATCTCGCGCCGGCGTGACAGCTGGCGCTGGACATGCCTCGTTCGAAGTCCACGGATGCTCTATCCAGAACCCTTCGACCGCCTCGACCCGGAGGGCGCTTTCGTCAAACCACCAGGCGCCGCCCGACCATTGAACGGGCGCGATGACGAAGCCGAGCGTCTCATCCTCGCTGTCATAGAGCCAACGCATTGGTACTTCGGCATCGGGCTCCGCCGGACCCTCGCATCCGAACGGGAGACGCAGTTCAAAGCGCCGCCCGCCAGAATCGACCAACTCCTCACCGGGCGCGCGGCGACTGGTAAACGCATCGGCCGCTTCTGCCGCCAGTGAAATCAGATCCGCTCGTCCAAGAATGCCGGCCGGTGTCGGTGACGGATCGGGCTTTGGTGATGCGACAGGTGCGGGCGAGAGCGCTTCCGGAGCGCTTCCCCGCCCAAGCAGAAACCCTGCGCCGCCTACTAGGACCACGGCGGCCAGCGCGCCCGCAAGAACTAGACGGCTGGCGCGTGGGCTTGGCTCTTGCATGGCCAATTGATAGGCAAATCCGAAGGCAGACTCCAGACCCCGCAAAAGCTGGGGCGATCTTCCTGCAGGAAAGGCGCGCATGTCCAGCTATCGACCCGCCGCCCCGGCTTGGCGCCATACGTGAACGTCGACGAGATCCTCACCCTCATAGTGCTCGCGGCAGTGGTCGCGGCTTTGATCTGGGACGTCGTTCGACCGGACGTGGTAGCCCTAAGCGGCGCCGCGGTTCTGCTCATGACGGGCGTCGTCCGCCCGATCGAAGTTCAGGGCGCGTTCGCCAGTCCGGCCATTATCGCGCTCGCCTCGCTATTCGTCATTGCTTATGCGCTGGAACTGTCTGGCTTGCTCGACCGCGCGATCACGGCCGGGGTCAAGTCGTGCAAGCGCGCGGGAGCCGCGGGCATATGGATGCTCCTCTCGGCGATCGGGGTCGTCTCCTGCTTCCTCAACAGCACTCCGATCGTCGTACTCGGCGCGCCCGTGATCCGCGACGTGGCAAAGGCGCTCAAGCTTTCGCCGAAGCGGTATCTCATGCCGTTGTCGTATATCTCGGTGCTGACCGGATGTTGCACGCTCATCGGCACCTCGACCAATCTGCTCGTCGACGACATGGCGAGTATTGCCGGCCAGCCACGCTTCGGAATTTTCGAGATCACCCCGGTGGGAGTGCCGATGGCAATCATCGGCGGACTCTACCTGTTTCTTTTCAGCGGCCGGCTGCTGAAAAAGTCGATCAACGAAGACGGCGCGGAGGAGGAAAAGAAGGAAGATACGCGACGCGGTCTCGCCAGCCTTGCCGCCGCCGGGACCGATGACGTTCACGTGCAGGTCGGGCATGCGGAACTGTTTGCCGAGCCCCGCCCGTTCCAGCCGATCAAGGCGGCGATCGCCTCGGCCATCTTCCTTGGCGCGATTGCCGCCGCGGCCTTGAATATCGCTCCCATCGCGGCGAGCGCCTTCGCCGGCGCCGTCCTGCTGATCCTGCTCAAGGTCATCACCCCCGACGAAGCGTATGGCGGGCTCAAACCGGATATCCTGATCCTGATCGCGGGTATGGTCGTGATCGGGATCGCGATGGAAGAAAGCGGATTGGCCGATGCCGCCACCCGGATTCTCATCGGATCGACCGACGAGATCAGCCCGCTTGCGGCGCTGATCGTGCTTTATCTCGTGACGATGATCCTGACCGAACTTTTGTCCAATGCGACCGTGGCGGTGCTGGTCACGCCGATCGCGGTCGCGCTCGCGGAAAGCCTCGGCGTCAGTCCTCGCCCGTTCCTGGTCGCAGTGATGATGGCCGGAAGCGCCGCCTTCGCGACGCCGTTCGGCTATCAGACGAACGTCATCGTCTATCAAATGGCGGGTTATCGCTACACCGACTTCCTGCGCGTCGGCCTGCCCCTGAACGCAATCACCGGGATAGTGGCGATCGTCGCCATCCACTTCGCCTTCCCGTTCTAGGCGGGTCGGCAATCAGGTCTGGTGCCCCCGGCCGGAGTCGAACCGGCACTCCTTGCGGAACTCGATTTTGAGTCGAGCGCGTCTACCAATTCCACCACGGGGGCACAGGCGGAGCGCGGCTTAGCCGCCGCAAGAGCGCGCGGCAAGCGGCCGTCAGCCCTTAAGTGCGCCGGCGAGGTTCTTGTGCAGCTTGGAATGAAGGCCGTCGTTCGCGGCCAGAACCTGCCGATCGCATACTGGCAAGGAGCGACCCCGGTAATCGGTCACGAACCCACCCGCTTCGCGCACCAGCAAACAGCCGGCCGCCGTGTCCCATGCGGCAAGATCGCTCTCCCAGAAACCGTCGAAACGTCCGGCGGCGACCCATGCCAGATCGAGGGATGCGGCACCGAAGCGCCGGATGCCGGCTACTTGCGGGCCGATGGCTGCCAGCACGCGCGTCCATTCCCCAAAGTCGCCATGCCCGCCATAGGGTATGCCGGTGGCGACGAGAGCATCCGCCATGTTCTTCCTGCTCGACACTCTCAGCCGCTTGTCCTGCAGCCAGGCGCCACGGGTCTTTTCCGCCCAGAAGGTCTCGTCAGTGATCGGCTGATAGACCACGCCGGCAATCACTTCGCCCCAGCCCGACCCATCCGGCTTGGGTTCCTGCGCGGCGATCGAAATCGCGAAATGCGGGATACCGTGAAGGAAGTTGCTGGTGCCGTCGAGCGGATCGACCACCCAGCGCGGCATCCCCGGCTTGCCTTCGATCGTGCCGCCTTCTTCCAGTTCGAACCCCCAGTCGGGCCGCGCGTGGAGCAGTTCGTCGTAGATCGTCCGTTCGGAAATCTGATCGGCCTTCGACACGAAATCGGCCGGTCCCTTGCGGCTGACCTGGAGGTGCTCGACCTCGCCGAAATCGCGCCGCAGTTTTCCGCCCGCCTTGCGCGCGGCTTTCTCCATCACACGGATCAGGCCCGAAATCGCCGCCATGATGTGTTAACCAGCCTTGCCGACGTAGGTCCGCTCATAGACGTCGACCACGATCCGCGTGCCGCTGCCGATATGCGGCGGCACCATCACGCGCACGCCATTGTCGAGGATCGCAGGCTTGTAGCTCGAGGACGCCGTCTGCCCCTTAACCACCGCATCAGCTTCGACGATGGTGGCTTCGATCTGGCTGGGTAGCGCGACCGAGATCGGCTTCTCATCCCACAGTTCCAGGTCGACTTCCATGCCGTCCTGCAGGAACGCTGCTGCCTCTCCCACCAGGTCGGCGGGCAGAGTGATCTGTTCGTACGAATCCTTGTCCATGAACACCAGCATCTCGCCATCGGCGTAGAGATACTGATACGCCTTCTGGTCCAGGCGCACGCGCTCGATCGTGTCGGCGCTGCGGAAACGGACGTTGGTTTTGCGGCCGTCCTGCAGGTTCTTCATCTCGACCTGCATGTACGCCCCCCCCTTGCCGGGCTGGGTGTGCTGGATCTTGGCCACCTTCCAGATCCCGCCGTCGTATTCGAGGATGTTACCGGGACGAATGTCCACGCCGGAGATTTTCATCGCTAAAGAGCCTCTTGGAGTAATTGGCCGCGCGGGTGAGCCCCCGGGGGCGCGGCACCATGCCTGCGCGCCTTAGCGGCTCGGTCAGCAACCGGCAAGGCAGGTGGCGGCAACAGCTGGTGCATGCTACGAATGCCCCTGATGACGAGCCACTTTTTCGCTGTACTGCTGCTCGCGACCGCGGGTTTCGGAACCGCCGCCCACGCCGAAGGCAAGCTCGGCACCCTGCCGCACGGCCGCTATGTCTGCGAGCTTCCGGGCGATGCGGCGGGGCTGGCATCGCGACCGGTCGACAAGGCCTGGTTCGAAATCACCAATGCGTCGACCTACGTGACTGAAACCGGCAAGGGCACCTATCTACTGTCCGGCGACGACGTGGTGTTCACCCGCGGCCCCATGCGGGGTGCCCGGTTTGAACGGGTCAGCCCCAAACGGCTTCAGCGCACGAACCTTGAAGGCGAATTCGCCAAGATGCGCTGCGTGCGCACCGGGTCATCGCGCTAGACCTACTTCCCACCCAGCAAGGGATACGGGTTGATGGCGGTAGCCGGCTCCGACCACCTCGCTCCCGGGTGCGTCTGCAGCACCGCGAAATGAAGATGCGGCCCTGCCGGATCAGCATTACCGGTGTGCCCTACGCTGCCAAGCCGCTGGCCGGCGGTCACCTTCTGACCTTCGCGCAGTCCCGGCGCATAGTTTCTGAGGTGGGCATAATAGTAGATCGTCCGCTGGTCGGGTGAACGGACGTAGATCGTCAGCCCGCCGGCTTTCGATGTGAACAGCTTTTCGATCCGTCCCGGCGCCGCGGCGATGATGGGCGTTCCTTCCGCCGCCATGACGTCAATCGCGTCATGCACCCGCGTCCCTCCGCCGCGCGCCTGAGTAAAAGTGTCGGTCAAATCGGCGGCAGTCTTGCCGACTACCGGCACCACGAGCGTTGCGCCGCGTGCCGGAGCCATGACCGATCGACCAGCCAACTGCCGGTCCGATTGCTGCACGCCGCGGGAAGCATTCGCAGCAGACTGGGGCGCCTCTCCTCCGCTCGCGAAATTCGCTTGCTGCATGATCGTCCCACCCGCCACGATCCAGACCGCTGACGTCAGTGTCGCGGTCACCACAATCGTCAGCAGCCGATCGAGCTGGTGCAACATGGCCTATTTCTCGAAAATCACCTGGGTATCGGTGCTTACCATCTGCGCCAGTCGCGCCGCATCCCAGTTGGTGAGTCGCACGCAGCCGTGAGATTCTGCGCGGCCAATGGTCTGCGGCTCGGGCGTGCCGTGGATCCCATAGTGTTCCTTGCTAAGGTCAATCCAGACGACCCCGACCGGACCGTTCGGACCCGGCGGCAAAGTGGCTTTTTCATCCGTCGCCTCGGCATCCCAGAACAGGTCGGGATTGTAGTTGAACGGCGGATTATGGGCGACTGCGTTGATCTTCCATTCGCCGAGCGGAAGCGGGTCGCGGCTCGATCCGGAGGTCACGGTGAACAGCGCAATCAGCTTGCCGCCCTGATCGAACGCTTTCAGCGTGCCCTTGCTCTTGCTCACAACAACCTTTGCGGCCTTCGGCTGATCCGTACCGACACCCAGACTTTGCAGCGTCTGCTGCCACTTGGCATCCTTGACCGAACCCGGAGCGATGCGATCGGCACCGATGTTCGGTACGCGGATCAGCTTTCCTGCGGTAAAGGTCGATGGCAGCGGCGCTAGGTCCGCCGCGCCCGATGCGGTCGCCGATGGGGAGGGAGTTGGCGAGGCGCTGCCGGTCGGCCCGGGCGTTGCCGTGGCTGAAGGGCTAGCTCCCCCGGCTGCCGCTGAATCGGCCATCATGCCTGCGGGCCTTCCGCCCGGGTTCAATGACTTGAGCACGTCAACCGTGGTGTGGAACCGCTCGGCCAGACGTTCATCGAGATTCTGATATCCCAGCCGCTCCAGCTTCGCCTGATCTTCCGGCTCATCGGGGGTGCGCATGTACTGCTCATTCCCCCAGTCCGCCGGAATGCGCACTACCCGCGTTGCAGGGATGGACTGCCACTGACTGAGCTTGGACCTGGTCGCTTCGTCCAGTTCGCCTGTAACCGGCAGGCCGTTGGCTTCCTGGAAACCGTTGAGAGCGTTTTCAGTCGACATGCCCATCTTGCCATCGATCACGCCAGGCCCGAACCCTTGCCGATCAAGCACGACCTGAGCCTGCATCACCGGACGCGCGTCTACGTCAGGGATGTCAGGCACGTCCGAAGCGGCGTCCCCTCCGTCGTGCGAAGCCATCGTGTCGGCCAGGTTCTCGGTGGTCGCATTCACCGCACGGTCGGCCTCTGCCCCGGCATCGTTGTCTCGATCCGTGCCGTTGAAGCCACAGGCGGCAAGCGCGAAAGCTGAAGCGGCGGCGATGAAAGAGCGCATGGAAAATCCTGTGTCTGCGGGGCGCGACCCACCCCTTCCCCGGAACAATCGATAACGATAACCAATGACCGCCGGTTCGTTTCCTGCGGGACTGGGAGCGTTCAGCACAATCTCCCTCTGCGAGGAGGGTTGGGGACGTTAAGAGCGGATTCGTCCCGCCCCTGCCATTTAGGCGTTGGCCTCTGCGATGGCGCGCTTGAATGCACGGACGTTGGCTTCCTCGTCGCCAGTCCACACCGCGGCCGAAACAGCCAGAAAGTCCGCGCCCGCCTTCACCAGCGGACCACAGTTGTCAGGCGTGATTCCGCCGATCGCCACGCACGGAATCTCGACCATCTGCTGCCACCATTCCAGGACTGCCAACTCAGGCCGATGCTCGCTGGCCTTGGTCGTGCTGGGGAAGAAGCTGCCGAACGCGACGTAGTCCGCGCCCGCTTCGCCCGCTTCCAGCGCCAAATGGCGACTGGCGTGGCAGGTCACCCCGATCTGGGAGTCTCGCCCGAGTTGTTCGCGCGCATCTCGCACATCGCCGTCCGCTTGGCCCAGATGCACCCCGTCGGCACTCAGGCGCTTGGCGAGCCCGATGTCGTCGTTCACGATGAAAGCGCATTCATGCGCCGCGCAGATGGCCTGGAGCGGCGCCGCCAGCGCTGCGGCCGCGTGCTGATCAATGGCCTTCACCCGAAACTGGAACGCCGCCACGTGGCCGGCGGCCAGCGCCCGTTCAAGCCGGGCCGGAAAGTCACCCGTCACGTCCAGCGGCGAAATGAGGTAAAGGTGACAGTGCGATACGGCATGGGTGTTCGGTTGGCTTGGCGCGCTCACAATTCGATACCTCCAGGTGCCAGTCCGCATCTGCGCCGGCTGGATGACAGCGTAATTGCGGGCTGTTCGGTCGCGGGAAGCGCGCCGTCAAGCACCGCGCAGCGTTTGCCCAAGGCGGGGCCTTTCGTTGCTGTGCGGGGTTCGCAGTGAGATACGGCTCGCCAGGATCGCCGCGTGACGTTCAGTCCTGCGAAAGTACCGGGCGGGATATCACGCCGGCATGATGAAAATCCCCGCGCTCGTGCTGGCCCTGGCCCCGCCTTCGGTGACCGCTTGTGCGGTGGTGCCGCCCGCCGACAGCACCCCGCCTCAGCCCGCCGGTTACGCGGTGCCCATCGGCCAGCCGGTGCAGGTGGGCGATCTGATCCTCACGCCGAGGAAGCTGGTGGAGGACAGCCGCTGCCCGATGAATGCCCGCTGCGTATGGGCCGGCCGGGTGGTCGTGAAGACCACCATTGCCGGCGCCGGATGGGCGGATACCGCGGATCTGACTTTGGGAGAGCCGTACGGCACGCATGGCAAGGTCATCGCGCTGGTTTCGGTCCGGCCGGAAAAGATGGCCGGCACCGAAACGCAGCCGATGGAGTACCGATTCGTCTACGAGCCGCGCTAGCTTGTCTGCTAGCGGACGGAGGCGAGGTGGATTTGGTCGATCGCCGAACCGAGCGTGGCGTCGAATTCCTCGTCGCTCTGCTGGTGGCGCAGGTCCTGCAGCAAGCCCCGGCTGAAGCTGGCGATCATGCCCTGGTTCTCCGCCAGCTTGGCGCACGCTTCTTCCGTTGAATACCCGCCCGAAAGCGCGACCACGCGCAGCACCTTGGGGTGGTTGATCAGCGGCTGGTAGAGATTGGCTTCCACCGGGATCGACAGCTTGAGCATTACCTGCTGGCCTTCGGGCAGCGCGTCGAGTTCGCGGCTTATCGCCTGCAATAGCACCCTCTCACCCTCAGCCCGGTCGCTTGCCTTGATGTCGTATTCGGGCTCGAGGATCGGCATCAACCCAGCGGCGACGATGCGCTTCCCTTCCTCGAACTGCTGGCGAACGATTCGCTCGATGCCGCTGGCCTGGTTGGACTTGATCACGCTGCGCATCTTGGTGCCGAACACGCCCTTGTCGCGCGCGCGGCCAAGCAGGCTTTCCAGTTCCGGCATCGGCTTCATCAGCTGCACACCATCCGCCTCGTCCTCCAGGCCCTTGTCGACCTTGAGAAACGGCACCACTCCGCGCTCGGCGAGCCGTTCGGGCACCGGCTTGCCGCCGCTCATGCCGTCCATGGTTTTTTCGAACAGGATCGCGCCGATCACCTTGCCGCCGCCGAAGCAGGGGCTTTCGATGATCCGCTCACGCATCGCGTGGATCAGGCCGAACATCTCGTCCTCGTCGGACCAGGCGCCGTCCTCGATGCCGTAGCCGGTCAGCGCCTTCGGTGTGGAACCGCCGGACTGGTCGAGTGCGGCGATGAAGCCTTCACCCGTGGCGATGCGGCGGGTCATGTCGTCGGTATTCATTGCGTGTCCCTGTCTTGTCGAATGCTAGCTGCGTTTGCCGACCTTGCGGATGATCCCGGTGAAGGTGAATACCGGTTTGCCGTCGGCTGTAATTGTGCCGCGCACGAAAATCGTCTTGCCGCCGGCCCGCACAACCTCTCCGCGCGCTTCCATCCACTGACCCACGCGCGATGGGTCGAGGAACTCCGAGGTCATGCTCAGCGTGACAGCGAAATTGTCCCGCAATTCGTTGTGCGCGATCGAGAACAGCGCGAAATCGGCGAAGGTCATCAGGCAGCCGCCGTGCATGAACCCCCCGCCGTTCATGTGCTTCTGCTCAGCGCGGAAAGCGCAGACGGCCTGGCCGTTCTCGTCGTTGCGGAAATAGAACGGTCCCGCGCGGGTTTCGAACGCGTCGTGCGGCCAGTTCATCCATCCGGCGAATTCGCCCTCGGTAACCTCGATCGGCCCGTGCGACGTTTGCGACTTTTCCTCGCTCATTGCTCCAGCGCCTTCACGCCCGGCAATTCGCGCCCTTCCATCCACTCCAGGAACGCGCCACCGGCGGTGGAAACATAGGTAAAATCCGCCGCCGCGCCCGCGTGATTCAGCGCGGCCACCGTATCGCCGCCACCTGCCACAGATACCAGGCTGCCGTCCTGCGTCAGGGCGGCAGCGATGCGGGCCAGCGATACGGTTGCGGCATCGAACGGATCGGTCTCGAACGCGCCGAGCGGTCCATTCCAGACCAGCGTGCGGCAGGTCTTGAGAACGTCAGCCAGCGCCTCGACCGCAGCCGGACCCACGTCGAGGATCATTTCGTCGGCCGCGACCTCGTGAACGTTGCAGATCCGCATGGACGGCGGATTGGCGGCGAATTCCTTCGCGACCACCACGTCGTATGGCAGATGCACCGTGCAGCCGGCATGATCGGCACGGTCAAGGATCGCGTTCACCGTCGGCGCCAGTTCGTGCTCGCACAGGCTCTTGCCCACACCGACCCCGCGTGCGGCGAGGAAGGTGTTGGCCATGCCGCCGCCGATGATCAGGTGCTGCACGCGGCCCACCAGGTTTTCCAGCACGGCCAGCTTGCTCGAAACCTTCGCCCCGCCAACTACCGCGGCGACGGGCGCTTCCGGATTGCCGAGCGCCGCGTCGAGGGCCTTCAGCTCCTTTTCCATCGCGCGCCCGGCATAGGCCGGCAGCAGATGCGCCAGGCCTTCGGTCGAGGCGTGCGCCCGGTGCGCGGCGGAAAAGGCGTCGTTCACATAAAAGTCGCCGTTCGCCGCGATAGCGCGGGCAAATTCAGGATCGTTGGCTTCTTCGCCCGGCCAGAACCGGACGTTGTCGAGCAACCCGATGTCGCCGGGACGCAAGATGCCGATCGATTGTTCGACCACCGGTCCTGACAATTCCGAGATGAACATGACCTCGCGGCCCAGCACACGTTCGAGGTCGCCCTGCACGACGCTGGTGCTCATCGTCGAATAGCGCTCACCTTTCGGGCGTCCGAAATGGGCCAACAACAGCACCTTGGCGCCGGCGTCCGCCAGTTCGAGGATCGTCGGCGCGCTCGCCTCCACCCGGGTGAGGTCGCTCGCCCGGCCTTCGTTCATCGGCAGGTTTAGGTCTACGCGTACCAGAGCAACCTTGCCGGAGAGATCATCCGGCAGGTCGTCGAGCGTCTTGAAGCTGGCCATGTTCAGCCGCCTCAGATGAACTTCGCCATGACCCCGGCGGTGTCGATCATCCGATTGGAGAAACCCCACTCGTTGTCGTACCAGCTCACGACCCGCGCCAGCTTGCCTTCAAGCACGGCCGTTTCCAGCGAATCGACCGTAGAGGACGCCGGGTAGTGGTTGAAATCGCTCGAAACCAGCGGCTGATCCGTGAAATCGAGCACGCCCTTCATCGGCCCATCCGCGGCCGCCTTCAGCGCCTCGTTGATCTCTTCCCTCGTGGTGTCTCGGCCCGGCGTGAACGCCAGGTCGATCAGCGACACGTTCGGCGTCGGCACGCGGACGCTCGAGCCATCGAGCTTGCCTTTCAGCTCTGGCAGAACCAGACCGACCGCGCGCGCGGCGCCGGTGGTCGTGGGGATCATGTTCATCGCCCCCGCCCGCGCCCGGCGCAAGTCCGAGTGGATCTGATCCAGCATGCGCTGGTCGTTGGTGTAGCTGTGGATTGTCGTCATGAACCCGCGTTCGATGCCGATCGCGTCGTTCAGCACCTTGGCGACGGGCGCCAGGCAGTTCGTGGTGCAGCTTGCGTTCGATACGATGACGTCATCTGCGGTGAGCGTGTCCTGGTTCACCCCGAACACGATCGTCTTCGAAACGCCGGTTGCCGGCGCGGAGATCAACACGCGCTTGGCGCCAGCTGACAGATGCGGCCGGCTCGCTTCGTCCGACTGGAAAAAGCCTGTGCATTCAAGCACCAGGTCGACGCCGTTGGCACCATGCGGCAGGTTACCGGGATCACGCTCCGCGGTCACTTTGATGTGCCGGCCGTTCACGACGAGATCGTTGCCATCAGTCTCGACCGTGCCGGGGAAACGCCCGTGGGTGCTGTCGAACCCGAACAACAGCGCGTTCGACTTGGTGTCGGCCAGGTCATTGATCGAAACCAGTTCCAGATCGTGATCGGTGCGCTCCAGGATGGCGCGCGCCACCAGCCGTCCAATGCGTCCGAACCCGTTGATCGCAACCTTGGTCGCCATGTGAAAAGCTCCTGCTAAATACTTAGTTTTGTTTTGATTTGTGGCACGATCGCTTCGGCAGTGAGGCCAAACTTCGCGTAGAGATCTTCTGCCGGCGCAGACGCTCCGAAGCGGTCGAGACCGATCTTCAGGCCATTTGCCATGGTGTACCGGTCCCACCCGAGCGTCGCGCCAGCCTCGATCGACACGCGCAGCAACTGCTCGGGCGGCAGGTTCGGCAGCAGATCGGACTTGTACGCCTCGTCCTGCGCCTCGAACAGCTCAATGCACGGCATCGAGACTACGTCGGCGCCGATGCCCTCTGCCTCAAGCGCGTCGGCGGTGGCGACAGCCACTTCCACTTCGGAGCCGGTCGCGATCAGGATGACCTTGCGCGCCGCTCGCGCCGCGCGGAGCCGATAGGCACCCCTGGCGGACAGCATGCCGCCTTCCTCGCGAAGCTGGGGCAGGTTCTGGCGACTCAGCGCGAGCACCGATGGCGTGTTCGGGGTCGACAGTGCGAGTGCCCAGCACTCGGCGGTTTCCACCACGTCACACGGGCGGAACACGTTCAGGTTCGGAATCAGCCGCAGGCTCATCAACTGCTCGATGGGCTGGTGCGTCGGCCCGTCCTCGCCAAGTCCTATCGAATCGTGGGTAAACACGTAGATCGCGCGGGTCTGCTGCAAGGCGCTCAACCGCACGGCGTTGCGGCAATAGTCGCTGAAGATCAGGAAGGTCCCACCGTAGGGGATCACCCCGCCGTGCAGCGCCATCCCGTTCATCGCACAGGCCATGCCAAATTCGCGAATGCCGTAATACAGGTACCGGCCAGCGTAATCGTCTGCGGTAAGCGGCGTGGTGGCCTTGGTCTTGGTGTTATTCGAACCCGTCAGGTCCGCCGATCCGCCAATCATCGCCGGTACGTCGGCCGTCAGCACTTCGAGCGCCATCTCGCTGGCCTTGCGGGTTGCCACCTTTTTCGGTTCCGCCAGAAGGCCCGCGATGAAGCCGTCAAGGCCGGTCGCCGACATCTCGCCCGCCATGCGCGCGGCGAATTCGGCCGCCTTGCTCGACTGATCTAGCCGCCCCTGCCACTCGTGGTGCGCTGCCGCCCCCCGCGCGCCAACAGCGCGCCAGTCCGCCAGGATGGCATCGGGAGTAACGAACGGCGCGTCGGTCCAGACCAGGTGTTCGCGCGCGGCGGCCACTTCAGCGTCACCCAGCGCCGCGCCGTGCACGCCGCTGGTGCCCTGCTTCGTGGGCGCGCCCTTGCCAATGATCGTACGGCATTCGACCAGCACCGGCGAGGCATCGTGAGCCTTCGCTTCGGCAAGCGCGCGGTCGATGTCGGCGAAATCGTGCCCGTCGCACTCGATCACGTGCCAGCCCGAGGCGCGATAGCGGGCGGGGATGTCCTCGCACGTAGACAGGTCGGTCGACCCATCGATGGTGATGCGGTTCGAATCCCACAGCACCTTTAGCCGGCCAAGCCGCAGGTGACCGGCAAGCCCGATGGCTTCGTGATTGACGCCCTCCATCAGGCACCCGTCGCCAGCCACCACCCAGGTGTTATGGTCGACCAACGCATCGCCGTAGCCAGCGTTGAGGTGCCGCTCGGCCACGGCCATGCCCACCGCCATCGCCAGCCCCTGTCCCAACGGACCGGTAGTGCACTCGATTCCGGGGATCAGAAAGTTTTCCGGATGTCCGGCGCACACGCTGCCCAGTTGGCGAAAGTTGCGGATGTCGTCGATCGTCGGCGAGGCGTAGCCCGATAAATACAGCAGGCTGTAGATCAGCATCGAACCATGGCCCGCGCTCAGCACGAAACGGTCGCGGTCCGCCCAGTCGGGCGCAGCAGGATCGAACTTGAGGTACTTGGACCAGAGCACCGTGGCGACATCGGCCATGCCCATCGGCATCCCGGGGTGTCCGGAGTTCGCGGCCTGTACCGCATCCATCGACAAGGCCCGAATGGCGTTGGCCATCGGCGCCAGTCGGGCGGCGGCCGATTGCTCGGGCTCTGGCGTCATCCGGGAAGTCTCCAGCTAAGCGCGATTCGAGCGCGCGCGGACCCCTTCGCGGAGGCACCGCGTCAGGTCAAGGCGGGCGCCGTCCCGGCGGCCTCCGAAGCGACCGAAAGACAGTTATCAACAGGTTGCGGTAAGGCTTTGCATGGCCGTGGAAAACGCGATAATTCGCGGCATGATGACGGGCGACAGGACTGAAGCAGCCGTACAGCGGATCGAGCATGCGCTCGCCCGGATCGCCCATGCCGCGGACCGCGCGCGCGATCCGTCACCCGCCACGCCGCCGTCGGTCACCGCGCTGGTCGAACGTCACGAAAGTCTGCGGGAAACGGTCGCGCAGGCGCTCGGTGATCTCGACGCTCTGCTTGGGGAGCTTGAAGGGTGAGCGAGGTCGCGCTGTCAATCGGGGGACGGACCTACCGGGTCGCCTGCGCAGCCGGCGAAGAGGACCGGGTGACGCGCCTTGGAAGCGCGATCAGCGACAAGCTGGCCTCGATGGGTCGCCTTACCGGCAACGATGCGCAGAACCTGCTGTTCGCCGCTCTTCTGCTGGCGGATGAAGTGCACGAAGGCCGTGACACCGTCACGCGCGCGGAGAGCGATATCGCGGCGGCTAAGGCGCAGGCGGGCTCAGCCGTTGGCGAGATCGAGGAATTGAAGGCCACCCTCGCCAATCGCGAGGCGGAGTTCGAGCGGTTGCAGGTGGCGGAGCATAACCGTGCGCACGAGTTTGAAGCGGCACAGGACAGGCTGGCCGAATTGAGCGAGCGGTTGGCGGAACGCGAGATCAACGAACGCGCGCTCCACGATCGGATCGAGGCGCTGGAGGCGCAGAGGGAAGAGCTGGCAGCCCTTCCAGTGAGCGACGGCCCCCGCTCGAATGAGGACGAAGATCTCGCGCCGGCGCTTGAACGGCTGGCAGAAATGCTCGAGCAAACGGCGGATAAGCTTGAGGGCGGCTCGCAGGCACCCTAGATAAGTGGCGGCGGGACTGCCCGGCACGAGCCGCAACATTATCCCTGGGCTATAAGCAATCCTAGGGGGCTGTCCCTACCTTGGCGACCGGGTTTGTCCCGGGGACCGGGGCACATGGTCCCCACCTGACCTACGGCGTCAGAGGATACTGGGGCAACGACCCATGGTGGTTCCGCCACTCCACAACCGAAAAGGCGACTTGCCGTGACCGAGACCAAAGCCGCCTTGCGCAAGTCCTTGCGCGCAGAGCGTCGCCGGCATGTCGCCGCGTTGCCCGATGCGACCCGCGCGCTGTTATTCCGGGTGCCGCCAGCTCCCCTATTGGCGCTGGTTCCCGAACGAGCGACCGTGGGTCTCTACCACGCGACCGCCAACGAGGCGCCTGCGGCCGCCTACGCCCGCTTTTTCCACGAGCGTGGCCACCCCATCGCCCTTCCCCGCTTTGGCGATCACGCCGCGGTGATGGAGTTCGCGGCCTTTACCGATCCTTTTGGAGAAGACGACCTGGAGACAGGACCGTACGGCCTCAAGCAACCGGACCCGAATGCAGAGGTGATGGTCCCGGATGTCCTGATCGTGCCGGTGGTCGGATTCAGCGCCGAAGGTCATCGGCTCGGCCAAGGCGGCGGGCATTACGATCGCTGGTTGGCCGCCCATCCGCATGCCATCGCAATCGGGCTGGCGTGGGATACCCAGTTGATCGACACAATGCCGCACGAGCCGCACGATCGTTCACTGGCGGCAGTCGTTACCCCCACGCGCCTTTACGGACCCTTTGCATGAGAACCGAACCCACCGCGCGCATCCCACTCGGTATCCTGGCACTGCTCGCCGCGCTGAGTGTCTACGCGCTGGTGGTGGCGCGCTACGTGCCCGACCTGATCGGCGCGTGGCCGACGCTGGGACAGGCGGCGGTTTACCTGGTGCTGGGGATCGTCTGGCTGCTGCCGCTCAAGCGCTTTATGGTCTGGATGGAGACCGGCAGCTTCCGCCTGCCGAAGCAGAACTGACGCCGCTATCGCTAAGCGAAAAATTCCCAAGTGGCGCGAGTGACGGGGCTCGAACCCGCGACCTCCGGCGTGACAGGCCGGCACTCTAACCAACTGAGCTACACCCGCGCATCTGGGGTTCGCACCGCTTGGGAGCCGCGCCACTAAGGGGTCGAAACTGGGCTGTCAACCGCGCGTCGGGCTGCTTTGTGCATGCATCGCGATGCACGAAAAATTAACCACGCCGCGCCATTCCTCACCTGCCCCGCGTGCGGGGCTTGGGGGGAAGTGAAACATGCGAATGGGACTGGTTGCAGGAGCCGTGCTGTGCCTGATGGCAGGCGGGGTGAGTGCCGCGAACGGGGTCGGCATTGAACGGTCGGTGTACGTGGAGCGGAGCCAACAGGGCACCCGGGCCCTGGAGCCGGCGACCACCCTGCGCAAAGGCGACAAGGTCGTGTTGGTGCTCGCCTGGCGCGCGGCTGCCGCGCGCGGTTTCACATTGGAAAGCGCGGTGCCCCGTTCACTCGCATTTCAACGCGCCGGCAATGAGGAGGTGGAGGTTTCCATCGACCAAGGGCGTAACTGGGGACAGCTGGAGGACTTGCGGATCGGCAGCAGGCTGGCTTCTGCTGAAGACGTGACGCACCTGCGGCTCCGCGTCCCGCCTTCCGCTCCGGCAGGGCGAATTACCTACAGCGCGATCGTCCGCTGACTTAGCACTTTTCGTACTTCCAGTTGCGCTTCTTGCCGTCGGCCAGCCACTCGATCGCTTGCGCGATTCGGCTGGAACGGGTTTCCGCGCGTTTGGCGCCCACAATCCAGTCCAGATAATCGCGTCGATGCGACGGTGCGAACCCGTCGAAAGTGACCTTCGCTGCGGGACTTGCCGCAAGCGCCGCGGCAAGATCGTCGGGCACCGTAATCTCCGGCCTGGTCGCCTTGGAGCGTGGGCGTCCGGCGCTGCCGTGCGTCGTTATCCGCTCCGCCGCCGATGCCAGGTGATCGCGCAACTCCGCCTCGGGAGGCAGGTCATCGAGCGAAGCGATCTTGCCGAACTGCCCCATGCCTTCGCCCCGGGCGGGCGCTCCCTGCCGACCGTCGCCGTGGATGACGAACGAACAATGCGCCTTGAAGGCCGCCATTCCGGCGACGTTCTTACCAGCCAGCGTGAAGTGCGGCATGCCCCACTTGATCGTCTCCTCAGCGCCGGGCAGCACCTCGTGCACCACCGCCCGCAACCGGGTCAGGATCGGCCGCGCGAAGGGCGCAGCGTTAACGATGTAGGCGTCGATGCGCGGATCGATCTTCATGCTACATCTCCTGTCGAGAGAGCAGCATAGATCGATCAGCTTGCCAGCAAAAGCGCAGGCGTCTCGATCAGCCGCTTGACCGCTTGAACGAAGCTCGCCGCATCCCAGCCGTCGACCACTCGGTGATCGCACGAAATGGAGATGTTCATCAGCTTGCGCTTCTCGATCCTTTCGCCGCCCATGCCATCGGGCACGAACATCGGCCGTTCGACGATCCGGTTGGGTCCGATGATCGCCACTTCGGGCCGGTTGATGACCGGGGTGGTCGCGACACCGCCCAGGGGCCCGAGAGATGTCACCGTCAGGGTTGAGCCGCTGAGCTCGTTCGACTTGGCCGAACCGTCGCGCGCTGCTTCTGCCAGCCGCCGGATTTCAGTCGCCAGTTGCCACAGATTGCGGGCCTGCGCGTCGCGGATCACCGGCACCATCAGCCCGCCATCAGTCTGGGTCGCCATGCCGAGATGGACTGCGCCGTGGCGGGTCACCACGCCGGCTTCGTCATCGAAGCGGGCGTTGATCATCGGATAGTCGGGCAGCGTCTTGCAAATCGCCGCGATCAGCAGCGGCAGCATCGTCAGCTTCGGCTTTTCCCCGCGCGCGGCGTTGAGCTGCTCGCGCAGGCGCTCCAGCTCGGTCACATCGCACTCTTCCACGTAGGTAAAGTGGGGGATGTTGCGCTTGGCCGCCGCCATGTTCTCCGCGATCCGCCGGCGCAGGCCAATGACCTTGACCGTCTCGTCGGCCCGGGTCTTGCCGCTCGGCGCATGTCCGCTCGCCCCGCCGTACGACAGAAACGCGTCGAGATCGGAGTGACGGATGCGCCCCTCCTCGCTGGGACGCACTTCGCCAAGATCGACGCCCAGGTCTTTCGCGCGCTGGCGCACCGCCGGGGTTGCCAGAACCTTTGCCCGACCGGACGAGGGCGACTGCGTTTGCGCAGGACTCTTGCTGGCGGGCGAGGCAGCGCTGTCCGAAACGGCAGGTCCGGTCGCAGCGTCCGGGCGAGCCGTGTCGGTCTCGGGTGCTGAAGCCGGCCGAGTGTCGCGCGCGATGGCGGCGTCCGCATCGCCCGCGTCCGAATTCTCGGCCGCGATCCGCTGTTCCATCTCTGGCGCCTTGGGTGCCGGAGCCTCAGCCGGCGAACCCGCCGTCTGCGGCGCTCCGCCCGCGTCGGCATTGCCTGCGCCCTCGGTCTCGATCACGACCAGCATCGATCCGATCGCAATGACGTCGCCGGCCTCGCCCGCGACTTCGACCACGGTGCCCGATACCGGACTTTCCATCTCGACCGTCGCCTTGTCGGTCATCATGTCGGCGATCTGCTGATCTTCCTGAACGACGTCGCCCGGCTTGACGTGCATCGCCACGATCTCGGCTTCGGCAATGCCTTCGCCGATGTCGGGGAGGTTGAAGGTGTACCGGCCCATCTTAAGCTTCCAGTATCTTGTCGAGCGCTTCGCCGATGCGAACCGGTCCAGGGAAATAGGCCCACTCGAGGCTGTGGGGATAAGGGGTGTCGAACCCGGTCACGCGTTCGACCGGAGCTTCGAGATGATAGAAGCAGCGTTCCTGCACCAGCGCGCTGAGCTCTGCGCCGAAGCCGCTGGTGCGGGTCGCTTCGTGCACGATCAGGCAGCGGCCGGTCTTTTCGACCGACGCCTCGATCGCCTCGATGTCGAGCGGCACCAGCGTGCGCAGGTCGATGATTTCGGCATCGACGCCCTTTTCGCGGCACACCGCTTCGGTCACGTGGACCATCGTGCCGTAGGTCAGCACCGTCAGCGCATCGCCCTCGCGCACCGTGCGCGCCTTGCCGAGCGGGATACGGTAATAGCCTTCGGGCACCTTGCTGTCGGGGTGGTTCTTCCACGGCTCGACCGGCTTGTCGTAGTATCCGCTGAACGGGCCGTTGTAGATCCGCTTCGGCTCGAAGAAGATTACCGGGTCGTTATCCTCGATCGCCGCGATCAGCAGGCCCTTGGCATCATAGGGCGTGCTCGGGATCACGGTCTTGAGGCCCGAGACGTGGGTGAACAGCGATTCCGGGCTCTGGCTGTGGGTCTGGCCGCCGAAGATGCCGCCGCCGAACGGGCTGCGCACCGTCATCGGCGCGATGAACTCTCCCGCCGAGCGGTAGCGAAGCCGCGCCGCTTCGCTGATCAACTGGTCGATGCCGGGGTAGATGTAGTCGGCGAACTGGATTTCCGGCACCGGACGCAGGCCGTATGCCCCCATGCCGACCGCCGCGCCGATAATCCCGCATTCGGAGATCGGCGTGTCGAACACCCGGTTCTTGCCGTGCTTTTCCTGCAGCCCCGCCGTCGCGCGGAACACGCCGCCGAAATAGCCCACGTCCTCGCCCATGATCACGACCATCGGGTCGTGAGTGAGCATGATGTCGAGCGCGTCGTTGATCGCCTCGATCATGTTGAGATTGCGCGTGGGCGCGTCGGCGAGGCCGACCGGCGCTTCGTCGATCACGCTGCTGGCCACTTGATTTCCCTTTCACGGATCGCCTGCGCCGCCTGTTCCTCGAGGTGCCAGGGCAGTTCCTCGAACACGTCTTCGAACATCGTATGGAACGGGTGGTGGAGACCGTGACCGAGGATGCCGTTCTTCTCGGCCTCCTTGGTCGCTGCCTTGACCTGCTCGGCGCTGTCGAGATCGAGCTGTTTCTGCCGCTCCTCATCCCATTCACCGAGGGTGATGAGGTGGTTCTTGAGCCGCATCACCGGGTCGCCCAGCGGCCATTCGCTGCGCTCCTGCGCACTGCGGTACTGGCTCGGATCGTCGGAGGTGGAATGCCCTTCGGCCCGGTAGCTGAAGTGCTCGATCAGCGTCGGCCCGGCGTTGGCGCGGGCGCGGTTGGCGGCCCACTGCTCAGCCGCGTAGCAGGCAAGCGCGTCGTTGCCGTCCACCCGCAGCGATGCGATCCCGTAGCCGACCCCGCGCGCGGCAAAGGTCGCGCGCTCGCCGCCGGCAAAACCGGAAAAGCTACTGATCGCCCACTGGTTATTGACCACGTTCAGGATTACCGGCGCGTTGTACACCGTGGCGAACAGGCAGGCGGCGTGAAAGTCGCCTTCCGCGGTGCTGCCCTCGCCCACCCAGGTCGCCGCGATCCGGCTGTCGCCACGCATCGCGCTCGCCATCGCCCAGCCCACCGCCTGCGGAGTCTGCGTGGCTAAGTTGCCGCTGATGGTGAAGAACGAATGCTCGCGGCTGGAATACATGATCGGCAGCTGCCGGCCCTTCAGCTTGTCGCCGCGGTTCGAATAGATCTGGTTGATCATCTCGATCAGCGGATACCCGCGCGCAAGCAGGATGCCCTGCTGGCGATAGCTGGGGAACACCATGTCGTCCGCCGCCAGGGCCATCGAGGCGGCGACGCTGGTCGCCTCTTCCCCGGTGCACTTCATGTAGAAGCTGGTCTTCCCCTGCCGCTGGCCCCGGTACATCCGTTCGTCGAACGCGCGGGTCAGCGCCATCGTCGACAGCATCCGGCGCAGCGTGTCAGGATCGAGCTTCGGGTCCCAAGGACCATGCGCGGCGTTGTCCTCTCCCAGCACGCGAATCAAATCGTTGGCAAGCGGGGCGGTGTCGATCGCGGCGCAGGTCTCGTCCGGCCGCGGCTGGGCGCCGGCCTCGGTGATCTTCAGGTCTGAAAAATCCACCGCGTCACCGGGGCGGAACTTGGGTTCGGGAACGTGGAAGCTCAGGGCCGGGCGATTGCGCCCCGCCTGTCCAGTCTCGTCAGGGCCGTTGGCCAACTCGCTCTCCCGCAGTGCAGCATTGTTATGCGATTGGGACATTTTATTTCAGAGGAGGTGAGCGAGTCAAGAAAACCCCCGTCAAACCGCCACCGGCGCCTTGAGGGCGCTGAGCGGCGTATATTGCGTCACCTCGAAATCTTCGATCCGGTACTCGAAGATCGAGGCTGGCCGCCGCAGGATCTCAAGCCGCGGCCGTCCCTGCGGTTCCCGGGTCAGCTGTTCCTCGATCAGTTCGGCATGGTTGAGATAGAGGTGCACGTCCCCGCCCATCCAAACGAACTCGCCCGGTTCCAGATCGACCTGCTGCGCCAGCATCCGCTGCAGCAGTGCCGCCGACCACAGGTTGAACGGTAGACCCAGGGCGACATCACAGCTGCGCTGGTAGAGCAACGCATTCAGCTTCCCGTGCGCGACATGGAACTGGTAAGTCTTGTGGCATGGAGGCAGAGCCATCCTGTCGAGTTCCGCGACATTCCAGCCCTCGATGATGTGGCGCCGGCTGCCGGGGTTCTCGCGCAGTGAGCGCACCACTTCGGCCACCTGGTTGATGCCCTCGCCCGGCTCGTACAGGCCGTCGGGGCGATAGCGGAAGGTCGGCCAGTCGACCCATTGCTTGCCATAGACCGGCCCCAGGTCCCCCCAGTTGGCGGCGAACACCTCGTCCTCGGCAATGCGCCGGACGAATTCCTCGATCGGTAGGTCATCGCCGGTTTCGCGGACATAGCGCGCGTGCGGCCAGTCGTCCCAGATGTGCACGCCCTGCAGCACGAGCGGCCGGATGTTGGTCTCGCCGGTGAGGAACCACAGCAGTTCGCGCGTGGCGGTTTTCCAGTAGACCCGCTTGCTGGTTATCAGCGGCATGGCCCCGCCCGCCAAGTCGAACCGCAGTTCCGCTCCGAACACCGAACGCGTACCGATGCCGGTGCGGTCGATCCGCTCCGACCCTTCGCGCCAGATGCGCCGCATCAGGTCCAGGTATTGCGTCTCAGGGTGAAGCGATCCGGCGAGCATGTCATCGCCCTAGCGCGGCAAAACCGTGCTTGCCACCCCGCGCGCCCCTCCCTATAGGCCCGCTCCTGCCTCGCCCAGCCTAGCTGGGATGAGATCGGTCGGGGAATAGCTCAGCCTGGTAGAGCACTGTCTTCGGGAGGCAGGGGCCGGAGGTTCGAATCCTCTTTCCCCGACCATTTCACTTTCGCGCCAATTCACGGGTAGCTGGCGTATACCATGCGCCCGGCGTCGCCGAAGGCGATGACCTGGTAGGGCTGCACGCGGCCGCCGGCCTCCATTCCGGGTGAACCCATCGGCATCCCGGCAACCGCCAGCCCCGTCACGCCCGCCGGCCGTTCGGCAAGCAGGCGCTTGATCTCTCGCGCCGGCACGTGGCCTTCGATCACATACCCTTCGATCACCGTGGTATGACATGACGAAAGGTCGACCGGCACGCCCAGCCGCGCCTTCACCGCATCCATCGGCTCGTCCTCGCGCACCTGCACCTCGTGAGCGAGCTGTTCGTGAGCGTGCGCCGCCCAGTCCTTGCAACACCCGCAGCCCGGGTCGCGGAACATGACGTAGGGCATCGCCTGGGCGGCGCCCGTGCATGCGGCAAGCAGGATGGCGCCGGATACGGTCGCCAGGCGGCGGATGAGCGGATGGGCGTTGATCATGGCATTCTTCTAACCCGGCAGGCGCGACCGGCAAGCGCCTTGTCGGGGAAGAACGGCCGCCGGTGCTGGCGAAGCCGGATGTGGCTATATAGGCTGGCTAGTCATGACGGAGACCGCGCACGCGACCAGAAACGGCGCCTATGCAAAAGGACTGGCGCGCGCTTTCGCCGGCGCGATAATCTTCGCTTTCCCGCTGCTGATGACGATGGAGATGTGGTGGCTCGGCTTCTACCTCGATCGCGGGCGGTTGACGCTGTTCATGGTGCTCAACCTGGCGCTGCTCATTCCTCTGTCCCGGCAAGTGGGCTTCGAGAAAACGAGGAGCCACGCCCAGGACGTTATCGATGCGTTTACGGCGTACGGGATCGGCATCGCCGGTTCTGCCCTGATGCTGGGCGTGTTCGCGATCATTACCCCTGAAATGCCGCTGGGGGAGATCCTGGGAAAGATCGCGGTGCAGTCGGTCCCTGCCAGCATCGGAGCCTTGCTCGCCCGGGCACAGTTCGGAGAACGGGACGACGAAGACGAGCCAGAGAGGCCGCCAACCTACACGCGGGAACTGTTCGTGATGCTGGTCGGCGCGCTGTTCCTCGCGTTCAATACCGCGCCGACCGAGGAAATGATGCTGATCGCGTTCAAGATGACCCCTTGGCATGCGCTGGCGCTGGTCGCGCTCTCCATTCTGGCGCTGCATGCGTTCGTGTACGCGCTCGATTTTCGGGGCGAGGAGAAACTGGCCGAAGCGCAAAGCGGATGGCGCGGCATCATCGCCTTTTCGATCGCGGGTTACGGCATCGCCCTCCTCGTCAGCCTCTATGTCTTGTGGACGTTCGGCCGCACCGATGGCGCCGACCCGCTGCAGATCGCGATGATGGTGTCGGTGCTCGGCTTTCCCGCCGCGCTCGGCGCCGGCACGGCCCGGCTCGTGGTATAGGGAGGCGGCATGACCAACACCGCATCGTCAGGCGAAGAACTCCCTAGGATCGCGATCCTGGCGGGGGCGATCGGCTTTCTGCTTACTTCCGGTCTTATCGGGTTCATCGGATGGCAGGCGTTGTCGGGCGCGGGCGGCGCGACGACGCCGGCACTATCGGTGCAGGCAGGCCGCATCCATCCCACGGCGGGTGGCTACCTGGTGGAATTCGAAGCAACCAACCGGTCGCCCCGGACGGCGGCGGCGGTCGAGATCGAAGCGACGCTCGAGGCTGCCGGATCGCAGCCAGTGATCAGCGTGGTCTCGCTCGATTACGTCCCGGGCGATTCGTCGCAGCGAGGCGGCGTCGTGCTCCCGGCCGATCCGCGCACCGGTCGCTTTACCTTGCGAGTGACCGGCTACGCCGAGCCGTGACGTCACGGCGTCACGGGCGAAAGACAGTTGCGTGCCAGGGTCGTCACCCGCCGCGCAGCAGCTGCACGCCCCAGTCTCGCTCGAACAGGTAGAGCAGCACACGCGCCGCCTCTCCCCGCGGGCTGGCAAGGCCGCCGTCGCGCTCCATCAGCAGCCGCGCGTCGTCGTGTGCCAGCGGCAGCAGCCGCTGGATCTGCTCCAGCGTCGCAAGCTTGAACGGCGCGTCGCCAGACTGGCGGGTGCCGAGCAGTTCGCCGCCGCCCCGCAGCCGCAGGTCCTCCTCCGCGAGATAAAAGCCATCCTGAGATTCGCGCATCAGTGCCAGCCGTTCGCGCCCGACTTCGCTCAGCGCTTCGCCCCGCAGCAGCACGCAAACCGATTTCTGGCTGCCCCGTCCCACCCGGCCGCGGAGCTGATGAAGCTGGGCGAGGCCGAACCGTTCGGCCTGCTCGATGATCATCAAGGTCGCGTTGGGCACATCGACGCCCACCTCGATCACGGTCGTTGCAACCAGCAGCTTCGCGTCGCCGGCGGCGAACCGCTCCATGGCCGCATCCTTGGCTTCGGGCCGAAGCTGGCCGTGGACCAGCACGACCGCGTCACCGAATCGCTCCTTCAACGCAGCGAAGCGCGCCTCGGCCGCGGCGATGTCCTCGTTCTCCAGCTCGTGCACCATCGGGCACACCCAATACGCCTGCGCGCCAGCCTCCAGTTGCGCCGCGAGCCGCTCGACCATCTCGGACAGGCGGTCCGTGGACACGACCACGGTGTCGATCGCCTGGCGACCGGGGGGCATTTCATCGAGCCGGCTGACCTCCATCTCGCCATACTGCGCCAGCGTCAGCGTCCGCGGGATCGGCGTCGCGGTCATGGCCAGCGTATGCGGGGTCACCCGCCCCTTGCCGGCGAGCGTAAGCCGCTGCGAGACGCCGAAACGGTGCTGCTCGTCAATCACGATGAGGCCCAGATTTCGATAGGTCACCGTATCCTGGAAGATCGCGTGCGTTCCGACCACGATCCGGATGCCCCCGTCGTGCAGCCCCATAAGGATCGATTCGCGCGCCCGCCCCTTGTCGCGGCCCGTTAGCAGCGCGATCTCGACCCCGGTGGGCGCGAGCATCCGTCGCAACGTTTCGAAATGTTGTCGGGCAAGGATCTCGGTCGGGGCGAGCAGCGCCGCCTGCGCCCCCGCCTCGACCGCGACCAGCATCGCTTCCAGTGCGACCACCGTCTTGCCGGACCCCACATCGCCCTGCAGCAGCCGCAGCATCGGCGTGTCCTGCGCCAGGTCGCCTTCGATCTCGCGGATCGAGCGCTGCTGCGCGCCGGTCAGCGGGAACGGCAGTTCCAGCCGGCTCCGCAAGCTGCCATCGCCTTGCAACCGCTGTCCGCGCCGCTTGCGGTTATCCGCCCGGACCAGTGCCAGGGCGAGGCTGTTGGCAAGCAGTTCGTCGTAGGCCAGCCGGTCACGCGCGGCCGGATGCTCCCCCTTGTGCGCCAGCTTCAGAGCGTCCGCCCAGGCGGGCCACTTCGCCTTGCTGAACTGCGTGGGTTCGATCCATTCGGGCAACTCCGGCAGCCGCGCCAACGCCTGCGTCGCCAACCCGACCACTTTCGGCTGCGTCAGCCCTTCCGACAGCGCATAAACCGGCTCGTTGAGAGTGGTCAGCAGCCCGGCGCTGTCCTCGGCCACATGGTCCGGGTGGACGATCTGCAGCATCTGACCGTACTGGTCGAGCCGTCCCGCAACCCACCGCTTCTCGCCGACCGGTAGCTGCTTCTTCGCGGTGTAGCTCGCCTTGCCGAAATAGGTCAGCGAGCAGACGTTGCCGATCGCATCCTGCGCGAGCACGTTATAGGGTCCGCGGCCCGACCGGCCGGCGCGGTGTTCGGTGACCGTCAGCGGCACCACCACCTGTTCGCCCACACTCGCCTGATCCAGGTTCTCCACCGGCCGGCGAGTCACGAACCGGTCGGGCAGGTGATAGGCGACGTCGCGTACCCTGGTCAGACCCAGCTTTTCCAGTGGCTTCACCACCTTGGGTCCGACGCCGTCGAGCGTTTCGACCTCGGCGAATAGCGAGTTGAGGATTTCCGGCCGCATCGCAGGCGTCTCTAAAGCACAACGCGCCCCGCGGGGAAGCCGCACCGTCTGATCGGCCGGGCACGGCGCTTTCGGGAACGGCGCCGGCCATCGCGGCTTTCTCTGTCACGAGGCGTACCCGCCCCTGTGACTGGAGACTCCCGATGGCCGGCAAGGAAGAATATACCGACGCGATCATGCTGTTGAAGCACGATCACCGCGAGGTCGAGGATCTGTTCGAGAAGTTCGAAAAGGCGAGCAGCGACGACCGGAAGTGGGCATTGGCGCAGCAGATCTGCAACGAACTCAAGATCCATTCCATGATCGAGGAAGAGATTTTTTACCCCGCGACGAAGGATGCGGTGGAGGAAGACCTCTACAAGGAAGCCCATGTCGAGCACGACGGGGCCAAGGTGCTGATCAACGACATCATGGAATCAGGCGGCAAAGGCGAGTTCTTTGAAGCCAAGGTGAAGGTGTTGCAGGAAGAAATCGAGCACCACGTCAAGGAAGAGGAGCAGGGCAAGGACAGCTATTTCGGCCAGGTGCGCGACAGCGACGTGGACGTGAAGGCGCTGTTGGAGCCGATGCTCGCACGCAAGGAAGAGCTGAAGGCCCAGGCAGAGGCTGACGGACTCCCGCCCGCCGAATTGACGACGGTAAACGCGGACGCAAGCTGAACGCGTGACGCGAGCGGCCGTGGCGGCTAGATCGTCGCCATGGCCGCTCCCGACCACCCCCTCGCCGCCCGTCTCGCCCGCGCGAAGTTTCGCGCGTGGCACCGTGGCACGCGCGAGGCGGATTACATGATCGGCGGCTTCTTCGATCGCTATCACACCGATTGGGACGAAGCCGGGATCGAGTGGTTCGAAGCCTTGCTCGAAGAGGATGATGTCGATGTAATGGCCTGGGCGCTTGGCGTGCAGGAGCCTCCGGCGCGCCTCGCCGGCCCGCAGTTCGATGCCATGCGCCGGCTGGATTACGTCGACATCGGTTAGAAACCAAGGGCGTATTTAGCCGGAAACCGGTTGCCGAACCGGGCGTTCGTCCTATCTGGCAATTCGGCCAAACCGCCTGCTCGAATATCTCGGGCGGGTGCCTCCGTGTGCCGTCCACCAATCTCCCCCGCGACAGGATCCCGATGCCCGACCTTCAGCGAATCCTGAACGCGAAAAAGCCGCTGACGCTGGCGTCGATTCCGCGCGGCGCCCAGCCTTTGGTCATGGCGGATCTTGCCCGCACCGCCGGACATCGTCCCAAGGGTGGCCGCGCGGTCTTCATCGCACCCGATGAAGCGGGCATGCGTTCGATTTCCGAAGCCGCGCACTTCTTTGCGCCCGAGTTGGAGGTGATCGAATTCCCCGCGTGGGATTGCCTGCCCTATGATCGCGCCAGCCCTGCTCTCTCGGTCAGCGCCCGGCGGCTGGCGGCGCTGCACCGGCTGCAGTCGGGCAAGAAGGGTTCGCAGCTGCTGGTGACGACGGTCAACGCGCTGCTCCAGCGCGTCCTGACGCCGTTTCGCGTGCGCGAGGCGGTGCGCGAGCTGAGGCCGGGCATGACGATCGAACGCGAAGCGCTGATTGGCGTGCTCCAGCGGCAGGGGTATTCGCGCACCGACACTGTCGTCGACCACGGTGAATTCGCGGTTCGCGGCTCGATCTTCGATGTGTTTCCCTCAGGCCTCGATCATGGCTTGCGACTGGATTTCTTCGGTGACGAACTGGAGAGCCTGCGCCTGTTTGATCCGACGACGCAGATGACCACCGGCACGCTGGAGCGGCACCTGCTGCTGCCGGCGAGCGAGGCGCTGCTCGACGATGACACGATCAAGCGCTTCCGCACCCGCTATCGCGAGCTGTTCGGGGCCAACGCGACCCAGGACCCGTTGTACCAGGCCATCAGCGAAGGCCGCCGCCTAGCGGGAATGGAGCACTGGCTCCCGCTGTTCGAGGACAAGCTGGCAACCTTGTTCGATCATCTGGCCGACAATGACCTGCTGGTCATCGAAGCGAGCGCGATGACCGCCGCCGATGAACGCCTGACCGACATCGGCGACTATCACCGCCAGCGCGAAAGCGGCACCTATCGGCCGCTGGCGGAAGACGCGCTCTACTTGTCGGTGGGCGAGTTCCAGGCGGCCCTGAAGGACCAGCCCATTCACCGCGTCTCGATCTTCGCCGAGCCGGAGAGCGCCGACGTGATCGACTTCGCGTTCCAGTCGGGCCGCGATTTCGCGCCTGAGCGTGCGCGGCAGGCGAGCGGATCGGGCGACAGCATCTATGCCGCCGCCGCCGACCACCTCAAGGCCGTTCGCGCAGCGGGCAAGCGCCCCCTGCTGGCACTGTATTCAAAGGGCAGCCGCGCGCGGATCGCGTCCATCATCGGCGAGGCGGGGGCCCCGATGGAGCTGGCCCAAAGCTGGCAGGAAGCGCTCGGCCTCAGCGCGAAAGGCAAGCCCACGGCGCTGGTCGTCCCGCTCGAAACGGGCTTTGCCAACAACGAGATCGACCTTGTCACCGAAGCCGACTTGCTGGGCGACCGGCTGGTCCGCCGCAAGAAGCGCCGCAAGAGCGCGGATGCCTTCCTCGCCGAACTGCAGGCGCTCAATGCCGGCGACCTCGTGGTCCACCTCGACCATGGGATCGGCAAGTATCTGGGGCTGGAACCGATCCCCGTCGGCAAGAGCCAGCACGACTGCGTGATGCTGGAGTATCACGGCGGCGACAAACTGTATGTGCCGGTCGAGAACCTCGAGGTGCTCAGCCGATATGGTTCAAGCGAGGAGTCCGTCTCGCTTGACCGCCTGGGCGGCGAGGCGTGGCAGAAGCGGCGCAGCCGGCTCAAGGAGCGGATCCGTGAGATCGCGCACGAATTGCTCCGCACCGCCGCCGCCCGCGCCCTCCGCAAGGCGCCGGTGGTGGAAGTCGATGAAGCGAGTTTCATGCCCTTCGTCGACCGTTTCCCGTGGGAAGAAACCGACGATCAGGATCGCGCGATCTTTGACGTGTTGAATGACCTCGCCAGCGGCGCGCCGATGGACCGGCTGGTGTGCGGGGACGTTGGCTTCGGCAAGACCGAGGTCGCCCTGCGCGCAGCGTTCGCCACGGCGATGAGCGGCAAGCAGGTGGCAGTGGTCGCCCCCACCACCCTGCTCGCGCGCCAGCATTACGAAAACTTCGCAGCGCGTTTCTCCGGCTTTCCGCTCAAGGTGGGGCGGTTGAGCCGGCTCGTCACCGCCAAGGAGATGGCCGAGACCCGCGAAGGCCTGAAGAACGGCCAGATCGACGTGGTCATCGGCACCCATGCGATCCTGTCGAAATCGACCGAGTTCAAGGATCTGGGCTTGGTCGTGGTGGACGAAGAGCAACGCTTTGGCGTGACGCACAAGGAGAAGCTCAAGCAGCTGCGCGCCGATGTCCACGTCCTGACCCTCACCGCCACGCCCATCCCGCGCACGTTGCAGATGGCGATGTCGGGTTTGCGCGAACTGTCGACCATCCAGACCCCGCCGGTCGACCGGCTCGCTGTGCGCACCTACGTGATGGAATGGGACGACATGGTCATGCGCGAAGCGCTGCTGCGCGAGCATCATCGCGGCGGCCAGAGCTTCATCGTCGTTCCGCGCATCGCCGACATGGCCGAGGTCGAGGACTGGCTTTCCAAGCACGTACCCGAGGTGAAGGCGATCAGCGCTCACGGCCAGATGCCCCCGACCGAAGTCGAAGAGCGGATGAGCGCGTTCTATGACGGCAAGTACGAGGTGCTGCTGTCGACCACGATCGTCGAGAGTGGGCTCGACATCCCCAGTGCCAACACCATCGTGATTCACCGCGCCGACCGCTTTGGCCTTGCCCAGCTGTATCAGCTGCGTGGCCGCGTGGGACGCTCGAAGCTGCGCGCCTATGCGTACCTCACCACGACGAAGGACACCGCGCTGACCGAGGTGGGTGAGAAGCGACTGAAGGTTCTGGGCGACCTCGACAGCCTGGGCGCCGGTTTCCAGCTCGCCAGCCACGATCTCGACATTCGCGGCGCGGGCAACTTGCTGGGCGATGAGCAATCGGGCCACATCCGCGAGGTCGGGTTCGAACTCTATCAATCGATGCTGGAGGACGCGATCCTGGCAGCCAAGGCCGGCGACATGGGCGTCGAGCGGGAGAAGGGTCCGTCGCCGCAGATCACCGTTGATGCGCCGATCATGATCGCCGAAGACTATGTGCCCGACCTCACCGTCCGCATGGGCCTCTACCGCCGCCTGAACGACGCGCGCGACCAAGGCGAGATCGAGGCGCTGGCAGCGGAAATGATCGACCGGTTCGGGCCCCTGCCTCCGCCGACCGCCAATCTGGTCAAACTAATCGAGATCAAGCACCAGGCGATCGAGGCCAATATCGCCAAGATCGACGTCGGCGCGCGTGGCACGCTGGTAACGTTCCACAACGACACCTTCCCCGACCCTGCGGGCTTGATGAGCTGGATCGATCGAGTGGGCGCCGACGCCAAGCTGCGGCCCGACATGAAACTGGTGCTGAGCCGCGCGTGGGGCGATCCGCAGAGCCGGCTCAACGGCTTGTTCCAGCTCACCAAGGGCCTCAGCGGCGTCGTCAGGCGGCGCGGCGAGCAGAAGCAGGCGGCGTGAGCAATGGCCTGGGGCGTGGTTACCGATTCGTTACTGGCTAACCGCTACCGGGCCATCTCCCGGCCTCAAGCAGACGATCCCCTAGAATCAAAAAGCCCCGGATTTACCGGGGCTTTTCAATGCATTGAGAGCGCTTCAGTTTCCGCCGAAGAGCGCACGCCATCCAGACCAAATCGACATAAAGTCCTCCTGTTGCAACAATTGCCGCAGGAAGAGAGTTAACAGATCGTAAATGGTTTGCAAGTCGTTAAGCCGCGATAGAGCTTGCTCCCATCCGGGCCAGCAGTTCCGCCATCGTTTGTGCCCGGGCGAAGTGATAGCCCTGTGCGGTATCGCAGTTCATGGCACGCAGCAGATCGACCACCGCCTGGTTCTCGACGCCCTCTGCAACTGCCGTTCGGCCCAGTGAATGAATCATCTCGATCGCACTACGCACGAGCGCTCGATCGTCGGACGAGGATTCCATCCCGGTCACGAAGCTGCGATCGATCTTGACCTCGTCGGCCGGGATGCGCCGCAGGTAGTGCAACGAGCCGTGCCCGGTGCCGAAATCGTCTACCGACAGCTTCACGCCCAACTGCTTGAGGCTCTGCAGCGCTGTCGCGATGACCTCGTCATCCTCGACCGGTGCCGTTTCAGTGATTTCAAGCATCAGGTTGGCGGCGGGAAAGCCAAACCTGCCAAGCAGATGCTCGATCTTCCCGACGAACAAGGGGTCGTGCAGGTCGAGCGCGGAGATGTTGACCGCGATCGTGAAGGCGGGGTCGATGGTCAATGCGCGCCGCGCTTCGCTGATCGCGCGGGTGAGCACGAACCGGGTGATCATATCCACCCGATTATGTTCCTCCGCGATCGCGACGACCTGCGACGGTTCGATGAACCCGCGAACCGGATGCTGCCATCGCAGCAGCGCCTCCGCGCCAACGATCGTGTCGTGGGTAAGGGAATACTTGGGCTGGAAGGCGACATCGACCTCGTTCTTGCGGATCGCGCTCTCCAGCTCGGAAAGGATTTGTAGCCGCCAGACGCGGTCTTCGACCATCCGCGGTTCGGCTACCATGAAGATGCGTCCTGCATGGGCGGCGTCCTCGGCGCACTGGATCGCATTCTCTGTCCGTTCGCGCAGCGGCGCGACGTAATCGGTATCCACTCCTATGGAAGACGCCACGTCCGGCGCCTGGCCGCTGACCGAGATGCTGGTGCTGAACAGCGCGTGCAGCCCGCGCAAGTGGTCTTCCAGATCGCCTTGCCGCAGTCGCGAGGCCAGCCAGATGAACGTGTCCTTGTCGAACGCGAACTCGGCAGCTTCGTCGGTCGCCTGCAGCATGGCCTGCGCCTTGGTCAGCAATTCATCGACCTGCTCGGGGGTGAGCAACGCGCTGATAGTGCCGAAATTGCGGATCTTCAGCGCGATGACATCCACCTGGTCATCGGCGTGATCCCGCTGCAGGACCGAGAAGTTCTGCAAGCTGGTCGATCCACGATAGGCTTCCCGTGCAAGGCGCCTCAGGCGCGCCGCCGCAATCGTCAGGCACAGCAGCGCGGGCATGATGTCGATCGAGATTCGCCCCCAATCGAGCGCGAACGGCAGGGCGATTAACACGGCGAAAGCAGCGGCGATGGTCCTGCCAGACGGCTGATTGCGGCGCGACAGGTAGACTATGAGACCGCAGACAACGGCGAAGGCCGGCAGCCAGCCAAGATTGGTCGGGTATCCCTTGCGCAGGGTCTCGGCCCCCATGACGTGCATCAAGGCCCCGGGTATTTTCTTGTTGAATGGAATGGGGTGGAGATCCGGCTGGGTCCGGCTGAACGGTGCAACCACCACATCCTTGCCGCTGAACTTGCCAGGATCGACCTGCTTGTTCAGCACATCCATATAAGAAACCCGCGGGATGGTCGTATAGTCGATTGCCAGGTCGATGGGATACCATCCGCCCGGCCCGCGGTAACCAGCAAGCTCGGCAGACAACGACGGCAACTGCCTGCCCCTGACTGTCTGGATCGTTGGAAACTTGGCCGAGAGTCCAAGCGGACCTTCTTCCCCGTCGAGCGCGACAATGTTGGCCGCATCGCGAAATAATGGGTTGGGATATAGCGACAGGCCCGTCCCATCGAGGCGCCCGGTACCGCCGATGAATGTCTTGGCCTTGTGGCGCCGCATCGATGCAGCCAGCGCTGCGTCACCCTTGGGGTTGGTACTCCTGTCAGCATAAAGCCGGTCGAAGAACACGCGTTGAGCGCCCATCGCGAACAGAGTCTCGAGCACCGTAGCATCGTCCGCCCGATCGGGGTCGCTGACCCCCAGGGCGTCGAGCGAGCGATCGTCCACGAACACCATGACCGTCTTGCCATCGCTGGGATGCTCGCGGGTCATCGCGCGAATCGCGCGGTACGAATCCTCGATCGGCAGGAACAGCTCGATCGCCCCGGCGATCAGCCCGAATGCGATCGCCCACAGCACGATCCGGAGGCGGGCGTTGGACAGCGACGCCATTCGATTGCTGCGCCTGCGACCGCCGCTGAACCACGGACGCGCGCGGCCGGTCGCAGAGCGGTCTGTGCCACGCGCTTGGAGGTGCCCGTACTGATCCATCTGGTGCGGCGACGCGCCACTCCTCGGCTGCGATCGAAAATGATCCGCAACGGTTCTAATCCGGGAAAGGGAAAGAAATCGTAACCCTAAACGGCGCCGTTCCCCTCAGAAGTGGGGAGGTCCGCTGTTAACCTTGGCCGTGCACATGAGGCGGCGCCGGAAACGGCCCCGAGGGCCGCCGCCCCCCGCCATGGGGTGCCATCCTGAAAAGCGGGCGGGCTAGCTCGCGGTTACGTTTGCGGCGTTCTTCTGCACCAGCTTGTAGGCTTTTTCGTACCATTCGCTGCCCGGGTAATTGGCCCCCAGCACGGCAGTGTACTTAATCGCCTCGGACGGGATGCCAAGCGCGAGGTTGGTTTCCGCCAGCCGGTACAGCGCTTCGGGTGCGTGGCCCGTGGTCTGGAAGTTGTCGACCACGTTCTGGAACCGGATCTGCGCCGCCAGCCATGAACCGGAGCGTTCGTAGAACCGCCCGATCTCCATCTCCTTGCCCGCGAGGTGGTCCTCCACCAGGTCGAGCTTCAGCTTGGCATCGCTCGCGTACGGAGTGCTGGGATAGCGGCGGACCAGTTCCTGCAGTGCGGTGCGGGTCTGCTCGGTCACCCGCTGGTCGCGAGTCACGTCGCTGATCTGTTCGTAATAGGACAGCGCGATCAGGTAATACGCGTAGGGCGCGTCCTTGTTGCCGGGGTGGATCGACAGGAACCGCTGCGCGCTCGACACCGCCTTGTCGTAATCGCGCGCCACGTAATAGCTGAACGAGCTCATCAACTGCGCCCGCCGGGCCCACGGCGAATAGGGGTGCTGGCGCTCCACCTCGTCGAACAGCGCGGCCGCCAGCTTGGGCTGGTTGCGGTCGAGCCGGTCCTTGGCCGCGGCGTAAAGTGTCTCGACGTCGCGCGCGACATAGGCGGTGTCCGCCGGCCCCCCGCCCCGGCCCGCACACGCGGTGAGGGTGAGCGACGCGCCGAGAACGGCGGCGGTGGCGATCAGCTTGAGCGGGGTGCGGGGGCGGGTCTGCATAGGGCCGTGCCTATACCGCCCTCCCCCGTGAACGCAAAGTGAAGTTGCCCGCGCAGCGCCGCCCCGCCCGCCGCCGGTTTAACCCCGCGGTAACTTCCGTGCGGTAGGCCGCTGGCAACTCTACCACAGGCAAGAGGCGGTTACCCCATGTGCGATTATGTCCAGCCCGGCTTCCACGCGCTCGATTATGCGATGATGGGCCTGGTGACGTTCGTGGTGGCCTCGGGCACGCACGTTGTGGCGACCCGCGCGCGTGACCTGATCACGCAAGTCAAGCTGGTGCGCGCCGCCGCGGTCGGCTGAGGCCTTCCGCTTAACGCCATTTTCCCACAACCGCATTTTTCTGCTCACCCTGGCCGGTTCCCCGCAGCCAGGAGCAGATGACCCACGGTGTCATCGATTCCACACCACATCGCGGGCGCAGGTGATGCTCACCGCGCTCCGGGGATAGCAGCCCCGCATCGGGTTCAGCTCGGATTCGACCCTTTCAAGGTCATTTGCCACGCAGCGAAGCGGGCCGAAACTTAGTCCGGGCCGCGCTCTTCGCTTGCAGCAAGTCCGCCGCCGATCATCATTCCACCGCCCATGCCGCCGCCTCCAGCGCCGCCGCCCTGACCCCCGCCGCCGCCGCGGCCACCGCCCTGCCCGTCACGCCCCCGACCGCCGCCTCCGCCGCCGCCAGACGGTCGCGTGGGGCCCTGGGCCGGCAGCTTGTCGGCAATCTCTTGGGGAATAGGTGCGAGGTCCAGCGCGGAACGAATGAAATCACGCAGGGATACCACCAGCGCGTGGGTGTGCACGCGGCGCCCGGCGACCAGCTCGGCAATCGCTTCGCCCGCGAGCCGCACCTGCTCTTCCGTGCCCAGCAGCAATATATCCGACAGCGCGCTTTCCACGGCGTCGCGGATGCGGCGTGCCCGTTCGGATCCGCCCAGTGCCGCGGCAGACAAGTCCAGCGGCGTATCGACGCCTTCGTCGGTCGCCTCCGCCACCCCCTCACGCGCGATCCCTGCGGCGCGGCGGCGCAGGTCCCGCATATGAGTCGGATCGACCGAGAGGTCGCCGGTGAACGATCCTCCCAGGGTCTTGTAGGCGGCCATGAGCGTCTTGACCCGTTCATTGATCTGACGGTTGGCCCGCTGACGCTTCTCCTGCACGCGCATCATGATGACCAGCCGGATGCCGACGCCGATTACGGTGACCAGTGTCAAACCGATCAGCGTGGTCAGGATGCCCTGCCAGCTGCTGAAATCCATCATGCGCAGAGGTTCATTCCTCCCCCATCCGCAGCGCCGCGATGAAGGCCTCCTGCGGGATGCTCACGTTGCCATACTCGCGCATCCGGGCCTTGCCCTTCTTCTGCTTCTCCAGCAGCTTCTTCTTGCGGCTGATGTCGCCGCCATAGCACTTGGCGGTCACGTCCTTGCGCAGCGCGGCGATGGTTTCGCGGGCGATCACCTTGCCGCCGATCGCGGCCTGGATCGGGATCTTGAACAGGTGGCGGGGGATGAGGTCCTTCAGCCGCTCGCACATACCGCGGCCGCGCGCCTCGGCGACCGAGCGGTGGACGATCAGCGACAGCGCGTCGACCGGCTCGTTATTGACGAGGATGCTCATCTTGACGAGATCGCCTTCACGCAGGCCGATCTGTTCGTAATCGAAGCTGGCATAGCCGCGGCTGATGCTCTTCAGGCGGTCGTAGAAGTCGAACACCACTTCATTCAGCGGCAGCTCGTACACTACCTGCGCGCGGCCGCCGACGTACGTCAGCTCGCGCTGGATGCCGCGCCGGTCCTGGCACAGCTTGAGGATGGGGCCGAGGTATTCGTCGGGGGTGTAGAGCGTTGCCTTGATCCACGGCTCCTCGATCGTCTCGATCCGGCTGGGATCGGGATAGTCGGCCGGGTTGTGCAGCAGGATCTCGCGCGCGTCGTCGGTGCGGCTGGCGCGCAGCTGGATGCGGTAGACAACGCTGGGGGCCGTGGTGATGAGGTCGAGGTCGTATTCGCGCGACAGCCGCTCCTGGATGATCTCCAGGTGCAGCAAGCCCAGGAACCCGCAGCGGAAGCCGAAGCCCAGCGCGGCGCTCGATTCCATCTCGAAGCTGAAGCTCGCGTCGTTCAGGCGCAGGCGGCTGATGCTCTCGCGCAGCTTCTCGAAGTCCGCCGCGTCGACCGGAAACAGGCCGCAGAACACCACCGGCTGCACCTCCTTGTACCCGGCGAGTGCCTGGGTGGCGCCGTTCTTGACCGTCGTGATGGTGTCGCCGACGCGGGCCTGCTCCACCTCCTTGATCTGGGCGGTGATAAACCCGATCTCACCCGCGGCAATTTCAGGCAGGTCGATCCGCTTCGGGGTGAAGGCGCCGACGCGGTCGACCAGATGCTCGCTCTCGCCCTGCATGAACTTGACGTGGAGGCCCTTCCTGAGGACCCCGTCGATCACCCGGACGAGGATCACCACGCCGAGGTAGGGATCGTACCAGCTGTCGACCAGCATCGCCTTGAGCGGCGCGGTGCGGTCGCCTTTCGGGGGCGGTATCTTGGCGACGAGCGCTTCCAGCACGTCCTCGATCCCGATACCTGACTTGGCGCTGGTGAGCACGGCTTCGGACGCGTCGATGCCGATGATGTCCTCAATCTCGGCGCGGACCTTCTCGGGCTCGGCGGCAGGGAGGTCGATCTTGTTGATGACGGGGACGATCTCGTGGTCGTGCTCGATCGACTGGTACACGTTGGCGAGTGTCTGCGCCTCGACCCCCTGCGCCGCGTCCACCACCAGCAGCGCGCCCTCGCACGCGGCGAGGGACCGGGAGACTTCATAGGCGAAGTCCACGTGGCCCGGCGTGTCCATCAGGTTGAGCTCGTACGTCAGCCCGTCCTTGGCCGTGTAGTTGAGCCGCACCGTCTGTGCCTTGATCGTGATCCCGCGCTCACGCTCGATATCCATGTTATCAAGCACTTGATCGCTCATCTCGCGATCGGTCAATCCCCCCGTCGCCTGGATCAGGCGATCGGCCAGGGTGCTTTTGCCATGGTCGATGTGCGCAATTATCGAAAAGTTGCGTATAAGCGAAAGGTCAGTCATCGCGCGGGCCCTTAGCGCCCGTGCCGGCACCTGTCACGCGGGGCGCCGGTCAGGCGGCGCGATTGGTCTGGGCAAGATCGACCTGCAGGAATGCCGGTCGGCTCTTCGGCCCGTCATCGCGGCTTTGCGGCAGGTATGATCCAGGCGGCAGAGCGGCAAGCGGCATGCCCGCCGAAGCGAGGGCATAGGGGCTGATGCGATGCCTGGTGCACAGCCCGTCAGCCCCGTCGTTGATCAGCGCCTGCTCGAATTCCAGCCCCTGGGAGTAGCCTTCCGATCGGACGACTTCGGCAACCGCGAGTTGCCCGCCGCCGAGATCGAGCACCAGCGGGGTGCCAAGCGGCACATCGAGCAGCCCCTCGATCCCCGCCCCCGTCCGCGACAGGTTGCGCATGACCACTTCGTAACGGTGATCCTCGTGAATCACCCCGACCCGGCGAAAGGTCGATCGCCGATCCGCCCGATGCTTGGCCGGGCCTTCGGGTTCGAACTGAAGACCGCCCTCGAGCAGCCGCTCGAGTAGAGCGTCGTGCGTCAGCGCCTTGGAGAAGATGTAGCCCTGGATATGGCTCGCGCCGAGCTTGGTGATCAGGTCGAGTTCGTCCATCGCCTCGACCCCTTCGGCCACGGTTTCCATCTTCAGCGCGCGCGCCAGGCTGACGATAGCGGTGATGATCGCCGCGTTATTGTTCTCGTCTTCGGTCAGCCCGGCGACGAAGCTGCGGTCGATCTTGATCTTGTCGAGCGGGGCGCTGCTGAGATAGCCCAGCGACGAATAGCCGGTGCCGAAATCGTCGAGAGCGAGCCGCACCCCGATCTTCTTCAGGGCCTTGAGCATGATGCCCGTGCCCTGCGGATCGCCCAGAAAGACGCTCTCAGTGATTTCCAGCTCCAGACGCTCGGGCTCCAGTCCCGACCGGTCGAGGACCGCGCGCACCACCTTGGGCACGTCGGTTCCGGAAAACTGGATCGCGGACACGTTGACCGCCACCCGCAGCGAGTGCGGCCACTCGACCGCGTCGCGGCAGGCGCGCCTGAGCACCCATTCGCCGAGCGCGTTGATGAGGTTGGTTTCCTCGGCCACGGGAATGAATTCGGCCGGGCTGATCCAGCCGCGTTCCGGGTGATTCCACCGGACCAGCGCTTCCAGCGCGGTTACCTTGTGATCGCTGGTGCGCACGATCGGCTGATAATGCAGTTCCAGCTGGTCGGACTGGATCGCGTCGCGCAGATCCTCCTCGATCTGGCGGCGGAGCCGTGCGCCATCCTTCAGTTCACTGGAGAAGAACCGGTACTGCCCGCGCCCGCCGCCCTTGGCCGCATACAGCGCCAGGTCGGCGCTGCTGACCAGCTCGTCGGTGTCGATCCCGTCGTAGGGCGCGATCGCGATTCCGACCGAAGTGCCGATGATCGCCCGGCTGCCATCGAGCGAATATGGCTGGGAGATCATCTGGATCACGCTGTTGGCGATCTCGCCCAGCCGGCCGCGATCGTCGATGTCGGGAAGCATCACCTGGAATTCGTCGCCGCCCAGACGGCCGATCTCACCCTTGCTACCGACGATCCGTTCCAGCCGCTGCGCCACCTGCTTCAGCAATTCGTCGCCCGCCGGATGACCGAGTGTGTCGTTCACCTGCTTGAAGCGGTCGAGGTCGAGCATCATCAACGCGCAGCTGCGCTTGGCCGCCTTGTAAGCGATGAGCGTGGCGGTCAGCCGCTTGCTCATCCGGTGCCGGTTCGCGAGCCCGGTCAGCGAATCGTACTGGGCAAGACGCGAGGCATCGCGCTGGCTTTCGCGTACCGCCGTGATGTCCTTGGCGCTGCCACGATAGCCCAGGAATTCGTTTTCGCGATCGAGTTGCGGCTTGGCGCAAATCGACCACCAGCGTTCCGTCCCCGCCACGGACACGCGCACGGGCATGTCGGAGATGGTGCTGCGCGCGCGGAGCTGAAAGGCGAACGGCCGCTCCGCGCGGTCCTCGTCTTCCAGTTCATCGGGCAGGAACAGCGCGGTGAGCGGCGTGCCGAGCATCTGCTCGGGTTTCTGTCCCAGCCGATGCGCCGCGCTGGCGGACAGGTAGCTCAGCTTGCCTTCGGCGTCAGTCGCCCAGAACCAGCCCAGCTCCGATTCCTCGAACTGATCGAGCAGCGCCAGCCGATCGACATCGGCCGCGCTGGGCGAGCGCGTCGCCCCGCCGCTGCGGTCGCTGTTTCTGCGCGAAAAGATGCCGTTAAGTGCCACGTCTCTCCAAACCTGCGACTGGGACCCGTGACCGTTTCCCGGCCTTGGCGTGTCGCTTAGCGAACATGCCTAACCAAATTGCTAATGCTCACGCCGATCGTCTGAGTTCGCGGCGCACCGGGGGCGGCGGTTCCACCGCCAGCGCGACCAGCGTGCCCGAAGCGTCACGTTCAAGCGGGGCGGAGAACTCGACGCCCAGCCTGTCCTCCGCGCTCCAGCGCGCGGTCGCGGTGACGCTCAAGCCCTCCGACAGCAGAATGCGAAAGATCGTCCCGGGCGGCACATTCCACAGCCCCTCCACCAGCGCTCCGGTGGAGGAGATATTGCGAATGGTTCCGTTGTAGTGCTGCCCGCCATGCTCCAGCAGCACCTTGCGCAGCATCATGTGGCGCGATGCGCGGGCCGAACGCGGCCCCTTAGCGACGGCGGCCAGCCCGGTAGCGAGGCGCCGCGTCGCCGCGCCGGCATCGAGCGCGCGCTCGTAGATGAACCCCTGCACGTGGCTGCAGCCGTACATCCGCACCAGATCGAGTTCATCGAGGGTTTCCACGCCTTCGGCCGTCGTATCCATGCCCAGCGCCTGCGCGAGGCCGGTGATCGAGGCGATGATCGCGCCGTTTCGGCTGCCCGGCTCGGTCGCCCCGCGAACGAAGCTCTGGTCGATCTTGATCTTGTCGAAAGGCGCTTTCTTCAGGTAGCCGAGAGAGGAATAGCCGGTGCCGAAGTCGTCGAGCGCCAGCCGCACGCCCACCGCCTTCAGCGCGGCGAACATCGCGTCCGTGCCGGCGTCATCGTTAAGGAAAACGCTCTCGGTGATCTCAAGCTCGAGCCGCGAGGGCGTGATCCCGGCGCGCTCGATCGCGCTGGCGACGATAGCGGGCAACGCGGGGTTGGCGAACTGCAGCGGCGACACGTTAACCGCGCAGCGCACGTTTTCGGGCCAGGTGGCGAGGTCCCGGCAGGCGGCGTGAATGGCCCATTCTCCGATCTTGCCGATGAGGCCCGATTCCTCAGCAACGGGGATGAACTTTGCGGGGGACAGCCAGCCGCGCACCGGATGCCGCCAGCGCAGCAGCGCCTCGAACCCGGCGATCTTCTCGGTCGCCGTGTGGACCACCGGCTGGTAGTGCAGTTCCAGCCCGCCCTGCGTGATCGCATCGCGCAAGTCCTGTTCCAGCCGGCTGCGCTCCTCGGCGTCGGAATGGAGGTCGGCCGAATAGAAGTGCAGCCGCCCCCGCCCGCCATCCTTGGCCGCGTAAAGGGCAAGGTCGGCGTTGCGGATCAGCGCTTCGCTGGTCACGCCGTCCTCGGGCGACAGGGCGATGCCGATCGACGCGCCGATCACCACGCGCTGCCCATCGATGGAGTAGGGCTGCGACAGCGACGCGATCATGTCCTGCGCAAGCTGGCTGAGCTGGCCCCGCTCGATGCGTCCGGGGATGATGACCTGGAACTCGTCACCCCCGAGGCGGCCGACGAGCCCCATCTTGCCGACGGAACACTCCAGCCGCTGGGCCACCTGCTTGAGCAAGGCATCCCCCGCCGGGTGGCCCAGCGTATCGTTGACATGCTTGAACCGGTCGAGATCGAGCAGGAACACGCGGCAATCGCGGTGCATCTCGAGCGGCGCGGTCAGGATCTTCTCGAGGCTCTGCGACATCTGGAATCGGTTGGCGAGACCGGTAAGCGAATCGAAATGTGCCAGGCGCGACGTGTGCTCGGCGCTCTTGCGCTTCTCGGTCAGGTCCGTGCCCGACCCGCGAAAGCCGCAGAAGTTGTCGAACTCGTCGAAGATGGGGCGGCCGTTGATCGACCACCAGCGCTCCTCCGCCTCGATGCCAGCCCGCACCGCCAGGTCGCTGAAGGCGGAGCGGGCGGTCAGATGGAAAAGCAGCGTGCGTTCGCCCTCGCGCTTGTCGCTTTCAAGGTTGAACAGCTCGGCCAGTGGGCGTCCGGTCAACTCCGCGTCGTCGCGGCCCAGCGTGCGGGCGACGCTGTGCGAGACATAGGTGATCTGCCCCCGGCGATCGGTTTCCCAGAACCAGCCCTGGCCGGTTTCCTCGTAATCGTGGAGGATGTCCTCGGCGCGGTGGCGGACCCGCTCCAGCGCCTGCTGGCGTTCCTCCTCCGCGCGATTGATGCGGGCCTGGTATCGCGTCACCAGCACCATGACTGCGATGCCCGCGCCGGTAGCGCCGATCGCCGCCAGCGACCCGTCCATGATCGCGAAAACGCCCCACAAAACCGCCTTGCCAGCGAAGATCAGGGTCAACCGGTTGCCCAGCAACGCGGTAGACACCGCCGTCAGCGAGACCAGCGTCGCCACGCCCCAGTGGTACGCCAGCCCCCCGCTCAACATCCAGTATCCGAATGCCGCCGAGGTCAGCGCGATTGGCAGGAGGACCGCTATCACCAGCAGCCCCAGCGATGCGGGCGAGCGCGGGGGCAACCGTTCTTCAAGCCGCATTAGCCACGGCGCCGCGCCGACGATGGCGCATGCCAGCGCCGCCCAGACCACGCTGAGAAATGGCGGCACCGATCGTCCTGCGACAGCGGCGAACACCAGCGCGCAGACAACGAACACCGCCACCCGGGTCCACTGGCGCGGAATCTGGCACCCTCGCACATGGGCCGGCGCTTCGCGCGCGGGTCTGCTGCGCCGCGAGCGACGCCGCGCCTCCCCTTCCCGGCGCGACGGTGCCGGCATGGCTTGCCCCGACGCAGAACGCGCGCCTTCACCGGGCACTTCCCCGGGTGGAGCTGCCAGCAGCACCTGCGCTCGTTTGCCTACCATGCGTGCGCTTTTGAGCGCGGGCGCTTGATAATGTGTTAAAACAAGCGTGCGGGCGATGCGGTTTCAGCCTGCAGAAAGCGCTGACATTAATGGTTAACCGCGCCTTGCGAAGCAGCCTGGCGGCTCGCTTGCCAAGCACCGCGGCGCCGTGCATGAATCACGCTCATAAAGTCGCCACGGGAGAGCGCGATGAGCGGCCAACTGGAAAACGAAGCGGCGCAGTCAACCACGGCACTGGGCCCCATGGTCGGCCTGGTGCGTGAGGATTTCACCGGCGCGGTCGCGCTGCTCCTGCGGGAAACCGCCAGCGATCCGGCGCGCACGATGCGCCATGCCCGGGCGATGAGCGAGGACGTGCTCCAGATCGTCACCGGCAACAGCGACCTTGCGCCCGATCTCAAGGACAAGCGGTTCAAGGACCCGGCGTGGACCTTCAACCCGTTTTTGAAGGCCAGCGCGCAGTACTATCTCGCGATGCAGAAAGGCATGAAGAACTGGCTGAAGGAGCTGGAGCTCGACGCGCTGGAGCGCGACCGGGCGAACTTCATCAGCCAGATCATCATCGATGCGCTGGCCCCGACCAACACGCTGCTCGGCAACCCGGCCGCGCAAAAGCGCGTGGTCGACAGCGGCGGGCTGTCGCTGATCAAGGGGCTGAAGAACGCCTACACTGACATGGTCCACAACAAGGGCATGGTGTCGCAGGTGGACAAGCGGCCATTCAAGCTGGGCGAGAACGTTGCCACCACGCCGGGTCAGGTGGTGCTGCGGACCGAGATGATGGAGCTGATCCAGTACGCACCGACCACCGATCAGGTCTATGCGGTGCCGCAGCTGACCATCCCGCCGCAGATCAACAAGATGTATATCAACGACCTGTCACCGGACAAATCCGTGGTGAAGTACCAGGTCGATGCCGGCATCCAGACTTTCGTGATCAGCTGGAAGAACCCCACGAAGGAACAGGGCTCCTGGGGCATGGGCGATTACGTCGCCAGCTGCCGCGAGGCGATGGAGGCGGTGGCGGCCATTACCGGCAGCGACAAGGTGAACGTATCCGCCGGGTGTTCGGGCGGGCAGACGGCCGCCGTCCTGGCGAGCCAGCTGGCGGCGGACGGCAGCGACCTGCTCGGCGCGCTCACGCTGATGGTGTGCGTGCTCCACCCGCAACATGGCGATATCGAAGCCGGCGCGCTGATGACCGACAACGGCCTCGCGCTGGCCCGGAAGCGCGCGGCGAAGGGCGGGATCATCAGGGGCGACGACCTGTCGCGCGGGTTTGCCTGGCTCCGGCCCAACGACCTGATCTGGAACTACGTCGTCAACAATTACCTGCTGGGTGACGATCCGCCCGCGTTCGACGTGCTGTTCTGGAACTCCGACGCGACCAACCTGTCCGCCACGCTGATGGGCGATTTCCTCACCCTGTCGGAAACACTCGCCTTCACCAGGAAGGGCGAAGTCGAGATGGCCGGGCACCAGGTCGACCTGTCGAAGGTCGACGCCGACCTGTTCATTCTTGGCGGAGTGACCGATCACATCACCCCGTGGCGCGCGACGTACCGCTCCACCCAGTTGTTCGGTTCCGGCCAGGTGACTTACGTGCTCAGCCAGTCGGGCCACATGCAGGCCATCCTCAACCCGCCCGGCAATCCCAAGGCCCGGTACTACGTCCAGCAGGCCGACGGTCCCCTGCCCGCCACGGCCGAGGAATGGCTGGAGGGCGCGCATGAAGTCGCCGGATCGTGGTGGCCGTTCTGGATTGAATGGCTCCAGCAGCGGTCGGGCGAACAAACTGCTGCGCCCGAAACGTTGGGCGGTGAAAGTTTCGCGGCGACCGATCCCGCTCCCGGGCGTTACGTCCTCGAACAAGCCTGAAGGACTTAGCTGCCGTGACCGATCCGATGACCACCGCCCACGTTCGCCTGATGCAAGTGGGGGGGCGCGAATTGCGGGTCGCCACCTGGCGGCTCGACATGCCCTCCGATCACCTGCCGGTGCTGTTCTTCAATGGCATCGGGGCCAACATCGAAGCGGTCGCGCCGCTGGCCGAGGCGCTGGACGACCGGGGTTTCGTGATGTTCGACATGCCCGGGGTCGGCGGGTCTCCCGAACCCACTCTGCCGTACACGCCTGTGACCATGAGCCGCACGGCCGCCAAGCTGCTCGACCAGCTGGGCCTGGATGAAGTCGACGTCATGGGGGTCAGCTGGGGCGGCGCCATGGCGCAGCATTTCGCCTTGCAGCACGGCGGGCGCGTGCGCCGGCTGATCCTGTGCGCCACCACCGCCGGCATGCTGATGGTGCCCGGCAGTCCGGCGGCGCTGAGTAAGATGGTGGATCCGCGCCGTTACGTGGACGCCGCTTTCATGGAGAAGCACTTTGCCACCCTGTACGGCGATGCGCTGGGCAAGACCGCCGGCAAATCCTCGCACATTGGCCGGCTCACCCCGCCCACCCGGCGCGGGTACATCTACCAGCTGCTCGCGATGGTGGGCTGGACCAGCGCGCCCGCCCTGCCCTTCCTCCGCAAGCCGACGCTGATCATGATGGGGGACGAGGACGCGATCGTGCCGCTGATCAACGGACGCTTCCTGCACGCGCTGATCCGCGGCAGCGACCTCGAAATCTTCGAAGGCGGCGGACACCTGTTCCTGCTCAGCCACCGCGAACAGTCGGTCTCGTGCATCCGCACATTCCTCGATCGTCCGCTGCTTGAGGAGCACGGGCACGAGGAGAACAGGCAGGCCGCATGACCCGCCACCTCGCGATCGTCGGCTCGGGCCCCGCGGGGTACTACACGGCGGAGGCCGCGCAGAAAAAATGGGGCGACGATGTGCGGGTGGACGTGTTCGACACCCTGCCGGTGCCGTTCGGCCTGATCCGCACCGGGGTCGCGCCCGATCACCAATCGATCAAGGGCGTGAGCCGCCGGTACGAGACGACCGCGCTTTCCGACAACGTGCGCTTCGTCGGCAACGTAACCATCGGCCAGGATGTTACCGTCGAAGAGTTGCAAGGTCTCTACGATGCGGTGGTGTTCGCCACCGGCGCGCCGCACGACAAGCCGCTTGGCCTGCCAGGGGAGGACCTGGCCAACGTGTTCGGCAGCGCGGCGTTCGTCGGCTGGTACAACGGCCACCCGCAGTTCGCGCAGCTCGATCCCGACCTGTCGGGCAAGTCGGCGGTCGTGATCGGCATGGGCAACGTCGCGCTCGATGTGGCGCGCATCCTCTCCAAGACCGAGGACGAATTCGCCGGCAGCGATATCGTCAACCATGCGCTTGAGGCGCTGAAGGCCTCGCGGCTCACCACCGTCACCATCGTCGGCCGCCGCGGGCCGCACCAGATCATGATGACGCCCAAGGAACTGGGCGAACTGATGCACCTGTTGCGCGCCACCCCGCGCGTCGATCCAGCCGACCTGCCCGCGCCGGAGGATGATGCGATCCTGGAGCCGGGCCTGCGCAAGTCGGTCGGCCACCTGCGCAGCTTCGCCGCGATCCCGGAAAGCGAGCGCGCGGACAAGGCGGTCGAGATCGATTTCGATATGTTCGCCTCCCCCGTACGGCTGATCGGCACCGGGAAAGTAGAGGGCGTCGAGGTCGAACGCACGCGCGTGGAAGCCGGCCGCGCGGTCGGCACGGGCGAGACGTATGTGATACCCGTCGACCTGGTGGTCGCCTGCATCGGCTACCGCAGCTCGCCCATTCCCGGCGTGCCGTTCGACGAGCGGGCCGGCAAGTTCGCGAACGACGAGGGGCGCATCCTCCCCGGTCTCTACGCGGTCGGCTGGGCGCGGCGCGGGCCGACCGGCACCATCGGCACCAACCGCCCCGACGGGTTCGGGGTGATCGACCGGATTGCCGAGGACCTCGCCAGCGGCGCGCTTGGCACCGTAACCCGGCAAGGCCGCGCCGGGTTCGACGCGTTGGCCGAGGAGCGCCAGCTCGATATCGTCACGTTCCGCGACTGGAAAAAGATCGAGGAGGCCGAGGCCCAGGCCGCGCGCGAAGGCGCTCCGCGTGAAAAGTTCGTCGACATCGCCAGCATGATCCGCGCGCGCGGGTAAGCCCGTCAGGGCGCTGGACTCACCAGTTGCAATATGAGACCGTCCGCTCCGGAGAGAGGAGCACAAACATGCCCACATTCGACCTGATCATCCGCGGCGGCACCATCGTCGATGGCACCGGCCATGACCGCTTCACCGGCGACATCGCGATCAAGAACGGGCTGATCGCGCAGGTCGGCACGGTGCACGGGGACGCGGCGGAGGAGATCGCCGCGGACGGGATGATCGTCACGCCCGGCTTCGTCGACATCCACACGCATTACGATGGGCAGGCGACCTGGGACCAGGAGATGGCGCCGTCCAGCTGGCACGGGGTGACGACGGTGGTGATGGGCAACTGCGGTGTCGGCTTCGCCCCCGCGCATCCCGATCGTCACAACTGGCTGATCGGCCTGATGGAGGGGGTGGAGGACATCCCCGGCACCGCGCTCGCCGAAGGGATGAAATGGAACTGGGAGTCCTTCCCCGAATACCTCGACGCGCTGGAGGAACTGCCCCGCACGGTCGATGTCGGCACCCACGTGCCGCACGGCGCGGTGCGTGCTTATGTGCTGGGCGACCGCGAAAGGCCGGGCGCCGTGCCCACGGCCGAAGACATCGAGGCGATGGGCAAGATCGTCGAGGAAGGCGTCCGCGCCGGCGCGCTCGGCTTCTCCACCTCGCGCACCGTGCTCCATCGCTCGATCGACGGGGAGGTCGTTCCCGGCACCACCGCCACCGCGGAGGAACTGGTCGGCATCGGCCGCGCCATGGGCCGTGCTGGTCACGGCGTGTTCGAGATGGCCAGCGACATGATGCGCGAGTGGGACGAATTCGGCTGGATGGGCCAACTCAGCCGCGAGACGGGGCTGCCGGTCACCTTCGCCGCGCTGCAATCGATCGCCAAGGAACTGCCACTCGAAGAACAGATCGCCACCATGCGCGCGGAAAACGACAACGGCGCCAACATCGTCGCCCAGATCGCGCTGCGCGGCAACGGCATCGTGATGGCATGGCAGGGCACGGTGCACCCGTTCCGCCTGAAGCCAAGCTGGCAGGCGATCGCCGACCTGCCGTGGGACGAGCAAAAGGCCCGGCTGCTCGATCCCGCGTTCAAGGCGCGGCTGCTGGCTGAGGAAAATGACTTCAGCGAGGTCAACCAGGACATCATCGGCCTGATCATGGTCGTCACCGGCGGTTGGACCATGCAGTTCGAGATGGATCCCGATTTCGATTATGAGCCGCAAGCCGATGCCAGCATCGCCACCCGCGCCGCGGCGGCCGGGACCACCCCGGAAGAATACGCCTACGACCTGCTGTGCCGGGACGACGGCAAGGGGTTCATCTATTTGCCCTTGCTCAATTACGCTGACGGTAATCTCGACTTCCTGGAAGAGCTGCAGGCGGCGGATGACACGGTGAACTCGCTGTCCGATGGCGGGGCGCACTGCGGCACGATCTGCGATGCGGCCAGCCCCACGTTCATGCTCCAGCACTGGGTGCGCGATCGCAAGCGGGCCAAAGATCGTCCAAATGGCCGGCTCAGCATCGAACACGCCGTAAAACGCCAGTGCCTCGATACCGCGCGGCTGTACGGGCTGGAGGACCGGGGGGTGATCGCGCCCGGCTATCTGGCCGATCTCAACGTGATCGACATGGAGCGGCTCAAGCTCGGCAAGCCGTGGCTTGCGTTCGACCTGCCGGCGGGCGGCAAGCGGCTGCTACAGAAGGCGGAAGGATACGTCTGCACGATCAAGAACGGACGGGTGACCTTCCGCGAAGGCGTGTGGACCGGGGAAGCACCCGGCGGTCTTATCCGCGGGCCGCAGCGCGCCGCGCTGGCGGAAGCCGCCGAATGAAGGGAATCGTCACGGGCGCCGCGCCCTCCACGCTCGACGCCCTCACGCTGACCGATCTTCCCGACGCACCCGAGCCGGGACCGGGCGAGATCACCGTGCGCCTGCGGGCCAGTTCGCTCAACTTCCACGATCTCGCGGTGGTTTCGGGCATGATCCCCGCGCCGCAGGGCCGCGTGCCGATGTCGGATGGCGCGGGTGAAGTGATCGCGGTAGGGGGCGACGACACCGGCTTTGCGGTCGGAGACATCGCGCTCAGCCTGTTTTTCCCTGGCTGGCAGGACGGGCGCGACGTGCCCTACGCCGCGCAGCGGATGGTGCCGGGTGACAGCACCGACGGCTACGCGCGCGAAGTGGTCACCCGCCCCGCATCGTGGTTCACCCGCGCGCCCGCCGGCTATACCGCGGCCGAGGCGGCCACCCTGACCTGTGCCGGCCTCACCGCCTGGCGCGCGCTGTTCGTCGACACGCAGACCAAGCCCGGCGATACCGTGCTGGTCCAGGGCAGCGGAGGCGTGTCGGTGTTCGCGCTTCAGCTCGCCAAGGCTGCCGGGGCCCGCGTGATCGCCACCAGCTCAAGCGGCGAGAAGCTGGAGCGGCTGCGCGATCTCGGCGCCGACGAACTGATCAACTACAAGGAAACGCCCGCTTGGGGCCCGCTCGCGATGCAACTGACCGGCGGCCGCGGGGTGGACACCGTGGTCGAGGTCGGCGGCCCCGGCACCCTCGACCAGTCGATGCTGGCGGCGCGGGTCGGCGGACACATCGCCCTGCTGGGCGTGCTGACCGGCGTGGCCGGCCCGGTGCAGACGGCGCTGCTCTTTTCCAAGAACCTGACCGTGCAGGGCCTGACCGTCGGCAGCCGCGCCCAACAGCTCGGCCTGATCGCGGCATTGGAAGCGAACGGCATCAAGCCGGTGATCAGCGACACGTTCGAACTGGCGGACCTAGCCGACGCGTTCCGGCACCAAATCGCCAACAAGCACTTCGGCAAGATCGCCGTGAGAATCTGACAGCCGTCATCCCGGCGGAAGCTGGGATTTCGTGCCCAAACACCTCGCCTGCCGGCACGAGGCCCCAGCGGGCGCTGGGGCCACGCGGCGTCTCAGCGCGTCATCACACCCGCATCGGCATCAGCACGTACAGCGCGGGGCTGTTCTCGTCCTGACGGATCAGCGTGGGCGCGCCCGGGTCTGCGAGGTGCAGTTCCACCGTGTCGCCGTCGATCTGGTGGAGGATGTCCTTCAGGTAATTGGCGTTGAACCCGATCTCCATCCCGTCGGAACGGTAGTCAGCCGGGACTTCCTCGGCCGCGGTGCCGTTGTCGGGTGAGGTGACCGACAGCGTGACCTTGTCGTTCTCCAGACCCATCTTGACCGCGCGGGTCTTTTCGGTGGCGATGGTCGCCACCCGGTCCACGCCGGCGTAGAAGCTTTTCGGGTCGAGCTTCAGCAGCTTGTCATTCCCGGTCGGGATCACCCGACTGTAATCCGGGAACGTGCCGTCGATCAGCTTGCTGGTCAGCACCACTCCGCCTTCGCCGCCCAGGGTGAAGCGGATCTTGCTCGCGGACAGGTCGATCTGGACATTGCCGTCCAGCGCTTCCTCCAGCAGCTTGCGCAGTTCGGCCACGGCTTTGCGCGGCACGATCACGTCAGGCATCCCTTCCGCGCCATCGGGCCGGGGGATGGTGAAGCGGGCCAGGCGGTGGCCGTCGGTCGCGGCGGCCTTCAGCACCGGCTGCTCGTCGTCCGAGACATGCAGGAAAATGCCGTTGAGATAATACCGCGTTTCTTCGGTCGAGATCGCAAAGCGCGTACGGTCGATCAGTTCGGCCAGCGTCTTGGCCGGCAGTTCGAAGCTGGTCGGCAGGTCGCCTTCGACGATCACCGGGAAATCGTCGCGCGGGAGGGTCGGCAGCGAGAACCGGCTGCGCCCCGCCTTCACCGTCATCCGGTTCTCGGCCGTCTCCAGGCTGACCTGGCTGCCTTCCTGCAGCTTGCGCGCGATATCGAACAACAGGTGCGCCGATACGGTGATCGCGCCGGACTGTTCGACGCTGGCGGCGGCCATATTCTCCACCACCTGCAGGTCAAGGTCCGTCGCCATGACTTTCAGCGTGCCGCCGTCGGAGGCGTCGAGCAGCACGTTCGACAGGATCGGGATCGTGTTGCGGCGCTCCACCACCGATTGCACGTGGGACAGGCAGCGCAGCAGCGTCGCGCGTTCGATCGTGGCTTTCATCGGATCCTACTCTTACCCCTCACGCGCCCTACGAACGCGGGCGCCGGAAATTGCCCGGATATCCTTAGCGGGGAGGTGGCTGTGGGCAAGGATCAAGCCCGCGCCCTGAGCCCCTCTGGCCGATTCCCTTGGGGATAAGCCGCTACGACAGCATCGCCATGCCGCCGTTGACGTGAAGCGTCTGCCCGGTGACATAGCCGGCCTCGCGACTGGCGAGATATGCGACCGCGGCGCCGATGTCCTCGCCCTCCCCCATCCGGCCTATCGGGATGCGGCCGTTGAGCGCTTCCTTCTGCGCATCGGGCAGCTGGTCGGTCATGGCGGTGCGGATGAAGCCGGGGGCCACGCAGTTGACGGTGATGCCCCGGCTGGCGACTTCCTGCGCCAGCGCCTTGGACATCGCGGTCAGCCCGCCCTTGGCCGCAGCGTAATTGGCCTGGCCCGGATTGCCGGTCGCGCCGACGACGCTGGTGATGGTGACGATCCGCCCGAACCGCGCCTTCATCATCGGCTTGCACGATGCGCGCATCAGCCGGAACGCGGCCTCCAGATTGATCCGGATCACCTGGTCCCACTCGTCATCCTTCATCCGCATGGTCAAGTTGTCGCGGGTAATGCCCGCATTGTTGACCAGGATGTCGAGCTTGCCGAAGGTGTCGATCGCCGCCGGGATCAGTTCCTCGACCTGCGTGGTGTTCGACAGGTCGCAGGTGATCTCGACATGATCGAGGTGCGATTCGGCGATCAGTTCCTCGCGAAACGCGCGCAGCTTCGCACTGTTGGAACCCGACAGCGCCAGCCGCGCGCCCTGGCGTGACAGGCTCCGCGCGATCGCCGATCCGATCCCACCGCTGGCTCCGGTGACCAGCGCCGTCATCCCTTCAAGGTTGAACATCATCCGATCTCCTTCGCCAATGCCTCGATGTCGGCCATCGTCACCACGCTGGTGACCTTGGCGTCCGGATCGATCCGCCCGATCATCGGGCCGAGCACCTTGCCGCCGAGCTCCACGAACTCTTCGACCCCCGCTTCCCGCATCGCCAGCACGCTTTCACGCCAGCGGACGCGGCCGCATACCTGTTCGACCAGCAGGCTCCGCTCCTGGTCAGGTTCAATCACTTGTGCGGCAAGGACGTTGGCATAAACGGGCAGCCGGAAAGCCTGAGGCGGCACTTTTGCAAGCGCCTCGGCCATCGCGTCCGCCGCCGGCTGCATCAGATCACAGTGGAACGGCGCTGAAACCGGCAGCAGCACCCCCCGCTTGATGCCGTGGTCTTTCACCATCGCGACGGCCCGCTCGATCGCCTCGCGATGCCCGGACAGCACCACCTGCGTTGGGTCGTTGTCGTTGGCGACCTGGCAGACCTGCCCCTCGGCGGCCGCCTCGGCGAGTGCCTGCGCCTTGTCCAGATCGGCGCCCAGCAAGGCGCACATCGCCCCCACCCCTACGGGCACCGCCGCCTGCATAGCCTGCCCGCGCAGCTTCAGCAGCCGGGCCGTATCGGCGAGCGAGAACGCGCCCACCGAACACAGCGCGGTGTATTCGCCCAAGCTATGCCCCGCGACGCAATCGGCCGCCTGGGTCAGCGTGATTCCGCCTTCCTTTTCAAGCACCCGCAGGACCGCGATGGCGTGCGCCATGATCGCGGGCTGAGCGTTTTCGGTCAGGGTCAGCTGGTCTTCGGGACCGTCCGACATGATGGCGAACAGCTTCTGGCCGAGCGCGTCGTCGACCTCCTCGAACACCTCGCGCGCGATCTGGCTCGACTGCGCCAGTTCGGTGCCCATGCCTACTTTCTGGCTGCCTTGCCCCGGAAAGACGAACGCTCTCATCGTGATCTCCTCTGGCCGGTGCGACTATGCGCGGTGGGCACTCGCGGCAAGACCGAAGGGGACGATCCGGTTCGCCGGATGGTGCCCGACCTCGGCGCGGCCGAGGTACGGAATATCGGCGGAAGCACACCAGTAGCGCGCGATATCCTCTGCCTCGCTACCGAACGGCCGATCGTTTTCGGGTACCGCGGTCACCATTCCCAACCGCAGGCCGGCCACCCCGTGCAAATGAGCGACCAGGTGGAAAAACAGCCGGTCGATCGCATAAAGATGCTCGGCCACCTCCTCGACGATCACCACGTGCCCCGTAAGATCCGGCATCAGCGGAGTGCCGGTCAGCGCTGTCAGGGTGATGAGGTTGAAGGCGACCGAGGGCCGCTCATCCAGGCCCGGCTCCAGCGTCCGATCGTCGCCCGCAAACCACGCCAGCGCCCGGCGGATCGCCTCCTCGCCCCCGGCCGAGGCGACGTTTCCGACCATCGGCCCGTGTACCGGACGACCAATGCCAGCCTTGTACAACCCAGCCAGCACGAACCCGCAGTCGGAAAAGCCGACAAAGGACTTGCGCGCCGCTGCCTCATTCATTCCCGCGATCGCCGGAAGCGCGATGCGATTGGAGCCATAGCCCCCGCGCGCAAACCACACCGCATCCGCACGGGGATCGTTGGCGCTTTCGATCAGGGCTGCAAGGCGCTGGTCATCCGGCCCGGCAAAGTGTCCTGCGGCAGCAAAGCACTGATCGTGGAAATCGAGCGTCAGGCCCGGAAACTCGGCGGCGGCAAGCGCGGTGACCTTTTCGGCCATGTCGCGGGTGATCGGGGTGGCCGGGGCGCAGATGGCGATGCGGGTCATTGCTGCAGGCCTAGCAGCCGCTTCACAAGTTGTGCATCCCCGACTACGCACCGGGGCACATCATGGATACACCGCTCAAGCCATCCGCCCGCCCCTGGTTCTTCTGCGGTATCGGCGGATCGGGAATGCTGCCGCTGGCGCAGATCGTCCAGGGTCTCGGCGGCACAGTGGCAGGGTCCGACCGCAGCCGGGATCAGGGCCGGACACCGGACAAGTTCGCGTGGCTGGCGGATCACGGTTTCACGCTTTTTCCGCAAGACGGCAGCGGCGTCACCAGCCCGGATCAGGTCGTGGTCGCCAGCGCGGCGGTCGAGGATACGGTCCCTGAGATCGTCAGGGCGCGCGCACTCGGCTGCGACCGCATGACCCGTGCCGAGCTTAATTCAGCGCTGTTCAATGCCGCGCCGGCATCGGTCGCGATCGCGGGCACCAGCGGCAAGAGCACCGTCACCGCCATGCTGGGCTGGATTCTTCATTCCGCGGGGCGAGCGCCGACCATCATGAACGGGGCGGTGATGAAGAACTTCGCCTCGGCGGAGAACTCCTTCGCCAGCGCGCATGTCGGTGGGTCCGAGCTATACGTCAGCGAAGTAGACGAGAGCGACGGATCGATCGCGCTGTATCGGCCGGCGGTGGGGGTGCTGCTCAACGTCAGCCTTGACCACAAGAGCATGGATGAGTTGCGCCTTTTGTTCGCTGACTTTCTGCGCGCATCGGCGACCTGCGCGGTCAACCTCGATGATCCGGAGGTGAAGGCTCTCGCGCAGGGATTGGACGCGATCACTTTTAGCGTCTCAGACCCCTCGGCAAGGATCTCGGTAGAACCAGGTTCAGCCGACTACGGAATGTCAGGCCTGAGTGCGGTGGTGACCGATGGCAGTGACGGGTCCGCGCACCGGCTAAGTCTGGCGATGCCGGGACGGCATAACTTGGCGAACGCGCTCGCGGCCATTGCCGGTGCGGCCGCGGCGGGGGTCGCGCCAAGCGAGGCCGTCGCGGCGCTTACTTCGTTCAGGGGGCTGGCTCGCCGGTTCGATGTGATCGGCACGAGTCCGGGCGGCATTACCGTGATCGACGACTTTGGACACAACCCCGAGAAGTGCGCCGCGACCTTGCGTACGCTGAAGCAACATTCCGGGCGAGTGATCGCGTTCTTTCAGCCCCACGGTTATGGCCCATTGCGACAGATGGGGCTTGAACTCGCTGACACCTTTGCACGAGAGCTTGGACCCAATGACGTGACGATCATCTGCGACCCGGTCTACTTCGGCGGCACGGTGGACCGCAGCGGCGGATCGCAAGATTTGGTCGCCGCGATCTCTGCGGCGGGCCGCTCCGCCGAATACATCGCAGAGCGTGCGGCGGTGGCCGATCGCATCGCGGCCATTGCGCGCGACGGCGACCGGATCGCGATCATGGGCGCGCGGGATGACACTTTGACCGAGTTTGCGCGAGACCTGCTGGCCCGCCTCAGGTGACGACGCTCAGTGCGCTTCGGCTTCCTTGCCGACGCCGTGCCCCATCCGCAGCACTTTGTGCATGACGAACACGATGAGCATGCCGAGAGCCAGGCCGACCAGCGCCGATATCGCTGCGTAAGTGAACCATCCGGCGACTCCGGCGAACGCGCCGGTAGCCTCCTCGACCGCGTGCTGCGCCCCATGCGCCAGATCCGAGGGCGCGTGCAAACCAAGCTCATGCAGCCCGTGAAGGACGATGCCGCCGCCTACCCACAGCATGGCGATCGTGCCGACCAACGACAGCGCGGTCAGCAATATGGGCATGGCTTTCAGCAACGCACGGCCAATTGCCTGCGCGCTCGTCGAGGCGCGCTCGGTCATGTGCAAACCCACATCGTCCATCTTCACGATCAACGCCACAGCGCCATAGACGATCGCGGTGATCGCGATGCCCACCGCTGCGAGGGCGATAGCGCGGGTCCAGAAGCTGTCAGTCTGGGTGGCGACCTCGTTCAGCGCGATGGCCATGATCTCGGCCGAAAGGATCAGGTCCGTCCGGATGGCGCCGGCAATCCGCTCCTGCTCGAACTTCGCGGGATCGTCGATCGCATCCTCAAGCGTCTTACCGTGCTTTTCCCCGCCAAGCTTCTCCAGTACCTTTTCCGCACCCTCGAACGCGAGATAGCTGCCGCCCAGGATCAGGATATAGGTGATCGCCTGGGGCAGCAGCCAGCTCAGCAACAGCGCCCCCGGCAGCAGAAACAGCAGCTTGTTCTTCAAACTGCCCTGCGCAATCTTGGCGATGATCGGCAGTTCGCGCGAGGGATGAAGGCCGGTCACGTAAGACGGCGTGACCGCCGCATCGTCGATGACCACCCCCGCAGCTTTGGTCCCCGCCTTGCCTACGGCAACACCGACATCGTCGATCGACGCCGCTGCGACGCGCGCGATGACCGAAATGTCGTCAAGCAAAGCAACCAGTCCGCCGGGCATTCTGTTCTCCTTGTCCGGCGGCGCCTGCCCCGTCCCAGCCAAGCGCACAAGCCTTGCTTTTGTGCCGCAGGGCGTTATGTGCGCCGCTTCCCCGGGCCGAGCCTTGGGATAGAAGAAAGCCGGAGGGGCCCCTGCGATCCGCGCGGGATGTGCCAGCGATCGGTAACAACAAGGACGTGAGACATGGCTCTTTACGAGCACATTTTTCTCGCGCGTCAGGATCTGAGCCAGGCTCAGGTCGATGCACTGGCCGCGACGGCCACCGAGATCGTCGAAGCAAACGACGGCAAGGTGACCAAGACCGAGACCTGGGGTCTCAAGAATCTCGCCTACAAGATCGACCGTAACCGTAAGGCGCACTTCGTGCTGCTGAACATCGAGGGCCCCGGCGCCGTCGTGGCCGAGCTTGAGCGCCAGACCCGGATCAACGAAGACATCATCCGCTACCTCACCGTGCGCGTCGAAGAGCACGAGGGTGGCCCGAGCGTGATGATGCGCAAGAGTGACCGCGATCGCAAGCCGCGTCGCGACCGTGAGGAGCGCGACTGATGGCCCGCCCGTTTTTCCGCCGCCGCAAGTCGTGCCCGTTCTCGGGCAAGAATGCGCCGAAGATCGATTACAAGGACGTGCGCCTGCTGCAGGGCTTCATGTCCGAACGCGGCAAGATCGTGCCGTCCCGCATCACTGCCGTGTCCGGCAAGAAGCAGCGTGAGCTCGCCACCGCGATCAAGCGTTCGCGCCAGATCGGCCTGCTTCCCTACATCGTGAAGTAAGGAGCGCGCTGACAATGGATATCATCCTGCTCGAACGCGTCGCCAACCTGGGCGCCATGGGCGATGTCGTGACCGTCAAGGACGGCTACGCCCGCAACTTCCTGCTGCCGCAAAAGAAGGCGCTGCGCGCTAACGATGCGAACCGCAAGGTCTACGAAGCCAACCGCGAGCGTCTCGAGACCGAGAACGCGAACCGCCGCGGCGACGCCGAGAAAGCCGGCGAGAGCCTGGCAGGCGCCGAGATCGTCCTGATCCGTTCGTCGTCAAACGCTGGCCAACTTTACGGCTCGGTCAGTGTCCGTGACGTGGTCCAGGGCCTCGAAGCTGGCGGCCACAAGGTGGACAAGCGCCAGGTCGTCTTGGGTCACCCGATCAAGACGCTCGGCATCCACGACATCACCATCGCCCTGCACCCTGAAGTGCACGTGACGGTGAAGGCGAACGTCGCCCGTTCGGACGACGAGGCCGAACTCCAGCGCCAGGGCGTCGATGTGATCGGTGCGATGGCTGAGGAAGAGCGCGGCGAGAGCGAAGGCTTCACCGAAGCCGTCGACAAGTCCCTGGAGCCCGGCGAAATTCCCGCCGATCTCCTGGAGGAGCGCGCAGAAGCTAGCGAAAGCTAAGCCGGTTCGGCATAAGCATTCAAAGGGGCGCCGGGATCACCGGCGCCCCTTTTTTTATGCGCAATTCGTTAGCGCGACGGCCGCATAAGCCCGACTGCGGCACGATACGCGCGCTCAGCAGTAGGGTTGGCGAAGGAGTTTTTCGCCGTGCCCATCAAGCTCAAGCCGCTCAGCCAGCAAACCATCGTGATCACCGGCGCCTCGTCAGGCATCGGACTTGCCACTGCACGACGCGCGGCGCGCGAAGGCGCGGCGGTGATGATGGTCTCCCGCAATCGCGAAGCCCTCGAACAGGCGGCAGCCGACATCCGGTCTGATGGTGGCCGCGCCGCCGTGTGCGTGGAGGACATCTCGGATTCCGGATGGGCGGACCGCGTGGGCGAGGCAGCGGCGCGCGAATTCGGCGGTTTTGACTGCTGGGTCAACGACGCCGCCGTCGCGATGTACGGCGAGTTGAAGGACGTCTCCCTGGAAGAGCACCGGCGGGTCTTCGACGTCGGCTATTTTGGAACGGTCACGGGTTCGCTCTACGCGAGCAAGGCACTCCGCGATCGGGGCGGCGGGGCGCTGATCAATGTCGGTTCGGTGCTGTCGGAGCGCGCGGTGCTGTTGCAGGGTCCCTATTGCGCCATGAAGCATGCGGTGCTCGGCTTCACCGAAGCCCTGCGAATGGAGCTTGAACGGGACGACGCCGGCGTGTCCGTTACCCTCATCAAGCCCAATGGCATCGACACCCCATATCCCGAGCATGCGCGCAACAAGATGGACCGTCCGGCGGCGATCCCGCCAATACTGTACGATCCCGAACTCGTCGCGAAGGCAATCTGCTTTGCCTGCGCCAACCCAAAGCGAGAACTGGTGGTCGGTGGGCAAGGGTTCATGATTACCAAGCTCGGCAACCTCATGCCGGGCGTGACCGACGTCATCATGGAACGGTTCATGGGCGAGTCGGCGCAGACCAGCAGCGTGCCGCCGGAGCCAGGGGCGAAGGATAACCTGTTCGAGCCGCGAGAGGATGGCCGGGTCCACTCTAACCAGAACAACCGGGTCCGCAAAACCAGCCTTGCCCTAGAGGCGCAGATGCACCCCCTGACCACGACCGCTCTCGGCCTGGGCCTCGCTGCCGCGACTGTCGCTGTCGGTCTGATCCGCCCGCGCCAGTCCCACGGCGGCTAGGCACACAACTGCGCTAGGATTGCACGCGCTGCCGCGCTAACGGCAGGTGATGCAATCGGTTGATACGATCCTCGCCCAGTTGAGCGAGCTATACACGCGCGCGGTAAACACCCTGCGCGAGGACATCGTCGCGTATGCGCGCAGCGGCACCCTGCCCGCGTCCGGGCGGCGGATGGACGGCAGCTATGCCTATCCCGAACTGCGCATCCGCTTTGCCGGCGGCGAAGCGGCGCAAGGCCGCGGGCGCGCCTTCGGGCGGCTTAACGCACCAGGCGTTTACGCGACGACCGTCACCCGACCCGCGTTGTTCGAAGATTACCTGCGCGAACAGCTTCAGCATATTACCGGCGACTACACTGTGGAGATGGAGGTGCGGCCGTCGCGGCAGGAAATCCCCTTCCCCTACGTGCTTGATGGTGCCGCGGGCGCGGAAATGGCGGGGATTAGCCCGCAGGATCTCGCACGACATTTTCCGGCCACCGAGTTAGCGCTGATCGGCGACGAACTAGCCGACGGGATCGACCTGAACATCGGCGACACTATCCCGCTGTCGCTGTTCGACGGGCTCCGGACAGACTTCTCGCTGGCGCGTCTGGCGCACTACACGGGCACGCGGATCGAGGATTTTCAGCGCTATATCCTGTTCACCAATTATCACCGCTACGTCGACGAGTTCGTAGACTGGGCGGCGGATCAGTTGGGCGAGAACGGCTGTGTGGCCCTTGCCGGGGCGGGCGGGCTCATGCTGACGGAGCGCCGTGCCAACGCACGGCTCCAACTGTCGGATACCGCGTGGCGGCGGCACCAGATGCCCGCTTATCACCTGATCGGTGAGAACCGATCCGGCATTACTTTGGTCAACATCGGCGTCGGGCCGTCGAACGCGAAGACGATCACCGATCACTTGGCCGTGCTCCGTCCGGAAGCATGGCTGATGATCGGCCACTGCGGCGGTTTGCGCCCCACCCAGAAAATCGGCGACTACGTGCTCGCCCACGCGTATCTTCGCGACGATCACGTGCTTGACCCGGTTCTCCCGCCGGAGATCCCGCTGCCGGCGATCGCCGAAGTGCAGCAAGCACTCTACGGCGCGGCCGAAGAAGTGAGCGGCGCTCACGGCGCCGACCTCAAGCAGCGCATGCGCACGGGGACCGTGGTCACCACCGACGATCGCAATTGGGAACTGCAGTACACGCAGTCGGCCCGCCGCATGTCCCTTTCGCGCGCGGTCGGGGTCGACATGGAAAGCGCCACCATCGCCGGCCAGGGATACCGCTTCCGGGTCCCCTACGGCACGCTACTGTGCGTCAGCGACAAACCGCTGCATGGGGAAATCAAGCTGCCTGGCCAGGCAAACAAGTTTTATGAAGAGGCGATTGCCGCCCACTTGCAGATCGGCGTGACCGCCTGCCGCCGGCTGCGTGACGAAGGCGACCGGCTGCACAGCCGCAAGCTGCGGGCATTTAACGAGCCGCCCTTTAGATAAGGAGGTCTGCGTGGCGGCGTGATATGTCACCTGCCATGAGCATGGACCTGTTGGCGCCCGAAGCACGCTCCGTCGTCGGGCGCGCCGTCATCGTCACCGGCGCGGCCAGCGGTATTGGCCGAGCGACTGCGCGATTGTTCGCGGCGCACGGAGCGCAAGTTGCGGTGACCGATATCGATCAGAGCGCCTGCGACCGCGTGGCTGCTGAAGCTGGCGGCGGCGCGCGTGGCCATGCGCTCGACGTCGCCGATCCCCGAGCGATCGAACAAGAAGTGGCGCGGATCGCGGGCGATTTCGGCGGAATCGATATCCTGGTCAACAACGCCGGCGTTTCGGCATTTGCGTCGCTCGATGATGGTGATCATTACGAGGAAGTCTGGACGCGGGCGCTTTTGATCTTGCTGACCGGCCAGCAGAGGATGGTTCGCGCCGCCCTGCCCCATCTCCGTCGCAGCGAGGCGCCGCGGATCGTCAACATTGCCTCGACCGAAGGGCTCGGCGCGACCGCGGGTGACACACCGTATGTTGCGGCCAAGTCGGGTGTGGTCGGCCTCACCCGGGGGTTGGCGGTCGACCTAGGGAAGGAGGGCATCACCGTAAACTGCATCTGCCCGGGTCCGATCAACACGGGCATGACGGCGAGCGTGGCAAACGAGGCCAAAGCTGAGTTTGCCCGCCGCCGGACTGCGCTTCGCCGCTACGGAGAGCCCGAGAAGGTGGCGCATATCGCCCTCAGCCTCGTGCTCCCCGCCGCAAGTTACATCACCGGTGCGATCATCCCGGTCGACGGCGGGCTGATCGCGCAACGCCTGAACAGAGGCATGCGCGCGCACCTTCTTACCAGCCAGTCGGCTTGCCCTTGTTCTGTTGATCGAGCCACTTCTTGAGCGGCGCGAAGTATTCCAGCATCGGCTTGGCGCTCATTTCACTGGTACCGGTGAACACCTTGAGCGCGTCTGGCCAAGGCTTCGACGCACCCATTTCCAGCATCGCGTTCAGCTTCTGGCCCACTTCCTTGTTGCCGTAGAAACTGCAGCGATGCAGCGGCCCCTTCCAGCCCGCCTGCTCGCAGGCTGCCTGGTAAAACTGGAACTGCAGAATCCGGGCGAGGAAATAGCGCGTGTACGGCGTGTTGCCGGGAATGTGGAACTTGGCGCCAGGGTCAAACGCATTCGCAGGGCGCTCAACCGGAGGGACGATGCCCTGGTATTGCTTCTTAAGATCGACCCAAGCCTGATTATACGTTGCCGGGGTAATCGACCCGTCGAACACGCCCCAACGCCATTTGTCCACCAGCAGGCCGAATGGCAGGAACGCGACCTTGTCCATCGCCTGGCGCAGCAGCAACCCGGTGTCCTTGTCGGCGCTCGGCACCTTCGATTTATCGAGCAGGCCGATGTCAACCAGGTACTGCGGAGTGATGGACAGGGCGACGAAGTCCCCGATCGCCTCATGGAACCCGTCGTTCGCGCCATTGAGGTAGGCAAGCGACTGCCCGTTGTAGGCGCGCTGGTAATAGTTGTGGCCGAGTTCGTGGTGAATGGTGATGAAATCGTCCCCATTCACCTTGGTGCACATCTTGATGCGGATGTCGTCCTTGTTGTCGACGTTCCATGCCGAGGCGTGACACACGACCTCACGGTCCGCCGGCTTCACGAACATCGAGCGCTCCCAGAATGTCTGGGGCAGCGGCTCGAACCCGAGCGAGGAATAGAACCCCTCGCCGATCTTCACCATGTCCAGCGGCGTCTTGCCCTGCGCCTTGAGCAACTCACCGATGTCATAGCCGACATCGCCCGCACCCGCCGGTGCGACGAGTGGGTAGATGTTGCCCCACTCCTGCGCCCACATGTTACCCAGCAGGTCGGCGCGGATCGGACCGGTCTTGCTTTGCACGGCGTCGCCATACTTTTCGTTGAGCTTCCAGCGCACGTACGTGTGCAGCGCCTCGTACAGCGGCCTGGTTTCCTGCCACAGCCGCTCGGTCATCGCGGTGAATTCCGCCGGGCTCATGTCATAGCCCGAACGCCACATGGCACCGGTGTCGGCGAAGCCGAGCTCGGCCGCACCGTCATTGGCGATCTCGACCATTCGAGCGTAGTCGTCCTTCATCGGCGCCCCGACGTTGGTGTGCCAGCTGGCCCACATTTCCGAGAGCTCGGCTGGGGTCCGCTCGAGATTGCCCATCTCGGCCTCGATGTCGGAGCCGTTGATTTCCTTTCCGTTGAGCGTGCCCTTGCCCTTGCCATATTGCGATTGCAGGTTGGTCGCGATCGTGTTGAGCTCAGTGGCTGCTCCGGGGGTGGTCGGCGCGGGTAAGACGATGCCGTTGCGCAGCATATCGAGCTTGCGCTTCACATCGGCATCGAGCCCCGGAAGCGCGGCGTAGCGAGCAGCCTCAAGGGCATATCGGACGCTTTTTTCGGTGCCGACAGCGTTGATTTGAGAGGCCAGCGCATCGGTATCATGCGTGATGTACGTCGCGTTGACCCAGTTCACCCGGCTGGCCTCGACCGTGTAATCGAACAGGTCCTTCTCGGCCGCCGCGACGAATTGCGCCGCCCCGGCAGCAGTCATCGGATAAGCAAGTGCTGTCGCCGGCGCGGCAACGGGGGCGGCATCCTGCGCGTAGGCGGGAGCCGCAAGGGCGACAGCAAGCGCGGCAAGCGCGACGGAAGCGTGCTTCATCATTGACCTCATTGAAAATGCGACGTTCTGAATAGTTGTGACGGATTAACGCCTAAGACCTGAGGGCTGGCTTAATCAACCCGTGAGGAAAGCGACGAGCGCGTCCCCCAGCGCCGGCTCGGTCACCGAGCTCATATGGGTGCCGGGGATTTCGGTCAGCGTCGCGTCAGGCAGCGCGGCGACCAGCTTGTGCGGATCGCCATTATCGCGGTCGTCTGTCCCACATAGCACCAGCGTGGGCATCGCGATCCTGGCCAATTCTGCCTGATCGGTGTCCGCCACCGACTCCAGCAGCAGCCGCGCGGCCACCCGGTCCACCTTTTGCGTCTTCATGAAACTGACCGCCATGAACGCCGGATCTCCGTGCTTCACGTGATCGAACCGGGCGAGCGCATCAAGGAAGAACGCGGCGCGCCGGTTCCACCCGGCCAGTCCTTCCAACCCCATTCCCGCGAGCACCAGTCGCCGAGGGTCCAACCCGGCGATGACCGCCCGAGCGGCCGTGCGGGACCCAAGGGAAAAGCCTACCAGATCGAAATCGTCGAGCGCGAGCTCGTCAACAAGTGCGAAGATATCGCGCACCAGCACGTCGCGCGGATAGGCAGCCGGCTCGTGCGGCTTTGCGCTGGCTCCATGTCCGCGCAGGTCCGGCATGATCGCCTCAAATCCGGCAGCGGCAAGCCGTTCAGCGTGGCCGAACTTGATCCAGTTTGTCCCGGCTTCCGAAAACAATCCGTGCAAGAGCACGACCGGACGCCCAGCCCCCAAGCGGTGCACCGCCAATGGCTGACCATCAAAACCGGATACCGTCGTCAGTGTTGCATCGCCCACTCTGTCATCTCCCTTGGTCACATCGGACGCTGGGCGCCGGTGTGTCGCCAGTTCTGCGTCAGTACATCGTACTCATGCGAGCGGATGCGAGTCAGGTGACGAGTGTTCGACCACGCATCGCTCAGGGTTTCCGAGCCCGGCATAAATAGCTCCGCAGGGCGGTCTGCGCATGATAACGCAACCCGCCGCATTCGCAGCCGCGCTCTTTCGTAACTGGCCGCGGGCAAGCTTCTATCGTGTCGCATGGATTGCGAAAGGCATTTGCCGCGCTCGTCAGGATTGCAATTTGCAACTGTTTGAGCTTTGAACCCCCACATGAAGACCATTGTCATAAGTTTAGGGCTCGATGGCTGACGCAGAGCCCTTCGCTCCAGACAATGTGACCAGCGAGGCGCAGGACGCCCCTGCCAAGGCTGCCAAGCCCAAGCGGCGGATCGGGCGGCTGGCGCTGATGGTGGCATTGCCGCTGGTACTGGTGGTGGGCGGCGGGCTGTACTGGCTGAGCCTTCAGGGCAAGGTTTCGACCGACAACGCATACGTCCAGCAGGACAAGGTGTCGATCAGCGCGGAAGTTGCCGGCAGAATCGTCCACGTCGCCGTCAAGGAGGGGCAGACGGTCACGCAGGGCGACCTGTTGTTCCGCATCGATCCCGCACCGTTTCGCCTGCAAATCCAGGAAGCGGACGCGCAGATCGCGTTAGCGCAGGCGAGCGTCACCGCTTTGGAAAACTCGTCGGACCTGTCCGGCGCCGACATCTCGGCTGCGAACGAAGACATCGGTTTTGCGCAAGCCACGCTCAATCGTCAGCAAGCTTTGTGGCGCCGCGGGTTCACCACCAAGGCCGATCTGGAGGCTGCGCAGCACGCGGTCGCCGAGGCGCGTGAACGGCTGCGGGCGGCACAGGCGCGGCAGGAAGAGGCGCGCGCCCGCCTTTCGACCGGCGCTCAAGTGCCTGACGAGAATCCCCAGATTGCCGCCGGCAAAGCGCAAAGAGCAGTCGCCCAGCTGAGCCTCAGCCGGACCGAAGTGCGCGCCCCGCTAAGCGGCCGGGTCGCGCAGGCAGATCGGCTGCAGCAGGGCCAGCAGTTGGTCCAGGGGGTGCCCGTGCTGACCTTGGTCGCGACCGAGACCACGTACGTTGAGGCGAACTTCAAGGAGACCGATCTCGATAAGATGGCGGTCGGTCAGCCGGCGGAAATTCGCTTCGATGCGTATCCCAACCTGACGGTAAAGGGCCACGTCATGTCGATCGGAGCGGGCACAGGGTCTGAATTCTCGGTCTTGCCCGCGCAGAACGCCACCGGCAATTGGGTGAAGGTCACTCAGCGTGTTCCCGTGCGCATCGCCATTGACGGCAAACCCCCACGCCAGATGATCGCCGGACTATCGACCGACGTGACGGTCTTCACAGACGGCCGCAAGCGTTAAGACAGTGTCCGCCGTCCGCGTCTGGCGTTGAGCGTGTGCCGCGGCAATCTGACGAAACGCTGGTGCTCGTTCAACGGAAGAAACAGTTCTGCCCGGCATAAAGGCTCGCGATCTTCGCGTCGCGACCCTCGCCTTCAACGAATCCCCGGATCGCGCGGCCGTCAGCGGCGAGGTACTCGAACTCACCGTCAAGCGTGCTGTTCTCCATCATTCGCGCACTTCGCGCGATCTTGAGGTCGCGCATCGGCTTGCCCGGCATCACGCTGTCGCTGGTCAGGACGCCTTCTCCTTCGCGAGCCATCCAGCCGACGAGCTCGCCATCCTGGAAATTGAGCGTGATCGGCCCGTAGCGCGCGAACTCCATAGGACCTGCGCCGCACTCGTCATTCCGACTGTCTTCGGGCGCGCCGAACACTCTGGCTGCCACCGGCTCGATCGACTCGCGCGGCGTGCCGAACGTAAACTCACCGGTCTTGCCGCCCGGCAGATCAAAAATGACGCCTTGTGCATCGACGATCGCCTTTCCCTGGCGCTTCGCGCTGACGCCAGCAGACTTGTCTATCTTCGATACATCAGACGTCGGGGCGCTGTCCACCTGACCACAACTGGCAAGCACCAGCGCGGCGAGCACCAAAAGGGGTCGCAAGGTCACCCTTTCTTCAGGTGCCGCCGACCGAGCAGTTCGGCAATCTGTACCGCGTTCAATGCGGCACCCTTCCGCAGGTTATCGGACACGCACCAGATGTTGAGCCCGTTCTCCACCGTGGGATCCTCGCGCACCCGGCTGACGAAGGTGGCGCCGTCACCGACGCACTCGACCGGCGTGACATAGCCGCCGTCCTCACGCTTATCGATCAGCATCACGCCCGGCGCCTCGCGCAGGATGTCCATTGCCTGTTGCGCGGAGATTTCGCGCTCGAACTCCACGTTCACCGATTCGGAGTGGCCCACGAACACCGGCACGCGTACGCACGTGGCTGTGACCTTGATCTTGGGGTCGAGGATCTTCTTGGTTTCGACCACCATCTTCCACTCTTCCTTCGTCGAACCGTCGTCGAGGAAGCTGTCGATGTGCGGGATCACGTTGAACGCGATCTGCTTGGTGAACTTTTTGGTCTCCACCTGATCGCCGACAAATATCGCGCGGCTCTGCTGGAACAGCTCGTCCATCCCTTCCTTCCCCGCACCGCTGACCGACTGATAGGTCGAGACGACCACGCGCCGGATTCCGGCGGCATCGTGCAGCGGCTTCAGCGCAACGACCATCTGCGCGGTGGAACAGTTGGGATTGGCGATGATGTTGCGTTTGGCATAGCCGTCGATCGCGTCGGGATTAACCTCCGGCACGACGAGCGGCACGTCGGGATCCATGCGGTAGAGCGAGGAATTGTCGATCACCACGCACCCTGCCGCGGCGGCTTTGGGCGCGTATTCCTTTGCTGGCCCGCTGCCGGCGGCAAACAGAGCAATGTCCCAACCCGCGAAATCGAAATGTTCGATGTTGCGGCACTTGAGCATCTTGCCCGTGTCTCCGAATTCGACTTCGGTGCCGGTGGAACGCGAACTCGCGACCGCCGCGACTTCATCGCACGGAAACTCACGCTCAGCCAGGACGGCGAGCATCTCACGTCCGACATTGCCGGTCGCGCCGACCACGGCCACCCGGTAACCCATCGCTACCACTCCTGAAGATTAGCGGAGCAGTCACCTAAGGGCGGCACTCGCGAGAGACAAGCGTTTCCAAGAAACGCGGAAGCAACACGGCAAAAGGCGCCCCGGTCACCCGGAGCGCCCTTCCATAGCCTGAAAGTCTGCTTACTGGCTGACGGGCTGCTTGCGCTCGGCGATACGAGCGCGCTTGCCGGTCCGGCCGCGCAGGTAATACAGCTTGGCACGCCGCACCACACCGCGGCGCACGACCGTCACGCTTTCGACGTTCGGCGAATACAGCGGGAAAACGCGCTCCACACCTTCGCCGAAGCTCATCTTGCGGACGGTGAAATTGCTGTTGATGCCGCGGTTCGAGCGCGCGATGCACACGCCTTCGAAGTTCTGGGTACGCGTGCGGGCGCCTTCGACGACGCGCACCCCCACGCGCAGCGTGTCGCCGGCGCGGAAGGTGGGCATTTCCTTGCCCTGGGTCAGGGCCTCGATGGCTTCCGCCTCGAGCGTCTGGATCAGGTTCACTGGTCCGTGTCCTTCATTTCACGCTGCGCACCAGAGGCAGGTCGGCCCCGAACGCCACAATAGCGTTCCCAAAGGTCCGGCCTGCGTAGCCGTGTATCAGTCTCGGCCATGGCCTTGCGCCAGCCTGAGATTTTCGCATGATCCCCCGATCGCAGCACTTCGGGGATCGTGCGCCCTTCCCATATCGATGGTCGGGTATACTGCGGATATTCGAGCAGCCCTTCTTCGAAGGATTCCTCGGCCCCGCTAGTCGGCGCGCCCATTACGCCGGGCAGCAGGCGAATGCAAGCATCGAGCAGGGCCAGTGCAGCAGGCTCTCCGCCCGAAAGAACGATGTCGCCGAGTGAGACCTGTTCGATCACAGGACGCGCTTCAAACAGCCGTTCGTCGAACCCTTCGAACCGGCCGCATAGGATGACTGCGCCTGGCCCGTCCGCGAGCGCCCGGATCCGTGCTTGGGTGACCGGCGCACCGCGCGGCGTCATGGCAAGCACAGGCCGATGATCCGTGACGCTATCGACCGCCGCCGCCAGAATGTCGGCTTTCAATACCATTCCTGCGCCGCCCCCGGCCGGAGTATCATCGACCGTGCGGTGCTTGTCGGTGGCGAAATCGCGAATCTGCACCGCTTCCAGCGACCAGTCGCCGCGCGCAAGAGCGCGCCCTGCAAGAGAAACGCCCAGTGGCCCGGGAAACATCTCGGGATATAGCGTTAAGACGGTGGCGGCGAAGGACATGGTCTCAAGCCCATGCGCAAGGCCGGAGGGCAAGGCAACAATGACTGACGAAAACACACCCGACGATTGCATCATCATCGGTGCCGGGCCGGCGGGTCTGACGGCGGCGATCTATCTCGCCCGCTATCACCTTTCGATCCGCCTGTTCGACAGTGGCACCAGCCGCGCGGCCTGGATCCCATGCACTCACAATCATGCGGGCTATCCCGACGGCATCGAGGGCAAGGAGTTGCTTCGCCGAATGCGCGAACAGGCGCGCAAGTACGGTGCCGTGCGCGAAGAGAAGCTGGTCAATCATCTTGCCAAGATCGACGACCACTTCGTCATCGGCACCGACAGCGGAACGTACACCGCACGATCGGTGCTGCTCGCGACGGGCGTGGTCAATCGCCGTCCCGCAGCTCTGCCCGACGATGTTCACGACGAGGCGCTCGCCCGCGGCCTGCTGCGCTACTGCCCGGTGTGTGATGGTTACGAAGTGACCGACAAGCGTGTCGCGGTGATCGGCTCAGGCGGGCACGGAAGTGCCGAAGCGATGTTTCTCCGGGGCTTCACGCGTGATCTCACACTGGTTTGCCCCAAGGGCGAACATGACCTGGATGATGGACAGAGACAGACGCTGCGAGAGGCCGGGATTGTCGTCGAGGATGGTCCCTGCGGCGGATTCGCGATCGAGGGCGACACCCTTGTCTTCGACACGGGAACTCGGCGGATGGCGTTCGACAGTGTGTACCCGGCACTTGGCAGCCATGTGCGTTCGGAACTGATTGAACTGATCGGCGCCGATACCACCGACGACGGCTGTGTCCTGACGGATGATCATTATGAAACCTCCGTCTCAGGGTTGTTTGCTGCAGGCGACGTCGTGAAGGGCCTCGATCAGATCAGCAATGCGATGGGCCAGGCCGGGGTGGCGGCGACCACCATCCGCAACCACCTGGCGCGGGGAAAGCCTATCTGGCGCTAACCCGATCTCCGGTCGGACTTCTTCTTTTTCATCGCATCGTGGAAGCGATCGGCCCACCCCGGCTTTACCAGCTGCTCACCGCGCACCATCCGCAGTTCCCCGTCGGCCACGTCGCGACTGACCGCGCTTCCGGCGGCCACGATCGCGTCCGCGCCGATCCTGACCGGGGCGATCAAGGCACTGTTGGAGCCAATGAAGGCGCGTTCGCCGATTACGGTCTTGTACTTGAAGTACCCGTCGTAATTGCACGTAATGGTACCCGCACCGATGTTGGCGCCCGCTCCGACCTCGGCATCGCCCAGGTATGTGAGATGATTGGCTTTCGCACCCTCTCCCAGCACCGCTTTCTTCATCTCGACGAAGTTGCCAACCTTGGCTCCGCGTTCCATCACCGCGCCGGGCCGCAGCCGCGCGAACGGGCCAACCTCGCAGCCCTCTCCCACGATGGCTCCTTCCAGGTGTGAGAAACCTCGAATCGTCGCGCCGTCAGCAATGCTCACCCCCGGACCAAAGAACACGTTGGGCTCGATCGTGACATCCCGGCCGAGTGCCGTATCCCAGCTGAAGAACACGGTTTCTGGCGCTCTCAGCGAGGCGCCGTTCGCCATGGCCTCCTCGCGCTTCAAGTCCTGCCACTGCGCTTCCGCAGCCGCGAGTTCGCCGCGGGAATTGATGCCGGCCACCTCGTCGGCCAGATCGGTGACCACGACCGCGCTCTTGCGCCCATCGCCGCGCGCCACATTGACTGCATCGACCAGGTAGTACTCACCGGCGGCATTATCGTTATCGACGCGGCCCAGCAGGGCGAACAGGTCCGCCCCGCGCGCCGCCATCAGGCCGGAGTTGCACAGCCGGCATGCACGCTCCGCCTCGTTCGCATCCTTATGCTCGACCATCTTCTCGATCGTGCCGTCAGAACCGGCAATGACGCGACCATATTGCAGCGTATCGGCAGGCTCGAATCCGAGCACCACGATGGCCGGAGCATCATCCTGATGCAGGCGGTCGAGCATGCGTTGCATGGTCTCCGCTCGGACGAAGGGCACGTCCCCATAAAGGATCAAGACATCGCCAGCGAAGCCTTCAAGACAGGCCTGAGCCTGTTGCACCGCGTGGCCCGTACCCAGTTGAGGTTCTTGCAGGGCGGTCGTCGCGCGCCCGCTGACCGCCGCTTCGATCTGCTCGCGCCCGCTGCCAACGACCACTACCGTCCGGCTCGGCCCCAGTGCGTCCACGCTCGCCATCAAGTGGTGCAGCACCGGCCGTCCACCGATCGGATGGAGGACCTTATGCAGGTCGCTTTTCATGCGGGTGCCCTTGCCCGCGGCAAGGATTACAGCGGCGAATTCTCTCATGCGGACGCCAATGGCACCAATTCCTTGCGGTTGAAAGAATGCAGGGTATTCCGGGCGATCGATGGCTGACTTTCCTTTCGACATCGTCGGTTTCGACCTCGACGGCACCTTGCTGGAAACCCACCGGGACCTGGGGGCGGCGGTCAATCACGCGCTGGGCGTCGGCGGGTTCGAACCCGTTCCGGTGGAAGCGATCGAAAATTTGATTGGCGGCGGCGCGAAGATGATGCTGAAGCGCGTGATCGACAGCCGCGGAGGACTGCCGGACGAGGAATTTCGCCGGCTCTACAAGGCGCTGCTGGCATTCTACGCGGAAAACAACTGCGTGCACACGCGCCCGTACCCCGGCGCGGCCGACACGCTCGACGCGCTGGCGGGACGAGGGGTGCGCCTCGCGCTGGTGACCAACAAGTTCGAAAGTTTTGCCCGGGCAATTCTGGAACGGCTGAGCCTTGCGCAGCGATTCGAGGTGATCATCGGCGGTGACACGCTCGGCAAAGGGCGATCAAAGCCGACGCCCGATCCGCTAATCGAAGCGCGAGCACGGCTGGGCAATGGGCGTTTCGTTTACATCGGCGACAGCAGCTATGATGTGCTGTCCGCCCGCGCCGCACGGGTTCCGGTGGTGGTGGCTGCCTACGGCTATTGCGACAAGCCACCCGCAGAGCTTGGCGGGGATGTCATCATCGCAAATTTCGCTGAACTGATACCCGCGCTCGAGACGATGTAGCGCGGTTGCATAGCCGAGCGGTTGGTGCCAACGGCGTGGCATACTTTACGGGCGCGTAAACCTCGCCCCTATCCAGGAGGACAAGCAGCATGACCATCTCGTTCAAGGACAAGGTTGCCATCGTCACCGGCGCTGGCGGCGGTTTGGGCCGCGAATACGCGCTCGAACTAGCACGGCGGGGCGCGAAGGTCGTCGTCAACGATCTGGGCGGCTCGCGCGACGGTACCGGCCACTCCGACATGGCTTTGCAGGTGGTCGAAGAGATCGAGCGGGCCGGCGGCGAGGCCGTCTCGAATGGCGCCTCGGTCACCGAATACGAACAGATGGAAAAGATGGTCGCCGACGCCAAGCAGAAGTGGGGCGGCGTACACATCCTCATCAACAACGCTGGCGTACTGCGCGACAAGACCTTCGCCAAGATGGAGCCGAAGGACTTCGAATTCGTCGTCGACGTGCACCTCAACGGTTCGGCGTACGCCAGCAAGGCGTGTTGGGAGCTGATGCGCGAGCAGGCCTATGGCCGCATTCTGATGACGGCCTCGTCGACCGGCCTGTTCGGTAACTTCGGCCAGGCCAACTATGGCGCGGCGAAGCTCGGCCTTGCGGGCCTGACCAAGACGCTGCAACTGGAAGGCGCGAAGTACGGGATCAAGGTCAACACTCTGGCACCGGTGGCCGGCACCCGCATGACCGAAGATCTGTTCCCTGAGCAGGCGTTCAAGTTGTTCGCGCCCGAGAACGTCGTGCCCGCGGCCTTATATCTTGTTAGTGAAGACGCGCCCACCAACGCGATCGTCGGTGCCGGCGGCGGCGGCTATCACTCCGCCTGGGTGATGATGAATGATGCCATCTGGCTGCCCGAGCAGGAGCGGACTGTCGAAGGCTTCGCCGCAAACTGGGAACAGATCAGTGCGCAGACCAATCTGCGTTCGCCCAATTCAGGCAGCGAGCAATCGGGCGCGATCATGACGGCGATGCAGAAAGTGACCGGCGGCAACGGACCCACGTCCGCACGCGGCTGAACCGGCAAGGCTGAAGACGCCGGGCTCGAGCCGGCGCTTCGGCCTAGTCGACGGCTTTGAGGAGACGGCGCTCGACCGGAGCCAGTACCCCGGCGAGTTCGTGACCGCGCTTCAGCACCTGGCCGTGCTCCCCAAACAGGGTCCACATGCCTTGACGCCCGCGCAACGCAGGCCGCTTCTCGATCCGCGCCTGGGGCCGCTCCGCGGCCCTGCGGAACGCTGCGAACGCGGCGAAATCGCGCGTGAAGTCCATCGCATAGTCGCGCCACTCCCCCGCGGCCACCATACGACCGTAGAGGTCAAGGATGCGCGACAGTTCATCCCGCGCGAAACCCACTTGGCCAACACCTCGCCCGGGGAACGGGAGAACAGAGCCCCCTTGGCCAAAGGTCATCCGCGCTTGGCTCCCCCGCGGCGCGGGGAACCGGCGGACGCCGGGATCGCAGCCCTGAGCTGAGCGATCTCCTCCCGCAGTGCGGCAAGTTCGCTTTCCAGCTTCTCGACACAGTCGCGACTGGGCGCACACGGCTCTTCACACGGCGTGCCGTACGGCAGAAAATCCTTGATCCACTCTTCGGCGGGCACGAGCGTCGACCGCGCCTTGAGACCGATCATCGTCGCGCCTTCGGGCACGTCGTCCGTGACGACGGCATTCGCGCCGACCCGGGCGCGGTTGCCCAGAACGATCGGACCGATGACCTGCGCCCCCGATCCGATGATTACGTTGTCCCGCACGGTCGGATGGCGCTTTCCTCCAATACCGTTGGTGGGGTTCGTCCCGCCCAGGGTCACGCACTGATAGATCGTGACGTTGTCCCCGATCTCTGCCGTCTCCCCGATCACGACAAAGCCATGGTCGATGAACAGGTTACGGCCGATCACTGCGCCGGGATGAATATCGATCGCGGTGAGAAAGCGGCTGAAATGGTTGATCAGCCGCGCCAGGAAAAACAGCCGCGCTTCATAAAGCCAGTGCGCCGCGCGATGCAGGCCAACGGCGATCACTCCGGGATAGAGCAATATCTCCCATCGGGAGTGCGGCGCAGGATCCCGCGCGCGGATGGAATCCAGGTAACCATAGAGACGGTCGAACATCGGGTCCCAGACTCCCACCATTGTTGCCTCAAAGCAAGCGCGGCTGCTCCGCACCTTGCACCGCTTCGAGCGCGTCGCGCCACACCGACAGCGTCGGCGGAACCATCCGCTCCAAACTTAGCCGATCGACCGTCGCGACGATCGCTTCGATCCCGGCAAAGGTACGCTCCACGCGCGGAACCAAGTAAGTAAGCGCGCCTTCGCTTACGACAAGGGAGCGCGCCGCGGCGTGGGCCTGGATCAGCGCCGCGACCATCTCGTCGTCCGGGAGGCCGATGGTCAGATGCAGCGCGGCACCAAGGCGGCTGCGCAAGTCCGGCAGGGTGACAGGCCACGGGTCGCGGCTGGTGACGAGCAGCAGCGGACGCCCGCTTTCCTGGGCGCGGTTCCAGCGATGAAACAGCTCTGTCTCGTCCGCCGCGTCGGCGTCATCGCAGACTTCAATACCGCCCTGCCCTTCCGCCCAGCGAGCCAGCAGCGACTTGCCGCTGCGGGGCGGCCCCGCCAGGATCGCGACCAGAAAGGGCCAGGCGGCAGGTTCGGACAGGGCGTCGATGACGGTCTGATTGGCGTTGCCGATAACGATACGCACCGGGTCGTCCGCCCGCCGCGTCATCAGCGGCAGCGCGATCTGACCCATTACCGGCTGATCGCGAAAGAATTGCCCGATTGGCGAACGGTGTAGCCCCGGCCGCGCAACGCCGCCGCAAAGCCCGCCGCGTCGCCCGCGAAGCTGACCGAGAGGACCGATGTCCCTCCGATGGCAGCGCTCGTCACCGCCGCTCCGCGCACCCCGATCGCGGCGCGCACCGACGCGACGGCGCCTTCGAATGCCGCGGGGTCAGGAGTTGGCACCTGTACGGTGAAGCTGTTGATGACCGCGGGCGTTCCGGTTTCGGTCGGAGTCGGCGCGGGAGGCGTCCCGGCAGCGCTCGCAGCGTTTCGCGCAGCGGTAGCGCGGGCGCGTTCCTGCGCATCGGCTGCCCGGCCAAGCTCGATCAATTGCAGGATTGCCGGATCGATCTGCGGCTCCCCCAAATTGAGCGTTGGATCGGGTTTGAGTTTGCCGTCCGTCAGCGCCTGTTCGTAGATCGCGTTGAAACGGAGCACCGCCTGATCAAGCATCTTGGGCAGCGAGGCCTGATTGGAAGCCGTCAGCTTGAAAGTGCCAAGGTAGGTACTGTCCGGCCCGTAGCGGGCGGTGAAGGTGCCCTGCACCGGGCCGCCCGGATATTGGTACTTCAGATCGGCGATCGCGATCAACACGTCGCTGGCACCGAACTGATCGAGCACGTTGCGCCACCAGGTCCGGCTGCGCCGCGTGGTCTGGCCGTACGTTACCAGTAGCGAATCGCCGCCAGAGCCGACGGGCCGCACATAGTCGATCCGGCTCCCGCCCGGCTGGTATTCGGCCCATGCACGCTGCCACGGGTTGCGAATCTCGTAGACGGTCTGCGTGCCACCGGAAAATGTCACGGGGACCAGCAACAGGGGCGCTGAGCGAGCGATGGCCTCGCCCCGTCCCAGCAACCCGCCCGCGCGCGCGCGATCGAACACGATCCCGAGCCGGGCGATGTAACGGTTGGGGCCAAGCTCTTCACTCTCGACCACGACCGATGAGACCATGCTGTAAAGCTGACCATCGGGAATGGCGGGTCCGCCGATCTTCTTCCATGCCAGCTTCATCGCTTCGCGCCAGCCTTCGTCGCGCGCTTCCTCCGCGGTCTTGGCAGTCACGTCCACCTCGACGCCGCCCACCTGTATGTCGCCCGAGGCAGCCACCGCCGCTATGCCGCGATCGCCCGCGATCTGAGCGAGCAGGGCCTTGCCCCCCAGCAGCGCGCCAAGCGCAACCGTAAGTGCGATGACGCCGATCAGGGCGGCGCGGCGCGGGTCGCGCGGAAAGAGCATGCGGGTGGCCATGGGGAAACTCGCGGCCTTTTGCCCAAAGCCCCATGGAAATCCAAGTGCGAAAGCGTTACGCGCCGCGCATGGATGACCAGCGCCGCAACAGCCCCTACACTTATGCCGACGCGGGGGTGTCCATCGACGCCGGCAATGCGCTGGTTCGGGCGATCGCTCCACTGGCGAAGGCAACCGCGCGTCCCGGTGCGACAAGCGAACTCGGCGGGTTCGGCGGGTTCTTCGATCCCCGGGCCGCAGGGTACAGCGACCCGCTTCTAGTGGCGGCGAACGATGGCGTAGGCACGAAGCTCAAGCTCGCGATCGAACATGACCGTCACGATTCGGTCGGGATCGATCTGGTCGCGATGTGCGTCAACGATCTCATCGTGCAAGGAGCCGAACCGCTTTTCTTCCTCGACTACTTCGCGACCGGCAAGCTCGATAACGGGATCGCAGAGCGAGTGATCGCCGGCATCGCCGATGGGTGCAAGCAGGCGGGATGCGCACTGATCGGCGGCGAAACGGCCGAAATGCCAGGAATGTATGCGGCTGGCGATTACGACCTGGCAGGCTTTTGCGTCGGGGCGGTCGAACGCGGCGAGCAGTTGACCGGCGACCGCGTGACTCCCGGCCATGTGCTGCTCGGACTGGCCAGCAGCGGGGTGCATTCCAACGGCTTCTCGCTGGTTCGCCGGCTCGCGGCGGACAAGGACTGGCGGCTCGACCGTCCTGCCCTGTTCGACCCAGAAACCCGGCTGATCGATGCGCTGATCGCTCCAACGCGCATTTACGTGCAAGCGCTGTTGCCGCTGATCCGTGGCGGCAAAATCGATGCCCTGGCGCATATCACCGGCGGCGGTCTGCTCGAGAACATCCCCCGGGTGCTGCCGGACGGCGCGCATGCGATGATCGACGGCGATGCCTGGGAGCAGCCGCGCCTGATGGCGTTCCTGCAGGCGCAAGGCGCGATCGAACCGGCGGAAATGGCCCGAACCTTCAACTGCGGCATTGGCATGGTTCTGGCGGTGGCGCCGGACTCTGCCCGCGAAGTGGCGGCGGAGCTGGAGGCGCAAGGGGAAACCGTGAGCCGGATCGGCGAAGTGATCGAGGGTCCGCGCGGCTGCACCGTCCGCGGAAGCGCCGGGACGTGGAGCGCCCGTGAAGCTTGGGAAGCGCGCCACGTTGGGTAAGCCTGCCAAGGTTGCCGTGCTGATCTCGGGCAAGGGCACGAACATGGCCGCGTTGCTTTACGCAAGCCGCGTTCCCGAAGCGCCTTATGCGATCGTGCTGGTGGCGAGCAACGACCCTCACGCCCCAGGCTTGGTCGTTGCGGAAGGTGAAGGCGTCCCGACCTTCGCGCTCAGTCACACAGGTATGCGGAGGTCCGATCATGACGCAGCAATGGACGCGGCGATCCGCGCAAGCGGAGCGGAATACGTTGCGCTTGCCGGTTACATGCGAGTGCTGGGCAGCCAGTTCGTATCCGACTGGAGCGGACGGCTAACTAACGTGCACCCATCGCTTTTGCCAAAATATCCTGGACTGCACACGCACCGCGCGGCGCTGGCGGCCGGCGACGCCAAGGCCGGCTGCTCCGTCCATCTGGTTACCGACGAACTCGACGCGGGGGAGGTGCTTGGGCAGACGGAAGTAGCGGTGCTGGCCGGCGACACAGAGGAAACCTTGGCCGCGCGCGTCCTGATCGCCGAACATCAACTCTACCCGCGCGTGCTGTCGGAACTCGTCTCGCGCCCCTACCATGCCGACTGGCTGGTGGATCAGGTTCGCCAGCTTGCCCTCGCGCAGCCGCAAGCTGAAGAAACCGTCAGCCACGGCATGCCGTGCTTCGGTATCATCAAGGGCAAGAAGTTCGCCTGGGTTTCAGTCGATCACCACAGCGACGGCAAGGTCGCTCTCCTCGCCCGCATCAGCGGCGTGGACGAGCAGGCGCAGTTGATCGAAATGGACCCGCAGCGATACTACCGTCCGCCGTATTTCGGCGCGGAATGGATCGGCATCCGCCTCGATCTCGGCGATACAGACTGGAACGCCATCCGCGACTGGCTGTCGCGTAGCTGGCGGAGCGTCGCGCCCCGCAAGCTGACTGGCCTGATCGACGCCGCCGAGCAATTCTAAGTTCGCCGGAGCTGTTTAATGGTCCGGCGGGTCCAGGCGATGCTACGGTGCGCCTGGCGCTTCGGCCGCGCGATCCGACATGTCGATCGTCGCCTCGGGTGAATATGTGCGGGTGAACCGCGGCGGGTGCCCCTCCGCCCAAGCCTGCCACTCGGCAATCAAGCCGTCCTCGCACCGCGCGCGCCAGACCGCCCGACGGCGCCCGACATCCGGATTGGCGCTGTTGATCCAACCGCGCATGAGTACGAAGGGCTCACTGTAGCTTACGGTCTCGACTTCCATCCGGAAATCGGGATCGCTTGCGAAAAGCAGTCGAGCCCCTTCGATCACCCGATCCCGGCCGGTGACGCCCTCCCGCCAGCTATCGATGTAGGTGAAATCGGCCGTGACGAGATCTCTGAGCGCGTCAGCATCACGCGCGTTCACCGCCGTCACGAACCGTGCGGCAATCGCTTTGCACTTCCGGCCCGATCCCCATAGCATGCGGTAAGGGTAGCATATCGGTGCTGACCGACGCTACCCTATTCGCCCGAAGTGGAGGACCGACGCGCCTGATTGGGCGCGTAGCTGTCAGCCGACGATTTCTTCCGGCTTGAAGAAGTAATCGATCTCGATCTTAGCGTTTTCTTCCGAGTCGGAACCGTGAACCGAATTGGCCTCAATGCCTTCGGCGTGGATCTTGCGAATGGACCCTTCCGCAGCATCGGCGGGGTTGGTGGCGCCCATGACGTCGCGATTGCGCTTCACGGCGTCCTCACCTTCCAGCACCTGGACGACGACCGGACCGCTGGTCATGAAGTCGCACAGTTCGCCGAAGAAGGGCCGTTCCTTGTGCACTGCGTAGAAGCCTTCGGCCTGCTCGCGAGTCATCTGGATGCGCTTGGAAGCGACGACCCGAAGTCCGGCGTCTTCCAGCATCTTGGTGACCGCGCCGGTCAGGTTGCGGCGAGTGGCATCGGGCTTGATGATCGAGAAGGTGCGGGTGACCGCCATGAAATGTTCCTTGTTGGTAAGATCGCGCTGATCGGAGAATTGCGCGCGCCCCTAGCGAGGCAGCCTATCATGCGCAAGGCTCAGAGCCGCTTGGTCCACTTGCCATCGTCCTGCGCGAAATAGCCCCGGGTCACGTCCTCTCGCCCGTCGTACTGGCGCCAGACGGCACGGGCCGGCTGGACCTGGGCCTCGCTGAACAGCAGGATCACGCGGTCTAGACCAGCAGGCGGGTCCCGCCACTTGCCGTCCGCCAGTACCGCGACCTTTGCGCCGTTGATCGCCCTGCACTCGCCGGACAACAACACCGGCTGCCGCTCCGCATGCGCGGCGGCAGCGTCACCATTCGCCAGGAAACGTTCGGGTCTGGTTTCCCACAAAGCGGCGCTGGTCGACGCCCGCCGCTCGGCGTTTCCATCGACCACCAGCAGCCGCTCGCCACCTGCCAACACCCGATCCGCTATCAGCGTCACGATGCGCTCGACAGATCCTTGGGAGTATTGCCAGAAATCGATCTGCATCGGTGGATTAAACCCTGCATCACTTAGCGGGCGGGGTTCGCTCAAGCTTCCAGAACGTCGCGTACGTAGCGATCGATCAGGCGAACTCCATATCCCGTTGCGCCCTTGCCCCAAGTGGCGCCGGGCTTAGCTGCCCAGACCATGCCAGCAATGTCGCAGTGCGCCCAGGGACGCCCCTTGTCGATGAAGCGCTGGAGGAACTGGGCAGCGGTGATCGAGCCGGCTTCACGGGGCCCGATGTTCTGCATGTCGGCAATCGGTGAATCGATCAGCTTGTCGTACGCGGCGCCCAGCGGCATGCGCCACAGCTTGTCCCCGCTGGCGCGCCCGGCGGCGAACAGCGCGTCGGCCAGCGTGTCATCGTTCGAGAACATGCCGCCTTGTTCAAAGCCGAGGCTGATCAGCATCGCCCCGGTCAAGGTCGCGAGATCGATGATCGCCACCGGATCATGTTCCTTCTGAACCCAGGTCAGCGCGTCGCACAGCACCAGCCGCCCCTCGGCATCGGTGTTGAGCACTTCCACGGTCTGCCCGCTCATGGTGGTGAGCACGTCGCCCGGTCGCATCGCCTTGCCGTCCGGCATGTTCTCGACCAAGCCCATCACGCCGACCACGTTGGCCTTCGCCTTGCGCCGCGCGAGTGCAAGCATGGCCCCTGCGACCGCGCCGGCGCCGCCCATGTCCCATTTCATGTCGCCCATGCCCGGGCCCGGCTTGATGCTGATGCCGCCGGTATCGAAGGTGACGCCCTTGCCGACGAACGCCATCGGCCGTCCGGCCTGTTCGCCGCCGTTCCACTTCACCGCCAGCAGGCGCGAAGGTTGTTCGGACCCCTGCCCGACACCCAGCAGCGCGCCCATGCCAAGCTCGGTCATCTCTTCGACCCCGAGGACGGTGATTTCCAGCCCAGTGCCCTGGTACCGCTCGCGGCAACGCTGCACGAAGCTTTCGGGATAGATCACATTCGCTGGCTCGGTCACCAGTTCGCGGGTGAATTCGATTCCCTCAGCAACCGCGCTGGCTTCGGTCCAGGCATCCTGCGCGCCCTCGCCCGCGCCGATCACGGAAGCGTTGGCAAGGGTGACCTTCTGGTCGTCCTTGATAGTCGTGCGATAGCGATCGTAGCGCCAAGTGCGAAGACGCAGGCCGGTCAACACTGCCGCTACTTCGTCCACCGACAGCGTACCCGCTTCAATCGCGATGGTGTCCGCTCCGGACGTGGCATATCGGGCCGCAAGGGCAGCACCGGCTTGTTCCAGATTGGCGCCGCGTCCCTCGTCGCCGGTCTCTCCGGAACCGACCAGGGCAATCCTAACCACCTCGCCATTCCGCTCAGCGAATCCGTCGAACAGCTGTCCGGTCTTGCCCTTGAACCTTGCGGCCTTGGCCCCGTGGACCAGCGTGGATTCAAGGCCTTCGGGCAGAGAGCCTTGCGTGACGATATGCGCCACGATCTGGGTGTTGGCGGGAATAGCGGAAGCGAATGCGACGTTCATGTGATCTCCGGCAAGCCTTGCTGCGACCGGCGGCCGCTTTTGCAACTGCAGCCGGCGGCGTTGGCGATTGCGATTAGGCGGCAGTGCTGCGATAGGCAAGCGATGCTCCCCGCTTCGACCGGATCGCAGCAAGCTTCTTCACGCCGCTTGTCCCTCCGGATGCGCCCGGGGGTTGCCAGCGCATTGATGCTCTGCACTGCTCTCGCCGCTGCGCCGGTTGCGGCGCAGGACGGTGCCGCTCAGGGCATGGGCACGATCGAGCAGCCGCAGGGCGAACCGCCAGCGCTGTCGACCCCCGTGCCGCCGATCGATTCTGCGACTCTCCCGCCGGCACCGACGAACGAACGCCAGATCAATTTCGAGGCGAATTCGGTCGCTTACGACAACAATGCCAACACCGTGACAGCGTCGGGAGACGTCGTCCTGCGCAGCGCGGACAAGTCGGTTCGCGCAGACGCGGTGACCTGGAACCGGGTCACGGGCGAGATCGTGGGAACTGGCAACGTCCGGTTTGTCGATCAGGACGGCAATCAACTCTACACCAGCCGCATCGAGCTGACCGACGAGTTCGAGGCCGGAGCGATGGAGGATCTTCTCCTCGCACTTCGCGAAGGCGGGCGTCTTGCCGCGGCCGAGGGTTCGCGTCAGGCGGACGGTACCATCGAACTGAACCGGGCCGCCTATACCGGGTGCGAGGTTGTCAGCTCTACAGGTTGCCCGCGGGAGCCGAGCTGGCGGATCACGGCCGATCGTGTGGTCTATTCACCGACCGACAACCGGGTCCGGTTCAACAATGCCTATCTGGAGCTGTTCGGCGCCCGGCTGATCCCGCTGCCCGGCTTGTCGATCCGCACCGATGGCGGCCCGGCCTCGGGATTTCTGGTCCCTGAGCTCCAGTTCTCCCGCAACAACGGCTTTGAATTGAGCGGCAGCTACTACCTCAACCTGGCCGCGAACAAGGACCTGACGCTCAGCGCCTATGCCTTTACCGATCCGCCTCCAATGGTGAGCGGGCAGTGGCGGCACCTCACCGATATCGGCGCCTATCAGGTGACCGGTTATGGCACGGTCAGCCGGCGCCTCGACCTGGCGGGCCTGCGCACGCCCGAGAGCGAGTTTCGCGGATACCTGTTCACCAACGGACGATTTCAGTTCGATCCGAACTGGAGCCTGAATTTCTCGCTCCGCCGGACGACCGATCGCACCTTCCTGCGTCGCTATGACATCAGTCGCGACGACCGACTGCGGTCGATGTTCGAGATCGAGCGGATCGACGCCGATTCTTACCTCGCCATCTCGGGTTTTGCGACCCAGACGCTGCGAGTGAATGGCGATCAGGGCCAGACGCCGATCGCGCTCCCGCTGATCGATTACCGCCGGCGGATCGAAGATCCGCTGCTGGGCGGCAAGGTCGAACTCATGGCGAACACGCTGTCGCTCTATCGTCCCGATGGTCAGGACACCCAGCGCGCGATCGCGGGTGCCCGGTGGGACTTGCGCCGCATCACCGGCTGGGGCCAGGTCGTGACGATGACGGCGCTGCTGCGGGGCGACGTCTATCATTCGGATGAGAACGGTCTGACGGCAACCGCGGTCTACCGCGGCAATCCCGGCTGGGAAGCGCGTGCCGTCGGACTGGTGGCGGCCGATATCGAGTGGCCCTTGGTCGGACCGCTGTTCGGCGGCACTCAGGTGCTGACACCGCGTGTGCAGGTGGTTCTCAGCCCGTCGATCAAGAACCTGGCGATCCCCAACGAGGATTCGCGGGCGATCGATCTGGAGGATTCCAATCTGTTCGCGCTCAACCGCTTTCCCGGATATGACCGGGTGGAAGACCGGCCGCGGGTGACTTACGGCATCGATTGGCAGCTCACCCGCCCGAACTGGCGCATCGACAGCACCATCGGGCAGTCGGTACGCCTCAACAATCGCGCGACATTGTTACCGAACGGAACCGGTCTGTCGGAACGAGTATCGGATTTTGTGGGCCGAACTGATGTGCGGTACCGGGATTTCGTCAAGCTGACCCACCGCTTCAGGTTGGACAAGGACAGCCTCGCGGTCCGTCGCAACGAGATCGACGCCACGATCGGATCGAGCCGCACGTATGCCGAGATCGGCTATCTGCGGCTCGACCGCGACATCGCGCCGACGATCGAGGATCTGCGCGATCGTGAGGAACTACGGTTCGCCGGGCGGGTCGCCTTTGCGCAGTACTGGTCGGTGTTCGGCGCCGGGGTGTTCAACCTGACGGACCGCGAGGAAGACCCGACCTTCACGTCAGACGGTTTCGATCCCATCCGCACCCGACTTGGCGTCGCGTATCAAGACGATTGCCTGGAGTTCGGCGTGACCTGGCGGCGCGACTATCTTGACCAGGGCGATGCGCGCAAAGGCAATACCTTCCAGCTCTATTTCGCTCTGCGCAACCTTGGCTTCCGCTAGGCCGCGCTAGCCCGTTGGCAGTTCGCCGCAAACGCGCTATCCGCCGCCCGCACTCAGGTTGGGTTAAGCCGTTTCGCGGCACTCGGCTGCTGACTAGAGGGGGCGCGCGATGCACCCTGCCAAAACGGATGAACGCGTGATCCACCAGACGGTATCTCGACTGCTTTGCGGCCTCGCCGCGGTTTCGCTTGTAAGCGCGCCGACTACCGTATCCGCGCAAGAGGCCAACGCGCCGCTTGCCAGCGGAATGGGGCTCGACATCCCGGCCAACGTGCAGATCCTTGGCAAGGGCGATCCCAACGTCCGGCGGCCTACTGCGGTGGTGAACGGACAGATCATCACCGGCACCGACGTCGAGCAGCGGGTCGCATTGCTGGTTGCCGCGTCCAAGGGAGAGATCCCGCCCGAAGAGCTGCAGCGCCTCCGCTCCCAAGTGCTTCGCAACCTGATCGACGAGACGCTCCAGATTCAGGCTGCGAGAGCGCAGGAGATCGAGATCAGCGCGGCTGAAGTCGACCAGGTGTACGCGCGCGTGGCGGCCCAGAACTTTGGGCAAAACGTCGAGGCGATGGATGCCTATCTGGCAAAGATCGGCTCGTCACCCGCTTCGCTCAAGCGTCAGATCCTCGGCGAGTCCGCGTGGCAGCGACTGCTGCGGCGGAACATCGCGCCGTTCGTGAACGTGTCGGCCGAAGAGGTGAACGAGATGCTCACGCGGCTCGAGGCAAGCCGCGGGACCGAAGAGTATCGCCTGGGCGAAATCTGGCTGGCCGCGACGCCGGAGACCCGGGACCAGGTTCTCGCCAATATCGACAAGATCATCGAGCAGCTGAGGCAAGGCGGAAGCTTCCAGGGATACGCACGCCAGTTCTCTGAATCGTCGACTGCCGCAGCCGGCGGTGACCTAGGCTTCGTGCGGCTCGAACGCCTGCCGAGCGAACTGGCGGTTGCTGCGCGCGCCATGCAGCCGGGACAGCTGGTTGGTCCGATTGAGAACTCGGGCGGTTTCTCGATCCTTGCGTTGATCGACAAGAAGGCGATCCTGACGTCCGACGCGCGAGATGCGGTGTTGAGCCTCAAGCAAATCTCGCTCGCGTTCCCCGCCGGCATCACTGAACCAGACGCGCGTGCGCGGCTCGAAAGCTTCAACAAGGCGGTTCAAGCGATGAAGGGCTGCGGCGATGCGGATAGCGGGGCGGCTGCCATCGGCGCTACGGTTACTTCGAATGACGGGATCGTCCTGCGTTCGCTGCCGGAGCAATTGCAGCCTCTTCTCGCGGACCTGCAGATCGGTCAGACGACCCCCCCGTTCGGATCCGCGCAAGATGGCGTCAGCGTATTGATGCTGTGCGGCCGCGATGATCCGCAGGATGCCGGGGCGCCAAGCTTCGAAGACCTGATGGCCCAGCTTGAGGACGATCGCATCAACAAGCGCGCCCAACGTTACTTGCGCGATCTGCGCAACGACGCGGTGATCGAATACAACTGACGCAGCCATCCAAGCCGCTGATCGTCTCGCTCGGCGATCCGGCGGGCGTGGGTCCCGAACTGATCGCGGCGGCGTGGCTCACGCGGGAGCGCAACGCGCTGCCGCCGTTCGCTGTCGTCGGCGGAGCACGCCTGTTGGCAGATGCAGCCAAACTGCGCGGTATGTCGCTATCGATCGAACAGGTTGAAACGCTTGAGGACGCGCGCGAGGTATTTAGTCGCTCGCTTCCGGTGCTGGGCGCTCTCGATGGCCCCTACCGCCCCGGCCATCCGGACGAGGACGGCGCCCGGCTGGCTCTCGCGTCGCTCGAAAAGGCGACCGCACTGGCGGTTGCCAGTGAGGCTGCTGCTCTGGTGACCGGACCGGTGGCCAAAGCGCGGCTCGCCGCCGTTGGATTCGGCTTCCCCGGCCAAACCGAATACGTCGCCCACGCGTGCGGGATCGCCGCTCAGGATGCCGTGATGATGCTTGCGGGACCGCAACTGCGGACGGTCCCACTAACGGTGCACATGGCGCTGGCCGATGTGCCAGGCGCCATTACCGGAGAGCTAATCCAGCGCCGGGCGCGCGTCGCGCATCGTGCACTGCAACAGGATTTCGGCATCGCCGCACCGCGGATCGCGGTGGCGGGGCTCAACCCACATGCGGGCGAGGACGGTCAAATGGGCTCCGAGGAGCAGCAGATTATCGCGCCGGCGATCGCTAGTCTGCGGGCCAGCGGGATCGATGCCACTGGCCCGCACCCCGCGGACGCCCTGTTCGCGCCGCATGCCCGTGGGAACTATGACGTGGCGCTGTGCATGTACCATGACCAGGCACTGATCCCGCTGAAGGCCCTGGATTTCGACGAGGGCGTCAACGTCACCCTCGGCCTGCCCATCATCCGCACCAGTCCGGATCATGGGACCGCCTTCGCTATCGCTGGCACCGGCCGCGCCAGCGCCGGCGCGACTGTCGCCGCGATGCGCATGGCCGCCGGTTGCGCGACCAGACGGGCGCTGCATGGCTGATCTACCTCCGCTCCGCGAAGTCATCGCCCGTCATGGGCTGAGCGCGTCGAAGGCGCTGGGACAGAATTTCCTGTTCGACGAGCAACTGCTCGACCGGATCGCTGCCATTCCGGGTAATCTCAGCGGCAAGGCGGTTCTCGAGATCGGCCCCGGACCGGGCGGGCTGACGCGGTCGCTGCTGCGAGCCGGAGCGCGGGTGACCGCGATCGAGATGGACCCCCGCTGCCTGCCCGCGCTAGCGGAGCTGGAAGCCGCGTATCCCGGGCAGCTCCGCGTTATCGAAGGCGACGCGCTCAAGCTGAATCATGATGGCCTGATGGGCGAACCCTTCGCGGTCGTGGCCAACCTGCCCTACAATGTCGGTACGGCGCTGCTGGTGCGCTGGCTTGGTGGTCAGCAGTGGCCACCGCGGTGGACCAGCTTGACCCTGATGTTCCAGCTCGAAGTCGCGCAACGGATCATCGCTGAGGCTGGCACCGATCCCTATGGCCGCCTAGCCGTTTTCACGCAGTGGCGCTCGTCCGCGAAGCTGGCGATGAAGGTCCATCGGAGTGCGTTTACCCCGCCGCCCAAAGTCACGAGCGCGGTCGTTCATATTGAACCTGCGACAATGCCCGAAGCCGTGCCGGCCCGGCTGCTCGAACGGATAACCGAGGCCGCGTTCGGCCAGCGCCGCAAGATGCTCCGTCAAAGCCTCAAAGGCGTTCCCGGCGCCCTTGATGCTCTCGCGGCGGTCGGGGTCGATCCGCAGCGCCGGGCGGAGACCTTGAGTGTAGCGGAATTCATCGCAATCGCGCGTGCGCTGGCGGCGGGACGCATCGAGCGCTAATAATCGCTGCGTGACTGCCGATCGTCAGCCTTTCGCTTTCCGCCGCCATTCGTGCAGCAATGGTTCGGTATAACCGCTCGGCTGTTCGACTCCCTTGAAGACGAGATCCAGCGCGGCGCGGAAAGCGGAACCGTCCTCATTTTCGGCAAGCGGCACATACGCAGGATCGCCAGCATTCTGCGCGTCCACTTTGGCGGCCATCCGGCGCAGACTGTCCATCACTTGCTCGCGAGTACAAATGCCGTGGAGCAACCAGTTGGCTAGGTGCTGCGAGCTGATGCGCAACGTCGCGCGGTCTTCCATCAAACCCACGTCGTGGACGTCGGGCACTTTCGAGCATCCCACGCCCGCGTCGATCCACCTGACGACATAGCCCAACAGACCTTGCGCGTTGTTGTCGAGCTCTTCCCGTATTTCGTCTTCCGACCAGTTCGTGCCTTGAGCGAGCGGAATCTGCAGTAGTTTGTCGAGACCCGGTGCCTCGCCAAGCTCCTTCTGCCGGGCGAATACGTCGACCTGGTGATAGTGCAGCGCGTGCAACGTAGCGGCCGTTGGCGACGGTACCCATGCGGTGTTGGCGCCTGCGCGAAGGTGGCCGATCTTCTGTTCTACCATGTCGCGCATCATGTCCGGCGCGGCCCACATGCCCTTGCCGATCTGCGCCTTTCCCGACAAGCCATGGCGCAGTCCGATCGCCACATTGCGCGCTTCGTACGCCGCGAGCCACGTGCTGGACTTCATCTCTGCCTTGCGGATCATCGGCCCGGCTTGCATCGAAGTGTGGATCTCGTCCCCGGTCCGGTCGAGGAACCCGGTATTGATGAACACGATACGGTCCTTCACGGCCTGGATGCAGGCGGCGAGATTTGCGCTGGTGCGCCGCTCCTCGTCCATGATCCCGACTTTGACGGTGTGCCTGGGCAGTTGCAGTAAGTCCTCAACGACATCGAACAAGTCATTGGTAAAGCAGCATTCTTCCGGGCCGTGCTGCTTCGGTTTGACAATATAGATGCTGCCGGCCCGGCTGTTGGTCCATTTACCCAGCCCACTGATGTCGTGAGCACCGATCGCGCTGGTGATCACGGCATCCATGATCCCCTCGGGTACCTCGGCTCCGTCGGTGAGGCGGATGGCCGGGTTGGTCATAAGATGGCCGACATTGCGCACGAAAAGCAGACTGCGGCCCGGGAGCACCTGGTCGCCAACGCGCACATCGTCGGCCAGGCGGCGAGTCAGCTGCCGCCCGCCCTTGGCGAAACTTTCCTCCAGATCGCCGCGGATCACGCCCAGCCAGTTGCGATACGCGGCGAGCTTGTCGGCGGCATCCACGGCCGCGACCGAATCCTCCAGGTCGACGATTGCCGTGAGCGCGCTTTCCAGCACGATATCGGCAATGCCTGCCGGGTCGTCGCGGCCCACTTCCCCATCGGGATCGAAGACCACTTCGATGTGCAGCCCGTTGTTGACGAACATCCGGCCCCGCGCGGTCTCTCCCACGTACTGCTGTGGATCCGCCAACGTGATGTCTTCGGGTGAATGGAGACCGCCCCAGCTATTACCTGCGGTCAGCGGCAGCGCCTCGTCGAGAAAGGCGCGCGCCCGCGCGATTACGGCGCTGCCCCGCTGACGGTCGTAGCCTCCCGGGCGTGCCGGAGGCGCCTCCAGCGCGTCGGTGCCATAGAGCGCATCGTACAGGCTGCCCCACCGGGCATTGGCGGCGTTGAGCAGGAAGCGGGCGTTGAGCACCGGCACCACCAACTGCGGACCTGCCATCGTCGCGATTTCCGGATCGACATTTTGCGTGCCGATGACGAATTCGTCAGGCTCCGGAACAAGGTAGCCGATCTGTTCCAGGAAGCGGCAATACCCTTCCGCGTCATGCGGCTGCCCCCGCCGTGTGAGATGCCATTCGTCGATTTGTCGCTGCAACTGCTCCCGCTTGTCGAGCAGGGCGCGATTGCGCGGCACGAACCGGTCGAGCAAGTCGGCAAAACCGGTCCAGAACGTGGATGGCGCGAGGCCGAGCGGACCGAGCACCTCCTCATCGACAAAGCTCGCCAGAGCCGCGTCGATCTGCAATCCGGCCTTGTTCTGGAAGTCGCCCACGTCACCCTCACCTGTCAGAAGGACGCACGCAAGAATCGCGTGCGTGCTATTCGTAATCTGTCGTCCGGGGAGGAAGCGAGCGGCGCCTATGGCCAAGCACGCAGCGCAATGCAACATCGCCCGGGTTGGACGGCAGCGCCGACCTCGCTAGGAGCGGTTGCAGATGAAACAATTGGCCGAACACTTCGCCGGCGCGTTCGATGCGTCAGAGATGCTGACCCAGGCGCGGGCCTGGAGTGCGATCAACACCGGCACCGCTAATCTTGAAGGGCTGGCGCAACAGGCGCTGGTCCTTGCCGATGCCTTCGCGTCGCTGCCCGGAGAGGTCGCCCTGATGGAGCCGGCACCAGTGACGGTAGTCGATGCGGCGGGTAACGAGGTGCAGAAATCGCACGGGCGGCACCTCGTGGCGCGGGTCCGGCCTGACGCGGACCGCCGGGTCCTGCTGACGGGCCACATGGACACCGTGTTTCCCCCGGATCACCCGTTCCAGTACCAGCGAGATATCGATGACGACACCGTGAATGGCCCCGGGCTAGCGGATATGAAAGGCGGCATCGCGGTTATTCTGCATGCGCTGCAAGCATTTGAGCGCACCGACGGCGCGCAGGCGATCGGTTATGACGTCATGATCAATTCGGATGAGGAGACCGGTTCGATGTCCTCGTCCGCACTGATCGCCGAACTCGCACGGGGCAAGCATGCCGCTTTGACGTATGAGCCATCAGCTCTGCCCGACGGCACCCTCGCCTACGATCGAGGCGGGAGCGGGAATTTCAGCATCGTGGTGACCGGCAAATCGGCCCATGCCGGGCGCAACCCGCACGAGGGCCGCAACGCCATTGTCGCGGCGGCCGACCTTGCGGTGCGCTTGAAGGCGCTGGGCCATGGCGAACTGTCGGTTAACCCTGCCCGCATTGAGGGCGGATCGGCGAATAACGTGGTGCCGGATCACGCGGTCCTGCGGTTCAACATCCGGCCCAAGACCACCGAGTCGGCAGAACTTTTTGGTCAGGAACTCAATGTTTTGCTGGATGATGTGAAGACCCGGCACGAGGTGTCTCTGTCGCTCCATGGCGGGATCACCCGCCCACCCAAACCCGTCAGCTCCCAGGCGCACAAGTTATTCAACCTGGTCCGCGAGTGCGGTGCGAAACTGGGGCAACCGATCGGCTGGCAATCATCGGGCGGTGTTTGCGATGGCAACAACATCGCGGCCTGCGGCGTGCCGGTGGTCGATACGATGGGCGTGCGTGGCGGCGCGATCCATTCGCCTGACGAATTCATGATTGTGTCCAGCCTGGCAGAGCGGGCGGCGCTCTCGGCTCTGGTGCTGAGCCGCCTGGCTTCAGGAGACTTGCGTTGACCTTCAGACTGCGCGCGGCGCATCCCGGTGATCTTGAACCGATGTACGAGATGGCCAAGCTGACCGGCGGCGGGTTCACCAATCTGCCGCCCGACCGCAAGGCGCTTTCCGACAAGCTCGAGCGGACCGAGGCGGCGTTCCAGCGCGGCGAAGACACGCTGGCCGACGAACAGTTCGTGCTGGTGCTGGAAGACAGCGACACCGGCGACGTTCGCGGCACGTGCCAGTTGATGACCCAGGTCGGGCAGCGCTGGCCGTTCTATTCCTATCGCCTGAACACGCTGACCCAGCATTCGCAGGAACTGCAGCGCACCGTCCGCGCCGACCTGTTGAGCCTGGTGACCGATCTTGAGGGATCGAGCGAGGTCGGCGGGCTGTTCCTCCATCCCAGCCAGCGTGCGGGAGGGTTCGGCCTGCTGCTCGCCCGCAGCCGGTACCTGTTCATCGCCATGCACCGCGAACGGTTTGCCGATCGCATCCTGGCCGAACTGCGCGGGATCATCGATGAGCGCGGCGGCTCACCTTTTTGGGACGGGGTGGCGGGCCGGTTTTTCGGGATGACGTTCCAGGAAGCGGACTACTTCAACGCCATCAACGGTAACCAGTTCATCGCCGACCTGATGCCCAAGCATCCGGTGTATGTCGCGATGCTTGACGAGGACGCGCGCACAGCGATCGGCGTGCCGCACCCCAGCGGGCGCGCGGCCATGCGGATGCTGGAAGGAGAAGGCTTTCGCGCCGATGGGTATGTCGACATCTTCGACGGCGGCCCCACGATGACCGCCCGCACCAATGATGTTCGATCGGTGCGCGACGCCCGTCCGGGCAAGGTGATCAATGCCAACCTCGATATCGGAGAGCGGGCGATCCTCGCGACCGGCACCCTCGGCACCTTTCGCGCTGCGTTCGGGATGCGCGATCTGCACCCTGACGGGACCATCGAGATCGATCGCCTGTCAGCGGCCTTGCTCGGTGTCGGCGAAGGGGACGAGGTGTGGAGCGTCCTGAGATAGGGCCGAAATCATGCGACTGACCGAGATCAACTTTGACGGGATCGTGGGGCCCAGCCACAACTACGCCGGGCTCAGCCTTGGCAATCTGGCGGCGACGGCGCATTCGGGCGACGTCAGCCACCCCCGCGCCGCGGCGCTGCAGGGGCTCGCCAAGATGCGGCACAACCTTGCGCTGGGACTGGCACAAGGGTTCCTGCTCCCCCTCCCTCGCCCGAACGGCGAATACCTCGCCCGGCTCGGCGCGGAACCCGCTACGGCGCGCGGCCTCACCGCTGCCGCGTGGTCCGCATCCGCGATGTGGACAGCCAATGCTGCGACGGTCAGCCCGGCACCTGACACAGCCGACCAGCGCTGCCACCTGACGCCTGCGAACCTGGTGACCATGCCGCACCGGGCGCAGGAATGGCCGGACACGGCGCGCCAGCTGGCGCTCGCGTTTGCCGATCCGGCCCATTTCATCCTGCACCCACCCATTCCGCCGAGCTTTGGCGATGAGGGCGCCGCCAATCACATGCGCTTGTGCGATGGTCACGCGCAAGCGGGGGTGGAGATCTTCGTCTACGGGCGAGCTGGTGGCCCCTTCCCCGCGCGCCAGCACGAGCAGGCGAGCCGGGCGGTGGCGCGGCTGCATGGCCTGGACCCGCGGCGCACGCTGTTCATCGAGCAGAATCCTGCCGCCATCGCCGCGGGCGCGTTCCACAACGATGTGGTCGCGGTCGCCAATGCACGGGTGCTGTTCACGCACGCCGAAGCGTTTGCCGAACCCGACCGGGCATATCTGGCAATCCGCGAGGCATTTCCCCAACTGGAACTCGTCGAGGTGCCATCGTCCGCCGTTTCGCTCGCGGAAGCGGTGCGGACCTACCTGTTCAACGCTCAACTGGTTACCTTGCCCGACGGCGAGACCGGCCTCATCGTTCCCATGGAATGTATCGAGAGCGCAGCCGTCTCCGCATGGCTTGCGCGAATGACCGACGGGAATGGCCCGATCCGCCGCGTGCTGCCCGTGGACGTGCGCCAGTCGATGGCAAACGGCGGCGGGCCGGCCTGCCTGCGCCTGCGCGTCGTGGCCGATCCCGCCGTTGTCGACCCGCGTTTCCTCTTGAACGAGGCGAAGGCCGCGTTGATCGAAGGCGTAATCGCGCGCACCTGGCCCGAGCAGATCGATCCGGCGGACATCGGCAACGAAACGCTTGCAGCCGACGTCATCGCCGCGCGTTATGCACTGCTGGATGCGCTGGACCTGCACGAACTGGGTTAACGCGCTGGACGAGCGCTTGCGCGCGTTTACATTCTGCAAACCATGACCCTTGCGGGTGCGACCAACCGGCCCGGGCACGGATGGGTTGGTTCCGCATTGTTAGAGTGTGCAAAACGCGATGCTGCAGAAGATCAAACGCCTGTTCGTGATCAAGACTCGGTTTGAGGCTTGTCTGATCATCTACGCTCTCGCTTTGGGCGCGATCGAGCGGGGATCGGCCTACCTGACGCAGTTTCCCGGTTGGGGCGGCAAGATGCTGTTTCTGGCCGCGACCGGGTCGGTGTTCCTCGCCGGCGCGAAGATTTTCGATTGTCTGCGGTTCGAGAAGGAAAAACGCGAGGCTGAGCACTCCGCGACCTGAGCGTGCCTCTGGTCAACATCCTCGTAACCTTCTCACCGAACCAAGCATTAGGAGCGGCCTGCTATCGGCGCGGCTGACTAACCGCAGGATCGCTTCATGTCCGTCTTCTTCGCCGCCGCTCGCTCTGTCGCCGCCTCGCCCGTGGCGCGGGTCCTGGCGCGCCGCGCCGTCCCGTCAGCGGCGAACGATACGCATGACGCTGACGCCGGGCAGCAGGAGGTGTTGCACGCCGCACTGCGCCATTTTGCCGTCCATGGCCTGGGCGCCGCGCAGGTGGCTTACGCTCACGCCGAGCGGGCCCGGCAGATCGGAGACCATCCCGCGGGCGACCGCTGGGCCGCCATCTGCCGCACACTCGACAAGCGGCTCGGCGCCGAACTGGCCAAGCAATATCTCGCGCGGCGTACGTAAGCCCTGCATTAACCACGTGGTGAGAAGTTCCGGCTAACGCATTGCCATGGGGTCGAACGTGGCGGTCGGGTGGATGCGGTTCATCGCACAGTGGTTCGATCGCGGCGATGCGCTCGACGATCAGGTCCGTCGCACGCTGGTCCGCAAACTCTATGCCCAACCGATCACGGCGGCCGTCGGCACCTTAATTGCGGTGATCTCCACCTGCGTCGCCGCTTCGGTCAGCCAGGAAGCGTGGCTCTACATCAGCTGCATGGTCTTGAGCTTCATCGCCATGTCGCGCGTGTGGCTGGTTTTTCGCCTGCCGCCAGACGATCGGGTGAGCACCAGCAAGCTCGAGCACCGCTATGCCATCGGGGCCGTCGCGTACGCCACCGTGCTGGGCAGCTTCACCGGCCTCGCGATCGTTCTGGGCACCGAACCCGGCGTGCAGGCACTGATGCTGGTGAACGCCATCGGTTACAGCGTGGGCGTCTGTGCCCGCAACGCCGGACGACCGGCGATTGCCCTGTCGCAACTGTCGCTCACCGCGCTTCCTCTGGTGCTGGCGGCGCTGTGGGTTGGCACGCTGGCATACCTCGCGATGGCGATCATCGTGCTGCTGCTGGTGGGGACGATGTGGTCAATCGTGCATAACCTGTTCCAGACCTTGCGCAGTGCGATCGGCGCGGCCGAAACCAGTGCCCATCTGGCTGAGCGGATGCAGGTGCTCGCCCGGACCGATGTCGTCACCGGTCTAGCCAACCGCGCCGGCCTCAATCACGCGATGGCCGAACGAATGCCTACGCTGAGTGACGTAGGAGCGCTCGCGTTGTTCTGGCTGGACCTCGATCGCTTCAAGGAAGTCAACGATCTGCTGGGTCACCCGGTGGGCGACCAAGTCCTGAGCGAAGTCGCCAAACGGCTGCGCGAGAGCGCGCCTGCTGGCGCCACAATCGCCCGTTTCGGCGGCGATGAATTCATCGTCATGTGCCCGGTAGACGATCGCCATGCGTGTGAACGTCTGGCCTCGCAGGTGCTGGACAACGTGACCCGCCCGATGCGGATCGACGATGAGCGGCTGGAGGTCCCCTGCTCGATGGGCATCGCGATCCTGCCGGAAGATGCGGTGGACCTCGACAGCCTGATGCAGGCGGCCGACCTCGCGCTGTATCACGCCAAGGTCGGCGGCAAGAACCACAGCCGCTTTTTCGAAAAGTCGATGAGCCGCAACCTGGTGCGCCGGCGGGAGATCGAGGCGGAATTGCGCGCGGCCATCCAGCGGGACGAGCTATCGATCTTCTTCCAGCCGATCATCGACCTTGAAAGCGGCCGCATCCGTACGTTCGAGGCGCTGGTTCGCTGGTTCCATCCGGTAAAGGGTGAATTGAAGCCCGACGAATTCATCCCCGTCGCCGAAGAGACCGGCGTCATCGTCACGCTCGGCAACTGGATCACCGCGCAGGCGGCGCGGGCCGCGGTTCACTGGCCCGAGGACGTCACCGTCGCGGTCAACCTTTCGCCGTTGCAGATCAAGGCGCCTGGCGCGGCACTCGGGATCCTGTCCGCTCTGCGTGAAGCTGGCCTCGACCCGTCACGGCTCGAACTCGAGGTGACCGAACGACTGTTCCTCGACGACGATTTCGCGACGGCCAACTTCATCAACGACCTGTCCGCTGCCGGGGTGCAGTTCGCGCTCGATGACTTCGGGACCGGTTACTCATCGCTCGGCTCGATCAACAAGTTCCCATTCAGCAAGATCAAGATCGATCGCAGCTTCGTCTCCGGACCCAACGTCGGCCGCAAGAGCCAGGCGATCATCCGTGCGGTGGCGGAAATGGGGACGCAGCTTGGCATGGAGATCGTGGCGGAAGGGATCGAGACCGTGGACCAGGTGGGAACCGTCAAGGCGAGCGGATGCACTCTGGGACAAGGTTACTATTTCAGCCGCGCCGTGCCCGATTACCTGGCTGCCATGCTGCTAGCGCAGGAACGCGAAACCGCGGGGCTCCGCGCGACGGGTTGACCCGTTCTTGCAACTGCGAACCACTTGCAAAGATAACTGCTAGTCTGCCTGCCATTGCCGGTTGCATTGGCGACACCCCGCGCCTACGTCCGCCTCGAATTCAGGCGACCCCTGCCCGCGGGACGGGCTTTCGCCTTTGACGGCCGATCCCGCGCGACGGAAGGATTTGTTCCTAGATGGCTCGCAAGAAGATCGCGCTCATCGGCGCCGGGATGATCGGCGGCACTCTCGCTCACCTCGCCGCGAAGAAGGAACTGGGCGACATCGTCCTGTTCGACATCGCTGAGGGTATTCCGCAGGGCAAGGCGCTCGACCTCAGCCAGTGCGGTCCGATCGAGGGCTTCGACGCGAAGATCACCGGCACCAACGACTATGCCGACATCGCCGGGGCCGACGTGATCATCGTGACCGCCGGTGTCGCGCGCAAGCCGGGCATGAGCCGCGACGATCTCCTCGGCATCAACCTCAAGGTGATGAAGGCGGTCGGCGAGGGCATCAAGAACAACGCGCCTGACGCGTTCGTGATCTGCATCACCAACCCGCTCGACGCGATGGTCTGGGCACTGCGCGAGTTTTCCGGCCTGCCGCACAACAAGGTCGTCGGCATGGCCGGCGTGCTCGACAGCGCGCGCTTCGCCACGTTCCTAGCATGGGAATTCGGCGTCTCGGTGCGCGACGTGAACGCGTTTGTGCTGGGCGGCCACGGCGATACCATGGTGCCGGTCACCAGCTACACGACCATCAGCGGCATCCCGGTCGATGACCTTGTCGCGATGGGCAAGTCGTCGAAGGAAAAGCTGGACGAGATCGTCAAGCGCACCCGCGGCGGCGGCGGCGAGATCGTCGCCCTGTTGAAGAGCGGCAGCGCCTATTACGCGCCGGCCACCAGCGGCATCGCAATGGCCGAGGCGTACCTGTACGACCAGAAGCGTATCCTGCCGGTCGCGGCTTATGTCGATGGCAAGTATGACCTCAACGGCCTCTACGTCGGTGTCCCGGCGGTAATCGGCGCCGGCGGGATCGAGGAGATCGTCGAGATCAAGCTGTCGGACGAGGAGAAGAGCAACCTCAAGGTCTCGACTGACGCGGTCGAGGAACTGCTCACTGCCTGCAAGAACCTTGATGGAGACCTCGCATGAGCATTCTGGTCGATCGCAATACGAAGGTCATCACGCAAGGCATGACCGGCGAAACCGGCACCTTCCACACGCAGCAGGCGCTCGATTACGGCACTCAGATGGTCGCCGGCGTCACCCCGGGCAAAGGCGGGACCACGCACATCGGCTTGCCGGTGTACGACACCGTGCTGGAGGCCAAGAAGGCGACCGGCGCGACCGCCAGCTGCATCTACGTGCCGCCGCCGTTTGCCGCGGATTCGATCCTCGAGGCGATCGATGCCGAGGTCGAGCTGATCGTGTGCATCACCGAAGGCATCCCGGTGCTCGACATGGTGCGCGTGAAGCGCGCCCTGACGGGGTCGAAGAGCCGGTTAATCGGGCCGAACTGCCCCGGCGTGCTCACTCCCGGAGAGTGCAAGATCGGCATCATGCCCGGCTCCATCTTCAGCAAGGGTTCGGTCGGAATCGTCAGCCGTTCGGGCACGCTCACCTACGAAGCGGTGCACCAGACCACGCAGGTCGGGCTTGGCCAGACCACTGCGGTGGGCATCGGCGGCGACCCGGTCAACGGCACCAACTTCATCGACGTGCTCGAACTGTTCCTGGCTGACGACGAGACCAAGTCGATCGTTATGATCGGCGAGATCGGTGGCAGCGCCGAGGAAGAAGCCGCCCAGTTCCTGGCCGACGAGGCCAAGCGCGGCCGGCGCAAGCCGGTGGTCGGGTTTATCGCAGGGCGCACCGCGCCTCCGGGCCGCCGCATGGGCCATGCCGGCGCGATCGTTTCGGGCGGCAAAGGCGGCGCGGAAGACAAAATCGCGGCTATGGAAGCCGCCGGTGTGCGCGTTTCGCCCTCTCCGTCCGAACTGGGCACCACCCTCGACGCGCTGTTGAAGGAACTCGCCTGACGGCAGGCTCCACGCGTCTCCTCCCCGGGAGCGGCGGGCCGGCTGGGGCATTACCTTACCGAAGGTAGGCAAACCCGATGGGTAACGAAGCACACGATTTCTCGCCGGCGCCGGACGAGTCCGGGCCGCAGCCCGGCCCGTCGTGGGCCAACGCGCGCTGGCCGTTGGTCGGCGGCGAGAGTGAGGACGAACTCACCCAGGCGCTCGATCCCACGGCGATGACGCTGGCCGTAAAGGCCGCGGCCGCGAAGGCCGGCAAGGTGCTGGACGACCAGGCGGTGGAGCAGGCTGCCGGAGACTCGATCCGCGCGATGCTGCTGGTGCGCACCTACCGGGTTCGCGGGCACCTCGCGGCAGAGCTCGATCCGCTGCACCTCAGCCACCGTGACCTGCCGGCCGATCTCACTCCTGAGTACCACGGGTTCACTGGCGCGGCGCTCGAACGGCCGCTCTACCTCGGCGGCACGCTTGGTCTCGAGTGGACGACCATGTCGGAACTCGTGCGCATCCTGCGCAAGAACTACTGCGGGCATGTCGGCTTCGAGTACATGCACATCGCCGACGTGGAGGAGCGCCGCTTCATCCAGGACCGGATCGAAGGCCCGGACAAGGTCATCACCTTCACCCCGGAAGGCAAGCGCGCGATCCTGTCGGCGGTGATCCGCGGCGAGCAGTACGAGGCGTTCCTCGGCAAGAAATACGTCGGCACCAAGCGCTTTGGCCTCGACGGCGGCGAAAGCATGATCCCCGCGCTGGAAGGCGTGATCAAGTACGGCGGCCAGCAGGGCGTGCGCGAGATCGTCTACGGCATGGCGCATCGCGGGCGGCTGAATGTTCTCGCGAACGTGATGGCCAAGCCATACCGCGTGATCTTTCACGAATTCTCCGGGGGCAGCGCGAACCCGGAGGATGTCGGCGGATCCGGCGACGTGAAGTACCATCTCGGCACCAGCACCGACCGCGAGTTCGACGGGATCAAGGTGCACATGAGCCTGGTCCCCAACCCCAGCCATCTCGAAGCGGTCGATCCGGTCGTGCTTGGCAAGACGCGCGCGCAGCAGGCTGTTCGCGGTGATCTGGAAAAGCACGAGCAGGTCCTGCCGGTGCTGATTCACGGCGATGCGGCGTTTGCCGGCCAAGGCATCGTTTGGGAATGCCTCGGGTTCTCCGGCGTGCGCGGCTACAACATCGGCGGCTGCATCCACTTCGTCATCAACAACCAGATCGGCTTCACCACCAGCCCGCAGTTCGCGCGCTCCTCGCCCTACCCGTCCGACGTCGCGAAGGGCGTCCAGGCGCCGATCCTGCACGTCAACGGTGACGATCCCGAAGCGGTGACCTTTGCATGCAAGCTGGCGATCGAGTTCCGGCAGTGTTTTAAGCGCGACATCGTGATCGACATGTGGTGCTACCGCCGCTTCGGCCACAACGAGGGCGACGAGCCGAGCTTCACCCAGCCGTTGATGTATGCGGCGATCAAGCAGCACCCCAAGGTCAGCACGCTCTATGATGAGCGGTTGCAGCGCGAAGGGGTCACCAAGCCGGGCGATGCCGATGCCATGGCGGCCGAATTCAACGCACACCTCGAAGAGGAATTCGCCGGCGCCGCCGACTATCGCGCCAACGAAGCCGACTGGTTCGGCGGTCGCTGGGCCGGCCTCAGCAAGCCGAGCGATTCCGAAGAAGCGCGCCGAAACGTCGACACTGCGATCCCCAAGAAGCTGTTCGACAGCCTCGGCCGCACACTGACGACGGTCCCCGAAGGGCTGACCATCCACAAGACGCTCGAACGGGTGCTCGAGGCCAAGCGGCAGATGTTCGCCAACGGCGGCGGGTTCGACTGGGCGACGGCGGAAGCGCTCGCGTTCGGCAGCCTGGTGACCGAAGGGCACGGGGTGCGCTTGTCGGGCCAGGATTCAGGGCGCGGCACGTTCAGCCAGCGCCACGCGGTGTGGATCGACCAGAAGGACGAACACAAGTACATCCCGCTGTGCCAACTGCCGCACGGCAAGTTCGAGGTCTATGACAGTCCGCTGTCGGAATATGGCGTGCTCGGCTTCGAATACGGGTTCGCCATGGCCGATCCCAAGAGCCTCGTGCTGTGGGAAGCGCAGTTCGGCGACTTCGCGAACGGCGCGCAGATCATCATCGACCAGTTCATCGCGGCGGGCGAAGCGAAGTGGCTGCGGGCCAACGGCCTCGTCCTGCTGCTGCCGCATGGCTACGAAGGCCAGGGGCCGGAGCATTCCAGCGCCCGGCTGGAACGGTTCCTGCAGCTATGCGCGGACGACAACCTCCAGGTCTGCAACATCACCTCGCCGGCGAATTATTTTCACGTCCTGCGCCGGCAGATGCTGCGCCCGTTCCGCAAGCCGCTGGTGATCATGACGCCTAAGTCGCTGCTGCGTCACCCGATGGCGCGAAGCGGCGCCGACGAGTTCGTCTCGCAAAGCCACTTCAAGCGCATCCTGTCGGACCGGCTGGACATCGCTGATGGCAAGGTCCGGCGCCTGGTGTTGTGCAGCGGCAAGGTGGCTTACGACCTGATGGCACGGCGCGACGAAGCCGGCATTGACGATGTGTCGATCGTGCGGATCGAGCAGTTGTATCCTTTCCCAGGCGAGCCACTGGCGGTGCGCCTGCAGCGCATGACCGGCCTGGAGGAAGTGGTTTGGTGCCAGGAAGAACCGAAGAACAACGGCGCGTGGTTTTTTGTGGAAAGCCAGATCGAAGCGGCCCTGCAACAGGCCGGGCACACCGGCATGCGGCCGCGCTATGCCGGGCGGACGGCGGCGGCCAGCCCCGCCACCGGGTTTGCCAAGCGCCACGAGCGTCAGCAGGCTGCGCTGGTCGCCGACGCGCTGGGCCTGCCCGCTGACGATCCGATCGCACCCAAGACCGCCGCTGGCAAGAAGCTCGCCTGAGGAAAACAGATGTCCCAAGAAGTCAAAGTCCCCACGCTGGGCGAGTCGGTCACCGAAGCGACCATTGGCGAATGGCTCAAGCAGCCGGGCGATCCGGTGAAGGTCGATGAACCGATCGCCAGCCTGGAAACCGACAAGGTCGCCATCGAAGTGCCAAGCCCCGTTGCGGGCGTGATGGGCGCGCACGCCGTCGAAGTGGGCGCGACGGTCGAGGTCGGCGCGGTAATCGCGACGATCGAGGATGACGTCGCCGCGGGCGAAAGCACGCAGGTAAGCGTGCGCGAAGAGCCGCAGCCCGCTGAGCAGGCAGTCAACGCGCCGGCGTCGGTGACCACGCCGGCCACCGCTCCCGTGCAAGCCAAGGCCGCTGATCCCGAAGCCACGCAAACGCTCTCCCCCGCGGTGCGCCGCGCGGTGCTGGAGCACGGCGTTGATCCGACGCAGATCAAGGGCAGCGGCAAGGATGGCCGGCTGACCAAGGAAGACGTGATCGCCGCGGCGAGTTCGAAGAAGCCTGACAGCGCCCCCGCGCCGAGCGCGGCTCCGGCTCCGGCATCGCCGTCGCCCGCATCATCGGGCGACCGCCGCGAAGAACGGGTCAAGATGACCCGCATGCGTCAGACGATCGCCCGGCGGCTCAAGAGCGCGCAGGACACCGCTGCGCTGCTGACGACTTTCAACGATGTCGATATGACTGCGGTCATCGAGGCGCGCGAGAAGTTCAAGGACACCTTCGCCAAGAAGCACGACATCAAGCTGGGCTTCATGTCGTTTTTCGCGAAGGCGGCATGCCTGGCGCTGAAGGACATTCCCAGCGTCAACGCCCAGATCGACGGCGAGGAGATCGTCTACTTCGACTATGTTGACATCTCGGTCGCGGTCAGCGCGCCCAATGGGCTCGTGGTGCCGGTGGTGCGCGATGCCGACAGCAAGTCGTTCGCGCAGATCGAGAAGGACATCGCCGACTTCGGCAAGCGGGCCAAGGACGGCACGCTGACGATGGACGACATGAAGGGCGGCACCTTCACCATATCCAACGGCGGGGTGTTCGGTGGGCTGATGTCCACCCCGATCATCAACCCGCCGCAAAGCGCGGTGCTCGGTCTGCACCGGATCGAAGATCGCCCTGTCGTGCGCGACGGGCAGATTGTGATCCGGCCGATGATGTACATCGCGCTATCCTACGACCACCGTCTGATCGATGGTCGCGAGGCCGTCACGGCGTTGAAGACCATCAAGGAAGCGATCGAAGATCCGATGCGGATGCTGATCGACCTGTGATGAGCAAGCGCCGCGCTCTACCAGTCCGTCTGCTGCTCATCGGTTCGGCCGCGGTTGCACTCGCCGGCTGCGACGCCGCGACCCAGATTGCCGGCGACGCCGTCCAGGGCGAAGCACGCAACATGGTGGCGGCGCAGTGCGAGCAAGTTGCCGGCGGTGCGGGCATCGTGGCCGGACGCATTGCCGAAGTCTGCCAATGCGCAGCCGAGACATTTGTGGCGGACGGCCGTCTGACGCCAGGCGAGATCAACCGCGAACGGATCGAGACGATCGTCAATGATTGCGCCGCGCGCACCCGCCCCCAGGGTGACGCGGCGCTCACGGAGGAAGCCAGTGGCTGACCACACTTACGACTATGATGTCCTCGTCATCGGCGCCGGGCCCGGCGGGTACGTCGCCGCCATTCGAGCAGCCCAGCTTGGCCTGAAGACGGCGTGTGCGGAAAGCCGCGATACGCTCGGCGGGACCTGCCTCAACGTCGGCTGCATCCCGTCGAAGGCGATGCTGCACGCCAGCGAGTATTTCGACGCGGCGAAGAACGGCACCATGGCCAAGCTGGGTATCGTGGTGGAGCCCAAGCTCGACCTTGAGACCATGCATGCGCAGCGGCGCGACGCGGTGAAGCAACTGACCGGCGGCATCGAGTTTCTGTTCAAGAAGAACAAGGTCGACTGGAAAAAGGGCCGGGCCACTTTTGTCGACGCGCATACCGTACAGGTGGGCGAAGAAACCGTCACCGCGAAAGACGTGATCATCGCCACCGGATCGACCGTGACTCCGCTCAAGGGGGTGGAGATTGATAACGACAAGCAGGTCGTGGTTGATAGCACCGGCGCGCTGGAACTGCGCAAGGTGCCCGAGAAGATGGTCGTGATCGGCGGCGGTGTGATCGGGCTGGAGCTCGGATCGGTGTGGCGTCGGCTCGGTTCGGAGGTGATCGTGGTCGAATTCCTCGACCAGCTACTTCCGGGCATGGACATGGACATCCGCAAGGAAGCGGCCAAGATTTTCAAGAAGCAGGGCATGCAACTGATGCTGTCGACCAAGGTCACCGGCCTGTCCGTCGATGGCGATCGTGCCACGCTGACCATGGAACCGGCCGCCGGCGGCGAAACGACCACGCTGGATGCCGACTGCGTGCTGGTTTCCATTGGACGCCGGCCGAGTGTCGATGGACTTGGCCTCGACAAGATCGGGCTGGAACTGAACCAGCGCGGGCAGATCGAAACCGATCACGACTTCCGCACGTCGGTCGACGGAGTGTGGGCGATTGGCGACGTCATCCCCGGGCCGATGCTGGCTCACAAGGCAGAAGACGAAGGCATCGCCTGCGCGGAGAACGTCGCCGGTCAGACCGGCATCGTGAACCACGCGGTCATCCCGGGCGTGGTCTACACCTGGCCAGAGATCGCAGGCGTGGGCCTGACCGAAGAGCAGGCGCGCGAACAGGGTGACGTGAAGATCGGCAAGTTCCCGATGTTGGCCAACAGCCGCGCCAAGACCAATCACGAACCTGATGGCTTCGTCAAAGTCATCGCCGATGCGGCAACGGATCGGGTGCTCGGCATCTGGTGCATCGCCAGCGTCGCCGGCACGATGATTGCCGAAGCGGCCATCGCGATGGAGTTCGGTGCCACCAGCGAGGATATCGCTTACACCTGCCACGCGCACCCCACGCACGCCGAGGCGATCAAGGAAGCGGCCATGGGTGTTCAGGGGAAGCCGATCCATATTTGACGCAGCGGCGTCGCGCGCGCATCCCATACCCTCGAGGGAGAGCGTATGATTCCGAAGCTGACCAGTGAGCCGGGTGCGATCGAGGTCGCGGCCCAAATCCGTTCGGGCGCGCTGTCGCCGCTGGAGGCGGTCGACGCCGCCATTGCCCGCATCGAAGCGCTGGATGGCCCGCTCAACGCCGTGGTCGTACGCGATTTCGACCGGGCGCGACGGGCCGCCAGCGCAATGGACGGCCAGGCTCACGAGGATCGGCCGCTGTTCGGCGTGCCCATGACGGTGAAGGAAAGCTTCGATGTCGCCGGGTTGCCGACCACCTGGGGGCATCTGCAGTTCAAGGATCAGCTCGCGCGCCGCGACGCGCGCGTCGTCACGCTGCTTAAAGACGCCGGCGCGATCATCCTGGGCAAGACCAACGTGCCGCCCGACCTGGCCGATCTGCAAAGCAACAACCCGGTTTACGGGCGCACCAACAACCCGCACGATCACAGCCGGGTTGCCGGAGGATCCTCTGGCGGTTCGGCGGTTGCCGTGGCGACCGGAATGGTGCCGGCCGAATACGGCAGCGACATCGGCAGTTCGATCCGCAATCCCGCTCACTTCAACGGCATCTTCGGACACAAGACCACGTTCGGGCTGGTCAGCCGTCGGGGCCATGGACACCCGGTGGCGGGCGGGCAGGACATGCACGATGGTCCGTTATCGGTCACCGGGCCGCTGGCGCGTTCCGCTGACGACCTGGCGCTGTTGCTGCAATTGACTGCAGAACGTCCCCTGCCACGGCGAGAGAAAGGCTTGCGCGACATGCGCTTCCTGGCGGTGCTCGACCATCCTGCCAGCGAGATCGACGCCTCGGTCCGCGATCCGATCGAAGCCGCGCTGACCGAGGTCGAGCGTGCCGGGGCGCGGATCGACCGGTCGAGCGAGCTGCTGCCCGATCTCGCCGAACAGCACGCCAACTACATGCGCCTGCTCAACGCCGCGATGGCGCGCGGGCAACCCGGGCCGGGCGGCCAGACGATCAGCCTGGCCGATTACTATCTGTTGCTCGATACCCAGGCGCGCAACCAGTATGCATGGGCCGAACTATTCGCGGAATATGACTTCGTGCTCGCCCCGCCCCTGCCCTTCGTCGCTTACTCTCATGACGACACGCCGATCGGCGCACGGCGGATCGCAATCAACGGCAAGGACAGCGCATTTGCCGATGCGCTCGCCTGGGCGGGGCTCGCGACGTTCCCCAACCTCCCCTCGACGGTCGTTCCGGTCGGCGAAAGCGGCGGTCTGCCCTGCGGAATGCAGGTGATGGGCGCCGAATGGAACGATCTGGACTGCATCGAGGCGGCCGGCGCAATCGGCGATCTGCTCGGCGCCTGATGGTGGCATCCCGCTGGATGGCGCGGTTCGCGCGGTGGCACATCTGGCTCGGCTGGCTGATCGCCGTGCCGTTGCTGCTGTGGATGCTGAGCGGGATCGCGATGGTCGCGCGCCCGATCGAGGAGGTGCGCGGCGAGCACTTGCGGATCAAGCTCCCGCCCCAGCCGCTGCCAGGCAATCCACAAGTCGTCGAAATACGCAGCCTCGTTCAGCGAGGGCGACCGGTGACACTGGTCACGCGCGCCGATGGATCACTGCAGCGCTATGCCACCGGCACCGGCGCGCCGCTGAACGTCGACGTTGCCGAAGCGCGCGCGATAGCTGCCAGCGACATCAGGGGAGGCGACCAGGTGGACGCCGTGCGCGCCTTTTCGGCTCGCAACCCCCCGCTCGAGCTTCGCAAGCCCGTCGCGACCTGGCAGGTCTCGCTGGTTGACGGCACTCACGTCTACATCAATCGCGGTAGCGGCGAGATCGAAGCCGTGCGCACGCGGTGGTGGCGGTTCTATGACGTCATGTGGGGATTGCACATCATGGACCTGCAAACGCGTGAGGATGCCCACAACCCGTTCGTGGTCGTATTCGCCCTCATTGCGTTGATCGGAGCACTGCTGGGGACCGTGCTGCTGTTTCGGCGGCGGCGCGCGCGCGTGGGCATATGACCCCGCAGGTCCTGCCGCCGATTCTCGACCTCGCGGGCGTTGCGGTGTTCGCTTTGACCGGCGCGCTCCTGGCGGCACGGCTTCGGCAGACGTTCGTGACCATGGCGTTCTTCGCCCTGGTGACGGGAGTGGGCGGAGGATCGCTGCGCGACATGCTCTTGGGCGCACCCGCGTTCTGGCTTCGCGACCCATGGGTGGCGCCAGTCATCTTCGCCACCGCTCTGATCGCCTGGTTCACACCGCGGCGGTGGTGGGAGGGGGAACTGCTCGAATGGGCGGATGCCGCCGGGCTCGCCGCCTTCTCCGTGCTGGGTGCCGCAAAAGCGCTGGGCTATGGCGTGGCCCCGGTGCCCGCCGCGGTGCTCGGCGTCGTGACCGGGTGCATCGGCGGTGTAGCGCGGGACGTCATCGCGGGGGAACCGTCGATCATCATGCGGCCCGAACTTTACGTCACCGCGGCCGCCCTTGCCGCGGCCGTGACCGTGGTGGGTACGCTTCTTCAAATGCCCGAAGGGATCACCTGGGCCATCGCGTGGACGGCAGGGTTCGCCTTGCGCGGGGCGGCAATCCGCTTTCGTCTCGCTCTCCCCGCGTACCGTGAGCCTTAGCGGTCAGCCCGGGTAGTCGGGCACCTGGCCGGCGTCGTAGCGATCGTCGCTCGCCTCGTTGCCGATTGGACCACCCGGATATTCGGCCACACCGGGATCACCCTGCGCCTGGCGTGCGGCGGCATAGCGCTCGTCATCCCACTGGCCGCCGCCCGCCGCACCATAGCGATCGATGTTGACGCCTTCGATCCGGCCATCGTTTCCGATCGAGCAGTTGAACCGCGCGCCGTCCCGCAGGCGGCCCGATACTTGCCAGCCGGAACCGGTGCGGTTCACGGACTCGACCGCGTCCACCGGACCGCTCCGCTCAACCTCCCGGGCGCACATATCAGCCGCGCGATCGAGCCCGCCACTTTCGCCGTAGCGATAACCGGCGCCGTCCGTGCGATAGTTGGGCGCGCGATCGGGATACGGGTAACGCTGCGGATACCTGTAATCGCTGTTGCGGCTGGACTGGTTTGCCGCACCGGCAATGGCGGCGATCACCCCGATGACCGCGACACCCGCGATCACGTCTCCGGCATCGACCCGGTCGCGGTGCCGCCAGCGCCGGTGTGCTTCGGCGTTGACCGAATTCGCATCGAATCCTCCGCCGTGGACCGCTGCGGAAGACGACGGCTTCGGCAGCGAAGTCGCTCCCACCGGGGCGGCGATCATCGAAACGGATGCAGCCAGCGCCGCAACAGAGGCGGTACGAAAGAACATGATCGCAGATCCTTTGAAGAACATCGCCCCGCTGCACGAACGGTACGGTGGCAAAGCTAGGCGGTCCAGACTTGCGAAAGCCTGAACCGCCCGGTGCGCTCCCAGTGAGCTGGTTGCTTAGTAGCGGTATCCGCCGCGTAGCCCGCTATAGTCGAGATCGACCACCCGACCGTAGCGAACATCGCAGGTGAACCTGCCCTGGTCGTAATTACGGCCCGCATAGCGATAGTTGTAGTCGCGGCCCCAGCCGCCACCGCGCTCGTTCACGACAACCGTCCCGCGCACGCGATAGCCATCGCGCTTACGATCGACGTTGCGGATGTCGGTCACCCGTGCGCCATAGGCGCCGCGCTGCGCGGCATAGACGCACTGCTCGACAGCCTGGCGGGAGTTGCCGGCGTTGTTGTAGCCATAACGATTGTCATAGCGGTCGCCGTAGTAGGGAGCGCCGTACGTACCGTTATAGCCGCGATCGCGGCCGATCGAGCTGGCGACAGCGGCGATGCCGCCGATCACCAGCGCACCGGCGATGATATCGCCCGCGTCGATGCCGTCGTTGTTACGGTCGCGCGCCGCGGCGGGGGTTGCCGACAGAGCCATCGCGCCAGCCGCGACGGTTCCGACGAGGGCTTTTGAAATGGTCTTCATGGCTCACCTCACGTGTTGGCAAAGGACCTTCCTTTCGCCTTGTGAACCTTTTCTAAGCGAGTCGCCGTGAGATGAGCCTGAATTGGCGCGACAGCTTTTGTTCAGCCAACACGTAGCGAATGTGAACCGCGATCAAGTCAGCCGCTCCTTCGCTTGAAGACCAAAAAAAAGCCGGAGGTTTCCCCCCGGCCCCTTTTTCCGAACTGACGACGAGGATCAGGCTGCTTCCAGCTCATCCTCATCCGCATTCTGCACCGGACCCGAATCCTGGCCCTTGGCCGCCACATCACGGTCGACCAGCTCGATCACCGCCATCGGCGCCGCATCGCTGGCGCGCAGACCGGCTTTGATCACGCGGGTGTAGCCGCCATCGCGCCCGGCGTAGCGCTCGGCCAGAACATCGAACAGCTTCTTGAGCTGTACGTCATCACCCAGGCGGCTGATCGCAAGGCGCCGGTTCGACAGACCGCCGCGCTTGGCGAGCGTGATCAGCTTCTCGACGTAAGGACGCAGTTCCTTCGCCTTCGGCGTGGTGGTGAGGATCTGCTCATGCTTGATCAGCGCGGCGGCGAGGTTGCGCAGCAGGGCGGCGCGGTGGCCGCTCTTGCGCTGCAGCTTACGGCCTGAATGTCCGTGACGCATGTACTCTACTCCGTTCGTAGGGGGGCCGGATAGCGGTTTCCATCAAAGTCGAGCCTTGACGGGTTTTCACTGGTACCCCGATGCAGGCCGGAAGAAGGGGTCCGGCCCATGCCCAGTTCGGCTGATCAGCCGAGCAGTTCCTGCTCGAGCTTCTTGGCCATTTCCTCGATGTTTTCCGGCGGCCAGCCAGGGATGTCCATGCCGAGGCGCAGGCCCATCGAGCTCAAGACTTCCTTGATCTCGTTCAGGCTCTTGCGGCCGAAGTTCGGTGTGCGGAGCATCTCGGCCTCGGTCTTCTGGACCAGATCGCCGATGTAGATGATGTTGTCGTTCTTGAGGCAATTGGCCGAACGCACCGACAGCTCCAGCTCGTCGACCTTCTTGAGAAGGTAACGGTTGAGCTGGTTGGCGTCGCTCTCTTCCGGCTGCGCGGCCATGCCGATCATCGGCGAGCTCGCCTGCGGAATGCCGTCCTCGAAGTGGACGAACAGCGCCAGCTGGTCCTGCAGGATGCGCGCGGCATAAGCCACCGCGTCCTCGGGAGTCACGGTGCCGTCGGTCTCGACCGTCAGGCTGAGCTTGTCGAAATCGAGCTCCTGCCCGACGCGGGCGTTCTCGACCTTGTAGCTCACCTGGCGAACAGGCGAATACAGCGAGTCCACCGGGATCAGGCCGATCGGCGCGTCGACCGGGCGGTTCCCAACGGCTGGCACATAGCCCTTACCGGTGTCGGCGGTCAGCTCCATGTTGAGGTTGGCGCCCTCGTCGAGGTGGCAGATGACGAGGTTCTTGTTCATCACCTCAATATCGCCCGATACCGCGATGTCACCCGCGGTCACTTCACCCGGACCGGTAGCGGCGAGCTGGAGCCGCTTGGGCCCCTCGCCTTCCATCTTGAGCGCAATCTGCTTCACATTGAGAACGATGTCGGTCACATCCTCGCGCACGCCGGCGAGGCTGGAGAATTCGTGGAGCACGTTCTCGATCTTGATCGATGTGATCGCCGCGCCCTGAAGGCTCGATAGAAGCACACGGCGCAAGGCATTGCCGAGAGTGAGGCCATAGCCGCGCTCGAGCGGTTCGGCGACGAAGGTCGCGCGGCGGCCCTTGGCAGCGTCCTTCACTTCCAGATTGTTGGGCTTCTTGAGTTCCTGCCAGTTCTTGGTGTTGACGGCCATGGATATCCCCTGGGGTTCAAATGCGTGTGGGACCGGCGCTGCGTGAGCGTCCGATCCCCAGGTCAGCGGCGGGAACTACCCCGCCGCTGGGCAGGTAAGATCAGACGCGGCGGCGCTTCGACGGGCGAACGCCGTTGTGCGGGATCGGCGTCACGTCACGGATCGAGGTGATCGTGAACCCGACCGCCTGCAACGCGCGCAGTGCGCTTTCGCGTCCCGAGCCGGGACCCTTGACCTCGACCTCGAGGGTGCGGACACCGTGCTCGGCAGCTTTCTTGCCGGCATCGTCAGCCGCGACCTGGGCCGCGTAGGGAGTCGACTTACGGCTGCCCTTGAAGCCCATCATGCCGGCCGAAGACCAGCTGATCGCATTGCCTTGTGCGTCGGTGATGGTGATCATCGTGTTGTTGAAGCTGGCGTTCACGTGCGCGACGCCGCTGGTGATGTTCTTGCGCTCCCGCCTGCGGATGCGCTGAGGTTCACGAGCCATGTGGGAATTCCTGTCCTAAATCCAAGAGAGCAGCGGCGGCCACCCCGAACAACGGGGCCGGGCCGCGCGGCTTACTTCTTCTTGCCGGCGATCGGCTTGGCCTTGCCCTTGCGGGTACGGGCGTTGGTGTGAGTGCGCTGACCGCGGACCGGCAGGCCCTTGCGGTGACGCAGACCGCGATAGCTGGCGAGGTCCATCAGACGCTTGATGTTCATCGCCGTCTCGCGGCGCAGGTCACCCTCGACAGCATAATCGGCGTCAATCGTCTCGCGGATCTGCAGCACTTCGGCGTCCGACAGGTCAGACACGCGGCGGCTGTGATCGATGCCAAGCTTGTCGGCGATCTTGACCGCGGTGGTCGGGCCAATCCCGTGGATGTAGGTGAGCGCGATAATCACGCGCTTGTTGGTGGGGAGGTTTACCCCGGCAATACGAGCCACTTTTTTCTCCATGCTCCACAGAGGCTTGACGCGGCGCGCGGCCTCTATCTCATCGCTTCACTCGACCGCATCGGGATTGCCTTACGGCAAAAAGCCCGGATGGCGTGCACTATCGCAATCGCCTGCCGGACTATCCGCTGTTGTCGAATGAGGGGGCCGCTTAGTGCGATTCTGCCGCAGGGTCAATGCCTCACACGCGGTGGGCCGCGGCGATAGCGGCAGGACACGCGCTTTGCATCGCCGGCGCTGTTTTACAACGCCTGTCGGTTGGGTCAAAGCCAGTCCGGCTGCGTGTGGATTTTCATTATCGGCGGGGGAGTTCTCGTACGGCGCCTGGCGACCGAGTTTGTCCGCAAGTCTGTCGAGCTGCTGGCTCATGACCCCGTCAACAGCTTTGGAAATCGTCGCGACGGGATAGCGCAGATGCCCGCCCACCGCGTACTCCCAAACCAGCTTGGTGCCGCCACCATTGGCGGGCTGGAGCGTGATTGACAGGACGCCATCCACCGGCTCGCTCTGCAGCGGACCGAGTGCGCCGCGCATGCGAAGGACCTTCATCGGCTCTGCCATGACCACGGTCATATGCTGGGCGCTTCCTGCGAGGCCGACGTCGGCTGCTCCGTCTTTTTCCGGAATCCGTTCGCAGAAGCAGCCGCCCCCTTGGGGCACGAGCGACAGGTTGGCCGCCGACCCTGACCAGGTGTGCTCATCGTCCCACCATCCTGCGGGATCGGTCAGCGCCAGCCACGCCGCCTTGGGCACGGCCTTCACCGTAACGGTGGCGCGGGTGACGAAATGAGTGGGCGAGGATTCCGCGACTTCGCCATGTGCCGGTGCCCACGGCATGATCAGCACGCTGGCCATTAAGCCCACGCGGAGCGCAATACTGGTCAAGGCCACGATCCCCCTGCCCCGCATTATGCCATGACGATCAGGGAGCGAAAGGGTTATCCTGCGAGGATCGTCTCGATCGCCTGCGTGACCTGGTCGATCTCAGCCATTCCGTTGATCTGGTGAACGATGCCGCGCGCTTCGTAGATCGGCAGGATCGGCGCGGTCTTCGCACGATATTCTGCCATGCGGGTGCGGACGGTCTGTTCGTTGTCGTCTGGCCGGCGCTTGAACTCGGTCGATCCGCAGCGATCGCACACCCCGAGTTGAGCTGGGCGCTTGTAGTCGTCGTTGTAGCCTTCGCCGCAGCTGGCGCAGGTGAAGCGCCCCGTGATCCGCTCGACCAGGGCATCTTCGTTCACATCCAGCTCGATCACGTAATCAAGCTTGCGGCCATGCGCGGCCAGGATTTCATCAAGCGCCTGGGCCTGCGCTTCGGTGCGCGGATAGCCGTCAAAGATAGCGCCGGTGTCCGCGCCCATCGCGGTGAGTTCCGCATCGATAAGGCGGGAAACGATCTCGTCCGAAACGAGTTCGCCACGTTCCATCACCGCCTTGGCTTCCAGGCCCACCGGAGTGCCGGCCTTCACCGCCGCCCGCAGCATGTCGCCGGTGGACAGCTGGCGCATGCCACGGCGTTCGACCAGCCGCTGCGCTTGCGTGCCCTTGCCTGCACCGGGCGGTCCGAGAAGGATGATGTTCACGCGCGTTCCCTATACCCCGATCGGCGCCTTAGCGAAGACGGCCCTTCAATTTCGCCTTCTTGATCAGATCACCGTACTGATGCGCCAGCAGGTGAGACTGGATCTGGCTGATGGTATCCACAGTCACGTTCACGACGATCAGGAGGCTGGTACCGCCCAGGAACAGCGGGATGCCAGTCTGCGCGATCATGTATTCGGGAAGGACGCAGACCAAGGTCAGATACGCCGCACCGATCACCGTGATCCGGGTGAGCACATAATCCAGGTAGTCCTGCGTCCGCTTGCCGGGCCGAATGCCCGGAATGAACCCGCCGTTCTTCTTCAGGTTGTCCGCGGTCTCCTCGGGGTTGAAGACCACCGCGGTGTAGAAGAAACAGAAGAACACGATGCCGATGGCGTAGAGCGCCAGATACAGCGGCTGCCCGTGCTGCAGGTAGAAATTGAGCGTGTTGATCACGCCCCCGGCGGACCCCTCTGGATCGATGGACTGCCCGGCGAACTGCGTGATCGTCAGCGGCAGCAGCAACAGCGAACTGGCGAAAATCGGCGGAATGACGCCCGCCGTGTTGAGCTTGAGCGGCAGGTGGCTGCGGTCGGCCTGCATCATGCCGCGCTGGCTAGCTCGCTTCGGATACTGGATCAGCAGTTGGCGCTGGGCCCGCTCCATGAACGCGATAAAGATGATCAGGCCGACAATCATCGCGATGAACGCAACGATCACGAAAGGGCTGATGGAACCCGAACGGCCGCCCTCGAACATGTTGGCGATGAAGCTCGGGAACTGGGCGACGATACCCGCCATGATGATCAGCGACACGCCGTTGCCGATGCCGCGGCTGGTGATCTGCTCACCCAGCCACAACAGGAACATCGATCCACCCACCAGACTGATTACAGCGGTGATGCGGAAAGTCAGACCCGGGAAGATCACCGCCTGCAGGCCGCTTGAAGCGCCGTACGCTTCAAGGCCCGATGCCAGGAACCAGCCCTGCACCGCGCACAGGAACACCGTGCCGTAACGCGTGTACTGATTGAGCTTCTGCCGGCCGCTTGCGCCTTCCTTCTTCAGCGCCGCAAGTGCGGGGTGGAGCGAGGCTGCCAGCTGGATCACGATCGAGGCCGTGATGTACGGCATGATGCCGAGCGCGATGAGGCTCATGCGCTCGAGGCTGCCGCCCGAAAAAGTGTTGAACAGATCGAGAATACCGCCCTGCGTCTGCGCATAGAGTTGCTCGAGCACCAGCGGGTTGACGCCCGGCAGCGGCACGAAGCTCAGGAAGCGGAATACGATCAAGGCGCCGACCGTGAACCAGATACGGTTCTTGAGCTCGGTAGCCTTGGAGAAATTCGCCAGGCTCAGGGAGCTGGCGATGTTGTCGGCGCGTGATGCCATGGGATTACCCGAAGATCCTCTGAGACGCCGGTCCCTCCCGGCATGGGAGGCTACATAGGAAGCGCAGGGTCCGATGTCGAACCCTGCGCCTCACTTGTTCGCTTACTTGGCTTTGGCAGCCTTGTTGGCCGCTGCGCGAGCAGCCTTCTTTTCGTGCTCGGGCTGACCCTTCTCGATCACCTCGACCGAGCCCCCGGCCTTCTCGACCGCCTCGATCGCGCCCTTGCTGGCACCGGCGACACGGAAGCTGACCTTGGCGGTCAGCTCACCCTTGCCGAGCAGGCGCACGCCGTGCTTGGCGTTCCGGCCAAGACCGGCAGCCTTCAGCGCATCGTGATCGATGGTGCCGCTGGCATCGAGCTTTCCGGCATCGATGAACTTCTGCACCATGCCGAGGTTGACCTCTGCGTGATCCTTGGGGTTCAGCGCGTTGAAACCGCGCTTCGGGATCCGCATGTGAAGTGGCATCTGGCCGCCTTCGAACCCGTTGACGCTAACGCCCGAGCGCGCCTTGGCACCCTTCTGGCCACGGCCGGCGGTCTTGCCCTTGCCCGAACCGATGCCCCGGCCAACCCGCATCTTGCGGTGACGGGCGCCTTCGTTGTCGCGGATTTCGTTCAGTTTCATGTCAATGCACTCGCTTTCGCTTTTGTCGCGCTAGCCGTCTCGTCGCTGACGAGAAGGACGGATGATCAGTCGACGATCTCGACCATGTGGGGCAGCTTGGCAATCGCGCCGCGGACTTCGGCCGAATCTTCGACCTCCACCACGCGGTGCATCTTGCCCAGGCCCAGACCGATCAGGATCTTCTTCTGGCTTTCGGGACGGCGGATCGGGCTGCCGATCTGCTTGAGCTTGATAGTTGCCATTGGCTTACTCCACCATCGCCGCGGCGTCGGCTTCCGCCTCGGCCTCGCTCGCGCCGCCGCGACCCAGCAGGTCGGCGACTTTCTTGCCGCGACGCTGGGCAACCGACTTCGGCGAAGTCTGGTCCTGCAACGCGTCGAACGTGGCGCGGATCATGTTGTAGGGGTTGGAAGTGCCGACCGACTTGGTCACCACGTCGGCCACGCCCAGGCTTTCGAACACGGCGCGCATCGGGCCACCGGCGATGATGCCGGTACCGGCAGGCGCGCTGCGGACGTTGACCTTGCCAGCACCGAAACGGCCCTTGCCGTCGTGATGCAGCGTACGGCCTTCCTTCAGCGGCACGCGGATCATCTTCTTCTTCGCCGAAGCGGTCGCCTTGGTGATGGCTTCCGGCACTTCGCGTGCCTTGCCATGACCGAAGCCAACGCGGCCCGAACCGTCACCCACCACGACCAGCGCGGCGAAACCGAAGCGCTTGCCGCCCTTCACCGTCTTGGAGACGCGATTGATGTGGACCAGCTTCTCGATGATGCCGTCGTCTTCTTCTTCGCGTCCACCACGGCGATCGTCACGACGACCTCCGCGCTGACCGCCACGGCCGCCCGGACCGCCCTGGCCACCGCGGTTGCCGCCACGGTCACCGCCGCCGCGACCGCCGCGCGAACGCGGTTGCTCGTGCGCGCCCTGGTCGGCGCTCTGCGTCGCAGCAGCCTCCGACGGAGTATCGGCGATTGCCGGCTGCTCATTGACGACCGCGTTCTGCGTTTCGGCAGTGCCGGTTGCTTCGTTGTTGTTTTCGTCAGCCATCATCAGAACTCCAGCCCGCCTTCGCGGGCGGCGTCGGCGAGCGCTTTCACGCGGCCATGGAAAAGGAACCCGCCGCGGTCGAACACGACCGTGCTCACGCCGGCATTCTTGGCGGCTTCGGCGATGGTCTTGCCAACCTGCACGGCAGCATCGACGTTCGCGCCGCTGGTCTGAACGCCCAGCGTGCTTGCAGCGGCCAGCGTGCGGCCCTGCTTATCGTCGATGATCTGCGCGTAGATGTGGCGACCGGTGCGGTGGATCGACAGACGCGGCCGATCGCCGGCGCGCGACTTGATCGCGGTACGCACGCGGCGACGGCGGCGTGCGAAGAGGGAAAGCTTGGCCATCTTACTTCTTCTTCCCTTCCTTGCGGAAGATGTACTCGCCCCGATAGGCGATGCCCTTGCCCTTGTAGGGTTCCGGCTTGCGCCAGCGGCGGATTTCCGCGGCAAACTGACCGACAGCCTGCTTATCGATGCCCGATACCTCGACCGTGGTCTGGTCCGGCGTCTTCACCTCGAGACCTTCCGGCACATCGAGATCGACATCGTGGCTGTAGCCGAGCTGCAGCTTGAGCTTCTTGCCCTGCGCTGCGGCGCGATAACCCACGCCCTTGATGTCGAGCGTCTTCGTGAAGCCGTTCGACACGCCTTCGACCAAGTTCGACACCAGTGTGCGCTGCATGCCCCAGAAGGCACGCGCCGCCTTGGTGTCGTTCGCCGGCTTGACCGAAATCGCACCGTCTTCGACCTGGTAGTCGATCAGATCGGACATACCCATCGACAGGGTCCCCTTAGGACCCTTCACCGACAGCGTGCCCTCATTGATGTCGGCAGTGACCCCGCTGGGGATCGCTACCGGCTTCTTACCGATGCGGCTCATCAGAATACCTCCGCCAGCACTTCGCCGCCGACGTTCTGCGTGCGTGCTTCGGCATCCGAGAGCACGCCGCGCGGCGTCGAGACGATGGTGATGCCAAGGCCGTTGCGGATCGTCGGCAGTTCCTTGGAACCGGAATAGACGCGGCGGCCGGGCTTGGAGACGCGAGCCACGTGCTTGATCGCGGGCTCGCCTTCAAAATACTTCAGTTCGATCCGCAGCGCGGGGTGCGCGCCCGACGCGTCTTCGCTGAAGCCACGGATGTAGCCTTCGCGCCGAAGCACCTCGAGAACGTTCGCACGCAGTTTGCTGGCAGGTGTCAGGACTGAGTCCTTCTTCGCCTGCTGGCCGTTGCGGATGCGGGTGAGCATGTCACCCAGGGGATCGGTCATAGCCATCTTCTAGATCCTCACCAGCTCGACTTGGTCAGGCCTGGGATCAGGCCCTTGTTGCCGAGGTCGCGCAGTTCGATGCGGTTGAGGCCGAACTTGCGATAGACGCCGCGAGGACGCCCGGTCGTGGAACAACGGTTGCGCACCCGGGTGGGGTTTGCGTTGCGCGGGATTTCCGCCAGCTTCAGGCGAGCCATCAGGCGCTCGCCGTCGTCGAGCGACTGGTCGTCGGCAATCGCCTTCAGCCGCGCGTACTTGCCGGCATACTTCTTCACGAGCTTCTTGCGCCGCTCGTTCTTGTTGATGGAACTCAGTTTCGCCATGGACTTAAGCTCTCTTCCTTAGATCAGGGTCACGCGGCAGCCTGCTGCTCTTCAGCAGCGGCTTCTTCGCGCGGGAACGGGAAACCGAACAGGCGCAGCAACTCGCGCGCCTCGTCATCGGTCTTCGCCGTGGTGGTGACGATGATATCCATGCCCCGGACCTTCTCGATACGGTCGTACGAGATTTCCGGGAAGATGATCTGCTCTTTCAAGCCCATCGCATAGTTGCCGCGCCCGTCGAAGCTCTTCGGGTTCAGCCCGCGAAAGTCGCGGATGCGCGGCATTGCCACGGTAACGAGGCGATCGAGGAATTCGTACATCCGCTCACGGCGAAGAGTGACCTTCGCCCCGATGGGCATGCCCTCGCGCAGCTTGAACTGCGCAATCGACTTCTTGGCCTTGGTGATGACCGGCTTCTGGCCGGCGATCAGGGCCATTTCCTCGGCAGCGGTCTGGACCTTCTTCTTGTCCTGGCTCGCTTCGCCCACGCCCATGTTCAGCACGATCTTCTCGAGCTTGGGCACTTCCATCGCGTTCTTGTAGCCGAACTTGTCCGTCATCGCCTTGGCGATCTCGGCTTCGTACTTGGCCTTCAGACGCGGGGTGTAGGTATCAACCATCGATGGTCTCCCCGGACTTGACGGCAACGCGGACCTTGCGCCCGTCCTTCGTTTCGAAGCGGACGCGGGTCGGCTTGCCGTCCTTGGGATCGGCCAGTGCGACCTTGGAGATATGCATCGGCGCAGGATTGCGATCGATACCACCCTGGGGGTTCTGCTGGCTCGGCTTGCGGTGACGGGCAGACACGTTGACGCCATCGACGACAACCTTGCTGTCCTTCGGCATCACGGCCTGGACGGTGCCGGTGAGGCCCTTGTCCTTGCCCGAAAGCACGACGACCTGGTCGCCTTTCTTGATCTTAGCGGAAGCCATTAGAGCACCTCCGGCGCAAGGCTGATGATCTTCATGAAGCCGCGGCCGCGCAGTTCGCGGACCACCGGCCCGAAGATACGCGTGCCGATCGGCTCCTCGTTCTTGTTCACGAGCACCGCGGCATTGCTGTCGAAGCGGATCACGCTGCCGTCGGTGCGGCGCACGTCCTTGCGGGTGCGCACGATCACCGCACGGTGAACGTCGCCCTTCTTCACGCGGGTGCGCGGCTGCGCCTCCTTGACGGAGACAACGATCACGTCGCCCACGCCAGCGGTGCGGCGCTTCGATCCGCCCAGCACCTTGATGCACTGGACGCGCTTGGCGCCGCTGTTGTCAGCGACGTCGAGCGTGGATTGCATCTGGATCATCGATCCGGTTCCTTCTCGTTCGGCTTGCCGGAACCAGTCCGGCAGTTCCTAAAAAATTCGGCTCAGTTGCCGGCTTCAGCGACGTCGAGGTCGGCTTCCACCGCCTGCACACCACCCGCGATGACCCGGTCCTTTACGGCCCAGGTCTTGGTCTTGGAAATCGGACGGGTCTCTTCGATCCGTACGACGTCGCCCGGATGGTACTCGTTGCCCTCATCGTGAGCATGGTACTTCTTCGAACGACGGATGATCTTGCCGTAAAGCGGGTGCTTCACCTTGCGCTCGACCAGCACGGTCACGGTCTTGTCGGTCTTGTCGGAAACGACAGTCCCGGTGAGGATACGCTTGGGCATCGGGCCCTCCTTAAGCTTCGGCCGAGCGAGTGGTCTCGCCCTGCCCGCGGTCGAGCTTGGCAGACCGCTCGTTCTGGAGCGTCTTGATGCGCGCGATGTCGCGGCGCACTTCGCGGATGCGCGCGGGACGCTCCAACTGGTTAGTCGCAGACTGGAAGCGCAGATTGAAGGCTTCGCGCTTCAGATCGACCAGCTGCTCATAAAGCTGGTCGTCGGTCTTGGTGCGCATGTCCTCGACCTTGCTGCCGGCAGCGGCGGCGGGTTTCTTGGCCATCATTCGGCTCCCAGGTGGGTGGTGTCGCCCAGACGAGCGATAACCTTGGTCTTGATCGGCAGCTTCATCGCCGCGCGGCTGAACGCCTCGGCAGCGAGCGGACCGGGGACGCCGTCCAGTTCGAACAGCACACGGCCCGGCTTCACGCGAGCGGCCCAGTATTCGACCGAACCCTTGCCCTTGCCCTGACGGACCTCGGCAGGCTTCTTCGACACTGGCACGTCCGGGAACACGCGAATCCACAAGCGCCCCTGGCGCTTGATGTGGCGCGTGATCGCCCGGCGGGCGGCCTCGATCTGGCGGGCGGTGACCCGCTCGGGCTCGAGCGCCTTGAGGCCGTACGAGCCGAAGTTCAGGCTCGTGCCGCCCTTGGCGTCACCCTTGATCCGGCCCTTGAAGGCCTTGCGGAACTTGGTCTTTTTCGGTTGCAGCATGGTTCTTGCTCTACCTTAGCGCCGGTCGGAGGCCGGACGGACGCCCGAAGTCTGGGCCTCCATCATCAGGCGGTCCTGGGCGGTCGGATCGTGGCCGAGGATCTCACCCTTGAAGATCCACACCTTGATGCCGATGATTCCGTAAGCGGTCAGCGCTTCGGCATCGGCATAATCGACGTTGGCGCGGAGCGTGTGCAGCGGAACGCGGCCTTCGCGGTACTGCTCGACACGGGCGATCTCGGCACCGCCAAGACGGCCGCCGCACATCACCTTGATGCCCTCGGCACCAAGACGCATGGCCGACTGCATCGCGCGCTTCATCGCCCGGCGGAACGCCACCCGGCGGATCAGCTGGTCGGCGATGCCCTGAGCCACGAGCTTGGCGTCGATCTCCGGCTTACGGATCTCAACGATGTTGAGCTTCACGTCGCTCTTGGTCATCGTCGCGAGCTTGGCCCGCAGCTTCTCGATGTCCGCGCCCTTCTTGCCGATGATCACACCTGGGCGGGCAGCATAGATCGACACGCGGCACAGCTTGGCCGGACGCTCGATCACGACCTTGCTGATCGCGGCCTGCGGCAGGCTGTCGACGATGTACTTGCGGATCTCGATGTCCTCGCTGAGCAGCTTGGCATAGTCGCGCCCTTCGGCGTACCAGCGGCTGTCCCAAGTGCGGTTGATCTGCAGGCGCAGGCCGACGGGGTTCGATTTATGACCCATGGATCAGGCCTCCTCGCTTTCACGGACCACGATGCGCAGCCGGCTGAACGGCTTCAGGATGCGGGTGCTCTTGCCCCGTCCACGCGTGTGGAAGCGCTTCATGGTAACGGACTTGCCGACCGACGCCTCGGCGACGACGAGCGCGTCGACATCGAGGTTGTGGTTGTTCTCGGCGTTGGCGATCGCGCTCGCGAGCACCTTGGATGCGTCGCGTGCCATCGCCTTCTTGGAGAAGGTGAGGATGTTCAGCGCGTCCTCTGCCTTGCGGCCGCGGATCAGCGCGGCGACGAGGTTCAGCTTCTGCGCCGAGCCACGTATCGTGGTGCCGACGGCCAAAGCCTCGTTGTCGCCAACGCGGCGGGGGGCTTTCTGCTTGCCCATCAGCGCTTGCCCTTCTTGTCGGCGGCGTGGCCGGGGAAGCTTCGCGTGGGCGAGAACTCACCGAGCTTGTGGCCGACCATGTCTTCGTTGACGGAGACCGGAATGAACTTCTGGCCGTTGTAGACGCTGAACGTCAGACCGACGAACTGCGGCAGGATCGTCGAACGACGCGACCAGGTCTTGATCGCACCGCGCGCATTCTTTTCCTGCGCGTCCTCGGCCTTCTTCAGCAGGTGGAGGTCGACGAACGGACCTTTCCAGACGGAACGAGCCATCTCGATTACCTCTTCTTCTTGGCGTGACGCGAACGGATGATCATCTTGTCCGTCGCCTTGTTGTGGCGGGTGCGCGCACCCTTGGTCGGCTTGCCCCACGGCGTGACCGGGTGACGGCCGCCCGAGGTCCGGCCCTCACCACCACCGTGCGGGTGGTCGACCGGGTTCTTGGCAACGCCGCGGGTCAGCGGGCGCTTGCCCATCCAGCGGCTGCGACCCGCCTTGGCGAAGTTCTGGTTCTGATTGTCGGGGTTCGAGACCGCGCCAACCGTACCCATGCAATCGCTGCGAAGGTAGCGCTGCTCGCCGCTGTTGAGACGGACGATCACCATCCCGCGGTCACGGCCGACGACCTGCACATACGTGCCAGCCGAACGGGCGATCTGGCCACCCTTGCCCGGCTTCATCTCCACGTTGTGGCAGATGGTGCCGACCGGCATGGTGCCCAGCAACATCGCGTTGCCCGGCTTCGTGTCAGTCTTTTCGCCCGCGACGACGCTGTCGCCGACGGCGAGCCGCTGCGGCGCGAGGATGTAGGCCAGTTCGCCGTCCTCGTACTTCACCAGCGCGATGAATGCGGTGCGGTTGGGATCGTACTCGAGCCGCTCGACGGTGGCCGGCATGTCCCACTTGCGCCGCTTGAAGTCGACGTAGCGGTACTTCTGCTTGTGGCCGCCCGCGATGCCGCGGCTGGTCACGTGACCCTTGTTGTTCCGGCCACCGGTCTTGCGCTTGCCTTCGACCAGCGCCTTGACCGGCTTGCCCTTCCACAGGGAAGACTTGTCGACCAGGATCAGGCCGCGACGGGCCGGGCTGGTCGGCTTGTAGTTCTTAAGTGCCATGTTCCTGCCCTCAGATCCCGCTGGTGACGTCGATGGAGTCGCCGTCAGCCAGGGTCACGATCGCCTTCTTCATGTCCGTGCGGCTGTAGGGCTTGCCCTTCCAGCGCTTGGTCTTGCCCTTGGCAACGATGGTGTTCACGCCCAGCACCTTGACTCCGAACAGAGCCTCGACCGCTTCCTTGATCTGCGGCTTGGTGGCGTCGTTGGCGACCTTGAAGACCACGCCGTTGTGCTCCGACAGCAACGTGCTCTTCTCGGTGATGTGAGGGGCGAGGATGACGTCATAGTGACGCGCATCGATCTGCTTCTGCTGCTTAGCCATTGAAACGCGCCTCCAGCTTTTCGACAGCCGACCGGGTGAGGACCAGCGTGTCGTGCTTCAGGATGTCGTAGACGTTCGCGCCCACGGCCGGCAGAATGTTCACACCCGGCAGGTTGCCCGCGGCGCGAGCGAACGAGCTTTCACCGGCGTCGCCGTCGATCACCAGCACCTTGCCGCTCCAGCCGTTCTTGTCGAACTGGCCCTTGAGCGCCTTCGTCTTGGCCTCAGCCAGTTCCAGGTTGTCGACCACGACCAGGCCGTTCTCGACCTTGCTCGACAGCGCCATGCGCAGGCCCAGCGCGCGGATCTTCTTGTTCAGCGAGATATTGAAATCCCGCTTGCGGGCACCGTGCGCCTTGCCGCCGCCGATGAACACCGGGGCCGCGCGATCGCCGTGACGGGCGGTGCCGCCACCCTTCTGACGGCCGAATTTCTTGCCGGTACGCGAAACTTCACTGCGCTCGCGGGTCGGACGAGCGGTCGCGCGCCGGTTCCACAGCTGCCACGTGATGACGCGGTGCAGGATGTCCTGCCGCGGCTCCACGCCGAACACTGCATCGTTCAGCTCGAGATCGCCGGCCGCGCCGCCGTCGAGATTTTGGACCGTAACCTTCACGGATCAGCCCTCCTTGTTGTCGTCCGAGGCGTTGCCGCTCTCGGAAGTTGCGTCGCCGACGGCAGGAGTGACATCGTCACCCGCACCTGCCTGCTGCTCGGCAGCGAGCTGCTCCTGCAGCTCGGGGCTGACCTGATCGTGCACTTCGTGCTCGGCAGCCGCTTCAACCAGACCGGCAGGCGCTTCCTCGTGCTGAGGAGCGGCGTTGCGGTCGAGCACGGCGCCGGGGAACGGCAGTCCTTCAGGCGCGGTCAGCTTCACCGCATCGCGGACCAGCATCCAGCTGTTCTTGGTGCCAGGGACCGAACCCTTCACGAAGATCAACCCGCGGGCAGCGTCCGTGCGAACGACCTCGAGGTTCTGCTGAGTACGCTGGCGGTCGCCCATGTGGCCCGCCATCTTCTTGTTCTTGAAGACCTTGCCCGGATCCTGACGCTGGCCGGTCGAACCGTGCGCACGGTGGCTGATCGAGACGCCGTGCGTCGCGCGCATACCGCCGAAGCCCCAGCGCTTCATCGCACCGGCAAAGCCCTTGCCCTGCGTGTGGCCGGTGATGTCGACCTTCTGTCCGGCGATGAAGTGCTCGGCCGAAATCGTCGAGCCGACCGGGATCAGGGCATCCTCGCCCGAAACCCGGAACTCGGCGACGCGCATCTTCAGGCCGACTTCGGCCTTGGCAAACGCCTCGCGCTGCGGCTTGTTGACGTTCTTCTGCTTGGCCTCGCCCGCGCCCAGCTGAACGGCGTAGTAGCCGTCACGATCAGCGGTGCGGTGCGATACGACCTGGCAATCTTCAAGCGCCAGGACGGTGACGGGCACGTGGCGGCCGTCTTCCTGGAACAGGCGGGTCATCCCGACTTTCTTAGCGATCACGCCTGAGCGCATGATCCGTTCTCCTTACAGAGGCACTCCAGACCATCCGGAGTGCGTGCTCGGCCCTGGAAATCATGCATCGCCCCGTCCGGGCCAAAGTGCTTCCCGAGGGAAGCGAGACGGGGGACGCTTACCCGGCCCTGTGCCCGAGGGCGTGGCCGGAGGTATCCCTAGTCCGCGAAGCCGGAGCTCCGCGATGAAATCAAGCCAGCTTGATCTCGACGTTCACGCCGGCCGCAAGGTCGAGCTTCATCAGCGCGTCCACGGTCTGGGCGTTCGGCTGCACGATATCGAGCAGCCGCTTGTAGGTGCGGACTTCGAACTGCTCGCGCGACTTCTTGTCGATGTGCGGGCCGCGAAGAACGGTGAACTTTTCGTTGCGCGTCGGCATGGGAATGGGACCCCGAATCAGCGCACCCGTACGACGGGCGGTCTCGGCGATCTCGCCAGTTGCCTGATCAAGCACGCGGTGATCGAACGCCTTCAGGCGAATGCGGATATTCTGAGCTTCCATGTCCCTACCGATGCGAAAGAGCCTGAGCGTGCCGCCGACGTTACCGCTTGCAACCCGCAAAAAAGAAAGGCGCGCCCCGCTTCATCCGGTTTCCCGGAACGGGCGGCCTTCCCTGAATTTCGTGAGCAAGAGAAGAATCCCCTGCCGGTGGCGGGCCTATACGGATAGCGACCCCGGCTGACAACCCTGTTTGTGGAAGAAACGCTTACTCGGCGCACAAAAGGTTCAACCTGGCTTCGCGACCCCAGAACGGCAAAGGCCCGACGCTCCGAAGAGCGCCGGGCCTGAACCTGAGCAGATCGCCAAGCTTACTTGGTGATCTTCGAAACGACGCCCGAGCCAACGGTCCGGCCGCCTTCGCGGATGGCGAAGCGCAGGCCTTCGTCCATGGCGATCGGCGCGATCAGCTTGACGCCGATCGTGACGTTGTCGCCCGGCATGACCATCTCGGTGCCCTCGGGGAGGACAACTTCACCGGTCACGTCGGTGGTGCGGAAGTAGAACTGCGGGCGGTAGTTGGCGAAGAACGGCGTGTGACGCCCACCTTCGTCCTTCGACAGCACGTAGACTTCGGCTTCGAAATCGGTGTGCGGCTTGACCGAACCCGGCTTCGCGAGAACCTGGCCGCGCTCGACCTCCTCACGCGCCACGCCGCGGATCAGCGCACCGACGTTGTCGCCGGCCTCGCCGCGATCGAGCAGCTTGCGGAACATCTCGACGCCGGTGACGGTCGTCTTCTTGAGGTCCTTGATGCCGACGATCTCGACTTCGTCGCCCACGTTGACGATGCCGGTCTCGATGCGGCCGGTCACCACGGTGCCGCGGCCAGAGATCGAGAACACGTCTTCGATCGGCATCAGGAAGGGCTTGTCGACCGGACGGTCGGGCTGCGGGATGAATTCGTCGACCGCCTTGATCAGCGCAACGACCGAATCCTTGCCGATGTTGTCATCGCGGCCTTCGAGAGCGGCCAGAGCCGAACCCTTGATGATCGGAATGTTGTCACCGTCGAAGTCGTACGAGCTCAGCAGCTCGCGCACTTCCAGTTCGACGAGCTCGAGGATTTCCTCGTCGTCGACCTGATCGACCTTGTTCATGTACACAACCAGCGCCGGCACGCCGACCTGACGGGCGAGCAGGATGTGCTCGCGGGTCTGGGGCATCGGGCCGTCGGCGGCGTTCACGACCAGGATCGCGCCGTCCATCTGGGCGGCACCGGTGATCATGTTCTTCACGTAGTCGGCGTGGCCCGGGCAATCGACGTGCGCGTAATGGCGTGCGTCAGACTCATACTCGACGTGTGCGGTCGAGATGGTGATGCCGCGCTCGCGCTCTTCAGGCGCCTTGTCGATGTTCGCGAAGTCCACCGCGGTGCCGCCGTACACTTCGGCCATGACCTTGGTGATCGCGGCGGTCAGCGTGGTCTTGCCGTGGTCAACGTGACCGATGGTGCCGATGTTGCAGTGCGGCTTGTTCCGCTGGAATTTTTCCTTAGCCATTTTGACCTTAACCTCTGTCTGAAAATGAATTTCACCAAGCAGGCTGCGGCACCCGGTGAATCGGGTGCCGCCCCTAGACGCTCACCCTTTCTTAGGCAAGCTTCTCCTTGACTTCCGCCGCCACGTTGGCCGGCACTTCGTCGTAGTGCGAGAACTGCATCGAGTACTGTGCCCGGCCCTGCGTGAACGAGCGCAGCTCATTCACGTAACCGAACATGTTGGCGAGCGGCACCATCGCCTCGACCGCCTGGGCATTGCCCCGCGTGTCGGTGCCCTGGATCTGCCCGCGCCGGCTGTTGATGTCGCCGATCACGTCACCGAGGTAATCCTCGGGGGTCACGACTTCCACCTTCATGATCGGCTCGAGCAGCTTGATGCCCGACTTGCTCGCCACTTCGCGCATGGCGCCGCGGCCGGCGATTTCGAACGCGATCGCGCTCGAGTCGACGTCGTGGTACGCACCGTCATAGAGCTCGATCGAGAAGTCGATGATCGGGAAGCCCACCAGGTACCCGCTCGAAGCCTGCTCGCGGAAACCCTTTTCGATCGCGGGGATGAACTCCTTGGGGATGTTACCGCCCTTGATGTTGTCTTCGAAGACAACGCCCTGACCGCGCTCACCCGGAGTGACCTTGACCTTGACCCGGCCGAACTGACCCGAACCACCCGACTGCTTCTTGTGGGTGTAATCGACCTCGACCGGCTTGGCGAGGTATTCGCGGTAAGCCACCTGCGGCGCACCGACGTTGGCCTCGACCTTGAATTCGCGCTTCATGCGATCGACGATGATGTCGAGGTGGAGCTCGCCCATCCCCTTGATGATCGTCTGGCCGCTTTCGTGGTCGGTCGACACGCGGAAGCTCGGGTCTTCCTGCGCCAGGCGATTGAGCGCGACGCCCATCTTTTCCTGGTCGGCCTTGGTCTTGGGTTCCACCGACAGTTCGATGACGGGTTCGGGGAATTCCATCCGCTCGAGGATGATCGGGTTGGCCATGTCGCACAGGGTGTCGCCCGTGGTCGTGTCCTTCATGCCGGCGAGCGCGACGATGTCGCCCGCAAACGCCTCATCGATGTCCTCCCGGTTGTTGGAGTGCATCAGCAGCATGCGGCCGATCTTTTCCTTCTTGTCCTTCACGCTGTTCAGGACCTGGCCCTTGACCAGCTTGCCCGAATAGATGCGGGTGAAGGTCAGGCTGCCGACGAACGGATCGTTCATGATCTTGAACGCCAGCGCCGCGAACGGCGCGTCGTCGCTGGAAGCACGCTCGGCTTCTTCGTCGCTGTCGGGCAGCACGCCCTTGATCGCGGGCACGTCGAGCGGGCTCGGCATGTAATCGACCACGGCGTCGAGCAGGGGCTGCACGCCCTTGTTCTTGAACGCCGAACCGCAGGTCACGGGCACGAAGCTGCGCGCCATGGTGCCCTTGCGGATCAGCCGCTTGAGAGTCGCCACGTCGGGCTCGTTGCCTTCGAGGTACTGCTCCATGACGTCATCGTCCTGCTCGACGACGAGCTCGATCAGCTGGCTGCGGTAGTCCGCCGCCTTGTCTGCCATGTCCTCGGGGATCGCGACGTATTCGAACTCTGCACCCAGCGCCTCGTCCTTCCAGACGATGCCGCGATTGTTGACGAGATCCACCACGCCCTTGAGCTGGCTCTCGGCGCCGATCGGCAGATAGAGCACCAGCGGCTTGGCGCCGAGGCGGTCGATGATGGACTGCACGCAGTAGTAGAAATCGGCGCCGGTCCGGTCGAGCTTGTTGATGAAGCACATCCGCGGCACGCCGTACTTGTCGGCCTGGCGCCACACGGTCTCCGACTGCGGCTCCACGCCGGCGACGCCGTCGAACACCGCGACCGCGCCGTCAAGCACGCGCAGCGAGCGCTCGACTTCGATGGTGAAGTCAACGTGCCCGGGGGTGTCGATGATGTTGATGCGGTGCTTGGGCCCCTGACCGTCTTCAGCCTGCCAGAACGTCGTCGTGGCGGCCGAGGTGATGGTGATCCCGCGTTCCTGCTCCTGCTCCATCCAGTCCATCGTCGCGGCGCCGTCGTGGACTTCGCCGATCTTGTAGGACTTGCCGGTGTAGTAAAGGATACGCTCGGTCGTGGTGGTCTTGCCGGCATCGATGTGCGCCATGATGCCGATATTGCGGTAGCGCTCCAGCGGGTATTCGCGGGCCATTGGGAGTTCCTCGGGGGTAGCGGGGGCGGCTCACCAGGTGTGAGCCAGCCCCCATGTAGGGTTTGCCAGCGACGATTTTAAGTCGCCGGCTGTTACCAGCGCCAGGTTACCAGCGGTAGTGCGAGAAGGCGCGGTTGGCGTCCGCCATGCGGTGCGTGTCTTCGCGCTTCTTGACCGCGTTGCCGCGGTTGTTGGCGGCATCCATCAACTCGCCCGAGAGGCGCGCCGACATGGTGGTCTCCGCACGGCCGCGAGCGGCGGTGATGAGCCAGCGGATGGCGAGCGCCTGGGCACGCTCGGGACGAACCTCGACCGGCACCTGGTAGGTCGCACCGCCGACGCGCCGCGAACGGACCTCGATCTGGGGGGCGACGTTCTGGAGCGCGGTGTGGAACAGCCCGATGGGATCGGCCTTGGCACGGGTCTCGACGGTTTCGAGCGCGCCATAGACGATGCTTTCGGCAACCGACTTCTTACCGTCGTACATGAGGTTGTTCATGAACTTCGACAGGATCTGATCACCGAACTTGGGATCAGGCAGGATTTCCCGCTTCTCGGGACGACGACGACGTGACATCTTTTGTAACTCCTTCGGAGTGCACCCTGACCTCCGTCAGGGCTTGCGGCTCGGCCCGCTCCCGCACCGGCCACCCAGATGCTACCTCAATAGGTTAGCCAGGTGGAGGAGCGGGCTGGAGCCAGGCTAGCGCCGCGTTGAAACCTTACTTCGGACGCTTGGCGCCGTACTTCGAGCGGCTCTGCTTGCGGTCCTTGACGCCCTGGGTGTCGAGCACGCCGCGCAGCACGTGGTACCGCACGCCGGGAAGGTCGCGCACGCGGCCGCCGCGGATCAGCACCACCGAGTGCTCCTGCAGGTTGTGCCCTTCACCCGGGATGTAGGTGATGACCTCGCGCTGGTTGGTCAGGCGCACCTTGGCGACCTTGCGCAGCGCCGAGTTCGGCTTCTTCGGGGTCGTCGTATAGACGCGGGTGCAAACGCCGCGCTTCTGCGGGTTCGCTTCCATCGCAGGGACCTTGGACTTGGCCTTCTGCGGTTCGCGGCCCTTGCGGACCAGCTGGTTGATCGTCGGCATTAAGACTTTCTCTCTTCACCGTATGGAGGCGCCACACGCCAGGGTGAAGGGAAAGGATCGCGCAGCCGCCGCCCTGGACGATGTCCGGGTTCAGCATATCTGCCACGAGCCTGAAACACTCCACCCGGGTCACGGACACCGGGTTACTTTGACAGCCGCCCCGAGAGCGTTCCATCTGGAACCGCTCCAATAGAAAAGAGCCTTCGCGCACGCAGCGCCAGGCCCCGGAACTCAACTGCCAATGTTCAGCTCTATCTGACCGAGGCGAGCCAGCAGCCGGCCTTGGATGGGCGCGCCACTAGACGCTTTGACCGCAGCCGTCAATCGGCGTTCAGCCGCAGCCGCGATGCTCCTGCCATGCGCGCACACCTGATCGACCTGGGGCCACGACTCTCGGAGCCGAATTACGGAGTCCGCGTTCCAACCAAGTCATGTATGCAACTCACGATGGCGAAAGCAAACGGCGGATCGGGGCGGCTGCCGCGACCATTGCCGTGCACGCGCTCGTCATCGCGGGTCTGGCGTGGGGGTTGTCGTTCGACCGTTCGCCGGTGGAACCCACGCAGTCGCTGGCCGTGACCGTCGCTTTGGACGAACCGCCCCCGCCCCCGCCCCCGCCCGTGGAGCGCAGCGAACCGCAGCGGACGGCGGACGCCGCGCCCGCTCCCGAGGGGCAGACGGGGGACGCGCTGCCCCGCGAAGCGCCGTCGGCGGCAATTCCGCTAGCAGTCGCTCCCGCCGCGCCCGTTGCGGGCGACGGGCGGGACGTCGATGGCGGATCCGGCACGCAGGGCAGCGGCTCCGGCGCGGGCGGCAGCGGCACTGGAGAAGGCGGCGGCGGCAGCGGAACGCCAGCGCAGCGGATCGCCGGTGCCTTGCGCGACAGCGACTATCCGAGAGCGGCCGAACAGGCGGGGCTCGCCGGCACCGTGGCGATCAGCTTTCGCGTTCGCACCGATGGGAGCGTGGACCGCTGCGAAGTTGTCCGGTCAAGCGGAGCGGAACTGCTCGACGGTCTCACCTGTCGGCTGTTCACCCAGCGCTTCCGCTTCCGTCCCGCCACCGATGCGGCGGGTCAACCGATCGACAGCACCCTGCAGACGAGCTTTACCTGGGGTACGCGCCGGCGCCGCTGACGCCTTCGAGGGCGGCGAATTGCGGCGCGCTATCGCGTCCGTATACATCGTCACGAAAGGCGATCGTGCCCTTCGCATCGGGTGCCGCGGTAAGATATGTGATATAGACTGGCACCACAGTCGGCAGGTCGATCCGCTGCTCGGGCCGGTTGCCTGTCTTGCTGACCGACTTCCCGCCCAGCAGCCACCGGCCGAGCCGGTCGGCATCTTCGAGACGGACGCAGCCGTTGCTCAGCTGGCGATCGTCAAGCTTGAGCAGCGCGCGATCGGGCGTGTCATGAAGATAAATGCCCTGCGCATTGGGGAATTCGTACTTCACCTTGCCCATGAAATTGCTCCCGCCCGGCTTCTGACGGACGTGAGGGGGCGGCGCACCCGCGGCAACGGCCTGCCAGTCCACCTTCTTGGGATCGATCGGCTTGGCGTTCGCATCGTAATTCGCCAGCACTTCGTAACCGCGCTGCGTGAGGTACTTGGTGCCACCCGACAGCACGCCCTTGGCGATCGTGTTCTGCACAAGGTCGGGCGGGACGTTCCAGTAGGGATTGACGATAGCGTACCGGATAAACCCGGCCATCGCCGGCGTTTCCGATTCCGGCTTCCCGACCACGGCTTTCATCGAATCGACCGGCTTGCCGTTCTCATACATCCACAGCCGCGCGCTTGCTGCGTCGACCAGTACATAACGTTCGGCCGGGATCGCCGGCAGCGCGCGAACCCTGCTGAGGTTCTCCCAGATGACCTGGCGCTTGTTAGGCGAAAAGCCCGGACTGATGAGCGCGTCCCGCAACTCCGCATAGAACGGATGCATCCACGCCATCTGCGTGATGTGCTCATCGAGCGAAGGTGATTTGGCGGCGGACGTGAGCACCGATTCAGCGGTCGGCATGACCGGCGCGAGCGCCGCGCTTTCGTACAACATCCGTCCGCGCGGCGCTCCGCGCATGGCCCGGGCATAAGTCGCGAACATCTGTGACAGTTCGACATCCGCGCGCGCAATCGCTTCGGGCTTGCCGCCCGCGGCGCGGTCAAGATCGCGGCGCAGCGATCCGGTGCGAAGGTTCTTCAGCGTCCGCTTGTCCAGCGCGTCGAACTGCGCGGTCTCCAGCCGTTCGAGCAGGCGATCGACAGCGGAACTGGCCTGGCCAGATGGCGACAGCCACAACGGACGATAATCTCGCGCCGCGTAGAAGCGGCGCAGGTCACCGGCGCGCTGCTTGACTTCGCTCCGAAGCTCCGCGCTCGCGGGCGCGGCGAAGGGTGCTGCAGCCGCCGGGATGGGTGCGCCGATTGCGATCAGCGCACCCACACCTACGGTCAGCATCGCGCGATTGGTTCGGGCGGCAAAAGCCCGTGCGATGCTGGTCATGGGACGATTAGCCCCGTTCGCCGGTGTAGCCGGTGCTTACCGGCTGCTGCATCGGCTCGCCCGAGTAGTACTGGCCTTCACGGACGTAACCGTCCACGCAGCCGTCACGGTCCTGGTCAGCCCAGATCGCGCCGCCAAGGCCGCCGACGGCAGCGCCGATCGCCGCGCCTTCGAGCACGCCGAGGCCGCCGATCAGCGCACCAGCGCCCGCGCCCACAGCCGCGCCCGCTGCACCGGTCCGAAGCGCGGTGCCAGCGACGCTGCGCCGTTCGGCGCAGTAGGTGCGGTCGCCCATGCCGGCCTGATAGGTCGTCGGAGTGCCCTGGTAGTACTGGCCCTGATAGACATAGCCGTCTGCACGGCCATCGCGATCGCGGTCCGCCCAGATGGCCCCGCCAAGTCCGCCAGCGGCGGCGCCGATGACGGCGCTGGTCAGCAGGTCGGTCCCGGCGATGGCGGAAACGCCAGCACCCGCGGCAGCGCCGATGGCAGCACCGGTCCCGGCGCTGGCGAGGGTGTCATCGTTTCCGTACGAGGTGCAGGCGCCCAGCGGCAGCGCGGCGGCAGCAAGCAAAACCATTGTCTTTTTCATGTTCAGTCCCTTTACGATTAAGCGAATTGCACGTTCGTCGCTACGCAACGCCTCTCGTCCGGATTTCCAAACGCCACCCCGCCCGAACCGTTCCGACATCAAGTTTGTGGGTCGGTTTCCGAAGGCAGGAGATGGGGGCGCAGGAACGCCATGCGGACCAGGCAGGTTCGCTTGCGCGACCGTAATCGCGAACCAACTCTGTCCGAGGCCCGCCGTCTGACGGACGGTTTAGCCTTGCGGCTGCTCGGCGCCGCGTTCGTGAGTGAGAAACGCGACGAGCGTCTTCACCTTCTTCTGCCGCCACTGGGGCAGCGGCGCCACCAGCCAGTATGCGCGGCGCCCTTCATCGGGGCCTTCCAGCACTGATAGCCGGCCGGCGGTCACGGCTTCCTCCACCAGCAGTGCGGGCAGCATGGCCTTGCCCAGCCCGGCGATGGCGCTCGACAGCGCCTGACCCGGATTGGCGACCAGAACCATGCCCTCCTCTCCCGAAGGCAGTGCCGCGCCAGGCCAGGCGATCCACTGATCAGGCGCACCGGGGGCGGCGACTACCACCCGCCGGGCCGGGGCCAGCTCGATTCCTTCCAACTCGCCAGGACCGTCCACCAGCCGGATGGCCACATCGAGATTGGTCTCGGTAAAGTCCGCGTTCTCATCGGCAATCAGCTGCAGGCGGATGCCGGGGTTCTGCTCGCGGAAGGCCGCCAGACGATGGCTCAGCCACTGCGCGTAGAATTCGCGCGGAGCGGCGATGGTATAACGGTCGCTTGCCTGGCCGGCCTGCATGGCCTGGACGGCTTCCTCGAACTTCAGGAACCCTTCGCGCAAGGCGTCCAGCCCGGCGTTGGCCTCATCGGTCAGTTCCAGCCCCTTGCTCGTGCGGCGAAACAGTACCGTGCCGAGGTGATCCTCCAGCGCGCGGATCTGCTGGCCGACCGCGGCGGGCGTCACCGCCAGTTCGTCCGCGGCGCGGGTAAACGACAGGTGCCGTGCGGCGGCGTCGAACACGCGCAGGGCGTTCAGGGGCAGGTGCGTGCGCTTCATCGAGGGCGGGCCTTAGCGCGGCAGGCGCGCGAACGGTAGCGGGGAAACCAGCATCACCCCGCCTCGGCCGGGGCTGCGAGGGGGAAGAACGGAATCCGCACCTCCAACGGTGGCCCGCTTGCACGCTGGAAGGTGTAGAAGCCCTCCATCGTGCCGTGCGGAGTGGTCAGCGGACAGCCGGACACGTAATCGTGGCTCTGCTCAGGCTCCAGGATCGGCTTTTCGCCCACCACGCCTTCGCCGTCGACGATGTTCACCATGCCGCGCGCATCGGTGATGCGCCAGTGACGGCTGAGCAACTGGACCCGCTCAGCGCGGCCGTTCTCGATCCGGATATGATAGACCCAGAACCACTTGCCGTCCTGCGGGCGGGATTGCTCGGGCAGAAAATTGACGGCCACCCGCACGGTGATCCCATCGGTAATCGCGGCATGTTGGAACAGCTGTTTCATTTCGCCTGCGAACGTAGCGTTCGAGCCGCCTGGTGCAAGGGGGCGTGCCCGCTACAGACCCGCCGCGGACATTGCCCGGTCGATATCTTCGGTCAGGTCGGCGATGTCCTCCAGCCCCACGTTGATGCGGAGCAGGCCTTCGGTCACCCCCATCTCGCTGCGGGCTTCGGGACCCATGTTGGCGTGCGTGGTGCTGGCCGGATGGCACAGCAGAGTGCGCGCATCGCCGATGTTGTTGGAGATATCGATCAGTTCCAGCGCGTTGAGCAGCGCGAACGCCTGTTCCCGCCCGCCGGGCAGGTCGAACGCAAAGATCGGACCGGTGCCGTTCGGCATCTGGCGTATGGCGAGGTCGTGGCGCGGGTGGCTCGGCAATCCGGGATGGAGCAAGCGCCCGCCCTTGCGGCCTAAACGGGCTTCGATGAACTTGCCGAGCTCAAGGGCGGAGGCGCTCTGCGCCCGTGCGCGCAGGTCCAGCGTCTCCAGCCCCTTGTGCACCACCCAGGCGTTGAATGGCGAGAGATTGGGCCCGGTGTTGCGCTGGAACGGCAGCAGCACCTCGTCGATGAACTGCTGCGAACCGCATACGGCGCCGGCGAGCACCCGGCCCTGCCCGTCCATCAGCTTGGTCGCGGAATAGGCGACCACATCCGCGCCCAGCTCCAGCGGCCGTTGCAAGGCGGGAGAGGCGAACGCGTTGTCCACCACCGTGACGATGCCGTGCGACTTGGCGACGCGGCACACATGCGCGATGTCGACCACGTCGAGGGTCGGGTTGGCAGGCGTTTCGAAGAAGAACACTTTGGTGTTGGGGCGGATGGCCCGCTCCCACTCCGCGTCGTTCCCGCTGTCGATCACGGTCGTCTCGATGCCGAAGCGGGGACAGAGGTGATCGACCAGCCAGCGGCAACTGCCGAACGCCGCGCGCGCTGCGACGACGTGGTCGCCCGCCGAAAGCTGGCACAGCAACGCCGCGGTCATGGCGGCCATGCCGCTCGCCTGGGTGCGGCACGCTTCGGCGCCCTCCATCAGGGCGATCCGCTCTTCCAGCATCGCCACGGTCGGGTTCTGGAGGCGGGAGTAGGTCATGCCGGTGGCCTCCCCGCTGAACCGCGCGGCCACCGTCTCGGCGTCGTCGTAAGTGTAGCCCGAGGTGACGAACAGCGCCTCGCTGGTCTCCCCGTGTTCGGATCGCCAGGTGCCCCCGCGGATTGCCTGCGTTGCAGGGCGCCACCGTGTGGTGATCGAGCGGTCCATTCCGGTAGTTTTCTTCATCGCGATGCGCGCTCTAGAGGCCCAAGCCGCCCGGCTTCAACCGGCAATGCTGCGCGCAAACGAAAACGGGCCCCGCGAAGGGGCCCGTTTAAAGCTTGAATTCGGAAAAATCAGGCGCTGACCGAATCGTCGTCGTCATCCAGCACGAGGATCAGACCGATCACGGCAGCGATGGCGAGCGCGATCCACAGGAAGCTGCCAGCGAGATCATTTTCGCCTGCGGTCGGCTGCGCCGAACGAGCGACCGGAGCGGCCTGGGCAGCGACCGGCGCGACCAGCATGCTGGCAGCGGCCAGTGCGATCGGGAGCTTGCGAAACAACATCGAATATCCCCTCCGTCACTTGGGTGGGTGACGCCATAATCGCGCAAATTACGTGTGGTTCCAAGCAGAAAATGCACCGAAACGGGTATCAGCGCCCTGCCCCGCCCTGACTTCCCCTGGCCTGCGGCCGAGGCTAGGGCGGGCCTCTATGCCCGTGTCTTCCCCGCACCGTCCGCGCGATCCGATTGCCTGGTGCGCCGCACTTTCGGTCGCCTTCCTGGCGCTCGTGTGCGTGCGCCTGGGCCTGCCGTCCAAGCCGTACTTCGACGAGATCCACTACCTCCCCGCAGCCCGCGCGCTGATCGCCGGAAGCGACTGGCTCAATCGCGAGCACCCGATGTTCGGCAAGGAACTGCTGGCTGCCGGGATCGCGCTGTTCGGCGATCATCCCTGGGCTTGGCGCCTTCCCAGCGCTCTTGCCGGAGCGCTGAGCCTGTTCGCCAGCATGCGCGCGCTGTGGTTCGCCTCGCTCAGCAGGTTCGCGACGCTGGCGTACGGCGTACTCCTGGCGACCGGGTTCATCCTGTTCGTGCACGCCCGCATCGCGATGCTCGACGGGTTCATGATCGCGCTGCTGGCGGTCGCCGTCTGGCAGTGCGCCGCCGCGGTGCGCGAGCCCGAGCATGGCCGCCGCAGCCTTGCCATCGCGGGCGTGGCGCTGGGCCTGGCGCTGGGCGCCAAATGGAATGCGATTCCGCTGGCGCCGCTACCCGGTATCGCGTTTCTGGCGGTCCGCCTGCACGCTTGCGGCTGGCGCGGAATTTTCGGGCGCCGCGGGGCGCCCGTGCCGGGCATCCGCTTGGCCGAGGCGGCGCTGTGGCTGGGACTGGTCCCGCTGGTCGTCTATGCCGCCACCTACCTTCCGGCCTACCTGATCGAGCCGGTCGAGGTCGGCAAGCTGGGCTTCATCGGCCTACACGAGATGATGCTGCGAATGCAGGAGAGCGTCGTCAAGCCGCATCCGTACCAGAGCATCTGGACCGACTGGATCATCAACCGCCGGGCGATCTGGTACTTCTACCAGCCTTCCGACGGGGCCCAGCGCGGGGTGCTGCTGATCGGCAATCCGCTGACGATGCTGCTGGGGCTGCCGGCGGTTATCTGGTGCGCCTGGGCCGGCGCTGCGCGAAAGCGCGCCGATGCCGCCGCCGTGGCCCTGATCTATGCCGCCAGTCTTGGCTTCTGGATCGTCGCGGCCAAGCCCATCCAGTTCTACTATCACTATTTCCTGCCCAGCATGGCGCTGCTTGCGGCGCTGGCGCTGGCGCTCGACGCGCTGCGTGTGCGCGGCTGGGGGTGGCTCGCCTGGATCGTGCTGGCAGGATCGGCAGCGATGTTCGCCTGGTTCTTCCCCATACTGGATGCCGCGCCGCTCGATGGACCGCGCGCGTTCGAACACTGGATGTGGCTGTCTAGCTGGCGCTAGTATTTGCCCCAGACGAAGCGGCTCGACAGCGCATAGTTCCATACTGAACCGATCACGATCCCCGCCAGGGCGGCAAGCACCCAGTGGAAACCCCGACCCTGCAACAGGGTCGCCGTGGCGACGTTGGCCAGCGCACCGACCGCGCACGTGAGGCAAAAGCCAAGCCAGCCCCGGGCGATCGCCACCGCCCCGCGCAGGCGCTGGTCGCGATAGGTGAGGAAGTTGTTGAGCCAGAAGTTGAAGCTCATCGCCGCGAAGGTCGCGATGACCGTCGCCAGCGCAAAGCCCTCGCCGCTGACCCGGTACAATAGCGTCAACACCGTCATGTGGACGGCCACGCCCAAGGCACCGACGGTTCCGAACAGCGCGAAACGCGAAGGCACAAAGCGCCCCAGCGAGCGGTCGTACAGCCCCACCAGAAATTCGAACGCCACCGCGTTGTCGAGCTTGCTCTCGCCAGCGCGCCGCTCGGCGAACTGCAAGGGAAACTCCTTGACCCGGAGCGGGGGATTGGAGGTGGCGAGCAGATCGAGCAGGATCTTGAAGCCAATGCCGGAAAGGCGCGGCGCCGCCGCCCGCACCGCGTCCGAACGGGTCAGGAAATAACCGCTCATCGGATCGGTCAGCTCGATGCCCGTGACCTTGCGTGCCAGCCGATTGGCCAGGCGCGAACCCTTTTCCCGCGTCGCACTCGACAGGCCGTCCGCATTGCCCCCGGCGACGAACCGGCTGGCGACCGCGATGTCGCAGGCATTTTCGCGCAGGGCTGCCAGCATCTGCGGCAAGAGCGCAGGATCGTGCTGGTGGTCGGCATCCATCACCGCGACGAATGGCGCCGCGGTCGCGCACATCCCTTCGATCGCTGCGCTGGCAAGGCCCCTCCGGCCGAACCGCTGGATGGCGCGCACGCGGTTATCCGACATGGCGAGCGCGCGCGCCGCGTCGGCGGTGCCGTCGGGGCTGTTGTCATCCACCACGATGACTTCCCACCCTGTCGGACCAAGCGCGTTTTCGATCCGCAACAGTAGCGGCGCAAGATTGTCCCGCTCGTTGAGCGTGGGGAGGATGATCGCGACTTCGAGCATGACCTAGAGCCGGCGGATGACCGCGTCGCCCACGTCCGCGGTGCCGGCACTGCCCCCAAGGTCGCGCGCGCGCACCCCATCGGCCAGCGTCCGCGCGACGGCTTTCTCCACCCGTTCGGCTTCTTCGGGCGCTCCCAGCGAATGGCGCAACATCATCGCGGCGGACAGGATCGTGGCGACCGGGTTAGCGATCCCCTGCCCTGCGATGTCCGGCGCGCTACCGTGAATCGGTTCATACAGCCCGAACGTGCCGTGCTCCGTTTCCCGTTCCCCGAGCGCGGCGCTTGCCAGCAACCCGATCGAGCCGACGCACATGCTCGCCTGGTCAGACAGGATGTCGCCGAACAGATTACCGGTGACGATCACGTCGAACCGGCCCGGATCGCGCACCAGCTGCATGGCGGCGTTGTCGACATACATGTGCTCGAGCGAGACGTCGGGATATTCAGCCGCGACCTCGATCACCACGTCGCGCCATAACTGGCTGGTCTCCAGCACATTCGCCTTGTCCACCGAACACAGCCGGCGCCGTCGCCCGTGCGCGGCACGGAACGCGACGTGAGCGATGCGGCGCACCTCATCCTCGGCATAGCTCATCAGGTCGCGGCCACGGCGGCGGCCGTCCGGCAGAACATCGATGGCCTTTTCGCCGAAGTAGACGTCCCCGTTAAGCTCGCGCACGATCAACAGATCGATGCGCGCGGCGATCTCCGGCCGCAGCGCGCTCATCGCTTCCAGCCCCGGAATCATCGCCGCGGGACGCAGGTTGGCGAACAGGCCAAGCTCGCTGCGGAGCCCCAGGATCGCCTGCTCCGGGCGCAAGTGTCGCTCCAGCGTGTCGCATCCTGGGTCGCCGACCGCGCCGAACAAGACGGCATCGGCCGCGCGCGCCACGCCCAGCGTTTCGGGGGGCAGCGGGTGGCCGTGACGCCGGTACGCCGCACCGCCGACATCGCCTTCCAGCAGCGTGAGGCCGGGCAGATCGAGCACTTCGAGCACGCGGACAGCTTCGTGCACCACTTCGGGACCCACCCCGTCGCCTGGCAGCAGCGCGACTTTCATGGCTTCAGCTTCTCCAGTCGCTCGCCCAGCATGGCGCGCGCGGCCATAGCATCGCCTTTCCGGTCGGCAAGCAGGTAGCGCTCCAGCGGAACCCCGAGCCGGGCAAACATTTGCAGCAGCGCCTCAAGATCGGCTTCGGCGGGGGGCGCCGTACCGCCATATCCCAGTTCGCGCAGGACCAGCGCCTCGAACGCGATCACGGCGCGCAACCATCCCCGTGCGGACGGCGCGTGACAGATCGCGTCAAGAGTGGCGCTTAACCCGCTGTAGATATTGGGATAAGCATTTCGTTCCGGCAGAACCGCGGCCGTCAGCGTGGTCACCCACGCGATTGCTCCTGCCGCCAGCGGCTCGCTGAGCCATGGGCCACGGCTCTCGACCAATTCCAGCCTGAGGAAGGGCATCTGGCTGTCGCTGCGACCGGACAATTCAGCCGCCACCCGGTTTCCGGGGATCAGCACGGGACGCAGATGGCGCCCGCGCGCGCCGGCCACGTATCCAGCCACCAGTCCATATTGCTCGCTCAACACCCGGACAATGGCCGCAGTCTCGCCGTGAGGCCGGGCGGCGACCACGATGGCGGCAAACGACAGATGCATTCAGTCCGTCGCGCCGGGTTCAGGCGGAATAGCTTGCGCGACTGCATCGCCAGTCGCCTTCACCAGCGCCGCCACGCCCTCCGCGGTGGGATGCACATGATCGGACTGGATCATCCGGGGATTGGTGAACACCTGCGCGGTGACGAAGGGCACCAGCGCCGCGCCGTGCTTGGCGGCCAGCGCGGGATAGATCGCATCGAACTGCTGCTGGAAGGCGGTGCCGTAGTTGGGTGGCGCCTGCAGGCTCATCAGGACCACCGGGATGTCCCGCCTGCCCAGCTCGGTCAGCATCGCATCGAGATTGGCGCGGGTCTGCTCGGGCGGAAGCCCGCGCAACAGATCGTTGCCGCCCAATTCCAGCAGAACGAGATCGGGCTTGGCGGGCTGGCTGTCGAGCGTAAAGGTTAGCCGCTGGCGGCCGGTGGCGGTGGTATCGCCTGAGACGCCGGCGTTGGCGATCCGCACGTTCCGCCCTTCCTGCCGCAACGCGCGCTCGAGCTGTGCCGGATAGCTCTGGTCGGGCGAGGCCAGGCCGTACCCGGCGAACAGCGAATCGCCGAAAGCGAGCACGTCGACCTGAGGGCCCGTGGCCTCAACGGCCGGCGGCGAAGCCTGGGGCGCGGGCTGCGGCGTGGGCGCCTCCGATCCACAGGCCGTGACTGCCAGAGCCACTGCAATAATCGACCAACCGCTGACCTGCATCGCCCACTCTCCCGCGGCGACGATTGCCGCCATCGACCAGCTATGCCATCGAGCGTGGGTGACAAGTGCTCATCCGGCAATTTGTGCCCGCAATCTTTCCCTCACCTACGGTTCCGCGTCGGCCCCGGTCGACGTGTTGCGCGGTATCGACCTCGATATCGGCGCGGGCGAGGTGGTCGCCCTGCTCGGGCCATCGGGCTCCGGCAAGTCAAGTCTGATGGCGGTGCTCACGGGGCTCGAGCGGGCGAGCGGCGGGACGCTCAGCGTGGCCGGGGCAGACTTCGCGCAGATGGACGAGGACGCCCTCGCCCGCGCGCGGCGGGGCCGCATCGGCATCGTCCTGCAAGCGTTTCACTTGCTGCCCACCATGACGGCGGAGGAGAACGTCGCCACCCCGATGGAGTTGGCCGGCATGGCCGATGCGCAGGAACGGGCGCGGGCGGAATTGTCCGCTGTGGGCCTGGGCCATCGGCTCGGCCACTATCCGACCCAGCTCTCCGGTGGGGAACAGCAGCGGGTCGCGATCGCACGGGCGACCGCGCCCCGGCCCCCGCTGATCTTCGCCGACGAACCGACCGGCAACCTGGATGCGGCGACTGGTCAGACGATCGTGGACCTCCTCCTCTCCCGCCGGGCCGAAACCGGCGCCACCCTGCTCGTGATCACCCACGACGTGGAGCTCGCGGCCCGCTGCCAGCGGGTGATCACGCTGGCCGATGGCCGGATCGCGAGCGACCTGCGACCGTGATGCGGGACCCAAGGTGCGTTCCATGACCTGGGCGATCGCCTGGCGCATTGCGCGGCGTGACCTCTCCGCGCGCTTCCACGGACTGCGCTTGCTGCTCGTGTGCCTGTTCCTCGGAACCGGCGCGCTCGCGGCGATCGGCACTTTGACAAGCACGATCGAACGCCAGCTGAGCGAGCGTGGCCGCGAATTCCTGGGCGCGGACGTGCAGGTCGCGTTGTGGCAGCGCGCGCCTACGCCGCCTGAACTCGCCGCGTTGCGCGCGCTCGGCACCGTGTCGCAAGGGCTGCGGATGCAGGCCATGGCGAGTTCCGCGGATGCCGCAGCGCCCGTCGAGTTGAAAGCGGTGGACGACCGCTGGCCGCTGTATGGCCGTGCGACGCTGCTGGATGGCCAGACGGTCGGTGCCCCGCCCGCCGGCGCCGCCTGGGTCGCTCCTGGCGCCGCAGACCGGCTGGGCGTGAAACCGGGGGACCTGCTGACAATCGGTTCGGCCCGGTTGCGGGTCGGCGGGCTACTCGACCAGGAACCGGATCGGCTGGGCGAAGGGTTCCAGCTTGGCCCGACGATAATCGTGCGCGCCGATGTGCCCGCGGCCGCCGGGCTCACCGCGCCGGGCGCAATGTACCGCTCCAAAACCAACGTCGCCTTCACGCAGCCGGGCGATCCGCAAGCGGTCGAAGCCGAGTTGAAGGCGCGCTTTCCCGCCGCCGGGTTCGAGATCCGCACACGCGACAGGGGCGCGCCCGGCGTGGACCGCTTCGTGGGCCGCATGGGGGAGTTCCTGACCCTGGTGGGGCTCGCCGCCTTGGTGATCGCGGGGATCGGCATCGGCGGGGGCGTGTCGTCATACCTCGACGCCCGGCGCCAGAACATCGCCACGCTGAAGGTGCTTGGCGCCACCAGCGGCGACATCGCCCGCATTTACGCCATGGAAATCGGCGCCGCCTCGCTGGTGGGCAGCATCGCGGGGATCGTTGCCGGGGTCGCGCTCACGCCGGTGATCGCACGCGCACTTGCCGGGCTGCTGCCGATTGGTACCGGCATCGTGTTCGCGCCCGCGGCGCTGTTCAGCGCACTGGCGTATGGCCTGCTCGTAGCGCTCGTCTTTGCCGCGCCGCCGCTGCTGCGCGCGCGGCGTTTCCCGGCCATGGCCCTGATGCGCGAGCGCGTATCTCCGTTGGGATGGGACCGGATCGCGATCGCGGTGGTCGCCGCCGGTTTGGCCGCGATTGCCGCTCTCGCGCTGGCGACCGCCCGGCAACCATTGATGACCGCGGGATTTCTGGGCGGGGCGGCGGCAGCGCTTATCCTGCTCGCGGCGCTTGGTTGGGGCATCCGGTTGGTCGCTGCCCGCCTGCCGCGCCCGCGCGATCCGCTGTGGCGCGCCGCGCTGGCCAACCTGCACCGCCCGGGCGCGGCGACCGGGACGCTGGTGACGGCCCTCGGCTTTGGCCTGTCGGCGTTCGTGCTGCTCGCCGCGGTCCAGACCAGCATCGACGGCACGATCGCCCAGCGCGTACCTGAGCGTGCGCCTGACTACTTCGTGCTCGACGTGCCAAAGGAGCAAGTGGGGGCATTCACCGGGCTGGTGGACCGCGTCGCGCCCGGCTCTGCGGTACAAACGGTGCCAGCGCTGCGCGGCGCGATCCTGGCCTACGGCCCCAAGGACGCCATGACCCGCGTCGCCAGCCTGGGAGAGAATTTGCCGGAGGACGCTTGGGCACTCCGCGGTGAGCGGGGGCTGACCTACGCGGATGAGGTGCCCCCCGGGAATACGCTCACGCAGGGTGAATGGTGGCCGGAGAACCATGCCGGCGAACCGCTGGTGTCGATCGACGAGGATCTGGCGCAGGCGATCGGCGTCGGGGTGGGCGACTTCCTGACCATCGGCATCCTGGGAACCGAGCGCAGTGCGCGGATCGCATCGCTGCGGCGGATCGACTGGCAGACCATGGGCTTCAACTATGTGCTGGTGTTCAGCCCCAACACGCTGCGCGACGCGCCCCACAACGTCGCCGCAACCATCGAGCTGCCCGATGACGGCGCAAAAGGGGCGCTGTTGCGCGACCTCGTGCGCGCGTTTCCGTCATCCAGCGTGATCGAGACAGGGCCGGTGCTGGTTCAGGCGCGCGAACTGCTAACTCAAGTGGGGCTAGCCACCCTCGCCGCCGCTTCGGTGGCGGTTCTGGCGGGCTTGGCCGTGCTGCTGGGAGCGATCGCCGCGGCGCGGGCGCAGCGCACTTACGATACCGTGATCCTGCGCGTACTCGGCGCCAGCAGGCGGCAGGTCTTGTTACTGGCTCTGGCAGAGTATGGCGCCCTCGCCGCGCTGCTTGCGCTGGTGTCCCTCGCGCTCGGGCTCCTCGCCGCGTGGGCGGTGGTGACCCAGTTGTTCGAGTTCGACTGGCTGCCCGCGTGGCCGGCGGTGTTCGGCGTGCTTGGCGCAGGCCTCGCGCTGGTTGTGTTGTTCGCGCTCGCCGGCGCCTTGCCGCTGCTCCGCGCGAAACCGGCACAGGCGCTGCGGGCGCTTTGAGCCCGCAGCGCCTGCCGCGCAGATCAAGCGAACGTTTCGGCTTCGCCCACGCCCTTGGGATCGGGCCCGAAGCGGTTCGGACCCGGGGTGCCCGGCAGCGCCATCAGCACCAGGAACGCGATCGAAACCAGAAATCCCACGACCGGGATCATCCCCCCGATGATCGCGCCAAGATACCACCACCCGCTCTTGTCGCGATCGTGCAACCGGCGCACGGTCACGGCGATGCTGGGGACCAACACGATCGCCGCGTACAGCAGCATCAGCAAACCCACTCCGCCAAACAGCGCACCGAAACCCGCGCCCAGTTCGCCACTGGCGCCCGGCGCCATCAAGCCGGCTGCCCCGCCCGCTCCGAAGATGACGAACATCAGCACCGTCACGACGATCACGTTGAGCAGCGCGAACATCCAGTATTCCATACGGCGCGAGCGGCCCGAGAATTCGGCGTAACGCTTAAACGGCAGTATCATCCAATCCATGGAAACTGTCCCCTCTGTTGTTTCCCTGTTGGGGAGGGGAACATAAGAGCTATCGGCGCGCAACAAAAAAGGGCCCCGCGAACGGGGCCCTTCCTTGCGTCAACGAAAACGCGCGCAGGCGCGTGATCAGAACTTGAACCGTGCCAGTGCGCCATAGGTGCGCGGCGTGTTCGGGTAGCCCGAAACGGTGCCCGCCTGGGCCACGCCGTCGAACACCGTCACGATGTAGCGATCGTCGAGCAGGTTGCGGGCAAATGCACCGATTTCCAGCCCGTTGTTGAGCGCCAGCGTCATCGACGCATTCACCAGGTTCACTTCGCGCCGGAAGCTGTTCGGACCGAACGTCGGCAGGCCGTTGTTGATCGCGGTGTTGCTTTCGTGGCTGAAATCGATCCGGCTGATCAGCCGGTTGCCGCTCGCGCCGAATTCATGCGCGTAAGTGGCCGAGGTAGAGAGGTTCCATTCGGGGATCCCGCCCGGACGCAGTCCCGACAGATCGCCCACCGGGCTATCCACGAAGCTGTCGTACACCGCATCGAGGTACGTTGCGGCGAACGTGAACACGAGCGGCCGGACAGGCGTGATAGTCGAGCTGAACTCGAAGCCCCGCACCGACTGCTGACCAGCGTTGTTCAGCTGGAAACCGGTGCCGGTGAACACGAAGCTCTGGAAGCCCTTGATGGTCTGGTCGAACAGCGCGAGGTTGAAGTCGAGCCCGGGGAACTGCGCCTTCAGGCCGATCTCATAGACCTCGGCATCCTCAGGTCCGGCAAACCGCGAACCGGTGGTGAGGTTCGCCACGCCCAGACCGGCGTCGGTGATCGGCGAAGACGGGGCGAGGAACGAGGAACGCCCCGGACCCGGGATGAAGTCCCCGAACAGCGGCCGCGAATCGCGTGACAGGTTGACCGAGCTGGCCTTGAAGCCCGTCGCATAGCTCGCGTAAACGTTGATCTGGTCAGACACGTTGTACGCCACCCGCAGCAGGTAGCTGAGGTCGCTGTCGTGGGTACGGCCGTCCTCGACCGCGTTCGGAATGGCCAGGAACGGCGGCTGGAACTGGAACGGCGCCAGACCCAGCAACGGATTGACGGCCGGATTCAGCGCCGCCGCGCGCAGGGCCGCTTGCGTTGCCGAAGGCAGCGCCAGGAACTGCGCCCGGCTCGTCACCGCGCCGCCAGTCGCACCGGTGATGAACGTGTCGACGAGGTTGAGATTGGACAGCTCGTCGAACGCCTGACCGCTAAGGGCGAAGTCCTTCTTGTCGTCGGTGTAGTTGAAGCCGCCCGTGAACACGAGCCCGTCGACCGGTTCGAAATCGACCGTGCCGAAGACCGAGACGGCCCGGTTGTCGAGCGAATAGCTTTCTGCCGTCAGCGGGCCGGCGGAGAAGAAGCTGTTCTGCGGCTGGCCCACCGCCGCTTCGATCTGGTTAAAGGTGAAGGCCGGGTTCTGCGTCGCCGCACGGCCCAGCAGAGTGAAGAACGAGCGCGAGGCCGCACCGGTGGTCAGCGCGCTGTCCTGGGTGACCTTTTCGTCGAAGTAGAAGCCGCCGAGCAGGAAGTTCAGCGGTCCGTCGAAGTCCGACGCGATGCGGAACTCCTGAGTGACCGTCTTGACCCGCTGATCGCGCATTTCGCTGACGATGTCGGCGCTCGTGAAATCGACGTCCTGGTCGACGAAGTTCTTGAGTTCGCGATAGGCGGTGATCGAGGTCAGCGAGATCGCGCCCAGATTGTAGTCGGCCTGTACCGACCCGCCGTAGTTGTCGACCTTGTTGATCGGCTCCTTGTTCAGGTAGGTGTCGTAGCTGAAGAAGTCAGTGCTCAACGCACCGCCGACCCCGAAGATCGCCGGAGCCGATGGGCCCGCGACCAGCGTGCTGACGACACAGCACACTTCGTCGATCTGCGAGTAATCGGCCATCGCGCGGATCTTGAGGTCGGAATTCGGCTCGATCAGCAACTGGCCGCGCGCAGTCCAGCGGTTGCGGTCGGAAATGTCCTTGTCGAGGTTGACGATCCGCCCATAGCCGTCGCGGCGATTGTAGCTGGCGTCGAGCGAGAACGCGATCGTCTCGGTGATCGGCCCGGTAACGTCACCCTTCAGGGTCATGGCATCATAGTTGCCGTAAGTCGCCTCGATCGAACCGCCGAACTCGAACTGCGGTTCGCGAGTGATGACCGAGATGACGCCGGCCGAGGCGTTCTTGCCGAACAGGGTCGACTGCGGGCCGTTCAGCACTTCGATGCGCTGGACATTGGACAGGTCGTTGAGCGACGAGGCCGAGCGCGAGCGGAACACGCCATCGATGAACACGCCAACCGACGGCTCGATGCCGAAGTTGTTGTCACCATTGCCGAAGCCGCGGATGATGAACGTCGAAGACGACGAGTTCTGCAGCTGGCTGACCCGCAGCGACGGATTGACCGTCTGCAGGTCGAGCACGTCACGGATCTGCGCGCGCTCAAGCGTCTCGCCCGTCGTGACGGTGACCGAGATCGGCGTTTCCTGCAGCGTCTGCTCGCGCTTCGAAGCGGTCACGACGATGACGTTGCCGGAGCTGGTGTCCTCAGCCACCGGGTAGTTGTCGCCGTCGGCGTCGACTTGCTCCTGAACGTCCTGCGCGGTCGTATCCTGCGCATGGGCGACGCCCGGCGCGACGAGCACGGCAGCACCGGCGAGCAGGGTAAAGCGGGCCCGGCCGGCAAATCCGGAAGCAGTCTTGATCATGTTACGAAAGGTCCTCGTCCGATGTGGGCGACGCTTATCACGCGCGAACCATTCGCGCGGTGCGGCGACCCTTAGCTGACAGGGGAGTCAATAGCCGGCAGATTGCACCGCGCAAGCACGCTCGTCGGACAAGATAGGTTGCTCGTCCGAACTGTGGCGCGCGCGACACACGCACGCACACGCGGTTGTCTTCCGCCGCCCGCTCGGCTAGGGGCGCGCCACTTTGCGGGGAGCCGTTCCCCTGCCCTACGACCAAGAGACATCGAAAATGAACCTTCGCAACGTGGCGATCATCGCCCACGTCGATCATGGCAAGACCACGCTCGTCGACCAGCTGTTCCGCCAGTCCGGCACCTTCCGCGATAACCAGCGCGTTGAAGAGCGGGCGATGGACTCCAACGACCTCGAGAAGGAACGCGGGATCACGATCCTGGCGAAGCCGACCTCGGTCGAATGGGCGCCGGAAGGCTCCGACGAGCATATCCGCATCAACATCGTCGATACGCCGGGCCACGCCGATTTCGGGGCCGAGGTCGAGCGGATCCTGTCGATGGTCGACGGGGTGATCCTGCTGGTCGACAGCTCCGAAGGCGCGATGCCGCAGACCAAGTTCGTCACCGGCAAGGCGCTGGCGCTGGGCCTGCGTCCGATCGTGGTGGTGAACAAGGTGGATCGCCCCGACCAGCGCATCCAGGAAGTGCTCGACGAGGTGTTCGATCTGTTCGTCAGCCTCGACGCCTCTGACGAGCAGCTCGATTTTCCCGTGCTCTACGCTTCGGGCCGCAACGGTTATGCCAGCGAGGATCCCGATCGGCGCGAGGGCAACCTGACGCCGCTGTTCGAAAAGATCGTCAGCCACGTCCCCGCCCCGCAGGCAGACTTCGACGGACCGTTCAAGTTCCTGGTGACCTTGCTGGACCGCGACAACTTCCTCGGGCGCATCCTGACCGGCAAGGTTCAATCCGGCACGGTCAAGATCAACTCGCCGATCCACGCGCTCGACAGCAGCGGCAAGGTGATCGAGACGGGCCGTGCCAGCAAGCTGCTGGCTTATCGCGGACTCGACCGCGTGCCGGTCGACGAGGCGCGTGCCGGCGACATCATCTCGATCGCGGGCCTGGCTGTGGCGACCGTGTCCAACACCATCGCCGATCCTTCGGTCAGCGAGCCGCTTCACGCACAACCGATCGACCCGCCCACCCTGTCGATGCGCTTCGCCGTCAACGACAGCCCCTTCGCCGGGCGTGAGGGAACCAAGGTCACCAGCCGCATGATCCGTGACCGGCTGGAGCGCGAAGCGGAAAGCAACGTCGCCATCCGCGTCACCGAAAGCGCCGACAAGGACGCGTTCGAGGTCGCCGGCCGCGGCGAGCTTCAGCTGGGCGTGGTGATCGAGACGATGCGCCGCGAAGGCTTCGAACTCGGCATCAGCCGCCCGCGCGTGCTGTACCGCGAAGACGAGAACGGCAACCGGACCGAGCCGTACGAAACGGTCGTGATCGACGTCGATGACGAGCATTCGGGCACGGTCGTCGAGAAGATGGCCATCCGCAAGGGCGAGATGATCGACATGCGCCCGAGCGGCGGCGGCAAGACCCGCATCACCTTCTCCGCTCCGAGCCGCGGACTGATCGGCTATCACGGCGAATTCCTGTCCGACACGCGCGGCACCGGGATCATGAACCGCCTGTTCGAGAAGTACGGCCCCCACAAGGGCCAGATCGAAGGGCGCCCGGTCGGCGTGCTGATCTCCAACGGAACCGGCGAGGCGGTCGGCTACGCGCTCAACATGCTCGAGGAACGCGGGCAGCTGTTCGTGCGGCCGCAGGAAAAGATCTACGAAGGGATGATCATCGGCGAGAACGCCAAGCCGGAAGACCTTGAGGTCAACCCGATGAAGTCCAAGCAGCTGACCAACTTCCGCTCGACGGGCAAGGACGATGCAATCCGCCTCACTCCGCCGCGCGTGATGACGCTGGAACAGGCGATCGCCTACATCGACGACGACGAGATGGTCGAGGTGACGCCCAAGAGCATCCGGCTGCGGAAGGCTTTCCTGGACCCGCACGAGCGGAAGAAGGCCCGCCGCTCGGGCAGCTAGGCCGCCGCCTGCGTCGCTTGAACGAAGCGCGCCGGGGCCTCTATACGCAGACTACCAAACGCAAAAGGGGCGCCCGTGAGGGCGCCCCTGCTGCATTCGGATGGTTGCCGCCGCTTAGAAGTGGAAGCTCACGGTGCCGCGGAACGACTGCAGGTCGAGGTCCGTCCGTGAAGGGCGCAGGTTGGTTCCGGTGGAATTGACCAGCAGGAACGGGTTGGTTGCGCCTGCCGTGCCCTTGCCAACGGCGACGTATGCCTTGTCGTCATCGTAGCGCGAGTAGAGGTACTCCAGCCCGATCCCGATGCTGGGCGTGATCATCAGTTCCGCGCCGGCACCGGCCTGCACGCCAAAGCGCATGTCGTCGTCGTTGACCACGGTGAACGAGTTGGCCGTGTTGGTCGTGACGAAGTCATGATTGATGCGGGCATAGGCCACGCCGCCGGTGATGTAGAACAGTCCCCGGCCGTCACCCGGCGAGATACCCGCCCGGCTGCGCAGTGCGATGGAGTAATCGAGCTCGCGCGAGAAAGTATAGCTGGCGGGTGTGGTGCTGAACCCGCTGGAGTAATCCACCGCGTTCGAACCGCTCGCCTCGACCAGAAGCCCGGCGACCAGCGGACTGTCAGGCTGCCGGAAATCGAAGCCGGCCCGGACGGCATAGCCGATCTCGTCATCGTCGCTGGAGCAGCCGGCCGCCGCGGTCGAACCCACGGCAGTGCCGCTGCAGAAACCGGGTCCGAAAGCATTCGCGCCCGCCGCGGTGCGGACGACATCGCCATACGTGCCATCAAGGTCAGTGTCGAACCGCAGACGCCGCGAATCGCTGGCTTGTGTATCCAGTCCACCCGCGACCGAAACGTACGGTCCATTGAAGTAAGGCCCGGCATCCTGCGCCAGCGCGGGTTGGGCGAACGCCACGGCAACGGCGAGCGCCGAGGTTGAAGCTAATGTGCGGAACATGGTGTATCCTTTGGCATGTATGGGGGCGCGACCGCCAATACGTGGCCGACGTATCAGCGCGAAAACCGCTGTTAGGCGCAGGCGTTCCAGCGCCCGCAGCGATTGCGCCACAGTGTGGAGGTGCAGCAACACTCCGCGCGCTCGCGCTCTGCAGCATTATGCCAACGTGCCAGCGGTCTCGTGCCCGGCGTAGCCATCGGAACCCGTGGCTGTTAGCACCCTGATCATGCAGACCGGCGTCCTCATCTCCCTGGTGGTTTACTTCATCCTGATGCTCGCGATCGGCGTGTACGCCTGGCGCAAGACAAGTGGTGACAGCGAGGGGTACCTGCTGGCCGGGCGCAACCTGTCACCTTCGGTCACCGCGCTGTCCGCAGGCGCATCGGACATGTCAGGCTGGCTGCTTCTAGGACTGCCCGGCGCGCTCTACGCGAGCGGACTGGTGGAAGCGTGGATCGCCGCGGGCTTGTTCGTCGGCGCGCTGGTCAACTGGATCGTGGTTGCCCCGCGTCTGCGCCGGCAGACCGAGGAACTGGGTGATGCGCTGACCATCCCCGAATTCCTCGGCAACCGCTTTCCCGACAAGGCGGTGGCGCTGCGGCTGACCAGCGCCATCATCGTGGTGCTGTTCTTCACGGTCTATACCGCTGCCGGCATGGTCGGGGGCGGCAAGCTGTTCGCCACTGCATTCGGCGGCGATTACATGACGGGGGTCTGGATCACTACCGTAGTCGTCCTGGCCTATACGATGATCGGAGGATTCCTCGCGGTCAGCCTGACCGACTTCGTGCAGGGCTGCATCATGTTCCTGGCGCTGGTGCTGATGCCGCTGGTGATCATGTTCGGCCCCGGCGGAAGCGCCGGCGGATCGATCGCCGCGGTGCCGCAGGAAGGCTTTCGCAGCCTGACGCACGGTCTCACCGCGGTCGGCTGGCTTTCGGCGGTGACCTGGGGACTGGGCTACTTTGGCCAGCCGCACATCATCGTGCGCTTCATGGCGATCCGCTCGGTCAACGAGGTGCCGACCGCCCGCAATATCGGCATGGTGTGGATGGGCGTGTGCCTGCTGGGGGCGATCGGCATCGGGCTTGCCGGCCGCGCCTATGTGAACCGCAACGGATTGGTGCTGGACGATCCCGAGACGATCTTCATTCTGCTCGCGAACCTGTTGTTCCATCCGCTTGTGACCGGGTTCCTTTATGCCGCGCTGCTGGCCGCAATCATGAGCACGATCAGCTCGCAGCTGCTGGTCTCGTCGAGTTCGCTGACCGAGGATTTCTACCGCCTGTTCCTGCGCAAGCAGGCGAGCGAGCGGGAAGCGGTCACGGTGGGCCGGCTCAGCGTTCTGGTGGTTGCCCTGATGGGGATCGCGATCGCCGCCGATCCGGATAGCCAGGTGCTGGGCCTGGTGGCGCATGCCTGGGCCGGCTTTGGCGCGGCTTTTGGGCCGATGATCGTATTGGCGCTGACCTGGCGGCGGATGACCGGCGCCGGGGCGGTGGCCGGACTCGTCACGGGCGCCGTGGTGGTCATCGCGTGGATCGCGCTCGGGTGGGATCAGGCGTTCTTCGGCGGGCCGGGAGTGTATGAGATCCTCCCTGGCTTCGTCGCGTCGTGGCTGGCGATCGTCGTGGTCAGCCGCGCCGGCCGCCCGGCACCTTCGGTCGAGGCCGCGCCGACAATCCATTAGGGCGCCATTAACCATCTTGGGGTGAGTTTGCCGCTCATGACGCGCCTCGCCGTTCTCATTCTTGCCTTCGCACTGTCCGGCTGCGGCAGCCTGGTGCCCGAAGGCCGCGCGCCCGCCAGGCCCCAGGCTCAGGCGCCCCGCCCTGTCGCTGTGAGCGGCGAGCAGCGCCAATGCCTCGCCGATCTGGGAGCCAGGGGTGCGAACGTCTCGCCCGTGGCTGATCGATACTATGGCGCGGGCTGTTCTACCCTGAGCACTGTCAATCTGAGCGCCGTCCACGGCGACGTCGGCGAGTTTCGGCTGACCAATCTGGGTCCGGTCAGTTGCCGCTTGGCGGAGACCACCGCCGCCTGGGCGCGCTTTGGAGTGGACCGGGCGGCGCGCCAGGTTCTCGGCAGCCCCCTCGCCCGGATCGAAACCTTGGGCAGCTATTCCTGCCGCGATGTCGCCGGCAGCGGGCGGCGATCGGCGCACGCGACCGCCAACGCGATCGACATTTCGGCATTCGTGCTGGCCGACGGTCGCCGGATCAGCGTGCTGGGCGACTGGAGCGGCGGCGATGCGGCGACGCAGCGGTTCCTCCGGCTCGTCCACCTGAGCGCCTGCAAGCGCTTCGGCACCGTGCTCGGCCCGGATTACAACGCGGCACACAAGGACCACTTCCATGTCGAGAGCGGTCGCCAGGGCGGGTTCTGCCGCTAACTGGCGCGTTGCCGATCTTCGCTGAGCCGCGCTTCGATCTGCAAGCGCACCGCATCAGCCGGATGCGCGGCGCCCAGCTTGTGCATCATGTTGGCGCGGTGGATTTCGACCGTACGGGGGCTGATCGCCAGTTCGCGCGCGATCGTCTTGTTGCTGCTCCCCCGGGTCAACCAGTCCAGCACCTCGCGCTCCCGCGCCGACAGGCTGCCGATCCGGCTGCGCGCTTCGACCATCCGGCGGCGGGCCTCGGCATGCGCGTGGGCTTCATCGCCGATGGTGGCCAGCATCGCATCAAGACGGGCGGGCAGGAGGGGCAGCGGTAGATAGTCGAGCGCGCCCGCCTTGATCGCGGCGACGATCCGGTCGGTCGTGGGGTGCTCGCCCATCACCACGGCCGGCAGCCACAACCCGCGTCCCGCCAGCAGGTCGAGCCGTTCACGGACCGTGCTGGCGTCGGTATCGTCCCGCAGGGCAATGATGCCGCGCTGCGGGGGATGGTCCGCCAGTTCCGCCAGGTCGGCATAGACTTCCGCGTGATGGCCGGCGGCGAATGTGACGCGGGCGAGATCGGCGCGCAGCCGCGTATCGGGTTCGACGAAGTGGATGATGTGCCGTTCGTTCATGGCACGTCAGGTGCCGTGAATAACCGCGCCGGCCTATCGCAGGTTCTTCGACATTGGAGAGGAACTAGGTGCTTCCGGCTAGGGATAAGTCCTGATGGCCTCAGCCAGCGCTCTCAACGCTTTACCTCCATTTCGGGACTTTTTCCTTCATGAACCCGGCTCGATATCGTCAACCGCCTGCCTGGTCCGGCGTGAAGAAGCTGTAATCGGGCAATCCGGTGAATGCGTCTTTCAAGGCTTCCCCCCACCCGTTCGCGATCGCGTGATAGTATGGATCGTCATGCGTGATCCGCCGCTCGTGCGTGGCGGCAAAGGCATCCCTTTCGATCACCATCAGGTCGAGCGGCAATCCGACCGAAAGGTTCGCCTTAAGCGTGGAATCGAAGCTCACCAACAGCAGCTTGACCGCATCCTCGAAGCTCATCTCGCGGTCATACGCACGGATCAGGATCGGGCGGCCGTATTTGGTCTCCCCAATCTGAAAGAACGGCGTGTCCCAGCTCGCTTCGATGAAATTGCCTTCCGGGTAGATCAGGAACAGGCGCGGCTCCATCCCCTTGATCTGGCCCGCCACGATGATCGAGCCGGTGAAGCGGCCCTGTCCTGCCACGCCGTTCGCCCCCTGCCGCTCCTCGATCGTCTTGCGCAGAAGCCGGCCGATCTCGGTCGCGACCTGGAACATCGTCTTGGCCTCGAAGACGGTGTTGTGCCGTTCGCCCGGCTGCTTGTCGCGCTCTTCCAGCTGGCTGATCACAGCCTGGGTCGTGGCCAGGTTCCCCGCGGTCATCACCGTGATGATCCGTTCGCCGGCGACCTGCCAGCTGATCATCTTGCGAAACACCGAGATGTTGTCGACACCCGAATTGGTGCGGGTGTCGCTCATCATCACCAGCCCCTTGTCGAGCACCATTCCCACGCAATACGTCATCTAGCTCCCCAATCAGCCGCCCGCCGGGCCCGCTTTTCCCGTCGGCGCCTCACTGCTGCTGTTGCTGCTGTTCAACCGCCACGACCACGTTGAGGTCCTCTGTCGCGGCGCCATAGCTGATGCCGGTGATCGGCGCCGCATCGCGATAGTCGCGCCCCGTGGCGACGCGCACGTAACGGGTATCCGGGCTGATGCCGTTAGAGACATCGAAGCCCACCCAGCCCAGGCCGTCGACGTGCGCCTCCGCCCAGGCATGGGTCGCCTCCTGGTCGATGCGGTCATTCATCATCAAATAGCCTGAGACATAGCGCGCCGGAATCCCGGTCATCCGAGCGGCGGCGATGAAGATATGGCTGTGATCCTGGCAGACGCCGGTCGCGGCCTCCAGCGCCTGCTCGGCCGTCGTTCGGACGCCGGTGGTGCCGGTCGCATAGACCACTTGCCGGCGGATCTCGTCCGACAGCGCGTGGAGAAAATCGAGCCGGCTGCGATCTGGAGCCTCGAGCCCACGCACAAGGTAGCGCAGGCGCGGCCCCGCCCGGGTCAGATCGGTCTGACCGACAAAGCTCCACAACGGCAGGTGCCCGGCATGGCGTCCGATGATCCCGGCCTTATCGTTCGTTTCCACGACACCGTGGCAAGTGATCACCACCTCCGTTGCACCGGGTTCCAGCGCGACCAGCGTCACATGGTTGTGATGCTGATCCTCGTACTCCAGTTCCTGCGCCGCGTTGGTGAAATCCATCTGCCAGTCGTGGATCGTCTGGCCCTGGGTTGCCTTCGGGGTCAGGCGGAGCCGTTGGAGCGCGTGCGAAACCGGCTGGTCGAACCGATACCGCGTCGTGTGGCTGATCGAGAGGCGCATCAGGCTGTATTCCCTCCCTAGGCCAGGAACCGGTAATCTTCAGCGATGGTCCGGGCAATTGCGGCATTGCACCGTTCGAATTCACCCAGGAATTCGTGCAGGCCGGTCTCGAACACTTCGCCGATCCGCAGCCTCGCCAGCTCTCCCGCCGAGCGTTCGATCAGGACGTTGCTCTGCCCCTCCCCGCCGTGAATCCGCGCCAGAGACGCGAGGTTCTCACGCAGTTGGGAGTGGCTGTAGGCCAAGCTGCGCGGAAACCGTTCGTCGAGCACCAGAAACTGCACGATGCCGCGCGGATCGGTCTGCCCCGCGTTAAGCCAGCGATAGGCCCGGTCCCCCGCGACCGAGCGCAGGATCTGATCCCACTGCCCACTGTCCACCGTGGTGCCGACGTAGCTGAGTGACGGCAGCAGCAGGTAATATTTCATGTCGAGGATGCGCGCGGTGTTATCCGCCCGTTCCACCAGCGTGCCTGCGCGCGCGAAGTCGTAGCCCGCATCGCGCAGCATCGAATTGGCCATCGCACCATGCGCCAGGGTCCCGGTCCGGCGGACCATGGAGATGATCTCGCCCACGTTCCCCTGGGTGACCGGCCGCGACAGCTTGTCGTCCAGCGCCATCCAGCTTTCGTTGACCACGCCCCACAGTTCCCCGCTGATGGCATTGCGGACACCGCGCGCGTTGGTGCGCACTTCACGCATCATTGCCAGCACGCTGCCTGCATTGTCCTTGTCGCGCAGGATGTAATTCCACACCTGAATGCCCGTGTAGGTGCCGTGCTTCTTGCCATAGGCACTGCTGTGGCCCGCGGCGTGGATGACCGAGCGCCATTCCTCCTCTGCCGAGATCAGGTCGCGCGTCAGGGCCATGCGCAGGCCCGCATCCAGCAGGCGGGCGGTGTTCTCCGCCCGCTCGAGATAGCGGAACATCCAGAACAGCCGGTGCGCGGTACGGCCTAGCATGGGACGGAGGCTCGCATATCAGTCCTTCAGCACCCAGGTGTCCTTCGTTCCTCCGCCCTGCGAGGAATTGACGACGAGGCTGCCCGGCTTCAGCGCCACGCGGGTGAGCCCGCCCGGCGTGATGTCGATCGTGTTGGGCGAGACCAGCACATACGGCCTGAGGTCGACGTGGCGCGGTGCCAGTCCCTTGCGAGTGAACACCGGGCAGGTGGACAGCGCCAGCGTTGGCTGCGCGATGTAGTTCTCCGGTCGCGCGATCAGCTTGCGCCGGAAGGCCGCGAGTTCGCGCCGGCTCGCCGCCGGGCCCACCAGCATGCCGTAGCCGCCGGACCCGTGAACTTCCTTCACCACGAGTTCGGCGAGGTTATCGAGCACATATTTCAAGCTGTCCGGATCGGCGCAGCGGAAAGTCTCGACATTGGGCAACAGCGGCTTCTCGCCGGTGTAGAACTCGACGATCTCCTGCATGAACGAATACACCGCCTTGTCGTCCGCCACCCCGGTGCCCGGCGCGTTGGCGATGGTGATCCCCCCGGCGCGATAGACGTCCATGATGCCCGGCACGCCCAGCACGCTGTCGGGATTGAAGGTCAGCGCGTCGAGATATTCGTCGTCGACCCGGCGATAGAGCACGTCGATCGGCTGGTATCCGCCGGTCGTGCGCATCGCGACCCGGCCGCCCACCACGCGCAGGTCGCTGCCTTCCACCAGTTCGGCGCCCATCTGATCGGCGAGGAACGCGTGCTCGTAGTAAGCCGAATTGTAGATTCCCGGTGTCAGCACCGCGACCACCGGCTTGCCCGAGGTGGCCGGCGGCGCGCACGCCGCGAGGCTGCGGGCGAGCCGCGTGGGATAGTCGCTGACCGTTTCCACCCCGACGCGGGTGAAAAGGTCAGGGAACATCGCCATCATCGTTTCGCGGTTCTCCAGCATGTACGACACGCCGCTGGGGGTCCGGGCGTTGTCTTCCAGCACGAAGAAGTCGTCCGGCCCGGTGCGCACCAGGTCGATCCCCACGATGTGGGTGTACACCCCGCCCGGAGGGGTGAACCCGACCATGTTGGGCAGCCATGCCGCGTTGTCGCGGAACAGCCGCTCCGGGACGCGCCCGGCCCGGATGATCTCCTGCCGGTGATAGAGATCGTGGATGAAGGCATTGAGCGCGCGGACGCGTTGCTCGATGCCGCGGCTCAGCCGGCGCCATTCGCTCGCGGATACGATGCGCGGTACCATGTCGAACGGGATCAGGCGCTCTTCCGCCGCATCCTCGCCATAGACATTGAACGTGATCCCGGTGCGGCGGAACACGCCTTCAGCTTCGAGGTGCTTGCGCTTCAGCCAGCCGGGATTCTGCTCGTCGAGCCACCGGCCATATGCGGCATACGCCGGTCGCACCTCTCCCGTGGGTTCGCGCATCTCGTCGAAAGGTGCGTCCGCGCCGTTCATCTGCCTCCGGGTGACTTGTTGCAGCGCGTCATTAACGCAGCGCGGCGCAAGCGCAGCAAGTATTTCGACATCGAGGCGCTTACCGGTCGAGTTCGCGGAGCACGGCATCGATGGCGCGCGGATCATAGGCAAAGCCCATGTGCGTGCAGCGCACCGCCACCGCCCGGTCACGTTCGCCCGGCGCACCGCAGGCCGCGCGCGGATGGACGATGCCATCGCGCGGGCTCCACAGCGCGACCGTCTCCACCGGCGGCTTGGCAGATAGCTCCACCGCAACCGGCGGTTCCTCGACCCGGTGGCCGGTGACCAGATGGTACGCCCGCCAGACGTTGTTCGCTCGCGGGCTCCACGAAAACGGGGAGCCCATCGTCACCACCTTGGCAACCTCGCCGGGACGCCGCTTTGCGAGTTCGCGCGCGAACAGCCCGCCAAGGCTCCAGCCGACCAGCGCGACGGGCTCTCCATGGCGCGCCGCAAGATCTTCGAGGCGCGTTTCGAGTGAGGCGATGTTGCCTTCGGTCGGACCCCAGTTGAAGCCCAGGCCCCAGCGCTTCACTCGGTGCCCCGCCGCCTCCAGCCGCCGCGCCATGTAGCGCATGCGCACCGGATGCGTGGCAAACCCGGGTAGCAGCATGACCGTGCGCGGACGACGCGCGGCCGCCGGTTCATAACGGCGAAACGCCCGGCGGGCCGGTTCCACCAACCATTCGAGTTCCCCCACCAACCGCCTCAGCGGCGGTCCGCCGACGCCTTCGGGACAATCTTCCCGCGCGAGCGCGATGCGATGCCGCAAGGCGCCCCGCGCGCCCGCGATCTGCCCCCCCAGCATCTGGTAATCGAACCGTGAGGCCACGCGCCGCATCCTTTCGCTTCTCGGTCGATCAACGCTGGCGGTCCGCGCGAGTTTCATCGAGTGGGGAACACTCCCCGATGCGGCGGGAATCCAGCTGCAGATCCATCTTCACCTCACCGCCCGGCAACATGGCCGCCGACTGGGTCATGGCCATTCGCATCGAGGTGCTCTGCGCGGTGGCGGTGCCCTCCAGAGTGATCGCCGACTGCATGCCCTGTGCACCCTTGCAGGTCATGTCCGCATCGATCTTGCCGCCGTTGACATCGAAGCGGGCGAATTCGCAGGTGAGGCCGCCCTGCCCCTCGCTCAACTTACGGATCATGTCCTCAAAACCCTTGTCCGCATCTTGGGCGGTCAGGCAGTAGGTCGAGCTCTGATCGCCGATATTGCTGCCCATCATCGATTTCAGCTTTTCGGCCTAACTCTGCGGAAGTCCGGGTACGGAGAATTCCAGCAGTTTGACCGTGGTCTGGTACTGTCCCGGCTCCGGCTTCTCCAGCTTGCCAGCCTCCGACAGCACCGCGGCGGCGCTCTTCGGCTGCGGTGGTTCGTCCGCCTCGTTCCCGCAGCCGGCAACCCCGAACGCCAGGCAGGCGGCGGCAACGAGAGAATGCGTCTTCATCAAGGGCTCCAGAGAACGGCGGGATTCATCGCGAGACTGCGGCAGGAAGCCGGAAATCGCAATCACTTGCCCGTGCCCGTTTCGTTCCCCATATCGTCCGGCATGGCCGAACTCGTCATCCGCCGCGGGCTCGAGGAGCCCGACACCTCCGACAAATTCGTACCGCACAAGCCCGCCCGGCCCGAGAAGTCGATGGGCGGCCGGCGGTTCGAGTTGATCAGTGAGTATCAACCCGCCGGCGATCAGCCGACCGCGATCGCGGAGCTGACCGCCTCGGCGCGGGACGGCGACCAGACCCAGGTTTTGCTGGGCGTGACCGGGTCGGGCAAGACCTTCACGATGGCCAAGGTCATCGAAGAGCTGCAGCGCCCCGCCCTGATCCTCGCGCCGAACAAGATCCTCGCCGCGCAGCTCTATGGCGAGTTCAAGAGCTTCTTTCCCAACAACGCGGTCGAGTATTTCGTCAGCTACTACGACTACTACCAGCCCGAAGCTTACGTGCCCCGGTCGGACACTTACATCGAGAAGGAAAGCTCGGTGAACGAGGCGATCGACCGGATGCGCCACTCGGCCACCCGCGCCCTGCTGGAGCGCGATGACGTGATCATAGTTGCCTCGGTCTCGTGCCTCTACGGCATCGGATCGGTCGAGACGTACTCGGCGATGATCTTCGATCTCAAGAAGGGCGCGAGCGTGGACCAGCGCGAGATCATCCGCAAGCTCGTCGCCCTCCAGTACAAGCGCAACGATGCCGCCTTCCAGCGCGGCAACTTCCGCGTGCGGGGCGACAGCCTGGAGATCTTCCCCTCGCACTACGAGGACATGGCCTGGCGGGTCAGCTTCTTCGGTGACGAGATCGAGGAGATCAGCGAGTTCGATCCCCTCACCGGCACCAAGGGCGCCAGCCTCTCCAGCGTGCGGGTCTACGCCAACTCGCACTACGTCACACCCGGCCCGACGATGAAGCAGGCCAGCGCCGCCATCAAATTCGAGTTGGAGGAGCGCCTGAAGGAGCTCCACGCCGAGGGCCGCCTGCTGGAAGCGCAGCGGCTGGAGCAGCGGACCAACTTCGACCTCGAGATGATCGCCGCCACCGGCAGTTGCGCCGGGATCGAGAACTACAGCCGCTTCCTCACCGGCCGCCTGCCCGGCGAGCCGCCGCCGACGCTGTTCGAATACCTGCCCGACAACGCCCTGCTGTTCGTCGACGAAAGCCACCAGACCGTTCCCCAGATCGGCGCGATGGCCAAGGGCGACCACCGCCGCAAGCTGACGCTGGCCGAATACGGCTTCCGCCTGCCCAGCTGCATCGACAACCGCCCGTTGCGCTTCAACGAATGGGACGCGATGCGCCCGCAGACGCTCGCGGTCAGCGCCACTCCCGGCAACTGGGAGATGGAGCAGACCGGCGGCGTGTTCGCCGAACAGGTCATCCGCCCCACCGGACTGATCGATCCCCCGGTCGAGATCCGCCCGATCGAGGACCAGGTCCAGGACTGCATCGCCGAGTGCAAGGCGACCGCCAAGCAGGGCTTCCGCACCCTGGTCACAACCCTGACCAAGCGGATGGCGGAGGACCTGACCGAGTTCATGCACGAACAGGGCGTCCGCGTCCGCTACATGCACTCCGACGTCGAAACCCTTGAACGGATCGAGCTGATCCGCGACCTGCGCCTGGGCGTGTACGACGTCCTCATCGGCATCAACCTGCTGCGCGAAGGGCTCGACATTCCCGAGTGCGGGCTGGTCTGCATCCTCGACGCCGACAAGGAGGGGTTCCTCCGCTCCGAAACCTCCCTGATCCAGACCATCGGCCGCGCGGCGCGCAACGTGGACAGCAAGGTCATCCTCTATGCCGACCGGATCACCGGCAGCATGGAGCGGGCGATGGCGGAGACCGACCGCCGCCGCGCCCGGCAGCAGGAATACAACGCCGAACACGGCATCACCCCCACCACCATCCGCCGCGACATCCAGGACATCGTCGCCCACACGGCGAGCCAGGACAGCGTGGTCATCGGCACCGGCGATGACGAGCGCAACAACCTCGTCGGGCACAACCTGCGCGCCTACATCCAGGACCTCGAGAAGCGGATGCGCGCCGCCGCCGCCGACCTGGAGTTCGAGACCGCCGGCCGCCTGCGCGACGAGATTCGCCGGCTGGAGGCGGACGAGCTGGGCCTGCCCGATGGCACGCAGCCGACCGCGCCGGTGGTGGGCCGCAGCAACGAAGGCAAGCCCGGCACCCGCAAGACCCGCTACGGCAAGACCCAGCGCAAGTTCGGGCGCTAGGCCGCCGGGCGGGTCACCCGGCCCCGGCCAGCGGCTCCCAGGGGGTCAGATCCTCGGTGAAGGTCCACTCCGCCGGGTCGTCGTCCTCGCCCGGGGGGACCACCAGCCACCACCGCGCCACCTGCGCCTCGAACGCGGCCATCTGCTCGGCCTCCACCGCGCCCGAGGGATAGCCGTAGATCTCGCCAGGCAGGCGCGCATCGGCGGGACGGGCGGCGTCCATCGCGTTGAGCAGGCGATCGACCCGCGGCAGCATCGTGCCGGTATGCTCGCACCATTGCCGCTCCGGGCCGGACGGCGGCGCGGCGGGCGGAGCCGGGGGCGGAGCGGCCTCCGCGTCGCCCGAAGTGTCACACGTGTCACACTGTTCTGGCGAGGAACCTGCCCCCTCCCCGCGCGCCGGCGGTTCGCCGCTGGCGAAGCGGTCCAGCGCGTCGTCGAAGTCGCCTGCCAGGGCCGCCGCATCGGCATCGTCCGCCAGCTTGTCGAGCCGGCCGAGGTGCGCGAGCAGCAGCCGCGCGTCATAGCGGCGGCGGGTGGCGACAACCTCGCCGTGGTACCACACCTCTTCCTCCACCCCGTCGATCGCGCGGGTGGCGAGCACCTCTTCCGCCTGCGGCCGCGCGGCGAGCAGCGCGCCATCCCACAACCGCCGGAACGCAGGATCGCTGCGCCGCGCGCGATAGGCGGTGCGATAGCACACCCCCACCCCGCGCGCCGCCGCGCGCACGCTGCCGCTGTCCGCCAGCGCCGCAAGGAAGGCGGTCTGCAGCGGCCGGGGGAAGCTCCGCTGGACCGGCGGCGGCGCGGCGCCCGGCTGGTCGATCACGGCGGGCAGAGAGGCAGGGGTCATCGATCCGCATCCTTCAAGGTTGAGGCGCCTTCACGCGAAAGGCCATGCGAATCGGACCATCTATGGCATGCGGGGGGCTGTAGGACAGCGGTTTGCGCGAGGCGCCCGGCGCAAGGAGGAGAGCGGATGGACCAGGTGACCGGCGGATGCCCATGCGGCGCGGTGCGGATCGAGGCGAGCGGCGAGCCCCGCCACTGGAAGAACCGCCACTTCTGCCCCACCTGCGGCGGATCGGTCTTCGCCCGCTGGGACGAAGAGATCGAAGTCCACCTCGGCACCCTCGACGAACCGAGCCGCTTCACCCCGACCTACGAAAGCTGGACCGTGCGGCGGGAGGACTGGCTGCCGGCGTTCGCGGGGATGCGGGGGTTTGTGGGGAATCGGGAGGGTGATGGGCAGGAGGGCTGATTGGGCAGGTCGAAGCCCGTCTCTCCCCTAACCCGCGCTCCAGGCAGAGCGGACTGTGCGGCGGCGACCATCGGAGAAAATACTGGCGCCTTAGAAAATGAGTGACATGTGAATTGGATGCGATGCGTGAAATGTACTCTGTAAAAGAGCCATCAGTTCCCGCGAGAAATAGTGCCCCTCATTCTTAAGAGACCTAAATTCCTCGTCAGTGTGCTTGTCCTCGGGTTTCAACGAGTCAATCCGTGATCGGAAATTCTTGTCTTCAATCTTGTCCAAAAAGAATGCATAGATTTCGAATAGACGCGTCGTTGCGGTTATACCACAGACATATTGAAGCCGTTCAATTGGCGTCATAGCAAACAGGGTCTGGAGGATTTCGCACTTCTGTACTTCAGATCGATCCGCGGTAAGGGCAACGGAGAAGATACCACTCGCATAGATCAGCTTGCGCGAATAAACCAGTTTAAGGTTTCGCACTCCCCACGGTTTACTAGGGCCAAGTTGGGAGGTCTTATGAGCGTAGTCTACTGCCATTGTTCTCCAATATCGCACTATGTCGTTCAACAAATAAAATGCGATCTGATGATCGTTTGGCGTGTTTCCCACATACTGCTCAATTAGGTTTGCACGAATCGCCTCAAACTCCTTACGATCAGTAAGGTATTCGCCTTCGAGCAAATATAAGATGCGCCGAGTAATGTTTTCATTATCGTCATCCCATCCCCCAATGTTCGTCAGGAGTTGACGTTCGGTGACGTCCTTCGCGAAGGCGCCGCCCTCTGAGGGCGCTTTTCCAATGACATCCATCACAATGTCACGGATTGCCGGGTTACTCGTCCGACCTTTTTCCTCGCCCGGAAATACGCAGAAGTAATCTAGATCAGAGGCGCGCGAAGCGTCGCGGCGAGCGAATGATCCGCAGGTGACCACGTTAGCCCCAGGTCCGATCTCCGCTGCCAGCTTAGCTCGTAGTTCCTGTATCTTCTCTTCGGAAAAGATGCGCGCCCGTTCTATCGAGTTCATGTATCCCCCTAGGCCTCGCCCAAATCACCCCCACTAAAGCGGGGGATCTGGACGTTGCGAAGCTCCTTTGTATGCTTATACCGGAGGGCGTCGCAACGGGTAAAAAAGTCCTGCGACTGATCTACGTGAAAATGGCGGACCGTAACGGAGAGATAACCCGAGAAGGCTTCTCGGCTAAACTGCTCAATGAAAGACGGATCAAATGCCTTCCGCAACCCAGGAAATTTCTTGAACATCTGCGCTTCCGAAAGGTAGAAGTCATTCGGCGAAATTCGGTCCTGCTCTCTCTTAAATATCTCTAGAAATAGCTGATCAAGGAAGGCACCGAAGGAGGACCTAATTACAAGATTATAAATCTCTCCCTTCAAATTCCAGAAACTATCAACAGTTTCTTGGTCGGCTCTGGCACTTCTGTCTTTCGACGCTTTGAGCACCCTCCACGGACTCAGCCCGAGGGTTTCCATTTTTACATATTGCCTCGAGCGCAGTATACCTTCTATGGTGTCGAAGTTTATAGGGCCAGAGAAATACCGGTCGTATTTTTCATCATCTCCGTTGAGGACAGCTATGACTTCCTCGGGGTCGAGGCCGTATGTCGTTAAAGTAGCGCGCACGTCCTCGAATTGGCGATCTGAACCGCGAATTATTTCCTCGGAAACTGCATGATGATTAATTCCGAAGAGCTCGACGAAGGCTGGCTCGAGGGTGTGAGAGAAAGCTGAGTGACCTATGTCGTGTAACATCGCGGCAGCGATGCAAACCATCCGGTCGTGCGGGGTAAAGGATTTACCCTGCAAATATCTTTGAGCCAACAGGGCGACGCCCCAACTATGCTGGGCTCGAGTATATCGCGAATTCTGAGGGTGTTGATTTGGCGATGATATAAGATAATAGTCAAGCGCGCCAAGAAATCGAATGTCAGAAAGCCTGCGGAATGCAGACGTTCGAGAGAGATCCTCCAAGAACTCCTCTTCCATGGTCGTCCGCTCGTGGTCGACGGGGAGATGAAACTCATATCTCTCGTCCGAATCTCGGGTTAGATCAATTACGTCCATGATTGCGGCCGAATTTTCCTCACTCTGCTTGTTCCCGTGCGAACTCAAACGCTTTAGCGATTCGATCCATTGATACAGCTTTGAGGCGAACCCTGCTTGCATCAGTCCACTGTTTCCGACTCATGTGGATAACGGGGAAAACTACGGAAATTCTGACAGCCCACTTAGGTGTTGTCGAGGTTTGCAGCGTCCTTGTTGAAGCCGAAGCATTGCAACAGAGCGCCTCGATTGTTAGCGCCGCTACTCCGCCGCCACCTTCTGCCGCGCCTTCCGCTTAGCCGCCGGCTGCTTCAAGGCCGCCTGCTTCGCCAGCATTGGCTTCAAGTACCCGCCGGTATAACTGCGCGGCTCGGCCGCGACCTGCTCGGGCGTCCCCTGCGCCACGATCTCCCCGCCGCGCACGCCGCCTTCGGGGCCGAGGTCGAGCACCCAGTCGGCGGTCTTGATCACGTCGAGGTTGTGTTCGATCACCACCACGCTGTTGCCCTGGTCGACCAGGCGCTGGAGCACTTCGAGTAGTTTGCGCACGTCTTCGAAGTGCAGGCCGGTGGTCGGCTCGTCGAGGATGTAGAGCGTCTGCCCGGTGGAGCGGCGGCTGAGTTCCTTGGCGAGCTTGACCCGCTGCGCCTCGCCTCCGGAAAGCGTGGTCGCCTGCTGGCCGACCTTGACGTAGCCAAGGCCGACTTCGTTCAGCATGTGCATCTTGTCGCGGATCGGGGGGACGGCCTTAAAAAACTCCTCCGCGTCCTCGATCGTCATGTCGAGAACGTCGGCGATGGACAGGCCCTTGAACTTCACCTCAAGCGTTTCGCGATTGTAGCGCTTGCCGTGGCATTCCTCGCACGTGACATAGACGTCGGGCAGGAAGTGCATCTCGATCTTGATCAGCCCGTCGCCCTGGCACGCCTCGCACCGGCCGCCCTTGACGTTGAAGCTGAACCGCCCCGCCTTGTACCCGCGCGCGGCGCTTTCGGGTAACCCTGCAAACCAGTCGCGGATCTGGGTGAAGGCGCCGGTATAGGTCGCCGGGTTGGAGCGCGGGGTGCGGCCGATCGGCGACTGGTCGATCTCGATCACCTTGTCGCAGTATTCGAACCCCGTCACCTGGTCGTGCGCGCCCGCGATCACCCGCGCGCCGTTCAGCGTGCGCGCGGCGGCGGCGTAGAGCGTGTCGATGGTGAAGCTCGACTTGCCCGAACCGCTGACGCCGGTGATGCAGGTGAACGTGCCCAATGGGATGCTGGCGGTGACGTTGCGCAGGTTGTTCGCCCGCGCGCCATGAACGGTGATGTGCTGGCCGTTGCCGGGGCGGCGCCGGGCCGGGATCGCGATCTGGCGGCGGCCGGTGAGGTAGTCGGCGGTGAGGCTGTTCTTGGCCTTGAGCACCTGCTTCAGGGTGCCCTGCGCGACGATCTCGCCGCCGTGGACGCCCGCGCCGGGGCCGAGATCGACCACATGGTCGGCGGTGCGGATCGCATCCTCGTCATGCTCGACCACGATCACCGTGTTGCCGAGATCGCGCAGCCGCTTCAACGTCAGCAGCAGGCGGTCGTTGTCCTTCTGGTGGAGGCCGATCGAGGGTTCGTCGAGCACGTAGAGCACGCCCGACAGCCCGCTGCCGATCTGGGACGCCAAGCGGATGCGCTGGCTCTCCCCGCCCGACAGCGTGCCGCTGGTGCGATCGAGGTTGAGGTAGTCGAGCCCGACGTTGTCGAGGAAGCCCAGCCGCTCGTTGATCTCCTTCAGGATCGCGCGGGCGATCTGGTTCTGCGTGTCGGTCAGCTGGTCCGGCAGGGCGAGGAACCAGTCCTTGGCCATCGTCACGCTCATCTGCGTGGGGGTGGCGATGTCGGTCCCGGCGATCTTGACGCTCAGAGCCTTGTCATTGAGCCGCTTGCCGAGGCAGGTCTCGCACGCCTGCGCGGTCTGGTACTTGCCCAGCTCCTCGCGCATCCACGCGCTTTCGGTCTGCAGCATCCGGCGGTTGAGGTTGCCGATCACCCCCTCGAACGCCTTGCGCACGGTGTATTCCTTGCGCCCGTCCTTGAAGGTGAGCGGCACGGCCTTGCCCTTGGTGCCGTGGAGGATGACGGTCTGGTTGTCCTCGCCCAGCGCCTCCCACGGGGTGGTGAGGTCGAAGCCGAACTCCTTTGCCAGGCTACTCAGCACCTGCATGTAGTACGGGCTCGGCGGGTTGGACTTGGCCCACGGCACCACCGCGCCCTGCTTCAGGCTAAGGTGCTCGTTCGGCACCACCAGCTGCGGGTCGAACAGCAGCTTTTCGCCCAGGCCATCGCACGCCGGGCACGCGCCCTGCGGAGCGTTGAACGAGAACAGCCGCGGCTCGACCTCCTCGATGGTGAAGCCGGACACCGGGCAGGCGAACTTTTCGGAGAACACGATCCGGTTGGCGGGGAGCCCCGCCCCCTTCATCGCGCCGCCCGCCTCGCCCTCGGCCTCGCGCCCCGGGACCACGCCGTCCGCCAGGTCGAAATAGACCAGCCCTTCGGCCAGCTTCAGCGCCTGTTCGAAGCTGTCGGCCAGCCGGGTCTCGATCCCCTCGCGCACCGCGAGACGATCGACCACCACCTCGATGTCGTGCTTGAACTTCTTGTCGAGCGCCGGCGCCTCGCCGATCTCGTACATCTCGCCGTCGATGCGCACGCGGGTGAAGCCGGCCTTCTGCCACTCGAGCAGTTCCTTGCGGTATTCTCCCTTGCGGCCGCGCACCACGGGCGCGAGCAAGTAGGCGCGCGTCCCTTCGGGTAGGGTCATCACCCGGTCGACCATGTTGGACACCGTCTGCGCCTCGATCGGCAAACCGGTGGCGGGCGAATATGGCACCCCGACCCGCGCCCACAGCAGGCGCATGTAATCGTAGATCTCGGTCACTGTCGCCACGGTCGAGCGCGGGTTGCGCGACGTGGTCTTCTGCTCGATCGAGATCGCGGGGCTGAGACCGTCGATATGCTCGACATCGGGCTTCTGCATCATCTCGAGGAACTGGCGCGCGTAGGCGCTCAAGCTCTCGACATAGCGCCGCTGCCCTTCGGCATAGATCGTGTCGAACGCCAGGCTCGACTTGCCGGAGCCGGACAACCCGGTGATAACGATCAGCGCATCGCGCGGCAGATCGATGTCGATGCCCTTGAGATTATGCTCGCGGGCGCCACGCACGCTGATCTGAGTGAGAGACATAGGAGTAGCGTGTTCCGGTTTCGTTCGCGAGTGTCAAGAGATGCGCGGGACGCCCTCCCCCGCCGAACGTGCGATGTGGGGGTCGGGGTCCGGAATGCAACGTCTGGCGCCGCCGGCACGGGCGGCAGCATGAGCGCCCGCGTTCGTCGGTTGGGCTGGCCCGTTGGTCGACCAGCCCTCGCCCGGGCCGCCGAACCGGTTTCACCACCAACCACTTGCGCGGCCGCGTGCGCGGCGCCAAGCACCTGTCGATACCCAGGGGGACCGCGATCACATGACCAGCTTCAAATCCATGCTAGCCGCCGCCACGGCGCTCGGCCTGTCGCTCGCCGCCGCGCCGGCGCTGGCGCAGAACACCAGCGCTGATGACAACGAACAGATCGTCGTCACCGGACAGGCGGCGATCGGCGATTACGGGCTCGACCTCACCACGCGCGATCTCAGCGCCAGGCCGGGCGACGATTTCGAACGCTACGCGAGCGGCGCGTGGATCGACCGGACCGATATCCCGGCGGACCGGGCTTCCACCGGATCGTTCGTCGACCTGGGCGAACGCTCGCAGGAACAGGTGCGCGATCTCGTCACCGCGCAATCCGCCGCGCAGACCAAGTACGGGATGCTCTACCGCACGTTTCTGGACGAGGCCGCGGTGGAGCGCGCCGGTGTCGCCCCGTTGATGCAGGACATCGCCCGCGTCCGCGCCATCGGCGACAAGACGGAATTCGCCCGCTTCATGGGCTCAACCTACGACAAGTTCGGGACCACCCTGTTCGGCGGCGGGCCCTATGCCGACACCGGCAATCCCGAAATGAACGTGCTGTGGTTCGGCCAGAGCGGGCTGGGACTGCCGGAGCGCGATTATTACTTCAACCCGCAGTTCGCCAAGCAGCGCGCTGCCTACCAGGACTATATCGAGCGGACCTTCCGCGCCATCGGCGTGGCCAACCCCGCCGTCTCGGCACAGGAGGTGCTGGCGTTCGAGACGTATGTGGCGCAGCTTTCGTGGCCGATCGCCGACCGGCGCGACATCGGCAAGATCAACAACCCCATGTCGAGCGCGCAGCTGGCCGCATACGCACCGGGGATCGACTGGAACGCGTATTTCCAGGGCGCGGGCATTCCGCCGCAGGACCGGATCATCGTCAACGAGAACACCGCGATCAAGGCGCTGGCAGAGCTGTACGCCAGCACCGATCTCGACACGCTGAAGCTGTGGGAGCAGTTCCACGTCGCGCACCAGGCCTCGCCCTATCTGAACAAGCGCATGGTCGACAGCCGCTTTGCCTTCACCAGCACGCTGTCGGGTGTCAGCGAACAGCAGCCGCGGTGGAAGCGGGCGATCACCAACGTCAATACCTCGCTGGGCGAGCTGGTGGGTGAGGCGTACGTGGCCGAATACTTCCCCGCGGTTGCCAAGACCCGGATGGAGGAGCTGGTCCGGAACCTGAAGCTGGCGATGGCGGACCGTATTCGCGGCAACGACTGGATGGGCGCCGCCACCAAGGATGCCGCGCTGGAGAAGCTGGAGAAGATGCAGGTCATGGTCGGCAATCCCGACGAATTCCGCAATTTCGACGGGCTGCAGGTGTCGCCCACCAGCCTGTACGACAACGTCCGCAACGCGACCAAGTTCAACGCCGACTATGCGATGAGCGATCTCGGCAAGCCGGTCGACAAGAAGAAGTGGGTCATGAACCCGCAGACGGTGAACGCCTACAACGGCGGGCTGGAGAACAAGATGGTATTTCCGGCCGGAATCCTGCAGCCGCCCTTCTTCGATCCTTATGCCGATCCGGCGGTCAACTATGGCGCGATCGGCGTCGTGATCGGTCACGAGATCAGCCACGGGTTCGATGACCAGGGCCGCAAGATCGATGCCAACGGCGCGGTGCGCGACTGGTGGACTCCGCAGGACTCCGCGCGGTTCGAGAAAGAGGCCAAGGTGTTCGGCGATCAGTACGCGAAATACGAAGCCGTACCGGGCGCGTTCGTGAACCCGGAACTGACGATGGGCGAGAACATCGCCGATCTCGCCGGCGTGCTCGTGGCCTACGATGCCTACCACAAGTCATTGGGCGGCAAGGAAGCGCCGGTGATCGACGGGCTGACTGGCGACCAGCGGTTTTTCCTCGCCTATGCGCAGGTGTGGCGGTCCAAGGCGCGCGAGGACGATCTGCGCAGCCAGGTCACCACCGATCCGCACAGCCCAGAACGGTTCCGCACCATCGGCCCGCTGCGCAACGTGGATGCATGGTACGCGGCGTTCGACGTGAAGCCGGGCGACAAGAACTACATCCCGCCTGAACAGCGCGCGCGGATCTGGTAAAGACGGTCGCAGCGGCCGCGGGCACCCACCGCGGCCGCCGACTGGAGCTGCGCCATGCCTCGTCTGTTCGTCGCCCTGCGGCCGCCCGAACCCGTGCGCGACGCGCTGCTCGATGCAATGGGCGGCGTGGAGGGCGCGCGGTGGCAGAGCGACGACCAGTTGCACCTGACCCTGCGTTTCGTGGGCGATATACCGCCGCCTGACGCGGAAGACCTCGCCGCCGAGCTGGGCCGGGTGCGCGCCGCCCCGTTCGCGCTGAAGCTGAGCGGAACGGGGCAATTCGCGCGCAAGGGCCGGCCGCACACGCTATGGGCGGGGGTCGCCCCCTCGCCCGATCTTGCCGCGCTGCAAGCGAAAGTCGAACGCGCCTGCCAGCGCGCCGGGCTGCCACCCGAAGGACGCAAGTTCGCCGCCCACGTCACGCTCGCCCGGCTGAGCGGCGCCGCCGGGCCGACCGGCGCGTGGCTGGCGCAGGCGGGACCGTTCCGCGCGCCCGAATGGCCGGTGGACGCGTTCCAACTGGTCGAGAGCACCCTTGGCACCGGGGGATCGCACTACGAGCCGGTTGTGCAATATCCGTTGCGGCCATAGTGGTTGCAGCGGCAACCAATCCGCGGCTCAAGCGTAGTTGCTGACAGCGCAACCCGCCGCGCGCGGGCCTGCGTGTTCCCAGGGAGAATTTCACTTGAAGATGACCAGGCTTTTCGTCGCAGCGGCTGTCGGCTCGCTGCTCGCAGGATGCAGCACGATGCAGAATACCACGATGGACGGCCCCGCCGTCGCCCTGCCGCAGGCGACCGGTTACTTTGCCGCCGACAGCACGCTGCCGCTGCGCGCGCCTGACTTCAGCAAGATTTCCGACGGCGACTTCCGTACGGCTTACGAACAGGCGATGGCGATCCACGATGCCGAGATCCAGGCGATCGTGAACAACCGCGCCGCGCCCACGTTTGAAAACACGATCGTCGCGCTGGAGCAATCGGGCGCGATGCTGGGCCGGGTAGGCCGGGTGTTCGGCACGTTGACCGGGGCCAACACCAACGACACGCTGGACGCGATCGACGCCGAGATCAGCCCCAAGCTGACCCAGCATTACGATGCGATTAGCCTGAACCCTGCGCTCTTCCAGCGGGTCAAGGCGGTGTATGACGGGCGCGCTGCGCTGAACCTCGACACCGAGGACGCCAAGCTGCTCGAAGACACGTATGAAGGCATGGTCCACGCCGGCGCGCAGCTGACCGCGGCGCAAAAGGAACAGGTCAAGGACATCAACACCCGTCTGTCGGCCGCGACCACCACGTTCGGCCAGCGGCTGACCCAGGCGACCAAGGACGCAGCGCTCGTCATCACCGAGGAAGCCAAGCTCGCCGGCCTGTCCGATGCCGACATCGCGGCCGCGAAGAAGGCGGCGACCGAGCGCGGGGCGCCGGGTGCGCAGGTCATCACCCTGCAGAACACCACCCAGCAGCCAGCGCTCGCGACGCTGACCGATCGCGCTACCCGCGAAGCGCTGTTCAACGCGAGCTGGAACCGCGCCGAGACGGGCGGCGAGAACGACACCCGCGCGCTGGTGGCCGAGATCGTCCAGCTCCGCGCGCAGAAGGCCGCGCTGTTCGGCGCGCCCGATTGGGCGACGTACCAGATGTACGATCGCATGGCGAAGAACCCCAAGACCGCGCTCGATTTCATGCAGCAGATGGTCCCCGCGCTCGAGGCGACCCAGCGGCGCGACGCCGCCGCGCTGAATGCGGAGATCAAGGCCAGCGGCCAGAACTTCACCGTCAAGCCGTGGGACTGGGCGATGTACGCCGACAAGCTCAAGGCCAAGAAGTACGCGATCGACGAAGACGCGGTGAAGCCGTATTTCGAATTGCGCCGCGTGCTGGAAGACGGCGTGTTCTTCATGTCGAACCGGCTCTACGGCCTCAGCTTCAAGCAGCGGACCGACCTGCCCGTCTACAACCCCGACGTGTGGGTGTACGACGTGTTCGAAGCCGACGGCAGCCAGCTGGGCATCTTCTACTTCGACCCGTTCCAGCGCGACAACAAGCGCGGCGGCGCGTGGATGAGCAACTTCGTCGAGCAGTCCAAGCTCAACGGCACCAAGCCGGTGATCTACAACGTGCTCAACATCCCCAAGGCGCCCGAAGGCCAGCCGCAGCTCATCAGCTTCGACTGGGTGGAGACGACGTTCCACGAATTCGGCCACGCGCTGCACGGGTTCTTCGCCAACCAGAAATACGAAAGCCTGTCGGGCACCGCGACCGCGCGCGACTTTGTCGAGTACCCGAGCCAGGTCCACGAGATGTGGGCCAGCCACCCCGAAGTGCTGGCCAACTACGCCAAGCATTACCAGACCGGCGCCCCGATCCCGCAGGAACTGATCGCCAAGATGGAAGCGGCGTCGAAGTACGACCAGGGCTACCAGTTTGGCGAAGTGGTGGAAGCCGCGCTGCTCGACATGAAGTGGCACGCTCTCACCCCCGCGCAGGCGGCGGCGATCAACACCCCGGCGGCGGTGAACACGTTCGAGAACAACGCGCTCAGCGAACTCGGCCTGGCGGTGGACCTGGTGCCGCCCCGGTACCGTACGAGCTACTTCCGGCACATCTTCTCCGATCCGGCGGGCTATTCGGCGGGGTACTATTCGTACTTGTGGACCCAGATGCTCGACCGCGACAGCCGCAAGTGGTTCATGGAGAACGGCGGCCTGACCCGGCAGAACGGCGATCACTTCCGCCGCACGGTGCTGAGCCAGGGCGGGACGCAGGACTACTTCGAGATGTACCGGGCGTTCACCGGGCGCGAACCCAACGTGCAGCCGATGCTCGAGGCGCTCGGCCTGACCGGCGGCACTGGCTCGGGAACGAGCACGATCCCGAGCAGCGGTGACGAGACCGGCTAAGCGGGAGGGCGTCCCGCCACCAGTGCCCGCGCGCCGGGCTCTCCCAGCCAGCGCGCGGGAACGCCCCAGACTTGCTGGATGATCGCGGCCGACAGCGCTTCTTCGGGAGCGCCGTCGGCCGCTTTCGTACCGCGGTCCAGCACCAACACGCGGTCCGCATGGTTCATCGCCAGCGCCAGGTCGTGCAGCACCAGCACCACGCCAACGCCGGCATCGGCCGCGCGCCGAAGGTGCGCCAGCAGGCTGAGTTGATGTGCGAGATCGAGCGCGGCGAGCGGTTCGTCGGCCAGGATCCAGCGCGGCGCCCCCGCCAGCACACGCGCCAGCAGCACCCGCGCCTTCTCGCCGCCCGACAGGCGCGACACCGGACGATCCGCCAGCGCGATCAGGTCCAGCGCGGCGAGAGCGCCGTCCACTTGCGCGGTGCCCCGGTCGCGGTGCGGCAGGCGCCCCAGCGCGACCAGGGTGCGTACGGCCACGTCCCAGGCCACTTCGCCGTCCTGCGGCAGGTAACCGATCGCTTTCGCCCGTTCGCGCGGATGCACCCCCTGCAACTCGGCACCGTCCAGCGTCACCGATCCGGTGTCGGGGCGGAGCAATCCTGCAAGGCACTGCAGCAGGCTCGACTTGCCCGCGCCGTTGGGGCCGCAGATCGCGGTGATCCGCCCCGGCTCCAGCGCCAGAGATAGGGAATTGAGTCGGCCTTCCAGCGAGACATCGTTCGCGCGCAGGATCATGCCAGCCCCCCTGGCCGGCCCAGGCGCATCCGCAGCAGCAACCACAGGAAGAACGGCGCGCCCACCAGGCTGAGCGCGATGCCGAGCCGCAGCTCCGTCACCAGCGGCAGCACCCGGCACACGCAGTCCGCCACCAGCACCAGCAGCGCGCCGGCGAGCGCGCTCGGCAGCATCACCGACGATGGCCGGCGGTCGGTCAACGGGCGGACGAGGTGCGGGACGATCAGCCCCACGAAGCCGACGATCCCGGCGACCGCGACCCCGCTGCCCACCGTCAGGCCCACGCCCGCGATCAGCCAGCCCTGCATCCGGCGCGTCTCCATGCCCAGGCTGCGCGCCGCGCCGTCTCCCAGCACCAGCGCATCGAGATCGCGCGCGGCCATCGCCAGGCAGCCGATCCCCGCGAGGGTCAGCGGGAGGGCAATCCACACCTCGCGCCACGACCGGTCGGTCAGCGCGCCCATCAGCCAGGTGACGATCTCGCTCATCGCAAAGGCATTGGGCGCAAGGCTGATGGCAAAGCTGGTCAGCGCGCCCGCCAGGCTGGCGATCATCATGCCCGCCAGCGTGAACAGGGCGATGCCCCCTGTCCCGCTGAGGGTGCGCCCCGCGATCAGCGACAGCAGCGCCATCGCGCCGGCTGCTCCCGCCAGCGCGAAGACCGGCAGCAAGTAGGGCGCGGCGGCGAACCCGAACCACAGGCTGGCGACCGCCCCCAGCGCCGCACCCGGCGCGATCCCGAACAGCCCCGGATCGGCGAGCGGGTTGCGCAAGTATCCCTGCATGGCGGCGCCGCTTGCCCCCAGCCCGGCCCCGATGATCAGCGCCAGAAGACTACGCGGCAGGCGCAGTTCGGCCAGGATCGCGGCCGCGTTGGGCGTGCTCCACGGATCGACCCACACCCGCCCGGCCAGCAGCGACAGCGGGAAGGCCAGCGCGATCAGGGCGAGGAGGATGACGACAGCGCGCGTCACGACAGCCCGTCCCTGATCTGAGCCAGTCGTCCCGCCGCCCGGATGATCGTCGGACCGCCGCAATAGAGCAGCGCCGGATCGAATGCGGCGCGCTGCAAGTGCGGCACGTGCCGGAGCGCGGGGTGGTGCTGACCGCGCTCGCTGCCCGCTACCAGCAGCACGCGCGGCGGATCGCTCAGCAAGCGCTCGAGCGACAGGTAATCGGCTTGCCCCAGTCCGCGCGCCGCGGCGTGGTTGGCAAAGCCGGTGCGGCGCATCAGTTCGCTCACCAACGCGCCGTCGCCCGGCACGATGCCGCCTGGCTGCCACAGGATCGCGGGCACTGGCGCGCCGGACGGCCGGGCGTCTGCCAGGGCCGCCTCGATCCGCGCGACCAGCGCCTCGCCCCGTTCGGGATGCCCGGCCAGCGCGGCCAGTTGGCGAACCTGCGTAAGGCTGTCGGCCACGGTCGAGGCGATCCCGACCGTCTCGACCCGCAGGTCGAGGTCGGCCAGTGCGCCGCGTGTCGCCGGGTCCATGAAGGTGGTGCCGACGACCATGTCCGGGTTCAGCGCCAGCACTTCCTCCACGGTCCCGCCGGTTGCGCGGAACCGCCGCGCCTTGGCGAGGTCCATCGAGGTGCCGCGCGGATCGTGGCTGTAGTGGCTTACCGCCAGGATCTGCGCCGGGTCTGCGACTTCGGCGAGGATCGCGTCGGTGCACGGGTTGAGGCTGACGATCGTCGGGTGCGCCCGCGGAGTGGCAGCTGGCGGCGGGGACGCTGGCGGGGCGGCGCACCCCGCCAGCAGCGCCAGCGCGACCAGCGCGACCTTCACAGCCGAACCCGCGCCCCCACGAACGCCGCCCGCCCGCGCGTGCCGTATCCGGCGACTTCGGTGTAACGCGCATCGAACAGGTTCTCGACCCGGCCGAACAGCTCGAACGTGTCGCCGAGCGGGACACTAGCGCGCACGTCGGTCAGCACATACCCGTCGATCGCGGTGAAGTTACCCGCGTCGTCGAAGCTGTCACCCACCAGCCGCACGTCGCCGCCCAGCACGACGCCGAACGGCGCGCTCCAGTCGGCAGTGGCGGTCAGCGCGTGGCGCGGACGGCGCGCGAGCCGGTTGCCGGTCGCGCGGTCCTCCGCATCGAGATAGCTGTACGCGACGCTGGTCCGCAGCCGCTCGCTGGGCGCAAGACCGACCTCGACCTCGAACCCTTGGGCGCGGGCGCGGCTGACGTTGTCGTACGTGCCGAACGGGCGATCGGTGCAGATGCCGCCGCTCACGCCGAAGCAGGAAACGAAGTCGATCAGGTCGCTACTGTCGCGCCGGTACAGCGTCACCGCACCCCAAGTGGGCGCGGCGCGGGTCCGCCAGGCGAGGCCCACATCGAAACTGCGGCTGCGTTCGGGCTGGAGCGCGGCGTTGCCGTAGTCGCTCAGCAGCTGGAACAGCGTCGGCGCCTTGAACCCTTCGCCATACGATGCGCGCACCCGCAGGTCGGGCGCGACTTCGTAGCTGGCGTCGGCTCCCACGCTGGTCTCGCCGCCGAACCGCGCGTGGCGGTCGTGGCGCAGCCCGGCGTGGGCGGCGAGCTTGCCGAACTCGATCCCGGCTTGCGCGTAAGCGCCCCAGATGCTGGTCCGCTCCGCCGCGTCGAACGAGGTGGCGAAGCGGGTCCATTCACTCTCCCCGCCGAAGTTCACGATCAGCGGGCCGATCGGGCGCCACTCCCCGCGCAGGTCCACCCGCTGCGAATGGCCATCGGTGGTGTAGTTGGGAGCGGTGCTGTCCTGCGTGTCGAATGTCGCGCGCTCGGTGTCGGCGAACGAGTAAGCCCCGCGCAGGTACAGCGGCCCGCTGTCGTAGATCGCGCCTCCCGCGCCGGTGTATTGCCGGGTGTGCTGGCGCTCGTCCGTATCGGCGAAGGTGAAGCTGGGCGCCAGATACCCGTCGAGATCGAGATCGCCTTCGACATATCGCCCCAGCGCGAACAGTTCCAGCGCGGGCGAGAGGTAGGCGCGGGCGCGCAGGTTGCCGGACCATTGCTCGGACCCGTCGGCCTCGCTGCCCGATGCCGCTGCCGAGAAGCCATGGGTCCGCTGCCACCCGGCCGATCCGCCGAGGAAGAATGCGTCGCTCCCCACGCCGCCGCTGGCGGTGAGATAGCTGCTGTCGTCCGCGCCGTATTCGCCACTGGCGGTCAATCCGCGGCGGTTGCGGGTCGTGACGAGCAGCACCCCGCCGATCGCATCCGATCCCCAGATGGTGGAATTGGAGCCGCGCAGCAGGTCAAGCTTCTCGACCTCGCCCGCCGCCAGGTTGCCAAAGTCGAACCCGCCGCCCGGCGCCGCCGGATCGGCGACCCGGACCCCGTCGACCAGCACCAGCAGCTGCTCGGCCGCCGCGCCGCGCACGCGCACGCCGGTGAAGGCGCCCGGCGGGCCGTTGCGGGTGATGGTCACGCCCGGCGCGCGGCGCAGGACCCGGGCGATGTCGGCCCCCTGGACCGCGTCGATCTCCGCCTCCCCGATGACAGTGACCGGCTGGCCGGACACCTCCACCTCGCTGCGGGTACCGGTCGCGGTGACGGTGATCCCGGTATCGGGAATCTGCGCCGCGGCAGACGAAGCGCACGCGGCAGCACTCAGCAAAAACAGATACTTGGGCATTGATCCTCCTGTCATGTGCGAAGTCGCTCATGACGAAGGCCGGGCCGGAACTGGCCCCCCTGCGCTTGCCTTCGGTACACCCCGCCCGCCGGCTCGAACGACCATCACCGGCAGGTCTCCTGGCTCCCGGATCGCCAGCTTGCCCCCGCCTTCCCGGTGTCCCAGTGGCATCTGGGGGCAGCCTCCCCGGTCACAGTTGCGGGGGCAGCGGGGGCATCGCACCCCCTTCCCTCTTAGGCCCGCTTTCGCGAGCACCCATGACGTCGCGGCGCCCATAGGCGGCAGCGCGGCCTGAGGCAAGTTAACCGGTGGTGAGGCATGCGAGGTAACCATTCCCTGCGGGCTGTTCCGCCAAGGGACACTGCCAGTCACCGCGCTCGCGCCAACCGGTGTGCGGACGTAGGCGCACTTGCTGTCCAAGGAGCCATGTTGCCCGCATCACCTCGCCTGCCCCGCCGCCCGCGGCCTCCCCGGCCGATCGACCGGCTGCGTGCGCTGCTGACGCTGGACGGTCCACACCGGGGGCGGCGGCTGCTCACGCTCGCCGCGGCGATCGCCGTGCCGGCGATGGCCGCGCCCGGTGAATGGGGCGCTTTCGACGATGCCGGCAGCCCGGCGGCGGCGCGCGTGATGCCGTTCGAGACACCGGGCGAAAGCTTTCCCGGGTCGGCGTTCTTCTACCTGATGGATGTGCCGGCGGCCCCGTCGGACGATCTGGCGCTCACTGACGACTTGCCGCCGCCGCTCGACACCGGGGCGCACTCCGACGCGGACGAGCCACTCGCCAGTGCCTCGGCCCGCGCGTTCACCGCGATCGGCAGCGGGCTCGACAAGGCGCGCGCGCTACAGTGCATGACGCTGGCGCTGTACTACGAAGCGGCAAACGAGCCGACCGAGGGGCAGCGCGCGGTGGCGCAAGTGATCCTCAACCGCGTGGCGCATCCCAGCTATCCCAACAGCGTATGCGGGGTGGTATTCCAGGGCAGCGAGCGGCGCACCGGGTGCCAGTTCAGCTTCACCTGCGATGGCTCGCTGGCACGGGTTCCGTCCCGGACGACATGGGCGCGCGCCCGCTCGGTCGCCGCTGCATCGCTGGCGGGATACGTGTACCGGCCGATCGGCCTGGCCACGCATTATCACGCGACGTACGTGCTGCCATACTGGGCCTCCAGCCTGCAGAACGTCGGGACGATCGGGCTGCATACGTTCTACAAGTGGCGCGGGCTCGCCGGACGCTCCGAAGCCTTCGCCGCGCGCTACCGCGGCGGGGAGCCAATGGCTGCGCCGCACCCGCGCAGCGAGGCCTTGACCCCCGACTCCGCGCCCGATCCGGTGCTGCTGGCGCAGGCGTACGAGGCGGCGAAACGCAAGGCGGCGGCGCAGTCGGCAGCGTATGTCCCGCCCCCGCCCCCCGCTTACAGCGCGGCCGTGCAGGCGCGCGGCGGGGACGCCGCATTCAAAGCGGAGAACCTGCCGCAGACGAGCGGGATCAAGGCGGAGTACGCGAACTCAGGCCGCTGGATCGGCCAGCCTTCCAAGGCGCCAGCGATGTAGAGAAGGTGGGGGATTCTGTTGCTAGGCTCCCCGTCCTTGTTTCGGGGGGGCGAGGACCGCCGCGATCGGGGCCAAGTCGGTCCAGCAATAAAATGAAGGTGGGGGATTCTGTTGCTAGGCTCCCCCGGGCCCCCGGTTTCCGATTCTGTTACCCGGTTCGGTCCGAACCGTGCTCAAAGCCTTGTAACTTCAGGGCGTTAGCCCCTAGAATTACGCAGCGAGAGCAAGTGCTTCGTTGTCGTTGGCACTTGTGGGTTTTGAGCCTTGAACGGGTTACTCAGCCCGAGCAAAAACGATGCTTTTCAATACACGTCGATCCTAGTTCGGCCCCGTCATTTCCCCTGCAACGCCAGAGGAGGTGGTGGAGCCGCCGGGTACTGCCCCCGGGTCCGCTGTATCTATTGCACACCGCAATTTATCGCCATATCCGGCCCTCGGTTTCCCTTGGACCGGCACCGACGGATATAGTCGCCCTGCGCTGAATGTGAAGTGACTAGACGCGCCGCCGCAGCTCATCGCGGATTTCCGCCAGCAGCTCGATCTCGCTCGGCCCCGCTGGCGTTTCGTCCGGACGGCGATTGACCTTGTTGGCGGCCTTCACGACCAGGAAGATGACCCAGGCCACGATGAGGAAGTTGACCACCTGGGTCACAAGGTCGCCATAACCGATCATCGGCACGCCCGCTTCCTTGAGCGCGGCATAGTTCGTCAGCGAACCATTGTACGTCTCAGGTATCGGCCCCAGACGAATGAAATAGCTTGAAAAATCGGTGTTGCCGAACAGCCAGCCGATCACCGGCATGATGACGCTGTCGGTGAGCGACGTGACGATCTTGCCGAAGGCCGCGCCGATGATCACCGCCACCGCCAGATCAAGCACGTTGCCGCGGTTGATGAATTCCTTGAACTCTGTGAACACGTTCCACCTCCTGCCCGGTTATGTCAGCGTGAGATGTGCCCCCGATTTTCTTGAGTAGCAAGCGGTGGGCCGCTTGAACGCGCCGGCCGGTGTGCTAGAACCGCAATACAGGCCGGGCGCGCCTTTCGCGCCGTGTTGACAGCTGCTTGCATAGGATGCTCGACGCAATGACCTTCACCACTCTCCGCCGCACCGTCGTGGTCGCGATGGCCGCGATCGGCCTTTCCGCCTGCGGCATCAACTCGATCCCCACCAAGGAAGAAACCGCGAAGGCGCGCTGGGCCGATGTCGAGGCAGCGTTCCAGGAACGTGCCAATCTCGTTCCCAATCTCGCCGAAGTCGCCAAGGGCGCGGCAGAGCAGGAGCGCGGCATCCTCACCGACGTGATCGAGGCCCGCGCGAAGGCGACGAGCGTCCAGATCAACGCCGACGACCTGACCGATCCCGCCAAGATGGCGGAATACCAGGCGGCGCAGAACCAGCTGAGCTCGGGCCTTGGCCGCCTGCTCGCGAACTTCGAAGCGTATCCCGACCTCAAGTCCATCACCAATTACCAGATGCTGCAGGGCCAGCTCGAAGGGGTCGAGAACAAGGTCCGCATCTCGATCCGCGACTACAACGAGGCGGTGCGCGACTATAACACCGAGATCCGCACGTTCCCCAGCGCGATCGGCGCCAACGTGATCTACGGCGCGAAGCCGATCGTGCCGTACAAGGCGGTCACCGCCGGTGCCGAAGTGGCGCCCACGCTCGACATGACGCCCTCAGGTTCGGCTACGCGGGCGACCGGCGCCAATGACAACGCGCCGGCGCCGACCGCTTCGGCCGCGAACCAGTAACCCTTGGCGCGCTCACTCGCGCTGGTCTTCGCCTGGCTGGCGGCGCTCCTCGCGTCGCCAGTCGCGGCGCAGGAGTTTCCCGCTCTCACCGGGCGGGTGGTCGATGCGGCCAACATCCTCCCGCCCGCGGTCGAGGCGCAGCTCGACAGCAAGCTGACCGCCTTCGAACAGCGCAACCAGCGCCAGTTCGTCGTCGCCACGGTGCCGAGTCTGCAGGGCTATGACATCGCCGACTACGGTTACCAGCTTGGGCGCAAGTGGGGCATCGGCGACGAACAGCGCAACGATGGCGTGATCCTGCTGGTCGCCCCGAACGACCGCAAGGTACGGATCGAAGTCGGCTATGGCCTGGAGCCTGTCCTGACCGACGGCTATTCCACGCTGATCGTGCAGAACACTATCCTGCCAAAGTTCCGGGCGGGAGACATGCCCGGCGGTGTCGTCGCGGGTGCCGACCAGATCATCCAACAGCTTGAGCTGCCTGCCGAAGAAGCGGCCAAGGTGGCGCAGGCCGCAGAGACACGCGCGCGATCGGGTGGCGAAGGCGGGTTCCCGTTCGGCCTGCTGATCTGGGGCGGGTTCCTGCTGTTCTTCGTCATCCTGCCGATGATGCGCGGCGGGCGTAAGGGCCGGCGCTATCGCCAGCGTGGCGGCATGGGCGGCGCAGTGGGCAATATCATCCTGTGGGAAGCGCTCAGCGCGGCCGCTCGCTCAGGCGGTGGTGGAGGCGGAGGCTTTGGCAGCGGCGGTTTCGGCGGCGGCGGTTTCGGGGGTGGCGGCGGCAGCTTCGGCGGCGGCGGCGCATCCGGTGGCTGGTAGCGGGGGCTGACGATGGCTTATCTGAACGAAGCCGAGCACGCGCAGGTCTCTGCCGCGGTGGCCGCGGCGGAGATGCAGAGCGCGGGCGAAATCGTCACCGTGCTGGCCGAACAGTCCGATGGCTACAGCGATATCCAGCTCGCCTGGTCCGTGCTGGTCGGCACGCTCGCGTTGGCCGCATTCACGCTGATGCCCGACTTCTACTTGCGCCTTGTCGAATGGCTATTCGGCGGGTGGAACCACGAATGGACCACGCGCGAAATTCTCTCATTGGCGCTCGCCGGGTTCGTCGTGAAGTTCGCGGGCACCTGGCTGATCCAGCTGTGGCGGCCGCTCAAGTTCGCGCTGATCCCCGCCCCCATCAAGCAGGGGCGCGTGCGCGACGCGGCGGTGCGTCACTTCAAGGTCGGGGCGGAGCGGCGCACGCACGGCCGCACGGGCGTGCTGATCTACCTGTCCATGCGCGAACACCGGGCCGAGATCGTCGCGGACGCCGCGATCGCCACGCAGGTTTCGGCGGAGGTCTGGGGCGAGGCGATGGCCGACATGCTGGTGCACATCCGTGAAGGCCGCATCGCGGACGGGCTCAGCGCAGGCATCGCCGATGTCGGCGCCGTTCTGTCCGAGCACTTCCCGCGCGCCGAGGATGATAGCAACGAGCTTCCCGACCGCCTGATCGAGGTGTGATGTCTAGCGACCAGCCCAACCTGCCGCCCGATGCGGAAGGCGCCGGAGGAGGTCGTGTGGGAAGGCCGCTTCATCGTCGCGCGAAAGCGCGGGCGGTGGGAGTACGTCAGCCGGGCGCGCGGCATCCGTGCGGCGCTGATCGTGGCGATCGATCAGGGTCACGTGTTGCTGGTCGAGCAGTTCCGCGTGCCGATGGGGCTCCGCTCGCTCGAGCTGCCGGCTGGCCTTGTCGGCGACGCCGACGATGCGGACGAGGAAACCGAAACCGCCGCGCGCCGTGAACTGGAGGAGGAGACCGGCTACCGCGCTGGCCGCATGGAAGACTGCGGCCAGTTCTTTTCCTCGCCCGGGATGTTGTCGGAAAGCTTCTACCTGTTCCGCGCCAGCGGCCTTACGAAAGTCGGCGACGGCGGCGGGACGGATAGCGAGGATATCACCGTCCACCGCGTGCCGCTGGACGAAGTGCCCGCGTTCGTCGAAGAACGGCGCCGGGCGGGTGTCGGGATCGACGCCAAGCTGCTGCTCCTCTTGGGAGCATCGATCATCGGGAGAGGGTGACTATGAGTGGACGGGTAGCGGGCAAGCTGGCGCTGGTGACGGGCGCGGCGCAAGGATTGGGCGCGGCGCACTGCCAGGTGCTCGCATGTGAGGGCGCGCGGGTGCTGTGCACCGACGTCAACGGCGCCGGGGCGGAAGCGACCGCCGCCGCGATCAACGATGCGCACGGCGCGGGCACCGCCTTCGCCATGCAGCACGATGTCACCAGCGAGGATCAGTGGAACGCCGCGATCGAGATGGCGCGGGACCAGCTCGGCGGACTGTCCGTACTGGTGAACAACGCGGGCGTCGGCGTCCGCGGCAACATCGAGACCTGCACGCTCGAAGATTGGCGCCGCGGCTTCGCGATCAACGTCGAAAGCGTGTTCCTGGGCTGCCAGAAGGCCCTGCCGCTGATGAAGGACAACCAGCCCGGGTCGATCATCAACATCAGCTCGATCGCCGGCCTGATCGCGAGCGACACGATGCCCGGTTACAATGCCAGCAAGGCGGCGGTGTGGATGCTGTCGAAATCGGTCGCGCTCTATTGCGGCAAGATGGGGTGGAATATCCGCTGCAATTCGGTCCACCCGACGTTCGTCGACACGCCGATCCTCGACGGGATGGTCGCGAGTTCGGGCCGCGAGAAGAGCGTGATCATGGACAAGCTGGCTCGCCAGATTCCGCTCAAACGGGTCGGGGAACCCCGGGAGATCGCCGATGGCGTGCTGTTCCTCGCCAGCGACGAAAGCAGCTTCATGACCGGGGCGGAGCTAAAGCTCGACGGCGGCATCAGCGCGATGTGAGGCGGCATGAGAAAGGGCGCGGAATACCCCCGCGCCCTCCTCAGTCAGCGATCAATGCGATCGCCAGATAGATCAGGACAAACGATCCAAGACCGATGATCGTGCCGATTGCAAATACGGCGCGGACGATCATGGGATCGATCCCGAAGTGGAGGCCGATCCCGGAACACACTCCGAAGATCTTGCCATTGGCGCGGTCGAGGCCGAACCCCGATCGCACGGGGGTCACAGCGGGGCGCTGGCGGTCGATGGCGCTCATGCCATGACGCCCGGGAGCAGCGCACCACCGTTTGCGGGAGCGATTGCCATCGACAGCATCACGAGGGTGAAAGCGGCTGACATGAGAGCGGCACCGAGCTTGTTGTTGAGTACGGGCATTTCCTGATTTCCTTGTCCAAGCGTTCCATCGGACCATCCGGTGGATGCCGCATACTTCGCAAGCAGCGTGCCAATTCGCGAAAACCGCATAATTCCGCCATTTTCGGTCTCGGTCCGATGTCTGCGCGATTAACGTCGCGCTCATCATCGGGAAATTTTACCAACAGTTGGTATCGGCGAAATGGCGGCTGGCGGCAGCGGTGCCGCACCGCTAACCGGGGCACTTACGATGGCCCTTGACCGCATCTCCCTGTCCCGCTTTCGCAACCATCGCGAAACCACGCTTGAGGGTGCGCGCGGCTTCAATCTGCTGGTGGGCGAAAACGGCGCCGGCAAAACCAACGTGCTCGAAGCGCTCTCGCTGCTTGCCCCCGGACGGGGTTTGCGCCGCGCGGCTCTCACCGAGATGGCCTCCGCCGCAGGGGACGGTGGATTTGCGGTCGGCGCGTCGCTGGGCACGGACGAAGTGCGCCTTGGCACCCTGATCGATCCGGTCCGGCCCACCCGCCGGCTGGTGCGGATCAACGGCGCGGAGGCGAGCGCGGTCGCGCTGGGCGAATGGCTCGCGCTGTCATGGCTCACACCGTCGATGGACGGGCTGTTCACCGGCAGCGCGGGGGGCCGGCGGCGGTGGCTCGATCGGCTGGCGGTGGCGCTCGACGCCGGTCACGCCCGCAACGCCGCGCGCTTTGAAGCCGCGTTACGCGAACGCAACCGGCTGCTGGCGGGCGAGGCGACGCCCGACCCGCTGTGGCTCGACGGGATCGAGGGCCAGATGGCGGAAGCCGGCTCGGCTCTGGCAACCGGACGGGCCGCGCTGGTGGAGGCCCTCTCCGCCGCGCTAGCCACCCTGCCCCGCGCGCCGTTCGCGCTGCCCGAGCTCGCCTACCGGTCAGGCGGCGCCGCGAGTGCCGAAGCCTGGCGTGCCGCGCGCGCGCGCGACCGGGCGGCGGGGCGGACGCTCGAAGGTCCGCACCGTGACGATCTGGACATCACGATGGCCGGCAAGGGGCAACCGGCGGAGCGCTGCTCGACCGGCGAGCAGAAGGCGATGCTGATCGCGATCACGCTGGCGCACGCCGAACTGGCGGCGCGCGGCCGCACGGGGGTGCTGCTGCTCGATGAAGTGGCCGCGCATCTCGATCCCGTCCGGCGCGCGGCGCTGTTCGATCGGCTGGCGGGAAGCGGCACGCAAGTGTGGTTCACCGGGACCGAAACCGCGCCCTTCGACCCGATCATCGACCAGGCCGCCATCTGGCGCGTGGCCGGCGGCGGGGTCCGGCGGGAGAGTTAGGCGGCCACCGGCGTCACCATGTCGGCGCAATCTTCGCACGCCACTCCCGATCCGGCCTTCGCCGCGATCCGCTCGCGGGAAGCGGCGACCGTGCCGCTGCGGGCGCGGCCCATGCTCCAGTTGGCTTGCATGCGGGCTTGCGGATTGGGCGCGCACCAGATTTCGCCGGTCGCGTCGATCGCGGTGATCCACAGCAGATTATGCTCAGGACCGTAGTCGATCAGACCGGTGGCGAGACCGTCGCCCTTGTCGAGGACGTGCAAGGGGAGCGGCGGGTTAAGCTGAGTGAAGATGGTGGAACGATCCTTTCCACCTAAACCTCGATCAGGAACCAGCGTTCCCGCCCGCCGCCAGCCTGGCTTCGAGTGCGGCGATCCGGTCCGACAGCCGTTCGTTTTCCTCGCGCGCGCGGGCGGCCATGTCCTTGACCGCGTCGAATTCCTCGCGGGAAACGAAGTCCAGCCCGCCGACCGTCTCACGCACCCGTTCCCGCGCGCCTTCGCGCGCTTCGCGGGCCATGCCCGCGGCGGTCCCGGCAGCCGCGTTGGCCAGCTTGACGAAGTCGGAGATCAGATGATTTTCGCTTTGCATAAGGCGCTATGTGGCCGCTGCCCCGGCGCCCCGCAAGTGAGATTCCGGCGCGTCAGATCTCGTACCGCTGCGCCGCCCCGCTCTCCTGCCCCAACCCGCCTTCGGGATTGGCGCGCAGGAACTCGTAATTGAGCAAGGTCGCGAAGGCGATCCAGGCCAGATACGGCAGCAGCAGCAGCGCCGCGCTTCGCCGCACGCGCCAGAACAGCACGATGGTGACGATCACCAGCACATCGAGCACCGCGATCACGATCAGCGCCGTGCTGATCTGCTGCATCCCGAAGAACGTCGGCGACCACGCGAGGTTCACCGCCAACTGCACCGCGAATGCGATGATCGCGGCTGTCCGCCCGCGCGCGCCCCACGCGGCGCAGACGATCGCCAGCGCCAGCCCCATCATGACGTACAGGATCGTCCACACGATCCCGAACCACATCGGCGGCGGGAAGATGTCAGGCTTGGCGAGCGCCTGGAACCACGGGCTGTCGGCGCTGCTGCCGGCGCGGCCGGACAGGAACCCGAGCAGCAGCACCAGCGGCACGGTGAACAGCGCCCAACGCATCAGGCTCGCGCGCAGTTGTCGCCTCGATGCCAATCCGGTCATTCCACTTCCCCTGATTCGCCCTGGGTCGCGACGCTTGCTTCGTCTTGGCCGAGCGCGGCGGCGGGCGCAACGTGGCCCCGGCGCGCGGCCACCAGGAACTCGACGTTGCCTTCGGGCCCGGTGATCGGGCTGGTGGTGAGACCGTCCACCGTCCAGCCGCCGGCGGTGAGCCATTCGCGGACCTCGCCGCACACCCGCGCATGCAGTTCAGCCGCGCGCACCACCCCGCCCTTGCCCACTTCCTCGCGCCCCACCTCGAACTGGGGCTTGATCAGCGCGACCAGCCGGCAGTCGGGCGCGGCGAGCGACAGCGGCCGCTCGAGCACCTTGGCGAGGCTGATGAACGAGGCATCGCACACCACCCAGTTGCACGGCGCGTCGATCTGCTCGGCCGTCAGGATGCGCGCACTGGTCTGTTCCAGCACCGCCACGCGGGGGTCCTGCCGCAGTTTCCAGGCGAGCTGGTTGGTGCCCGAATCGACCGCGAACACCCGCACCGCCCCGCGTTGCAGCAGAACGTCGGTGAATCCGCCGGTCGAGCTGCCGATATCCATCGCGGTGGCCCCAGCCGGATCGAGCGCGAACACGTCCAGCGCGTGGGCCAGTTTGATCCCGCCGCGCGAAACCCACGGGTGGTCGCGCCCGCGCACCTCGATCGCGGCGTCCTCCGCCAGCGATTGACCGCTCTTGGACAGCTTGGTTTCGCCCGAGAACACGAGGCCCGCCATGACCAGCGCCTGCGCGCGCGTGCGGCTTTCCGCCAGCCCGCGGTCCACGAGCAACTGGTCGAGGCGCTTCTTTCCCATTGGCACCGCATCGCCTAGCGTGCGTTGAACTCCGCGGGAACAGGGAGAAATCATGCAGTTTCGCCGCTCGATCACCATTGCGCTACTTCTGGGCACCGCGGCGTGCGTGGCGCCCAGGCCCGCGCCCACGCCCACGCCTCCGGTGCAGCAGCCCGTCGCCCGGCCTACCCCGGCCCCGTTGCCCGCGCCCGCGTTCACCAACTGGATCGACGCGCCGCAGACCCCGGGCGACTGGCGCTACAGTCCCGTCAGCGGCGGCAGCGAGGCGCGCTTCGGCGAAGCCGCCAGCGAGCCGCGCTTCGCGATGCGCTGCGTGCCTGCGTCCCGATCGGTGGAACTGATCCGCGCCGGCAACTTCGCTGCATCAGCGCCAGTCACCGTGCGCACCGAATTCGACAACCGCGCGCTGGCCGGTTCCCCCGTGAACGGCGCGATGCGCGTGGTGCTGGCCGCCAGCGATCCGCTGCTCGATTCGATGGCGCTCTCGAAAGGCCGGTTCGCGATCGAGGTGGCCGGCGCACCCCCGCTCTATCTGCCGAGCTGGCCGGAAGTCACGCGAGTGATCGAAGACTGCCGCTAACCGCGCGACACTGGACCCCTGGCGGGACGCCGCGCTAGCCGGTGACCGCCAGATGGCGCACATCGCGCCACGTCGCGGTTCGCAGCGCATCGCGAACGATGGCGGGTTTCACGTCTGCCGTGAAGAATTGGCCGGGCGAGAGCCACACCTGTTCAAGGTGCTCCTCCCGGCTGGAGACCTGTTCCCGATCGAGCGTGACTTCGAAATAGTGTTCGAGCGTCTGCACCTCGTGAGACCCGGACCGGAAGCGGTTTTCCACGACGAACCGATAGTGCGCGGAAACGACCCGCGCGCTCGTCTCTTCCTCGAACTCGGCCCGCAAGCGCGCCTGGAAGCTGTCCCCCAGTTCGTACTCACCGCCGATGAAGGCATTGTGCGCGTTCGGCCCATCGGTTGGACGCTGGACGAGAAATCCGCGATCGGAAATGACGATGGCGCGCACGGAAGCTCGCACCAGCTGGCGCGCGGCCACCGCCGCGAAAAAGCGTTCTTCCCTGCTCATTGCCGAAGGTCTGGCAAGCTTCGTTACGCCCTGCAAGCCGCCCGCTCAGCAAGGCGCCAGCGCGTTGTGCAGGACCGGAGCGCGAACCACCGATCCTGACAGTGAAAAACTCCATTTCAAGTCTTGTGTTCGCCGGCTGTTCGACTCACATTGCGCCTTGAGGCCAGCGATACACGCGGCTCTCGGCCCCAGGTGAAACAGGGGTCTGGCTATCCAGCGCGAAAGGAGGTGACCGATGTCTCATGGTTCAGCAGGGAGGTCGGTGTCGACCCTCGCGGAGCATTATCGGTAGTCTTCTTCGCCGATAGAGGCTTCGTGGGCGGCCGCACTGGCCGCTGACCATGCGAAGGGCGGTTCTTGCTTGGCAGGAGCCGCCCTTCTCATTTGTACCATACGGGGCGCGCCGGGACGGCTGATCTTGCGCCCATGCTGCTGCGCTACTAACCGCCGCGCATGGATTTCGCGCACCTGCCCCACCCCGCTCCCGTCCCCGGCGAAACTCGCGCCCAGGCCATTGCCGACCCCGGCTTCGGCTCGGTGTTCACCGATCACATGGTCACGATCGATTACCATGCCGAAAAAGGCTGGCACTCGCCGCGGATCGGCCCGCGCGAGCCGCTGATCATCGATCCCGCGTGCGCGGTGCTGCATTACGCGCAGGAAATCTTCGAAGGGTTGAAAGCCTACCGCCACCCCGATGGTAGCCTGGCGATGTTCCGTCCCGAGGTGAACGCCGCGCGGCTCAACCAGTCGGCGGATCGGCTGGCGATGCCGCGCTTGCCCGAAGACCTGTTCATCGCCGCCTGCCGCGAACTGGTGCTGAAGGATCGCGACTGGTTTCCCACCGTCGATGGCGGCTCGCTGTACCTGCGTCCCTTCATGTTCGCGTCGGAGGCGTTCCTGGGGGTGCGGCCCGCGCGCGAATACAAGTTCCTGGTGATTGCCAGCCCGGTGGGCAATTACTTCAAGTCGGGCGCGCCGGCGGTGTCGATCTGGGTCAGCCAGGACTATGTCCGCGCCGCCCCCGGCGGCACCGGCGCGGCCAAGACCGGCGGCAATTATGCGGCGAGCCTGGTTCCGCAGGCGGAGGCGATCGCCAAGGGGCACGACCAGGTGGTGTTCCTCGACGCGGTGGAACGCCGCTGGATCGAGGAACTGGGCGGCATGAACCTGTTCTTCGTGTTCGACGATGGCAGCGTGATCACCCCCCCGCTCGGCGGCACGATCCTGCCCGGCGTCACCCGCGACAGCCTGATCCAGCTGCTGCGCGACGAGGGGCTGACTATCCGCGAGGAACGCTACGCGATTGACCAGTGGCGAGCCGATACGGCGTCCGGCCGTCTGGTGGAGACGATGGCGTGCGGCACCGCGGCGGTGGTGACCCCGGTCGGCAAGGTCGCCGCGCCGGACTTTGAATTCACCATCGGGTCAGGCGGTCCCGGCCAGCTGACGACGCGGCTGCGTGAGCGGCTGGTCGGCATCCAGCGCGGCGAGCAACCCGATCCGCACGGCTGGGTGGTCGCGCTCTAGATCCGGGTCAGCGCCATGGCGGCGCGCGCCAGCATCGGCGCTTCGCCCGCCAGCGCCGCCAGCAGCCGCGCACCGAGCGGGCGTTCGGCGGTTGCCCATACGAGCTGCGCGGTCCTGACCGGGCGCCACGCGCGGCGAGCGAAGCGCCGCTGGAAACGGGGCGCGCTTTCCCCCGCCAGCCACGCCTTCGCGGCGAGTTCACCGCTGGTCATTGCGATGGCCATCCCCTCTCCCGCCAGCGACGGGATTACCGCCGCCTGATCTCCCAGGCGAAACAGACCGCTCTCCGTATCCCGCGCAATCCACCCGTAAGGCACCGAGCCGACGGTATCGATGGGCAAGTCCGTGCCGGCAAACGCCATCCGCTCAGCGAAGCGCGGGTGCGCGCCGGCGAGGTGGTCAAGCAGCGCGCGGGGGTCGCCGCCCGCCGCCGCCAGCCGCGATTTGCGCAAGGCCAAGCACACGTTCGCGGAGCCATCTTCCTGCAGGACGATGCCGGCATAGCCGCCATCGAACAGGTGCAACTCGATCCGCCCGCGCAGGAGAGAATGCAGTCCAGCCTGGGCCGGCAGGCGTATGCGCAGGCCCAGCGCGGGGTCGCTAGCGGTGCGTGGTCGCGGCTCGCCGCGCACGTCGTGCTTGCCGGTCGCCAGGAAAATCGCCTCTGAAGGCCACTCGCGGCTGTCGCCCTCGATTGCGCCGGGCCGGACCGCGCGCGCCCGCTCGATCACCAGCCGCGCCCCATCTGCCATCGCCCGAGCGCGCAGAGCCGTATCGAGCGCCCGGCGCGACAACCCGAACCCGGCCGCCGGCAGGGGCGCGACAGCCACGTGCCTCCCGGCGATCAGCGCCAGCGTGTGGACCGGGTGGCCGCCAAGCTCCGCCGGATCCGCCCCGATCGCCCGCAGCCGGTCGGCACTCCGCCATGACAGGAACCCGCCGCACAGCGCGTCCCCCACCTGTGCATCGCGGTCCATCAGCACCGGCTCCGCGCCAGCCCTCGCCAACACGATCGCGGCGATGCTGCCGGCTGGCCCCGCACCCAAGACCAGCGGCGGCATCAGCGCACTTTCTCCACGCACAGGCGAAACGGAAACTGGCGGAACACCCGCGCCCCTTGCACGCCGGCCTCCGCCAGGAGCGGGGGCCACTCGGGAGGCCGGTAAGACCGGGCGATCGACAGATGGCCGTCATGCCGCACGATCGGGTGCCACCGCATCACACCGGCGAGCAGCGGCCAGCCGGCATAGGCAAAGCCGTGGCGGTGCAGGTCATTGACCAGCCACCCGGCCCGCGCCTCCCGCTCCATGAACTGCAGGAACGCGACCAGTTGCTCGCGGGTCATGTGATGGGCGACCAGGCTGGAGATGACGCAATCCCACCCTTCGCCCGCCAGCTCGGCATAATCGCCGGTGCGATACTCGATCCCAAGCTCGGCCGGGGTAACGTCGCGCGCCGCGCTGACGCTGCGGGAATTGAGATCGACCCCGGTCAACCGCGCTTCGATGCCGCGCCGTTTCGCCCACTTCGCGATCCTGCGCAGCATGTCGCCGTCACCGAAGCCGACATCGAGCAGGTTGAACCTTTTGTGCGTGCCGATGGCGCGCTTCAGGAAGGCCAGCGTCGGCCGCCGCGCGAGGGTGACCGTGTTGACCCGCGCCAGATCGTGCAACACCCGGGTGTAAGTGCCCGCGTCCAGGGCGGGGTCGTCCATCAGCTCTTCGCGAGGGGACCGTTCGCTCAGCACTCAAGCAGAGCCAGCATCGCGCCAGCCGAAGCGGAAGCCCTCCATCGCGAGGCCGGGCCCGAAGGCCAGCGCCACTCCGCTTGGAGGGCGGCGGCGCATGATCTTGCCGAGCGCGAACATCAGGGTGGAGGAACTCATATTGCCGCACATCCGCAGCACTTCGCGGGATTCGTCGAGCGCGGTGGCGGGCAGGTGCAGGCCCTTTTCCACCGCGTCCAGGATCGACCGGCCGCCCGCGTGAACCGCCCAGCCCTCGATCTCGTGCGGCACGGCACCGCCGGTGATCCGCTCCTGCACCCCAGGGTTGGCGAGCGCGGCGGCGATCCGCCCGGGCACTTCCCCCGACAGTCGCATGTGGAAGCCCGTGTCGCCGATGCGCCAGGTGATCAGTTCCTCGCTGTCCTCCAGCGCTGCTGAGATGCCTTCGCCCAGCTCCAGCCCGGCCCCGTCGCGCGTGACGATCGCCGCGGCGGCGCCGTCACCGAACTGGGCGCCCATCAGCAGGGGTTCGAGATCCATCTCTTCCTGGTGGTGCAGGCTCGACAACTCCACCGTCACCACCAGCACGCGCGCTTCGGGTTGGGAGCGGACGATGTGCCGCGCGGTTCGCAGCGCGGTGACCGCGGCATAGCAGCCCATGAAACCGATCAGCACCCGTTCCACCTGATCGGTCAGGCCTAGCCGGCGCGCGATGATCTGATCGATGCCAGGCGCGACGAAGCCGGTGCAACTGGCAACCACGATGTGCGTCGGTTCGCCGAGGTCCGGCAGCGCGGCTATCGCTTTCAAGGCCAGCTCCGGCGCTTCGCGCGCATAAATCTCCATCCGGGCAGAGGTCGACGGAGACGCTCCGCCATAAAAGCCGACGCCCTGATCGAGCCGCGCATCGTCCTCCGTCAGCACTGACCAGCGATGTTCGATGCCGGACCGTGCCGCCATCCGGTCGTACAGCTTCGCCTCACGGCTGTCCCCAAGGCGCGCCAGCGCCCAGCGGCGATAATCCTGCTCGAAATCGAGGTGAGGGACTGCGGTCGCAAGTCCCGTGATCGTGGCCATGAAGTGCAGGTGTCCGTCGCTAGTTGAAACTAAAACGCGGCGCGCTGCGCTTTGTGCCGGTTATCCCAACGGCGGCAGGCCTGCTCGCAGTTCATCCACCCACACGTCGGCAACCGCATCGGACGGCGCGCGCCAGTCACCGCGCGGGCTGAGCGCTCCGCCGGCGCTGACCTTCGGGCCATTGGGCATGGCGCTGCGCTTGAACTGGGCGAAGCCGAAGAAGCGCTTGCAGAAGCTCTCCAACCAGCGCGCGATCGTCGCGAGGTCATAGGCATTCTTCAGGTGTTCGGGAAACTCGGCCGGCCAGCGACCGCTCTGCGCATCGCGCCAGGCGTGCCAGGCAAGGAATGCGACCTTGCTGGGCCGCTGCCCGAAGCGGATGATGTGATGCATGAAAAAGTCGTTGAGCTCGTACGGACCGATCTTGTCCTCGGTGCTCTGCATCTCGCCGTCTTCGCCGGCTGGGATCAGTTCGGGGCTGATCTCCTGCCCCACGATCGCGTCGAGCACCGCGTCGGTCGCGGGATCGAACTGGTTGGTGCGCGCGGCCCAGCGGATGAGGTACTGGATCAAGGTCTTGGGCACGCCGGAGTTCACGCCGTAGTGACTCATCTGGTCGCCCACGCCGTAGGTGCACCAGCCCAGCGCCAGCTCGCTCATGTCGCCAGTGCCGATGACGAACCCGTTGTGATGACCTGCCAGGCGGAACAGATAGTCGGTCCTCAGACCCGCCTGCACGTTTTCGAACGTGACGTCGTACACCGGCTCGCCGCGTCCGAAGGGGTGGCCGATAGCGGCGAGCATCTCTTGCGCGGCCGGTTTGATGTCGATCTCCTCGGCAGTGATGCCAAGCGCGTTCATCAGCTTCCAGGCGTTGGTCTTTGTGCCCTCTGAAGTGCCGAAGCCCGGCATGGTGTAACCACGGATCGTCGTGCGCGGCAGACCCAGCCGGTCGCACACCTTGGCGGCGACGATCAGCGCATGGGTGGAATCAAGCCCGCCCGATACGCCGATGACCATCGAATCCCCGCGGGTCGACTGGAAGCGGCGCATCAGGCCATCGACCTGGATGTTGAACGCTTCGAAGCAATTCGCGTCGAGGCTCTCGATCCGGTTGGGCACGAACGGAAAGCGCCGGACCGGTCGGATCAAGTCGAGATCGCCGCCCGCCGGCTGGTGTTCGAACAGCACCGTGCGGTAGATGTCCTCCGGCCGCCCCTCAGCCTCGCATGCATCGTTCCAGGTCTGCATCCGCATGCGGTCCGCCAGGATGCGCTCGCAATCGATGTCGGCGATGCAGAGTTCGGGCTCGAGCGAGAAGCGCTCGCTCTCTCCCATCAGGTCGCCCAGTTCATAGATCATGCCCTGGCCATCCCACGCCATGTCGGTCGTGCTCTCCCCGTGGCCCGCGGCGGAGTAGATATAGGCCGAAACGGCGCGCGCGCTTTGCGAACGGCACAGCATGTGACGCTCGTCGCTCTTGCCGATGACGATGTTGGAGGCGGAAAGGTTGGCCAGGATGGTTGCGCCCGCCATCGCGGCATAGGTGGATGGCGGGATCGGCGCCCAGAAATCCTCGCAGATCTCGATGGCAAGCTTGAAACCCGGCAGATTGTCCGCCGCGAAGATGAGGTCGGTGCCGAAGGGCACGCTCTCACCGTTCAGCGCGATCTCCAGGCCGGCGATCTGGCGTCCGTTGGCGAACCAGCGTTTTTCGTAGAATTCGCGGTAATTGGGCAGATAGCTTTTCGGCACCACGCCCAGCAGCCGACCGCGGTGGATCGCCAGCGCGCAGTTGTAGATGCGGCCGTTGTGGCGCAGCGGCGCACCGATCACCATCACGGGGACCAGATCGACGCTGGCGGCGACCACCTCCGCCACTCCTGCCTCGACCGCATCGAGCAGCGCGAGTTGCATGTGTAGATCGTCCAGCGCGTAGGACGACAGGCACAGTTCCGGGTAGATCAGCAGGTCGACATGCGCATCATGCGCCCGCCGCGCCTCATCCAGGATCGCCTGGCAATTGAAGGCCACGTCCGCGGTGCGCACCTTGGGCGTGCTGGCAGCGACGCGGACCAGCCCATGCGAATGAAGCGAATAGAACGGGTGGTCGCGGGTCTCGGTCATGTGTCGAGTGCTTCTTCCAGCATCTGGAGCGCGACTTCAAGCGCAGCGAGCCGCACGCCGGCACGGCCGATCGCCCCGAAGTGCTCCTCCCGGTGACAGGTTGTCCCATCGCGGCGGGCGCAGGCGAAGTGTACCAGCCCCTCCTCATCGTCGTCCCCGCCCGGGCCGGCGAAGCCGGTGATCGACAACGCCATGTCGGCGCGAGAGCGGTCAAGCGCGCCTTTCGCCATGGCGAGGGCCACGGTGCGGCTGACGGCATTGTGCTGCTTGATCGTTTCCAGCGGAATGCCGAGCAAGTCGCTTTTCGCTTCTTCCGAATACGTGACGAAGCCGCGCTCGAACACATGCCCCCGCCCGCGCACGTCAGTCAGCAGGGCGGCGAGCAGCCCTCCGGTACAGCTTTCAGCCGTTGCGAGCATTTTTTCGCGCTCATGCGCCTTGTCGAGCAGCTTGCAGGCATGGCGGTCCAGCGCTTCGGGTAAAGCGCCCTCCAGCGTTTCGGCGGTCTTTGGTCCTGTCATCGTCGCTAAACCGTCTGCGCGAACCGCCCGTTCCAAACTGAATGCAGATCAAGTTGCGGACAGCAGCTTGGCCGCCTTGGGACCACTCTCGAGCAACTTGATCAGACCGCGCTCTTCGCCGCTCAACCACTTGGTGGAGCGCGGCAGCTTGAGCCTGGCACGCCACTTGAGCTGCTTGTCCACCAACGCGATGACAGCGGGGTGGATGTAACTCTTGCGCGCCATGGCCGGAGTATTGCCGAGATGTTCGGCCACCTCGGTGGTCAACTGCTTGATCGTCAACGGGCGCTCCGCTTCTGCCAGCAGCCGGAAGGCCAGCACGCTGGCGTGCCAGGTGCGGAAGTTCTTGGCGGTGAAGTGTTCGCCCATCGCATCGCACAGATACGCGTTCACATCGGTCGACCCGACGTTGTGCGCCTCACCCTCATCATCGACCCACTGGAACAGGTGCTGGCCGGGCAAGTCCTGGACCGCGCGGACGAAGCGGGCGAGGCTTTTGTCCGACACGCTCGTCTCGCGCAGCACCCCGCTCTTGGCCTTGAAGCGAAGCTTCAGGTTCGCGCCCGACAGCTTTGCGTGGCGGCGCAGCAGCGTGGTCGCACCGAAGCTCTTGTTCGCCTTGGCGTAACTGGCGTTCCCGACACGGATAACACCCAAGTCAAGCAGACGGACCACGCTGGCGACCGCGCGGTCGCGGGTCAGCTTTCGCCGGGCGAGATCCTTGTCCACGCGCTTGCGCACCTTGGGCAGGAGACGTCCGAACTGCGCGGTGCCGTCGAACTTCTCGGCTTCCTGCTGCGCGCGGAATTCCGGGTTGTAGCGGTACTGCTTGCGCCCCCTGGCATCGATGCCGGTCGCCAGCAGGTGACCGCAGTCGTCAGGGCAGTACCAGGCATCGGTATATGCCGGTGGCAAAGCAATCTTGTTAAGTCGCTCGATCTCGTCGCGGTCAGTGATGCGGGCGCCATCCGGATCGTAGTACGCCCACCCATGCGCGACTTTCTTCCGGGTAATCCCCGCGCCGGAGTCTTCGACATATTGCAGGGAAGACGCCATTGTCCCGCCCAACGTGCACCGTGGCTGACCGGTTCCGGGTTCTTGCGCTTATGTGAACGAGTACGCATCTTCGGCGCGTTACCAACAGGAGCGCGCGATGGCCGACGATACCTACACCCCGCCTGCAGTGTGGACTTATGACAGTGAAAACGGCGGGGTGTTCGCGGGCATCAACCGACCCACCGCGGGGCCACGCCACGACCGGGAACTGCCGGTCGGCGAGCATCCGTTCCAGCTTTATTCGCTCGGCACGCCCAACGGGCAGAAGGTCACCGTCATGCTGGAGGAGCTGCTCGCCGCCGGCTTCAGCGATGCGGAATACGACGCGTGGATGGTCAACATCCGTGACGGCGACCAATTCGGCAGCGGCTTCACCGCGCTCAATCCCAACAGCAAGATTCCGGCCCTTGAGGATCGGAGCGGGCCGGAGCCGTTCCGCGTGTTCGAAAGCGGCGCGATCCTGGTGCATCTGGCGGAAAAGTTCGACTTCCTGCTTCCCCGCGCGAACCCTGCGCGCGCAGAAGTGCTGAGTTGGCTGATGTGGCAAATGGGCACGGCGCCATTCCTGGGCGGCGGCTTCGGTCATTTCTATGCCTACGCCCCGGCCAAGTTCGAATACGCGATCAACCGCTATGCGATGGAGGCCAAGCGCATTTTCTCGGTCGCCGACAACCGGTTGGGCGAGACAGAGTACCTGGGCGGCAAGGACTATTCGATCGCCGATGTGGCCGCCTGGGGCTGGATGGGCGCCATCATTCGCGGCGATGCCTACAATGACGCCGCGACCTTCCTGTCGATGCACGAATACGCCAACGTCGCGCGCTGGGTGCGCGCCATCGACGCCCGCCCCGCCGCCCGGCGGGGCCGTCTGGTGAACACCGCGGCGATGCCCGAACGGCACGCGGCGAGCGATTTTGATGTCCTCGAACCGTCGCTGCTGGACCGGATTATCTGGAAAACCGACCGCAAAGAGTAACGCCTGCGCGAGGTCGGGCCACGCGGCGCAAAACCCGCGCGTTGCCAGAGCGAGCGATCCGCAGGCGGGTAAGCCGGCGATTAGGTCTGACTGGCTGGGGCGGCAGGATTCGAACCTGCGAATGCCGGTACCAAAAACCGGTGCCTTACCACTTGGCGACGCCCCAGCAGACCGGCGCCCCTATAGCGTGCGAATTCCTTAAGGAAAGGCTCCTGGTGCCCGTCTTGCCCCTCGTGCGGGTGCGTCAGCCAGCGATCCGGTCGATCCGGCTGCGCACCGCTTCGGCCTCGGCCATGATGTTGGCGACCAGTTCCTTGCACGTCGGGACGTCGTGGATCAGCGCCTGGCTTTGTCCAGCGCTCCAGATACCGCCATCCATGTCGCCCTGCCCGTAGACGAGGTCGCGGCCCCGCGCGCCGGCCATCAGGTGCTTGACCTCATCGAAAGTGGTGTTGGGGTTGCGCTGGATAGTGGCCACTTCTTCCGAAACTGCGTTGCGCGCCACTCGCGCCGTGTTGCGGAAAGGTCGTCCGACCAGCACGGTATCAAGTTCCGTGTTCTCCACGATCTTGCGCTTTACGTGTGAATGGATCGCGGCTTCCTGCGTGGCGCAGAATCGGGTGCCCATGTTGACCGCGTCCGCCCCCAGCGCGAGCGCCGCGACCAGTCCCCGCCCGTCGGCCATGCCGCCGCTAGCGACAATGGGCGTTTCGGGAAGCGCATCCACCGTCGCGGGCAGCAGGACCACCAGGCCGACATCGTCTTCACCCGGATGGCCGGCGCATTCGAAACCGTCGATGCTGATCACGTCGACGCCCTTGCGCACCGCGCTTTCCGAATGGCGCACGCTGGTGCATTTGTGGATGACGCGCACGCCGGCCTCCTTGAAGGCAGGAAGGTGGTCGGTGGGCGCCCGGCCCGCGGTTTCGACGATCGTCAGGCCGCTTTCGATGATCGCTTCGCGATACTCATCGTAAGGGATTGGGTTGATCGACGGCAGCAGCGTGAGGTTCACCCCAAACGGCTTGCTGGTAAGCCCGCGGACCTTGTCGATCTCTTCCTTCAGCGCGGTCCCGGAGGGGAACATGTGCGCGGTGATGAAACCCAGCGCACCCGCCTCGGCAACCGCCGCGACCAGCTCTCCGTACCCGACGCCAGTCATGCCACCCATCAGGATCGGGGTTTCGATGCCGAACATTTCGGTGATCCGCGTCTTGAAGGCCATCGCCCGCTCTCCCGTGCAGCTTTACGTTTGCGTCAACCTGCCGTTCGGAGGCGGGCATGGCAAGCGATTTGCGCGGGAGAACGTAACGATCAGGCGGCGGTGGCGATCAACTCGCGCTGTTCGCCCGCTGCGTAGGCGGCTTGCCAGCGACGGAAGGATGCGAGCGCCTGCCCGACGATCTGGTCCATATTGTAATACCGGTACGTCGCCAGCCGTCCCACAAAGGTCACATCGGTTCGCGCGCGGGCCAACGCTTCGTAACGCTTGAACAGTTCCTGGTTCTCCGGGCGAGGGATCGGGTAATACGGATCACCCTCTGCCGCAGGATATTCGCGAGTCACGCTGGTGCAGGGATGATCCTGGCCGGTCAGGTATTTGTATTCCGAAATGCGGGTAAAAGGCACCGCTTCGTCGGGATAGTTGACCGTGCCGGTCTCCTGGTACCACTCCTGCTCCAGCGTCTCGTGTTCGAAGCGCAGCGAACGATACGGCAGTTTCCCGAAGCGGTGGTCGAAGAATTCGTCGATCGGCCCGGTGTAGACGAGGTGCGCGTGCGGATAGATATCGCGAATTTCCCGGTAATCCGTCCCCAGCAGCACATCGATATTGGGATGATCGAGCATCCGTTCAAACATCGCGGTGTAACCGTTCGCGGGCATGAACTGATAGCGATCGGTGAAATAGCGATCATCGGTATTGGTGCGGGTCGGGACCCGCGCGGTCACGCTGCGGTCCAACTCTGACGGATCGAGGCCCCACTGCTTGCGTGTGTACCCGCGAAAAAACGTCTCATACAATTCGCGCCCGACCGCAGCGACCACGACGTCTTCCGAGGTCTCGATGGTCTCGAGCGGCTCCGCGCGGGCAGCGAGGAACTGCTCGACATCGGCATCGCTTTTCAGGTCGAGCCCGTAGAGCATGTTGAGCGTCGTGCGGTTGATCGGCATGGGCACCAGCTGATCATCGACCTGCGCCAGAACGCGATGCTCATACGGCCGCCAGCTGGTGAACTGCGACAGGTAGTCGAAGATTTCAGCGCTGTTGGTGTGGAAGATGTGCGGCCCGTACTGATGGATCAGCACCCCGGCATCATCGAGCTTGTCGTATGCATTGCCCGCGATGTGAGGTCGCCGGTCGACCACCAGCACTCGCTTGCCTTCCTGGCTTGCGAACCGTTCAGCCATCACCGCTCCAGCGAATCCAGCGCCGACGATCAGCACGTCGTAACCGTCCTCGCCCGGGCCGAGTCCCCTGGGCGAAACGATCGAGCTCTGCTTTGCATTCTCGGCGACCCGCTCGTCCACGAGGCGCCACATTGCAGTCACCGTGCGATCCCAGTCCATCGTCGCCAGCGCACGGTCGGCTTTGTCGAGCCAGGTCCCCTGCTTGCCGAGTGCGAGGGCCTTCTCGCAACCATCGATGAAGGCATCTGCCTCGCCGGCGATGAACACGCCTTCCAACTCGCCATAGTGGCGCACGACATCGGTGATCGGGGTGCACACCACCGGACGGCCCGCAGCGAGGTATTCGGGGGTCTTGGTGGGACTGATGAACTTGGTGGCGTCGTTGATGGCAAACGGCATCAATGCGGCATCCCAGCCGCTGAGATACGCAGGCAGATCGGTGTAGTCCTTGCCGCCCAGGTAATGGATGTTGGGGCGGCGCGGCAGGTCGTCTTCGCTAATCTTTACCACCGGCCCGACCATCACCAGCGACCAGTCCGGACGTGCATCGGCCACGGTCGCGAGCAGCTCCAGATCGAGCCGTTCGTCGATGACGCCGTAGAAGCCGAGGCGCGGCCGCGGGAAGCCGGCCTGATCCGCGGGATCGTTCGCGCCCGCACGCGCAGCCGCGAAATGCGGGCCATCGACACTCGAGGGGAACGGATGCACCCGTGCATGGCGGTCCCGCTTGGCCTCGTACAGGCTGTATCCGCCGGTGAAGACCAGATCGGCACGCCCGATCAGTTCGCTTTCCAGCGGCAGCAACTCTGGCGGAGCGAACCGGAAGTTGGCCAGCTCGTCCATGCAATCGTATACGACGCAATCCGCGTTGAGCTGCCGCGAGATCGGCAGCATCATGGGAGTATAATACCACAGGACCATGCGGCCGGTCAGACCGGTGGCGAGATTGTCCAGCAGCTCAGCGAGGATCCGGTTGGCGTCTTCGCCGCTCAACCCTGCCGGCAATTGCGGCGTGATCACGGTAACGCCGCTCGCAGCATCAAGCTGGACCGACAGTTCGGGCGCACCGCCATCGTGGCGTTCGATCGGCTCTTCCCAGAAAAACACCCGGTTGAATTGAGCGAGACGGGTCATGAGGTGCTGCGGGCGTTGGAAAACGAAATTCCAGCGAAGATGGCTGAAGCAGATCAGCGTCCCGCCCATTACGTCCCGCTCACCCGGAACCATGGCCTTGTCCGTCATGTCGAATCCTTGCTGTTGAGTGAAGGGAACCGTTATCTCCCTGCAAGGTTCCGTGGTTATGCCAGTGAAATCAGATACTTGATATTTGTTATTCAGGAACGCGATCGGAGCGAGAACCTGACGGAAATTATCGAAGCCTGGGGCGGCGCCGAGTGCACGGTTAACCGGGTCAACGATGCCTTCGGCGACCAGTTGTGCGCGACCAAGCATGGTTCGCGCGATGGTGACTTCGGTTTAATGGCCACGCTGGGCTTGTCCGCCGTCCGCTTCCCGATCCTGTGGGAGCGAGTGTCTCCTGCGCCGGATCGACCTCCTGACTGGACCTGGACCGACCGGGGTGTAAGCACGCTCCGCGCCTCCGGCATCGGCATTATCGCCGGGCTTATCCATCATGGCAGCGGCCCACGGCATACGTCACTGCTCGACCCCGCCTTTGCGGCCGGCCTTGCGGATCATGCTGCCCGGACGGTGGAGCGATACCCCTGGATCGACGACTGGACGCCGGTGAATGAGCCGCTCACCACCGCGCGCTTTTCAGCCCTATACGGCTTCTGGTACCCCCACCTGACCGACGAACGATCGTTCTGGAAGGCTTTGCTCAATCAAATCGATGCCACCCGCCTGGCTATGCGCGCCATCCGAAGGGTCAATCCGGCGGCCCGTCTGATCCAGACCGAAGATCTTGGCCGAACGTACGCGACCCTCGCTGTGCGAAACCAGGCGGCGTTCGACAACCAGCGGCGCTGGATGAGCTGGGACCTGCTGTGCGGGATGGTCGATGCGCACCACCCGCTGTGGCCGCGCCTGTGCGGGTACGGCCTGCAGGCCCGGCTCGAAGCCATCCACGCCGATCCTTCTCCGCCCGACGTGATCGGCATCAACCACTATTTGACCAGTGACCGCCTGCTTGATCATCGGACCGATAATTATCCTCCGGAAACCGTTGGCGGGAGCGACCGGACCCGGTTCGCCGACGTCGAAGCAGTTCGCGCGCTCGACCCCGGCCCGCAGGGGTTGCGGGGTGCGATCGACGAGGCGTGGAGCCGCTATGGCCGCCCTCTTGCACTTACCGAGGTGCATAACGGTTGCACGCGGGAGGAACAGATCAGGTGGCTGGCCGAAGCATGGGCGGCTGCGCGCGCGGCCCGCGCCCGCGGCGTCGATGTGCGTGCGGTGACCGCCTGGGCGCTGTTCGGCAGCCAGGGCTGGGACACGCTCCTTACGAAGCAAGGCCGGTACGAGCCGGGCGCCTTCGACGTCAGTTCCGGCCATCCGCGCGAGACCGCTTTGGCGAATGTCGTTCGCGCGCGCGGGGCTTTGCCAGCGAATTGCGCCGGTAACGGATGGTGGCGGCGTGACATCCGGCTCGCCTTCCCCCGCGCGGCCGCTCCTGCCCCGATGGCGGTTCACCGTAGGACAAGCGAAGCCGCCAACCGGCCGATCTTGATCGCCGGGGCCACCGGCACGCTCGGTCGGGCATTCACGAGCGAGTGTCATCACCGCGACCTGCCTGCGGTGATTACCGCGCGCGCTGAGCTCGATCTGCTCGACGCCGGCTCCATCGCCTCCGCGATCGAGCGCCATCAGCCGTGGGCGGTCATCAACGCGGCGGGGTGGGTGCGGGTCGATGACGCGGAAGCCGAGAGCGAGGCGTGCCATGCCGCCAACGCCACCGGAGCGATCGCGCTGGCGGAAGCCTGTGCGAAGGAAGGCATCGCAAGCGTCAGCTTCTCCAGCGACCTGGTGTTCGACGGGACTGCAAGTGCCCCCTACTCAGAAGACGCCGCAACGGCGCCGCGCAACGTGTACGGAGCCAGCAAGGCGGCGCTGGAAAGCGCCTTGGCCAAGGTCGATGGCGCCTTGATTGTACGCACGGCGGCGTTCTTCTCGCCGCACGACCGCCACAACTTCGCCGTGCATTGCATCGACACGCTTCGCCGGGGGGAGCGCTTCATGGCGGTCGACGATTGCGTGATATCCCCGACCTACGTTCCCGACTTGTGCCGCGAGACGATCGACCTGCTGATAGATGGTAAAGATGGGATCTGGCACCTCACCAACGACGAACGCATCAGCTGGTATCAGTTCGCGCGGCGCCTGGCTGCGGCGACGGGCTCCGCCGAGGATCTGATCACCGCCATTCCGGCTGCGCAAGCCGCGTGGATTGCAGAACGGCCCGGCTTTTGTCCTCTTACCAGCCACCGCGGACGCACGATGCCGTCGCTCCAGTCGGCCATCGATCGGTTCGCCGGGGTCTATCAAAGCGCGCGGCCCATCGCCGGCTGACTCCCTGAGCCGCTCGAGCGCCAGCCGAAATTCACGGCGATGGTATCTAGAGCGCCCCGTTGAGGCTAGCCGCGTGCCAGCTCACATGCTCGGCCATGAAGGTCGAAATGAAGTAGTACGAGTGATCGTAACCCTCTTGCGAGCGAATGGTCGCGGGTAGCCCGGTCGCATCGCACGCCTTTCCCAGCAGATCGATCCTGAGCTGCTCTGCCAGAAAGGGATCGGCCGTGCCTTGGTCCACGAGCAGCCTGGGCAAGCGCCCTCCGTCCTCGATCAAGGCACAGGCATCGTATTCCCGCCACCTGTCCCTGTCAGGGCTGAGGTAGCCGGACAGCGCCTTTTCGCCCCAAGGACAGTGAAGCGGGCTGGCGATCGGCGAAAACGCACTGACCGAGCGAAATCGTCCCGGATTGCGCAACGCGATTGTCAGCGCTCCGTGCCCGCCCATCGAATGTCCGGTGATTCCCTGGCGCGCCATGTCGGCGGTAGGAAACTCTCGCGCAATCAGGTCTGTCAGCTCGTCTTCGATATAGCTGCGCATCCGGAAATTGGCCGACCACGGCGCCTGTGTCGCGTCGACATAAAATCCCGCCCCCTGCCCGAAGTCGTACTCATCAACATCCGGCACGTCCGCGCCACGCGGCGAAGTGTCGGGCGCGATGAAGATGACTTTGTGTTCCGCACATGCCGCGCGGTATTCGCCTTTCTCCATCACATTGGCATGGGTGCAGGTAAGCCCCGACAGGTACCACAGCACCGGCAGGCGCTCACCCGGCGCGTGATCCGGCACGAATACAGCGAATGTCATGGGTGTGCCGGTAACCCGTGAATGGTGGGTGTAAACGCCCTGGGTGCCGCCGTGGCTGCGAACGGCGCTCACCTGCTCCATCAGTACACCACCACGCTGCGGATGCTTTCCCCGGCATGCATCAGGTCGAAGCCCTTGTTGATCTCATCCAGGGTCAGCACGTGGGTGATCATCGGGTCGATGGCGATCTGGCCGTCCATGTACATGTCGACGATCTTAGGCACGTCGGTGCGGCCCTTGGCACCGCCGAAAGCCGTGCCGCGCCAGTTGCGCCCGGTGACCAACTGGAACGGCCGGGTGGCAATTTCCTTCCCCGCTTCCGCCACGCCGATGATGATGCTGGTGCCCCAGCCGCGGTGGCAGCATTCGAGCGCGGTGCGCATGACCTCGGTGTTGCCGGTGCAGTCGAAGCTGTAGTCTGCCCCGCCGTCGGTCAGTGCGGCAACCTGCGCGATGGTCTCATCCCGGCTCATGCCGGCAGTGTTCAGGAAGTCGGTCATTCCGAACCGGCGGCCCCATTCCTCGCGATCCGGGTTGATGTCGATGCCGACGATCCTGCCTGCCCCGGCCAGCTTCGCGCCCTGGATCACGTTGAGTCCGATGCCGCCCAGCCCAAACACGGCAACGTTGTCACCCGGTTCAACCTTTGCCGTATTGAGCACCGCGCCCACGCCGGTCGTCACTCCGCAGCCGATGTAGCAACTGGACTGAAACGGCGCGTCCTGACGGATTTTAGCGACCGCGATCTCCGGCAGCACGGTGAAGTTCGAAAAGGTCGAACAGCCCATGTAGTGGTAGATCGTCTTGCCCTTGTAGCTGAACCGGCTGGTCCCGTCGGGCATCACCCCCTTGCCCTGGGTGGCGCGGATCGCCGTGCACAGGTTGGTCTTGCCACTGAGGCAGCTTTTGCACTGGCCGCATTCTGGCGTGTAGAGCGGAATCACGTGATCGCCGGGCTTCACGCTGGTCACGCCCGCGCCCACTTCTCGCACGATCCCGGAGCCTTCATGCCCCAGCACGCTCGGGAACAGCCCTTCGCTGTCGAGGCCGTCGAGGGTGTAGGCGTCGGTGTGGCAGATGCCGGTCGCCATAATCTCTACCAGCACCTCACCCGCCTTCGGCCCTTCGAGGTCGAGTTCAACTATCTCGAGCGGCTGCTTGGCCTCGAAAGCGACGGCGGCGCGGGTTTTCATGTAGCGTATCCTTGATCGGGCGGGTCCGCCGATGGCCTTGGCAACAACGCGCCCGCCCCGTCAACGCCGCAGCCCGCGCGGGCAAACTCGCGCGGGCTACTCCGTTCCGCCTTGCGAGGACCCGCGCCCCCGGCTGGAAGCGGTTATGTGGGCGTGTAGCCGATGATCGCCTTGGTCTCGAGGAACTCCGCAAACGCGTGATCACCCCATTCGCGTCCGTTACCGCTCATCTTGTAGCCGCCAAAGGGGTCCATCATGCCTGGTGATGCACCGTTCAGGCTCACCTGACCCGCCCGCAACTTGGACGCCACCCGCCGCACTTCGTCCGGGTCGTTGCCGGACACGTACGCAGCCAGCCCGTACTCGGTATCGTTGCCGACCTGAATGGCTTCCTCCACGGTCTCGTAGCCCACGATCGATACGACTGGCCCGAAGATTTCCTCGCGCGCGATGGTCATATCGTTGGTCACGTTGGCGAATACCGTCGGCTTGACGTAATACCCCTTGTCCAGGCTCTCCGGACGGCCGGGCCCACCAGCAACCAGAGTCGCTCCCTCTTCGATCCCTTTTTGGATCAGGCTCTGGATCTTGTTGAACTGCACCTCGGAGACGACCGGCCCCATCTTCGCATTGCCATTGGGATCGCCGACATCATGCGCCTCGACGGTAGCTTTCGCGATCGCGATCGCCTCGTCCATCCTGCCGTGCGGGACGAGCATACGGGTGGGTGCGTTGCACGACTGGCCGGAGTTGACCATCACCGATGCGATGCCGCCGCCCACCGCCTTCTGATAGTCTGCATTCTCAAGAATGATGTTCGGGCTCTTGCCGCCCAATTCCTGATGAACCCGCTTGACGGTCGCCGCAGCGTTCTTTGCGACTTCGATGCCGGCGCGGGTGGAACCGGTGAACGACACCATGTCGACCCCGGGATGCGAACTGATCGCCGCGCCGACCGTGGGCCCATCGCCGTTGACCATGTTGAACACCCCTGCGGGAACGCCTGCCGCATCGAGGATCTCGGTCCAGATGTAGCCGCTGTAAGGCGCCACTTCGGATGGTTTCAGTACCATCGTGCAGCCCGTCGCCAGCGCCGGCGCGACCTTGGTTGCGATCTGGTTGACCGGCCAGTTCCACGGCGTGATGAAGCCGCACACGCCGATCGGCTCCTTGGCCAGCCGGGTAGCGCCGCGATCTTCTTCGAACTTGTAGGTCTTCAGGATTTCGATAGCGGTCTGCAGATGGCCGACGCCCATCGCCGCCTGCGCGCGCTGGGCCAGCCAGGATGGCGCACCCATTTCTTCGGTGATCGCCTTTGCCATATCGTCGTATCGCTTCTTATATTCGGCGACGATCCGCTCCATCACCTCGATGCGTTCTTCGCGCGAGGTGCACGACCATGTCTCGAACGCCGTGCGGGCGGCCTTTACCGCGCGATCGACATCTTCCGCAGAACCCATCGAGATATGGCCGCATACCTCCTCGGTCGCCGGGTTGATCACGTCGAGTGTCTTGGGGGTGACCGGATCGACCCACTGTCCGCCGATGTAGAACTGCAGATATTCGCGCATGATCAATCCTTGCCGTTGGCGACTGCGGGGCAGCCGAGAGGTCTTGCATACCATCTATGCGCTTGGGGACGCATCGCAAGATGCGATGAGAGCGGTCGCTCCCGACCTGAGGCAAACGCCCTCGCGGGCCCGGATTCTGCGGCTTGGCACAACCGCGGAACCTCCCCGCACATCCGGAATTGCGTTGCAGAGATTTGATCACAGGAGGTCACCATGCCGACAGCAAGCTTTGAAACACCCGATGCCGATGACGTCGATATCGATTCCGACGAAGTCGTCCAGCTGACACCCGGGGAGGAAGAAGGCACCACCGTGATCGAGCTGGAGGACGGCAGCGAAGTGATCGTCGTCGCTACCCAGCTGGAGGTCGCCGCCGAACTCGGCCTCAACCCCCTCGAGTATGTGAGCCCGGAGGACGACGACGAGTCGCTGGAGGACCTGGTGGAAGATGCGGATGAGGATGCGGAGGAATAGCAACAATGCTCAACGTCAATCACGCCAGTTGCGAGGAACTGGACAGTCTCGACGGCTTGAAGGGGCACGGCTTTGAGATCGTCCGCTATCGCGATGAACGCGGGCACTTCGATAGCCTGCGACAGCTGAATGAGGTGCCAGGGCTGTCCGGCAAGATCGACCGCCAGACACTCGCGAAGCTGACGGTGTAGCGGCTTGGCGAGCCACCGACAACGACCCCAGGCGCGGAACAACCATGTCGGGTCTGCGTCTTTCTGAAAAAGGAGATTACTTGATGTTGGGCAAGATCATTGGCGGCGTCCTTGGCGCGAAGGCCGCTAAACACACGCGCGGTGCCAACGAATCCGGCGGGGCGCTGGTCGGGATCGCATCCGTCGCGCTTGCCCGCCGTTTTGGCATCCCGGGAATGATCGCGGCAGCAGCCGGCGGATACGCGCTCAAGAAATATTCGGAGCGCAAGAAGGCGGTTGACGATAGCGGGACGAAGACCGGTCCGGCCAGGGTCTAATTCATCCCTGCCATCGAGGATTGGATCGCGCCAGATCATCCGTCCCTAATCTTCTCCCACGGGCCGGCCTCCAGTGTTTGAGAACAAAACTGATGTTTGTGCATTAGTCATACAAGCTCGCGCGCGTTGAAGACTTTCGCCAGTCGTTCTTCGCTATCAGGCCAATGCGCGCAATCTCAGGCTTACGCGAACATTTAGTCCGGGCCAACAACAGGGGATCTGCCATGACGACGCGATTGAGCCACGGGGTGCCCCGGCGGGGACCTGCGGTCCTGTTTGCGACGAGCCTGCCCCTGTTTCTGGGGACATTGCTGAGCGACTGGGCCTATTCGAACACCTTCAACATCCAATGGAGCAACTTCGCCTCCTGGCTGAATGCAGGCGCGCTGGTGATCGTCGGTCTTGCGATCGCCTGGTCGCTCGTTTCGGCTCTCCTGCCTGCCTCGTCCGGACGCCGGTCGTGGATCTTTGTCGCGGTGGTAGTTGGTGTGTTCGTCCTTGGGTTCATCAACGCACTTGTCCACGCGAAGGATGCCTGGGCTACGATGCCAGCCGGGTTGATCCTGTCCGTTCTGGTATTCCTGCTGGCCTGCGCGGCAGTTTGGCTTGGCTTCAGCGCGCGGAACAGGGAGGTTGCACGATGACCGGTAAGATCCTTCTGGCGGCAGCCGCGCTCGCCCTGATGTCCGGATGCGGACGCGAGGAGGAGGTCGACCAGTACGGCGCGACCCCTACCCTGCCCGAAGCAAACCGTGGCCTGCTCCCCAGCATGACCATCGCCGATCCCGCCGGGTGGGGCGATCGAAGGCCGGTGGTGCCTTCAGGATATCAGATCGCTGCAATCGCCACCGACCTCAAGATCCCGCGCCAGTCGCTGGTCCTTCCGAATGGCGACATCCTGGTGGCCGAAGGGAAAGGCGGCGGCGACGCACCCGTCATGCGGCCGAAGGATATGATCGCCGGCTTCATCAAGAAGAAGGGCACCAGTTCGGTCAAAGGCGGCGACCGGCTCACGTTGTTGCGCGATGCAGACGGCGACGGCGTGTATGAGGGGCGGACTGTCTTTGCCGAAAAGCTCAATGCCCCATATGGCCTCGCGCTGATCGGCAACCGGTTGTTCGTCGCCAACCAAGACGCCCTGGTCTATTTCGATTACCAACCCGGCCAGACACGCGCGGACCGGGCGCCGGTCCTGCTCACCAAGCTGCCGGCCGAAATCAACCACCACTGGACCAAGGCGCTGGCCGCCAGCGCCGATGGCCGCTTCCTGTATGTCGGCATCGGATCGAACAGCAACATCGGCGAGCGAGGCATGGCGGTTGAAGAAGAACGCGCCATGGTGTGGGAAGTGGACGTCGAGACCGGCGCCTCGCGCCGGTTTGCGACCGGCCTCAGGAACCCCACCGCGCTGGCGGTGCAGCCAGGGATCGGCGAATTGTGGGCCGTCGTGAACGAGCGTGACGAGCTGGGCGCAAATCTGGTGCCCGACTATCTTACGTCGGTGCGGCAAGGCGCATTTTACGGCTGGCCTTACGCTTACTGGGGCAACAACCCAGACCGGCGCGTGCAGCCTTTCAAGGAAGAGATGGTCAGCAAGACGGTGCGGCCCGACTACAGTCTGGGGTCACACACCGCGCCCTTGGGCCTTGCATTCTCGACCGCAGCAATGGGCGGGCCATTTGCCGAAGGTGCTTTCGTCGGGATGCACGGTAGCTGGAACCGCGAGGTCCAGGTTGGATACAAGGTCGTATTCGTTCCCTTTCGCGGAGGACGGCCAGCCGGAAAGCCAGTCGACGTAGTGACAGGTTTCCAGGCGGATGGGAAAACCTTCGGGCGTCCGGTCGGGGTGACCGTCGATCCGCGCGGGGCATTGATCGTGGCCGACGACCTGTCCAACACGTTGTGGCGGGTCACCCCTTCCAGTCCATCGGCAGCGCGTCCGGCGCCAGCGAACCTGTGAACGCCTCAGCGGCGCCGGCGTGGGCGCCTTACTGCGGCGCCGCGCCGGTGCCGGCCGAGTTGCTGGCGCGCTGGAATTTCGATCCGATCCTGCTTGCAGGCTTGTCACTTGCGGCATTCGTCACCTGGCGATGGAGCGACCGGCGTGCCCACGCTGGAACCGCTATTGCGCTCTCCGTGATACTGTTTGTCTCGCCGTTCTGCGCGCTGAGTTCCGCGCTATTCTCTGCTCGCGTGACGCACCATGTGGTCCTGACCGCAGTCATTGCGCCTCTACTCGTGTACGCTTTGCCAGTGCGCATCCAGCGCTGGCGCGGCAGCCTGTCGTTCTGGACTGGCGTTCACGCCCTCACCTTCTGGGCGTGGCACGCGCCCCCGATGTATGAAGCGGCGTTGTCGAGTGACGCGACATACTGGGCGATGCAGTTGACCCTGCTGGGTACGGCTGTCGGGTTCTGGAGTGCGGTGCGCCGCGCGGGCGGGCTGTCGGCGGTCGCGGCGTTGCTGGTCAGCACGGTGCAGATGGGCCTGCTCGGCGCGCTCATCACCTTTGCACGCGCACCACTTTTCGCGCCGCACTATTTCACCACCGCGTCTTGGGGGTACACGCCGTTGCAGGATCAGCAATTGGCCGGGCTGATCATGTGGGCCCCCTCGGCCGCTCTGTATCTTGCGGCCGCGCTGTGGGTGGCGGGACGCTGGATGGCGCGCGAAGATCGCGAGATCGCCGCGTGATCGATCGCTTGCGCGCCTGGGGTAACAGCTACACCCGGCGCGGGCGATACTCACCCGTCGGTATCGCGTTTCACTGGATCATGGCTGCACTGGTGCTGTTCCAGATCGGTTGGGGCTTCTGGACAGACTGGATGATGCCCGGCGGCGACAAGATCGCGGCATATCAGGTGCACAGCGCTGCAGGCTTAGCGGTCTTGTTGCTTGCTATCGGCAGGATCGGATGGCGCACACTGATCACTGATCCCTACAACGATGCCGACACGCAAGGCGTACAGACCCGGATCGCGCATGTGACGGCGATGCTGTTCTATCTGACGTTTTTCACCTTGCCGCTGTCTGGCTGGATGATGTGGTCCGCGATCGCCCCGCCCGGTCCGCTGTATCTCGCCGGCGTCGTGCCGTGGCCGCAACTCCCGTTCGCGGCGCTTGAGCCGCGGATCGCATTCGTGATCCTCGACCTTGCGGAAGACGTTCACACCGCCTCGGTCATTCTGCTGCTCTTGCTGATTCCGGCACATGTAGGGGCGGCCCTGAAGCATCACTTCTGGGATCGGCACGATGTGCTGCGCGGGATGCTGCCGGAGATTCCGGATTGGCAGGACGACCGTCAAGGCGCGCGGCATACGCCGTCACCGCCCGGGCCTCGGCCGGAGTCAGAAGCTGGCTGATCCGCAGCATCACCCCGCCGGGATCAGTGCGTCGCCGGCCTGTGCGCCACTGGTCCATCTGCTCGCCCAGGTAAGCCTCGCTTTGGCCGGCAAGTGGCGGGTTGGCAGGACCGATCCCCGCTCCGCCGGATCCATGGCAGCTGGCGCACGATGGCAGCCCGCGCGCTGGATCGCCGCGGTGGTAAAGCGCAGCGCCTTCGGCGCGTTCAGCGCCAGCGGCGCCAGTCGCGGGCACATCGAACGGAAGGTTCGCGTAATGGAAGGAGACCGAGACGCGTTCGCGCTCGCTCAACCGCCCGGCGATCCAGGCCATCTGCGGATGGTACCGCTGCCCTTCCGCGTACGCGCCCAGTTGTCGTTCAAGATATCCGGCATCGAGCCCGGCCAGTCGGGGAGCGCCCGCCCCGTCGCCCTGCCCCTGGAGGCCGTGACAGGTGACGCACGCATTGGCAGCGCCCGCGCCGGCCCCGCTCAACGCCACCAACTCGCCAGTCGCGGCAAATCGATCGAGCGAAGTAGTATCCGCAGCTGTGCAGCCAGTCAGCGACGCGGTCGTCAGGCAAAGGGTCAGCGAGCGTCGCAGCATTTCAACCGCTCAACCAGCCGGCCCAACAGGGGGTTCCGGCTGGCACTGCTGTCGTTAACGATTGTGAGTTGCAAACCCCCGCCAGATGATCGCCAGGCCATGCCAGGCGCCGATGCGCAAGCAGGCTTGCAGGTCATAGAGCGCGTGGGCTGCGGCAGTTGCCACGTGATCCCCGGCGTCGACTGGCCCAAGGGAACGGTCGGACCCGCATTGGGCGGCCTTGCCAACCGGGCGTTGATCGCGGGAAAGCTCCCCAATCGGCCCGATCTCCTGGCAGCATATATCCAGAACGCGCCTGCGCTTGTACCAGGATCAGGCATGCCGGCGATGCCCGTCAGCGCCGACGAAGCGCGCGACGTGGCCGCGTATCTTTACGAAAAGGGGCAACGCTGAATGTTCGAAGGCTGGCCTCCTCCGGTTCTCGACCCTGCCGGTCCGTATGCAGGATCGGTCACGCTGCTCAGCTGGATCCTGTTCGCCATGGGCGCTGTCGTCCTGCTCGTGGTGCTGGCCGCGCTCTACGTGGCGTTGTTCGGTCGCCGCTCCCTCCAGGAAAAGCTGGGAGGCAAGCCGGTCATCTGGGTCGGCGGGATTGCCTTCCCACTGGTCGTCCTGACGGCATTGCTGGTCTATGGGCTGTCGCTGACGAGCCATCTGTCGGACGACATCAGGGGGGATGAGATGCGCGTACGCATCACCGGCGAGATGTGGTGGTGGCGGGTCGCCTATCTCGACGAAGGCGGCAACGCCGTCATTCACGATGCCAACGAGCTTCACATCCCCGCCGGGGAACCGGTGGTGCTGGAACTGGAATCCGGCGACGTGATCCACAGCTTCTGGGTGCCGCGACTGTCGGGCAAGCTCGACATGATCCCCGGCCGGCGCAACCTGATGCGCATTCAAGCGGACGCTCCCGGCACGTTCGGCGGACAATGTGCTGAATTCTGCGGAGGTCCACACGCCCTCATGGGCTTCACCGTGATCGCGCACCCGCCCGAACGGTTCGCGCAGATGATGCAGGCGCGCAGGATGCGCGAGACCGCGCCACAAACCGCGACAATACCGGGGGCCAGGCTGTTTCAGGACGCAGGTTGTGCCGCGTGCCACCGGATCGCCGGAACCGCGGCGAACGGTCTGGCGGGACCGGACCTCACCTACATGGGCGCGCGCGGATCGGTGGGGGCTGGTATCCTGCAAAACCACCGCGGCACCTTGATGGGCTGGATCGGCAACAGCCAGGCGATCAAGCCTAACAATCGCATGCCTCCCTACACGATGCTGTCGAGCGATCAGCTGACCGAGCTGGCCCAGTACCTGGAAGCGCAGAAGTGAAGTCCGAGACCGGCTTCGACCCGGCGCTGTACGATCGCTTCCCAACCACGGAGCCGCGTCCCGCAGGCGAGCTGGAGGAGCTGGAAAAGGTCTGGGCCGCGCCCACCGGTTGGGCACGGCTGACGATCGTCAACAACAACTACGTCGGCGTGTGGTATGTGGCCGCCGCGTTCCTGTTTTTTCTGCTGGCGGGCGTTCTTGCGCTGGTCATGCGCGCACAGCTCGCGCTGCCGATGCTGGGGATCCTGCCACAGGAAACCTACAACCAGTTCTTTACCATGCACGGCACGGTGATGATGTTCCTGTTCGCCGTTCCCATCATGGAAGCGATCGGAGTCATGCTGCTGCCGCAAATGCTGGCCGCACGGGACCTGCCGTTTCCGCGCCTCTCGGCATACGCTTTCTGGGCATACCTGATTGGCGGGCTGTGCTTCTTTGCCTCAATCTTCGTCGGACTGGCGCCGAATGGCGGCTGGTTCATGTACCCCCCGCTCACCAGCATGACGTACTCGCCCGGCATCAATGCCGATTTCTGGTTGCTGGGCATCGGCTTCATCGAAATCTCGGCGATCGCGGGTGCGATCGAGATTCTTGTGGGGGTGCTCAAGACCCGGGCGCCGGGGATGACATTGGCGCGCATGCCGCTGTTCGCCTGGGCGATGCTGGTGTTCGCGGGCATGATCCTGATCGCCTTCCCAGCGGTGATCCTGGCCACCTTGCTGCTGGAAATGGAACGGGCGCTCAACTGGCCCTTCTTCGACGCCGCGCGCGGCGGTGATCCGATGCTGTGGCAGCACCTGTTCTGGTTCTTCGGGCATCCGGAAGTGTACATCATCTTCCTGCCCGCGGCGGGGCTGGTTTCGATGATGGTCGCCAATCTCGCGAAGACCGAACTGGTGGGATACCAGCTCATCGTGCTCGCCTTGCTGGCCACGGGCTTCATCAGCTTTGGCGTCTGGGCGCACCATATGTTCGCGACCGGCATGCCGAGCCTGTCCGTGGGCTTCTTTTCGGCGGCTAGCATGGCCGTCAGCCTGCCGGCCGGTATTCAGGTATTCAGCTGGATCGCGACGCTCGCGATCGGCCGGGCCGTCCACAACACGCCGACCCTGTTCCTGGTGGGCGGGATCGTGACGTTCGTCATGGGCGGGCTGACCGGCGTGATGGTGGCGATGGTGCCCTTCGACTGGCAGGCGCACGACACGCACTTCATCGTCGCGCACCTGCATTACGTGCTGATCGGCGGGGCGGTGTTCCCGGTCTTCGCGGCATTCTATTACTGGTTCGGGATGACCAGCCGGCGCGCGTTGTCGGAGCGGCTGGGCAAGTGGGTGTTCTGGCTGATGTTCGCCGGAATGCAGATCACTTTCCTGCCGATGCACCTGACCGGACTTATGGGGATGCCGCGCCGCGTCTACACCTATCTGCCGGGCATGGAGTGGGAATGGACCAACCTCATCTCCACGGCAGGGGCATTCGTCCTGGGTGCGGGCGTGGCTGTCTTCCTGGTGGATCTGGCGCGCAACTTTCGCTTCACGGTCGAGGATGACGTGGGCAACGTGTACGGCGGGGGCACGTTGGAATGGTTGCCGACGGGTCTTTACTCCAGCCGCAGCATCCCGGTGGTGAAAAGCCGCACGCCGTTGTGGGACGATCCCGACCTCGCCGCCGATGTCGAACAGGGGCGATACTTCCTACCCAATTCCGTTACGGGCTTGCGGGAAACGCTGATCACGAGCCCCGTGCGGGCCGAGCCGCAGTACCTCCAGATCATGATGGGCCCATCGGTCTGGCCGCTCGCCGCGGCCGCGTTCACGGCCGGCTTCTTCCTGCTGCTCACCGTCCAAGCCTACGTGCCGTCGATCATCTGCCTTCCGTTGGCGACGTTCTCGATCCTGCGCTGGCTTTGGGACACCGATCGGCCGGTCGAAACCAAGGAAGTCGATGTCGGTGCCGGTATCATGCTGCCGACGTATCGCACCGGACCCAGCAGCCACGGCTGGTGGGCCATCATCTGCGTATTGGTGGTCGCAGCAATGGTCTTCCTCATGGCGGTGTTCGGCTACCTGTTCGTGTACGGCGTACATCCCAGCTTCTGGGCCCCGCCGACCGAACGCTGGTGGGCAGTCCCGATCGCGGCGTTGTACGCTGCGGGCGGATTGCTGCTGATCCTTGCGCGCTGGTTGCTGCCGCGCGAAAAATCGACCTTGTGGAGCCCCACCGCCGCCGTCCTGTTCGCTGCCGTGTTCCTGACGGGCGCGTTCGCGGTCGACTGGTTCACCTGGCAGGCGCAGGGGTTTGACCCCGAACTCACCTCGCAAGGTGCGTTCTCACATGCGTTCCTGGCCCTCCAGGGGTTCCTGATCGCGGTCGGTCTGCTCATGGCCGGTTACCTCGCGGCACGCACGAGCCGCAACCTGGTGAGCCGGCCCGCAAATACGACTTTCGACGTCGTGTGTCTCTTTCTCGGATACACCGCGGCACAGGGCGCCGCGACTGCCATCCTGATGCGCATCGTCCCGCTTGGTGCGGCGTGAGAGCGTGGGTGAGAATGCTGAGTGGTCCGCTCTTGTGGGCGGCGCAGTTCTTCGGCGCGTATATCATCGCCAGCATTTTTCCCGGGACCGAAATAGCGCGATGGCTGGTCGGTTTGCTGACGATTGCCTGTGGCGGAGCGACTGGGTTCCTCCTGATCAACCTGCTCAGACAACCGCGAACGGGCGCCGACGCGTTCGACACCTGGGTGTCTGGTATCGCCGGGATGGGGCAGGCGGTCGCAATCGTGGCCATCGCTTATCAGGGTTTGCCCGCCCTGCTATCGTGACCAACTGGCCTGGGACCACGCGCGACGTGTTTTGGACATGTCGCCTTGTGTAAGAGACGCCACCTTAGAAGCAGACTTTCGGGCCGCAGGCACATAAGGGACCCGCACTGCTCCGAACTCGGTTCGTGTTGAACCCCCAGAAGAAGACCGGTGAACGACCCATATGGCCCGCAAGCATCCCAAACATGGCCCTTATGAGGACCACGCACAGGAGGATGACCAGGTACCCTCGGTCGCACCGTGCTGGCTGTGCGGGCGCCCGCTGGGCAAGGCGATCGTCTGGCACCATCCCGTGCCCAAGAGCCGGGGCGGTCGCGACGTCGTGCCCATGCATCCCATTTGCCAGCAGACGCTGACCGCCAACTTCACCAATTCGGAGCTGCAGCGCCACGCCCTTGATGTCGACGCGATCCTCGCCGCCCCCAACATGCGCAAATTTGTGGACTGGGTGGCCAAGAAGGATCCGGATTTCAACGCCAGCCCATCCAAGAAGCAGCGTTGAGCGGGCCGACTGCCGTGCATACGAAACAGCCCTTCCCCACGATCCGCGTTGCCGCCCTCTACTGCTTTGCCCGGCTCGACGCGTCCAGCGCGCTGCGGAATGAGCTGGAAACGCTGTGCCGCGCGAAAGGGGTCAAGGGTACGCTGCTCCTGGCTTCCGAGGGAATCAACGGCACGATCGCCGGACCCGTGGAAGGCATCGACCGCGTGCTGGACCGCATCCGCAGCTGGCCCGGCTTCGCGGAAATGGAGGTCAAATTTTCCGCCGCCGCGATCATGCCGTTCCACCGCCTGAAGGTCCGCCTAAAGGCAGAAATCGTCACGATGGGACAGCCCGGAATCGATCCGGTGCGGGGCGCCGGAACCTATGTGGCGCCTGGCGACTGGAACGCCCTGATTGACGATCCCGATACGATCGTCATCGATACGCGCAATGCTTACGAAGTTGCGGTTGGCTCCTTTGCCGGCGCTGTCGATCCTGGCACTTCTTCCTTCCGCGAATTCCCCGAGTGGTTCCGCAATGAACGGGATCGCCTGCTCGGTTCCGGGAAGCAGCCCCGGGTGGCCATGTTCTGCACCGGGGGAATCCGCTGCGAAAAGGCGTCAGCATTCCTCAAGCGAGAGGGGGTCGACGAGGTCTTCCATCTCAAGGGCGGCGTCCTCGCCTACCTGGAGCATGTCCCGGCAACGGAAAGTCGCTGGCACGGCGAATGTTTCGTGTTCGATCAGCGGGTGGCGGTGGGACACGGACTTGCGCCGGGCACGCACAGCTTGTGCTTCGCCTGTCGCCGGCCGGTCGCTCCTGAAGACCTGGCTTCCCCCTTGTACGAGGCGGGGGCGAGTTGCCCGGCGTGCCATGAGGAACGGGACGAGCAGCAGAGGGCGTCCTATCGGGAGCGGCATCGGCAGGAACAGCAGGCGGCCCGTCAGGGTCGGGCTCACGTCGGCGCTGTCTTGCGGAAACCGGAAGAAGGCCGCGATGGCTGAGCCGATCCTCTACAGCTTTCGCCGGTGTCCCTACGCCATCCGGGCACGGCTCGCTCTCGCTATCAGCGAGATGCCCTACACACTGCGCGAAGTGAAGCTTGCTCACAAGCCGGACGCCATGTTGGCTGCATCACCCAAGGGGACAGTTCCGGTGCTCGTGCTCGAAGACGGCACCGTCATCGACGAGAGCCTGTCGATCATGCACTGGGCGCTGGCGCGACATGATCCCGCCGGTTGGCTTGCACGCGACGATGCCGCGCTGATTGCGCGCATCGACGGCCCATTCAAGCATGCGCTGGATCGCTACAAATATCCCGACCGCTACGATTCCGATCCGCTCCCCCATCGTGATTGCGCGATGGATATTCTGTTTGAACTGGACGCTCGGCTCGCCCCCGCAGGGCAGCTGTGCGGACCGGAGCCCGGCCTTGCGGATGCAGCCATCATGCCCTTCGTCCGGCAGTTCGCGGCGGTCGACCGCGAGTGGTTCTTGGGCCAGCCGCTTCACCATCTGCACGCTTGGTTGGAGGAGCACATCGCCTCGCCCCTCTTTCAGACGGTCATGGTCCGCTCAGCGCCCTGGATACCCGAGGAAAGCGGTGTCCCATGAGCGTCGCATTCCGCCGGGATAGCGACGAAGAGCGCCTGGAGCCCAAGTTTGAGCTGCCCGTCCCGGCCGGTCCAAACTGGGTTACGGCGCGCGGCCTTGAGCTGATCGGGGAGACCGTCAGGCGTCTTCAGCAAGAGCTCGCGCTCGCCACCGAGGACGCAAAGATTGCCGCGATCAAGCGCGACCTGCGCTATTGGCAGGCGCGGCAAATCACCGCTGAAGTGCAGCCTCCAGCCAGCGGTGATAAAGTCGAATTCGGCGTCACCGCGCACCTGCTGATCCACGGAAGGTCAAAACACTTCGGGATCGTGGGCGACGATGAAGCCGACCCGGCGTCGGGGACGATTTCGTTCAAGGCACCGTTGGCGCAAGCGATCCTGGGGGCCGAGGTGGGGGACCTTCTGCCACTCGGGGACACCGATGACGCGATCGAGATCATCGCGATCGAAGTTGCACCAATAACGAGCGGCTAGCCACGAACTGAATTAGCCCCGTCACGAGGACCAGCGGACAGCCTCGGCCACGCTCGCCCAACCTCAAGCTCCTGGGCGAGAACTCGCGCCCGAAAGCCGTGCCGCTAGAGGACGTCAGCTCGCGGAATAGGCAACCATGTCGCGCTGCAATGTGCGACCCGCGAGGAGATAATGCAGCGCAGCCCAGCCATAACCGGCACAGAAGATGACGATCGACCACTGCAAACCGCGCGCCTCGGCGCTCGCGCAGGCATTGGCCGCTTGCAACTCCGCCCCGCCGAGCAGTGCCTTGGCGTCAGCCGACATCGAAAGTAGCGGCTTGCACGCCTCCAGGGTCAGGCCAAGGCCCGCGCCATCGAGAAACACCGTCTTCAGGAAAGTGGACAACACGCCGATCAACGGTGGTCCCAGACCATAGCCGAGCAAATTCACCACGAACAACGTGATCGCGACCGAGGTAGCGCGCATTCGGCTGTCAACCACCCCGCCCGATACCGCATACATCGGCCCGAGGTAGAAATAGTGAATCATGGCGGCGATCATCAACGCCGGGACCGCCAGCCACAGGTTCTCCATCAGGAAGCCGAAAGCATAGAGCGGGACCGAGGCAGCCATGCCGACTGCCGGTAGCCACGACAGCGAATTGGGATGCCGTTTGGCCATTTTGTCAGCCAGCCAGCCTGACGCGAACACGCCAATCGCAGCCATGATGCCCAGAACGATGCCGTAGAGCAGAGATGCTTCCTGGATCGACAAGCCGTGCGTGCGGAGCAGGAACGACGTGGTGAACTGCCCGACGCCATACCCCACGAACGATGCGAGCGTCGCGCCGAACACCACATGTCGGTAAGCCGGCTTCTTGCTGAGAACGGCCAGGGCGTCCTTGAAGCTGCTTTTTTCCAGCCCCTGCAGCGCGGCCGGATCAGTATAGCCGCGGGGCGGCTCCTTGATGGTGCGCCACACGATCAGCGATATCAGCAGCCCCGGCAGGCCGACCACCACGAATGCGATGCGCCAGCCTTCCACCTGCGACCAGTCGAGGTCGCCGAACAGAAATCCCAGGCCAACCGAATTGATCCAGGCGCCAAACTGCGCGCCTTCCAGGCCTGCCAACTGACCGCCGAAGATGGATGCCAACATGCCCCCCAGCGGCACACCCAGGGCATAGACCGACACGGCGGTCGCGCGGCTGGACGGCTTGAAGTAATCCGCGATCAGCGATTGAGCGGGCGGCGTGCATCCTGCTTCGCCGATGCTGACCCCGACCCTGAAGAGGAACAGCATCATGAACGAAATGGCAAAGCCGCACAGCGCGGTGAACAGGCTCCAGACGGCGGTCGCGAGCGCGATGATGATCACGCGGTTATACCGCTCCGCGCCGCGCGCGATCGGAATACCGATGAAGGTGTATAACACCGCGAAAGCCGGACCGCCGAGCAACCCCATCTGCCAGTCTTCCAGACCGAAGGTGAGCTTGATCGGTTCAGTCAGGATGTTGACGATCGTGCGATCGATGAAGTTGAAGATATAGACGATCAGCAATGCACTGAGCACGTACGCGCGATAGCTTGCCGAGCCGAAGCCCTCAGACGCGGGAACCGCATTCGCCGGCGCGTTCATGGTCGTTTCGGCCATCTATCTTCCCAAGCAGTTCCGTCGATGCCGATCGTGAATTGGACCCTGTCCCGGCATCGCAGATTTATGTCGTTGGCGGCATCCTCTGAGAATTCGCATCAGAGGTAAAGCCCATCTGTCGCAATACGTGCTTTGCCAACAGAGGACGGGGCTACGCATTCCACTCACTGGTGGCCGGCCTTACCGAACCGGACCCGCCCATCAAGTTTCCATGGTGCCCCAAAAGCAGAGGGCCCCGCCACCGGCAGAGCCCTCCGTATGCTTGGATTTTACCACCTGGCCCCTTTGGCCAATCGGCCGAGCCCAGGCAGACTGGATATGACCTAGAACCCTTGAGACACCGAGATCTTGGCAGTGAAGCCGAGCGGGCTCGCGGTGAACGGATCGTAGTTCTGGTCGAGGCGAGCGAACGGCGGTTCCTCGTCCAGGATGTTCTGCAGGGCCACGGCAATGGTCGTGCGCGTGGGCAGGACGACCCTGTAAGTGGCATCGACCGTCGTGAACGCCCCGATCTCCTTGCCGGTGGTCACCGAAGCTCCTGCCAGTGCGCCGGTGTTCGGTCCGAAAATCGAAGCGCCGCGCTGGTCGGTATAACCGTCGATGTAGTTCACCTGCAGCCGCAGCGAATGATCGCCGAAGTCGCCCTGGAGGTACGCATTGCCCTTCCACTCCGGCAGGGGATAGGCGGTCGTCTGGTAATTCAGCAGGCCCACCGCATCGAAGGCGGGCTGCACCAGGATGCCCTCCACAAACACGTCGTTGGTCTTGTACTCGATGACGTAGGTACCCGCGACGCCAGCGCTGATGGCCCCGTCACCGCCGAACGGAAGATTGTAGGACGCCTGGAAATCAATTCCCGAAGTCCGCAGGCCGGCACTGTTGACGATCTGCGTCCGCAACCGCTGCACGTTGGCAATGGCGCAACCCTGTCCGGTGAAGGTGAAGCGATCGCGCAACGCGGCGTAGGCCGCGTTGTTGCAGTTGTCCGCTCCCGTCGTTCCGAACAGGGCGTTGAGGATACCCTGCACCGGTTCGCCTTCGATCTGGTCATTCACGTCGTAACGGAAGTAATCGACGCTGGCGTTGAACCGATCAGTGTCGATCAGCACGCCCGCGTTGTAGGTCGTCGCCGATTCCGGAGTCAGGTTGGGATTGCCGCCCACGTCGACCGCACGGAAGGAAGAACCGATGATCTGCAGCGAGGTTAGGTTGCCGCCCAGCTGCTGCGCCGGCGGTCCACGAAACGTGGTACCAATGCCGCCGCGAATGGCCAGCCAATCGGTCAGCTCGAACTTGGCGCGCGCCTGCGGATCGAAGGTCGATCCAACATTGCCGCCGTAATCCTCAAACCGGGCGGCCAACTGCACCTGCAGCCGGTCGAAGATCGGCAACTGAAGTTCGGCAAAAGCCGCCTTTACGTCGCCGGTCGAACGGCCGGGCCGGTTGGTGCCAAGGAAGCCCAAGGCACCGGTCTGCTGCGCGCACACCGCGTTAGGATCGAGCGGCGAGCCCGGGCAAGGGAAGAAGTCGAGATTGCTGACCGCGTTGTAGTCGCTGCTGTACCAGTTTTTCCGGTACTGCGCGCCGATAGCGAACCCGATCTCTCCGCCCGGCAGGGAGATGCCGCTCTGCCCCGACAGAACCGCATCGGCCACGAATAGACGAGTCACCGCGCGCGTGCCGGTGCTCTGGAAGAAGTTGTCGAACGTGGCGACGTCATTGATCAGGCCCGCGCCCGGGGTCGTAGACAGCCCGTTGGTCGGGCGAGCGCCGGCGTAGTTGGGATTGACGTCCCCGGTGACCGGGTTCCCCTGCACCGCGGTCGAAAACGGATTGAAGAACGTACACCCGTTTGTGCCGGCGAGCGCCGCCTGCTGCGCCGCGGTCAGACCGACCCGCGACTGAGCGGACGCATAGGCGCAATTGGGCCCGCCGAAGCCTGCCAGCGCGTTCTGCAAGAGGTCGCCGAAGGTGTCGGTACCGCCGAAGAAGCGGTCATATTCACTGTAGGTGGCAGTGGTGGTCAGGTCGAAGCGATCGCTCAGCCGGGTGCGGAATTCCGCGCTGACCATCACCTGATCCGACCTGCGGGGCGAGATCGCGGAGCCGCGATCATTCTGGCCCAGAGGATTTCCGCCGAGCAGCGCAGGGCGGAACAGCACCGGAAACGCGATCGCCGGTGCGAGCGGCGCGCCCGTGGCACTGGTCAAGCAGCCGGCCGCCGCTCCGTAAGTGGCGCAGTAATCGCGCAAGGCGGGGGCATAGGTCGGAATCACGAACACGCCGAGACCAGCGGCCTGGGCAGGCGTCAGGGTGCCAGCCGGCACGGCAGTCAGGCCGTTGGCTGCGTAAGCCGATGGCGGCAGCGTGGGGAGATACGTCGGCGAAGTGGTGATCTGGGTTTCGGAGTGACCCCACAGCGCGTTGAAGCGCAGCGTGCTGCTTTCGCCGACATCGAATTCCAGATCGGCGAAGATCTGGAAACGCTCCTCCGGCTCGACCAGATTGCCGAACAGTCCGTACTGGTTAAAGCAGCGGTCTGTCGGCACGTTGCCAGTGGCCGAGGGCGTGAATGAGCCGGGCAGGCTGCGGAAGCCGCCCAGATCCTCGCAACCCAGGTCGCGGATGAAGTTGGCATTGCCGAAGTTTCGACCGCTGACCGGATCGATGAACGGCACCCCGGTGCTATTGAAGTCAAAGTTGCCGGGATTGCCACCGCCAGTGTAACCGCCTTGCGGATTCACCGGGTACGGCTGGATCACGAAATCGCGGTCGTTGGTCTCCAGCTCCGAACGGCGCTGGTAGCCGGCCGACAGGAACAGGCGCAGGCCATCGACTTCCGTGCCGTAGCTGATGGCGCCGCCATAGTCGCCCTTCGACCCCTTGATATATCGATAATCGCCCGACACCAGGAACCCGTCCTGATTGGTCTTGGTGATGAAGTTGACCACGCCGCCGATCGCATCGGATCCGTAGGTAGCGGCAGCGCCGTCCTTCAGCACCTCGATCCGGCCAATCGCCGCGGCCGGGATCAGGTTGACGTCGACGATGGGGATACCGCTGCCGCCCGACTGGACGATGCGCTTGCCGTTCAACAGGACCAGGGTGCGCTGCGGACCGAGGCCGCGCAGGTTGACCGAAGCCACGCCCTCGTTGCCCTGCGCGCGCGCGTCGAACTGATTGGCGTCGCCGATGATGCCGTTTGATGTGGGCAGGTTCTTGAGCAGATCGATCACGCTCGGCGAACCTTGCTTGGCAAGCTCTTCGCTGCTGATGACATCGATCGGCACCGGCGCCTGTTCACTGGACCCACGGATCAGCGTGCCGGTGACAACGATCTCGCGACCCGTCTGCTCTTCGGTGATCGGATCGTTCGCCGGAGTGGACTGCGAAATCTCGGGAGTGGCAGCCGGGCGGGTTTCACCGCTGTCCTGAGTGCCGACCTGGGCCAGTACCGGCTGCGCCAATGTAGCGATGCAAAGCCCCGCACAGGCGCACGAGTGACGTAGAGTCCATTTGGTCATCGATCTCTCCCATTTACCGGCATTCTCACGTAACCGCGGACACCGTTGTCCCGAATTCATGCTATTGTGAGAACGAAGTCAAGCGGCATCCCTCCTGTCGCACTGGACCGGGGATTGATCGGGACTTTGTGTGTCACGAATGCACGCGTTAGAACGAGCACCGGGACTATCATTAAGGTACCGGCCAGAAGGCCACCGTCTCATGCGGGCGCTGCCAAGGTGGTCGTATTCACCGGAACGAGCCGAGGAGCAGCACATTGACCGACTCCGCTGAGTGGCCTTCCATTCCCTTCGAACCCTGGAAGGACACCTGTGCAGCTTTGCACCTTTATGCGCAGATCGTTGGCAAGTATCGGCTCGCTCACACGCCGTGGGTCAATCATTCCTGGCACGCGACCCTCTACGTCAATGCTGACGGACTGACGACCGGACTGATCCCCGATGGTCCGGGCGTTACCGTCCAGTTCGATCTTCAGCGCCAGCGGCTCATCGCCTCCTGTGCAACCGGAAAAAGCAGCGCATTTGCGTTGGAGCCGATGACGGTCGCCGAGTTCGATGCAAGGTTCAAGACGGCCATCAGCACGGTTGGCGGCTCGCCCAGCTATCACGGCTGCCCGAATGAACTGCCGGAGGTCATTCCGTTCGCCGATGACACCGCCGCGAGGCTGTGGGATGCCGAAGCGGTCTCCAGGTTCCACCGTGCGCTGGTGCGGATAGATGCGGTCTTCAACGAATTCCGCACCGGTTTCCTCGGCAAAGTCAGCCCGGTCCACTTGTTCTGGGGAAGCTTTGATCTGGCCGTGACACGCTTTTCCGGCCGGGCCGCGCCGTTGCACCCGGGCGGCATCCCCAACCTGCCCGATACGGTGACGCAGGAAGCCTACAGCCACGAGGTCAGTTCCGCCGGCTTCTGGCCCGGCGGGGGCGGTATCGACGAACCATGCTTCTATTCCTACGCCTATCCCTCGCCCGCCGACTTTTCGGGCCAGCCGGTGAGACCTGGAGGCGCACGGTTCGACAACGATCTGGGCGAGTTCATTCTGCCGTACGAAGCAGTCCGCTCCGCGCCGGACCCCCGAGCCGCATTGCTGGAGTTCCTGCACGCGACGTATGATGCGGCGGCGATGCTGGCCGGGTGGGACAAGAACCTGACCTGCGCACTTGGCCAGAAAGGCGTCCCTCGTATTGTCAGATGATCGTACGCCCTCGGGCGCTAAACGCGATTCACGACACGTCGCGTCTTCGATCGGGAACGAGTGAGCGGCTACGCGTGGGACGTGAGAGCTCCCGTGTTGGCTATGCCTGATTGAGCTGAGAGAAATCGCTCTCGCCGGCGCTTTCCAGAACCGCGCGTCGCAGAGTGTCGACGCGATCCCTGGAGACGCCCGCGATAGACATGGTCCCCCCGGCTACACCCAGGTGAACGGTGCCATACCCGTGCAGGCGCCCCAGCGGTCCCTGGCGAAATTCAAACGATTGCAGCTTTGCACGTGGTGCGATCGTTAGTCGGGGCGCGAGCCAGCCTCGTCGCGCCATGATCTGGCTCCGGTCCATGGCATAACCGCTGTGCCGCCAGCTTAACCAGCGTTCTCCTAAGAGAGCTGTGCTAAGGGCGACCGCTGCCACACTCAGAAGCGGGATGCCCACCGCGAGCGCCCACGCCATGCCGGCGGGGGCTAGCGCCGCTGCCAGCACCATGCCGTCGCGCCGATAGAGCGGCGACTGACGCTCCCAGCGCGTCGCTTCATCAGGTTCATTAAAGCCGGCAATCCGGGCGATGCGCCAAAGCTCCTCAAGCCGTCCGAATGGGGCCACGACGTGGCTCTCGGAGCCAGCATCTTGCGCCAAGCTGAGGAATGTCAGCGCATGCCACCCGAACCGGCGGCGCAGGACGCCGGTGCTGAGCCGCATGGCCTGCACCCGGTGTGTTGGCATGACCACATCGGTCCGCGTCAGCAGCCCGCGCCGCCGCCGGAGGCCGCGCTCGGTGTGTTCGAGTAGAAAACCCCACTCCCGCAGCGACGTGCGCGTGAGGCCAGTCATGAAACCGACGATGATGAGCGACAGGAGGGCGAGCATCGCGGCGACCACCTGAAGCGTTCGGCCCAATCCCGATAACCAAGCGCCTTCCTCGGCCACCCGCTCTTGCCAACCGCGCCAGTCCCACATGTCGAACGGCAGCAGGAAATCGAACTGTTGCGTGACGCCGAAGAGCACCGCGATGGCCGCCAGCGAGAATTCAAACAGGCCGAAGATCAGTATCCGGCGCGGGCCCATCGTGAAAAGGACCGTGGATTGCTCGGCCGGCGCTGCGGGTGCCGTCCCGCCAACGGGACCAGGCGGCATGCGCGGATCCTTGCGCGCACGGACAACCTTGCGAAGAGCCTCTCCGTCACTGGCCTTGAGGTAGGCAAGCGACACATCCTCATGGCCGCCGGTGCCTGTGTCGAACGTGACCTTCACCAGGCCCAACACCCGCGCCAGTGGTCCTTGTTCGAGATTGATGTCGTGAATGCGGGCGTAAGGAACTGCCCGGGATGCGCGTGACAGCAGCCCGCTATCCACCCGCAGGTCATCGTCCCCGACCGTGAAGGTCAGGCGCCGCCATTTGAGAGCGGCTGTCCCGATGGTCAGAGCCAGCAACGCGAGAATGGCGGCGATGCCGATCCACAGGATCGTCGTCTCGTCCCGCGTGACGAACAGGAGCGCCGCGAGGCCGGCGAGCGAATTCCGCAATCCGGAAATCGCCGACAGTACGATCCCGATCGGAGCGGTTCTTCGGGGCGCCGCGGATGCGGCGGCTGTGCCGGTCACCGCGTCTCGCGCTCGATATGCGAGCGGATCGCCTGGCGCATGGCAGTCGCGTCGTGGTAACCAAGGCCCGGCAGGTGGACCGATGCGTTGTGGGTCCCCGCGGTGTGGACCGTCAGCGTGGCAAGACCAAAGAGGCGCTCCAGCGGGCCTTGCCTGACATCGATGTGCTGCACCCGGCCGAACGGGACGGTGGTGTCGCTCCGCACCCAGAGCCCGCGCACGATCCGCAGGCGATTGCCCTCGACCGAGTAGCCGGTCGCACGGAACCGTCGGAGTGGCACCCGCGCAATCAGCACCGCCGCCACCACGAGCACTCCAATCAGACCTACCCCGCGCGGCAATAAACCCGTTGTCTCCAGCACGATTGCTCCGACGATGGCCGGCGCAACCGCAAGCGCAGTCTGGAGACGCAGGACCTTCAGGTGATGGGCGTGCAGCGCGGTAAGCGAGCTATCGACTTCGACGTCTTGATCGTTTTCGTCGCGAACGTCGGGAAGAACCTGCTCCATGTGTTATATATCGACAACACAGTCGGTCCGATCAAGGCCATTCTGGCACCGGGAGCAAACCGCTTGCGTGAAGCGGCACCCGGAATTTCAGCTCCCAGCCGGAGAAATGCTCGGACTATCCCGACCGCTAACGCAGCCCCTTCGTCCCCGTTGTTTAGAAAACTGTGCCCGACAGCAACATTCCGCCCAGCGCCGCCGCGAGCAGGGTTTAAGGAATACTCCAGTTAAATCTGAAGACGACCACAAGCGCTCCGATGGCGAGCAGGGCGGCGCGCCAGTCGAACGTCGCGAGGTCCGGGACGTTGATCCGAAGCGGCCCCTCGGTAACCCTGAACACACGGGCGAACAGAACGTGCAGGGCGAACCACACTCCGAGATTCGCGATGACGCCCACCACGGCGGCCGTCACCGCGGCAAGCCCCCCTTTCAGCGCCGGCGCCCGCTGCATCCGGTCCATCCATGGCGCCATGGCGAAAATCCACAGGAAGCACGGTGCGAAAGTGACCCACGTTGTCAGACCTGCTGCGAGTGTGCCCGCGACGATCGGGCCGAAGGGTTCGGGTGCGCGAAACGCGGCCAGGAACCCCACGAACTGCGTGACCATGATCAGGGGACCGGGCGTCGTCTCGGCAAGCCCCAGCCCGTCGGCCATCTCGCCCCCGCTCAGCCAGCCGAGACCGGTCACCGCCTCCTGCGCCATGTATGCCAACACCGCGTAAGCGCCGCCGAACGTGACCACCGCCAGTTTGGAGAAGAACACCCCGATGTCCCACATCACGTGATCCGGACCGAGGTATGCCAACACGGCGGCCATGGGCGCCGCCCAGATCGCAAGCCATACCAGCACCGCCTTGATCGTCGCCCCCCAGGGAGCGGCCTCAGGCGTTTCGGAACACGGTGCGGGCTTTATCGCCAGAAGGTCCGGACGGGAGCGGCCAATCAGCGCTCCGATCGCCAGCGCGCCCAGCACCACTGCGGGGAACGGTGCATCGAACAGGAACAGGGCGGTGAACGCAGACACCGCAAGGACACGCTGCGCTCTCGTCTTTAGAGCCCGCCCGGCAATACGCAGAAGGGCCTGGGCGATGATCGCCAGGACCGCCGCCTTGATGCCAAGGAAGATCGCAGCGAACCAATCGAGGTCGGCAGCAAGCGCATAGAGGATCGACAGCGCAAGCATGACCAGCGCGCCTGGGATCACGAACAGGATGCCCGCGATCGCCCCGCCCTTCCACCCGTGGAACTTCCAGCCGATCCAGGTGGCGAGTTGTTGCGCTTCCGGGCCGGGGAGCAGGTGACACAGGTTGAGGGCCTGCAGATATTCTTCCTCGTCGACCCACTGCCGCTCCTCCACGATCTCGCGGTGCATCAGGGCGATTTGTCCCGCTGGTCCGCCAAAGGACAGGCAACCGATGCGCGCGGACACGCGGGTAAGCTCTCTCAGGGTGGGATGGTTCGGCGCTATCGTGTCCATGCTCGTCATACCTTCTGACCCCGCATGTGCAGGGACGTGAAGGCAACGCTTGGGCTCAGGGCCTGTCCGGGAGGTTGCTTGGTCCCGGTACGATGCAGATACGAACTTGCGCCTCCGCCGTCAAAAGACATTCGTGGCCGCCCCATCAGAAAATGGGCCATGCCTTTGCGATGCTGTAGACACTGGTGGCGATAAGTACGATCGACACCGCGAACAGCAGTAACTGCGGCCTGATCCGCTTGGCGAAGATTGCTCCGAAGGGGGCCGCTGCGACCCCGCCCAGGATCAGTCCCACCGCCGCGATGGTGAACGCTTCCAATCCGATCGTCAGCAGGAAGGTGATCGATACCGTCAGCGCGAGCAGGAACTCGGCAGAGTTGACCGTGCCGATGATCCGGCGCGGCTCGCCTCCCTGGATCAGCAGGTTGGATGTCACCACGGGTCCCCAGCCGCCACCTCCGGCCGCGTCAAGGAACCCGCCGACCAGGGCGAGCGGGCGCGTCGTCTTGGGATCCGCGAACACGGGCTCAAGGTTCATCCTGAAAGCGCGATACAGCAGGTAAAACCCGATCGCGGCGAGGTACGCCATCACGAACGGCCGGGCCGCAGACGCGTCGACGTTCGACAACAGATATGCCCCCAAAGTTCCGCCGGCGACGCCAAAAGGCACCAGCCGCTTGAACAGTCCCCAATCCACATTGCGATGCCAGATATGGCTCGCGCCGGACGCGCCGGTGGTGAACACCTCGACCAGATGGACGCTGGCCGAAGCAGCGGCCGGCGGCACTCCGATCGTCACCAGCAAGGTTTGGGAAATGACCCCGAACGCCATGCCGAGAGCGCCGTCGATGAGCTGGGCGACAAAGCCGATCGCGATGAACGGCAAGAGCCCCGCAAGCGTCCAGGTGGATAACTCAAGCAAGTGCGTATCTCCTCTCGAGAGGTCAAAACTGCGTTTGTATCGTAAGGCCGTAGGTGCGCGGATCGCCCAGGTTGCCGACGATCAGCCCGGTGTTCCCGCTCGGTACCTGGAGCTGCTCGAAATAGCGTTCACCAAAAGCGTTGCGGACCCACCCAAACAGATTGAACCCTTCCTCGCTGCGAAAGCCCAAGCGGAAGTTATGCAGCGAATAGCCATCGACCCAGGTGTAGGCGGAGGGCGTCGGGTTGGACGAAAAGTCGCTTCGATAGCTCCCGTCATAGCCGAGGTAAGCCTGGCCCGGCAGACCCAGCACCGTGGCGGGCAGATTGGCCTCGCCTCCAAACGAGAAGGACCATTTCGAAACGCCCGGTAAGCGCTGACCGGAGATATCGCAGTTGGCCGGACTGGTGCCCCCTGGCGTGCCGGGTTGACTGGGTGTCTGTCCGGGTCCTGCGACCGTGCCGCCGGACAGCTCCGGTGGGCAAGGCGCATCGACGAAATTACGATACTTTGCGTCGGTGTAAGCGCCGTTGACGTACAGGTTGAACCGCTCGCTGGGCCGCAGCGACAGGTCGATTTCAGCGCCCTGAGTGCGCACCGCCTCCGCGCTGGCAAGATAGCCGCGCAGCACGCCGAGTTGGCCGTTAGTGACGAGCGCCTGGTAATTGGCGATGTCGGTGCGGAACGCGGCGAGGTTGGCGGTAATCCGCCGGTCCCAGAACTGGCTTTTCAGCCCCGCCTCATAATGACGGACCGCCTCGGGATCGACGGTCCCGGCGGCCAGGATGGGGTTCCCCTGTGCGTCCGCTGGAACGCCGTTCAGGTTAACGCCGCCCGACTTGAAGGTTTTCGCATAGGTCGCATACGCCAGCACATCCGGGTTGAGTTCGTAGGCAACTGACAGATCGTAACCAATGTTCCAGTCACGATAAGCAACCTCGAACCGCTGCGGGGCGAGCACGCCGCGCTGCGCCACGATCCGTGGATCATTGCTGGCAAAAGTGACGAGTTGGCCAGCCCCGTTGGTCACGACCGAATCGTAAAGTCCGTCCTTCTTGTCGTAATTCAGCCGAACGCCGGGCGTGATCGTCAGTGCATCGGTGACATGCCAACTGGCCCGCCCGAACAGAGCCGCACTGACGTTGTCGAGCCGGATGTCGTTTTCCGCCCGCAGGCCATCAAGGACGGTCGGGTCATTGGCCAGCGCTCCCGATAATAGCCACCGGCTGGCCACCGGGCCCTGTTCCTGCAATCCCTGGGTGCGCACCTTCTGCTTGAAGCCAAACGCACCGAGCACGAAGTCGAGATCGCCCACCGTCCCGGCAAAGCGGAATTCCTGCGTCCACTGGTCCTGCTGCGAAGGATTGTTCGATTCGGTGGTCACCGGCAACCCGGTGAAGTCCCGATCATTCTCAGGTTTCCAGTCCCAGAACCGCCAGGCGGTCACCGAGGTGATCGTACCCGGGCCCACGTCCCAGTTTGCGCGGAGCGACACACCGCCAAGCTTGTTGCCCGCATTCAGACTGGCGTCGAGGTCGGTCAGCCGGTCGAACGGATCGGTGCTGACGGGGGCATAGTTCTGCGCCGCGGCCAATGCGGCAAACTGCCGCGCGAGTGGCCGTTGGGTGGCGCCGGTCCGCACGAACACCGTGCCGCAGCATTCGGGATCCTGCTTGCTGTAATCGCCGGCCAGCGTCAGGTCGATCGAGCTCGAAGGCTGCCAGAGGATTTGCCCGCGCAGGCCCAGATTGTCCTGTTCGTTGATCGGTCGCTGCGACGTCACGTTATAGATTGTTCCGTCGCGCCCGGTGCTCGAAATCGCCAGCCGCGCGGCAACCGTGTCGCTCAACGGACCGGAGACCGCTGCCTTCGCCTGTCGGAACCCGCGATTGCCGATCGACACCTCGGCGCGTCCTTCGAATTCAAAGGTGGGCTGGCGCGTGGTGATGTTGATAGCGCCCGCGGTGGTGTTCTTCCCGTAGAGCGTACCCTGCGGGCCGCGCAGCACCTCGATCTGCGCGACATCGAGAAAGTCGAACGTCGCCGAGGCGACCCGCGAGTTGTAAACGTCGTCGATATAGATGCCGACGCCCTGCTCGATCCCGTCGTTGGTCAGGCCGAAGGGCACGCCAATGCCGCGGATGTTGACAGCCGTGTTGCGCGGATTGGAACTGTAGAACTGCAAGGTCGGCGTAAGTTGTTGCAAACGGCCGACGTTGAAGCTGCCGGTGCTGTCGATGTGCTCCCCGCCCACGACGGAAACGGCAATCGGCACGTCCTGCGCCTGCTGCGAACGGCGGGTCGCGGTCACTACGATCGCGTCTTCGTCACGCGCGCCGGTGCCAGCCGACGATGGCGACTCTCCGACGTCGCTTGAGGGGGCAGCAAGGTCGTCCTGCGGATCGGTCGCTGCATCGGCATCTGTTTGTTGCCCCAATGCCGGAGTGGAAAGCATGCTCACGGCAACGCCGGCGAGCAACAGGCTGCGAATGGTCAAGATCGTGTTCCTCGTGATGGCCCGAACGATGCCTCACCGACAGCGGCGAGGTGTTCTTGTCTGGGGCACATCCGGAGGTCCGGTCTGGCCTGTGCGATTGTCTATCGCCGCCCGTCGGCGGCACAGGACTTAGGAGAAGCGGCGACGCTCGGTGACGTCCACTTGCATGAGCTTGCCGTCGTGCACGGTGAGTTGAACCACGCCATAGCTGAGCCGCTCGAGCGCCTCGGCCACGACGCGCAGATGCTCTGGAAGAAGGGCGGGATCGAAGCGCTCGGGAACTGCAGCCATGCTGTCTCTCCGTGGATTGCGGCACGCCGCGTGAGCAGCTCCCGTATTCTCAACTGAATTAGTTGACAATGATCTTGCGACGATGCGTGCAGAAATTCGGCATGAGCCGGAGCAAGCTAATCTTCGTCCACCAAGGTCGCGGGTACCGGATCGATCCTGTCGGACAGCCTGATGGCATCGAGAATTTCAGCGGTCTGGTCGCGGACCTTGAGCATCAGTGCCCGGGTGCGGCAGTCGCCCTCCTCGACGCAGTTGCGGCACTTCTCGTGCGCAAACCGGCTGGCGCAAGGGACCAGCGCGAGCGAACCGCGCATGACCCGGATCAAGTCGCCGTACGTAATGTCGATTGGCGACACGGCGAGCCAATAGCCCCCGTCTTTGCCGCGCTGCGAAGCGACGATGCCCAGACGGGAGAGTTCTGACAGGATCGTGGTCAGGAAGTTAGCGGGGATATTCTGCACTTCCGCAATCTCGCTCAACCGGATTGGACCCTGGCCGTGCCGATCGGTCAGATGCTGCATCGCCCGGATGGCGTAACGGGTTTTCTGGGAAAGCACCGCGGATAACTGCTCCTGCCAGAGGGCAACTTCAAGCCACACCAAGGTCCGCACGACCGCGCGATTGAGACAGGCAGCCGGAGGGATTGTAGAACTACGTCTTGGGGAAGCGCGCGAGTTCCGCAAATGCGTGGCGGTTGGCACACCCCACGACCGGCTGATCCCCCGAAAGCACCCAGACATGGGCAACGACCTTTTCGTCCATTCTGGCCACACCATAATGCAGCGTGGCTGAGTACCCCCCACGCCGCAGCAGCCACACCGCGACAAGCCCCTGCTCAAAGCATTTGGCGCGCAGCGGGGAGCGCGCGGCACAGCTTTCGATCACCCGCGCGATCCCGTTGGCCTGGTCCGGTTCAGCCGCGATGCAACCCGCCCCCGGCCGTGCCGCGAACCACGCGAGCCAGCGAAACGGCAACAGGGCCACGCCGATCGCGGCGATCAATAGAGCCAGCATTGTCTCGACAATCAGCAGCTGCTCGCCGGGCGACCGCCGGACGATCAACCAGTTCCCGCTGCGCCCGCTGACGAGCAGGATCCGGAGGCCGCATCGTGTAGATCATGATCGGCATGGTGAAGCCGCGTGCTCTCGCGTCCCGGGCAAGCTTGATCCCGGCCAGCCGATCCTCTCCTCGCCCGAGATCGGAAATGACCAGGTCATAGTGGTTGATCGCCAGGAGATGATCCGCCTCGGCTGAGGATGGCGCAAGGTGGACCGCCACCCGACGCGACCGGAGATACTGCACGTCCAGCGCATTGTTCTGCGGGTTGTCATCCACCCACAAGACCGTCCCGATCGCGTTGCGCGGGTCGTTGGTCAGCGGGGGAGCGCTGCGCACGGGAACGTGGAATAGCCCGCCACGGCTCCACTCGAGCGCCGCCCAGCCGAACAAACCGACCACCACGGCCAAAGCGGCCGCGAGCAGCATGTTGCGCCGGGATGTTCGCCGGGAAGATGGCGCTGTGTCATCCGCAAGCGCGTCGGAAGCCGCAGGCGTGGGCGCCGGGGTCGGCTCATGCGCGGGTGCCGGCTGCATCTCCGCGCATTCCAGGCGGTAGCCGATGCCATGCACCGTCACGATCACGAGACCGGACCCTGCAAGCAGAACGCGCAGCTTGCTGATGGCCTTGGCGATCGAGTTCTCGTGCACCACCCGCCCCGACCAGGCGCGGGCCATCAGCTCGTCCTTGCTGACGACGCGGCCACCTGCCTCGACCAACCCCCGCAACAGCGCGGCGGAGCGGTGATCGAGCACTGTCTGCTGATCCCCGATGGAAAGCCACTCTCCGTCCGGCGAGAACGCGACGTGGCCGCACTCCCACACGCCCGTCTGTTCGTCGCGGCGCAGGCGGGTGCAGGATCCGTGGCTCGCTATCGGCATCACCGATTGGGCCGAAGAGCGCGCGAAACGCGGGAAACGTTATGATGGGCCGTCATTTTGTGGGGAAGGAGGTACGCCCCTGCCGTCGCAGTATTACACCGCCGGCGGCGAGAAGTAGGAACTGCGCGGCGAGACCAGTTTTGCGATTCCAGTCCGCACCGCGTCTGCAACTTGTCGCTCCCTACAACAGCAGTTGATCCCCGCTCCCCAGCGGGCTTCTCGAGAACAATGCAAAAGCGGCGCTGATTTGTATAGTAATTTTCCGTCAGGCACGGCTGCATCGTTCCCGCCGATGACTTGCACTTCTGCCTTCTCCGCTCGCCCGTGTGTCTTACGCTATGATCCCCTGCGCTTAAAGGATCGAGCCTTGCTACGACTAAGCTCGCCTGATCTCTGATCTCGAATGCTCAGGAAAAATTCTTCCCGACAGCGTCAAGCATGAACAAAGCCGCTGCACCGGCTGGCTTCCATTCTCATTTTGTGGTCAGTTCCACTTCTGAGCGCGTTCGATCATGCGTTGTAGGGGGAATACTGGTGGGGGAAACTGGTAGGCAGCCGCTCGGTCATATCTTCGGCACCGACGGTCGCGTAGCGACCTGCAGGTTCGGGTTGGGAGCCTGGGGCGATCAAGGCGATGGTGACGACCAGACCGCGAAGAACCGGTCGGTAGGCGCGATTGTCCGCATCGACGTGCGCGGAACGCCGGTCTTCGGAACCATAGTGAGCCTGCACACCGATCCCGCCGATGGCACCAAGCTGATCGCCGAATGCGAATACATCGGCGAAGGCACCCTCGGCACGATCGACTCCCTGACCGGCTTCCGCCGCGGCGTCGTCAATTTTCCGCAACCGGGCGACCCGGTCCGCATGGCCACCGAAAGCGAGTTGGCGACCATTTTCGCCCCTCCCGCTGCGGCGCATATCAGCATTGGCACGGTGTTCCCGACAAAGGGCGTGCGCGCGCCGGTGCTGTTCGACCAGTTGCTCGGCCGGCACTTCGCGATCGTGGGATCGAGTGGCTCGGGGAAGTCTACCTCGGTGGCGCTCATGCTCCACCGGATCGTCGATGAAATCGGCGGGGGGCATGTCGTGGTCCTGGACCCGCACGGCGAGTATGCGCGAGCCTTCGGCGACCGCGCGCAGGTGTGGGACGTCGACAACCTCGTGGTGCCATACTGGGCGCTCAATCTGGAGGAGCACTGCGACGTGTTCGTCGCGGCCGAGGGCGACGAGCGGACGATCGATACCAACATCATGGCCAAGGCGCTGCAGCGGGCGCGGATGCGCAACATCCAGGCGCTCGATCCGGGACGGATCACCGCCGATACCCCGATATCCTACCAGTACGAAGACCTGATCGAGGCGCTGGAGAGCGAAGCCGGCCGGCTTGAGCGCATCGCCGAGGCGAGCCGATATACCCACCTGCGCTTGACCATCGAGCAGTTCTTCAACGATCGCCGCTTTCGCTTCATGTTCGCGGCCGAGCACGCTTCGTCCTCGATCGAGCAACTGCTGGGCGATCTGCTGCGCATCCCCAATGCCGGCAAGCCGATCTCCATCGTCAACCTGGCCGGCGTGCCGACCGAGGTGGTCAACGTCGTCGTCGCCACTCTGGCACGGCTGACGCTCGACTACGCGATCTGGGCGCCGCGCCAGGAGCAGGCGCCCGTGCTGCTGGTGTGCGAGGAGGCGCACCGTTATTTGCCGCACGCCCCGTCCGAGGCGACACGGTCGGTCCGTCGGCAGCTCGAGCGGATCGCGCGCGAAGGGCGCAAGTACGGCGTATGCCTGGGCCTTGTCAGCCAGCGCCCGTCGGAACTCTCCAGCACCGCGCTGTCGCAGTGCGGCACCATCATGTCGCTGCGGCTCAACAACCAGGCGGACCAGGGGCATCTCATCGCCGCGCTGACCGAAGGCGCGCGCAGCATCGCCGGGGCGGTCGGCGCGCTGCGCAACCGTGAATGCATCATCAGCGGCGAAGGGGTGCCGTTGCCGATGCGGGTGATGATCGACACGCTGGAGCCGGCGAAGCGCCCGGCGTCGGATGATCCCTCGTTCAGCGAGAAATGGGGCGACGACCGGGCTGACCGCGATACGCTGGGCGCGGTCATGCGCCGCTGGCGAGCGGAGCGCTAGCCGGAAGCACGCCCCGGCAGGGGGACGGTGGCCGGCAGGCGGTGGCGGTAGGTCACGTTCACCCGGTCCGACAGCAGCAGATAGGGCAGCCACACGAAGGCGCTGATCAGCACCTTGTGGATGTTGCCCTGGAGAAGGGTGCCGAGCGGCGCGGCGACCTCTCCCGGCAAGCCGGGGATCGCGCCCAGGCTGCGCGAGATGAACAGCTGAAAGGCGATGTCGAGCAGCCAGATGAAGCCCATCATGCGCGGAAACAGCGGAACGCTGCGCAGGGCCATCGCGAAACACGCCATGTAGAGGAAGCTCATCACCGCGACATTGGCCGCCATCAGCACGAACATGGTCTCCGCCCATCGCGGGGCGCTGGCGCTCAGCGCGGGAACGGCGAGGAGGAATTCCCCGCTCCGCATAACGACATTCAGCAACAGGCCGATCAGCAGCGATGCCATGAAGCCGGCCGGCCCGAACAGCGGGTGGCGGCGTGCGTCCTCCGCGCTCAGGAACCGCCAGCGGCCCGGGATCGGCAGGTGGAGACGCGAGGCTCGCACCATTCGTGCGCTCGGATAAGCCGCGGCGGCGAGTGAATATCCCGCCAGCGGGGCCAGCGCGATGACGGTATAGCACGCGAGGATCTGCGCCAGCTCACCGAGCGTCCCCGGCGCGGGGGAAGCGATCACGCGCAGGCACGCGAACATCATGAAAACGCCGGTCCAGGCGAGGCACAACGCCGGTGCCAAACGGGCGAGCGCGGGCGGGATTCGCTCGCTGCGGCGGCGCACTGATGCGGTGTAGCGGCGCCAGAAACCGGTCATCTCACCTCATTAGTTTTTGAGCACTTTGAAGGTAACGATCGCACCCCCCGACTCGGGCAACCGCGTTAACTCTTTTATCCCCAAAAAGCGCGCACGAATCGCCGGATTCCCCCCTTTCGGAGCGTGATGGATTCGCACCACCCGGATTACATTAACCCATCTGATTAATATTAGAAAGCCTTAGCGCACTGATTTTCAACGTTAATTTTGTGCTAACGCTTTTAGTTTGACCCGGTTCCCTCAAAATACGAAAATAGTGTCGGTTTCGAAGGATGGTGTGGTGATCGGGCAAAGCCTGGCCTCGCCGTAGAAAACAACGATACCGGGTCCGAACATTAAACCAGCCTTTGGACTGGCCAGCCGGAAATAGATGCCGGGGCCATGACAGGAAACGTGCGCCTTATCATGACCCCGGCGCCAATTTGATGGGAATGTGACCATGAAGACTTTTCTCAAGAGCTTTATCGCTGACGAATCCGGCGCCTCGGCTGCCGAATACGCCCTGATCATCGCCATCGTCGGCGTCGGCATCGGTGCCGCTGCTCTCGTGCTCGGCAACAACGTGACCAACGCGATCGGCACCGCAGCCAACGACGTCCACAACTGCAACAATAGCACGGGCAAGACCGGCGCCACGTCCGAAACCTGGTCCACTGCCGATACCTGCGCCTAATCACATAACCGGCTGCGACGTAGTCGCAGCCGGTTATCATCTTGTTTGGGGGGCAAAATGCAGGGACGCAATCTGCTATTGGTCGGTGCAGCCTTGGTGCTCGGCCTTGTGGCTGTCATCTTGGCAAATGCGTACTTCTCAGGTGTCGAACAGAAATCGGAAGCGGAAGCCGAGCAGAACAGGCTCGCCCGCATCGTGGTTGCCACTCAGCCGCTCGAATTCGGGCAGCCGCTGACCGCGCAAAACCTCAAGCTTCAGAATTGGCCCGCCTCTTCCGTGCCACAGGGAGCGTTCACCTCCATTCCCGCCGCTCTCAAGGACAATCGCGTGGCACTTCGCCCGATCGTCCCCGGAGAGCCAGTGCTGGCCAGCAAGGTCAGCGGCACCGATGGCCGCGCTACGCTCGCCGCTCTCCTGCCCGATGGCTTTCGGGCGATTTCGATTCCGGTTGACAATGTGAACGGCGTGGCCGGATTCGTGCTGCCGGGAATGCTGGTCGATGTGCTGCTGCTGCGCCAGATCGAAGGCGACGGTGCCAGCCCACAGGATCAGCGCGCCGATGTCGTGCTCGAAAGCGCGCAAGTCCTGGCGGTCGATCAGATGGCCAACGACAAGGAGGGCAACCCCCTTCCTAGCAAGACGGTAACCCTAGCCGTAAACCCCACCGATGCCTCGCGTCTGGCAGTAGCCAACCGGATGGGTACCCTCCAGCTTACCCTGCGCAAGATAGAGCCCGATTTCGTAGTCGACGGTGAAGGCCCACATCAGCGCGTCGCCAAGACGATGACCAGTCGCAATCTCGGCATGCCGCGCCTTGCGATCGGCGGCCGTGGCGGCGGGGGCGGCGGCGGTTCGGGTGGTGGCAACACCGCCAGCGCGCCGCGCGCGCCCGTCTTCGCCTCGATCAGCCCGCCCGCCACCGGCTCCGTGCCCGCGGCGGCCGTGCCTGTCTATTCCGGCCCCGCGATGACTGTCGTGCGCGGCACCGAGCCGACCAATTACGAAGTCGGCACCCTGGGAGGCCGTCGATGAACTCGTTCCGCACCATGTGCGCCGCACTGGCGCTCTCCGCCGCCGGCCTGACCGCCGCGCCGGCGCTGGCCCAGTCGAGCGGCATCCACGCCGGATCGATTGAGGTTCCGGTCAACAAGAGCCAGGTCGTCTCCGCCGACCGGGCTATCGCCCGCGCGATGGTCGGCAATGCCGAAGTGGCCGATGTGCTGCCGATCTCCGAACAGTCGGTCTATGTGCTGGGTAAGAAGTTCGGCACCACCAGCCTCACCCTCTACGACCGCGCCAACCGCGTGATCGCGGTGATGGATGTCGAGGTGGGGCCCGATGTCGAAGGTCTTCGCACGCAGATTGCCGAGCTCGTCCCCGGGCAGCCGGTGGAAGCGCGCATCTCGGCCGGCAAGCTGGTGTTGACCGGGCTCGTCAACGATGCCGGCGCCGCTAACCGCGCCTACCAGATCGCCAAGGCTTACGGCGGCGAAGACGTGATCAACATGATCCAGGTCGGCGGCAGCCAGCAGGTCATGCTCGAGGTCAAGTTCGCCGAGATCAACCGCCAGATGGGTGAGCGACTGGGGGTCGGTGGCTTCGGCCTGTCGAACGACGGCACCTTCCGGGGTGCGATCGGAGAAGGCGCTGGGCTCGACGCCGAAAACGGCCTGACGCTTGGCGCGATCGTCGATTCCTTCGGCATCCTCAGCAAGGCGTTCAGCATCGGATCGCTCAACATCGATGCGACGCTCGACGTGCTGGAGCGCAAGGGCCTGTCGAAGACCCTCGCCGAACCGACCCTGGTGGCGCTGTCCGGTGAACGCGCCTCGTTCCTGGCAGGCGGCGAGTTCCCGATCCCCGTCGCACAATCGAGCGGCGGCAGCGGCGGCGGTGGCAATACCATCACCGTCGAATTCAAGCCGTTCGGCGTGAGCCTGGGGTTCACGCCCACGGTGCTGAGCGACAAGGTGATCAGCCTGGTGGTCGAACCCGAAGTCAGCTCGATCGATTCGAGCGCCTCGGTCACCGTCAACGGCCTGACCGTGCCCGGCCTGCAGACTCGCCGCGCCAGCACCACGGTGGAGCTGCGCGACGGCGAAAGTTTTGCCATCGCCGGTCTGCTGCGTAACGATTACCAGACGACGGTGCGCCAGCTTCCGCTGCTGGGCAACATCCCGATCCTGGGCGCATTGTTCCGCTCTTCCAGCTTCCAGAAGGGCGAGACCGAGCTGCTGATCGTCGTCACTCCGCGGCTTGTCGCGCCGATCCGTCCCGAACAGGTGCGCCTGCCGACCGACCGGATCGCCGATCCAAAGCCGACCGACGTCCTCACCACCGGTGACAGCTATCGCCCGGTCGCCCTGCCCCCGCAGCCCGGCGCTGTGCCGATCGCAGCCGCCGGAGCGGCCTCGCAGCCTGCCGCGGCGGCGACCGCCGCCGCCACCACCGAGGGAGACGGATATGCGTATTAACGCCCGAAGCGCCGGGATCCTCGCCCTGCTGCCGGCGGTGGCGGCGTGCACGCATAACTATCCCGGACCGCCCGCATCCGAGTTCGGCGAGGCCAACCGCCAGACGATGGCGGCCCAGGTCGTCGACCCGGACCCGCAGTATGACACGCTCAACCCGCCCACCAGCGGCGAGCACGCCGGACAGGCGGCGGAGCGCTATCGCACCGACAAGGTCAAGCAGCCGGTGCGGCAGACGACGTCCTCAGGGTCCGGCGGGCCGCAGTAGGCTGGTGTGCGGTGATCACGCGAACCCGACAGTTCTGGCGTGACCAAGGCGGCGCGGTCGCCGCGACGTATGCCATTGCGCTGACTGGCCTCGTGATCGTGGCCGGCGTCGGTTACGATTACACCCGCATGGTCGCGATCGACAGCGAGCTGCAGAACGCCGCCGACCAGGCCGCCCTCGCCGCTGCCACACAGCTCGACGGCCGGGGGCCCGTGGGCACGACCCCGGGGGCATGCGCCCGGGCGAGCGCGGCCGCCGTTGGCCTCTTGAGCAATCTCAGCATGCTGTCCAACGACGGCGGCGGCAACCAGATCACGGTCACCGGCACCAACGCGTGCGGCGCGGGCGATCTGACGAAGCGCCCGGGCGAGGCCGGCTTCCAGTGGGTCAGGTTCTTCAAGGACCGAAACAAGACGCAGGTGGCCAATACCGATGCGGAGGCCAAGTTCGTCGAGGTTTTCGTGAACCCGCGCGAGGCGCTCTACGCGCTCACGCCGATCATGGCGACGGCGCGCGGATCGGGCGATCTTCACGCAGCCGCGCTCGCCGGGGTCGGCAGCGCGGTGTGCAAGGTGCCGCCGATCATGATCTGCAGCCCCGATCCTACCAAGCCGTTCAATGCCGACGGACGTACCGGCCAAGGCATCGTCGCAACCGGGCATTCAACCAAGAGCGCGGGCCAGGGCGGCGCACCTGGCGACGACATCAACAACAAATGGTCACCCGGCAATTTCGGCTTCTTGCAGGTTCAGGATGGCACAGCGAACAGCCGCAACGCCCGCCTCCTCCAGGCACTCGCCTTCGCGAACCCGCCGATCGACTGCGTCTCGGTCGACGGCAACCGCGTGAACACCGGCAACCCGCAAGGCCTCTACGACGCGATCAACACACGCTTCGGCATCTACGATTTCCCCTCCAACGGAGGAAACGCGCTGTCGAGCTGTGAGGGCGGCGACTGCCCGCCGGCGCCGAACGTGATCATGGATCACGTCAACACGGGCAACGGCAACGGCGGTGGCGGCGGAAACAGCAACGGTAATAACGGTAATGGGGGCGGCGGCAGCGGTGGCAGCGGCGGCGGCGGCGGAAACACCTGCCGCATGGGCAACAACGGGTTCCAGATGCCCAGCGGAGGCAATGAATTCAATCCGGTAGCGGTCTCGCCCGCGAATTCGAGTACCCGGTACGATAGCAATATCTCCCGCATGGGCCTGCCGCGCGATCTTTGCCACTATGACACCTTCAACGGCACGGGCCTGTGCGGCAGCGTCGCGGGCGGCCGCTTCGGCGACGGAGTGTGGGCGCGCGAGGACTACTTCGCCACCAACCACGCCGGCGTGACCCGTCCAACCGGGTGGGAAACCATCACGCGCTACAAAACCTACTTATGGGAGATCGGTGCCGGACGGGGACGTGCGCCCGTGTGTGGTCTTCCCGCCGGCGATGCCAATCGCCGCGTCATGACCCTGGCGGTGGTATCGAATTGCGCCCAGCTATCCGGCACCTCCACCGAGGTGATCATCGACGAATGGATCGACGCGTTTCTGGTGGAGCCCTCGACCGACAATGCCGACCGGCACAATCCTTTCCGTGATGCGGTCTATTTCGAGATCATCGGGAAGTCGCGCCTCGCGGGCAATGGCACGTATTCTTCGCAGGAGGTACGGCGCGACGTGCCGTATCTCATTCAATGAGGCGATCGCTGACCCTCTGGCGCTGCGAAAGCGGTGCTGCGGCCGCTGAGCTGGCCCTGTGCCTGCCGATGGTCATGGTGCTGATGTTCGGCGGGTTCGAAGCCGGCAATTACATGCTGGCTGAGCACAAGGTCATTAAGGGCGTGCGGGACGGCGCCCGCTACGCCGCGCGCCTGCCGTACGAGTACTATACCGGATGCGGCCCTGATCTTACGGTGCCTGCCTCGGGCACCGGACTCCCGTCGATCGCCGATGTCAAAGAAGACATCGCCAACGTCACCCTCAGCGGCAAGCCTGGCGGGGGCGTGGCACGCATCTACGGCTGGGATGCCGCCGATGTCAGCGTAAGCGTCTCGTGCCACGCGGCCACTACCACGGGCATCTACGAGGACCTCGGAACCGCGCCGCGGGTGCTTGTCTCGAGCAAGGTCGCCTATCCCTCGCTGTTCGGCGCGCTTGGCTTCGACACCGAGGGCGCCATCGTCCGTGCGCAAGCGCAGGCCGCGGTCATGGGGCTATAGCATGTTGCGCGTGCTCCGCTCCTTCATGCAAGACCGCAGCGGCGCCTCTGCTGCGGAATTCGCGTTGGTGCTGCCGACGTTCTTGCTGTTCCTGCTCGGGATCATCGATGTCGGCCGGTTCATCTGGTTCGTTAACGAAAACGAAAAAGCCGCGCAGATCGGAGCGCGCTGGGCAGTGGCGACCGACATCATACCAGGCGGCGACATCGGTTGTGCTACCTCTGGAGCGGCTACTGCGGGCCTGAAATGCTACAGTTATGCGATCAATGGCATCGTTGATCAGGGCCTGCCCGTGCCACAGGCAAATTTCCCGACGGTCACCTGCAGCTCACCAAGCGGGACCCTTGCCTGCGCATGCGCTGCGACCTGCCCGTTCAGCACGACTATCGACGCGACTGCGCAAACCGCCTTTGATGCGCTGGTGGGCCGCATGCAGGACATCCAGCCGCGGCTGAATTCTGCGGATGTCGACGTCGAATATGCCTGGTCCGGCTTGGGCTATTCGGGCGATCCCAACGGACCCGATGTAGCGCCCGTCGTCACCGTGCGGATCGATAGTCTTGAATTTCGTCCTCTCTTCCTCGGCAGCCTGATCGCGATAGGTATTCCCGGCGCATCGTATTCGCTGACGATGGAAGACGGTGCCGGAACGTACTCCAACTAGGTGCGACAATGACCAGCCAGGCTCACCCCTTCCCCATGCGAGACGCCATGAACGCCAGCTTGACCGGCCAGACGCTGATTGTTGCCGAGGATCGCTTCCTTTCAAGTCTTCACGCGCTCGAGCCGGCAGGCGTAATGGGCGCCGCTGCGTTGCATCCGCTCCCGGCCTACGCCGCCATCCCCGACGACCTTGTTCGGAACGTGCGCGTGATGGTGCTTGAGGTGGATGCTGGTGATGACGCTTCACTGCGTAGGCTTGCCGCCATTCGCGCCGGTCATCCTACCGTCGCGATCATAGCAGCCCTGCGGCAGACGGATCTTTCCCTGGTGCGCGCCCTGATCCGGCAGGGCGTGATCGACGTTACCGAACTGCCATTTTCACTCCCGCAGCTGCAGGAGCAGTTGCTTGACGCATGGTCATCGCAGGCGGAACTGCAGTCGCCGGCCGACCTTGGCCAGTCGATCTCCCTGATCGGCGCGACCGGGGGCGCCGGCGCGACCAGCGTGCTGACGCATCTCGCTTCCGCTCTCAGCAAGAAGAACGAAGGCAGTCGCGGGGTCTGCCTGGTCGATCTCGATTTGCAGAAAGGCACGGTCGCCTCGTATCTTGGTCTCGAACCGCAAGTGAGCATCCAGTCGCTGCTCGATGCCGGCACCCGGCTCGACCGCGAACTGATGCAAAGCGCGGTGACCGACACGGCCCTTGGCTTCAGCGTCATTGCCGCCCCATCGGTGATCGCACCGGTGGACCGGATCGACGTCGACCATCTCATCGCGACAATCAAGCTGATCCAGGCCAGCTTTGACTACGTGGTGTTCGATCTCCCGCCGATGTGGACCGACTGGTCCCTGTCGCTGGTGAGCTGGTCAAACCAGATTCTGCTTCTCACCGACACGTCGATCTCCGGTCTCAACCAGGCGAAGCGGACACTCAACCTCCTGTCCAGCGTCGAGGTGCCCGCCAATCGCACGGGTGTGGTCGTCAATCGTGTGGAGCGCGGCGTATTTCGCAGCCTCCGGACCCCCGATATCGAGCGGACTTTGGGTGCGCCGCTGCTGGCAACGATTGCCGACGCCGGTCCGCCGCTGCGCGCGGCGCAGGACCAGGGGCTGCTGATCTCGGCGACCCATGGCAAGAATCGCTTTTCAACCGATATCGCCGCGCTTGCCGGAATGATCGTTGACGGTGCAGGATCCGACCGATGAACGCGTGGTCGATCAAGCTACCGACCGCGTCTCAGCCAACGCGGTCCACGGTCACCGATTCCAACATCGTTGCGAAGGCGACGGCCGACACGCCGGCGCCTGACCGTAATCTCGGCCTGAAAGTCTCCATCCATCGCGCCCTGCTCGACAAGATCAACCTGGCCGCGCTCGACCAACTTCCCCGCGCGCAGATCGAGCAGGAGATACGTGACATCGTCCGCGAGCTTCTCGCGGAGCGCCGCGAGGCTTTGAACGCGGCCGAACGCGACGCCTTGGTAATCGAGGTCCTCGATGAACTGTTGGGGCTCGGCCCGCTCGAGCCGCTGCTCAAGGATGAGTCGATCACCGATATCCTCGTCAACGGCCATCTCACCGTGTTTGTCGAGCGGCTCGGTCTACTTGAGCGGGTGCAGACGCGCTTTCAGGATGAGAAGCATCTGCTGCGGATCATCCAGAAGATCGTCAGTGCCGTGGGGCGGCGGATCGACGAATCCTCGCCATTTGTCGATGCTCGCCTCGCCGATGGCTCGCGCGTCAACGCGATCATCGCGCCGCTGGCGATCGATGGTTCGCTGCTCTCGGTGCGCAAATTCGCGAAGAAGCGGATCGGGATCGATCGCCTGATTGAACTCGGCAGCGTCCCTGAGCCGATGGCGCAAGTCATGCGGGCGATGGTGGCATCGCGGAAGAACGTGCTGATTTCCGGCGGCACCGGCTCGGGCAAGACGACGCTGCTCAACGCGATGTCCTCGTTCATCGATTCGCGCGAGCGGATCGTCACGATCGAAGATTCGGCTGAATTGCAGTTGCAGCAGGAGCACGTGGCGCGTCTCGAAACCCGCCCGGCCAACATCGAAGGTCGCGGCGAGGTGAATCAGCGTGACCTCGTCAAGAACGCGCTCCGCATGCGGCCGGACCGCATCATCATCGGTGAAGTACGCGCCGGGGAAGCCTTCGACATGCTCCAGGCGATGAACACCGGCCACGACGGCTCGATGACCACGGTGCACGCGAACACGCCGCGCGACGCGCTGTCCCGCATCGAGCAGATGATCGGCATGAGCGGGATCGAAATATCACCCGCCTCCGCGCGTGCCCAGATCGCCTCGGCAATCGACATCGTGGTTCAGGTCGCTCGTCTGGCCGACGGACGCCGCAAGGTGACCAGCCTAACCGAGGTGACCGGCATGGAAAGCTCGACCATCACCATGCAGGAGATCTTCCGCTACAAGATCACCGGCCGGTCCGATCAGAATGAAGTGCTGGGCCACTTCGAGGCAACCGGTATTCGGCCCAAGCTGCTCGCGGATGCAAGCGCCAGCGGCATCGACTTGCCCGCGGACCTGTTCCGTCCCGAGTTGCAGTTCTCCTGATGCTCGACCTTATTGTCCGCGTCGTGATCCTGCTGGCGATCTTCGCCTCGGTCTTCCTGCTCAGCCAGGTCTTGCTCGGCACGGTTTGGCGCAACCGGGCTCGCGTCGCCGCGGTCAACAAGCGGCTTCAACTGATCCGGCAAGGCAACGATCGATTGGAGATCGCCGCACAGCTTCGCAAGAACGCACCAAGCGACTTCAAGGAATTACCCGGTCCGGTCGCCGCCTTCATGCGCAGCCTGCAGCGCTCGCTCTTCGCGTCCGCCATCCCGCTTACCCTGCAGCAGCTGCTCCTGGGCATGGGCGCGGGGATGCTGCTGGTCGCGACAGTTTTGCTTCTGAGCGCCTCGTTCTCGGGCTTTCCGCTGACACCTGGCGTCTTCCTGTTGTGCTTCGCGTTCGCCTTTGCCGTGGCGGTCGGCCTGCCGGTGATGATTATCAACGGCATTGGCCAGCGGCGGCGGAAAAAGATGGAGCAGCAATTCCCGATTGCGCTCGACATCTTCGTGCGGGCACTCCGCTCGGGCCATCCGGTCGCCGGTGCGATCAATCTGCTGACCAATGAAATGGAAGACCCTCTGGGCAGCGAATTCGGCCTCATCGGCGACGAGGTGGCTTATGGCGCCGACCTGACCGACGCTCTCGACGCCATGGCCGACCGCTGGGACCTTGAGGACATTCGTATGTTCGTCGTCAGCCTGGCGGTCCAGAGTGAAACCGGCGGCAACCTCGCCGAGATTCTCGAGAACCTGTCGACCATCATCCGTGCCCGCGCGAGCCTGTACCTGAAGGTCCGCGCGCTCAGTTCCGAAGGCAGGATGACCGGATGGATTCTCACCGTCCTTCCGGTACTGACCTTTGTCGGCATGTTCCTCGTCAATCCGGCCTTCTACCTCGACGTTGCTCAGGACATCATCTTCATCATCGGGCTGCCGTTGATGATCCTGTGGTATTTCATCGGCGTCTTCTGGATCCGCGCCCTCGTGGACATCAAGGTCTGACATGATCGAGCTCGCCGCACAGAACGCAACGTTCCGCATCTTGCTGCTCCTCGCCGTGTTCGGCGTAGTGGCCGGTTTGTCGCTCCTTGGCCTGAGTTACGCAAATCGCAGGCTAACCGTGCGCGACCAGCTCGGACGTCTGACTTCGGGCCCTGCGCTCGTGCCCGGACAATCGGAAAGTCTGCGCGCACGCGAGAGCAAAACCGCTTGGAGCCAGCTCGCCGCTGCGGTCGAGAGGGCGGGCCTCAATCTTGCCGATACCAAGAACGAACGCCTCACCGCGCTGCTGAAGCAAGCCGGGTTCACCTCGCCATCCGCGACACGCATCTACACGCTCGTTCGGCTGATGCTGATTTTCGTGCTGCCGCTCGGTTATATCGTGCTCGCTTACTCGAGCGACGAGCCAGTGTCGTTCCTCAAGGTCTATTTCATCGGCTCGGTGCTGGCATTGGTCGGCCTGTACTTGCCGAACCTCTACGTCCGGGCGCGAGCGGACCGGCGCAAGGAAGCGATCATCAATGGCTTCCCCGACTGCCTCGATCTGCTGCTGGTGTGTGTCGAATCCGGCTTGGGGCTCGAGGCCGCGATGGACCGGGTCGGACGCGAAATGGTCAACTCGCACCCGAAGGTCGCGGAGCTGCTCATGATCACTGTCCTGCAATTGCGGGCCGGCTCCTCGCGTGACGAAGCCTTCCGCAAGCTTGCCGAGGAATCGGCGGTCGACGAAATCCGAGCCTTCACCACCTTGATCATCCAGTCGGACAAGCTGGGCACGAGCGTAGCCACCACCTTGCGCGTTTACGCAGCGGAAATGCGCGAGCGTCGCCAGATGCGTGCCGAGGAAAAAGCGCACCGCCTTCCGGTGCTCATTTCCATACCACTCGTCGCGTGCATGCTCCCGACGATGATCGGCACGCTCATGCTCCCCGCGGCGGTCCTCATGGTCCGCAACATCTTCCCGCTCATGTCAGGAGGCTGAATATGTCCCCAAACCATTCCAGGACGAGAACCGCAGCTCTGGCTGTCGCCATCGCATTGTCGCTTGGCGGATGCCAGATGCTCGGAATGGGCGGCCAGTCGCGCAGCGCGCTACATACGCAGGCATTGCCGGAAAACTTCGGTGCAGAGCAACTCGAGGAAGGCCGCACTGCTTTGGTCGAGAACCGCACATCGGATGCGATCGCCGCATTCATGATCGCGAAGTCCTACCCGGAGCATGCGGCCGCGGCTTTCAACGGCTTGGCAGTGGCGTACAGCCGCCTCGGTCGCGGCGACCTCACTGAACGGTTTTTCCAGACCGCGATCGCTCTTGCACCCGAAGAGGAAAAGCACCGCTCCAATTTGGCGCTGTTCTACACCCGCAACGGGATGCCGCGCGCCGCGGAACCCGTGCTGGCAGTGCCCTTGCCCGAGCCTCAACCAAGCGCCACGGCCGCCCCAACCATGCAAGTCGCCGCCGCGCCCCAGCGCGTCGATGCCGTCAAAAGCCTGCGCGGCGGGATAACCGTGCAATCCTCAAGCACCGCAGCGCACCGTGTATCCGTGAACGAGGTCCGGATCGGGTCCGAACCTGTGGCACGCGACAGCCGTCAGGCCGTCATCCAAGTCGGGCGCGCAGCAACGCCGTCCTATCCGATCCGCTTCGCGCTGTCGGAGATCAGGACCGAGGACGGCCGGGCCGAGCCCAAGGACTGACAACCCGGTGGGCGACAAGCTGGCCTTGCCTGAGATCGCCTTCCTGGCGTTGCTTATCGGACTGGTCGCTACGGCCTGCTGGACAGACATATTCCAGCGAAAAATCCCCAATTGGGTCTGCGCAGTGACGGCGCTCGCGGGTCTTGCTTACGTGGGCGTCGAGCAAGGCTGGCAAGGCGCGGCCCTAGCTCTGGCTCATCTAGCTGCGGCACTGATCGTGACCATGGCGCTGTTCGCGATGAAGGTCATCGGCGCGGGCGACGCCAAGTTCTATGCAGCCATTGCGGCATGGTTGCCGATCGATCGTGGTCTCCTGCTGCTGGCCGCAGTGGGAGCCAGCGGGCTCATCCTGCTGGTCGTTTTCCTCGTCACCCGACTAAATGGCCGGACTCGTAGGACACCTGGAGAGTCTACTGATTTCGACAAGTTGCCTTACGGGGTCGCCATTGGCTTCGGGGGCCTTGTCGCGGTGTTGCTCGCATGACCCGGGGATCTGCCTGGAGGAATGTCGCCGTTCTCCAAGCGGTGGCGGCGAGCGCTGGTTGGTGCGCTGTACGGGCGGAGGAGGTGTCAACCGCGCCCACCCCTACGGCGTATTCCGCTGCAAAGCCGGTGATTACCGTCAGCAAGGCTGGCGACGGCCTCGGAGCACCGATTGCGCTGCACGGCGCGGTCCGTGCGGACCAACGAATGGCGTTCGCCTCATCGGCGGCGCAGCGAGTGGACGGGCGTCCGCTTGCATCGTCGTCCTTGACCAGCCGCTTCGGAATGCGCGGACATCCCGTATCCGGCGGGGTTCGCATGCATAGCGGCGTCGATCTGGCCGCGCCTGCAGGTTCGCCGGTCTACGCGACGGCGAGCGGAGTGGTATCGTTTGCCAACTGGAACGGCGGCTACGGGCAACTGGTGGTGGTCGACCACGGCAACCAGATCCAGACGCGCTTTGCACACCTTTCCCGTTTGCTGGTCGCTCCGGGACAGAGGGTAAGCAAAGGCCAGGTAGTCGGCCTGGTCGGCTCCACCGGCCGCTCGACCGGGCCGCATCTGCACTACGAAATCCGGCAGGCTGGACGGGCAGTCAATCCGCTGACGCGATGACCGAAGCAGCGCCCATTTAACGGGATATAAACTCTGTTCGCCCAGTTAGTGTCGCATGCTTGGTTCGTTATCATCCCTCGCTGCGGCTATGCTGAAAGTGGGTGTCGTCGCGCTGGTCCTCAACGAAATCCGTGGGCTGGTGCTTGCGGTGCCCGTGCTGTGGGGCATGTACGAGGCGGGGGGGACGCTGATGGCCATATGGCTGGGGCTTTGTTCACTTGGCGGGATCGCATTGTCGGTGATCATCCCCGCCGTCGCCGCCAGCCAATTGCGCAAGCGCATCGCGCGGAACAGCGATCGAGCGCCAGCCTCGCGAAGCGCAGTTCCGGCGCAGTAGGCTCTCTGTAGCGTCTAATTTCGCAAGATGACCCGATTATTGATCGGATCGTAATTGACCGATAGGCCTCGCGCTCTCAGCGACGAAAAGCTTGTGCGATCCTGCCCCGATTGGGCCACCGCGTCTGCCAACGGCGGATTGGCCGTCGCTACAGCACTCGACAAGGCAGCACTATCGATCGTGATGGCACCTGCGGGATCGATCCACATGGGCGCCACCCCCACCTCGATGCCATCATAAAAGAGCGGCATCGCAACCGGAATCACGCCATTGTCCGACGGGGCTTCCAGCTTTGCCCCAGGCAGGCGGAATGAGACCGGGACTAGGCCTGGTAATACTCCTGGCGAAACGCTTTTAGTACGGGGCTCGACCTGCAGGGTTGCCGGACCTTCGAGGCCTTTCGACTGCGATGGCGCCAAAATCTCTTGGCCCGGTGACGCCAGCTCGGGTCTGCGAAACGGCGTCGCCACCTGACGGTCCGGTATTTCGAACCGGAGCGGGTATATGGGAGCGGCAAGCCGTCCTGCCCCTCCCGCCTGGATCAGTGAAACGCCGCCGAGCAGCGCCAGCGCCGCCGCGGCAACGGCCGATACAGCGACTTTGTCCCTCAATACAGATGCCATCTTGGCTCTCCCCCGGGATGTCGGCTGTCCTCAGCGACTCGGAACCCTCGCCCGCCTTCAACAGAAGATCGCTTCAGAACACCGCAGGCAATTTCAAGAGTCAACTTGTGTCAGCCTGGATCAACTAACGATCCGAGAGCGCACGATTGAACTCAGGACCGCTCTCGCTGGTGCTATAATGGTAAATAAGCTTGTAACCTTTTCGGAATCCTGTTCGACTTGAACTAACGAACGACTCGCATGGGCTACCCGGCTGGTGAGTGCGTTCAGGGCCGCGCGATTGGGGGTTGAGTTTCCAGCTTGTCTGGAACTTCTCGCGGCACGCCTTCCGATCTCGTTGATGTGCCGCGCGATGCGAACGCAGTCTCAGATTGGACAGGACTATGGACTTCAATGAAAACACGCTGGCGGGTGCGGACCGCTCAGTCGGTGACGAGTCCTCCAATCTGATGCAGGCCAATGTCTCTGCGGCGGCCCCACGCGGCAGGGCTGCGGCGCAGGTTCTCGCTCCCGATGCCGCAGGCGTCGTAATCCTCCCGCCCGGTACCGAACTCGACAACATCCGTGTCGAGGGGCGCGATCTGGTCATCACCGGTGCCGATGGAACGCGTTACGTCATTCCCGACGGCGCCATTGTCATGCCGCAACTGGTTATCGGCGATGTCGCGATACCGCCGCTCAACCTCGCGGCACTCCTCATCGGCAACGAGCCGCAGCCTGCCGCAGGCAACCCGCAGAGTTCCGGCGGCGACTTCGCCGGTCCGGTCGATCCGCTCCAGGCAGCGTTCGGCCTGGGTGATCTGCTCCCCTACACCGAGCTCAGCTTCCCCCAACCGGAAGAACAGGAAATCATCCCGCAGCTCATCGATCGCGAGCCGGATGTATTCGTCGTCACCCCCGACCAGCCCGCGGGTGCCACGCTCGCTACCGCGCAAGTTGCAGAAGCAGGGCTGCCGGCGCGCGGCAACGGCGAACCGGCGGGCAGCGACGCCGGTGCCGCTTCGGAAACCACGATTGGGACTATCCAGATCGCAGCGGCGGACGGCCTGGCCTCCGTCACGATCAACGGCACTCCGATCACCGCCATCGGTCAGACGATTGCGGGCAAGAACGGCATCCTGACGATCACCAGTATTGCGCCCGGCGCGATCGGCTACAGCTACACGTTGAGCGACAATGTCGTCGGCAGCACGCCCGGCGATACCTTTGCGGTCACCGTGACCGACACCGATGGTGACACAGCGGACGCTTCGCTCACCGTGTCCGTACTCGACGATGCGCCGGTCGCGAACAACGACACTGACCGGATCGCGGCTGGCACCTACGGACCCGAAACTGGCAACGTGATAACCGGCGCCGCCACCACCAGCGGCGCTGCTGGCGCCGACGTCCAGGGTGCCGACGGCGCGAGCGTGACCGCAGTGAGCGGGTTTGGCGGGAGCGATTCCACGTACGACGCGACCGGAAACCTCGTGGTTGCCGGACAATATGGCACGCTGACCCTGAAAGCGGATGGCTCCTATACCTTTGTTCGTACGCCTGGCACTGCGGGCGGCGTCACCGATACCTTTACGTACACGTTGACTGATGGTGACGGCAGCAGCGACACCGCCACACTCACGATCACCATCGACGACAGCCCCGCAGCGGTCGTCTCCTTGCCGCCCGCAGGATCGGCCGGCACGATCGTCGACGAAGCGGGCCTGCCGGCACGTTCCAACGAGGCGCCAGGTACCGACTCGCCCAGCGATGTCGAGAGCACGAGCGGCACGATCACGGTGTCGGCGCCTGATGGCATCGCCAGCGTCGAGGTAGGCGGGGTCGTCGTCACGGGCCCGGGGCAAGTCATCAGCCTGCCGCAGGGTGCGCTGACGATCACCGCATACGATCCAACCACCGGCACCGTCGACTATACGTTCACGCTCACTGACAACACCGGGGGCGACGACACCACGGTGACGATCCCCGTCACCGTGACCGACGTGGACGGCGATAGCGACAGCGACACGTTCACGATCACGATTATCGATGATGAGCCCACGGCGGTCGCCGACGCAGCCAGTCAGGCGGCGGAGAACGCGCCGGTGACGGTAAACGTCCTGGTCAATGATATCCCAGGTGCAGACAGCGTC